>NZ_BCWI01000005.1 GCF_001592125.1 Microbacterium hominis NBRC 15708
AGCGAGCGCAGCGAGTCGAAACGCCGCTCCACGTAGACTGATCCCTCGTGAGTGAACGCACCCTCGTCAGCCAGCTGCAGTCCCGCGAAGACGGCACCGTCTCGGTGTCCGGATGGGTGGAGACCGTCCGCGACCAGAAGAAGGTGCAGTTCGTCATCCTCCGCGACGAGACCGGTGCCGTCCAGCTCGTGAACCCCGCGACCCGTCCCGACCCGGCTCTCCTCGAATCGACGGGCGCCGAGCAGGATGCCGCGGCCCTCGCGCTCACCGCGCTGATCTCGGAGCTGTCGACGGGCACCTTCCTGACGGTCACCGGTCAGCTCAAGCACGACGAGCGGGTCAAGCTCGGCGGCGTCGAGATCAAGATCGCCACCCTGGAGATCGCCGCCGCGGCCCTGCCCGAGACGCCGATCGCCGCCGACAGCGGCCTCGACAAGCGCATGGACTGGCGCTTCATCGACCTGCGCCAGCGCCGCAACAACCTGGTCTTCCGCATCCAGACGACGCTCGAGCACGCGATGCGCACCTACTGGATCGAGCGCGACTACGTCGAGATCCACTCCCCCAAGCTCATGTCCACGCCCGCCGAGGGCAACGCCGAGCTGTTCGCCCTGGAGTACTTCGGCGACCAGACGGCCTACCTCGCGCAGAGCCCGCAGCACTTCAAGCAGATGGCGCAGGCCGCCGGCTTCGGCAAGGTGTTCGAGATCGGCGACGTGTTCCGCGCCGACCCGAGCTTCACGAGCCGCCACGCGACCGAGTTCACCTCGATCGACGCCGAGATCAGCTGGATCGACTCCTACGAGGACGTCGCCGCGATGCAGGAGGAGCTGCTGGCCGCCGCGTTCCAGGCCGTCAAGGACAAGCACGGCGACGAGATCAAGGAGCTGTTCGACATCGACGTCGTCGTGCCGACGCTCCCCTTCCCGCGCATCCCGCTGGCCGAGGCCCGCGAGATCGTGGCGGCGCGCGGCTACGACATCCCCCGCACCGACGGCGACCTCGACCCCGAGGGCGAGCGTCAGATCTCGGCGCATGTGCGGGAGACCTTCGGGCACCAGTTCGTGTTCATCACCGACTACCACCCCGAGATCCGCCCGTTCTACCACATGCGCAACCCCGAGACCGGGCTGACGAACAGCTACGACCTGCTGTTCCAGGGCACCGAGATCACCACGGGCGCGCAGCGCGAGCACCGCATCGACGTGCTGGAGGCGCAGGCGCTCGAGAAGGGCCTGTCACTGGAGGGCCTCGAGCACTACCTCGACTTCTTCCGCTACGGCATCCCGCCCCACGGCGGCTTCGGCATGGGCCTCGCGCGCGTGCTGATGCTCATGCTCGGACAGGACTCCATCCGCGAGGTCACCTTCCTCTTCCGCGGCCCCACGCGCCTGGCGCCCTGAACCGGCCCCTCGAACACGCGGGCCTAGGCTGGATGCCGTGGCACACGCGATCGAGGGACTGCACAACTTCCGCGACACGGGTGGGATGCCGCTGATCGGAGGCGGCACGACGCGAGCCGGCGTGCTGTACCGCTCCGCCGCGCTGGACCGGCTGACCGACGCCGGCCTGGAGGCGCTCGCGGACAGCCCGATCGGCGTCGTCACCGACTTCCGCACGCCCGACGAGCGCCGTGCGGCTCCCGACCGGCTCCCGCCGTCGCGCCCGATCGAGATCCTCGAGCTGTCGCTTCTGGAGGGAGCGATGGCCGAGATGGCGCAGCGGGTGCTGGCCTCCGGCGGCGCGGCCGACCCCGCGCTCGTGGAGCACGCGCTCGCCCAGCTGCCGACCCTCGACCAGCTGTACGTGGGCATGCTGCAGCACGGCGCGGCATCCTTCGCCGAGGTGGCCCGCCGGGTCGGCGCCTCCCGCGACGACGAGCCCACGGCCGTGCTCGTGCACTGCACCGCAGGCAAGGACCGCACGGGCGTCACCGTCGCCCTCCTCCTGGACGCCGCGGGGGTCGAGCGCGACGCGGTCGTCGCCGACTACGCCGCGTCGCAGCAGCACCTCGCCGGCGCCTGGGCCGACGGCATGCTGGCGATGATCTCGTCGCTCGGGATGCCGCTCACCCCGGCCCTGCGCACGCTCGTCACCGAGACCCCGCCCAGCGCGATCCGCGCGGCCCTGGACTGGATCGACCGCACGCACGGAGGGGCCGCGGACTACCTCGCCACGGGCGGCCTGAGCGCGGACGGGATCGATGCGCTGCGCCGGAGGCTACGCGGCGGAGCCTGCTAGACCTCGAGATCCACCGCGACCCGGTCGGCGACGACCGCCCGCACGTAGCCGACGACCGCCTGGTGGTCGGGATGGGTCTGGTAGGCGTCGAGTCCGGCCTGGTCGGCGAAGTCCGCGACGAGCGCGACGTCCCAGTTCGCGCCGCCGACGACGTCCGGGCCGACGGCGATCTCGATGATCGAGGGGACCACGCCGCGCAGGGCCAGCAGGTCGGCGGAGATCTTCTGCGCCTGCGCGGCCTTCTCGACGGGGTCTTCGCTCTTCAGCTTCCACGCGACGACATGGCGGATCATGCGGACTCCTCGGGGGTGGGAGGGACGGGGGATGCCGGTGCGGCGGCGTCCTCGAGCGCCGCACGCAGCCGATCGGGCGACAGGCGCCAGTGCGCGTGCAGCCGGTCGTCGATGAGCACCACGGGGATCTTCTCCCACCACTGCGAATACAGCGCGGGGTCGTCGAGGATCGACAGCTCCTCGACCTCGACGGCATCCTCGGGCAGGTCGGCGACCACGGTCTCGACGATCTCCCGTGCGACGTCGCAGAGGTGGCAGTCGGGCTTGGAGATGATCGTGAGGGTGGTCACGGCATCCATCCTGCCCCACTCCGGCGGGCGGGCAGACACGAAGCGCCCGTCCCGGATCGAAGATCTCGGAGACAGGCGCTCGGTGTCGTTTTGCAGCGTGCCGCGACGAATTACTTCTTGTTGCGGCGCTGGTGGCGAGTCTTGCGAAGCAGCTTGCGGTGCTTCTTCTTCGCCATGCGCTTGCGGCGCTTCTTGATGACAGAACCCACGGAAAACCTCACTATGTCAGGGGTCTGGACGCGGATGGCCGCGTCCGGGAACGGGCATCTCGAAAAATGCCCTCGGATCAGTCTAGCCGACGTCGGCGATGGGACGTCGCACGGCGTCGGTGACGGCCGTCTCGGGCACGCGGTAGCTGCGCCCGAAGCGCACCGCGGGCAGCTCTCCGGCGTGCACCAGCCGGTACACGGTCATCTTCGACACACGCATGATGTCGGCCACCTCGGCGACCGTCAGAAAACGCACGTCAGAAAGGTCCGGCATCCCGATTCCCCCACCGATCCCCGATGCGGTGCCTCCGCATTGCTGTGGAACAACATTAGGGTCTCGGTGCGCCGCGTGTAAACCCGTGTGATCCGTGTGACGGATGAGCAGGACGGTGACGCCCCGCACCGCTCAGCGGCCGGGAAGACGCTTGAGCGCGGTGTCCCAGGCGTGCTTCGCGGATGCCGCGGCCCGCCCGACCAGATCGGCGGCGGCCACCGCGGGCTCGGGCAGGGTCGAGGCGCCCGCCGGCGCGGCCACGAGGTCTTCGTCGAGGAACGGCACGAGCCAGTCGTCGACGGCGTCCAGCGGCGCCGGCGACAGGCTGTAGAAACGGTGCTGGCCCTCTTCGCGGACCGTGACGAGTTCGGCTTCGCGGAGCACCTTGAGGTGCTTCGAGACCGTCGGCTGGCTGACCCCGAGCTCGGTGACGATGTGCGAGACACTCGTCCCGCGCTCGCCCGCGGACGCACGCTCGCGCAGCAGCTGCAGGATGTCCCGACGGGTGCCGTCGGCGATCACGTCGAAGATGTCCGCCATGACGATAGGTTAGCCCGCGCCGCGCTCCGGAGTACCATGACAACGGTTCTTGGGCAGAGAGGGGCGGACCATGACGGGCGACACCGTCGGTGCCCGTGCGTGGCGCTCCCTGCGCGCATCGATGAGCGCGGCCTGGGACGGCCTCCGCGACGCGACGACCTCGTCGCCCTCCCGCTTCGCCGTGGGCATCTTCCTGGCGCTCATCCTGCTGTTCACCGCCCTGTTCTCCCTGCCCGCGGCATCCGCCGACGGCCGGGTCACCCCCTTCGCCGACGCGCTGTTCACGGCCGTGTCGACCATCTGCGTGACCGGCCTGTCGACCGTGAACATGGGCACCCACTGGAGCGCGTTCGGACACGTGCTCGTCTACGTCGGCGTCAACGTCGGCGCGATGGGCGTGCTGACCCTGGCCTCCATCCTCGGACTCGTCATCTCCAAGCGGCTCGGCCTGCGGGCGAAGCTGATCGCCGCCGGAGACACCAACCCGCTGCGCGCCCACGGCGGCCCGGTCAACGAGGGCCAGACCGTGCGGCTCGGCGAGGTGGGTCAGCTGCTGGCGACCGTCGCGCTGTCGACGCTCGTGATCGAGGCGGGCCTCGCGGTGCTGCTCTACCCGTCGCTGCTGGCCAGCGGCGTCGACCCCCTCAGCGCCCTGTGGGAGGCGCCGTACTACGCGGCGATGGCCTTCACCAACACCGGATTCGCCCCCAACGCCGAGGGCATCGCCCCGTTCGCCACCAACTACGTGCTGCTCACGCTGCTCATGGCGGGGGTTTTCCTCGGCTCGATCGGCTTCCCCGTGATCTTCGCGCTGTGGCGCCACCACCTGCACGTGCGCCGCTGGTCGCTGCACGCCAAGCTCACCCTCATCACGACGGTGATCCTGTTCTTCGTCGGCGCCGCCGTCTTCCTGCTGCTCGAGTACGACAACCCGAAGACGTTCGGCGGGATGGATGCCTGGGACACGACCTTCCAGGCCTTCTTCCTGTCGGCCATGACGCGTTCGGGCGGCTTCTCGATCGTCGACATCGGCGAGCTGCACGGATCGTCGCTGGTGGTCGGCTCGATGCTCATGTTCGTGGGGGGCGGCTCGGCATCCACCGCCGGCGGCATCAAGGTGACCACGCTCGCCGTGCTCGCCCTCGCCGTCTGGTCGGAGGCGAAGGGGCGCCCGAGCGTGCAGGCCTTCGGCCGCCGCATCCCCAGCGACGTGCAGCGGGTCGCGCTGTCCGTCGTCGCGTGGGGGTCGACGATCGTCGCGGTGTCGACCATCACGATCGCCCAGATCACGCGATATCCGGTCGAATACGTGCTGTTCGACGTGGTCTCGGGCTTCGCCACCGTGGGACTGTCCACGGGCATCACGCAAGACCTCCCCGACCTCGCCGTCTACGTCATGGCGGCGACGATGTTCATGGGGCGTGTGGGTACCGTCACTCTCGCTGCGGCCGTGGCCGCGACGAGCCGATCGCAGCATTACTCGCTGCCCGTCGAAAGGCCGATCGTTGGTTGAGCAGATCCGGAGCGATGCTCCCGTCCTGGTGATCGGCCTCGGCCGCTTCGGAGCCGCGTGCGCCGGCGAGCTCGACCGACTCGATCGCGAGGTGCTCGCGATCGACGACAACCTCGAGCTCGTGCAGAAGTGGTCCGAGCGCGTGACGCACACGGTGCAGGCCGACGCCAAGAACATCGAGGCGCTCAAGCAGATCGGCGCCCAGGACTTCCAGGTGGCCGTCGTCGCGGTCGGATCCTCCATCGAGGCATCCGTGCTGATCACGGCGAACCTGGTCGACCTCAAGGTGCCGCAGATCTGGGCCAAGGCCGTCTCGCAGTCGCACGGCAAGATCCTCGCCCGCGTCGGAGCGAACCACGTCATCTACCCCGAGCGCGAGGCCGGTGAGCGGGTCGCGCACCTCGTCAGCGGCCGGATGCTCGACTTCATCCGCTTCGACGACGACTTCGTGCTGGCCAAGATGTATCCGCCGAAGTTCATCCGCGGCATCGGCCTGAACGAGTCGGGCGTGCGCTCCAAGTACAGCGTGACGGTGGTCGGGGTGAAGAGCCCGGGCAAACCGTTCCGCTACGCCGAGGCCGACACCGTGGTCACCAACCACGACCTCATCATCGTGTCGGGCACCAACAGCGACATCGAGCGTTTCGCCTCCCTCGACCGCTGACCGCGGCATCCGCGCCCGCGAGAAACCATCTGCGGCGCGAGAAACCCTGCCGTGCGTGCTTTCTCGGCTCGCCGGTGGTTTCTCGCGGCGGCGCGGGGGCTCCTCCCCAGGCGGGGGTGGGAAGGGGTGGCGGCGGGGAGGGTGGGGACGAGCGCGCGGCGCCGCGGGTGGCGGGGCATGATCTGCGGATGCCGCACCTGCTGACCGACCGCGCCATCACCCGGTCACCGCTCCCGCTCGTCACCTCCGCCGAGGCCCGCGTGCTGCGGCTGGCGCTGGCCGGTCCCGGCTTCGCGCGGGTGCGCCGCGGCGTGTACGTGGATGCCGCCGCGGCGGCGCGGCTGGCGCCGTGGCAGCGGTACGCGCTGCGGGTGCACGCCTTCGCGCTCGTCCACCCGGATGCTGTGCTGTGCCTGGAGTCCGCCGCGGTGCTGCTCGGCCTGCCGCTGTTCGGCGAGACGCGCGACATCCACGTGTTCGATCCGGACCGCACGGCGTCCCGCCGGTTCGGCGACGTGTGCGTGCACACCAGCACCGACGCGCGGGAGGTCGTGCCGGTCGACGGCATCCTGTGCACGTCGCCGACGGATGCCGTCATCGACCTCGCCCGCGTGCTCCCACCCGCGCAGGCGCTCGCCGTCGTGGATGCCGCGATCTCGCCCCGACAGGGCGGCGCGCTCGTCGTCGACGACCTCCGGGAGCGGGCCGCGTCGCAGGCCTCCCGCCGGGGCGTCGCGCGGCTGGCGTGGGCCTGGGCGCACGCGGACGCGCGGGCCGAGTCGCCCGGCGAGAGCGTGAGCCGCGCCGTCATCCGCTGGTGCGGCTTCGAAGACCCGGTGCTGCAGGCCGAGTTCCGCTACGAGGGGGTCACCGACCGCACGGACTTCCTGTTCCCGTCGAGCCGCACGGTGGGCGAGAGCGACGGCTGGGGCAAGTACGGCATCGGCGACGGCGACGCGCCCGCGGACGCCGCGCGGCGTTTCCGCGACGAGAAGCGCCGCGAAGACCGGCTGCGCCGCGCGGGGCATCCCGTCGCGCGCTGGGAGATGGCGGATGCGGTGCGGGTCGAGCCGCTGGCGACCGCCCTGCAGCGCGCTGGGGTGCGGCTCGTCCGCCCGCGCGACCGCGCCGGACTGGCGAGCCTGCGCCAGACGCCCCGCGCTCTCCCTCACCGACCGTGGTGAGAAACCACAACGGCGACGACACACACCTGCGGTGGTGGTTTCTCGCGCCGAAGGTGGTTTCTCGCGGGCGAGGGGCGCGGGCGCGGGGAGGGGGCGGCGAGGGGTCAGGCGCCGGCGGCCATCTCCTTCGCGCGGGCGAGAGCGGCGTCGGTCGCCTCCGCGAAGACGCCGTCCAGGCGCGCGCCCTGCAGCACCGCGATGGCGCGCTCGGTCGTGCCCTTCGGGCTGGTCACCCGGCGGCGCAGCTCTGCGGGATCCTCGCCCGTGGCGTCCAGGAGCGCCGCAGCGCCGATGAAGGTCTGCTCGGCCATGAGGCGGGCGTCCGCGTCGGAGAAGCCCTTTCCACGGGCCGCCTCGGCGAGCTCCTCGATCAGCAGGAACACGTAGGCGGGACCCGACCCCGAGATCGTCGACAGCGCGTCGATCTGCGACTCCGGGACCTCGATCACCACGCCGCACGTCTCGAACAGTCGGCGCACGAGGGAGAGGTCGTCGGCGGATGCCGCGGCACCGGCCGACAGTCCCGTGACGGCCTTGCCGACCACCGCGGGGGTGTTCGGCATCGACCGGATGACGGCGACGTCCTCGCCCACGATGGAGGCGAAGGTCGCGAGCGTCACACCCGCGGCGAGGCTCACCACGATCGTGCCCGGTCGCAGGACCGGAGCGATCTCGCGCAGCAGGTCCGGGACCATCACGGGCTTGACGCCGATGAGCACGATGTCCGCCGCGGCGGCGGCCGTGGTGTTGGCGGCGGCATCCTCCTCGAGGGAGAGGCTCGTCACGCCGTCCAGCGCTGCCAGCGGCGCGGCGCTGGCCGCCGTGCGGTTGGTCACGATCACGCGGGGCGCCGCGCCCGAGCGGACGAGGCCCTGCAGGATGGCACCTCCCATCGAGCCGGCACCGAGGATCGCGATCGAGGGAAGCGGAGAGGCCATGCCCCCATCCTCGCAGAGGAACCACCCGCCCCGGGAGCCCGCCGCGGGGGTCTCAGTCTCGGAGGGGTCTCAGTCGCGGGGCTCGTTCAGGATGAGCCGCATCGACGGGGCGCGGCCCTTCTCGATGTGACTGAAGGCGAGGCTCTCGGCGAGGCGGGCGTTGCCGTCCGCGATGGCCGCCAGCAGCTCGTCGTGCTCGTGGGACTGCTCCCGGGCGTCGCGGCCGACGCCGGTCAGGTAGAAGAGCCACACGAGCCGTCCACTGACGACGCGGGTGAGGGAGGTGAGCAGGGTGCTGTCGGCCATCTCGACGATGCGGGCGTGGAAGGCGGCGTGGGCCTCGGCGATCGCGAGCCGCTCGCCGCTCGTGACCGCTTCATGGGCCGACGCGAGAGCCCGGTCCAACACCTCCACGGGGGCGCCCCGGCCGGCGTTCTGGGCCGCGAGGCGCGCGGCGAGCGTCTCGAGGCTCAGCCGCACGTCGAACAGCTCGTCGATCGAGCGCCGGTCCCACCCGACGATCCGGGCGCTGCGGCGCGGCGCCGTCGCGAGGAACCCGTCGACGCCGAGCTGCAGGATCGCGGCCCGCACCGGGATGCGCGACATCTGCAACTCGTCGGCCAGGCGCCCCTCGGTGATCGCGGCGCCGTCGGCGTAGCGCCCCAGGATGATGGCGGTGCGGATGCGGCGGTACGCCGTCGCCGCCAGGGAGTCGTCGGCTGCATCCTGCGCCTCGGACATGCCGTCTCCCCTCACGGTGCCGCTCACGGCGATCCCGTCACGGGCGGACCAGGGCGGCACGCGCGCTCATGAGCGGATCGCGACCATTGTGCCAGCGCCGACGACGCTCGCGCGCCCGCACAGCAGGTGCGCCGCGTAGAGGTCTTGGATGCCGAGGCCCACGGAGTTGAAGACCGTGAGCCCGCCGCGGCCGCGGAGGGGCGGAACGTCGAGCACGTCGCCGAGCGGGACCAGATCCGCCGGATCGAGCGCACCCGCGTCGCACGCGCCGCGCACGTTGCCCGATTCGGCGAGGGCGACCGCCGGATCGTCGACCACGACGGTACGCGCGTGGGCGAAGACGTCCGCCTGCACCTCGCTGAACATCGGCCGCGGCGGCGAGCCGACCGCGTTGAGGTGCACGTCGGCGCGCAGCATCCGACGCGCCAGGAACGGCTGCTCCGCGGGCGTGAGCGTGCAGACCACGTCGGCGTCCTCCAGAGCGCCCTCGCGACTGTCTGTCGTCACGGCGGGGATGCCGTCGGCGCGCAGCGCCGCGACGCATTCGGCGGCGCGCGGAGCGCTGCGCGACCACACGCGCAGCTCCGCGAAGGGGCGCACGCGCATGAGCGCGCGGGCGTGCTCGGCGGCGAGCGGACCGGCCCCGATGAGGGCGGCAACGTGCGCCGCGGGATCCGCGAGGACGTCGGTCGCGAGTGCCGTGACGGCGGCGGTGCGGATGCGGGTGAGCGCCCGTCCGTCGATCATGGCGACGCACTCGGCCGTCGCCGCGTCGAAGACCGCGACGGTCGAGCGCTGGGCGGGCAGTCCCACCGACCGGTTGCGCGGGGCGTCGGCGAGCACCTTGACGGCGAACATCCCGAGCTCTTCGGAGATCGCGCTCATCGGCACGACGGTCGGGGCGTCCGCCGTCCGGTCGGCGGCAGCGGGGAGCGCGTGCGGCCGCGGCTGCACGGCGCGTCCGGTGCGCAGCGCCCGGTGGGCCGCCGCCATCGCCTCGCGCATGCCGTCGGCATCCGCGAGCGCCTCCACGTCGTCGGAGGTCAGGGTGAGTGTCGTCATCGGATCTCCTTTTGGTATCCCAAATGTAGAACGAGGCCACCGCGGTCACATCACCCCGACTCCCGCTCACAACACCCACAGGGTCATCGCGATGCACGAAGAACCGCGCAAAAACGGCACAAAAGCACACTCGGAGACCGATCGCGATGCGCGAAAGAGTTCACTGCACCGAAACCGCGGGACACATCGCCGTAACAGAAGTGGCGGATTCTGTATCCCAGATTGATGACGGAGAGGAGAAGCCGATGGCACGACTGGTCGTAGGACGACTGATTCAGGCCCTGTCGACGATCTTCGTCGTCGTGACGATCGCGTTCGCCCTGGGCCGGCTGAGCGGCAGCCCGGCGGCGCTCCTGCTCAGCGAGAACGCCTCGCGCGAGCAGATCGACGCGCTCAACGCGAGCCTCGGCTTCGACCAGCCGCTGTGGAAGCAGTACCTCGACTACCTCGTCGGCATCGTGACCCGCGGCGACTTCGGCGACTCGTACCGTCAGAGCGGCGTGCCGTCGATGCAGCTCGTCCTGGAACGGGTGCCGGCGTCGCTCCAGCTCGGCGCGGTGGGCCTGGTGGCCGGTGTGATCCTGGCCGCCGTCGCGGCCGTCGCCGTCCACCTGACCCGCAGCCGGGCCCTGCGCACCACCCTGCTGACCGTCGGTGCGGCCCGACAGGCCATCCCGGACTTCTTCTTCGGACTGCTGCTCGTGCTCGTGTTCTCCGTCGCGCTCGGGATGCTGCCCTCGCTCGGCAACCGCGATCCGCTCGCGATCATCATGCCGGCCGCCACCATCGCCACGGCGCAGTTCGTGGTGTACCTGCGGCTGCTCGACAACGCGCTGGGCGAGCAGTCCCGACTCGACTACGCCCGCACGGCCTACGCCCGGGGCGAGAGCCGGTTCCACGTGGTGGTGTCGGAGATGCTCCCCAACGCGGTGCTGCCGGTGATGACCATCGCGGGCATCAGCCTCGGCTCGTTCCTGGGCGGTCTGGTCATCGTGGAGAACGTCTTCGCCTGGCCCGGGCTGGGCCAGCTCATGCTGAGCGCCGTCTACGCCCGCGACTTCCCGGTCGTGCAGTCCGGCCTCATCGTCGTGGCCGCCCTGTTCATCCTCTCCAACGCGCTCGTGGACGTCCTGAGCGCTCTGGTCGACCCGAGAGTGAGGCACCTCGCATGACCGCGCCCATCGCTTCGCCGCCCGCGTCGCCCGCCGAGACGGTCACGCCCGCTCCGCCTGCCGACACCGCCGCACGGTTCACGTGGCCCCGCCTGCGGGCGGCCGAATGGGTGGGCATCGGCATCCTCGCCGTCGTCGCCGCCTTCATCCTGATCGTGCCCCTGCTGCCCGGCAGCGACCCCTACGCACAGGATCTGTCCGCCTCCTTCATCCGTCCCTTCACCGACGGCGCGCACCTGCTGGGCACCGACATGCTGGGCCGCGACCTCGCGAGCCGGCTGGCGCTCGGCGGGCAGGTGTCGCTGGGCATCGTGCTGTTCGTCGTCGCCATCAACGCCTTCATCGGCATGGTCGTCGGCATGATCGCGGGGTATGCGGGCGGACGACTCGACAACCTGCTGATGGGCTGGGCGGACGTACAGCTGGCGATGCCGATCATCCTCGTGCTCATCGCCCTGTCCGCGGCACTGGGCCCCAGCGTCTGGCTGATGGTCATCACACTCGCGGCGACCTACTGGGTCGGCTACGCCCGCGTGGCACGCAGCACCGCGATGTCGCTGAAGAGCCGCGACTTCGTGGTCGCGCCGCGCATCCAGGGCGCCACCGCCCAGTGGATCGTGTCGACCCACATCGCGCCGCATGTCGGCGTGCAGGTGCTCATCCTCGCCTCGGCCGACATCGGCGGCGTGCTGCTGCTCACGTCGTCGTTCGACTACCTCGGGCTGGGCGTGCAGGCCCCGACGCCCTCCTGGGGACTGCTCATCAGCGAGGGGCAGAAGTACGTGCGCGAGGCGCCGTACCTCGCCCTGATCCCCGGCATCGCGATCTTCCTCGTGGTGATCGGCACGAACCTCGTGAGCCAGCGCTTCACCGCCGAGCGCGACCTGTCCACCCTCCGCCGACGGAAGAAGGCCCGCGCATGACCCGGGATGTGCTGCTGAGCGTCGAAAACCTGGTCGTCGGCACGCGCGACGCCGACGGACGCGAGGTGCGTCTCGTCGACGGCGTCTCCTTCCAGATCGCCGAAGGCGAGGTGCTGTGCGTGGTCGGCGAGTCGGGCTCGGGCAAGAGCCTGACGATGGCGGCGGTGCTGGGGCTCCTCCACGCCGGCGTCGAGGTGCTCTCCGGACGGGTCGACTACCGCGGCGAGGACCTGCTGGCCGCCGGCGAGCGCCGTCTGCGCGAGCTGCGCGGACGCCGCCTCGCGATGGTGTTCCAGGATCCGATGACCGCGCTCAACCCGGTCAAGCGCGTGGGCGCCCAGATCGCCCGCGCCGTGCGACGGCACGGCGACGGCGTGAGCCGCGCCGAGGCCGATCGGCGCGCCGCCGCGCTGCTGAGCGCGGTCGGCGTGCCGGATGCCGCGGCGCGCGCCCGCGCCTATCCCCACCAGTGGTCCGGGGGCATGCGCCAGCGCGCCGTCATCGCCGCCGCGATCGCCCACGACCCCGATCTCCTGGTGGCCGACGAGCCCACGACGGCGCTCGATGTCACCATCCAGGCGCAGATCATGCAGCTGCTGGCCGAGGCGCGACAGCGCACCGGTGCGGCGATGGCCCTGATCACGCACGATCTGGGGCTGGTGGCGCAGACCGCCGACCGGATCGTGATCATGTACGCGGGCCGCATCGTGGAGAGCGGGACGGTGTGGGACCTGTTCGCCGCGCCCCGCCATCCCTACACGGCCGGCCTGCTCGCGAGCCTGTTGACCTCCGAGAGCGCGGCCGGGCGCGCCTACGCGATCCCGGGCTCTCCCCCGCAGCCGGCGGCACGCCCGCACGGATGCCCCTTCGCGCCGCGCTGCGAGCTGCCCGCGAAGTCGGCGCTGTGCACCGCCGAACGGCCCGCCCTGCGCCTGGTCGCGCCCGATCACGCCTCCGCCTGCCACCACGCGGACGACGTCTCCGCCCTCGCCGAGGAGGTCGCCGGATGAGCGACGCCGAACCCGTCCTGCAGATCGACGACCTGCACGTGCGATTCACGCGGCGCACCGGATGGCGCCGCCGCCACGTCGTCGACGCCGTCGACGGCGTCTCGCTGACACTGCACCGCGGGGAGACCCTGGGGTTGGTCGGCGAGTCCGGCTGCGGGAAGTCGACGCTCGTGCGCACCGTGTTCGGGCTCAACACCCCGGCATCCGGCGACATCCGCATCCTGGGGCATCGCATCGACGATCTGCCCCCGCTGCAGCGCCGGCGGCTGCGCAACCGCGTGCAGCTGGTGTTCCAGGACCCGTACTCGTCGCTGGATCCGCGACTGAGCGTGCACGACATCGTCGCCGAGCCGCTCACGATCGTGGGGCGCTACTCGAAGGACCGCGTCGTCGAGCTGCTGGAGAGCGTCGGGATCGGCGCCGAGTCGCTGCGGCGCACGCCCGCGCAGTTCTCCGGCGGCCAGCGTCAGCGCATCGGCATCGCGCGCGCCCTCGCGCTGGAGCCGGAGGTGCTCGTGCTCGACGAGCCCGTCTCCGCCCTCGACGTGTCGGTGCAGGCGCAGGTCATCAACCTCCTGCAGGACCTGCAGCGCACCCACGCGCTGTCCTATCTGTTCATCGCGCACGACCTCTCCGTCGTCCGCCTCCTCTCCGACCGCGTCGCGGTGATGCGACAGGGACGCATCGTCGAGATCGGCGAGCGCGACCAGATCTTCGACGATCCCCGCCACGAGTACACGCGCACGCTGCTCGCGGCCATCCCGATCCCCGACCCGCGCCTGCGGGCGGATGCCCCACCCGCACCATCCCCTGCCCTCACCCGAACGAACAGAGGAACGTCATGACCTACCGCTCATCCCGTGTCCGCCGCGCGCTCGCCGCGGCCGCCGCGCTCACCGGCGCCGCGCTGGTGCTGTCCGCCTGCGCGGGCGGCTCGGCGTCGACGGCCGAGACCCGCAACCTGACGATCGGCGTCGTCGCGGAGCCCGAGAAGTCGCCCGACCCGATCGTCGACGGCTCGCTGGCCGGCTACAACATCTACTACAACCTCTTCGACCAGCTCACGGTGCTCGACGCCGACGGCACGATCCAGCCGTCGCTGGCCACCGCGTGGACCCCCAACGCCGACTTCACGCAGTGGACGTTCACCCTTCGCGACGACGTGACCTTCCAGGACGGCGAACCGCTGAGGGCATCCGACGTGGTCTTCACCTACGAGACCGTGCTGAACACGCCCGACTCCGACAACCTCGGCTACATGGGCATGCTCGAATCGGTCTCCGCCCCCGACGACCACACGGTGGTCTTCGACCTCAACTCGTCGTTCTCGCCGTGGCCGTCCATCACGACCGCGCAGTCGATCGTCCCGGAGAAGGTCTACACGGCGCTCGGCTCCGAAGGCTTCGCCGCCGCCCCCGTCGGCAGCGGCCCGTTCTCCTTCGTGAGCTGGAAGCGCGGCGTGGACTACGTCCTCAAGCGCAACGACGCCTACTGGGGCGGCGCTCCCCAGATCGACACCCTCACCTTCCAGACGGTGTCCGACGAGGAGGCCCGACTGAACGGAGTCATCTCCGGCAGCCTGGACATCGCCCTGATCTCGCCGAACCAGGTGTCGTCGGCGGAGGGCAGCGGCATCGACGTGCGCTCCCGCGCGGCCAACGGCACCACGTTCCTCGGCGTCAACTCCACGTCCGGCCCGCTGGCGGACGAGCGCATCCGTCAGGCCGTGTGGCACGCGATCGACCGTGACGCGCTCGTCAAGACGGTCCTCAGCGGCCGCGCCGTCGCCAACGACCAGATCGTCGCCGCCAACGTGACCGGCTACGTGTCGGACGCGACGGGACCGGCGTACGACCCCGCCGCCGCCAAGGCGCTGCTCGCCGAGGCCGGGTACGCCGGCGAGGCGATCCCCCTGGAGTACGCGACCAGCGGCCGCATCCCGATGAGCGCCGAGATCGCGCAGGCGATCGCGGGCTACCTGGAGGCGGTGGGCTTCACGGTCAGCCTCTCCGGCATGGACCAGGCCACGCTGTCGAACCGCATCTACAGCACGGTCGACATGAAGGGCCTCTACCTCAACACCTGGGCGCCCTCCACCATGGACGGCGACATGCCCGCCACCAACCTGTTCGCGGGAGGACAGAACGACTACGCGAAGAGCCCGGAGACGGCGGCGCTCGTCGCCAGGCAGCGCACCGTCGCGGGCGACGAGCGCATCGCCGCCTTCCGCGACCTCGCCGAGGCGAACTTCCAGGGTGCGTACATCGTGCCGCTGTTCACCCCCGAGGCCGACTACGCGGTCTCGCCGAAGGTCACCTGGACGCCGCGCGTCGACGGCGAGTACGACCTCGCCGACGTCGCGTTCACCGGCTGAGCGCCGGCGAGGGGGCGGTCCGCCGCCGCCCCCTCGCCCCGCCGGCCTCGCCCCGCTCCTCCCCGACCCCGAAAGGCCCTTCCGTGCCCCTCACTCTGCTCCGCAACGTCCGCCCCTGGGCCGCCGACGCGTCCGACGTCCTGCTCGACGCCGACGCCATCCGCGCGATCGGCGCACCCGGCACGCTGACGGCGCCGGATGCCGTCGCGGTCGACGGAGACGGCGGCATCCTGATCCCGTCGTTCAGCGACGTGCACGTGCATCTCGACTCGACGCGGATGGGGCTGCCGTTCCGCCCGAACACCGCGGGCGACACGCGCTGGTCGCACATCATGAACGACCGGGAGAACTGGCGGTCGGCGGAGCGGTCGGTCGCCGAGCGGGCGACCTACACGCTCGGGCGGATGATCGCGCAGGGGGCGACCCGGGTGCGCAGCCACGCCCAGGTCGACGCCGACTCCGGCCTGGAGAAGTTCGAGGGCGTCATCGCGGCGCGCGAGGCGCACCGCGACCGCGCGTCCGTCGAGATCGTCGCCTTCCCGCAGGTGGGCATCCACCTCGAGGACGGGGTGCCCGACCTGCTCGATGTCGCGCTGCGCTCGGGAGCCGACCTCATCGGCGGCATCGACCCGTGCGAGATCGACCGCGACCCGGTGCGCCACCTCGACACCGTCTTCGACCTCGCCGACCGTCACGGCGTCGGCGTCGACATCCACCTGCACGAGGGCGGCTCGCTGGGCCTTTTCTCCCTCGACCTCGTGCTCGAGCGCACCCGCGCACTCGGCATGGCCGGACGGGTCAGCGTGTCGCACGCCTTCTCGCTCGCCGACCGCTCCCCCGGCGTCGACCGCGCGCTCGAGCAGATCGCGGAGCTCGACGTCGCCCTCACCACGATCGCCCCGAAGGGGTCGCTGTCGGTCCCCCTCGACCTCCCGATCGAGCGGCTGCTGCAGCTCGGGATCCGCGTCGGGCTCGGGATGGACGGCCAACGCGACTACTGGTCGCCGTGGGGCGACGGCGACATGCTCGAGCGCACGTGGATGCTCGCCTTCACGCAGGGGTTCTCCCGCGACGACCTGATCGAGGACTGCCTCGCGATCGCGACCTGGGGCGGCGCGTCGGTGATCGATGCCGACCTGCCGCGCCTCTCCCTCGGCGCGCGCCCGGGCGTCGCCGTCGGCGACCCGGCCGAGCTGGTCGTCGTCCGCGGCGACACCGCGACCGCCGCCGTCATGGACCGTCTCCCGCAGCGCCTCGTCATCCACCGCGGCCGCGTCGTGGCCGAGGACGACGACCTGCGATGACGGCGACGATCCTGGCGGTCAACTGCAACACGGATGCCGCGATGACGGCCGCCATCGCGGCGATCGGCCAGGCCGCCGCCTCGGCGGGGACGAGCGTCGTGGGCGTCACCCCGTCCTGGGGTCCCGCCTCGGCGGAGGGGTACGTCGAGAGCCTCGTCACGGCCGCGGCCGTCATGGACGCCGTCGCGAGCCGCACCGACCCGTTCGACGCCGTCGTGATGGCGGGCTTCGGCGAGCACGGCCGGGAGGGGATGCGCCAGCTCGTCCGCCAGCCGGTCGTCGACATCACGGAGGCGGCCGTGTTCGCCGCCTGCCTGCTCGGGCACCGCTTCGGTATCGTCACCACGGTCGACGCGGCGGTCGCCGGCATCCACGACAGTCTCGCCACGATGGGCATGAGCGGCCGGTGCCGATCGGTCCGTGCCGCGGAGGTGCACGTCTCGGCCATCGCCGACGACGTCGCCCGCACCGCGGACGCCCTCGAGGCGACCGGACGCGCGGTGCTCGCCGACGGCGCGGACGTGCTCGTGCTCGGCTGCGCCGGATTCGCGGGGCTGGACGCCGAGCTGGAGCGCCGACTGGGGGTTCCCGTGGTCGACGGCGTCGCCGCCGCCGTGCGGTTCGCGGAGGGTCTGATCGCCCTCGGCAAGCGCACCAGCACGGCGGGGCCGTATGCACCGCCCCGGGCCGGGAAGGCGTGGCGCGGGCCACGGCTCGGCGCGCTCCACGCGTTCACCTGAAACCCTGTTCATGCACAGGGAGCGGCGGAGTAGGATGCGGTCATGACGCTCCTCGACGGCATCACCTCCCGGATCATCGACACCGATCGGCTGCGCGTCGGCATCCTGGAACGGGTCGGCGACGACACCGCAGCCGCGGCGGACCAGACGGTCGTCCTCGTCCACGGAAACGTGTCGTCGAGCCTGTTCTGGCAGGAGCTCATGCAGGACCTGCCCAGCGACCTGCGCGTGATCGCCATCGACCTCCGCGGCTTCGGCGAGTCCGAGAGCACGCCCGTCGACGCGACGCGCGGCGTCCGCGACTTCAGCGACGACGTGTTCGCGACGCTCCAGGTGCTGGGGCTGGACACCGCCCACCTCGTGGGCTGGTCGATGGGCGGCGGTGTCGTCATGCAGTACGCGATCGATCACCCGGTGCTCTCGCTCACCCTGCAGGCGCCCGTCTCGCCCTACGGCTTCGGCGGCACCCGCCGCGACGGATCGCGGCTCACCGACGACGACGCCGGCTGCGGCGGCGGCGCGGCGAACCCCGACTTCGTGCAGCGGCTCACCGACCGCGACACGACCGACGAGGCGCCGACGTCGCCGCGGAGCGTCTTCCGCTCGGGCTACGTCGCGCCCGGCTACACGAGCGCGCACGAGGACCTCTGGGTCGAGTCGATGAACACCACCTCGACGGCCACGGGCAACTACCCCGGCGACAGCGTCGCGAGCGAGAACTGGCCGGGGTTCGCCGCCGGCAGCATCGGCGTGCTCAACACGATGGCGCCGCGCTACTTCGACACCTCGGGCATCGTCGACATCGCGCGCAAACCCCCGATCCTCTGGGTGCGCGGCGACGCGGACGCCATCGTCTCGGACGCGTCGTTCTTCGACCTCAACCACCTCGGCGCGCTCGGGGTGATCCCCGGCTGGCCGGGTGCCGACGTCGCGCCGGCCCAGGAGATGGTGTCGCAGACCCGCGACGTGCTGGAGGCCTACCGTGCGGCCGGCGGTGCCGTCACCGAGCTCGTGCTCGAGGGCGTCGGACACGCGCCGCACCTGGAGCAGCCGGCCGTCTTCCGCCGGGCGCTGCTGGAGAACGTCGGCTACATCGGCCGTCCGGCAGACCCGGCGCCGCCGACCGAGGCGATCATCCTCAGCTCGTCCGACTGACCGCGCACCCGCTCCCCGCGATCGGGCGGGTCAGCGGCGCGCGTCGAAGAAGTCCCGCAGCAGCGCCCGCGCTTCGTCCTCCAGGATGCCGCCGACCACCTCGGCGCGCACGGGCAGGCGCCGGTCGCGCAGCACGTCGTACACCGACCCGGCCGCGCCGGCCTTCTCGTCCCACGCGCCGAACACGACGCGTCCGATGTGCGCCTGCAGGATGGCCCCCGCGCACATCAGGCAGGGCTCGAGGGTGACCGCGAGCGTGCACCCCTCCAGGTTCCAGGAGCCGAGGGATGCCGCGGCCTCGCGCAGCGCCACGACCTCGGCGTGGGCGGTGGGATCGGCCGTGGCCTCGCGCCGGTTGCGTCCGACGCCGATCACGGTGCCCCCGGCATCCCGCACGACGGCACCCACCGGGATCTCGCCCGCGGCACCGGCCTCGGCGGCGAGCGTGAGCGCGCGACGCAGCGCGCTCTCGTCGTCGACGCGGATCGGCAGGCTCACCCCTTCAGCGTAGGGCGACGGATGGGGAGTTCTCCCCATCCAAGCCCGTCACCGGCAGACCTAGACTCGTGTTCCGGAGGACACGATGGCGGATCTGGAGCTGAACACCGAGCAGGTGCGCGCGGTGGGCGCGGGACTGTCGCGGATCGCCGCGGAGTTCCAGAACGCGAACGTGCGCAGCGACCGCACCGCGGAGGCGGTCGGCCACGACGCACTCGCGGAGGCGGTCCGCTCCTTCGCGCACGCGTGGGACGACACCCGCGAGGAGATGACGTCGTCGATCTCGGGACTCGGCGAGGCGACGACCGCGATCGCCGACACCTTCGAACAGGCCGACCAGGAACTCGCCGCCGCGATGGACGGCACCTCGACGGTCGGCGCCTCGACACCGGCGGGCGGTGGCCGACGCCCGGAGGCAGCATCGTGAGGCCGGCGGACTGGTCGGCGGCCGGCTTCGGGACGGATCCCGTGCCTGGCGACCCCGACGGGGTGCGCCAGGGCGGAGGGAACTACCTCCAGATCGCCGACACCATCGGCGACACGGTGCGCGGGCTGCGCACCCTGGATCTCGGCGGCACCGTGTCGGAGGCCGTCGACGCCCTGGGCGAGACGGCGCGCACGGTTGCCGACGACATCGCTCGGGCCGAGCAACGGTATCGGGCCACCGGCAACGCCCTCGTCGGCTACGCGGCGGCGCTCGCATCGGCGCAGGACGACTCGCTCGCCGCTCTGCAGCGCGCGCACGCGGCGCAGAACGGCGCCGTCGACGCCCAGCGGGAGCGGCGACGCTACCTTCACCTCTCGGAGTCGTCCGACGATCCCGCGGAGGCCCTCCGCTACGAGCGCCTCGCCGACGATGCAGGCATCGATTCGCGCCAGGCCAGCGCCGCCGCAGGCGTCGCTCGTCAGCAGATCCTCGACGCCGCCGCCCGCCGCGACCGGGCCGCGGAAACTGCTCGCGACGAGATCCAGAACACCACCAGCGAGGACGGTCTCAACGACTCCTGGTGGGACGACTGGGGCAAGGACGTCCTGTCCGTCATCACCGATGTCGCCGGTACGATCTCCGCGATCGCCGGCATCCTCGCCCTCGTGGTGTCGTGGATCCCGGTGATCGGCCAGGCACTCGCGGCCGCATTGCTGCTCGTGGCCGGCATCGCCGCGATCATCAACGCGGTCGGCAACATCGTGCTGGCCTCGACGGGCGACCGCACGTGGGGAGAGGCCGCCGTGAGCATCGTCGGCGCCGCGCTCGCCGTCATCGGCCTGGGCGGCGCCGCCCGCGTCGTCGGGAACGTTGCGATGGCGGGCCGTATCAACGCCCAGGCCGCCGCCGAGGTCGCAGCCCGCGGGGGCACCGAGACGTTCGGCGCCCTGACGGTGCAGCAGGCCATCCGGCTGCGCCCGCAGCAGCTCGCCGAGTCGGAGCGTCTCTGGGCGACGCCGGTGGCCGACCTGGCGAAGGGCGACGACGTCTTCCGCCTCTACGGCGACGGCGCTGCACAGACCGGCGCCTCCTGGTCGACGCGGGCCCCGTCCACCTTCGGCGACTACCGCAGCGCCCTGGGCCTTCCCGACGTCAACTCCGCGGAGCGACTCGTCCACGCCACCGTCGACGATGTGGGCGCCGTCGTGCTGCAGCGCCACGCCCTGCCGCTGGACGGGATGCCCGGCGGCGCCCCGGAGTACATCATCGTCGGGGGCGACCTCGCGTCGAAGGGACTGACGAACGTGACGGACATCGTCTGGTCGGTGGCGCGATGAGGGTCTCGGAGCTCTCGTTCCCGGTGGCTCTGCGCCTCATCAATACGGTGGCGCCCTTCGACGGCGTCCGCGTGGCCGCGTCGGACGACGCACTGCACGCGGCGGGGGCCTTCATCGTCTACGACACGGGTGCCGGGCCGCAGTACGGCTACATCGACACGCGCCTGGCCCGCGACGTGCGCGGACGGCGATGGGGCATGGGCCTGCTCTACGACGTCGACCCGACCGCATCCGCGGAGAACGTCCGCAGTCCGCTCGACCGGCGGTTCCGCGAGCGCGCGGAGGTCGAGTTCGAAGGCGCCGGAGAGCTTTAGGCTGACAACCGTGACCGACGATCCGCTCGCGCCGATCCCCACCGCGCCCGCCGTCGACGTGGGCTCGGAGCGCCTCGCCGCCGCCCTGGCGACGAACGATCCGATCGAGATCGGGCGGGCGCTGCGCCACGACGTCGTCGTGATCCCCCTCATGCGTACCCCGGACGGGCAGACACAGACCCTCACGGTGGCCGCCGACGACCCCGACGGCGAGCGCCGCTGGGAGTTGCACCTCTTCTCGTCGTCGCAGACCCTCGCGGCCTGGGCGGCGGGTGAGCGCGACGCGGCGGAGTTCGCACTGCAACGCGGTCCCGGGCTGGTGCCGCTGCTCGACGCGTACGCGCCGCTGCTGCGTCGTGTGGTGTTCGATCCCGCCGGTCCGCACCCGGTTCACGCCTCGGCGGCGGACGTGCGCGCCGCCCTCGAACCGCAACCCGGCGACGACGACGTCGCATGGATCACGCAGCAACCCGAGCGCGGGCTGCGCGCCGGCGAGCGCGTCGTGGGACTCGACCTCTTCCTCGGCGATGACTGGGCCCAGCTCGATCTCACCTCATCCCTCACGATCGACGCCGATGCGAAGGCGATCGTCGACGCCCAGCTGACCGGGCTTCCTCCTGCGCCGGTGCTGCGCGGGCAGCTGATCGCGTGGCTGCGTCAGTCGGCGCGCACGGCGGCCGGCGCCGGCGGGCGGTCGATGGCCTACCTCACCCGTCGAACGACGGATGCCGCGGCGGCCGTGGCGGTCACGGTGTACTGGCAGGAGCTCGGGCCGGCCGGTGCCGACGACCACATGCTGAGCCTGCGAACCCGCCTCGCGGCCGCGACCGGAACGCAGGACGAGCTCGTCACGGCATCCACCGCTGGCGGCCCCCTGCTGCGTCACACGACGCGGCGCCTCGGACCCAGTGAGCTGAGCGGACGCCCTGTGGGAGTGATCGACTACTGGCTGCAGTTCCCCGACGGACGCGGCCTCTGCCTGGTGAGCTTCTCGACGCCGCACGTCGACCAGCTCGACGCCGTGCGCACGCTCAGTGACGCCGTCGTGCTGGCCGCGGCGTGGCAGCTCGCGCCGTCGGACGACGAGGCGGACGCGTAGGCTGACATCATGCGCGTGCACGTTGCCGATCACCCCCTCATCACCCACAAGCTCACGGTGCTGCGCGACGAGCGCACACCGTCGCCGGTGTTCCGCCAGCTCACCGAGGAGCTGCTGACGCTGCTCGCCTACGAGGCGACCCGCGGCGTGCGTGTCGAGGAGGTCGAGATCCAGACGCCCGTCACGACGACGACCGGGGTGCGCATCTCCGAGCCGCGTCCCCTCGTGGTGCCGATCCTGCGCGCCGGCCTCGGCATGCTCGACGGCATGGTGAAGCTGCTGCCCACCGCCGAGATCGGCTTCCTCGGCATGGCGCGCAACGAGGAGACCCTCCAGCCGTACACGTACGCCGAGCGCCTTCCCGGCGACCTCAGCGACCGCCAGTGCTTCGTGCTCGACCCGATGCTCGCGACGGGCGGCTCCCTGGGGGCCGCGATCGACTTCCTGTTCGCCCGCGGGGCGCAGGACGTCACCGCGATCTGCATCCTCGGCGCCCCGGAGGGCGTCGCGAAGATCGAGGAGCTCGTCGGCGACCGCGACGTCACGCTGGTGCTCGGCGCGCTCGACGAGCGGCTGAACGAGAAGGGCTACATCGTGCCCGGTCTCGGCGACGCCGGCGACCGCCTCTACGGCACCGTCTGACCCGCCGCCGACGCCTTCATCCGTCCGCTCCGGTCGCCATCGCCGCCGCGAAGCGGCGCCGCGGGACGGACGAAGCGCGGGTGGCGGTCACAGCCAGCGGCGGCGCTTGAAGATGACGTACAGCACGGCCGGGAACGTGATCATCACCGTGAGGGCGACCGGATAGCCGTACTCCCAGTGCAGCTCCGGCATGACGTCGAAGTTCATGCCGTAGACGGTGCCGATCAGCGTCGGCGCGAAGATGATGGCCGCCCACGAGGAGATCTTCTTGACCTGCTCGTTCTGCGCGAGGTTGACCTCGGTCTGCCGCCGGGCGACGAGCGCCGAGTGCACGGTGAGCGCCTTGTCCAGCACGGCGCGGAACCCGTCGATGCGCTCCGTGACCCGCAGCGCGTGGTCGCGGACGTCGCGCAGCCGGCGCTGCAGCTCGATGTCGACGTGGTACGCCTCATGGCCCCGCTGCAGCCACTCGATGATCGGCACCAGCGGATGCGTCGCGCGCGCGAACCGGTTCAGCTCGCCCGACAGCTCGTAGATGCGGCGGGAGAGCGCGTCGTCGTCGGCGTCGCCGAACAGGTCGTCCTCGATCTCGTCGATGTCGTTCTCGATGCCGGCGACGAGCGGCTCGTACTCGTCGACCACGCGATCCAACACCGCGTACAGGACGGCCTCCGACCCGAGTGCCAGCAGCTCGGGCTGCTCCTCGAGCCGCCGCCGGACGGCGCCGAGGTCGGGCGACTCGGCGTGGCGGATGGTGATGAGGAAGTCGGGGCCGACGAAGAGGTGCAGCTCGCCGATGTCGAGCTCTTCGCGCTCGTCGTCGTAGCGGGCCGGGCGCAGCACCACGAAGAGCGTGTCGCCGTAGCGCTCCACCTTCGAGCGCTGGTGGCCCAGGGCGGCGTCCTCGATGGCGAGGGGGTGCAGCTCGAACTCGGCGGCCACCGAGGCGAGCTCCTGCTCGGACGGCCGGTAGAGACCGATCCAGGCGAAGCCCGCGTGCGCCTCCTGCAGCGCGTAGGCCTCGTCCAACGAGGCCGGCGTCGCGACGCGGACACCGTCCTTGTACACGGCGTTGTCGATCAGGGTCATGTCGGTCCTCCTCCGGATGGCGCGCGGCGCGGGGGTGGCGCAGGCGCGGGTCATCGCGCACCCGTGTCGGGTGGGCGCGGGGTGCGCGCGGCTGACGGCGCGCACGGAAGCGCCGCGGAGGGGCCGGCTCTCAGAGCGAGGTGATGCCGGCGGCGCCCACCGCGGCGCGCCTACTATCGTCTGCCATGGTGTCTCACCGCCTCGGATCGGGGCCCGCCGCGCTCGGATACGCGGTGACGGGCCTCGGTGAGTATAGCCCCCGCGGGTGACGTGACCTCACAGGCGGCTCACGCCTCGGAGCGGCGCCCCGTCTCCTGCTCCCAGAACTCCAGCTGCTGGGTGAGCGCCTTCGCGAGCTCGAACACCTGCTGGGGAGGGATGCGCACCCGTTGGACGACGCGGCCGGGCACGACCGTGACCGGGGCACCCTCGGCATCCACCCCCGCCTGCGGGGGCCGGGCGAGGCAGACGAAGTCCATCACGAACACGTCGGGGGTGTGCCAGACGTTCGCGAAGTCGGCGTACGTGCCCGCCACGATCTCGGGGGGCAGGTCGATCTCGAACTGCCGGGGCGTCTCATCGTTCATGCCGTCCTCCTTCTCGCGGTGCGTCGGCCGCGGCGCCGGGGCCGCCCGCCGGCAGGGACGTCTTCCGGCGAGTCTACGTGCGGTCCGCGCCGACGAGCCGCGCGAACGCGCTGAGGCGGGCGACCCCGTCGGGCGTGCGCGGCAGATCGTCGAGCAGCCCCGTGCCGTACACGACGTAGGCCGTGTGCTCGGCGCGGGAGACCGCGACGTTCAGACGGTTCTGCAGCAGCAGGAACTCGAGGCCCCGCGGTGCGTCCCGCCCGCTGGATGCCGCGAGCGAGACGATCGCGACCGCGGCCTCCTGCCCCTGGAACTTGTCGACCGTGCCCACCGGGACCGTGCCGAACCCGGCCGCGACCAGCGCCGCCTCGACCAGCACCTGCTGCGCGTTGTACGGGGTGACGACGATGAGGTCGTCCGGCTCGAGCGGCCTCGGCGCGACGCCCGCGGCGGCGGTCCATTCGCGGCCGACGAGGTCGCGCACGAGCGCGACGACCGCCTCCGCCTCCTCCGGCGACTGGGTCGCGTTGCCGGTGTGCGCGAGCGCGACCGGCACGACGCCGGGCAGGATGCCCGCGAGGCGGCGCCCCGCGGTCGACGGATGCGCGGCCAGCTTCCCGTCGTACGACAGCTCCGACACCGGCGCCGCGACCTCGGGGCGCATGCGGCGGGTCTGCGCGAGGAAGAAGCCGCGATCCTCCGCGATGACGGCGGCGCCGTCCATGACCCAGCCGAGAGCCGATGTGTCCACCGGCTCGGGGTGCGTGCCCTGGCTCACCTGCGGGAGCTGCTGGGGGTCGCCCAGCAGCATCAGGCGCGGGGCGGCGACCGAGACGGCGATCGTCGAGGCGAGCGAGAACTGGCCCGCCTCGTCGATGACCAGCAGGTCGAGGCTGCCGCGCGGCACGCGTCCGGCGTGGCTGAGGTCCCAGGCAGTGCCCCCGATCACGAAGCCCCCGGGATGGTCGGCGGCGAAGGCGGCGTAGCCGTCTTTGGCGATGGGGGTGAACGGCTCGGAACCGGACGCGGGCCCCTTGCCCTTCATGGCCTTCGCGACGAGCTCGGCCGGCACGCCCGCCTCGACGATGCGCGCGAGCATGTTCTCGACCACGGCGTGGGACTGCGCCACGACCCCGACGCGATAGCCGTGCTCACGCACCAGCCGCGCGACGACGTGCGATCCGACGTAGGTCTTGCCCGTGCCCGGCGGGCCCTGGACCGCCAGGTAGCTGTGGTCCAGATCGTGCACCGACCGCGCGATGTCGTCGACGTCGTCGCGGGGCAGGTCGCCGGCGATGACCGCCCGCGTGAGCCCGCCCCGACGCGTGCGCGGCGGACGGCGCAGCAGGAGGTCGGTCGCGGCATCCCGCGGGAAGTCCGCGGTGCGGGCGGCGCCGGAGTCGATGAGCCCATCGGCCCACTGATCGATCGCGGCCTGCTGCGATCCCGCCTGGGGCGGGGCGGGCGGGGTCAGCGCGAGGGGCAGCTCCTGCCAGGTGAAGCCCTGCACGGAGTTCTCCTCCACGACCACGCCGTCATCGAGCACGTCGACGATCCGCACCGATCGTGCGGCGTGGATCCAGCGCGGACTCGTGTCGATCGGGAACGGCGCGGGCAGCTCGTAGAGCACGAACGCCGAGCCGTCGGCGCTCAGCTTCGTCCCGGGGGCGAGGTCGCCGCGCAGCTCCACCACGCGTCGCTGCACCCGACCTCCCTCCGGGATGTGCCAGTCGCTCAGGATGCGGCAGCGGTCGTGGTCGAAGACGATGACGTCGCGCG
This sequence comes from Microbacterium hominis NBRC 15708, assembly GCF_001592125.1. GTDB lineage: Bacteria > Actinomycetota > Actinomycetes > Actinomycetales > Microbacteriaceae > Microbacterium > Microbacterium hominis. The sequence continues at coordinate 26,400 of NZ_BCWI01000005.1, forward strand.
TGTCCTCCCAGATCGACACCGGCTCGCGCAGGCGCAGGAAGTGCGTCGCCCAGAACGTCTTCGCCTCGCGCGGGTAGTAGTCGATCGCGGCCGCGCCGAGCCGGAGGGCGAGCACGGCCGTCTCGTCAGGTGCCGCCGCGGATGCCGCCGCCACCGCCATCCGGTTCAGTGCCTCCGCCCGCGGGGAGGGCTCGTAGGGACGCTCCGCGGCGTCGACGTCCGCCGAGGGGACGAGGCGCGCCTCGCGGGCCCGGTCGACGAGCCAGTTGCGCAGCCTGCGCGTGGAGACGCAGTCGTAGCGGTTGTAGTCCGCGAGGTCGTCGAGGATGGCGGCCCCCGCATCCGGCGCCCCCGACTCGATCGCCGCGCGGGCCTCGACGTACTTCACGATCGAGTCGTCGCCGCGCTGGACGTCGCTCGTGCGCACCTCGGCGCCCATGTAGAGCGGCTCCAGCTTCTTGATCGAGTACGAGCGTGACCCCACCCGCAGCGCCCGGCGCACGATCGGGTACAGATCGACGAAGACGCCCTCGCGCAGCAGCGTGTCGACCTCGGCCTCGCGCACGCCGTAGCGGGCGGCCATCGCGAGCAGGTGGGTCGGCTCGTACGGCGCGTAGTGGTAGATGTGCATGCCGGGGTGGGCGCGCCGACGCAGCGCCACGACGTCGAGGAAGTCCTCGAGCGCCCGGCGCTCCTCGGCGAAGGTGTGCGCCCACAGCGCCGCGTACTGCTCGTCGTCGTCGACCCACCCGAACAGGTAGTCGATCCCCCACATCGCCCCGTTCGTCCCCGTCGCCCCGGTCGTTCCGGGGGCACCGTCGGCGGACTCGGTGTAGAGCGGGTCGCCCTCGAAGTCGAAGAACAGGTCGCCGCGGTCGGGGCGCGGGAGCGCGCCGATGGCCGTCGGGAGCACCACCTCGTAGGTCGGCACCGGCGGCAGCTCCGAGGTCGGCGCCGCATCGCCGACGCCGCCGGCCGGGCTCTCGAGCTGGAGTCGGGCCTGCGTGCGCAGGCCCGCGAACGCGTCCCACGACATGCGCGCCGGGGCCTCGCGCGCCGCCGCGAGCGCGTCGATCGTGCGGATGCCGTCCAGGCGCAGCCGATCGCGCTGGACCGGACGCATGCCGGCGACCAGCAGCAGGTCGCGGTGGGCGACGACCTCCGCGTCGCACGTCGCGCACCGGCCGCACGCCACGACGCGCAGGGCGCCGCGGTCGTCGCCCCACGCGATCGCGTCACCGTCGGCGCCGGCGGCCAGATCGCGGTCGGCGATGAGCGCACGCAGGCGCTCGCGCCGCAGGCGGAACACCGGCATGAGGTCGCGCACGGCGTGCGTCGAGGTCGAGCCGTCGCCCAGCAGCAGCTCCACCCGGTCGCTGCGCGCGACGCCGAGACGGTCGAGTTGATCGACGTATGCCGCGAGCTGCATGAGCGCCGTCACCCGCGCGCGGCGGGCGAGCTTGGTGTCCTGCACGACCCACGGCGTGGGCGCGGCGACCGTCGGGTCGTCGCGGACGAGGAAGTCGGCGAAGCCCACGAACTCGTCCGTCGCGAAGACGGCCTGATACACGACGGCGACCGTCGGATCGGCCAGCGCCGCGGTGGTCGCGGCGACCGCGACGGCGACGGCCTCGGCATCCGAGGACCGCGTCTCGGGCAGCTCGACCACGCGGCCCGGGTACTGCGCGCGGTACGCCTCGAGCTGGCGCCGTTCGTGCTGCGTCCCCAGCCGTCCCGCCCGCTCGAGGGTGAGATCGGTGGGTTCCTCCACCGCGGGCACCCGTCCGAGCTTGGCGTCGATCGCCCGGAGCCAGGCGAACTCGCACTCCGCAGCGGCCTTCAGGTCGGTCGCGCTCCAGACGATGCGCGCCCCGCTGCCGCTGTCTTCGATGTATCGCATGTCGCCCTTCCGTCTTCGACGCTAGTCGCAGGCGCCGACATCGTGCACCGCGGGCCGCCGCGCACCCGCCGGAGCGCCGTGCACCTGCCAGACTGGACACGTGATCGAGAACCTGCCGTTCGAGAGCGTCTACCGGCACGGCTTCGCGCGCGTCGCCGCCGCCACGATCCCCGTCGCCATCGCCGACCCGGTGCGAAACGCCGAGGCGGTCATCGATGCGACCCGGGCCCTGAGCGACGACGCGGTCGCCGTCGCGGTCTTCCCCGAGCTCTGCCTCAGCGGATACGCCATCGACGACCTCGTCATGCAGGATGCCGTGCTCGACGCCGTCCACGCGGCCATCGCGACGCTCGTCGAGGCGTCGCGCGAGCTCCGGCCGCTCATCGCCGTCGGCGCGCCGCTGCGCCTGGACGCCCGCCTGTACAACTGCGCGGTCCTCATCCACCGCGGCCGTGTGCTGGGCGTCGTCCCGAAGAGCTACCCGCTGACCTACCGCGAGTTCTACGAAGCCCGGTGGTACGCCGCCGGCGCGGGCGCCCCGGCCGCCACCGTCCTCGCGGGTCAGGAGGTGCCGGTCGGCGCCGACCTGCTGTTCGCCGCGACCGACGTGCCCGGGCTCGTCGTGCACGCCGAGGTCTGCGAGGACATGTGGGTGCCGATCCCGCCGTCCTCGGCCGCCGCCCTCGCCGGCGCGACGGTGCTGCTCAACCTGTCCGGCAGCCCCATCACGGTCGCCCGCGCCGACGACCGGCACCTGCTCGCGAAGGCGCAGTCGTTCCGCTGCAACGCCGCCTACGTGTACGCCGCGGCGGGGATCGGCGAGTCGACGAACGACGTGTCGTGGGACGGCCAGACGATGATCTACGAGTCCGGTGCCCTCCTGGCTGAGAGCGAGCGCTTCCCCGACGGCCCGCGCTCCTCGGTCGCCGACGTCGACCTCGACCGCCTGCGCCAGGACCGGCTCCGGCAGGGGACCTTCGACGACAACCGCCGCGTCAGCGCGCCCGGCGCGCGCACGGTCGCCTTCACCGTCGACCCCCCGGCATCCGACATCGGCCTGCGCCGCGCGCTCGACCGCTTCCCGTTCGTCCCCGACGACGCGGCCCGTCTCGACCAGGACTGCTTCGAGGCGTTCAGCATCCAGGTCTCCGCCCTCGAGCAGCGCATGCGCGCGATCGGCTCGCCCAAGCCGGTCATCGGCGTCTCGGGCGGCCTGGACTCGACCCACGCCCTGCTCGTGGTCGCCCGCGCGATGGACCGGATGGGCCGCCCGCGCAGCGACATCCTCGCCTACACGATGCCGGGCTTCGCGACGAGCGATCACACGAAGTCGAATGCGATCGCCCTCGCCGAGGCGATCGGCGCGTCGATCGAGACCATCGACATCCGTCCGATGGCGACCGCACTGCTCACGGGCATCGGCCATCCCTTCGCCGACGGCGAGCCGGTCTACGACGTGACGTTCGAGAACGTGCAGGCCGGCGCCCGCACCGACTTCCTCTTCCGACTCGCGAACCAGAACGGCGGCTTCGTCGTCGGCACCTCCGACCTGTCGGAGCTCGCCCTGGGGTGGGCCACCTACGGCGTCGGCGACCAGATGAGCCACTACGCCGTCAACGCCGGCGTGCCCAAGACCCTGATCCAGCACCTCATCCGCTGGGTGATCGCCCACTCCGACGGCGACGGGACCGCCCTCACCGACGAGGCGAAGGCCGTGCTGCAGTCGGTGCTCGACACCGAGATCAGCCCCGAGCTCGTCCCGGCGGGTCAGGACGGCAAGGTGCAGTCGACGGAGGACACGATCGGGCCGTACGCCCTGCACGACTTCACGCTGTTCCACGTGCTGCGCTACGGCCTGCGTCCGTCGAAGATCGCCTTCCTCGCCGAGCGCGCCTGGCGCGACGCGGATGCCGGGACATGGCCGCCCGGCTTCCCGGCATCCGACCGCTACGCGTACGACCGCGACACCGTCGTGCGCTGGCTGCGCGTGTTCCTGCGCCGCTTCTTCGGCTTCGCCCAGTTCAAGCGCACGGCGATCCCCAACGGCCCCAAGGTGCTCGCGGCCGGCTCGCTGTCGCCGCGCGGCGACTGGCGCGCCCCCAGCGACGGCAACCCCGCGGTCTGGCTCGCCGAGCTCGACCGGGCGCTGCCGCCCGCCTGACCCCCGGCGCCGTTCATCCGTCCCGTGTCGTCGTGTCGCCCCGCGCGAGGCGACGCGAGGGGACGGATGAAGGCGGTGCTCAGGCGGCGGGGAGCGTTCCGATCGCGACCGTGATGACCCAGCTGTCGCGCGAGGCGTCGACCAGGGTGTACCGCATGTTGCGGTCGGGGATCCACCCCTTGAGCCGCCCCATGTCGAGCCGCACGCGCTCGGGGGCGACGCGCACCCCGCGGCCGTCGGCCTCGAGCACCGCCTGCACGCGCACCCAGTGCTGCAACAGGTCGGGGATGTTGTTCGGATCGAACAGGTGCGAGTGCTTCTGCATCAGCCGGATGTCGGCCTGCTCCGGCGTCATGTCGCGGATGTCGATGCCCAGCGGCAGGCCGGGGTCGCAGATCGCGACGACCGTCGCCGCGCGATAGCTCGCCGTGACGATCGCGATCGGCAGCTCCTGCCCGTCGCGCGAGGCGATGAGACGCGTGTGGTAGCCGAAGCCGCGCGGGGCCTCGCGCTCGATGCGGATCTCGGTCATGTCGCAGCCGAGACGCGCGGCGATGAGCTCCTTCGCGAGGATGCGGCGGCGATCGTGCACGCTCGTGCCGGGATCCCACCCGAGACGCGCCGCAACCGAGGAGGGGGTGTCCAGGAGTACCGAGGTGAGTGTCATGTCGTCCTTCCTTCCCCCGTGCCGACGGGGATTGCCACGCCGTCCCATCTTGACCCACATCGGCCTCCCGCAGGGAGGGGGATGCGGCGTGAGAAAGCCCGCGGAGCGGGGCGCACTCGATAGTGTCTATGTATCCGCGCATCCTCTCCACGGAGAGCCGTGCTGCGCCGTGACGGACAAGACGAAGGAAAAGTGCATGTCGACACCTCCGCCCACCGACCCCGACGGCGCCCCCGGCGACACCCCGGAAGCCGCCGCGTCCGCTCCGGCGGACGACCAGCCCACCCAGGCCTACCCCGCCCCGGATGCCCAACCGACCGAGGTCTACCCGCCGGCCACCGGCGGCTACGGCGACGCGTACGTCGCGCCGACGGCGCCCCCGCTGCCTCCCGTGCCGCCCGCGGCAGCCCCGTACGGCCAGCCCGGATACGGGGCTGCGCCGTTCGGACAGCCCGGGGCGGTGCCGCCCGGCCCCGTCCCTCCGCAGCCGGGACAGCCCGACACCCGGTCCAAGGCGATCGCGTGGACGGCGCTCGGACTGGCGGCGGGCGGAACGATCCTCAGCCTCGTCGGCCTCGTGCCCGTGCCGTGGGTCGGCCTCGTGGCCGTGCTCATCGGCGGTCTGCTGCTGCTGGCGGGCTTCATCTTCTCGATCGTCGGGCTGGCCGGCAAGCGCTACGGCGGCAAGCCGCTGAGCATCACGGCGCTCGTGCTGTCGCTCGTGGGCGCGACGATCGGGGCGTTCGCCCTGATCTGGTCGATCGTGCTTCTCGGCCTCTCCGCGGCCGGGTCGTCGATCGACGACGTGCTGGCCCCCTCCGCGACGCCGTCGGCGGAGGTCACGCCCGGCGCCGGTCTGCCGACCGACGACAGCGAGGCCGACGCGGCCGAGGAGACCGCCGCCGAGCAGGCGTTCATCGCCGACGTCCGCCCGAAGGTCAACGACATCTTCGCCGAAGTCGACCCGACCGCCACGCCGGACGTCATCGAGGAGGTGCTCCCCGACGAGTCGCTCATCATCATCGGCCAGACGCTGCTGGTGACCGGGGACAGCGGCGTCGAAGACCTCGTCCAGCAGACCATCACCAGCATCGGCGCCGATGAGAGCGCCGCCGACCTGCTGCGCACGCTGTACCAGGAGATCCTGGCCTCCGCGAAGACCTACCTGCAGTAGCGCTCAGCGCGCCTCGCGCGCGCTCTCGGCCGAGGGCCGGGCGGCATCCTGACGGATGACGCTCGGCCCTTCGTGCGTCGAGGACACGAGGATCTGGGCGGGCAGCTGCTCCTTCATCGCCTCGACGTGGCTGATGACGCCGACGGTGCGCCCGCCCGCCCGGAGGTCGTCGAGGGTGCGCATGGCGAGCTCGAGCGTCTCGGGGTCGAGGGAGCCGAAGCCCTCGTCGACGAAGAGGGTGTCCAGGCGGATGCCGCCGGCGCGCGAGGTGACCACCTCGCCCAGACCGAGGGCGAGGGCGAGGGAGGCGAGGAAGGTCTCGCCGCCGGAGAGAGACTGGGGTGAGCGCAGTCGGCCCGTGTGCGCGTCGAGCACGTCGATGCCGAGTCCCGATGCCCGTCCGCGGGCGGCGCGCGCGTCGGAATGGTGCAGGGTGTACCGGCCCGACGACATCTCGGCGAGCCGGACGTTGGCGGCGGCGACGATCTCCTCGAGCTCGGCGGCCAGCACGAACGTCTCCAGATCCATCTTCATCGTGTTGGGCGCGCGACCGGCGACCGTGTCGGCCAGGCGGATGACGGCGGCGGCGTCCTCGCCGCTCTCCTGCACCGCGACCAGTGCCGCATCGACCTGCCGCAGCAGATCGTCCAGGCGTGCGGCGACACCGTCCGCGCCGGTGTGCGCGGCGATCGCCTCGGCGCGGGCCGCGTCCGCCGCGGCCGCGGTCTCGGCGGAACGAGCGAGCGCCTCGGCATCGATCTCGTCGCCGACGGCGTCGAGCTCGAGCTCGAGCAGCCGTGCCCGCGTCGCCGTCAGCCGGGCCGCGTGGTCGGCGACCTCGGCGTCGAGCTGCGCGATGCCGGCGTCGTCGAGGAGTGCCGCACGGACCGCGGCGGCATCCGCGAACGGCGACGACGCGAGGCGGGTCTCGAACTCGGCCGTCGCGGCGTCGCGGACGCGGAGCCTCTCATCGCGCGCGGCGACGGCGGCCACGACGGCGCGCGCCCGATCCCGCTCCGCCGCCGTCGCGGCGATCCGCGCGGCGACGCTGTCGAAGCCCCCGCGCCCCTCCACGACGGCTGCCGTCAGCCGCGCGATGTCGCTCTCGAGGCCGCGGAGCCGTTCGCGGGCGGCGGCGAGGTCGTCGGCCACGCGCGCGCGTTCGGTCTCGGCGAGGGCGGCGGTGGCATCGAGCTCGCGGCGGCGGGCGTGGAGCTCGTCGAGCAGGGCAGCGGCCTGCGCCGCCGCGGCGGCCGCGGCGGCGGTGCTCGCGAGCTGCTCCTCGGCCGAGGCCACCTCCAGGCCCGCGGCCTCCGCCCGGGCCTGAGCGAGCTCGTCGCGCACGCGGGCCGCCGCTTCGCGGGCGGTGCCCTCGGCCGCGACGGCGGCGTCGCGCGCGCGCTCGGCGGCGGCGAGCACCTCGTCCGTCACCGGCTCGTCGCCCCTGTGTGCGGGACGGGGATGGGCCGTCGAGCCGCAGACCGCGCAGGGCTCGCCCGGGATCAGAGCGGCCGCGAGCTCCCCCGCGGCCCCGGCGAGTCGCCGGCGCAGCAGGGCGCCGACCTCGGCCGCCGCGGCCTCCGTCGCCGCCGACGCCCGGGCGTACGCGGTCTCGGCGCGGGTCAGCGTGTCCGCGTGCGCCTCGGCGCGGCGTGCGGCGTCGAGCACGTCGCCGAGCCGTGCGCGCTCGGCGTCGAGCTCGTCGCGGCGCGCCGCACCGGCCTCCGCCCGGACGATCTGCTCGTCCAGGGCGGCGCGCACGGCCGGCACCCCCGCGCGCCGCTCGTCGAGGGCGTCGAACGCGGCGCGGAGGTCGGCGACGACGCGCGTCGTCTCGACGTGCGCGGCCGCCCGCTCGTCGAGCTCGCGCTCGTGCGCGGCGGCGGTCTCCCACCGCACGAGGTCTCCGGTGAGGGTGTCGACGAGCGCCGCCACATCGGCGTCGGCGTCTCCCCCGCCGTCGGTCCATCGTCGCCAGGCCGCCGCGGCATCCGCCGCGGCCGTCGCAGCGGCACGGTCGGCGCGCTCCGCGGCATCCCCCGGCGCCCGCAGCAGCGCGGCGGCCCGCGCGTCGGCGAGGCGCCGGCGGTCGGCGTCGACGGCGGCGGAGCGCTCCTCGAGCCCGCTCAGCCTCTCGCGGAGCGCCGCGCGCTCGCGCCCGCGCTCCGCGCGCGCCTGCAGAGCGGCGTGCGCCGCCGCCGCGGCCTCGGAGGCGGCGTCGGCGCTGCGGCGTGCGAGGTCCGCCTGCTCGACGCGGTACTGCGCACGCTGGAGCGCCCGCTCGGCGGCGGCCCGCCGCTCGGGCAGGGGCGCGTCGGCCGCGCTCGCGCCGTCGGCGGGCTCGAGACCGTGGGCGCCGATGAGACGCTCGGCCTCGCCCAGGAGGGTGCGGGCCCGTCCGTCTACGGCCTTCAGTGCATCGGCGGCGTCGCGGCGGCGCTGCTCCAGGTCGTCACGGTAGCGCTCGAAGCGCCGTGTGCCGAAGAGCGTGCGCAGCAGCGTCTGGCGTTCGTCGCCCGGAGCGAGCAGGAACCGCGAGAACTTGTTCTGCGCCAGCAGGATGACCTGCTGGAACTGCGCGGCGTTCAGCCCCAGCACCTCGCCCAGCGCCTCGCCGACGGTGCGCGGCTTGGCGGCGCGGCCGACCCAGGCGCCGTCGACGAGCTCGTCGAGCTCGGCGCGGGCCGGCGCCGTCGTCAGACCGCCGCCGCGCTTGGCGGGACGGTCGTACTCGGGAGCCCGCGTCACCCGCCACCGCCGCGCGCCCACCGTGAACTCCAGCCGCACCTCGGTGGGGTCGGCGGGGTGGGCGTGGTCGCTGCGCAGCCGCTTCTCGCCGCCCTCGTAGCGGGGCACGGTGCCGTAGAGGGCGAAGCTGACCCCGTCGAGGATGCTGGACTTGCCCGTGCCGGTGCGCCCGGAGATGAGGAACAGGCCGTCGTCGTCGAAGGCGTCGAAGTCGACCACCTGCGTGTCGCGGAACGGACCGAAGCCGGTGAGCTCGAGCCGGTGCAGCTTCATGACCGTCGCTCCGCGCGCCGGAGGAGGATCACGCGAACGCCTCGACGCGGATGCGCTCGTCGAGGACGTCGCCGAGGAGCTCGCGTTCGCGCGCCGTCGCGCCCTCGCCCTCCCGCACGTGCGCGAGGAAGGCGTCGACGAGCTCGGCGTCGCTGCGCGCGGCGCGCACGCGCTGGGAGTACGAGCGCCCGTCGTCGCTGCGCACCACGGCCGGAGCGTGCACGACCTTGGCGCAGAACGGGAACCGTTCCTGGAGGCGGCGCAGCGGATCGCGCTCGGGCAGCGCGTCGGTGTACTCGACGCTCACCCACGCGTCCTGCGCCGCGGCGTGCGCGGGAGAGGAGAGGATCTCGGCGAACGGGCCGCGCAGCGTGACGAGCCGGCGCGGCACCGGCAGCGCGAGCCACGTCGCCTCGGCCGCACCCTCGGCATCCAGCTCGACCAGCCACGACCCGCGCGGCTTGTCGCCCTCGCCGAAGCTGTAGTGGAGGGGGGCGCCGGCGTAGCGCACGTGGGGGGCGAGCCGCTGGCGGCCGTGGATGTGTCCGAGCGCCGCGTAGTCCACTCCGTCGAACACCGACAGCGGCACGACGTCGAGCCCGCCCTGCTGGATGTCGCGCTCGAGGTGAGGGGTCGGCTCGACGCCCGCGGCGAAGCAGTGCGCGATGGCGACCGCGCGCCCGCCCCGGATGGCCCGGTCGGCGCGCACCCGCTGCATCGCGTGCCCGAGCACATCGGCGTGCGTGCGCGCCTGGGGCCACGACGCGCGCAGCAGCGCCGGCTCGAGGTAGGGGATGCCGTAGAAGTGCACCGGGCCGTGCGCATCGGACACGGTGATCGGCTCGTCGAGGCGCTCCGGGTCGGTGCGCACGTGGATGCCGTCGCGCAGCAGGCCTGCCTGGAAGCCCAGACGCGCGGCCGAGTCGTGGTTGCCGCTGGTCACGATGACCTGGGCCCCGGTGTCGGCGAGCGCCCGGAGGGTGTCGGAGAGGAGCGTGTAGCAGGCGGCGGCCGGAGCGGCGGAGTCGAAGACGTCGCCGGCGACGATCACGACGTCGACGTCGTGCTCGCGCACCTGTCGCGTGAGCGCCTCGAGCACCCCGCGGAGCGCGTCGAGCGTGGAATGACCGTGGAAGGTCCGCCCGATGTGCCAGTCCGAGGTGTGCAGGATGCGCATGACTCCACGGTAGGCGGAGCCGGCGACATCGCCCGGAAGGCCCGCGGCGGAGCCCTCAGTCCTGGGCTGCGCGGCGTCGCACCCCGAGATCGATGACACCGATCAGCAGGGCGATCGCGACGAAGACGCCCACCGCGACCATCCCGTACGCGTACGCGTTGTGGAAGACCTCGAGCCCGTCGTGCCCCTCGCCCTTCTCCCGGTAGATCGTCGAGTAGAACAGCGACAGGCCGATCGCCGTGCCGACGGCGGTCCCGACGCGCTGTCCGAGCTGGCCGACGGAGCCCGCCAACCCGCCCGCGCGGGTGGGGATGTCGGCGAGGGTGAGCGTCTGGTTGGGCGCGACCACGAGTCCGGCGCCCGCACCGGCGACGACCATGACCGCCGCCATCGCGTACTCGACGACCCCGGCCGGCACCGTGTAGGCGACGACGGCGAGGGCCGCGACGCTGACGAGCACGATCACCAGGCCCCACACCACGAGCGGCCGCCCGAGCCGCGCGACCAGGTTGCCGCCGAACCAGGCGGTGATCGCGCTGGCGACCGCGAAGCCGATCGAGACCATGCCCGCGAACACCGGCTCGGTGCCGACCCCGGTCTGCAGGAACAGCGTCGTGAGCAGGAACATCGCCGGGATCGCGGTGAAGTAGGTCGTGACCACGAGCGTGCCGTTGCGGAAGGACGAGATCGAGAAGAGCGAGAACGGCACGAGAGGCGACCGGCCGGATGCCGCGTAGCGCCGCTCCCACCACGTGAACGCGGTCACGAAGACCACGAACAGCACGAGCGACCACCACCGGCGCGGGTCGTCGCTCGGAGCCCCGGTGGTGAACAGGAACGGCCACATGAGCGTGATGATCGTGAAGGCCAGCAGCACGAGCCCGACGGGATCGAGCTGGAGCCGCCCGGGCGTCGAGCGGCGGGTGCGCGGCAGCAGTCCGAGCACGCCCGCGATCACGAGCGCGCACAGCGGCACGTTGATCCAGAAGATCCACCGCCAGCCGTCCTGGGCTCCGCCGAGCGCGATCATGAGCCCGCCCAGCGTCGGGCCGATCGCCGTCGCGATGCCGATCGTCGCGCCGAACAGGCCGAACGCGCGCCCGCGCTCGGCGCCGACGAAGATCTGCTGGATGGTCCCGAGCACCTGGGGCATCTGGATGCCGGCCGCCAGTCCCTGCACGAGGCGGCCCGCGATGAGCACCTCGATGGTGGGCGCGACGGCGCACACGATGCTCGTGACGAGGAACAGGCTCAGCCCGACGAGGAACAGGGTCTTGCGGGAGCGCTGGTCGCCGAGGCGCCCGAAGGGCACGAGCGCCAGCCCGAACATCAGCACGTAGCCCGAGACGACGATCTGCAGCTGCGTCGAGCCGGCGCCCAGCGCCTTCTCGATCGAGGGCAGCGCGACGTTCACCTTGCTCAGATCGAGGATGGTCAGCGCCGCGACCGAGACGCAGACCCAGAAGGCGCGCCACCGCTGAGCGCTGTCGAGGGGGATGCTGGCCGTTGCGGGACTCGTCACCGTCCCACGCTAGCGTCCCTGCGCGGCGGGGCGGCCGCGGAACGGGAAGAGGGGTCCGCCTCGCGGCGGACCCCTCCCCTCAGGCGATCAGCGGCAGGAGGCGGCCGCCACCGTCGCCGTCTGCACCGTCGACGACGCGTTGCCGGCGGCCGTGGCCGTCACGGTCACGGTGTGCGCCGCCAGCGCGCTCTCGCGCGTGGTGAACGTCGTCGACACGCTCTTGCCGGCCGGGACGGAGACCGTCTTCGCGCCGGACGGGCTCGCGAGCGCCGCCGAGACCGCGACGGTCTCGTTGTTCGTCACGGTGACGACCTCGACCACCTTGCCGAGCACGCAGCGCGTCGTCGCGGCAACGGCGATGCGCGGCCCGAACGAGACGGATGCCGACGTCGACGCGCTGACCAGCCCGTCGCGGTAGCCGTCGTAGTGCGCCGTGACGGCCGTGACCGTTCCGGGCACCTCGACGTGGGCGGCACCGTCGGACAGCGCCACGGTGGCGCTCCAGCCGCCGCCGGAGAAGGTCACCGTGCCGACGACGTCGCCGCCGTCCGCCGCGGCGACGCGCGCCGTGACCTCGCGGCCCTGGGCGCTCAGCGTGGTGGTGGAGGCCACCGCGGAGACGCCGGTCCACGCGTGCATCGCGTCGAGCACACCCTGGGTGACGCTCACGAACGCGCCGTGCCGGGGGCTGGCGGGCAGGCCGCCGGTGGCCCGCACGTTCCACGTCGACCGCTGCGACAGCCGGTCGCTCTGCGTGCTCGAGGCGATGGCGCCGCCGCTCGTGAGGAAGGCCCGGTAGCCGCCCGCGCCGTAGTTGTCGACGAGGAAGACGTAGCCGTCGCCCGTGTTGTTGGGGTCGCCCTCGTTGAGCTTGACGATCTCGGGACCCTCGCCCGCCTGCCCGGTCTCGAGCGAGGTCATGTGCGTGTCGACCAGCTGCCACGTCGTCGACGGGTCGGCCGTCCAGCTCGACGCGGTCGTGGGCGCCGTGAGCACCTTCGAACGCTCGAGGAAGATGTCCTTGCCCGCCTCGAGGGTGCCGGCGGCGCCGCCCTCCTCGTTCTTGGTGAAGCGGTAGTAGTAGTCGCCGATCTTCGTGACGGTCGAGTCGATGCGGGCGTAGCCGGTGTCCTGCCAGCTCGTCGGCGGGTACGTGAAGGTGCGGAAGTCCCGCGTCAGCACGTAGAACATGCGCGCATACAGGTTGTCGCTGTTGGTGTGGCTGGCATCCGAGTACAGCCGCGACGCGAAGAACACGACGTAGGACTGCAGGTCGTCGTCCCAGTACGCCTCGGGCGCCCAGGTCATGCCCGCCGCGGGCTGGTTGACGGTGATGCCCGTGTTCTCACCGTTCGTGCGGCTCCAGGTGACGAGGTCGGTCGACTCCCACACCTCGATCTTCAGGCTTCCCGCCGACTGGGCGGGGCCCCAGCCGGTGCCGCATCCGATGCACAGGTCGGTCGCGACCATGTAGTACTTGTCGCCGTCCTTCGAGCGGAGGATGTACGGGTCGCGCAGGCCCTTCGTGTCGGCGGTGGAGGTGATGACCGCGTTGCCGCCGTTGACGGGCGAGAACGTGAAGAAGTCGTTGCCCGACGTGGCCGCCTGGTAGATCTTCTCGTCGCTGTCGGACTTGAAGTAGGCCGCCGCGTAGCCGGCATCCGGAGCCCAGCGACCGTGCTCGGCGACGGTCACGGTGAAGCTGCGCTCCGCGGTGGCGCCGTTGAGCGTCGCGTGGGCCGTGAGGGTCGCGGTGCGGTCGCCCGCGCCGTAGGCGGGCCGCGCGACGATGCCGCCGCCGCGGTAGGGATCGGCCGCGCCGACCGCCGGTGCCGTGTAGCCGGGGTCGGTCGGCGTCACCAGCGACGCGTCCGAGGAGGTCCACGTGATGGCGGCGCCGTTGACGGCGCCCTTCGTGGCCAGCGGGAGGTTCTCGGTGGTGCGCGACGCGAGCGTGATGGCGTCGAGGTCGGCGGCGACGCTGGGCGCGAGCACCGTCACGTCGAAGGTCAGCGTGCTGGACAGGCCCGTCTGCGCCGTCAGGGTGACGGCCGTGTTCGCGCCGATGGAGCGGGAGACCACACCGGTGGTCGACACGACCGACGGGTTGGAGGAGGACCAGGTCAGGGAGACGCCGTTCACCGTCGCCGGCAGCGTCAGGTTCGACGACACGCTCGAGAGCGAGGCGTTGGAGCCCAGCATCTGCGCGAGGACGTCACCGCGCAGCAGCGCCGACGTGGTCGCGCTCTTCTGCTGCGCCGTCGGCATGCTCGCCGACACGTCGGAGGACGACAGCGCGACGTCCCAGAACTTGACGTCGGAGACGTCCGCCTTCAGCAGCGGGTCGCCCTGGTAGAGCGAGCGGCCGAGGTAGCCGAGCACCGAGCCCGTCGGGATGATCGAGCTGAGCGAGAGCGCGTGCGTGAGCGTGGAGATCTGCACGCCGTCGCGGTACAGGGTCAGCGTGCTGCCCGAGCCCACCATCGTCAGGGTCGTGAAGCCGGGGTTGAGCCCGCCGCCGGCCGGCAGACGGCTCTCGCCGTTGCTGCCGCCGTTCTTGACGCGGATCGCGGACAGCACCTGGTCGGTGTAGCCGCCCTGAGCCGAGCGGGGGCTGAGGAAGATGTGGTTGCCGAGGGCCGTCGTGTTCCACGCGCCCACGCCGTCGCCGATGACCCAGCCGAAGTGGTTCGCGGAGGTCTGCGTGGACACCGTGTACTCGACCGTGAAGTCGTTGTCCGCCGCGGTGATGAGCCCCGACGGGAGGGACGCATAGCCGTCGGCGCGGAAGCGCAGGACGGCGTCGCCGCCCGCGTCGGCGAAGGAGCCGTCCGTGAGGCCCGTCAGCGTCGCGTTGCGCCCGTTGCCGGAGACGTCGAGCAGGGTCGTGCCGCTGTGCGACATGTCGTAGTGCGCGGTCGGGGCGGGCACGCCGGCGGCCGACGCGGCACCGGGGGTCGCGAGGCCGACGCCGGTGAGCGCGAGCACACCGGCGAGGGCGGCCGCGACCGCGCGGCGGGACGAACGCCCGGATGCCGCGGGGGCAGGCGGGAGCAGTGCTGATCTCATCGTCGAGACCTTTCTCTTTCGGGTAGGTGGTGTCGAGGGCGGGCGAGGGGGCTCAGAATCCCTGGGCCAGGCGGTAGTAGGCCTGGTTCCAGCGCAGCTCCTTCTGGAAGCCGCGGACGGTGGTGTCCTCGTCGATCACGAGGAGCTCGGTGCCGGCGATGTCGGCGAAGTCGCGGAAGACCTCGATGCCGACCGCCGTCGTCATGACGGTGTGGTGCGCGGCGCCGGCGGTCAGCCAGCAGGCGGCGCTGGTCGCGAAGTCGGGCGCCGGCTTCCAGATCGCGCGTCCGACCGGCAGCTTCGGCAGGTCGGGCGCGTCGACGTTCTCGACCACGTTGGCGACCAGCCGGAAGCGGTCGCGCATGTCGCTCATGGCGACCACGACGGCGGGGCCGGGGTCGGCGGTGAAGACCAGACGCACCGGGTCGTCCTTGCCGCCGATGCCGAGCGGGTGGATCTCCAGGCGCGGCTTCTGGGTCGTCAGCGACGGCGAGACCTCGAGCATGTGCGCGCCGAGGATCTTCTCGTCCCCGGCGACCAGGTCGTAGGTGTAGTCCTCCATGAGGCTCGCACCGCCCGGCAGGCCCGCGCCCATGACGTTGGCGACGCGGACGAGGATCGCGGTCTTCCAGTCGCCCTCGGCGCCGAAGCCGTAGCCCTCGGCCATGAGCCGCTGCACCGCCAGACCCGGCAGCTGCGTCAGCGCGCCGAGGTCTTCGAACGAGGTCGTGAAGGCGCCGAAGCCGCCGGCTTCGAGGAAGGTGCGCAGTCCGATCTCGATGGCCGCGCCGTCGCGCAGCGACGCGTGGCGCTCGGCGCCGGGTCGCAGCTCCTCGGCGACGTCGTACTCGGCGAGGTACACCTGCACCAGGGCGTCGATGTCGGCGTCGGATGCCGCGGCGACGGCATCCGCGAGCTCGTTCACGCCCCACGTGTTCACCTGCACGCCGAAGCGCAGCTCGGCCTCGGTCTTGTCGCCCTCGGTGACCGCGACGTAGCGCATGTTGTCGCCGAAGCGGGCGAGCTTGAGGGTGCGCGCGGCCTGCCATCCGGCGGCGGCGCGCTGCCACTGCTCGATCTGATCGCGCACGGCGGGGTTGGAGACATGACCCACGACGGTCTTGCGGGCCACCCCCAGCCGGGTCTGGATGTAGCCGAACTCACGGTCGCCGTGGGCGGCCTGGTTCAGGTTCATGAAGTCGAAGTCGATGTCGTTCCAGGGCAGCTCGACGTTGGCCTGCGTGTGCAGGTGCAGCAGCGGCTTCTGCAGTGCGTCCAGGCCCGCGATCCACATCTTGGCGGGGCTGAAGGTGTGCATCCAGGCGACGACGCCGATGACGGAGTCGTCGCTGTTGGCGTCCAGGGCCAGGCGGCGGATGCTGTCGGAGTCGGTCAGCACCGGCTTCCACACGACGCGCACGGGCAGCCCCTCGAGACCGGCGGCGACCGCCTGCGACTGCGCGGCGACCTGCTGCAGCGTCTCCTCGCCGTACAGCCCCTGGCTGCCGGTGACGAACCAGACGGTGTAGTTCTCGAGAGTGGTGGAGAGGGTCATGATGTCTTTCCGGTCGTGGGGACGGGGGTGGGCGGCCGCGAAGGGGCGCGGCCTCAGAGAGCGGTGACGGCCGCCGCCTCGACGGCGAGGCCGGCGCGGTAGCGGTCGAGATAGCGGGCGAATCCCGCGACGTCCGCGGGATCGGGGTCGACGACGGCGGCCGCGGCATCCGCGAACACCACGGCGTCCAGGTAGGCGCCGAGGCCTTCGGCGGCGCGCGCCGCGACCGCGCGACGGAAGGCCGCGAGCACCGCGATGCCCCACGCCCCGCCCTCGGATGCGGTGTCGCCGACGGCCACGGGGGCGTCGAGGGCGACCGCGAGGAAGCGCTGCGCGACGCCGGCGGTGCGGAAGACGCCGCCGTGGGCGTACATCCGGTCGAGGGCGACGCCCTCCCCGTGCAGCACCGTCATGCCCAGGGCGAGGGTGCCGAACACGCCGTAGACCTGCGCGCGCATGACGTTGGCCAGGTCGAACGTCGATTCCGGCGTGCGCACGAACAGCGGGCGCCCCGCCGTGAGGCCGGCGATCGGCTCGCCCGCGAGGTGGTTGTAGGCCAGCAGTCCGCCCGCGTCGGCATCGCCCTCGAGCGCCTCGCGCAGCAGGACCTCGAACACGGCGTCGTCGTCGAGGGGCGCACCGGATGCCGCCGCGAACCGGCGGAACAGGCCCGCCCAGGCGGCGAGCTCGCTGGCGCCGTTGTTGCAGTGGACCATCGCGACCGGGTCGCCGGCGGGGGTCGTCACGAGATCGAGCTCGTGGTGACGCCCGGCGAGCGGCCGCTCCAGGACGACCATGGCGAAGATGCTCGTGCCGGCGCTGACGTTGCCGGTGCGCGGCGCGACCGCGCCGGTCGCGACCATGCCGGTGCCGGCGTCGCCCTCGGGCGGGCAGAACGGCACGCCCGGCCGCAGCGCGCCGCGGGGATCGAGCAGCGCCGCGCCCTCGGGGGTCAGCGACCCCGCATCGGCGCCCGCGGGCAGCACCTCGGGCAGCAGGGAGCGCAGCGGCGGGAGGGCGGCGCCCTCGCGCGCGATGAGCGCGTCCACGCGCGCGACCAGGCGCTCGTCGTAGTCCGCCGTGTCGGCGCCGATCGGGAACACGCCCGAGGCGTCTCCGACGCCCAGGACACGCCGACCCGTCAGGCGTTCGTGCACGTGACCGGCCAGCGTCGTGACCGCGGCGAGCCGCGCCACGTGCGGCTCGCGGTCGAGCACCGCCTGCCGCAGGTGCGCGATCGTCCAGCGCAGCGGGATGTTGACGCCCAGCAGCTCCGACAGCTCCGCGGAGGCCGGACCCGTGCTGGTGTTGCGCCAGGTGCGGAAGGGCACGAGCAGCTCGCCGTGCGCATCGAAGGCGAGGTAGCCGTGCATCATCGCCGAGACGCCGATCGCGCCCACGGTCTCCAGCCGCACCCCGTACCGGCGCTCCACGTCGGCGACCAGGTCGGCATAGGCGTCCTGCAGTCCCGCCCAGACGGCGTCGAGCGGATAGGTCCAGCGGCCGTCCTCGAGGCGGTTCTCCCACGCGTGGGCACCGACGCCCAGCACGGTCGCCGGCGCATCGGCGTCGACGAGGCAGGCCTTGATCCGGGTCGAGCCGAACTCGATGCCGAGGCTGGTGCGACCGGCGCGGATCGCCTCCGCGAGGACGGTGTCACCCGTGGTGGTCATCGCCGTTCGTCCGTTCCCTGCCCGTAGACGTTCTGATACCGGTTGTAGAGCGCGTCGATCTTCTCCTGCGGGATCGGGATGAGCTCCCCCGCCTGGCGGGCGATGTGCACGGTGCGGGCGACGTCCTCGCACATCACGGCGGCCTTGACGGCATCCTTGGCGTTGACGCCGATGGTGAAGGGACCGTGGTTCTGCATCAGCACGGCGCGGCTGCGGTGGCCCCGCAGGGTCTCCACGATGCCGCGGCCGATCGAGTCGTCGCCGATGATCGCGAAGGGGCCGATGGGGATCGGTCCGCCGAACTCGTCGGCCATCGCCGTGATGACGCAGGGGATCTCCTCGCCGCGCGCCGCCCAGGCGACCGCGTAGTCGGAGTGCGTGTGCACGACACCGCCGACGTCGGGCATGTTCCGGTACACGTAGGCGTGGGCCGCCGTGTCGCTCGAGGGGCTGCGGTCGCTGCCCGGCGTGCCGGGGACGACGGCGCCGTCGAGATCGCAGAGGATCATGTTCTCCGGCGCCAGGTCGTCGTACGAGACCCCGGAGGGCTTGATGACGAACAGGTCGCTGTCCGGAACCCGTCCCGACACGTTCCCGCCCGTCCAGACGACGAGGCCGTACCGCACCAGCTCGCCGTGGAGGGCGGCGACATCGGCGCGCACCGCATCGATGCGCTCCTGCAGCGCGGCGTCGATCACGACCGCGCCCTCGTGCCCGCTCATCCGCTCCTCCGCTTCGTGAGGACCCGCTGGAGCAGGACGAAGGCCAGGAGGATGCCGCCGGTGATGATCGTCAGGTACTCGGGCTTGATGGAGCCGTCCTTCGTGATGATCATCCACAGCGCCGCGAGCACGAGCGTTCCCACGACGGAGCCGAGCACGTAGCCGACGCCGCCGGTCAGGAGGGTGCCGCCGATGACGACCGCCGCGATCGCATCGAGCTCCCAGCCGATGCCGGTGACGTTCTGCGCCTTGCCGCCGACCTCGGCCGTGTAGACGACCGCCGCGACGCCGGCCAGCGCGCCGCTGATCACGTAGATCCAGACGCGGGTGCGGGCGACGGGCAGGCCCATCAGCTGAGCGGACGACTCCGCGCCGCCGATCGCGTAGACGGTGCGTCCGGTGCGGGTGCGGTGCAGGAAGAACACGGCGGCGATCACGATGATCACGGCGACGAAGAAGCCCGGCGTGAGCACGAGGTCGTTCGTCTTGACGCCGTCGATGAGCTTGAAGTCGGTGGCGAAGAGGCGGATGGGCGCGTCGTCCGGGGCGTGGACGGGCACCGTCGAGAGCATCGAGGCCAGTCCACGTGCCAGGAACATCATCGCCAGCGTCGCGATGAACGGCTGCACGTTGAAGTACTGGATCAGCACGCCCGAGACCAGTCCGAACAGCGCACCGAACACGATCATCAGCACGATCGCGAGCCAGCCGTTGACCCCGATGCCCATGAGCATGACACCGGCGACCGAGGTGAAGGCGACGACCGCGCCGACCGAGAGGTCGATGCCGCCGGAGAGGATGACGATCGTCATCGCCACGGCGAGGATGATCGTCGGCGCGAAGCTCACGAGCAGGCTCGACATGGTGCCGAGGTGGAAGACGCGGCCGTAGGCAAGCTCCGCGTACACGAGCATGCCGATGAAGAGCACGACGGCGGCGAGGGTCGGGATCAGCGACTGGCTGCGCCCCCAGAGGCGCGACCAGGCCGTGCCCCGGGGCGTGGCGATCGCCGCGGTGCCGCCCGCGGGCTCCGGCGCGGTGCGTTCGCGGGTGGTGGACGCGTCGCTCATGCGACGACCTCCTTCGGCTGCGTGGACTCGGAGAGGGGGGCCTCGGGGGTGCGCGAGCGGTCGCCGCGACGCAGCACGAGGGAGCGGATGCGCTCGGACTGCAGCAGCACGAGGGCGACGATGACGATGGCCTTGAAGGCGGGGGTCGCCGCCGCCGAGACACCGAGGAAGAGCACCGTCTTGTTGAGGGTGGCGATCAGCAGGGCGCCGACCGTCGACCCGACGATCGAGAACTTGCCGCCCGCGAGCGAGGTGCCGCCGATCACGACCGCGAGGATCGCGTCGAGCTCCATCTGGTAGCCCGTCCCCGACACGTCGACGGTCATGACCTCCGACACGGTGAACAGGCCGCCGACCGCGGCGAGCGCCGCCGACAGCACGTACACCGAGATGAGGATGGGCCGCGGACGGATGCCGGCGAGGCGGCTGGCCTGCGGGTTGATGCCGATCGACTCGATCATCAGCCCGAGCGCGGTGCGGCGCATGACGAGCGCCACCAGGATCACGATGGCGATCGCGAGCACGAAGCTCAGCGGCAGCCCGAGGAACTGGCCGTTGGCCAGGGCCCGGAACGGCGCGTTCTCCGCGTTCGTGTTCTGCCCGCCGGTGATGACGCGGGCGATGCCGCGGCCGGCGAGCATCATGACGAGCGTGCTGATGAACGGCTGCAGGCCGATGACCGCCACGAGGAAGCCGTTGACCGCGCCGAGCACCACGCCCAGCAGCACCGCGAGCCCGATGGCGGCGAACATCGCCCCCACCGAGGTGGGCTGGCCCAGGCCGCTCAGGGTGACCATGGCGATCGCACCGCCGACGGCCATGACCGAGCCGACCGACAGGTCGATGCCGCTGGTCGCGATGACGAAGGTCATGCCGAGCGCGATCATCACGATCGGCGCCGACACCCGCAGGATGTCCAGCACGTTGCCCGAGAGCTGACCGGTCGTGGGGTTCACCCCGACCGCCAGGTAGGACGGGTCCTTCAGCGTGTTCAGGGCGAGCAGCAGGACGATGCCGACGATGCCCCAGAACCACGGTGTGCGCACGAGCGCCCTCAGACGGTTCATGCCTGTTCTCCTTCGACCTCGTCGGCGAGGGCGTCCGCGCGGGCTTCCGCCGCGGCATCCGAGTCGGCGGCGATGATCGAGACGATCCGTTCCGCGGTGACGTCGGGGCCGTTGACGACCTCGCCGACCTTCTGGTGGTCCTTCATGATGACGATGCGCTCCGAGAGGCGGACGACCTCCTCCAGCTCCGAGGAGATGAAGACGACGCTCATGCCGCCCTCGGCGAGCTCGGCGACGGTCTCCTGGATGTCGGCCTTCGCGCCGACGTCGATGCCGCGCGTGGGCTCGTCCAGCAGCAGCAGCTCGGGGTCGGTGGCCAGCCAGCGACCCAGCAGCACCTTCTGCTGGTTGCCGCCGGAGAGCAGACGGATGGGACGGTCGGGATCGTTCGGCCGCACGCTGAAGCGCTCCATGTAGGTCTTCACGAGGCGGTCGACCTCCCGCGCCGGCACGCGGCGCAGCCACCCGCGCTGGGCCTGCACGGCCAGCATGATGTTCTCGCGGATGCTGAGGTCGCCGACGATGCCGTCGTCGCGGCGGTTCTCGGTGGAGTAGGCGATGTGGTGGGCGAGGCCCGAGACCGGAGAGGTGATGCTCGCCTTGGCGCCCTTGAGGCGGACGCTGCCGGCATCCGGCTTGTCGGCGCCGACGATCAGGCGGGCGAGCTCCGTGCGGCCGGAGCCCAGGAGGCCCGCGAAGCCGACGACCTCGCCCTTGTGGATCTCGATGTCGGTGGGTGCCAGGGCGCCCTTGCGCGCGATGCCCTCGGCCGCGTAGACCGGGGTCGCGGTGCGGTCGCGGTCATCGACCTGACGGTTGGAGCCGAGCGCGCGCAGGGCGCCGAGGTCCTTGCCGATCATCTTGGAGATCAGCTCGGTGCGGTCGAGGTCGCGCTTGAGGTATTCCCCCACGAACCGGCCGTTGCGCAGCACCGTGATCCGGTCGCTGATCGCGTACACCTGGTCGAGGAAGTGGGAGACGAAGAGGATGGCGACGCCCTGGTCGCGCAGCTGCCGGATGACGCCGAACAGCGTCTCGACCTCGGCGGCGTCCAGGCTCGAGGTCGGCTCGTCGAGGATGAGCACCTTCGACTTGGTGACCATCGCGCGGCTGATCGCGACGAGCTGCTGGAGGGCGATCGAGATCGACTGCAGCGGGGCGCGGGGGTCGAGGTCGCCCAGCCCCATGTCGGTGAGGACCTCGCGGGCGCGGGCGTGGGTCTTGCGCCAGTCGATGCCGAAGATCGAGCGGGTCTCGTGACCGAGCATGACGTTCTCACCGATGGTGAGGTTCGTGCAGAGGTTGACCTCCTGGTACACGGTGGAGATGCCGGCGGCCTGCGCCGACGCCGTGCCGGAGAAGCGTCGCTCCTCGCCGAAGACGAGGATCGAGCCGGAGTCGATCTGGTAGACGCCGGTCAGCGCCTTGATGAGCGTCGACTTGCCGGCGCCGTTCTCGCCCATGAGGGTGTGGACCTCGCCGGGCAGCAGACGGAAGTTCACGTCGTCGAGGGCCTTGACGCCCGGGAACGTGATCGACGCGCCGCGGACTTCGACGATCGGGAGGGGTTCGGTCACCACGTGCAGACTTCCTCGTTGAATGGGTGGGTCACCACTGCGGGTGGATGGTGGGACGGGGACCGCCGCGGGCGGCGATCCCCGTCCCCGTGTGTCGAGCGGGCTCGGTGGCGCGGCTTAGAAGCCGAGGCCCTCGTCCAGGGCCGTCTGCGCGGCCTCCGGCGAGTCGAACGTGGCGCTCTTGACGATGATGGTCGAGTCGACCGTCTCGCCGGCGAGAGCCTTCTTCACGGCGTCGACAGCGTCGGTGCCGAAGAAGGGGTTGTACTGCGCGACGAAGCTCAGGTCACCCTTGGCGAGGGCCTCCAGGGCGCCCTTGGTGCCGTCGATCGTGGCGATCTTGACGTCGGTGCCGGGCTTGAGGCCCGCCGCGGTGACGGCCTGCGCCGCGCCGATGCCCATCTCGTCGTTCTGGGCGAAGATGAACTGGATGTTGTTGTTGTTGGCCTTGAGGACCGTCTCGATGACGGACTTGCCCTCGTCGGTCTTCCAGTTGGCGGTCTGCGCACCGACCTTGTTCCACCCGGACTTGCCGGAGATGGCGGCGTCGAAGCCCTCGTTGCGCTCGTTGACGACGGACAGGCCGGGCACGCCCTCGAGGACGAAGTAGTTCGCTCCGCTCGGGAAGGTGGTCGCGGCCCACTCGCCCACCGACTTGGCGACCTGCGTGTTGTCGGGCGCGATGCGGGTGACGTAGAGGTCCGACGGGGCGTCGACGCCGCGGTCGAGGAGGATGACCGGGATCTCGGCCTCCTTGGCCTTCTTCAGCTCGTCCTCCCAGCCCGACGCCTCGGTCGCGGTGAGGAGGATGACGTCGACCTCGTCGTTGACGAAGGTCGAGAACGCGTCGAGCTGCGACTTCTGGTCGCTGGGGCTCGCGGCGGGGGCGTACTTGAGGTCGAAGCCGGCGTCCTTGGTGAACGCGTCCTTGATGGCCTGCTCGTTGGCGTTGCGCCAGCCGCCCTCGGGACCCACGGCGACGAAGCCGACGGTGATGGTGTCGCTGCCGGCGGCGGCGCTACCGGTGCCGGCAGGCTCCGAGCCGCCCGAGCATGCGCTCAGCCCGACGACCATCGCGCCGGCGGCTGCGACCGTGAGCAGTCCACGGAATCCGCGCTTGCTGATGTCCATTCTTTCTCCTCCTTGAGAGTCCTCCGCGACGATTGCGGAGGATGTGTGTGGTGCCCCGGGGGGCGCATGGGATGCTGCAGGACGATTGTGCGCGCTAACAATTGGCGAACACAAGCCCGGATCGCGGTTTCCGCGACTTTCGTTACCTGTTTGTTACCGCGAACACGCGCGGCACGCGGCGGGCGTCGACGGGGTCAGCGCGCGGGGGGCGCCGTGGAGGCGCGCAGGACCAGCTCGGGGGCGATCAGGGCGTGCATGGCGGTGTCGTCGCCGTCGATCGCCGCGATGATCAACCGCAGCGCGAGAGCGCCCAGCGAGGCGAAGTCCTGACGCACCGTCGTCAGCGGCGGCAGGAAGTGGCGCGCGTCGGGAAGGTCGTCGAACCCGATGACGCTGACGTCCTCCGGCACGCGCAGACCGCGCTCCACGAGCCCGTGGACCGTGCCGAGCGCCATCTGGTCGTTGGCGGCGAACACGGCCGTCGCGGCGCCCAGCTGGCGCGAGCGCCCGATCTCGTAGCCGCGGTCCGACGTCCAGTCCCCCGGGACCATCGGCCCTTCGGGCAGGCCCGCCGCCTGCAGCTCGTCGCGCCAGCCCTGCCAGCGGGCGCGGGCGTCGTACCAGTCGAGCGGGCCCGCGACGTGCGCGATGGTGCGGTGCCCCAGGCCGACGAGGTGCGCCACCGCCATCCGCGCGCCCGTGTACTGGTCGACGGCGACCGTGTGGAGGTGGGGGTCCGGCTCGGCCTTGATGACGAGGGTCGGCATGTTCGAGCTGTGCTCGCGGAAGAGCTCCAGCGCGGAGGAGCGCGGCGCGATGACGCACAGGGCGTCGATACCCTGCGCGACGAGATCGCTGATGCCGGTCGAGATGGTGGCGGCATCCTCGTCGGACGTCGAGAACACGCTCACCGAGTACGCGCTCGCGCGCGCGGCCTCCTCGATCGCACGCAGCGTGCTGTTCGGGCCCCACTGGACGGGGCTGTCCACGAGCACGCCGATGCGCATGGACCTGCTCGTCGCGAGAGCACGCGCGATCGAGCTGCGGGTGTACTGCATCTCATCGATCGCCTGCAGCACGCGCACCCGCGTGGACTCACGGATGTTCGGATGCCCGTTGAGCACCCGCGAGACCGTCATGTGTGAGACGCCGGCGTGGTTGGCGACGTCGTAGATGCTCGGTTTGGCCCATCCGCGACCGTTCTGGTCAGCCATCTGCGCCCCTCCCCTGAGAAAGCTCCGCATCGGCCACCTGCCGGCGCGACCGTTCCGATGGAGTCGTCACGCGCTCGGGAGCGGATGCCTCATCGTTTCACACTCCATCCGGAGCGCCACCGCCCGACGCGCCGCGCCGGCGCCGGGAGCGCAGCATCAGCGCCGCGCCGGCGAGCACGACGGCCACGCCGACGAGGCCGAGCTCGATCGGCGGGGTGCCGCCGGTCGCGGGAAGGGGTGTGCCGGGGGCGGGCAGCGGGGCGATCACGACGTTGACGTTCACGCCCAGGCCGTTCGGATCCGCGACCGGGTCGAGGGGGATGTCATCAGCCACGGGGGGCCTCCTGGTTCAGGTCCGCGGCCGCCGCGCGACGGCCTTCCTCGTGCGCCTGGGCGACGAGCTGATCGATCCGGCGGCGCGATCGTGTGCGCCCCCAGAACAGGGCGAAGACGAGGAGGGCGATGCCGAGGAGGACGATCGCCTGGGGGGCCGGTAGCGCCCACAGCGACGCCTCCGCCGACGTCGGCGCCACGGCGGGGGTGTCGCCGGCGATGGTCACGGCGCGGGGCACGAGCGAGACGGTGGCCGGGACGTAGACCAGCGGCCACACGCCGTCCACCACCACCCGCATCGTCCGCCGGTCACCCGGCAGCAGCTCCGTCGCCGACTCCCCCTCGGCGGGGAACGACACGGTGCGATCGCCCACCGAGACCGTGCCGGCCGCCACCAGCCGGGTGTTGCCGGCGTTGGCGACGTCGAAGGTCACGACCGCCGTCCCCGGCCGCAGCGGGTTCCAGTCGATGTCGTACGAGGCGGCGGTCGCGTCCAGTGCGGCGGCCGGAGCGATCTCGCCCGTCACCCGCGTGAGGACCCGGAAGCCGACACGGCTCTCCACCCCGACGCTCGCCCCGCCGTCGGCGCGCCGCACCGACAGGACGCTCGCCGTGATGCCCGCCGCGTGGTCGCCCGGTTCGGCGGTGGCGGGCACGGCGATCGTGAACGGGACGACGACGGTCGCACCGGCGGCGACCGTCACGCTCTCCGGGACGGATATCCAGGTCCCTGCATCCACCGAGGCCGTGCCGTCGGCGAGGATGTCGAAGCGCCCGGCGGGGGTCGTGAACCCGTCCGCCGCGGTCAGGCGGAAGGTGACCTCGGCATCCCCGACGTTGCGCACGGCGAAGTGGTCCTCGACGCTCTGGCCGGGGTCGAGACGCACGTCGACGGTGCGACGGCCGTCGGGACCGGAGGCGTCCGCCGGCACGACCGACCACCGCACGTCCGGCGCCGCGTCGTCCGCGTGCGCCGGAGTCGGCAGCAGGATGCCGCCCACGAGCGCGGCGAGCCCGAGTGCCGCGGCGGCGAGCGCCGCCGCGGCACGGGACCCCGTCCGCGTACTCACCCGCACGCCTGTGCGGCGTAGGCCGCGGTCTGCGGCGCCGCGACGTCCGACCCGCTGCGCGCGGTCACCGACACGGTGCCCGCGGTGGTCGCGGCGGCGCGCGTCGAGATGGCCCACGTGACGGTCGCCCCGGCGGCGATCGACGAGTAGGCCTTGCTGCCGAACGCGGTGGTCACGTCCGCGGAGATCGCGGCGCTCTCGAGATTCTTGGTCTGCACGGTGACGTAGACCTTACCGGCGACGCAGCGCGTCGTGGCGGACACCGAGATGCGCGGTCCGACCGCGACGGTCTGCGGCGCGACGCTCTCCAGCGTCGGGGTGATCGTCTTCATCAGGCCGTCGGGACCGAACTCCACCCGATCGATCGTCGTCTCGCGGTGCGTGCCGTCACCCGACGGCATTGCGAACCGGTGATACGCGATGTACCAGTCGTCGGTTCCCGGGACGTTGATGATGGAGCTGTGCCCGGTGCCCTTGATGCCGAGGGACAGGTCCTTCTGCAGGATCACGCCGCGGTAGGTCCACGGCCCGTTCATGCTGGTCGCGGTCGCGTAGCCCACCCGGTAGTTCTCCGAGCCGGTGTCGTCGATCGAGTAGGTCAGGTGGTACAGCCCCTGCCGGTAGTTGAAGAAGACGCCCTCCCGGAAGTCGGTCAGCCCGTTGATGCGCTGGTACGTGCCGGGCTTGATCGACACCATGTCGTCGGAGAGCTCCGCGAGCACCGGGCTCCCGTTGCCCCAGCCGAGGTAGTACTTGCCGGTGACCGGGTCGTGGAAGGCGGCCGGGTCGATCGCCTGACCCGACGTGATCGCCTCGTTGTTGAGGATCATCGCGGTGGTCTTCGCCACGAACGGCCCGGTCGGGCTGTCGGCGACGGCGACCCCGATGGTCTTGCGGTCGTACGTGGGGTTGTGCCCGGAGAAGTAGAAGTAGTACTTGCCCGCGCGCTCGATGATCGTCGGCGCCCACGCGTTCCCCGTCGCCCACGGCACGGTGCCGTTGACGCCGTCGAGGGTGAGGATCGGCTGCGCCGAGCGCTCCCAGTCGACGAGGTTCTTCGAGTTCCAGACGTAGAACGTGTTCCCGCCCCAGCCCGGCACGCCGTCGCTGGTCGCGTAGATGTAGTACGTGTCGCCGAAGACCGCGATGTTCGGGTCGGCGTAGAGCCCGGGCAGCACCGGGCTCGCGACGACGCGCGCCTCGATCGTCCAGGCCGTCGTCGCGCCCGTTCCGGTGGTCACCGTGTAGGTGACCGGCGACGACAGGTCGACCGTCGTGCCGCTGGCGGGCGACACCGTGGCGGTGGACACGGTCGTGAACGTCGGCGCGAGGTGGGTGAGGTCGGTGCCCTTGACCACCGGAAGGATGACGCGGTGCGCCGCGGCGTCGACGATCGGCGCCAGCTTCAGGGCCTCCGGCTGGGCGAGCGAGACGTCCAGCAGCCGGTCCTCGATGCCCGCGTTGGCGAGGATCTCGGTCTGCGACAGCGCGCGGTTGTAGACCCGCACGTTGTCGTAGGCGCCCTGGAAGTAGCCGTCCGCGCTGTAGAGCGATCTGCCGAGGTAGCCGACCAGATCGCTGCCGAGCTGCGACACCGTGGCGCCCAGGGCCGTGTTCTCCCCGAGCAGCGCGCCGTCGGCGTACACCCGCATCGTGCTCTTGTCGAAGACGAGGTCCAGTCGATGCCACTGCCCGGCACTCACGCTCCCCGTCACGGCCGACTCCGCGGTCCACGAGTTCTGCGTGATGGCCGTGCGCACGTCGCCGCCGCGCAGGCGCAGGAAGGCGTACCGCGTCGAGTCCGTTCCGAACGCGAACGTGAAGAAGTTGCCGCTGGATTTCTCCGACTTCACGTCGAGGGACACGGTCATCGTGTCGCGCCCGTCGAAGAAGCCGGTCGGGAAGGAGGCGTAGCCCCCGCTGGCACCCGTCAGACGCAGCACGGCGCCCCGGTCGGGGTCGTCGACGACGGCCGCCGTGCCGTGCGCGGTCAGGTCGGCGTCGCCGACCTCGTCCGCCAGTGAGCCCCCCGTGAAGGAGTACTGCGCGATGGGGCCCTGCTGCGGCTGCTCCGGCGTCGTCGCGTCGTCGCCGTACGCGGCGAGGAGGCGCGCCTCCTCGGCGGCGGACAGACGCAGCACCGAGCCGTGCCGGAACGGCTTGTCGAACGAGTACTGGTCCGCGCCGGTGCCGGCGCTCAGCTGCGTGAACGACAGGCTCGCCAGCGACGGGGTCGTCTGCGCGTAGTACCCGTTCTGGTCGCCCATGACCGCCCAGCCGCCCTGGGGCAGCGGGTAGACCGTGAGGCCCTCCATCGAGGCGCGCAGACCGTGCGCGGCGGCATCCCCGCGCTCGATGACGCGGGTCCAGGGGCCGTCGAGGCTCGTGGCGGTGTCGACGACGGTCATCCAGTCGGACGTGGAGAAGCGGTAGTAGGTGTCGCCCTCCTTCGCGATCGTCGAGTCGATGATGTTCGGACCGGACTGCCCGTCGCCCTTGTCGTTGAGGGAGGTCCAGATCACCGGCTCGGTGAAGGTCACGAAGTCGCGCGTCTTGGTCAGGTACATCCGCAGCGCCCAGTCGGACGTGCCGTTGTCGGTGCGGTCGCGCGCCGCCCAGTACACGTAGTACTCGCCGGTCGCCTCGTTGTAGGTGGCCTCGGGCGCCCAGACGCATCCGGCGTCGTCGAAGCCCGCGAACACGATGCGCTGGTCGCTCCAGGTCACGAGGTCGGTCGACTCCCAGACGACGAGGTTCTTGCTCGCGTTCAGCTGGTCCCATCCGGAGCCGCCGGCCCCGCCGCCCTCGGCGTGGAGGTCGGTGCCGATGATCCAGTACTTGTCCCCCTCCGGCGATCGCACGAGGTGGGGGTCGCGCACGCCGAGGTCTCCGGCGAGGTTGGCGAGGATGGGCTTGTCGTCGTTGAGCTTCGACCAGTGCAGACCGTCGGTGGAGTGCCCGAAGAAGATCTTCTCGTAGCCCCCGCTCGTGGCGAAGTGGGTCCACAGGTAGCCCGCGGAGTAATCGGTGTCGAGGTTCTGCGGAGCCGCGGTGACGGTGACGTCGATCGAGCGGACCGCGCTCGTGCCGGGCACCGTGGCCGTGAGGGTGACCTGGCGGGTCGTCGCGCCGCGCGTGACGACGCCGGCGGCGGCGGCGCCCTGCGCGGTGGTCGTGATGATGCCGGCCGGCGACGCCGACCAGGCGATCGTGCTGCCGTTGACCGCGCCCGCCGCGGGCAGGGTGATGTTGCCGCGGATGTCCTGCGCGTCGGGGATCGAGAGGGCGTCGAGGTCCTGCTGGGCGCGCGCCGTCGCATCGGCCGCCGCCGAGACGGTCGCCGCGAAGGCGCGGGTGGCGGATGCCGCCCCGCGCGTGATCGTCGCGGTCAGGGTGACGGCGGCGGGAGCGCTGCCCGCGGCGGGGCGGGTGACCGCGCCGGCGGGGGTGATCACGGCGGGGTCGCTGGACGCCCAGGCCACCTGCGAGCCGTTGGGCCCCGTCGTCGGCAGGGTGAGGTCCGACGTCACCGCGCCGAGGTCGCCGAGGGCGAGCGCGGCGCGGTCACGGGCGACCCGCACGTCGTCGGAGGGCGCGAGGGCGGCCGCCTCCGTCGAGGTGAGGGCGTGGTCGTAGATGCGGACGTCGCGGAGGCTCCCGGCGAGGGTGCGGTCGGCGGTGTACACGGACTTGCCGAGGACGTTCGCGGCCGTGAGGCCGCCGCCGATGGATGCCGGGGTGAGGGTCACACCGGACTGCTGGGCCACCTGCACGCCGTCGAGGTAGAGACGTGCGGTGTCGGTGGCGTCGTCCAGGGTGTAGGCGATCGTCTTCCAGACGTCGCGGGGCAGGTTCTGGCCGCTGGAGACCGTCTGCTCGGTGCTCCAGTTGCCGCTGGCGATGCTCGCGCGGTAGCCGTTGCCGCTGGAGAAGAGGTAGCCGTTGCCCACCCCGCCGGCATCCGTGTTCCCGAACCCGTAGATGAAGTAGGGCGTGCCCTGCTCACCGCGGATCAGCACGTCCGCACTGATCGTGATGGACGTGAGACCGGCCAGGAGGTTCGCCGGCAGCGCGACGTGATCGTCGACGCCGTCCAGTCGCACGCCCTCGCCCCCGGTCAGGGTCGGACCGCCCACGTAGCGGCCGTCGCGCGCATTGCCGGAGGCGTCGCGCGCGACGGTCCCGGAGGTGTCGTCCAGCGGGTAGTGGGCGACCAGTCCGGTCGCCGCGGTCGCCGGGGCCGCCAGGCCCACCACGCCCGCGACGGACATCGCGAGGGTGGTGGCGGCGGCCAGGATCCTGATTCGGGGCGTCGTGCGCGTCATTGCGTCTCCTGGGGGTGAACGGGGTGGAGCGGGGGTGAGGGGTGTCAGTCCACCTGGTCTTCCCAGAGCGTGAGGGTGATCGTGCCCGCGTAGGCGCCGGGGGTGACCGTGCTCGGGACCTTCAGGAAGAGGTCGGCGCCGGCCGTCCAGCTGCCGACGCTCGCGGCGCTCTGCGAGTCGAGGCTCAGCGCGAGCAGCTCGTTGCCGACGAGTCCGACGTTGTCGGCCGGCACGTTGGGCGTGGGGGCGTCGAGGACCGTGTTCACCTGAGCGCCCTCGCCCACTTCGCCGTCACCGGTGTCGGTGATCAGCTTCGGCGCCCAGCCGAGGTGACCGGCGTCGATGCTGTTCGTGCCGTCCGTCAGTGCGCTGGACTGGCCCGTGACGTACCAGAACACGCCCTCCGGCACGCTCTGACGGTCGTCGGTGACCGTGACGTCGGGCAGGGCGCCGTTGAACTGGCGGATGCCGGCGTCGCCCGACGGAACCTCGGTCAGCGAGGTCGAGCCCGATGCGACGCTCAGCGTGAGGGCGCCGACCGCGTCGATCTGCACGTCGACGCCGACCTCCTGGTTGCCCACCGCGTTGTCCTCGGCGGCGAAGGCGGCTCCGGCGCCGCCGATCAGCAGCAGCCCTCCGACGACACCGGCGGCGGTGCGCGCGAGCACGACGTTCTTCTTCATTGCTTGACTCCCGTTCTCAGAGCGGCCTCTGCGCCGCGCCGGATGCTGTCGGCCCGACGGTGGGCCTCGACTCCGAGAAATGTTAGCGATAACGGTTAGCGGAAACAGTAACGCTTTGATAACGCCGTCGCGGCGCGACCGACGGCCCCGACCACGCCCCCGCCTTCCCGCGGTCGGGTGCCTTGACACGCCCGCGGCCGCCGCCCTACCGTGAGCCGCGTCGGATTGTTTCCGCTAACACGCACGACCGTCCATCGGCGGTCGACCCCCTGAGCGATGGCGCCCTCCCGATCCCGCGACGCAGCCGTCGCGGGATCGGACCACCGGCTCGTCGCCGCGACCGAGAACAGCGAGGTACCCGCGCATGACGACGCGCCCGAGAGCCCGATTCCGCCTCCCCGGAGTCCCGAACCGTCCCGCCGCCGCCCGGCCGCCGATCCGCGCCGGCGCCGTCCTGACCGCCGTCGCCCTCGCGGTCGCCGGAGCGACGGTTCCCACGGCCGCCCAGGCGGATGCCGCGGCGCAGCCGATCATCCACTACTCGTTCGACGCGGCCGCCGGCACGACCGTCGCCGACGCGAGCGGCAACGGGAACGACGCCACGATCCGCCTCACCGGCGCCACGGTCGCCGACGGCGCGCTGTCGCTGCCCGGCGGCGCCCGCGCGACGGCGGCCTACCTCGAGATCCCGACCGCCGCGCTCGTGGGCAAGAAGGACCTCACCATCTCGACGTGGCTCTCCCCCCGCACCGGCGCCGCGAACACGGCCGCCGCCTTCATCGGGGCGCCGGTCGCCTCCGGCGCGTCGTACTCCTCCGGCTACTGGCTGCTCAACCCCAGCAACCCCTCCGGCTACGTCAAGTCCGTCATCACCAACGCGACCAACGCCGGGTCGCCGTGGAGCACGGAGGTCGGCGCGGGCGCGACCGGCGCCGCGACCGCGGGCGCCCGTACGCCGGCGGGGCTGAGCCTGTACACCACCGTGATCGACGGCACGAGCGGACAGCTGCGCGTGTACGTCAACGGGTCGCGCATCACCCAGAACGCCATCGCGCGCGACGTCGCCTCGTTCGGCGCCACGCTGACGGCGAGCCTCGGCCGCTCGACGTACAACGACACCAACTGGAGCGGTCTGGTCGACGACTTCGCCGTGTACGCCCAGGCGATGTCGGATGCCGACGTCCAGAGCCTCTACGCGGGCCAGGCCCTCGACCGCGCCGTCGCGGGGGTCACCGTCCCCACCACGGCGACGGCCGACTTCACCCTCCCGACGACGAGCGCCGGCGTCGCCGTCGCGTGGCAGTCGGATGCCGCGGCGATCTCCGTCTCCGGGGGATCCGCGACCGTGCGCCGGCCCGCGGGGGGCGCGGGCGACGCGCACGTGACGCTCACCGCGACCTTCACGGTGGGCACGACCACGCGCACGAAGACCTACTCCGTGACCGTGCCGCAGGAGCTGACCGACCAGCAGCGGGTGTCGCAGGACATCGCGGCCGTGCAGGTGAGCGGCCTCGACGACGTGCGCACCAACTTCTCAGTGCCGACGATCGGCGCGCAGGGCTCGACGATCACCTGGACCGTCAGCTCCGGCGCCGCCTCGGCCTCGCTCCGCGACGGCGTGCGCGCCGACGCGCGCACCGTCGTGGTCGCCCGACCGGCCGCGGGATCCGCCGCGGCCACCGTCGAGCTCACGGCCGTCGCCCGCAGCGGCGACGCCAGGGCCAGCCGCACCTTCACGGCCCGCGTGCAGCCGATGCCGGGCGGCTCGGCCACGACCGAGGCCTATTTCTGGACGTTCTTCACCGGCGAGGGTCAGGGCGCGGAGCGGGTCAGCATCGCGGCATCCAAGGGCAACGACGCGCTGAGCTGGAACACGCTCAACGGCGGGCAGCCCGTGTTCTCCTCGACGGTGGGCACGCAGGGCCTGCGCGATCCGTTCATCCTGCGGGCGCCCGGCGGCGACAAGTTCTACATGATCGCCACCGACCTCAAGATCGACGGGCTGGCCGGCGGCTTCACGACGGCGCAGATCTCCGGCTCGCGCTACATCGAGGTGTGGGAGTCGACCGACCTCGTCACCTGGTCGGCGCAGCGCCACGTGAAGGTCTCCAGCGACTTCGCCGGCAACACCTGGGCGCCCGAGGCCTACTGGGACGAGGAGCTCGACACCTTCGTGGTCTATTGGGCCTCGAACCTCTACCCGACCGCGAACGCCGCCGACCGCACCGCCGTCACCTACAACCGCATGATGTACGCCACGACCGACGACTTCGTCACCTTCTCGGAGGCGAAGCCCTGGATCGACGTGCGTCGCGGCACGGGTCTCGGCACGATCGACTCCACCGTGGCCAAGGTCGGCGACGTCTACTACCGCTTCACCAAGGACGAGGCGAGCATGACGATCCGCGAGGAGAAGTCGACGAACCTGCTGGCGACCGTCACGGGCTCGCTGCCGGGCACCTCGGGAGCCGCGGACCAGTGGACGCTCGTCCAGGAGCGCGTCGCCACGGGCCTGTCCAACGGCGAGCCGGGCGGCGTGTACTCCAGCGGCGAGGGGCCGAACGTCTTCCCCGCCAACGAGGGCGACGTGAACGGGCTGGACTGGTATCTGTTCATCGACCAGCCGAACTACCACGGCGGACCGAACCACTACGTCCCGTTCGGCACGACCGACCTCGACGGGGGCACCTGGCAGCCGCTCGGCGCGAAGCTGCGGCAGGGTCTGCCGCAGAACGCCGACGGCGGCAAGCCCCGTCACGGCACCGTCCTGCCGATCACCCGCGCCGAGTACCAGAAGGTGCTGGAGGCGTACGCCCCCGACATCGCGGTCGCCTCGGTCGCGGCGATGGACCTGTCCACCACGGCGGGCACCGCCCCGACGCTGCCGCAGGCCACGCTGACCACGCTCAGCGGCGCCCAGCGCACCGTCGACGTCGTGTGGGACGCGGTCGCCCCGTCGTCGTACGCCCAGCCGGGCACCTTCACGGTGCGCGGCGTCGCGCAGGACGACTCCCGCATGCCGGTGGAGGCCACCGTCACGGTGACGGCCGCGGCCCACGTCGCGGTGACCACCACGGCCCGCTGCGTCCTGGGCAAGGCGACGCTCGTCGTCACGACCGCGAACGAGCGCGGCGGCGACGCGACGGTCACGGTCGTGACCCCGTACGGGTCCCGCAACATCACGCTGGCCGCGGGCGCGACGTCGTCGTACGCGTTCACGACGCGTCTGACGACGATGCCGGCCGGTCAGCTGTCGGCGACGGTGACGCAGGGCGGGGCCGTGTCCCCGCTCACCGTGGCCTACGCCGCCCGCAGCTGCGGCTGACGCCGCCGCATCGTCGGTCGACGACGGGGGTCCGTTCTGTCGGGAACGGGCCCCCGTCGTCATACGCTCGAGGCATGCCTCTGGACGATGCCGCCCCCGAAACACCGGCCGACGCCGTCGACGCGGTCGTGGATGCCGTGGACCGCGCGATCGACGAGATCACCGGGGTGCCCACCGACGACGGCCGCATCGAGGTGTTCGCCGATGCCGGGGCGAGCCTGATCGCGGAGCGCCGCGGCGACCCGCAGGCCGAGCTGACGGTCGTGCTGATCCACGGGATCGGGATGGGACGGAAGGTGTTCGGCGACCTCGTGCTGCACCTGCAGGACCATGCGCTCGTCGTGGCCGTCGACCTGCCGGGCTACGGCGACGCCCCCGAGCCGCCGCGCACGCCCACGATGGAACGCATGGCGGATCTCGTCGCGGCCTACCTGCGACACCTCGACCGCGGTCCGGTGGTCCTGCTGGGCCACTCCATGGGGACGCAGGTGGCCACCGAGGTCGCCGTCCGTCACCCGGAGACCGTGGGCAGGCTCGTCCTCGTCGCGCCGACCGTCGACCGCCACCACCGGCGGGCCCTGCGCCAGCTGTGGCGCCTCGGGCGGGATCTCTGGGGCGAGAGCCCCAAGGTGCTGCTCCTCGGTGCGCGCGAGTACGTGCGGGCCGGGCCGCACCTGCGACGCAAGATGCGGGCGATGCTCGCGCACCGCCCGGAGCACGCGTTCCCCCGGATCGCCGCGCCCACCCTCGTCGTGCGCGGGGAGTTCGACGTCGTCGTGCCGGCACCGTGGTTCGACGAGGTCGTCGCCGCGATCCCCGATGCGCGCCCGTTCGTGATCGAGGGACATCGCCACGAGACGCTCATCCGCACGGCCGATCCGGCGGCATCCGAGCTGCGACGCTGGCTGTCGCAGGACTGAGCCCCGCGACCCTTCAGCCGGCGGTGTCGGCGGCCGACAGCTCCGCGATCAGACGCGCGACGACGTCCTCGTCCACGGTGAGCCCGGTCTCCGCGATGCGTCCGCGGACCGCCTTCTCCACCGTCGCGACGTTCTCGCCGAGCACGTCGGCGCGCAGTTGCGCGACCAGCCCGTCGAGCCGCTCCCCCTCCGTCGCGTCGTGCATCGCGAGCGCGGGCTCGTCCTGCGTGGCGCCCTGCGGGCCGCTCGCACCCTCGGGCCGTCCGTCACGGTCGTCGACCATGGTGTCCTCCTCCTCGCCGAGCCCACGTCGTGGCTGAGATCACTGTGCCGCCCGCCCGGCCGGCGGGCCAGGGCCTTGACGGCGCGGTCGGGCCCGCAGTAGGCCCTCAGCCGGCGCGGCGCTCGGCGAGCAGGGACCGGTGCTCGGGGTGGGCGTCGAACCAGTCGGAGACGTACCAGCAGACCGGGCTGATCGCGCGATCGCCGCGGGCGGCGACCTCGGCGACGGCGCGGGCGACGACCTCGCCGGCGTAGCCGTGGCCGCGGAAGGTCGGGACGGTGTACGCCCGCGTCATCGCGACCGTGCGGCCGTCGTCGCGGTAGTCGAGCACGCTCACGATCTGCTCGCCGTCGCGCAGGACGTACCGCGACTGCTCCGCCTCGTTCGTGAAGGACAGGTCGTCGCGTGTCTCTCCGGTCATGCCTCTACGCTACGCCGCGCCGCCGTGACGGGGGCCGGGTGCGTCGCTATCGCCGCGGAGCCTCCGGCAGCGAGCGCACCCACGCGTCGACCTCGCGCTGCCCGCGCAGCCGGACGACGGGATCGCCCGCCGCGATGCGCGCCTCCATCCGCCGGGTCATCGTCGGATGGGTGGTCCACGCCCAGCGGATGATGTTGTCCTCCGGCGCCCACTTCAGCCAGGTCCGCGGGCGCTCGCGGTTGCCGTGCCAGAGCTCTTCGCGAAGGATGCCGCGGCGCAGCGTGCGCCGGATCACCCGCGCCATCACGACCGGCCGCGAGTGGTCCACCCAGACCACGGCGTCGGCGCCGCCCGGGGTGCCGGGCTCCATCAGGTCGCCCAGGCGCGAGTTCCAGTTGCCGTCCGCGACCCACCCCTCCGGGTGCGCCGCGAGGAACGCCCGCACGCGGTCCTGGGCCTCGTCGAGGTCGCGGTACGTCCACCCCTCGTCCCAGAACACCGCGTCGAGCTCGAGCCGGGCGAGCCCCATCCGCGCGGCCACGACCTCCGCGAGCCGGGACTTGCCCGACCCCGAGGTGCCGACGACACGGATGCGATGGGGAGGGGACGCGCGCACGATCATGCACTCTGTCATATTCCGTCATCTTGCGGCGGCGGCATCCGTGCGGTTTGACACATCCGGACACCGTTCGTCATAATCAGGCGCATGACTGACAACGCACGCACTCTGTCCGCCCTGGAGGCGAACGGACATGCCGGCATCATGATGCCGCGCGTTGCCATGTGTTGCCGAATGTGCCACTGACGGTGAACCCCGCCGGGTGCGCCCGCCGACGCTGACCCACACTCTCAGCCGGCGCCACCCCCCGAGCACCGCACCGCGCACAACGCGGATGCCGGCTGTCTCGCACAGGCCCTCGCATCGGATCCGATGCGACATCTTCCTCCGGGCCCCTCGCAACACACACTCGAACCCGCTTCTCGGCCCTGCGCCCGGGTTCCGCCTCCGAAGGACATCTCCCGTGTCGAACTCCGCTCTCCTCGCCTCGCCCGCCCCCGTCCGTCACCTCCGCGCCGTCCCCGACGTCGCCGCCCGCCCTGCCGCTCCCGCTCCCGCCGCTCCGGCGACGGCCGCACCGCCGACCGGCAGCGTTCCCGTCGGCACCGCTCCGCGCGGGTTCGCGCTGTACGTCGGCATCGACGAGGCGAAGGCCGCCGCCGCCGGCGTGTCGCTGTCGACGCTCGTCGAGGCCCTGCGGCGCACGCTCGGCGAACTCGCCCCGCACGCCGAGACGTACGCGACCGTCGCCCTGGCCCCGGCCGGCGCGGGCGGCCGTGACGTCGACGTCGTCCGCCTCGCCCTGCACGAGCCCAGCGCCGTCGCGCGCACGAAGCAGGAGGAGCCGGAGGACGACCACGTCCCCGGCGGCGTCACGATCGACATCTCGCGTCGGCGCGTGCACATCGAGGGCGAGGCGGCGCAGCTGACGTTCAAGGAGTTCGAGCTGCTGCAGTACCTCGTGCTGCGCGAGGGGCGCACGATCGAGCGGGCCGAGCTCGTCTCGTCGCTGTGGAGCCACGCCGACGCCGAGGAGGCCCCCGGCGAGCGCACCATCGACGTGCACGTGCGACGGCTGCGCTCCAAGCTCGGCCGCTACGAGGACATCGTGCGAACCGTCCGCGGCATCGGCTACCGCTTCGACCGCCACGCCGACGTCGTCATCCGCTACGGCCACGGCACCCCCTCGCCCGACCGCTTCTGAGCCACGGCGCGTCCGGCGCGTCCGACCGCCCGCGGTGTCGGAGGTGGTGACGTAGGGTGTGCGCATGACGACGCGGGAGAGGATGCCGGTGCGCCCGGCACCGGTGCGCACCCGTGACCCGCGACCCGCCTCGCCGCGCCCCGTCGAAACCGAGTACCGCCCGCGCCTGCCGATCGATGCGGCGCGAGCGATCCGGCATCAGCAGCGCGGCGCGCACGATCCGTCGCAGCGGGAGCACGAGGGGGTCATCTGGCGCGCGACCCGCACGCCCGAGGGCGTCGCGACGCTCGCGCTGCGCATCGAACGCACCCGCGTGCGCGCCGCCGCGTGGGGACCGGGAGCCGCGTGGGCGCTCGCGCAGGTGCCGGCACTGTGCGGCGCCGATGACGACCCCGCCGGCTTCGAGGCGCACCACCATCCGGTCGTCGCCGAGACCCACCGCCGGCACGACGACCTGCGCCTCGGCCGCACCGATCTCGTCTTCGACGCGCTCGTCAGCGCGATCTTCGAGCAGAAGGTCACGGGCCTGCAGGCCTTCGGCGCCTGGCGGATGATCCTGACCTGGTGCGGCGAGCGCGCGCCCGGTCCCACGCCGCTGCCGATGTTCGCCCCGCCCGCCGACTGGCATCGCATCCCCAGCTGGACCTGGCATCGCGCGGGGCTCGAGCCGGCGCAGTCGCGGACGATCGTCGAGGCCGCCGCCCGGCGCGCGTCGATCGAGCGGGTCGCGACGGATGCGGCATCCGCCGATGCACCTCTCACCGCTCTGCGCGGGATCGGTCCGTGGACGAGCGCGGAGGCGCGCATCCGCGCCTTCGGCGACGCGGATGCCGTCAGCGTCGGCGACTATCATCTCGCCCACCAGGTCGGTTACGCGTTGACGGGACGCCGCGTCGACGACGACGGGATGCTGGAGCTGCTCGAGCCCTGGCGCGGGCACCGGCAGCGGGTCATCCGCCTGCTCGGGCTCAGCGGCCGGTTCGAGCCGCGGCGGGGTCCGCGCCTCGCGCCGGAGGACCATCGCGCGCGGTGACGCGGTGACGGCGATCTCCTAGGCTGACGGCATGACGCACAGAGGCTGGCCGCGCGGTCGCATCGGATGGCTGGTCGGCACGCTCGTTCTGCTGGCGGCCGGCGTGGTGTTCGGGCTGATCCTGCAGAACGTCTGGCTGGGACTGCTGCTGGCCATCATCGTCTCCATCGGCTGGCTCCTCGCCTACGAGTCATGGCGCGGTCGCACCCCGCGGCTCGACGATCCCTGGGACGACGGCGCGCAGCTCTGACCCCCTCCTTTGGCGGTGTCGACGCCCATCCGGCATAGTAGAGATTAGGTATGCCTAACCTATCTCGCGACGACGGTCGCGTCACACCGCAACCGAGGAGTTCCCTATGACCCTGCGCCGTTTCGCGGCCGCCGTGCCGCTGGCCCTGGCATCCCTGCTCGTCCTGTCCGCCTGCGCCGGCACCTCCACCGCGCCCGCGTCGTCCGCCGCGGCCGCCGCCGACTACTACCCCGTGACGGTCACCGACCTCGGCGGCAACGAGGTCACGATCGAGAGCGCGAACAGCGTCGCGATCACCGACAACCGCCTCTTCCAGCTCGCCGCCGACTGGGATCTGCCGATCACGGTCGCGCCGCGCGATCTCATGAGCCCGAACAACCCGCTGAAGGACGACGAGGACATCCTCAACATCGGCACGCACGGCGAGCCGGACTACGAGCAGATCGTCGCGGCCGGCCCCGACCTCGTCATCACGGGCTACCGCTTCGGAGGCGAGGAGACCGCGAAGGGCGTCCGCGACGCGGCCCCCGACGCGGCGATCGTCGACACCGACACCCCCGCCGGGATGTCGGCCGACGAGTACCTCGTGAAGAGCGTCACGCTCATGGGCGAGATCTTCGACCGCAAGAACGAGGCCGCCGCGCTGATCGCGCAATTCCACGACGCCGTCGCCGCCGCCACGGCCGCCTACGACCCGGCCACGACGGTGATGGGGCTGATCACGACGGGCGGCGAGATCAACTACTCCAACCCGACGGACGGGCGCGGCGCGAGCATCTTCTTCAGCCTGCTCGGGCTGACGCCCGCCCTGGATGCCGCGGGCACGCAGACCGACAAGGGCGACACCCTCTCGCTCGAGGCGCTGGCCGCCGCCGACGCCGACGTGTTCCTCGTGCTGGACCGCGACGCCGCCGTCGGCGACGGGGAGGTCACCCCGGCGCTCGATCTCATCACGGGCTCGACCGCACTGGCGAACGTCGCCGCGGTGAAGGATCGCGCGATCTACATCCTCCCGTCCGACTACTACCTGACCGAGGACGTCTTCGCCTACATCTCGGTCCTCAACGGCCTCACGACGCTCTTCGAGAGCCGCTGACGCCCCCACAGGTCGCCGCCGCGACCCCCGGCATCCCGCACGGCGGGCCGGGAGGCCGTGGCGGCGGCCACCGCTCGGAGCCGCCTCCCATGCCCGATCCCACCGCCCTGCGTCGCGTGACGAACGTCGACGCGCTCGCCACCCGGCGAGCACCCGTGCGGAGCCGGCGCCGGCGCGCCGTGACCCTCGCCGCGGGCGTCGCCGCCACGGCGGTGCTGCTGGGCGTCTCCCTCTTCGTCGGCGTCGCCGACATCACCGACCCCACCGGCGCCGACTTCCTGTGGATCACCCGCGTCCCGCGCACCGCGTCGCTCATGCTGGCGGGGGCGAGCATGGCGATGGCGGGACTCGTCATGCAGCTCATGACCCAGAACCGCTTCGTCGAGCCGACCACCGTCGGCACGACGGAGTGGGCCGGCCTCGGACTCCTGCTCGCCGCAGTGCTGGCGCCGTCGGCGGGAGTCGTGGCGAAGATGCTCGCCGCGATCGCGTGCGCGTTCGTGGGCACCCTCGTCTTCTTCGCGTTCCTGCGGCGCGTGTCGCTGAAGTCCTCCCTCATCGTCCCCATCGTCGGCATCATGTTCGGCGCCGTGATCAGCGCCGTCACGGCGTTCATCGCCATCCGCGCGGGGCTGCTGCAGATGCTCGGCGGATGGTTCCTGGGCCGCTTCACCGGCGTCGAGGCCGGTCGCTACGAGCTGCTGTGGATCGTCGTCGCCGTCGCCGCGGTCGTCGCGTTCACGGCCGACCGCTTCACCGTCGCCGGGCTCGGCAAGGAGGTGGCCACGAACGTCGGGCTGCACTACGAGCGCGTGGTGCTCATCGGCGTCGGGCTCGTCGCCATCACGACCGGCGTCGTCACCGTCGTGATCGGGATGCTCCCCTTCCTCGGCCTCATCGTGCCGAACCTGGTCTCGATGATCCGCGGCGACGACCTCCGCGAGAACCTGCCGTGGGTGTTCCTCGCGGGAATCTGGGTGGTGACGGTGTGCGACATCATCGGTCGCATCGTCATCATGCCCTTCGAGATGCCCGTCTCCCTCGTGCTCGGCGTGATCGGGCCGGTGGTGTTCATCGGGATGCTGCTGCGCACCCGGAGGACCGATGCTCGCTGACCGCGCCACCGGCCGTGCCACCGCATCCGCCCCCGCCGCGCCCCGCGCCGTCGGCGCCTACGCGAGCGCCGCGCGGCGCTCGCGCGCGCACCTGCGGACCGCCGCCCTCGTCGCCGTCGCCCTCGCGCTCACGGTGCTGCTGCTGACGTGGGACAACCGGTTCGAGCCGTTCAGCGATCGTTGGTGGCGGGTGACGTCGATGCGGACCACGACCGTCGTCGTGATCGCCCTCGTGACGTTCTGCCAGGCCCACGCCACCGTCGCGTTCCAGACGGTGACGAACAACCGCATCCTCACCCCCTCGATCATGGGGTTCGAGTCGATGTACGTGCTCATCCAGACCGCCGTCGTCTTCGTGTTCGGGACCACGTCGGTGTCGGGCCTGTCCCCGACCTGGCGCTTCGTGCTGC
Source organism: Microbacterium hominis NBRC 15708 (assembly GCF_001592125.1). Taxonomy (GTDB): domain Bacteria; phylum Actinomycetota; class Actinomycetes; order Actinomycetales; family Microbacteriaceae; genus Microbacterium; species Microbacterium hominis. The sequence continues at coordinate 68,127 of NZ_BCWI01000005.1, forward strand.
AGTCGGCGGCGATGGTGCTGTTCGCCGTGCTGCTGTACTCGTGGCTGCTGTCGGGACGCTTCGGCAACCTGCACGTCATGCTGCTCGTGGGCATCGTCCTCGGCACGGCCATGAGCTCGCTGTCGACCTTCCTGCAGCAGCTGCTCGATCCCAGCACCTTCGACGTGCTGCGCGCACGCCTGTTCGGCAGCATCGGCAACGCGGACACGGGGCTGCTGTGGCTCGTGGTCCCGATCTGCGCCGTCGCCGGAGGGGCGGTGCTCCTGCTGTCCCGGCGGCTCGACGTGCTCGCGCTCGGCGGCGACATCAGCACGGGTCTGGGCATCCGCCACCGGCGCCAGGTGATGCTCATGCTCACCCTGGTGGCGGTGCTGATGGCGATGAGCACGTCGCTGGTCGGGCCCATGACGTTCCTCGGCTTCCTCTCGGCGACGCTGGCCTACGCCGTCGCCGACACCCACGAGCACCGCCGGGTGCTGCCGACCGCGTGGCTGGTCGGCTACGTCATCCTGACCGGCGCCTACTTCCTGCTGCGCCACGTCTTCTCGCTCGTGGACAGCGTGACCATCGTCGTCGAGCTCATCGGCGGCATCCTGTTCCTGCTCGTCGTCTTCCGGAAGGGGCGCCTGTGATCCGTCTGGACGGTGTCGTGAAGGACTACGGAGCCACCCGCATCGGCCCCGTCTCGCTCGAACTGCCCGCGGGCGGGATCATCTCCCTCGTCGGGCCCAACGGCGCGGGCAAGTCCACGCTGCTCACGATGATGGGCCGCCTCTCGACGCCCGACACGGGGACGATCACGATCGGCGGCGTCGACGTGCACCGCACGGCGTCGAGAGAGGTCGCGCGCATCGTGTCGATCCTGCGGCAGGAGAACCATTTCGTCACGCGGCTGACCGTGCGCCAGCTCGTCGGATTCGGGCGGTTCCCACACAGCGGCGGCCGGCTGACCGCCGGCGACGAGGAGAAGATCTCCGAGGCGATCGACCTCCTCGATCTCGCCCCGCTCGAGCAGCGGTTCCTCGATCAGCTCTCCGGGGGCCAGCGCCAGCGCGCGTACGTCGCCATGGTGCTCGCGCAGGACACGCGCTACGTGCTGCTGGACGAACCGCTCAACAACCTCGACGCCGAGCACTCCGTGCGGATGATGATGCAGCTGCGTCACGCCGCCGACGCCCTCGGGACGACCATCGTGATCGTCCTGCACGACATCAACTTCGCCGCCGCCTACAGCGATCGCATCGTCGCGATGGACGACGGCGCGATCGTGGTGCACGGCACCCCCGACGAGATCATCCGGGACGATGTCCTCAGCCGCGTCTTCCGCACCCCCGTCACCGTCCTCGACGGTCCGACGGGACGATTCGCCGTCTACCACCGTCCGCCCGTCCACTGAGGAGCCCGCATGACCGCCACCCCCGCCTTCCGCCTCGAGCGTCGCCCCCTGGAGCTGCGGTTCCGCCGCGCGCATCTGACCGCGCGTCAGTGGCTGACCCCCGCCTACGTGCGCGTGCGCGTCTCCGGCGCGGACCTGCGCGGATTCGACTCCCCGGGCGCCGACGACCACCTCCGCCTCTTCTTCCCCGACGCGCCGCCGGCGTCCCTCGAGGAGCTGCGGGCGGCGCCGAGCCGCGAGTACACCCCGCTCGCGTGGGATGCCGAGGAGGGATGGCTCGACATCGAGTTCGCGCTGCACGGTGCGGAAAACGGTGCTGACAACGGTGCTGACGGCGGCGACAACGGCGTGGCCGCCGCGTGGGCGCGCGACGCGGAACCGGGCGCCGCGATCGGCGTGGGCGGCCCCCGCGGTTCGATGGTGCTCACCGGCCGGCCCGACGGCTGGCTCCTCGCCGGCGACGAGACGGCGGTGCCCGCGATGCGCCGCTTCGCGCACCTCATGGACGCCGACGCCGTCGGGCGCATCCTCGTCGAGACGTCCGACGAGGCGCACGAGCTGCCGATCTCGGCGCCGCCCGGGGTGATCGTCGAGCAGGTGCATCGCGGCGGCACGGCCGCCGGCGTCGCGCTCGCGCACCGGCTCGACGCGCTCGGGGCCGCCGACCGGCCGGCCGGCGACGTCTTCGGCTTCGTCGCCGCCGAGCAGGGGATCGTCCGCCCCGGGCGGGCGCTGCTCGTCGAGCGCTGGGGCCTGCCCGCAGACCGCATCGTCGTGAAGGGCTACTGGAAGCGCGGCGAGAGCGAGTACCACGCACCCCACTGAGCCGTCGACCGCCGCCCCGCCCCCTAACATGGGCGCATGATCGTGCGCTCCCGCCTCCTCGCCTTCGGGTATCGCGCCGTCGCGGCGCTCGTCATCGTCGTCGGCATCGCGCGGGTGTCGGGACTGTGGACCGCGTCGCCGACCTGGACGTCGTTCCTGTACTACACGGTGCTCAGCAACGTGCTGTGCCTGGCCTGGATGATCCTGTCGGCCGTCGTGACGCTGCGCGACGCGCAGCGCGAGGGCTGGACCGGAGCCTCGACGCCCTCCGCGCGCTGGGCGGCGGCGGTCATGGAGGCGATCACCGTCACGATGCTGATCTACCTCTTCGTGCTCGCCCCGTCGCTGTTCACCCAGCCGGGCGCCTATCAGCCGTTCACCCTGACCGACAACCTCGTGCACATCATCACGCCCGTCCTCGTCATCGTCGACTGGCTCCTGTTCGTCCCCAAGGGGCGACTGCGCGGCTACGACCCCCTGCTGTGGGCGCTCATCCCCTACGCCTACCTCGTGTTCGCGTTCGGCTACAGCGCCCTCGGCGGCCGCTTCGCGGGCGGCACGACGGTGCCCTACCCGTTCATGGACGTGTCCACGCACGGCGTGGGCGGCGTCGCGGTGTGGATCGTCGGCCTCACGGTCGCGCTCGTCGCCGTCGGCTATCTCTTCCTCGGGCTGGACCGGCTGCTCGCGCGCGTCGGGCCCGCCGCGGAGGCGGAGCCCGCCCGCTGAGCGACGACGCGCCTACATCTCCTCGTGGGTCTCGGGGTCGCCGTCCCACAGCCGGCCGCGTTCGAGCCCGCTGATCGCGCGGATCTCGGCATCCGTGAGCGTGAAGTCGAACACATCGGCGTTCTCCACCTGCCGCGCCGGAGTCGCGGACTTGGGGATCGGCGTCGACCCGAGCTGCGTGTGCCAGCGCAGCACGGCCTGGGTCGGGCTCACGCCGTGCGCGGCCGCGACGTCGGCGACGACCTGCTCGCTCAGCAGCTCGCTGCGCCGCGCCAGGGGGCTCCAGCTCTCCGTGCGGATGCCGTGGGCGGCGTGGAAGGCGCGGAGGGCGTCCTGGGGGAAGTAGGGGTGCATCTCCACTTGGTTCACGGCCGGCGTCACGCCCGTCTCGTCGATGAGCCGCGTGAGCATCGCCGCGGTGAAGTTCGACACACCGATCGAGCCGACCTTCCCGTCGCGGCGGAGGTCGATCATCGCGCGGAAGGTCTCGACGTAGCGATCGACGCTGGGGTTCGGCCAGTGGATGAGGTAGAGGTCGATGCGGTCGAGACCGAGACGCTCGAGCGACCCGTGCGCGCTGCGGACGGTCTCCTCGTAGCCGTGCTCGCGGCCCGGCACCTTCGTCGTGACGATGAGCTCGTCGCGGATGCCGCTGCGGCGCACGGCCTCGCCCACCTCGACCTCGTTCTGGTAGTTCACGGCCGAGTCGAGCAGGCGGTAGCCGGCTCCGATCGCCGCCTCGATCGCCGCGACGCCGTCGTCGCCGCGCAGCGTGTAAGTGCCGAAGCCGAGCTCCGGGAAGGCGGTGCCGTCGTTCAGGGAGACCGTGGGGATCGTGACCATGACCCCACGCTACGCCCCGCGGCGGACCGTCAGTCGCCGAGCAGCCGCGCGATCACGGTCAGCACGCCGGCCTGCGCGTTCGACGGCGCGCGGAAGCGCGCAACGGCGGCGACCTCGGGATGCGCGTCCGCCATCGCATACGACCAGTCGGCGGCCCGCAGCAGCTCGAGATCGTTCAGGTAGTCGCCGAAGGCGGCCGTCTGCGCCGACGTCACGCCCAACGCGTCCTGCAGCGCGCGCAGCGCGACGCCCTTGTTGACGGTCGGGTTCATGATGTCGACCCAGTGCTGACCGGAGACGACCACCTGATGGGTCGCGGCGAGGTCGGCGAAGGCGGGCGCCGTGTGCCGTTCCCCGCCGTCGACGTCGAAGATCGCCAGCTTGAGGATCTGATCGTCGACCGCGAGCAGGTCGGGAACGACCTCCAGCCGGGCGTAGTACTTGTCCACCTCGGCGAGGAACGCCTCGTCCGTGTCCTCGACGTAGGCCGAGCGCTTTCCGCACAGCACCAGCCCGGCCCGCAGGGCTCCGGAGGCGACCAGCGACCGCACGCGCACCACGACCTCGGCCGCGACCGACGGGTCGACGGCGTCGGAGCTGACCTCGACGTCGCCGCGGACGACGTACGCGCCGTTCTCGGCGATGTAGTCGAGCTCTGCGTCGACACCGGCGAACGTACGCTGCAGCGTCGCGAGCTGCCGTCCGCTCGCGGGAGCGAAGGCGATGCCCCGATCGCGGAGGCGCTCGAGCAGGGGCCACAGGCCCTCCGGCACCGAGCCGTCGGGCAGCAGCAGCGTGCCGTCCATGTCGACGGCGATGAGACGGATGTCGGCGGAGGTCACGCCTCCATCCTCTCCCACCGGCCCCGCCGCGCGTCGCGCGCCGCGACCGGGGGATAACCCGAAACGGAACCGGGGGACCGCTCCCCTGCGCCCGCGGTCGGCCGCGCCCTAGCGTGGAGTCATGCCCCACACCGATCATGCCGGCGCCCGTCCCGCGCCACCGGCGACCGTGCCCGAGGCGACGCCCACGCGTCGGATCGGCCTGCTCGCCCACCTGGGCGCCATCGCGCAGCTCGCCGCGATGGGCCTCGCCGGCACCGCCGTCTTCACCGTCCTCCTCCTGCTGCTGAGCCTCGGGCTGGGCCTGCTGCCCGCCCTCGGCATCGGCGCGGTCTTCCTCGTCGCCTTCGTCTACGCGATGTGGGCCACCGCCTGGCTCGAGTACGCCCGCGTCGACGGGCTCTACTCGTTCGGCCTGCCCGCCCTCCCCCTCCGACACAGCGGCCGTCCCGGGTTCGGCGGCTGGCTGCGTTCGCTGTGGCGTCAGTTCACCGACGGACCCATGTGGCGCGGCATCGCCTCGGCGGCGATCTCCACGATCCTCGGTCTCGTGGTGCTGCCGATCGTCGGCGCCCTCGCCTCCAGCGTCGCCGTGCTGTTCACCCCGCTGGTCGGCGGCGACAGCGTGCGCGTGCCGAGCACCGACGTGCACATCGGCAGCGAGTGGGCCGTGTTGGTCGGCGTCGTCGGCATCCTCGCCGGCCTCGCCCTCCTGGTCGGCGCCGCCCTCCTGCACGGCGTGCTCACCCGCGCCGTCCTCGTGCCCAGCCGCGAGGCCGTGCTCCTCGAACAGGCCCGCACGGCCGGCACCCAGCGCGAGAGCGCCGTGCGCGCCGGCGAGGTCGAGCGCACCCGCATCGAGCGCGACCTCCACGACGGCGTGCAGCCCCGGCTCGTGTCCGTCGGGATGACGCTGGGCCTGGCCCAGCAGAAGATCGACTCCGACCCTGCCTCCGCGAAAGCCCTGATCGACGAGGCGCACACCTCGACCAAGGCCGCCATCACCGAGCTGCGCCAGCTGGCCCGCGGCATCCATGCGTCGGTGCTGGACGACCGCGGGCTGGATGCCGCGCTGAGCGCGCTCGCCGCGCGTTCGCACGTGCCGGTGAGCCTCGACGTGCGCCTCCCCGCCCCCGCGGCCGGCCGCTGCAGCCGCACCGCCGAGGCGGCCGTCTACTTCGCGATCGCCGAGTCGCTCACCAACGCGGCCAAGCACTCGCGCGGCAGCGAGGTGCGTGTCACGGTGCGTCTGCGCGACGCCGTCGACGGCGCGGCGCCGATGCTCTGGGCGCGCGTCGAGGACAACGGCGTCGGCGGAGCCCAGGTGCTCCCCGGCGGCGGGCTGGACGGCATCGCCCACCGCATCGCCGCGGCCGGCGGCATGAGCCGGCTCGACAGTCCCCACGGCGGCCCGACGGCGCTGGAGGTGAGCGTCCCGTGCGCATCCTGATCTGCGAGGACTCCGCGCTCCTGCGCGAGGGACTGGTACGGCTGCTCGACGACGCCGGACACGAGGTCGTCGCAGCCCTGCCCGACGCCGGCGACCTCGTCGCCACGGTCGAGGCGACCGCGCCCGAGCTCTGCATCCTCGACGTCCGCCTCCCCCCGACCTTCACCGACGAGGGCATCCGCGCCGCGGTGCACCTGCGCCGCACCCGCCCCGACCTGGCGGTGCTGGTCCTCAGCCAGTACGTCGAGGAGCGGTACGCCGGCGAGCTCATCACCGAGCAGTCGGGCTCGCTCGGCTACCTGCTGAAGGACCGCGTCGCCGACGTCTCAGACTTCCTCGACGCGGTCGCGCGGATCGGCGCCGGGGCGACCGTGCTCGACCCGGAGGTCGTCGCCCAGCTGCTGACCCGTCGCGGTCGCGACGTGCGCATGGAACGCCTCACCGACCGTGAGCGCACCGTGCTGGCGCTCATCGCCGAAGGCAAGAGCAACCAGGCGATCGCCCAGACGCTGTTCGTCAGCGAGGCGAGCGTCGAGAAGCACATCACCTCCCTGTTCCAGAAGCTCGATCTGGAGCAGGACGAGCACGGCAACCGCCGCGTGCTCGCCGCCCTCATCCACTGGGAGAACGGAACCGCCCGATGACCACCCTCACCCCGCCTCCCGTCCCGCCGTCCCTTCCGGCCCCGCCCCAGCCGCCCGCGCAGCCGCCCGCGACCACACGCTCGGCCTCCCGGGTCGTCGCGATCCTGACGATCGCCCTCGGCGGCGCGCTGATCCTCGGCGCGCTCGGCACGGCCGCACTCGGCGCGCTCGGCTCCGCCACGCGCGGTGCCGGCGGCACGCTGACGGCGGATGCCGCCGGCATCCGTTCGCTCGACGTCGACGTCGCCGCGGCCGACCTCACGATCGTCTACGGCGGCGACGAGGTCACCCTCGACGTCGACGGCGCGGCCTCCGACTGGCGCCTGCGCCGGGACGGAGGCAGCCTCGTGGTCGAGACGCAGCGCGCGTGGTGGAGCGGCATCCGCCCCTTCGCCGAGAGCGACACGGCCGTGCTGACCCTCCCGCGCGCCCTCGAACGCAGCGCGCTCGACGCCGACATCTCCTTGAGCGCCGGCGCGCTGCGCGCCCAGGGCACGTACGGCGAGCTCGACCTCACGGTGAGCGCCGGGTCGATGACCGTGTCGGGTGGGGCGTCCGCGCTGGAGGCGGACGTGTCCGCGGGGCGGCTGGTGATCGACCTCGACCGCGTGCAGACGGCCGACTTCACCCTCAGCGCCGGCTCCGTGGAGGGCAGTCTCACGGGGTCCGCGCCGCGCGCGCTGACGGCGGAGCTGAGCGCGGGACGCCTCGCGCTGGTGCTGCCGGACGACACCTACGCGGTGTCCACCGATGCGTCGGCGGGCGACGTCGAGAACCGACTCCGCGTCGATCCGGCCTCGCCGCACCGCATCACGATCAGCGTCGCGGCCGGCTTCGCGTCGCTGCGCTCGTGAGTCGTCGCCGCCGTAGCTGACAGGACGGTATGCGAACGGTATGCACTCGTCGGGCTCCCTCGGCTCCGTGACCGAACCGTTATACGGTGAAGTCATCGCCGGAACCCGAATACGACTCCATGATCCGGGGGTCGGCGACGCAGGACTCTCCCCCTGCGAATGTGGTGCAACGGATTGCAGGGCCGGTCGTCCGCTCGGACGGCCGGCCCACCGTCGTTCTCGGGCACCGGCGCGGGCCGTGTCTTTCTCACAGGACACACGACTGCGCACCCTCCCCCGCGGGCGCTAGCGTAAGGGCGTGAGCACTCCCATCGACGCCACCCGCACTCCCGCCTGGGCCGCCCTCTCCGACCGCGCCGCGAGCTTCGCGCCCGATCTGCGGGCCTGGTTCGCCGACGACCCGACGCGCGTCGAACGCCTGACCTTCGACGCCGCCGACCTGCACGTCGACCTCTCCAAGAACCTGCTGGACGACGGCATCCTGGCGTCGCTCCTCGCCCTCGCCGACGACGTGCACCTCGCCGACCGCCTCGCGGCGATGTTCCGCGGCGAGCACATCAACACGACCGAAGACCGTGCCGTGCTGCACACGGCGCTGCGCCGTCCCGCCGGCGCGACACCCGAGCTCGTCGTCGACGGACAGGACGTGGATGCCGACGTGCAGGCCGTCCTGGAGGCGATGACCGCGTTCGCCGACCGCGTGCGGTCGGGGGCATGGAAGGGCGTCACCGGAAAGAAGGTGACGCACGTCGTCAACATCGGCATCGGCGGCAGCGACCTCGGCCCCGCGATGATCTCCACGGCGCTGGAGCCGTATGCGACCGCCGGCATCCAGGCGCGCTTCGTCTCGAACATCGACCCGTTCGACCTCGCCCACAAGACGAAGGACCTCGACCCCGAGACGACGCTGTTCATCGTCGCGTCGAAGACCTTCACCACGCTGGAGACCCTCACCAACGCACGACTCGCGCGCGACTGGCTGTGGGCGGGCCTGACCGCCGCCGGCGCGATTGACGGGTCGGACGCGCAGAAGCAGGATGCCGTCGCCCACCACTTCGTCGCGGTCTCCACCGCGCTCGACAAGGTCGCGGCCTTCGGCATCGACCCGGCCAACGCCTTCGGGTTCTGGGACTGGGTCGGCGGCCGCTACTCGGTGGACTCCGCCATCGGCCTCTCACTGATGGTGGAGCTGGGCCCCGACGCGTTCCGCGAGCTGCTCGCGGGCTTCCACGCGATCGACGAGCACGTGCGGACGACCCCGTTCGAGCGGAACGTCCCGGTGCTGATGGGCCTGCTCAACGTCTGGTATACGAACTTCCTCGGCGCCCAGTCGCACGCCGTGCTCCCCTACGCCCAGCAGCTCAGCCGCTTCGCGGCGTACCTGCAGCAGCTGACGATGGAATCCAACGGCAAGAGCGTCCGCTGGGACGGCTCTCCCGTCACGAGCGACACGGGCGAGATCTTCTGGGGCGAGCCGGGGACCAACGGCCAGCACGCCTTCTACCAGCTGATCCACCAGGGCACGCGCCTCATCCCGGCCGACTTCATCGCCTTCGTGAACCCCGCCTACGACCTCAGCGACGGCGGCCGCGACGTGCACGGCCTGTTCCTGGCGAACTTCCTCGCGCAGACCAAGGCGCTCGCCTTCGGCAAGACGGCCGAGGAGGTCGAGGCCGAGGGTACGACCGGCGCCCTGGTCGCGGCGCGCACCTTCCCCGGCAACCGTCCGACGACGTCGATCTTCGCGCCCGCGCTCACGCCGCGGGTGCTGGGCGAGCTGGTCGCCCTGTACGAGCACATCACGTTCACGCAGGGCGTCGTCTGGGGCATCAACTCCTTCGACCAGTGGGGCGTCGAGCTCGGCAAGCAGCTGGCCCTGCAGATCGCCCCCGCGATCGAGGGCGACGAGGCCGCGACCGCCGCGCAGGACGCCTCGACCCAGGCGCTGCTGTCCTACTACCGCTCCCACCGCAGCTGACTCCCGCATCCGTGCATCCGCGAGAAACCATCGCCGCGTCGAGAAACACGCGCCGGCGTGGTTTCTCGCGGGGGTGGTGATTTCTCGCCGTCAGGCGAGGTGCGTGTGGAAGCGTTCGCCGGCGGCGCTGAAGATGCTCAGCACCTCGGCGGGGCCTTCCGCGGTCGCGCTGAGGGAGTGCGGCAGACGGGTGTCGAACTCGGCCGCCTCCCCGACGGCGATGGTGTGCTCCGTGCCGTCGAGGGCGAGCCGCACGCGACCGCTCAGCACGTACAGCCACTCGTAACCGTCGTGGATGCGCGGCGCCGGGGCGGCCGCCGACGGCGGGTAGACGATCTTCAGCGCCTGCACGGCGGAGCTCTCCCGCGTGAGCGGTGCGATGACCATGCCGTCGCGGCGCTCGACGGCGCGGTGCACGCGCGGGTCGGCGGTGCGGGCCGGCAGCAGATCGTCGATGCGGATGCCGAGCTGACGCGTCAGCGGCAGCAGCAGCTCGAGCGAGGCCTGCCGCTTGCCGGACTCCAGACGCGAGAGCGTGCTGACCGAGACGCCGCTCGGGCCGGCGAGGTCGTCCAGCGTCCAGCCGCGAGCCCGCCGCGCGGCCCGCAGACGCGCACCGACCTGATCGAGCCCCGTTTCCATGCGCCGATCTTGCCATTACCGCAAATCAGATTGCAACAGCGGCATCCCTCGCGCAGAGTGGAGCCATGCAGGAACGGGAATGGGATGCCGTGGTCATCGGCGGCGGGGCCGCCGGGCTGAGCGCGGCGCAGATGCTGGGGCGCGCCCGGCGCCGGACGCTCGTCATCGACGGCGGCGCGCCGCGCAACGCCGCCGCGGAGCACATGCACGCCGTGCTCGGGCACGACGGCATCGCGCCGGCAGAGCTGCTCGCCCGCGGGCGCGACGAGGTGGCCCGGTACGGCGTGCGGGTCGAGGCCGGCGAGGTCGGGGCGGTCCGCGACGAGGGCGCGACGCTGCGGATCACGCGCGTCGACGGCACGGTCGACCTCGCCCGTGCGCTCGTCATCGCGACCGGCGTGCGCGATGTCCTGCCGCCGGTCGACGGCATCGCCGCGCTGTGGGGCCGCAGCGTCCTGCACTGTCCGTACTGCCACGGCTACGAGGTGGCCGATGCCCGCCTGGGCGTGCTGGCGACGTCGGCACAGAGCCTGCACCAGATCGAGCTCGTCCGGCAGTGGAGCGCCGACCTCACGGCGTTCACGGCGGCGATCGAACCGCTCGACGAGACCGTCCGGGCGCGCCTGCGCGCCCGCGGCATCCGCATCGTCGACGCCCCGGTCACCGGCGTGCGGAGCGAGGACGGGACGCTGCGAGCGGTGCAGGATGCCGCGGGCGGCAGCCACGGGATCGACGCCCTGTTCGTCGCGCCGGCACCCGTGGTCGACGTCGCCTTCGCCGACGCGCTGGGCCTCGCCCGCGCCGATCTGCCGGGCTCACCGCTCGCGGTCGACGTGCTGGGGGCGACCTCGCACCCCCGCGTGTGGGCCGCCGGCAACGTCGTGGCACCCTACGGCAACGTGCCCGTCGCCCTGGCGGCCGGGTCGATGGCCGGAGCGGGTGTCAACGCCGCCCTCGCGGCGGAGGACGCCGACCTCGCCGTCGCAGCGCGCGCCCGGCAGCGCGCCGCCGACTGGGAGCAGCGCTACGCGGAGCGCGACCGCATCTGGTCGGGCCGGGTCAACGCGGCCGTCGCCGCCGTCGCGGGTGGTCTCGAGGTCGGCACCGCTCTCGAGATCGGTTGCGGCGAGGGCGCGGATGCCGTGTGGCTCGCGGAGCGCGGCTGGCGCGTGACGGCGGTCGACCTCTCCCCCACCGCGATCCGTCGCGGCGCCGCCGCGGCGGCCGAGCGCGGACTGGGCGGCCGGATCGCGTTCTTCGTCGGCAGTGGCGCCGATGCCGCCCCGGCCGGCACGTTCGACCTCGTCAGCGCCGGCTTCCTGCACTCGTGGGAGGAGGACTTCCCGCGGATCGCGCTCCTGCGGGCGGCGGCCGACCGCGTCGCCGTCGGCGGCCACCTCCTCGTCGTCTCGCACGCCGCCGCGCCGCCCTGGTCCACCGGTCACGGCGACGGCCACGCGCCACGACTGCTGCCGCCCGCCGAGGAGCTGGAGCTGCTCGCGCTCGACCCCGACGCGTGGGAGCGCGTGATCGTCGACATCCGCGATCGCGAGGTGACCGGCCCCGAGGGCGAGCAGGCGGTGCTGAAGGACGGCATCCTGCTGCTGCGCCGCCGCTGACCGCCCCGACGGACGCGGCTCGCGCCGACGAGAAACCGGATCCGGCGCGAGAAACACCCCGCCACGCGGTTTCTCGCGGTGGTTATGGTTTCTCGGCGCCAGCAGCGGCGGCGGCGGCGCGGCGCTGCCAGGCGGGCGGCGTGCCGTAGCGCTGCGGTGGGATGAGGCGGCCTTCCGCGCAGTCCGCCACGAGCGCGGCGAGGCGGTCGGCGCGGGTCTGGGCGCGTTTGGCGCCGCGCACCCAGTGCGCGCAGACGCGGCGGTAGCCGTCGGTGGCGGCATCCCAGAACGCCTGCGCCGCCGGGACGGCGGCGAGGGCACGCAGCTCGACCTCGTCGAGCTCGTCGCGCGTCTCGTAGGAGTAGACGGCACTGCGGTCGGGGCGGCGCCGCTCGAACGCCGCCAGGCCGGCGGGGTGCATGCGCCCTTCCGCGGTCAGCCGTTCCACGTGGGCGATGTTGACGGCGCTCCACGTCGAGGAGGCCGTGCGGGGCGTCCACCGCTGGATGCGCGCGTCGTCGTCGAGGCGACGGCTGGTCGAGTCGATCCAGCCGAAGCAGAGCGCCTCGGGGACCGCGTCCTCCCAGCGCAGCCCCTGCTCGGGATGCCCCTTGCGGCGGCGCACCATCCACAGCTCGGTGGCCGTGGCGTGGTGCTGCTCGAGCCAGGCCCGGAAGGCCGCGGCATCCGCGAAGAAGACCGCCTCGGGACCGGCATCGCTCATGCCGCGACGCTATCAGCGCCGTGAGACACCGGCCAGAGATCGCTCTGCCGACGGATGCCGGATAGACCCCGCGGCCGACGACGCCGACGACGGCGGCGCGAAGACTGGAGGCATGAACACTCCCGTGCTGTCTGCGACCGGCCTCCTCAAGCGCTACGGCGATCTCACCGCGCTCGCGGGCGTCGACGTCGAGATCGCCGCCGGCGAGGCCGTCGCCGTGATGGGCGCGTCGGGGTCGGGCAAGACCACGCTGCTGCACTGTCTCGCGGCGATCATCCCCCCGGATGCCGGTTCGGTGCGCCTCGGCATCCCGGACGCCGCCCCCGTCGAGCTCGTCGGCATGACGGAGAACCAGCGGTCGGCGGTGCGACGCGCGCACCTCGGCTTCGTCTTCCAGGAGCACCTGCTGCTGCCCGAGCTGACGGCGGTCGAGAACGCCGCGCTTCCGCTCCTGCTGCAGGGCCGGCCACGCGCGGCGGCCGAGGCGCACGCCGCCGCCTGGCTCGGGACGCTCGGGCTGGCGGGCATGGAGCAGCGCCGCATCGGTCAGCTCTCGGGCGGCCAGGCGCAGCGGGTCGCGATCGCGCGGGCGCAGGTGACCGGTGCGCCGATCGTGTTCGCCGACGAGCCCACCGGAGCGCTCGATTCCCGGACCTCCGGCGAGGTCATGACCGCACTGCTGCACGCGACCACCGGCCAGGGGCGCAGCCTGGTCGTCGTGACCCACGACCCGGGCGTCGCGGCCCGCTGCGATCGCACGCTGCACATGATCGACGGACGCATCACGAGCCCGGCGGCCGCCGCGGACCGCACGCCCGCCCCGGACGGGAGCGTCGCATGAGCCTCGCCGGAACGCTCCGCCTGACCGCGATGCTGGCCCGCCCGGCGCGCCAGGGGCGCGCGGCGCTCGCGCTGCCCGTGGTCGCGTTCGCCGTGACCACCGCGCTGCTGCTGGTCGTCGCCGGCGGCGTGCGCATGTTCTTCACCGACCCGCGGGCCGCCGGTGACATGGAGATCCTCTATCGCGTGCTCAGCGCGCTCGCCCTCGTGCTGCTGACCGTGCCGATCGCGACCCTCGGCGCGGCGGCGGCACGACTGTCGGCGCGCCGGCGCAACGACCGGCTCGCGACGTTGCGACTGCTGGGCGCGAGCGTCGGCGAGGTGAGCGCGATGACGGTGCTGGAGGCCGCCGGCACGGCGATGGCCGGCGGCATCCTGGGGGTCGGACTGTACGCGGCCCTGCTGCCCGCGGTGGGCCTGCTGCCGTTCTTCGGCGGTCCGGTCGGCGCGGGCGCGCTGTGGACGGGCGCGGCCATCATCGTCGCGGCGGTCGCCGGCGTCGTGGTCATCGCGACGGCGAGCGCCGCGCTGAGCCTGCGCAGGGTGCAGCTGACCCCCCTCGGGGTGGCGCGGCGGACCGATCCGCCGCGGCGGCGCACCGCGGCGCTCGTCTTCGGCATCCTGGGACTCATCGCCGTGGCGACCGTGGTGTCGAACATCACGGCGATCGCGCAGGTGTGGGGAGCCGCCGTGGGCCTCATCGTGCTGGTGGGCCTGTTCGGGGCGGCGCTGCTGGTGGTGAACGTCGTCGGGACGCCGCTGATCGCGGCCCGCGGCCGCGGCCTGGCGCGCACGACCTCCTCCCCCGCGCGGCTCATCGCCGGGCGGGAGCTGTCGGCGCACGCCGCCTCGGCCTGGCGTCGCGTGTCGGGAATCGCGATGATCGCGTTCATCGCGGTGGTGGGCGGGGCGGGCGCGAGTCTGGTGATGCTCGCCGGCGACGACGGCGGGACGGGTGCCCAGGCGGTTGTCTTCGCCGACATGCGCACCGGCGTGCTGGTGACGCTCGCGATCGGCTTCGCCCTGCTCGCCTGCTCGGTGGGCGTCACGCAGGCCGCCTCCGTGCTGGAGGATCGCGAGCTGATCGTGGGGCTGGATCGCCTCGGCATGCCGGAGAGGGATCTCCGCCGCGCCCGGGCCCTCACGGTGATGGTGCCGCTGCGGTGGGCGGCGGTGGGCGGCGCGCTCGTCGGAGCGGCACTGGCGCTGCCGATCGTGGGACTCACGGTGCTGGTGGCACCGGCCTCGCTCGCGGTGATCGCGGGCACGTTCGTGGCCGGCATCCTGCTGGTGCGTCTGTCGCTCGTCGCGACGCGGCCCCTCGTCACCGCGATCCGCCGCGGCGTCTGAGGCGTCGGCGTCGGCGGCCCGGACGGGCTCAGGCGAGCCGGGGCCGGTTCCACTGCCCCGGCTCGTCGAACTCCGCGTAGCGCACGTCGACGCCGTCGGGGCCGAGGGATGCCGCGCACACCAGCAGCGACAGGGTCGGATAGCCGAACGGTCGGTTGTCCCGCACGATCGCGCGGTCGTCGGTGGGGCCGACCCCGCTCGTGCGCTCGAGCGTGTCGAGCCAGGGCTCCCACCAGCGCTCGTCCACGGCGGCGGGCTCGGCGAAAGCGTCGCGCCAGGCGGCGATGCGCGCCGTCGCCTCGTCGTCGATGTCGTCGTGCGCGATCATGTGGATGCCGGGCGTCAGACCGACGCGGCGCAGGTCGGTGCCGTCCCACATCGTCACCGTCACGCCGGCCCGGGTCACCTCGACGAGGTTGAACCCCTGCGCGTGCGGCGGCGCGATCGGGCCCTCCCCCGCGACGGCGTCGAGGACGATGCGTCCCCGCGACCGTGGCGGCTCCGCCTGCCCGGCGCCGTCGGCGGGCAGCACGTCGGCGCGGTTGAGGATCACCGCGACCCGTCCGGCCCCGGCATCCGCCGCCAGCCAGGCGCCGCCCGCGCGCCGGTCGCGCACCCCCGTGACGTCGGGGAGCTCGGGCCACCACGGCCCGAGCGGGTCCCACGAGCGGGCGGGGTCCTCGTCGCGCACGGCGAGCAGCCGCACGGGCGCTGCGGGGTCGGCCGGGACGTGGACGATGACGGTGCACACGGTGCTCGTGACCTCTCCGTCCGCTCCTCGTGCCCGCGCCGGCGGGCGTGGGAGGATCGGACCATGTTCGTTGTCGTGGGCGTGACGGGCGGCATCGCCGCGTACAAGACGGTGCACCTCGTGCGCGCCCTCGTGACCAACGGGCACGAGGTGCACGTTGTTCCCACGGCGGACTCGCTGCGCTTCGTCGGGACGACCACGTGGGAGGCCGTCAGCAGGAATCCTGTCACGACCAGCGTGCACGACGACGTCTCCCGCGTGCGCCACGTGGCCCTCGGCACCTCCGCCGACCTCGTCGTCATCGCCCCGGCGACCGCCAACACGCTCGCCAAGATGGCCGCGGGGATCGCCGACGACCTGCTCGGGGTCACCCTGCTCGCCACGACCGCCCCGGTCGTCGTGGCCCCCGCGATGCACACGGCCATGTGGGAGCACGCGGCCACCCAGGCCAACATCGCGACACTGCGCTCGCGCGGCGTGCACGTTGTGGACCCCGCCGACGGCCCGCTCACGGGCGGCGACAGCGGCCCCGGGCGGATGCGCGAGCCGGAGGAGATCGTCGCGGCCGCGCTGGCCGTCGCCGCCGGGCACCCGGCCGACCTCGCCGGACGGCGCATCGCCGTCTCTACCGGCGGCACGCGCGAGCCGATCGACCCCGTGCGCTTCCTCGGCAACCGCTCCAGCGGACGTCAGGGCGCCGAGCTCGCCGTTGCCGCGGCCGCGCGCGGGGCCGAGGTGACGCTCGTGGCGGCGCACGTGGACGAGGGCGTGCTGACCGCGGCATCCCGCCACCCCCGCATCGCGGTGGTCCGCGTGGGGACGACCGCCGAGCTGCAGGCCGCGATGACGGATGCCGCGGCCACCGCCGACGTCGTCGCGATGGTCGCCGCGGTCGCCGATTTCCGCGTCGCGGAGGTGTCGCACCACAAGCTCCGCAAGGAGGACGGCGCACCGCGGCTGGATCTCGTGCCGAACCCCGACATCCTCGCGGGATTGGTCGCGGCGCGGCGGCCGGGCCAGATCGTCATCGGGTTCGCGGCCGAGACGGCGGCCGACGACACCGAGCTGCTCGCGCGCGGGCGCCGCAAGCGGGAGCGCAAGGGCGTCGACCTGCTCGCCGTCAACCGCGTCGACTGGGAGCACGGGTTCGAGGCGACCGAGAACCGTGTGCTCCTGCTGGATGCCGCGGGTGCGGTGGTCGCGGAGGCCGCGGGCTCCAAGCACGCCGTCGCCGACGCGATCTGGGACGCCGTCGCCGTCGTGCGCTGAGCGGCTCGCCGCGTTTCGACTCGTCGCTGCGCTCCTCGCTCAACGACCGGGGTTCCTCTTCCCCGGTCGTTGAGCGAGCGTAGCGAGTCGAAACGCAGAGCGCAGCGAGTCGAAACGCAGAGCGCCTGCGGTCAGGCCTTCTTCTGCACGTCCAGCAGCGGCGATCCGTGGGTCACGGGGCCCAGGGCCACCGGGTCGACGGTGTCGAACGAGTCGCCGTTGAGGACGATCACCGGCGTGATCAGCGGGTAGCCCGCCTTCTCGATCACGGCGCGGTCGAAGGTGACGAGCGGGGTGCCGGTCTCGACACGATCGCCGTTCTTGACCTTCACGTCGAAGCCCTCGCCCTTCAGGTTGACGGTGTCGATGCCGACGTGGATGAGCACCTCGGTGCCGTTGTCCAGCTGCAGGCCGAAGGCGTGTCCGGTCGGCTGGGCGGCCACCACCGTGCCGGCACCGGGCGCGTAGACCGTGTCACCGGTCGGCTCGATCGCCACGCCCGGTCCCATCACACCGCCGGCGAAGACGGGGTCGGGAACCTGGTCGAGGGCGACGACGGTCCCGTCCAGCGGCGCGGCCACCTGGACGAGCTCGCCCACGGCCGCAGGCCGCTCGGCGACGGCGGTCGCCGTCGTGGCCGCTGCCGTCTCGCCCGCGACGCCGACGAGCTCCGCACCGCCGGCGACGGCCGGGATGCTGTCGCGAGCGGCGCCCGGGGCGACCGCTCCCGCACCGGCCGTGGCCGTCGCGACGGCCGCGTCGGCCGGCTCGGGGTTCTTGTAGCCCGAGATCATGACCAGCACCATCGCGACCACGAACGCGCCCGCGACGGCGATGAGGTAGAGGCCGATCGGGTTGAAGGCGGGGATCGTCAGCAGCGACGTGAAGACGAACGCCTGCGTCGTGATGCCGTGGGGAAGGCCCAGCAGCAGCGATCCGATGCCGATGATCAGACCACCCGTGAGGCAGCCGACCAGCATGCGCGGATAGATCCGCTTGTACCGCAGATGGATGCCGTACAGCGACGGCTCGGAGATGCCGCCCAGCAGGCCCGCCGCCAGGGCGCCGGTCGCCGTCTGCCGCATCTGCTTGTCCTTCTCACGCCAGGCCAGCACCAGCACGCCGGCGGTCGCGCCGAAGCACGCGAAGTTCCACGCGCCCATGGGGCCCTGGATGAAGTCGTAGCCGAGCGTCTGGATGTTCAGGAGCATGATCGCGTTGATCGGCCAGTGCAGGCCCAACGGCACCATGAAGGGGTAGGCCAGCGGGATGACGATCGCGAAGATGAACGGCGAGAAGGAGTTGATGGCGCTGAGGGCGTTCGCCAGCGCGGCACCGGCGTACACGCCGATCGGGCCGATGAGGAACGCCGTGAGCGGGATCATCACGAGCATCGCGATGAAGGGCACGAAGATCAGCTGGATGTTCTCGGGGATGACCTTCTTCAGCCCCTTGTAGACGAGGCCGAGCACCGCGGCCATGAGCAGCGGCGGGAACACCTGGGAGCTGTAGTCGAAGATGGTCAGCGGCATCCCGAACACCTGCACCGTGGTGATGTCGGAGCCCAGGAACGTCGTCTGCACGGCATCCTCGGTCTTCCCGAGCGCCGTGAAGCCGGGGAGCATGACGACGGCCATGATCGCGAAGCCGACCCACGGGTCGGCGCCGATCTTCTGCGACGCGTTGTAGGCGACCATCAGGGGCAGGAAGATGAACACGCACTGCCACATGAGGTTGACGAAGGCCCACGACGGCGGCAGCACCACGCCGGGCGCGTTCCACGCGGGGATCCAGCCGAGCGTCGCCGCGAGGGCCATGAACGTGATGAACAGCGACGCGCCGAGCAGGGCGCCGAGGATCGGACGGAACGAGTCCGAGAGGAACTCGAAGAGGGTGTCGAGCCACGCGTTCGTGCCGCGCGGTCCCTTCGCGCGCTCGCGCGCCTTGATGTCGGCGTCGCTCTCCGCGCTGGCGGGGGCGCCGCCGCCGGCCATGACGGGCAGCGCCATGATCTCGTTGTAGACGGTCTGCACGCCGCCGCCGATCACGACCTGGAAGCGGTCGCCGGCCTGCGGGACCGCTCCGAGCACGCCGGGGATGGCCTCGACGGCGGTCTTGTCGGCCTTGTCGCCGTCGTTGAGCTGGAAGCGCAGCCGTGTGGCGCAGTGCGTGAGACTCGCGATGTTCCCGGGCCCGCCGACGGCGTCGACGATCTCGGATGCCGAATTGGATGCCATGTTTTCGCCTCTTTTTCGTTGTGCGACGTCCTGTCGATGACGATCTGTCGCAGGCGACTCTATATCGCCGTCAGGACGGCGGACAGGCCCCGGACCGTGGCAATCGGGGCCCCTCGATCCGCTCCGCGCCCGGCATCCCCGTTCAGGTTTCACTCAGGTTCCGTGCCGGGGACGTCCAGAAAACGTTGTGAAGCTGTGACCTTCGTGTCCACCCGAGGACGCGCATCGCCCCTTCACCCGCCCCGGGGCGATTCTGATCCACCGGAAGCTGCTCTCTTTATGCCCCGTCTGCCCCACCGTCCCGTGACGTCCGCCCTCCTCGGCCTCGGCCTCGTGATCGGCGCCGCCACGACCACCGCGGGGGCCGTTCCGGCCTTCGCCGTGAGCACCGCCCCGGCCGCGACCAGCGGCTCCGTCGTCGCCGAGTCCACCTCCGCGCCGCTCAGCGCCATCACGGCGGGCGGCATCACCGCCCTCGCCAAGGCCCAGGCCGCCGTCGCCGGCGCCGCGAAGGTCTCCATGGACATCACGGCCTCCGGCCTTGACGTCGGCCGCACCGACATCGTGATCGACACCACGAAGCTCAGCGCGCTCGTCGACAAGCTGCAGGCGCTCGAGGTGACGCCGGCGATGATGATCCCGTCGCTGACCGCGGATGCCACCGCCGAGACCGAGGCCGTGCGCACTCAGACCGCCGACCTGCGCTCCGCCCTCGACGCCGCCAAGCAGCGCAAGGCCGAAGCGGATGCCGCCGCGAAGGCCGCCGCCGAGGCCGCCGCGGCTCAGGCCGCCGCCGAGGCGGCCGCCGCCGCACAGGCGCAGGCGGAGGCGGAAGCCGCCGCCGCCGCGAAGGCGTCGTCGGCATCGGCGTCCGTCCCCTCGGTCGACGTGAACGTCGACCCCGCCTCGGCACAGGGCATCGCCCGCTCCATGGCGGCTGCCAGCTACGGCTGGGGCGACGACCAGTTCGCGTGCCTCGTGTCGCTGTGGAACAAGGAGTCGGGCTGGCGCGTGAACGCCGCCAACAGCAGTGGCGCGTACGGCATCCCGCAGGCCCTGCCCGGAAGCAAGATGGCCTCGGCGGGCGCGGACTGGGAGACGAACCCGGCGACGCAGATCGCCTGGGGCCTCGGCTACATCTCCGGCCGCTACGGCACCCCGTGCGGCGCGTGGGACCACTCCGAGTCGGTCGGCTGGTACTGACCGCTCCCCCATGCCCCGAGAACGGCCCGGACGAATCCGTCCGGGCCGTTCTCCCGTTCTAGGGTGGGCGCATGACGTGGCAGACGCGCGCTTCGCGCACCGTGTACGAGAACCGCTGGATCCGCGTCGACGAGCACGACGTCCTGGGCCCCCACGGCGAGGGCATCTACGGCGTCGTCGAGATGCAGCATCCCGCGGTGTTCGTCGTGGCGCTCGACGACGACGACCGCGTCTGCCTGATCTCGCTCGAGCGCTACACCACCGGCCCGTCGTGGGAGGTGCCCGCGGGCGGTTCCGACGGCGAGGACCCCCTCGTCGCGGCGCGGCGGGAGCTGGCCGAGGAGACCGGGATGACGGCGCGCGAGTGGACGCCGCTCGGACGGATGAACGCCCTCAACGGCATCGCGCGTGCGCCCGAGTTCGTCTTCCTCGCCCTCGGCATCGAACGGGCGACGGATGCCGCCGCGACCCAGCACGAGGAGGGCATCGACGCGGTGCGCTGGGTGCCGTTCGCCGACGCCCTGCGGATGGTGCGGGACGGCGAGATCACCGACGGCGAGACGGTCGCGGCGCTCGCCTACGCCGGCATCCACCTGGGCCGATTCGCCTGAGCGTGCGGGGACCGATCGGGCTCAGCCCTGGCGTCCCTTGAAACGCGGGGTGAGCTTGTTGATGACGTAGACCCGCCCGCGGCGGCGGACGACCTGTGCGCCCGGCTGCGCCTTGAGGGACTTGAGGGATGCGCGAACCTTCACGATGACTCCTTATTGAGAATACTTATCAATAAAACGCTAGAGTGGTGCGACCCGTCCGTCAACCCGAGAGCAGGATCGTCGTGCCCCCCTCCCCCCTGATCGTCGCCGGACTGTGCACACCCGAGCGCCGCCGCTACGCCGCCGGGCTCGCCCACGCCAGCGGTCGCGGCCTGCTGCGGGTCAGCGCGAGCAGGGGCGGGACGGCGTCGGAACCCGACGGCCCCATCGCCGTGCCGCTGCTGCGCGACCGGCGCGAGATCGAGCGCGTCGTCATCGATGCCGACATCGACGTCGACGTGCTGCACCTGGACCTCGTCACGCGTGCGGAGCCCGCGCCGATCGTGTGCGTCGTCGACGCCCGGCACCTGCTGGCGGATCTGCGCGATCCCAGCCCGCTCCGCGACGCGGCGCCCGGCGGAGGAGGCGACGCCGACACCGGCGCACGGGCGCGTCGCGCAGTCACGCTCCTGGAGGCCGCGACGCTCATCAGCTTCGTGCACTGGGAGCGGGTCGAGACCGCCGAGCTGTCGCTGCTCATGGCGCTGGCCTCGCACCTGGCGCCGCGGGCGCGCGTCCGCCTGTCGCGCGGCCCCGCCGAGGACCTTCCGGCGCTGGCGCACGGGCACCCGGACGGCGTCGGCGAGGCCCCGCTGCCGGAGCGCGCGGGCTGGGTGATGGCACTCAACGACGAGCACGACCCGTACATGACCGATCCGCGCGTGACGACCCTCCGGTACGAGCGCCTGCGCCCGTTCCATCCGTCGCGGCTCGCCGCTGCGCTCGACGAGCTCGACACCGGTCGCCTCGGCCTGCTCGTGCGCTCGGCGGGCTTCTGCCGGCTCGCGACCCGCGCGGGCATCCTCGCCCGGTGGGAACAGGTCGGCTCGGCGATGTGGATCGACCCCCAGGACGCGGGCGAGCACGCGGCCCTCACCGCCCAGGACCTCGCTCTCACGGGACTGGATCTCGTCGCGGATGCCGTCGCGCGCACCCTCGACGGTGCGCTCCTGACGGATCGCGAGCTCGAGGCCGGTCCGGCCGCCTGGGCGCGGTTCGACGACCCGTTGCCCGCCTGGCCGGTGTGGGCCGACGACGCGCGTCCCGATGCCCCGCGCGACCCCCGCTCCGACGCGAGCGGGCCGATGTAGCCCTTCACGGCGAACCCGTCAACCCTCTGCCGTGCTCACGGCGGCGCTCCTAACGTCGAGATCAGTGGTCCAGAGAAGGGAAGACATCATGGGTCTCGACGACAAGATCAAGAACGCGGCCGAGGACCTCGGCGGCAAGGTCAAGGAAGGCGTCGGCAAGCTGACGAACAACGAGCGCCTCGAGGCCGAGGGCGAGGCCGACCAGGCCAAGGCCCACGTCAAGAAGGCCGGCGAGGACGTCAAGGACGCGTTCAAGTAAGCCCCCGCTCGCGACGCCCCCACCCCTCGCGGTGGGGGCGTCGTTCTGCGTCGACCGGTCCGCCGCCCTAGAGTGGGACGACGATATCCGAGGTGGAACGACCATGTCCGAGAACATCGAGCCCTTCTTCACGGTGATCGCGATCGCCTTCGAGATGATCGGCGCCCTCGCGATGGTCGTGGGCTTCGTGATCGCCGTCGTCCTGGCGTGGCGCTCGCTGCGGCGCACGGGCGAGGGACACGCGGCGTACCTGGTGCTGCGCAACACGCTGGGCGCGGCCATCCTCCTCGGTCTCGAGGTGCTCGTGGCCGCGGACCTCATCCGCACCATCACCTCGAAGCCGTCGATCGAGGATGCCGTGATCCTCGGGCTCATCGTCGTCATCCGGACGGTGCTGTCCATGTCGATCCAGATCGAGATCGAGGGGACGCTCCCGTGGCGACGCGCCCTGTTGACCAGCGGCGGCCAGGTGCTGGCGCGGACCATCTCCCGCGAGCGCCAGGATCGGCGCCCCGAGACCCCGGCTACCTAGACGCGTCCCGGTCCGACTCCGACCGCCCCACCTCCCGGCGGACGGCGAGGGTCCGCTCCCGCATCGCGAGGAACAGCGGGAACACGAAGGCGAACGCCGTCACCAGCGACGCCACGACGTACAGCCACGGGCGGCGCATGCCCAGGCGGCGCCCCTCGACGATGATCAGGATGCTGCCGGCCACGGCCGCGACCATCAGATCGACGCCGATCGAGCCGACCGCGGGGCCGGATTGCACGAGGTCCAGCACGTAGTTGCGCATCAGCACGACCGACCAGACGTTGAGGGCGAACGTGCCGACCAGCCCGACGACCGCGAGCGCGAGGTAGGTGAGGGCGAGGGCGGACCGCCGGGGCGTCATGGACACAGTCTGGACCGCGGAGCGCTCCGGCGCAGCCGGCACGTCCGCGGCATCCTCACTCGGACACCGTCACCAGCACGCGATGCCATCCCGTCGAGCCGTTCGGCGCGATGGGCGCCCGCTCCTGGACCTGCAGCTCACCGTTCTTGTTCCAGGCGCGCACCGCGATGTAGTGCGTGCCCGCCGTGGCATCCCACTCGTGCATCCACTGCACCCAGCTGTCGTCGTTGACGGGCGTGGACATCTTGGCGGGGATCCAGCCGGTGTCGTCGATGTTCACCTCGACGCGCCCGACCCCGACCGGCTGCGCCCACGCCATGCCGGCGACCGCGACGGTGCCGGGCGCGACCGGCGTGTCGATCTTCGGCACGTCGACCCGGGAGGAGAGCTTGATCGGCGCTTCGGCGCTGTAGCCGCGCGGCGTCCAGTACGCCTCGTCGGCGGCGAAGGTCGTGACCTTCAGCTCGGTGAGCCACTTCGTCGCCGACACGTAGCCGTAGAGGCCGGGCACGATCATCCGCACGGGGAAGCCGTGCTCGGCCGGAAGCGGCTCGCCGTTCATCGCGACGGCCAGGATCGCGTCCAGGCCGTCGTCGGTGAGGGCGGACAGCGGCGTGCTCGCGGTGTAGCCGTCGGTGCTGCGGGAGAGCACCATGTCGGCGCCGGCCTGGGGACCGGCCATCCGGAGGATGTCGCGCACCGGCACCCCGAGCCAGGTGGCGTTTCCGAGCAGCCCGCCGCCCACCTCGTTCGACACGCAGGTCAGGGTGATGCCGTACTCGTCGAGCCCCATCGCGACGAGCTCGTCGAAGCTCAGCTCGACGCGGCGGTCGACCATGCCGTCCACGACGAGTCGCCAGGTGGCCGGATCGATGGTCGGCACCGTCAGGGCCGTGTCGACGCGGTAGAAGTCGGCGTTCGGCGTGAACAGCGGCGACAGGCCGGGCACGTCGAGCTCGGCGCCCGCGGGGATGGTCAGCGCCCGTCGGGGTGCGGGCAGTTTGAGAGCGTCGCGGATCGCGTCCACCGACGAGGTCGCCGCGGTGACGACGCGTGCCGCGACGCCGACGATCACCGCCGAGACGCCGGCGACGCCGGCGAGGCGGAAGAACCCGCGACGGCCGAGGGCCTGCTCCGACGGTGCGCCGTCGTCGGGGGCGCCGGACTCCCCGGCGGCCGCGCCACGCCAGCGCCGGAGGCGCCGGCCGAGCAGCACGAGGACGACGGATGCCGCGACCGTGCCGATCACCGGCGGAACGAACGACAGCGGCGTGACCCCCGTCCGCGAGACGACCGCGGCCGTGGAGAGCACTCCGGCGATGACGACGATCACGACGCCCAGCGGAGCGCGCAGGTACTCGAGCACCCCGCCGATCGCGGAGGCGATGACGACGGCGAGGCCGAGCCCCGCGAGCAGGGCGATCTTGTCGTTCGCGCCGAAGGTCGCGATCGCGAACTCCTTGAACGGCTGCGGCACGATGTCGATCACGAACCCGCCGACCGCGAGGATCGGGCTGGCGGTGCGCGCGAGCAGGAGGGCGAGCAGCTCCGCGACACCGAGGAAAACGGCGCCGCTCACCAGACCCGCGAGGGCTGCCAGGGCGAGAGACCTCACACGGCCGTTGCGTGTCGTCACAGTGATCTCCTGCCGCCGGGGTCGGGGTTACGCGTGTTGTTCGTCACCGACGCCGGATCGGATGGGAGGGGCGTCCGCTCTCAGCGGGAGAGGTCCACGTGGACGCCGTTCTCCTCCAGCGCGTGCACGAGCTCCGCCACTCCCACGAAGTGCTGCGAGACCATGCCGACACGGCGCGCTGCCGCGACATGGCCGGGCGAATCGTCGGTGAACAGCACGGCGTCGGGGCCGTCAGCCGAGGGTCGAAATGACGGACGACGCCGTCGAGATCGAACAGCCGGAGACGGCAGTTCGAGAGCCGCATGCGACTTTCGTATGAAGTCACGAAAAGGTAACGGAAACCCCTTGTGGGCCGTTACCTGGTCGTTATAGAGCGCTCGCACGGTAGTTGTTTTGCTGTGGCAGCTACCGGCATGTGATTGCAGGACACTCTTGGTGCAAGGGACAAGGGCCGGTCGGAAGCCTCTCCGACCGGCCCTTACTCTTGCGCGTCTTCCTCCCCAGCCCAGCCGCCTGTGCAGTTATCCACAAACGGATTCTGACCAGCCCTTTTCCCGCTCCGATGTCGGAGGTCCGCGGGAGAATCGAGGCATGGAAGACACCGATCCGCTCACGCCGCCGGACGACCGCGCGCGCCTGAACGCGATCCTCGACGGCCTTCTCGACGGGCGCCGCCGCATCGCCGCGCTACAGGCCGAGGAAGCCGAGCTGCTCCATGCCGCCCAGGAGTTCGCGCTCGCGCGACACGAC
Organism: Microbacterium hominis NBRC 15708; assembly: GCF_001592125.1. Lineage (GTDB taxonomy): Bacteria > Actinomycetota > Actinomycetes > Actinomycetales > Microbacteriaceae > Microbacterium > Microbacterium hominis. The sequence continues at coordinate 93,764 of NZ_BCWI01000005.1, forward strand.
GCCTTCGCGGCCGATCGCGATGCGCCGGACGACCTCCCGCTGCGTTCGGTGGCGGCCGAGATCGGCGCCGCGACCCTCCAGTCCGACCGCACGGTGCAGGCGCGGATGGGCGACGCCGCCACCCTGGTCGCGCGCTTCCCGGCGACTCTCGCCGCCCTGCGCGCGGGCCTGATCAGCCGCGCGCACGCGGCCGTCATCGTGGATGCCGGGGGTGCGATCCCCACGGACGACGCGCGCGACGCGTACGAGAGCGCGGTACTCGCCGTCGCCGAGCGCGAGACGGTCGGCCGACTGCGTCCCGTCGCGCGACGTCTCGCCGATCTCGCTCATCCCGTCCCCCTCGACGAACGTCACCGCACGGCTCGCCGCGATCGTCGCGTCTGGGTCGCCGACCGCGATGACGGCATGGCCGAGCTCGGCCTCACCGGTCCCGCGCACCTGATCCACGGCGCGTTCGACCGGCTCACGCAACTCGCGCGCGCCGTCACCGACGCCCGCCGTCGCCCGCCCGCCGTCGATCCGGTGGGCGCCACGACCGCGCTCGCGGCCGCCGACACGACTCGACCCACGACCGACGGCGAACCGCTCGACGCCCTCTTCCCCGCGGACGACGGCGCGTCCCCCGACACGCGACGCCTCGACGAGGTGCGCTGCGACGTCGCGCTCGACCTGCTGCTGAGCGGGCACGCCACGAGCGAGGCGAGCAACGCGTCCCTGCCCGAGAGCGCGTCGATCCGCGCGCGGATCCAGGTCACGATCCCCCTCCTCACCCTCGTCGGCGCCGATGACCGACCCGCCGATCTGGCCGGGTACGGCCCCGTGGATGCCGACACCGCTCGGCGCCTGGCCGAGACCGCACCCGGGTGGGACCGACTGTTCACCGCCCCGACCGGCGGGACCGTTCTCGCCGTCGACCGCTACCGCCCGAGCAACGAGCAGCGCCGCCTCCTCCGGGCACGCGACGAGCACTGCCGCTTCCCCGGATGCCGCCAGCCCACCCCACGCTGCGACATCGACCATACGATCGCCCGAGAGCACGACGGTCCGACGACGGTGGCGAACCTCGCCCACCTGTGCCGTCGCCACCACACCCTCAAACACCATTCCGCATGGCGGGTCCGGCAGCGGCCGGACGGCAGCCTCCAATGGACCAGCCCGGCCGGGCGCACCTACGACGATCGCCCCGCGCGCTCGCTCGCCTTCGAGCCCGCGCCGTTCTGACGCACCCGCCACCCGCCCGAGCCCGCCCGAGCCCGCCCCGCCGACACAGCCCGCCCGCGCGCCCGTGATGGAATGGCACCATGACCGACACCGCGATCTCGCTCACCCTCGACGGCACACCCGACCTGCCGAGCGCGATCCTGCAGGCGCTCTACCGCATCACCGGGCGTTCCACGGTCGAGCTCCGGCGCAGCATCCAGGGCCGGCAGCCGCTGTTCACCGCCGCCCTCTTCGGCAACGCCCACATCGACGTGGTCCCCCGTCTGGAGAAGACGATCGACTACCTCACCGACCTCGGACTGCCGTTCACGCTCCACGAACACGTCGACGGAGACCGCGACGAGATCGACCTCGCCACCCTCCATGCCATCCTCGGCGGCGCTGACGGCCAGTTCGCCTGACCGCCGCGGCGAGCGACCGGCTCAGACGCCGCCGCCCCCGCCGCCTCCTCCGCCCCCACCGGCCGAGCCTCCGCCGCCCGATCCTCCCGACGTCGATGACGACGACATCGCCGCACTGGAGAGCGAGCCGATGCCCGACGAGAACGCCGACGCATCGAAAGCCCCCGAGCCGTAGTACCAGTACGGACCCGTCGCGCCGACAGCCGTGTAGAGCACCGCGAGCTGCGCCGACCACTCCTTCTCCTGACCGAACACGACGGCGTAGGGCAGCAGCTTCTCGTACAGCACCAGCTTCTGTCGCGGGTCGTCCACGTCCACCGGCGCCCGTTCCGCGCCGGAGGGCGACTGCAGCGTGCGGATGCGATCGGCCTCGGCCCAGCGGATGAACTCCTCGAGCCCCTTGAGGTGATCGCGCGTCTCGGCGCCCAGCGCGGTCAGCGGCTTGCGGGAGCACATCGCGATCACGACGACCGCGATCGCGACGCTGACTCCCAGCACCGTCCACGGCACGGCGGGCTGCACGTACGAGCCCAGCGCCACGAAACCGAGGCCCATCGCGGCCCCCGCACCGACGACCGCCAGCAGGATCGGAAGCCAGCGCGCCCGCGCGGGCACCTGTCGACGCAGCCCTCGGGCGCCGAGCTCGGCCTCCGCCGCGGCGAGGATCTTCTGGGCCACCTTCGACAGGCGGGTGTCCTGCGTGCCGAACCGGTATTGCTCCCCCGGCACGCCGTCCGGGAACAGTCCGTCGAGGAGCATCCTGCCGTCGCCGTCCGCCTTCGACGGGTCGACGAGCTCCGCCGCCAGCTTGTCCTTGCCGAACCAGCCGCCGTCCGTGTCGAGGATCCGGATCGAGCCGCGCACGGCCTGCTCCAGCACCTCGGCGGGGATCGCCTTCGACGTCTCGCCGAGCAGCACCGCGCTCTCCAGCGCATCGACGATCTTGGGCGGGTCGTACTCGGCGATGATCGTCGGCCGCCCCGGCTCGTCCGCGAGCTGCCGGCGTCGCGCCCGCACGCCCAGCACGCCGCCGGCGACGGCGAGGAGCCCGGCCACCGCCTGCCCCCACCCGAACGGCGACGCCAGGTAGCCGGTGTCGTAGGTCGAGAAGGTGCCGTCCGTGAAGCCGACCGCCATCGTCAGGGTCTCGTACGGCTGCACGGCGTCCGCGACCGCCGTCACGATCGTGCCACCGCCGGCATCCGGCGACGCGGCGATCGACGCACACGGCGTCGAGGAGTTCTGCACCCCCTGATAGCAGGCCATTCGGCCCGTGAGTGCGGGAGCGAGCTCGGACCCCAGGTGCAGCCGCGCCGTCACGGTGCCGAACACCTGCGGCCAGTCGACGCCGTTGACGTCCCAGTAGAACTCCAGACCGGAGTCCGGGAAGACCCACGTGACGTTCTCGAGCGTGTAGGTCAGCACGAACGTCTGCGTCCCGCGCAGGAACCCGTCCGCGCGCGACACGATCGAGAAGGCGCCGTCCTCGCTGTCGATCTCGCTCGGGCGCGGCGCGCCGTTCTCGTCGGTCACGGACACGAGTTCCGGGTGCAGCGGCTGCCCGTTGTAGGTGGTCGGCAGCGACCGACGGATGCCGTGGTTCTGATCGGCATCCGGGAACTGCGCGACCAGCGTCTCGACCACCTCGAGGCGGCTCGTCCCGTCGTCGGCGCGGGTCAGCGTGTAGTCCGCGGTCATCGACGAGAACGAGAAATCATCGGCGCTCGTCGGGCGCAGGGCGGGCGCGGATGCCGCGAGCGGACCCGCCGCGGAGGTCGCCGACGCCGGCGCCGCCGGACCCACGAGCAGCAGCGCCGCGAGAGCCGATCCGATCCCGACGAGCAGCGCCCGTCCGCGTCGCCGATGCCCCATGCGCTCCACCCTAGGCGGCGGTGCCCGGCCCGCGCACTACAGTGGACGCCATGACCGACCGCCGCCTCGCCGTCGCCGCGTGGGAGAGCCTCTTCCGCGCGCAGCACGAAGTGCTCCGCGAGATCAGCGATGACTTCGGCGAGGACGATCTGACGCAGGCCGAGTACGACGTGCTGCTCACCGTGGTGCGCGGCGACGACAACGCCGCCCGGCTGCGCGACGTCACCGCGAACATGCTGATCAGCCAGCCGAGTGTCTCCCGTCTCGTCGACCGGATGGTCGCGCGCGATCTCATCAGCAAGTGCACCGATCCGCACGACGGGCGGGGCGCCATCGTCCGGGCGACCGACAAGGGCGTCTCCGCGTTCCGCCGCGTCGCGACGGTCCACGGCCGCTCCATCGCCGAGCGGATGTCGGTGCTCAGCGACGCCGAGCTCGAGCAGCTCCAGCGGCTCACGAGCAAACTGCGCGGCGCCTAGGGCTCAGAGGGATCAGGGGGGCTCAGGGGGCCCAGGTGCGGCTCAGGGGGTGCGCCGCCGCAGGGTGAGGGCGGCGAGCGCGAGGCACAGTACCGCGACCCCGGCGACCACGAGCACCGGCGCCCACAGGTCCCATCCGTCGTCGCCCGCGCTCACGGCGGCGACGGCGTCGATCGCGTAGCTCAGCGGCAGCACGTCGCTGACGGCGCGCAGCACGTCGGGCATCTGATCGCGCGGCAGGAAGAGGCCGCCCAGCAGCAGCTGCGGGAAGACGAGCACGGGCATGAACTGCACGGCCTGGAACTCCGTGCGCGCGAACGCGCTGGCGAGCAGGCCGAACGCCGTCCCCATCAGGGCGTCCACCACCGCGACCACGCCGAGCTGCCAGATTTCGCCGTCCACCTCCAGCCCGCACACCACGACCGCGAAGGCGACCGTGACGACGGCCTGCACGAGCGCCACGAGCCCGAAGGCGAGCGCGTAGCCGAGGATGACGTCGGCTTTGGCGATCGGCGTCGTCATCAACCGTTCCAGCGTGCCGCCGCGACGCTCGCGCAGCGTCGTGATCGAGGTGACCAGGAACATCACGAGGAACGGGAAGACCGCCAGGATGCCGCCGCCGAACTGCGCGAAGACCCCCTCCCGGTCGGAGAAGATCCAGGCGAACAGCCCCACGAGCAGCGCCGGGGCGGCCAGCATGAGCACGATCGAGCGGGGATCGTGGCGCAGCTGGCGCAGGACGCGCACCGTCGTCGCGCCCACACGGCGCGCGTTCACGGCATCCCCCCGTCGCCCGCCGCGCGCACGAGCGCGAGGAACGCCGCGTCGGGATCGGTGGTCCCGGTCGCCGCGAGGAACCGCTCCGGCGTGGAGTGCGCCAGCACCCGCCCCTCCCGCAGCAGCACGATCTCGTCGCAGCGCAACGCCTCGTCCATCACGTGGCTCGACACGAGCAGCGTGGCACCGGCATCCGCGAGGGAACGGAAGATGCCCCACAGCGTCTCGCGCAGCAGCGGGTCCAGGCCCACGGTCGGCTCATCGAGCACGAGGAGGTCGGGCGCGCCGAGCATCGCGACCGCGAGCGAGACGCGTCCGCGCTGGCCTCCCGAAAGGGAGCCCACCAGCCGGCGCTGCTGCGGCCGCAGCCCGACGTCGTCGAGGACGCGCGAGACGTCGCCGCGCGTCGCACCGAGGACCGCCGCGAAGTACTCCAGGTTCTGGGCGACGGTGAGATCGTCGTAGACCGACGCCCCCTGACTGTCATACGCCACGCGGTGGCGCAGCGGCCGCGATCCGGCCGGCGCGCCGAGCACCGTCACCGTGCCCGCCGCGAGGCGTTGCACCCCGACGATCGCACGCATGAGCGTCGTCTTGCCGCTGCCGCTCGGCCCGAGCAGCCCCGTGATCCGCCCCGCGGCGATGTCGAGGTCGAGCCCGTCGAACACCGCGTCGCGTCCGCGCCGCACCACGAGGCCGCGGACGACCACGGCCGGGGCGGACGCTGCGGCCGGGGCGGACGACACCTCGGGAATGCTCGTCATGGGGGCATTATCCGCCTCAGGAGGCGCGCGCGGGGTTCGTGGCCTTGCCGTCCAGCCACAGCGTGTCGCTCGCATCGCTGTGGGTCGACGCGGTGCCCACGTGGGTCGACGCGATCTTCGGGCCCTTCGTGATCACGTGCACGAGAGCCATCGCATGCCCGCGGCCGAGGCCGTACTCGTCGGCGAGCCACGCGACGATCTCCCCGGCCTTCGTGCCGGGGCCGAAGCCCTTCTGCGTCGCCTGCTCCACGAACTGGCGCGGGGTGAGCCCGGTCTTGTCCTCGATGTTGTCGAGATATGCCTGAAACGACATCCGTTTCCCTTCCGGCGGTGCCTCCGCCTCGTGTTCAGCTCTACCAGCGATTGCGGACATCCTCGGCGAAGCCCTCGATGCCGTCGAAGTCGATGACCCCGCCCTCCACGGCGACGCGTCCCGACCACCGGCCGAAGCACTGGTCGGTGCGCGAGGCGACGACCCCGAGGCTGGTCGCCGACCGCTTGTCGAACGCGGGCTCGAACACCGCGTCGAGACCGCCGCCGCGCACCCGCCACGGACGCAGCGGCGTGGCGAGGTCGTAGTCCCAGGCGACGGGGACGGAGATCTTGTGCAGCACGCCGTCGACGACCACGCCGTTCTCGGTCGCCCCCGTCCCATCGGTCCAGCGCCCGCCCACCTGGATGCCGAACGTCCGGCCGTCGGCGAGCAGACCCGACCCGGCGCCCCAGTTCCACGCGACGTCGTACGGCCAGCGGCCCCGCCCGTGATCCAGGACCGCCCACGATCCGGCCGGCACGTCGTGATCGATCCCGTCGAGGGTGAGCGTGCCGGATGCCGGCAGCGCGACGTCCTTCACGGTGTACTGGAAGCGCCGGGACGACCACGGCACCACGACGGCGAGCAGGTCATGGCCGGGCGGGCGGGTCACGGTGATGTCGAACGACGCGGCGGGGATCTCCGCGTGCAGCCGCCAGAGCTGCCCGCGCTCGGCGGGCGTGATGGTCGCCGCGAGGTCGCGATGACGGGCGATCGTGATGCCCGTGCCGAGCGAGCCGGGCAGCGACACCTCGCGCGAGGGCAGGACGGTGGCGTTGCGGGACCACGTGCGTCCGGTGGCACGGTCGCGGATCCACACTTCGTGCACCGCGGCGTAGTCGAGCGACGACACGGTCAGCGACACGATGTGCGTGGGCGTGATGACGTTCCAGTACTCCCACCGCTTGTTGCGACCCCACGATCGCACGAACCGGCCGCGCCCCCGGCCGATGCCGTCGGTGTCGACGAGGGGCCTTCGGCTGAACCCGATCGCGGCCGGGTTCAGCCGGCCGTCGGGGCGCGTGAGGGAGACGGGTGCGGTGAGCTCGCGCTCGTGCGCGGCGGGGAGGTCGGGCATCGGCATCCTTGCTGACGTTCCGGGTCGGGTGCTTCGACACTAGCGCTGTCGACGCGAACCGCCCCGGTCCGAGGCGGACGCGGGGCGGTTCGGGCGGTGGCGCAGGGCGCCGACGGTCACGGCTCGACGGGCTGCGGCTCCTGTGCCGACGCGTGGGCCTGGATCGTGGGCGCGCCGCCGTCGGCGACGACCTGGACCTTGCGCGGCTTGGCCTTCTCGCTCACGGGGATCGTCACGGTGAGCACGCCGTTGCTGTAGGTCGCGGCGATGCCGTCGGTGTCGATGCCCTGGCCGAGGTTGAGCTGGCGCAGGAAGCTCGCGGTCTCGCGCTCGCGCGTGATCCACTTCACTCCCTCGCCCTCGGTGAGGGTGCGCTCGGCGCGGATCGTCAGCAGCTGGCCGTCCACGTCGATGTCGACCGAGCCCGGATCGATGCCCGGCAGGTCGGCGCTCAGCACGTAGTGGTCGCCGTCGCGGTAGAGGTCCATCGGCATCCGGCGCGGTCCGCGGCGCGTGTCGAAGAGGCCCGACGCGATGCGGTCGAGGTCACGGAACGGGTCATACGTGGCCATTGTTCTCTCCTGTTCGTGTATGGCTCTGTGAGTTCTGAAAGTTGAGCCTCATCGACTCAACTAACTTCAGATTAGCACTCACCCCAGGAGAGTGCCAACGGTTCACGCACAGCGAACGATGGTGCTGCGAGCCGGTGCTCAGCACTCCACGACGTTGACGGCGAGACCGCCCTCGCTCGTCTCCTTGTACTTCGTCGACATGTCGATGCCGGTCTGGCGCATCGTCTCCACGACGGCGTCCAGCGGCACGTAGTGGGTGCCGTCGCCGCGCAGCGCGAGACGCGCCGCCGTCACGGCGGTGGAGGCCGCGATGGCGTTGCGCTCGATGCAGGGGATCTGGACGAGCCCGCCGACGGGGTCGCAGGTGAGGCCCAGATGATGCTCCATCGCGATCTCCGCGGCGTTCTCGATCTGACGGTTCGTCCCGCCCATCACGGCCGTCAGCCCGCCGGCCGCCATCGCGCACGCCGAGCCGACCTCGGCCTGGCATCCGCCCTCCGCACCCGAGATCGACGCGTTCGCCTTGAACAGCGAGCCCAGCGCCGTCGCCGTCAGCAGAAACCGACGGATGCCGCGGCGCCGGTTCGCCTCGGCGAGCGCCTCGGCCGAGGCCACGACCGCCTCCGGCGCGGGATCGGTCTCGCCGTGCAGGCCGAGCAGCGCCGAGCCGACCAGCTCCCCGTACGGGGTGACGGCGTTCGCGGCGCCGATCCCCGAGTCGGCGAGGAAGCGCCACCAGTACATCGCGACGGCGGGCAGGATGCCGGCCGCACCGTTGGTCGGCGCCGTCACGACCCGTCCGCCCGCGGCGTTCTCCTCGTTGACGGCGAGGGCGAACGCGCCCAGCCATTCCCCGGGCAGCTCCCGCCCCGACGCGGCGACCTCCTCCAGCTGCGCCCGGATCGCTCCGGCGCGCCGCTTCACCTTGAGCATGCCGGGGAGCACGCCCTCGGCGTGCAGCCCCGCGTCGACGCACGCGGCCATCGCGTCCCAGATCGCGTCGAGGCCGGCGGCGACCTCCTCCTCTGATTGCAGCGCCTCCTCGTTGCGTCGGGCGACCTCCGCGATCGTCAGACCGTACTCGTCGCAGACGTCCAGCAGCTGCGCCGCCGTGGAGAAGGGCAGGGGCGAGGATGCCGCGGACACGGCCGCCTCCTCGCCCTCGCGGCGGATGAACCCGCCGCCGATCGAGTAATAGGTGTCCTCGCACACCGCCGCTCCCGCGGCATCCCGCGCGACCAGCGTCATCGCGTTCGGGTGACCGGGAAGGCGCGTGCGCGGCGCGAGCACGATGTCGGCGCGCGCGAACGCGACGGCGAGACGTCCGTCGAGCAGCAGGTCCGCCCCGTCCGTCCATCCCGACCACGCGCCGCGCACGAGAGCCGGATCGACCGTCTCGGGCTCGTGCCCCTGCAGCCCCGCCACGACGGCGTCGGGTGTGCCGTGACCGATGCCGGTGGCGCCGAGGGAGCCGTACAGCGCGCACTCGACCCGGACGATCCCGGCTCCCGTCGCGGCGGCGCGATCGGCCGCGCGGCGCGCGAAGTCGCGGGCCGCGCGCAGCGGACCCACCGTGTGGGAGCTCGAGGGGCCCACCCCGATGGAGAACAACTCGAACGCCGAGACGTACGCACTCACGCTCCGAGCCTACGCGCCGGTTACGCTGAGAACTCGGAGGGGGCACCATGACCGCACTGACGAGGCCGGAGGTCGACCTCCGCGCCGCGCTCGAGGCCTGCGAGGGCGCCGGACGCGTCGACGAGGGGTTCCTCTCCCGCGTCGATGCCCAGTTCCCCCGCCTGCACGAGCTCTTCACCCGTCTGTACGGCGATCGCGCCGACGGCCAGGAGCAGCTCGCGGCGACCGTGGCCGCGGCATCCGCGTCGTGGAACGCACGCCCGCTCGACCTGAAGGTGCGCGACGCGCAGCGCGAGACCGACCCCGAGTGGTTCCAGTCCGAGCGGATGCTGGGCGGCGTCTGCTACGTCGACCGCTACGCCGGCAACCTCGCCGGCATCCGCGACCAGATCCCGTACTTCCGCGAGCTGGGACTGACCTATCTGCACCTCATGCCGCTGTTCGACGCCCCCGACGGCGACAACGACGGCGGCTACGCGGTCTCGAGCTACCGGCGCGTCAACCCGAGCCTGGGCACGATGCAGCAGCTCACCGAGCTGGCGGCCGATCTGCGGCTGGCGGGCATCTCGCTCGTGCTGGACTTCATCTTCAACCACACCAGCGACGAGCACGAGTGGGCACGCAAGGCCGTCGCCGGCGACCCCGAGTACGCCGACTTCTACCTGATCTTCCCCGACCGTGAGATGCCCGACGCGTACGAGCGCACGACGCGGGAGATCTTCCCCGACGACCACCGTGGCTCGTTCGTGCCGCTGGAGGACGGCCGCTGGATCTGGTCGACGTTCTACCACTACCAGTGGGACCTCAACTACGCGAACCCCGCCGTCTTCCGGGCGATGGCGGGTGAGATGCTCTTCCTCGCGAACCAGGGCGTCGAGGTGCTGCGCATGGACGCCGTCGCCTTCATCTGGAAGCGGCTCGGCACCTCGTGCGAGTCGCTGCCCGAAGCGCACCTGCTGCTGCAGGCGTTCAACGCGGTGCTGGCGATGGCCGCTCCGGGCATGGTGTTCAAGTCGGAGGCGATCGTCCACCCCGACGAGGTCGTCAGCTACATCTCGCCCGACGAGTGCGAGCTGTCGTACAACCCGCTGCAGATGGCGCTGACGTGGGAGGCGCTGGCCACCCGCGACGGACGGCTGCTGCAGCAGGCGCTGGATCGCCGCCACGCCCTGGCGCCGGGCACGGCGTGGGTGAACTACGTGCGCAGCCACGACGACATCGGGTGGACCTTCGCCGACGAGGATGCCGCGGAGCTCGGCATCGACGGCTACGCGCACCGGCAGTTCCTCAACCGCTTCTACACCGGACGCCACGAGGGCACCTTCGCGCGCGGCGTCGCCTTCCAGGAGAACCCCGCCACGGGGGATGCCCGGGTGACCGGGACCACCGCGTCGCTCGCGGGCATCGAGGCGGGCGATCCCGGTGGCGAGGACCGGGTCATCCTCGCCCACGCCCTGGCGCTGTCGACCGGCGGCATCCCGCTGCTGTATCTCGGCGACGAGGTCGCGCAGCTCAACGACTACACCTACGCCGACGACCCGGTGCGCCACGGCGACACCCGGTGGGTGCACCGCGGCAACCGTCCCCGCGACGCGTACGCCCACCGCGGCGACGACACCACGGCCGCCGGCCGCGTCTTCCACCGCCTCACGAAGCTCATCTCCGTGCGCCGGCAGTCGCCGGAGCTCGCCGGCAACGCCCTCCTCCCCTTCCACACCCCGCACGCCGCCGTCGTCGGCTACCAACGGCCGGGCCCCGAGACGCGCATGCTGGTGCTGGCGAACGTGGGGGATGCCGAGGTCACCATCGACCCGCTGACCCTGTCGGGTTTCGAACGGACCGCGTTCGACCCGGTGCACGACGTCGAGGTCGACCTCGACGAGGGCGTCGCCCTCCGCCCCCACGGCTTCGTGTGGCTGCGGGTCCGCCCCGTCTGAGGCGTCAGCTCACGCGCCGAGCAGGCCGCCGCGCGGGCGGAACACCCCGGCGCGGGCCAGCGCGAGGTATAGCAGGCAGCCCAGGCACAGGCCGAAGGCGGCGTTGAGGAAGGCTGCGATGAACGCGGCGGCCGCCGCGATCGGCAGCGCCCACGCGACGCCGGCGACGTGCAGCACGAGCCCGACCGTCACGACGATGAAACCGACGACCTGCGCGAACCGCGGCGGACGCGGGTCTTCGAGGTCGACCGGCGGCCGCAGGCGCGGCCGGATCGCGACCCGGTACAGCGCGCCCCACGGCGCGGTGCGGGGAGCCGCGAAGCCCCACACGAACAGCAGGTCGACGACCAGCAGGAGCAGGAACGCCGGATCGGTGACGCGCTCCCCGGGCGTCGTCGCCGTCGTGGCCGTGGAGGAGCCGACGAGGGCGAGGAAGGTGCCGACCAGAAGCAGGGCGGCGGTGACGGATGCCGCGAACCGCGGGCCGCGCGGATCGATGCCGGCGGGGCGTGCGGTGGACGGGGCGGAGGAGGTGGTCACCCTCACACGGTAGGCGCGATGGCGGCGTACGGGGCCGTCGCCGTCACAGTTCTTCATGCACGAGCATCGTCATCGACGGCGTCGACGAAGAAGGCCCGCGGCATGCCGCGGGCCTTCTTCGTTACTGTCTCAACACAGTGTGCGCCCGAAGGGACTCGAACCCCTAACCTTCTGATCCGTAGTCAGATGCTCTATCCATTGAGCTACGGGCGCAGTTTCAGCACCTCGTCGAGGGCCGAGGACCAGCTTAGCCTACGCGCCGGGATGTGACGAATCGAGGCCGACGTCGAGCTCGTCCAGGCCGGGCCTCCCCGCGCCCGAGCGCTCCGCGATCTCCGCCGGCTCCACGCCGGCGGCGCGCTGCTTCTGCTGCGCGGCGACGCTGCGGCGGTGGGCGCGCAGTTTCGGCAGGTCGACGAGCCGCAGCGCCTGCATGCGGGCGTTGCGCATGCGGTCGTAGTCGGGGTCGAGGTCGGGGCGGGCGGCCTCGATGCGCAACGTCCGGTCGATGTTGCTCGCGACCTCCGCCCATGCGGCATCCCGCGCGTCGATCACGAGCTTGCGCAGCTCCTCCTCGTCGTCGGCGCGCACCCGCAGCTCGTGCGCGACGTGCAGCGACTGCTTCTGCCGCCGGCGCAGGTTGCGCACGTCGCGACTGCGATAGTCGTGCGTGCCGTCGGAGTCGGTGTGGCGCCCGCGCGCCGCGCGGCGCTCGCGCTCCGTGCGTGCCGCGTCGTCCTCGGCCTCCGCGGCGAGGGCCTCCAGCGCCGCCTTCGCCTCCGGGAGGTAACGGTCGAGGTCGAAGTCCTCGCCGTCTGCGAGGATGTGCACGAGGATGGTGTTCTTCAGGCTCAGACGCGTCGCGGCGGACGCGATGTACAGCCCCTCCGCGACGACGTCACGGGTGCGTACGCGCTTGCTGCTGGCTGCCACGGCACCCCCTCACCCTCGATCCTACGGAACCGGCTCCGCGGGGGTCGAGGCGGGCGCCGTGGGTTCCCGCCTCACGCCGGACGGGAGTAGCGGTCGCCGCTGAAACCGATGACGAAGTAGCCGATCGGCGCGATCACCCACAGCAGCACGAACGAGAAGAAGCCGCCGTGCCCGAAGCCGCGTCCGATGCGCAGCGCGACGATGATCGAGAACACGATGTTGACGAGCGGGACGATCGCGAGCAGTCCCCACCACGCGGAGAAGCCCGCGATCTTGACCTGGATGAACCAGTTCACGATGGGGATCAGGGCGAGGATGCCGGGATACCCGGCCTTGCTGAACACCTTCCACATCGCCACCGCGAGCAGCACGTAGTAGGTGAGGAAGAGCGCGAGCCCCGTCCCCTGCCCGAAGAAGGACTGCCACTGGTCGAGGGTGCCTGCGCTGGTCATCACGGCGCCATGCTAGGGCATCGCCCGCCGACGCATTCGTAAGCGCGACCGACGCGCCGCATAGAAAGCGCATAGCGAGCCCGTCTGTCATGGGAATCCGGACACACACGTCAGGAGTTCCCATGGCCCCCTTCGCCGCCGTCGCCCTCGATCTCGTCGCGATCGCCCTGCTCGCCTTCGCCGTCTACTACCCGCGCCATCGGCGCCGCGACCTCGCGGTCGCCTTCGTGGGGGTGAACGTCGGGGTGCTCGCCGTCTCGATGGTCCTCACCGACACGGCCGTGGGGGCGGGGCTCGGGCTCGGCCTGTTCGGCGTACTCTCGATCATCCGTCTGCGCTCGCGCGAGATCGAGCAGAGCGAGATGTCGTACTACCTCGCGGCGCTCGCGATCGGCCTCATCGCCGGTCTGAGCTCGTCGGTGACGTGGCTGAGCATCGGCCTGATCGCACTCGTGGTGGGCGTCATCGCGGTCGTCGACAGCCCCGCGCTGCTGCGCCGCTCGCGCGAGCAGCAGCTCGTGCTCGACCGCGCCTACATCGACGAGGCCGAGCTGCACCGGGCCGTCGCCCAGCTGCTGGGCACCCCCGCGCACCGCATCACCACCCGCAGCATCGACCTCGTCGCCGACACCACCGTCGTGGACGTGCGGTACTCGGCTCCGCGACCGGGCAGCGCACCGTCGCGGCATCCCGAGACGCTGGAGACCATCGGCACGCCGGGGCTGGGACGATGAGCCCGCTCACCGCCCTGCAGCCGCTGCAGCACCTCGACACCGTCGATCTGACCGCGCTGAACGCGGAGGCCGCACTGCAGACCCGCGTGGACAGGAAGTACCTCCTCCCCCTCCGCGCACTCCCGGAGGTGCTGGCCGCGCTCCCCGCGGGCGCCCAGGTGCTGGAGGTGGCGGGCGAGCGGTCGCTGCGCTACGCCTCCCAGTACTTCGACACCCCGGCGCTGGACAGCTACTACGGCGCCGTCCACGGCCGCCGCCGCCGTTTCAAGGTGCGCTCGCGCACCTACCTCGACTCGGGCGGATCGTTCCTCGAGGTGAAGACCCGGGGAGCGCGCGCCGCCACCGTGAAGGATCGCGTCCCCGTCGCGGTCCGCGCCGCCGACGACGTCCTCGACGACGACGCCGTCTCGTACGCGACCGACCTGCTCGCCGACGCGGGCATCCCCGACGCCGAACGGCTGGCGACGGCGCTCGTGCCGGTGCTCGTCACCCGCTACCGGCGCACGACGATCCTCCTGCCCGGCACCGACCGCCACGACCCGTCGCGGGCGACCATCGACACCGACCTCGCCTGGCTGACGCGGCTCGACGGCGACGGACGGATGCTGCGGCTGCCGGCATCCGTGGTCGTCGAGACCAAGTCGGGCCAGCGCGCGGGGGCCCTGGACCGCGCGCTGTGGCGCCACGGACACCGCCCCGCGACGGTGTCGAAGTACGGCACCGGTATGGCCGCGCTGTACCGCGACCTGCCCGCCCATCGCTGGAACCGCGTTCTCACGCGGCACTTCTCCGCCGCGACGGTCAGCACCGTCGCCGCGTGAGCCCCGCTCCTCCACTCCCCCGTCGAAAGGACGACATCATGAACGACACACCCACCGCCCGCACGCCCCGCACCCCTCGCGGCCGGCTCTGGCTGCTCGCCGCCCCCGCACTGGCGGTCAGCCTCGTGCTGGCAGGATGCGCCGCCACGGCGACGTCCTCGCCGACACCCAGCGCCACCGCGTCCGCCTCCACCGTGGAGACGGCGTCCACGCTCTCCAGCGCGATCACCGGCGCCACCGATGCCACCCAGACGGCCGCCGACGTGCTCGCCGGCAACCAGGAGACCCACGACAAGGCCGACGACGACGCGTACGACGCGGCGACGGCGACCACGATCACCCTGTCCGGATCATCCGCGACCGTCTCCGGGGAGGGCGCCGCCGTCAGCGGGGCGACCGTGCAGATCACCGCTCCCGGGACGTACGTGCTCTCCGGCTCGTACAGCGGCCAGATCGTCGTCGACTCGACGGTCGACGGACAGGTGCGCCTCGTGCTCGACGGGGCCCAGATCGCCACGACGGCGGGCGCCGCGATCGACGTTCAGGCGGCCGACGAGGCGGTCGTGATCCTCGCGGACGGCACGACGAACAGCCTCTCCGACGCGTCGAGCTACGCCGACGGGGCCCACAACGCGGCCCTCTACAGCGCCGCCGACCTCACGATCACGGGCACCGGCTCGCTGACGGTGACCGGCAACGGCAACGACGGCATCGCCTCGACGGACGGCCTGGTGATCCAGTCGGGCACCGTCGCGGTGACGGCCGTCGACGACGGCATCCGCGGCAAGGACTACGTCGTCGTCCGCGGCGGCGCCATCACGGTGTCCGCCGGCGGCGACGGCCTGAAGAGCGACAACACGGAGGATGCCGCCCGCGGCTACGTCTACCTCGCCGATGGCACCACGACGATCACGAGCGGCGACGACGGCATCGACGCCGCCACCGACGTCGTCACCACCGGCGGCACCCTGTCGATCACGGCGGGCGGCGGCTCCGGCGGCGACGCCGACGGCGGCGCGAAGGGCATCTCCGCGGGCGTCATCGCCGTGCTCGAGGGCGGGACGGTGCAGGTGGATGCCGCCGACGACGCGGTCAACACGAACGCGTACGCGCACCTCGGCGGCGCGGCCGTCACCCTCTCCTCGGGCGACGACGGCGTGCACGCCGACCTGCAGCTCGTCGTCTCGGCGGGAACGACCACGGTCGCCCGGGCGTACGAGGGATTCGAGGCGGCGCAGATCACGGTCTCGGGCGGCGACACGTCCGTGACCTCGAGCGACGACGGCCTCAACGTCTCCGAGCCGGATGCCGGCGGAGGGGCGCAGACCCTCGTGATCACCGGCGGCACGCTCCTGGTGGACGCGCAGGGCGACGGCCTGGACGTCAACTCCGGCACGCTGACGATGTCGGGCGGCACGGTCGTGGTGAACGGCCCGACCGCGAACGACAACGGCGCGCTCGACGTCGACAACGGCATGACGATCTCGGGCGGCGTCTTCCTCGCCGCCGGCTCGTCGGGCATGGCGATGGCACCGTCCGCCGACTCGGCGCAGGCCTCCGTGCAGTTCACGACGAGCGGGACCATCGCGGCCGGCACGGTCCTGTCGGTGGTGGACTCGTCGGGAACGGTGCTCGCGACCTTCACGACCACGAAGCAGACGCAGAGCCTCGTCTACTCCGACGCCGCCCTCGTCAACGGCCAGACCTACACCCTTACCTCCGGCGGCACCGCGGGCACCGCGCTGCTGGGCGGGCTCACCAGCGGCGGCAGCTCCGGCGGCACGACGGTGGGCTCGGCGGTGGCCGGCGAGCAGACGTCCTCGGAGATGGGCCCCGGCGGCGGCATGGGCGGCGGCGGCCAGCGTCCGTGACCTGACCGATAGCACGTGTCCGAGGGCCGGACAAGCCCCTCGTGGCGGCCCCGCCGGGGCGCCTACCGTGGAACGGACACTGTACGAGCTGGACGAGGGGAGTCACATCATGGGATTCATCGACGACGCGAAGACCGCCGCGGAGACGGCCGGCCGCAAGCTCAAGGAAGGCTTCGAGGACACCGTCGACCGCGTCGAGGACAAGATCGACGAGGTCAAGGCGGATGCCGAGGTCAAGAAGGCCGAGGCCGAGCGCGACTCGGTGCACAAGCGCAACGAAGTGAAGGAAGAGCTCCGCGGAGACGCGTGAGACCCGCCGCACGACGAGGGGCCCCGGAGATCTCCGGGGCCCCTCGTCGTCGTGGTGTCAGCGCGCGAACCCGGCGATCCGCCACGACGCCGCGGCGGTGGCGCCCGGCTCGATGACGACGAGTCCGGCGTCGTAGTCGTAGCGCTCGGCGTTGAAGGCATCCGGCGCGCACGTCATGGGCTCGACCGCGAGTCCGGCCCGGTTCCCCGCGGGCGCGCTGCCGTCGGCGAGCGGCGGGAGATCGGCGGTGTGGATCTGCACCCACGGGCACGCCGCATCCCAGACCATCTCGACCCCGGTGCCCGACGGGTCGGTCAGGCGCACGACCGCGGCGCCGTCGGTGCGCTGCAGACCGGTGAAGGCGTGGTCGATCTCCACGTCGCCGAGCGTGCGCTCCGCACGCCAGTCGAACCGCGGCGACCCCGTGACGTCGGCCAGCCCGATCGGCGCGAGCTGCGCGTCGGTGACCTCCAGCACCTGGCCGGCGGGCAGGTCGAGCGTCCACTCGTCGAGCCGCGCGGGGCCTGCGACGAGATAGGGGTGCGGGCCGGTGCCGAACGGCGCGGCATCCGCGCTCCGGTTCGTCGCGGCGACGGTCTGCGTGAGGCCGTCGGCGGAGAGGCGGTAGGTGGTCTCGACGTGCAACCGCCACGGGTAGCCGGCCTGCGGCACGATCTCGGTGGCGAGCGTCACCTCGTCCTCGCTCTGCGCCACGACGTCGAAGTCGAGCCAGACCGCGAGGCCGTGCAGGGCGTTGGGGCGGCCGGGATCGCTCAGCGCGAGCCGGTGCGTGTGCCCCGCGAAGGTGTACACCCCGTCGACCACGCGGTTGGGCCACGGAGCGAGGGTGGCGCCGCGGTAGGCCGGACGCACCTCGTCGGCGGCGAAGGGGACGACGAGGTCGCGCCCGTCCAGGGTGAGGGCGCGCAGCGACGCGCCGACACTGGCGATGTGCGCTTCGTACGATCCGGAACGGAGGGTGACGTCGGTGCCCGAGGCGGGGACGGACGTCGCAGACAGGTGTGCAGGTGACAGTGGCATCGTCAACATCGTAGTGTCAGGGCCGGTCGCCGATCGCGACCGGCCGGCCGGGGGTATTCGACCACTGGCTCCACGAGCCGGGATACAGCGCCGCGTCGTGGCCGGCGACCCGCAGCGCCAGCACGGCGTGCGCCGCGGTCACCCCCGAGCCGCAGTAGACCCCCACCGGCAGGCCGTCGAGATCGGCGTACGCCGCGCGCAGCGCCTCGGCCGGACGGAAGCGTCCGTCGGGGTCGAGGTTCGCGGTCGTCGGCGCGTTGCGCGCCCCCGGGATGTGCCCGGCGGCGGGATCGAGGGGCTCGACGTCGCCGCGATACCGTTCGGGGGCGCGCGCGTCGAGCAGCACGCCGTCGCGGGCGAGGGCGGCCGCGTCGTCGATGTCGAGCCGTCGGCGTCGCCCCGGGCGCACGGTCGCCGTGCCGGCCGGGCGCGTCACGACGCCGGTCTGGAGGGCGCCGCCGGAGCGCGTCCAGGCGCCGAGGCCGCCGTCGAGCACACGCGCGGCGATCCCGGCGTCGGTCAGCATCCACCAGGCGCGCGCCGCGGCGAAGGAGTTCCAGTCGTCGTAGACGACGACCTCGTCGCCGTCATCGATGCCCCACCGTCGCACGGCGCGCTGGAACGCGGCCGCGGACGGGAGCGGATGGCGCCCCTCCCCCGGATCGCCGTGGGCGGCGAGCTCGTCGTCGAGGCTGACGTACACGGCTCCCGGGAGGTGGCCGGCCGCGTAGGCGGCGCTGCCGTCGGGAGCATCGAGCCGATAGCGGATGTCAAGGAGGACGGGCGGCGTCGGCGAGGACAGCTCGACGGCGAGGGCGCTCGCGTCGACGAGGGGCGTCGGGGATGTCATGGCTCCGACGTTACGCCCGACACGCACACGGGCGGATGCCGGAGGCCCGGCATCCGCCCGCGATCAAGCGAACCGACCGTCGATCAGTTCAGGCGACGCCTCCGCAGCACGACCGCACCACCGGCGGCCATGAGCAGCAGTCCCACGAGGACGCCCGCGACGAGACCGTCGGGGGTGCCGCCCGTCGCGGGCAGGGTGGACCCGCCCGCCGTCGTCGCCGTCGGTGTCGGCGTCGGCGTGCCCGACCCGGTGCCGGGGTCGGTCCCCGCCGCGGCGAGCACGGTGATGGCAGCCGAGGCCACGACCTCGCCGTCGACCCGCACCTGGATGGTGTGGGATCCCGGCTCGAGGTCGGACGGAACGGTGACCTGTGCCGAGAAGGCGCCGTCGACGACATCCGCCTGCGCCAGCGCGCGATAGGTGCTGGCGATGCCGACCTCGACGCGGTCCACCGCGAAGTCGCTGCCGGTCACGGTGAGCGCCTCACCGGCGCGCACCTCGGTCGCGCTCAGCGCGATCGAGGGGTCCGTCTGCCCGGGCTCGTCGGACACGGGGGCGAACTCCCAGCTGTCGACCTCGAACAGGCCGTCCTCGACCTCGGCACCCTCGGGCTGCGCGAACACGAAGAACACGTCGCGCGTCCCCTCGGCACCGGTGACGGCGGCCGACACGGTCGTCCACTCGCCGGCGGTGCCCGTCACGGGGATCTCCGCGACGACCGGTCCGTCGACGTTGTCGAGACGCACCTGGATCGACGCGCCCTCCACGAGCGGCTTCACCCGCGCGGAGACCGACTTCGCACCGTCGCCGAAGGCGACCTGCGACAGCGCCGCGAAGTCACCGTCGTCGAGGCTCGACAGCGCCATGTTGCCGCTGCCGTTGTGCTCGGGGAACTCCACCGATGCCTCCGTCGTCGGCACCGTCTTCACACCGAGCTGCCACGCGAGCGTCTCGGCCTCGAACGCGCGGTACGGGTCGAAGTCCTCGATCTGCGCGACACCCTGACGCGTGCCGACGATCGGCTTGATCGTCCCGTCGGCGTTGAAGTCGAGCTTGTCGATGTGCACCGAACGGTAGCCCTGCGTCTGGCCGGGGGTGCCGAGCGCCTGCGCCCACGCCGCCCCGCGCGTCTGCGCGTGGTAGGTGAAGTAGGTCTCGCCCTTGTAGGTGAACATGTCGGAGTGGTTGTTGCCGCCGTTGCCCGCCCCGAAGAACGCGCTCTGGTTCTGGAAGGCCACGCCCGCGTACTTCGCGGACGGCAGGTCCATCGGGTCGTCGGTCATCATGTAGGCGATGCCGCCGCGCGACGGGTACTGGCCCGCAACCTCGTTGACCTGGAAGTTCGACGAGTACGAGTAGTAGTACTTGCCGTCGCGCTTGAACATCGACGAGGCCTCGAACATGCCGGGGCCGTCGATCTCGACGGGGTCGCCGTCGAGGGTGACCATGTCATCCTTCAGCTTCACGACGCGGGTCGACTTGGGGTTCTGCGGCCCCTGGACGTTGCTGCCCGATCCGATCTGCGAGTTGCCGCCGAAGTACAGGTAGGCCTGGCCGTCGTCGTCGATGAAGATCTCCGGGTCGAACAGCCACATGCCGGCGGGGAAGCCGCCGCTGTTGATGTAGTCGCGCGAGACCGTGTCGGGGATGATCTTCTTGCCGAGCGGGTCGGTCCACGGCCCGAGCGGCGAGCCGCCCACGACCACCGCGGTGCCCGTGCCGTTGTCGCAGAAGTACAGGTAGACCTTGCCGTCCTTCTCGATCGCCGCGGGCGCCCAGGAGTTGCGCGACCAGGGAGCGGCCGATCCGGCCCCGGCGATGGGAACGGCGCCGTGGTCGACCCAGTTGACCATGTCGGTCGTCGACATGACGTTCAGCGTCGTGATGGCGCCGTAGCCGTTGGACTGGGTGGGCAGACCGTTGGCGTCCTTGCTGTTCGCCTCGTACTGCTGGGTGTCATTGGTCGAGTAGATGTAGAGGCGACCGTTGTAGACGAGGTGGTGCGGGTCGGCGCCGAACTTCTGCCCGACGATCGGGTTGTGGTCGCCGACGGGCTTGGTCTGCACCTTCTCCAGCGAGGTGAACGCCGGCCCCGCGGGGGCGTCGGCCGTCTTCACCAACGACACGTCGTCGAGGAGGAAGTCCTGCAGGGCGGCAGAGCCCCAGGGCGTCTCAACGAACAGCCAGGCCATGTCGGCGTGCTTCGCCTCGGCGACGAAGTCGGCCGTGTACGTGCCCCATTCGCCCTTCGTGAAGGTCTGTCCCCGGTCGTCGCAGCCGTTGAAGTTCGACGGGCAGAACGTGAAGTTGAACCGCTGTGTGGCGGGGCCGTCGGTGTACTTGATCTTGCCCGTGAGGCGATAGGAGGCCCCCGGCTGCAGCTTTCCCGTCACGCTGGCGAAGGGACCGGACTGCGTCGCGGTGCGACCCGTGACCTTCAGCGCGTGCGCGCCGCTGGCGGCGTCGTCGCTCAGTGCGAGCGTGCCGCCCTGGACGGTGGTCCAGCCGGTGAAGCCCTCGACGAAGCGACCGTCGGGCAGGAGGTTGCCCGGCACGGCGGGACTCTCCGTGGCCGCGGCGAAGACGTTGACGGCGGGCACCGGCGTCGCCGCCGCGGCGGCGGGGGCCGCCGCGAGGGCGGAGAGCACGAGGGCTCCGATGCCGGCGAGCGCGCCGGCCCGCCGCATCATCGACCGATGCTCGGCGGCGGGCGGTTTCGTGGGTTGACTCACGTCGATGACTCCTTTGATCTGTGACTGCGGTGCGCCCATCGCAGGAGCCTGGCGTTCAGCGCGACCACGCGGTGCGAGGTGTACACTTTCGCCGTTCCGGACCGAGGCGGCATCGCCGCCCCTGCACAGTCAGGAACACTCCGACGACTCCTCGGACGGCGGGTGCACGTGAACGTGCGCGGTCGAACGTGCCGGCATGCACGATCGACCGGACCCCGTCCGGGGAGTCGTCCGGTCCGTGCGGAGACGGGTGCGCTCGGGTGAGCGACACTGCCCCCGACATCCCGTTTCAGATGGAACATTCGTGATGTTACCGCTACCACTGGCGCTCGGCAACGTTTTCGACGACCGTTTCGATGGTTATCGATAACAGACGGCGGTCGCGACTGGACGCACGCCGACCCCGGGTGCATACTTTCAGTATGACTGAAGGTGTGCGGGAACCGGCCCCCTCCCGGCGGGAATGGATGGGGCTTGCGGTGCTCGCGGCCGGCCTCGGGATGATCGTGCTCGACGGCACCATCGTCGGTGTGGCCCTGCCCGACATCATCCGGGATCTGCACCTCGACCTGACGGACGCGCAATGGGTGTCGAGCCTGTATGCCGTGCTGCTGGCCGCGCTCCTGCTGTCGACCGGCAAGCTCGCCGACCGCTTCGGGCGCAAGCTCCTGTTCCTCGTCGGCATCGTCGTCTTCGTGAGCGGCAGCGTGTGGGCGGCGGCATCCGCCACCGGGGGCGCCCTCATCGGGGCCCGAGCGGTGCAGGCCGTGGGTGCCGCGTTCATCATGCCCGCGACCCTGTCGACGGTGAACGCCGTCTTCCGCGGCCGGTACCGCGCCGCCGCCTTCGGGGTCTGGGGCGCCGTGATCTCCGGCGCCGCCGCGATCGGCCCGCTCGTCGGCGGCGCCCTCACGCAGTACGCCTCCTGGCAGTGGGTGTTCCTGGTGAACCTGCCGCTCGGGGCCCTCATCCTCGCACTCGCCGTGTGGGCGGTGCCCGAGACGCGCGGCTCCGGCTTCCGCCGCGGCGCCGACGTCGACGGGGCCCTCCTGTCGGCGATCGGTTTCGGCGCGCTCGTGTTCGCCGTGATCGAGGGACCCGACCTCGGGTGGTGGACGCCGAAAGCCGACCTCACCCTCGGCTCGTGGACCTGGCCGGCGTCCGCACCGATCTCGGTCGTGCCGATCTGCCTGGCGGTCGCGGCCGTCGCGCTGACCCTCTTCGTCTTCTGGGAGCGGCACCGCGAGCGGGTGCAGCGCGACGCCCTGCTCGATCTGCACCTGTTCTCTCTGCGCACCTTCTCCTGGGGCAACGTGACCGCGGCCATGGTCGCGGTCGGCGAGTTCGCGATCATCTTCGTGCTGCCGCTGTACCTCACGGCCGCACTCGGCCTGTCGATCATGCAGACCGGTCTCGTGCTGGCCGCCATGGCGTTCGGCGCCTTCGCCTCGGGCGCGGCGGCCCGCCACCTCGCGGCGCGCTTCGGCTCCCCCGGCACGGTGCTGATCGGCCTCGGGCTGGAGGTGGTCGGCGTCCTCGTCCTCGCCGCCCTCGCGAGCGCCACCACCCCGGGCTGGCTCATCGCCCTGCCGCTGGTCGTCTACGGCCTCGGACTCGGCCTCGCCTCGGCGCAGCTGACCGGCACCGTGCTGCGCGACGTCCCCGTGGAGATCAGCGGCCAGGGCTCGGCCACCCAGTCGACCGTACGTCAGATCGGCACGGCGCTCGGCACGGCGTTCGCCGGCGCCGCCCTGTCGATCTCGCTCGCCGTGACCCTGCCCGGCGCGCTGTCGGATGCCGGGATCACCGGCACCGCGGCCACCGAGCTCGCCGATGCGACGCGCACCTCGGCCGGCACGCTCATCTCGCAGCTGCGCGCGCAGGGCGCCTCCAGCATGCTCGGCGCGCAGACGGATGCCGCCGTGCAGGCGCTCTCGGCGGGATTCGCCGACGCGACGCGCTGGTCGCTGCTGGTGGCGTCGGCCTTCCTGCTGCTGGGCCTGGTCGGGGCCGCCCGCCTGCGCACCTTCGCCCGCCGCTAGGCTCGGGCCCATGCGTATCGCCGTGACCGGAGCATCCGGAAAGCTGGGAACCGTGGTCGTCAACGAGCTCCGGGAGGCGGGCCACGACGTCGTCGGGCTCGACGTCGTCGGCACGCGCGGCGCCGGCTTCGTGCAGGTCGACCTCACCGACTACGGCCAGACCGTCGACGCCCTCCAGGGCGTGAACGACCAGCACGACGGCCTCGACGCGGTCGTGCACCTGGCGGCGATCCCGGCGCCCGGCATCCGGTCGGACGTCGCCACGTTCCACAACAACATCGCCGTCACGTTCAACGTGCTGTGGGCGGCGATCCGCCTCGGCATCACCCGGATCGTGACGGCGTCGAGCGAGACGGTGCAGGGCCTTCCGTTCGACGTGCCGCCGCCCTACATCCCCGTCGACGAGGCCTACGCCGCCCGCCCCGAGTCGGTCTACTCGCTGGTCAAGCACCTCGAGGAGACCCTGGAGAAGGAGCTCGTGCGCTGGCACCCCGAGGTGTCGCTCACGGCGCTGCGCTTCTCGAACGTCATGGTCCCCGCCGACTACGCCGAGTTCCCGTCGTTCGACGCGGATGCCGCCCGACGCAAGTGGAACCTGTGGAGCTACATCGACGCCCGCGACGGCGCCGCCGTCATCGCGCGCGCCCTCGAGGTCGCCCCCGCCGGGTTCGACCACTTCCTCATCGCCGCCGGCGACACCGTCATGAGCCGCCCCAACGCGGAACTCGTCGCGGAGGTCTTCCCCGACGTCGAGGTGCGCGGCGAGCTCGGCGTCAACGCGTCGCTGTTCTCGACGGCGAAGGCGCAGCGCCTGCTCGGCTGGACGCCGCGCCACTCCTGGCGCGACGAGCGCTGAGGGCCGCAGATCACGAGGCGGTGACGGCGGTCTTCGCCGGCCGTCCGCGCTTGGGCCGGTCGGACGAGAGCTCCTGCGCGAGCGGCACGGAGGACGGGCCCGAGAGCCGGTCCTCGACGTGGGCGAGCCAGCGCACCTCGCTCTCGGCCGCGAAGAGCGTCGCCGACAGGGGCAACGCCGCGACCACGGATGCCGGGTCGCCGACCTCCACGGCGACATAGCGCGCCGTCAGCTCGTCGAGCCGCCCCTGCGACGCCGCGCGCTGCGCGCGCACCAGCGGGAGCACGTCGACGCCGGGCAGGGTCGCGGCCAGCGCGAGTTTCAGCGTCAGCTCGTCTCGGGCGCCCTCCACCCGCTCCACGGGGGTGTCGAACCAGTCGCGGACGGCAGCGGAACCGGCATCCGTGATGCGCCAGTAGACGTGCCCCTCGGCATCGACCTCGTCCTTGGAGACGAGTCCGTCGCGTTCGAGTCGTTCCAGCGTGTTGTAGATCTGGCCGACGTTCAGCGAGGCCGCCCCGGTGCGACGCGTGAACTCGGCGCGCAACTGGTACCCGTAGCAGGGGCCCTGATCGAGGATCGCCAACAGGCTCTGCCGTACCGACATCCGCTCCCCCGCTCCCCCGACCGCCCGATGTGCTTTCTCAGTATATGCATACGCGGAAACCACATGGCCGGCGCCGGCGTCACTCCGGCGACCGCCCCCGCACCGCGAGCGCCGCGAACGTGCCGACGGCCGCGCCGACCAGCGTGTCGACGATCCGCTCGAGAGCGAGCGGGAGCGTCTCGACCGTGCCCGTCGCCGCACCGATGAGCAGCAGCACGAGCGGGGTGATGAACACGAGCGCGAGCGCGTAGTGGCGCACCACGACCATCTCGATGGCGACCTGCAGCACGCCCAGCAGCAGGCCGAGCGCCCACACGGGCAGCGGCAGGAAGGCGAGGGCGAGGTAGAGCGCGCCGCCGACGACCGTGCCCACGGTGCGGTGGATGCCGCGCGTCGTGGCATCCCGCCGTCCCACCGGCAGTCCGACCACGGCGAGGCCGGCGCACACGATCCAGTACGAGCGCGCCGGGTCGACGACCGCGGCGGCCGCCACGCCCACGACGCCCACGACGACGGCGCGCAGCGTGAGCATGCGGGCGACGCCCGACCAGCGCGGCGGGAACAGGACGCCCAGCGGTCGCGGGCGTTCCCGTCGATAGCGCGGCAGGAGCAGCGGCGCCGCCACCACGAGGCACGCGAAGGCCCCCGATGCGGCGACGATCGCGAGGTAGGTCCACGGATCGACGACCCGCGCACCGCCGCGGACGGCGGTCACCTGGGCCGACAGCCCGAACACCAGCACGAAGAACACCGGTCCGGGAGGGCCCAGCGAGACCGCGCCCGCCAGCGCCGCGGTGACCACCGTGGTGACGAGCACTCCGCCGAGCACCGCGAGCACGCCGCCGCCGGCCGCGAGCGTGCCGGCCGCCGCGCACACCCACAGGGCGAGCGCGAGCAGCGGCGCCACCCGGGCGCGCTCCCGCGGTCGCAGCCACCCGCCGTAGATGACCGCGAACGCGCCGGTCGCCGACAGCAGGGCGAGCTCGGCGTGACCGGATGCCGCGAGCACCACGATCGGCACGGCCATCGCGAGCCCCGCCTGCACGGCCAACGGCCAGCGGCGCCCGCGCGCGGGGCCGAACGTCGCCAGGCTCCGCCCGACGTGCGCGGCCTCCGCGCGCACACGATCGCCGAAGCGGGCGGGCGGGGTGGGCGACGGCATCCCTCCATTGTCCCCCGCCGGTGCGGCCGGGTCCTCCGAAGCCCACAGCATCCGCCGAGGAGCGCTCGCTACGGTCGGAAGCATGGAAGCGAGTGCGCCGGGCCTGTCCGTGTCGACCGACGAGGGGATCGCGACGTTTTCCGCCGCGCAGCTGCGGATGATGCGGGACGAGTTCCAGCGCTTCCTGCTGGAGTACCAGTTCGGGCTCCGCGAGGTCGAGACCAAGCTCGGGATCCTCCGCGACGAGTTCCTGCTCATGCACGATTACAACCCGATCGAGCACGTCTCCAGCCGCGTCAAGAGCGCCGACAGCCTGGTCGACAAGATCACCCGCAAGGGCGTCGAGCCCAGCTTCGACGCGATCCGCGCCGCGATCACCGACATCGCCGGCATCCGGGTGACGACGAGCTTCACGAAGGACGCCTATCGCCTCTTCGACCTGCTCACCCAGCAGGACGACATCACGGTGCGCGAGGTCAAGGACTACATCGCCCAGCCCAAGACGAACGGGTACAAGAGCCTGCACGTCATCGTGGAGGTGCCGGTCTTCCTCTCGTCGGGCCGCGTCGACGTCGCCGTGGAGGTGCAGTTCCGCACGATCGCGATGGACTTCTGGGCGAGCCTGGAGCACAAGATCTACTACAAGTACGCCGGGGCGGTGCCCGACGGGCTGCTCGTGGAGCTGAAGGAGGCCGCCGAGTCGGCATCCCTCCTCGACGCCCGCATGGAACGGCTCCACGGCCAGCTGCACGGATCGCCGTCCGGGGCGATCCACGCCGTCTGAGCGCCGCATCGGATGCGGAGACGAGCAACGGATGCGGATGGCGAGCGCCCCCGCATCCGAGTCCGTTGCTGATCTCCGATTCTGCGAACGGGCTCAGTCCAGTGCGGCGCGCCAGTCCTCGAGCAGGCGCGCGGTCGTGCGGGTCTGCGACCACGGCATCTCGGGCGCCTCGGTGCGCCCCTCGCGAAGCGCCCGCACGGTCGCGTCCGCCTCGGCGGCCATCGGGCTGACGGTGGCGGTGCGGATCGGCTCGACCGTCCCGTCGGAGCGGCGCAGCACCGCCTCGGCGGTCGAGACGACGCGGCTGCCCCACACGTTCTCGATCTCCAGCTCGCCGGCGGTGCCGCGGATCACGGCCCGCCGCGGCAGGTCGGCGGTGATCGCGGTGGCGATGCGCGCCTCGAACGCGCCGAACGCGATCGTCGCGCGCGCCTGCTCGTCGACGGCGCCGACCACGCCGTCGGCCGCGACGATCACCGGTTCGGCGTCGATCCCCGCCCACGCGGCGAGGCCCACGACGAGGGATGCCGGGTAGCACCCGACATCGAGGATCGCCCCGCCCGCCGTCGCGGGATCGAACAGACGCCCGTCGTGCGCGTCGGCGGCGAAGCCGAGGGTCGAGTCCACCGAGACGAGCTCGCCCAGCGTCCCCGCGGAGACGAGCGCCCGCAGCCGCTCGGGGAACGGACCGAAGCGGTACTTGAACGCCTCCACCACCGGCAGCCCCACCCGGGCCGCGTGCGCGAGCACGGCGTCGGTCTCGGCGGCCGTCACCCCCAGGGGCTTCTCGCACAGCACCGCCTTGCCCGCGTCGAGCGCGGCGTGCGCGAGCTCGGCGTGGGTGGTGTGCACGGTGCCGATGTAGACGGCATCCACGTCGCCCCGTGCCAGCACCTCGTCGTACGTGCCCGCGACGGGCGCGCCGAACCGGTCGGCGAACTCCCGCGCCCGGATGCCGTCGCGCGCGCCGACCGCGTGGAGCACGCCGTGCTCGGCGTGCGGCAGCGCCGCCAGGAAGTCGCCCGTGATGACACCGGCGCCCAGGACCGCCCAGCGTGCTCTCTCGCTCATGCCTCCATCATGCCCGCAGGGCGCGGTCGAGGTCCTCCAGCAGGTCGGCCTCGTCCTCGATGCCCACCGACAGCCGCACGACCTCCACCGGCACCGCGGCCTCGGTGCCGCGCACCGACGCGTGCGTCATGGCGTCGGGGTAGTTCACGAGCGACTCGACGCCGCCCAGCGACTCCGCGAGCTGGAAGAGCCGCGTCGACTCCGCGAAGCGGCGCGCCGCCTCGCCCGATTCGAGGGCCACCGAGACGATGCCCCCGAAGCCGCTCATCTGCCGCGCCGCGATCGCGTGGCCGGGGTGGTCGGCCAGGCCGGGATAGTAGACGCGGGCGACCCGGTCGCTCTCGGAGAGGAACTCCGCGACCGCCGCCGCGTTGCGGCTGTGGCGCTCCATCCGCACCGCGAGCGTCTTGATGCCCCGGGTGGTGAGCCAGGCGTCGAGCGGACCGGAGACGGCCCCGACGGCGAACTGCAGGAAGCCGATCTCGGCCGCGAGGGCGTCGTCGCGGTGGGTCTCGGCGAGCACGAGCGCGCCGCCGACGACATCCGAGTGGCCGCCGAGGTACTTGGTCGTCGAGTGCACGACCACATCGGCGCCGAGCGCCAACGGCTGCTGCAGCGCGGGGGTCGCGAAGGTGTTGTCGACGACGACGAGCGCGCCCGCGTCGTGGCCGATCCGCGCGAGCGTCGCGATGTCGGTGATCCGCAGCAGCGGGTTCGACGGCGTCTCGACCCACAGCAGGCGCGGGGCCCGCTCGGCCACGGCCGCGCGGACGGCGTCCTCGTCGCTCATGTCGACCAGGCGCAGCCGCACACCCCACGGGCCCAGCACCCGCGCGAGCAGCCGGTAGGTGCCGCCGTAGACGTCGTTGCCGAGCAGCACCTCGTCGCCCGGGACCAGCACGGCCCGCAGCAGCGCATCCTCGGCGGCGAGTCCCGACGCGAACGAGAACGCGTGGGCGCCGCCCTCGATCGCGGCGAGCTGGGCCTGCAGGGCGGTACGCGTCGGGTTGCCGCTGCGCCCGTACTCGTAGCCCTGGCGGAGACCGCCGATCCCGTCCTGGGCGAACGTCGTGGAGAAGTGCACGGGCGGGATGACCGCCCCGGTGCTCTCGTCGGGGTCCTGCCCGGCGTGGACGGCGAGGCTGGCGAAACGGCGGGCGGCGTCGGTGGTCATGCGGATGCTCCTTCGGTGAGGGTGTCGAGAGGGATGCCGCGGGCCGCGAGCCACGCGTCGTCGTAGAGCTTGGTGAGGTAGCCCCGGCCGTGGTCGGGCAGCACGACCACCACGACGGCGTCGGCGGGAAGCCCCCGCGCGGTGCGCAGGGCCGCGACGACCGCCATGCCCGACGAGCCCCCGACGAGCAGGCCTTCCTCGCGGGCGAGCCGGCGGGTCATGGCGAAGCTCTCGGCATCCGAGACCCGCTCGTAGCGGTCGACGACGGACGCGTCGAAGGTGTCGGGGTAGAAGTCCTCGCCCACACCCTCGACGGCGTAGCCGTGGATCGGTCCGCCGGAGTATATCGAGCCCTCGGGGTCGGCGCCGACGACGACGATCTCGCCCGCCGTCGCCTCCTTGAGGAAGCGGCCGGTGCCGCTGATCGTGCCTCCGGTGCCGATTCCGGCGACGAGGTGGGTGACGCGCCCGTCGGTGTCGCGCCAGATCTCCGGGCCCGTCGTCTCGTAGTGGGCGCGCGGACCGTTCGGGTTGGCGAACTGGTTGGGCTTGAACGCGCCGGGGATCTCGCGGGCGAGCCGGTCGGAGACGCTGTAGTACGAGTCGGGATGCTCCGGCGGGACGTTCGTGGGCACCTCCACGACCTCCGCCCCGTAGGCCCGCAGCACCGCGGTCTTCTCCCCCGTGAACTTGTCGGGGACGACGAAGATCATCCGGTACCCGCGCTGGAGCGCGACGAGGGCGAGACCGACGCCGGTGTTGCCGCTGGTGGGCTCGACGATCGTGCCGCCGGGGCGGAGCAGCCCGTCGCGCTCGGCCGCGTCGACGATGTTGCGGGCGATGCGGTCCTTGGCGGAGCCGCCCGGGTTGAGGTACTCGACCTTCGCGAGCACCGTCGCCTGCACCTCGGCGGCGACGGCGTTCAGACGGACGAGCGGGGTGTTGCCGACGACGTCGGCGATGTGCGAGGCGAAACGCATGAGGGGTGTCCTGAGGGTGGTGCCGCGTGCGCAGAGGGCGCGAGAGGGCGGCGGGCTGTCGGGGTCGTCGAAGGGAGCGCGGAGCGCTCAGCGACAACAACGACAGGTCAGGGCCACGTCAGGATGCTAACCCACGGCGAGGGGATGCCGCGAAGTGTTACGCCCGATCCGTCACATTCGTCGCGCCCGCCCTACTCTGTGCTGGTGAGCACGCACGACGACACCGACGACTACGGCTTCGACACCCGCCAGGTGCACGCCGGCGAGGTCGACGAGCGCAACCACGGTGCGCGCATCACCCCGATCTATCTGACGGCGGCCTACCGCTTCGACTCGTTCGCGCAGGCGGAGGACCGCTTCACGGGTGCGGAGGCGGGCCAGCTGTACTCGCGCAACCTCAACCCGACCCACGAGGTCGCCGAGCGGCGCATCGCATCGCTGGAGGGCGGCACCGGGGCGATCGTGGTGGGCTCCGGTCAGGCGGCGATCACCGCGCTGCTGCTGGGGCTCGCGGGCGCCGGTGAGCGGCTGGTGTCGACCGCGAGCATCTACAGCGGCACCCGCATCCTCTTCGACCGCACCTTCGCGCGGCTGGGAGTGACGACCGACTACGTGCGCGACCCGGCCGACGAGGCCGAGTGGGAGCGTCTGATCACGCCGCAGACGAAGGCGATCTTCGTCGAGACGATCCCCAACCCGAAGAACGACCTCGTCGACGTCGCCGCCGTCGCCCGCATCGCCCGGCGCCACACGATCCCGCTCATCGTCGACAACACCGTCGCGACGCCCTACCTCATCCGCCCGCTCGAGCACGGCGCCGATGTCGTCGTGCACTCCTCGACGAAGTTCCTCACCGGGCACGGCGCCGCACTGTCGGGGGTCATCGTCGACGGCGGACGGTTCGACTGGGCGGGCTCGTCGCGCGCCTACCCGGGCCTCACCGCGCCGATCGCCCCCGGCCGCCCGTCGCTCGTCGACAGCCACGGCGAGCGCGCGCTGGAGGCGTACCTGCGCTTCGGCATCGTCAACGACCTCGGTGCGGCACTGTCGCCGGTCAACTCCTTCCTGCTGCAGCAGGGCATCGAGACGCTGTCGCTGCGGATGGCGAAGCATCTCGAGAACGCCGCGGTCGTCGCGAGCTGGCTCGACGCCCACCCCGCGGTGGAGAGCGTCGACTTCGCGGGCCTGGCGTCGAGTCCGTACCATCGCATCGCCCAGGAGCGCTTCGGTGGTCACGCCGGCTCCGTGTTCGCCTTCACGGTGCGCGGCGGGCGGCCCGCGGCCGAACGGTTCTTCGACCGCCTCCGCCTCATCAGCCGGATGACGAACATCGGCGACGTCCGCTCGATGGCGCTGCACCCGGCCACGACGACGCACGTCTCGTTCTCGCCCGAGGAGCGGGCGCGTCTGGGCATCGGCGACGGTCTCATCCGGCTCTCGATCGGCATCGAGACGGCATCCGATCTCCTCGCGGATCTCGACCGCGCGCTCTCCGCCGCCACCTGAACACCCGGCCGCGACGCGCGACATGTCGCCGTGTTGCGCGCAGCGGAGCCCACCCCCGTCGGGGCGCTTACCGTGGATGTATGACCTCGTCGCCCCCCGCACCGATCGACGCACCGTTCGCGGCTCCCGAGCCCACCGACGCCCGCGACGGCCGAGGCGCCGATCTCGCCGCCGCGGGTTTCGCCTCGTCGCTGTCGGCGGACGAGTTCAAGGCGCTCTTCCGGGGCCACCCGGGCGGAGTCGCCGTGATCACCGCCGACGCCGGTGACGGGCCGGTCGCCCTCACCGCGACCAGCGTGTCGAGCGTGAGCGCCGAGCCGCCGCTGCTGATCTTCTCGGTGTCGTCGCAGTCGTCGTCGGCGGCCGTCCTCGCCGCCGCCGAGACGGTCGTGGTCCACCTCCTCGACGCGAACGACCTCGACCTCGCGCGTCTGGGCGCGACGAGCGGCGTCGACCGCTTCGACGGCTCGCGCCCCTGGTCGCGCCTGGTCACCGGCGAGCCGGTGTACCACGACGTCCGCGCGTGGGTGCGCTGCGCCGTCATCGAGCGGATGGATGCCGGAGGCTCCACCGTCTTCGCCGCCCACGCCCTGCAGTCGCAGCTCGAGCGCGATGTCGCCGTCGGCGACCACGGCGACGCGCTGGTGTACCACAACCGCACGTGGCACCGCCTCGGCGACCACTCCCGCCTCTCCTGACGCCCGGAGGCATCGGCGGCCCCCTCGACTAGGGAGCGGGCGGCCGGGCGACGAGGATCTCGCCGCGTCCGCTCGCCGTGACGGCGCCCTCGGCCGCGGCGATCAGCCAGGTCGTGCCCGCCGGCGCCTCCTGGCCGCCGAGCCGCAGCTCTCCCGCGCTGACGACGGCGACGGCGAAGCCCGCGGCCAGCGCCCGCTCGCCGTCGAGCGCGTGGCGCTCCAGCCGGAAGAAGGGATCGGCCGCGGCGGGGAACACCGACCCGTCGGTCTCGGCGGGTGCCGGGTGGACGAGACGGGCCATCTCGGCGGAGCTGCGGGCGCGGTGGGTGACGGCGGTCAGCGCCCGGTCGAACCCGATGCCGACGTGGCCGTCGACGGCGCCGTCCAGCGCGAACCCGCGCCACTCCAGCAGGATCGACAGGTCCTCGGGCTGCTGCAGTTCGAGCAGGAGGACGCCCGCGCCGATCGCGTGCAGCTCACCGGGCGGCACCCACACCACATCGCCCGGACGCACCGCGATGCGGTGCAGCAGCCCGAGCAGCGCGTCGGTGTCCTGGCGCGCGACGAGCGCGGCCAGCCGCGCCGGCTCGACGTCTTCGCGCAGTCCCAGGTGCACGGTCCCCTCGGAGAGGATGTACCAGGCCTCGGCCTTGCCGTGGGCACGGCCCAGGTGCGCCGCGGCGAAGGCGTCGTCGGGATGGGCGTGCACGGGCAGGCGCTGGCCCGCGTCGAGGAGCTTCACGAGCAGCCGCGTGTCGCTCCCCCACCGGTGCGCGTGCGCGGCGCCCAGCCAGCGCACCGGGTCGGCCGCCACCGCATCGCGCAGCAGCACGCCGTCCGGGAGCACGGTCAGCCCCGTGCGGCTCTCGCCCGCGACGGTCGTCGTCGAGGCGATCCAGTCCTCCGGCTCGCGTTCCTCCGCCTCGCCTCCGGCCGGCCGCGGCGCCCCGCGGAAGAGCGCGATGCGTTCACCGCCGCGATAGAAGCGTGCGGCGGGACGGTTCGCGGACAGACGGATCGGCATCGCGGTCGCCCTCAGTGCGCGGTCGCGGCGTCGACGGCCGCGCGGGTCACGGACAGGAAGCCGCCGACGAAGCTGTCGCCCAGCCCGATGGTGGTGGGGGTCGGGGTGTCGGCGACGACGGCCGCCACGCCCGCGGCATCCGGGCGGTGGGCGCCGACGGCCGCGACGACGCCGACGCCGTCCGGATGCCGCGGCAGGCGCGACGTGACCTCGAGGTCGGCCGCGTCGAAGACGTCGCCGAGCCGGTACCGCGTGGCCGAGACCCGCACGGCCGCCTCGAGGGCGGCGCGATGGCGGGGCGCGTCGGGTCCGACGGCGATCGACCAGAAGCGGGTGTGGACCACGAGCGCCGGCACCGGGATGAGGCGATGCGCCTCATCGAGCGCGGCCGCCACGTCCGCCCCGTCGCGCAGGTCGACCTCGCGGCCGACGTACTCCTGCAGCTCGTCCTCGTTCATGCCGTACACGTCGATGCGCGGGAGGAGGCGGTCTCGGGCGATCGCGGCGAAGTCGCGACGGTAGAACCCGGCATCCTCGTAATAGACGAGCGCTCCCCACGGAAGCTGCCGCATCGCGGCCCAGAGGTCGTCGAGGCGCGACGCCAGGAGCGCCGCGTCCTGCATCGTGTTGAAGCCCGACACGAGGAAGGCGTCCGCGGTGCGCAGGCGATCGCCCAGCTGCGCGGAGATCGCCATCTCCCGGTTCGGACGGTCGTTGGCCACGATGACGCGGTTCGCGGAGGGCGCCACGACCTCGCCGTCGGCGAGCGCGACGGTCGCGCCCTCCGGATACTGCACGATCAGGTGCGGGTCGAGGGTGTCGGTCGTCGCCGAGCACACCCAGTCGATGATCGGCGGCATGAGACGACGCACGTTGTCGTCGATGCTCACCAGGTGCTGGGTGCTGGGGATGCCGAGGTTCGCCAGCGCGATCCCCGCCCGCACCCCCGTGCCGCCGAGCGTCACGGACGTCTCGAACCGCGCCGCGAAGCGCTCGAGGATGTCGGAGGAGGCGGCGAACCGCTCTCCCCCGACGCCGCGCTCGAAGAGGGCGAGGATCGCGACGATGAGCGCGCGCTCGTCGTCGATGGGGGCCGTGGTGGTCAGCTCGGCCCGCCGCACACCGTGCCGGTGTGCGAGGGCGCTGATGACCGCGGCATCCCACCGGATCTCGTAGTCGACGGTGCCGCCGAGGCCGAGGACGAGTCGCGCGCTCATGGTGTCGATGATCTCCCGCCGGGGGTGGTCAGTACAGATCCGCCTTGCCGGTCGCACCGAACAGGTCGATCTTCTCCGCCGCCGTCACCTTCAGCGCGGCGATCGGCTCGGGCTGGATCGCGTTCGGCTCGCGCAGACGCTCGTCGGTGCCGAGGATCTCGCGCATGCGGTTGTGGTAGCTGACCTTGATGTCGCTGGAGATGTTGATCTTGTTGATGCCCAGCGACACGGCGCGGGCGAGCTCGGCGTCGGGGTTTCCCGAGCCGCCGTGCAGCACCAGCGGGATCTTGACGGCGGCCTTGATCTGCTCGAGCAGGTCGTGGCGCAGCTCGGGCTTCTTCTCGGCGGGGTACAGGCCATGCGAGGTGCCGATCGCGATCGCGAGGCTGTCAACGCCGGTCTCCTCGACGAAGCGCACCGCGTCGTCGACGTTGGTGTAGATGATCTCGGCCGCGCCGGACTCGCCGTAGCTGTCGTTCGCCCCGATCGTGCCGAGCTCGCCCTCAACCTGGATGCCGACGGCGTGCGCGGCCTCGACGACCTTGCGGGTGAGCGCCACGTTCTCCTCGAAGGGCAGGAGCGAGGCGTCGATCATGACGGAGGTGAAGCCGGCCTGGATGGCGGTGATCATCTGCTCGTACGTCCCGCCGTGGTCCCAGTGGATCGCGACCGGCACGCTCGAGCGGTGCGCGCGCTCGCGGATCGCGACGATGAGGTCGGTCGTCACGTGGGAAACCTCGTCGGGGTGGATCGCGATGATGACGGGCGCGTTCTTCTCCTCGCTGACGTCCATGACGCCGAGGAACATCGCCCAGTCGCTGATGTTGAAGGCCGGGATGGCGAAGTTGTTCTGATTGGCGATGTCGAGGATGGACTTGCCGGTGTACAGCACCACGGTGGATTCTCCTGTCGGTGGGGGTGGTTGTGGACGCCTGTGCGGGCGGGTCCGGTCAGCTCTTGACCGAGCCGGCCGTCAGCCCGCTGATGAAGTAGCGCTGGAAGAAGAGGAAGAGGATCAGCACGGGGATCGAGCCGAGCACGCTCATCGCCATGATCTGGTTCCACTCGTACGAGTGCTGGCCCATGAGCAGCTGGATGCCGATGGGGACGGTGCGCATGTCGATCGTGCGGGTCAGCGTCAGGGCGAACAGGTACTCGTTCCACGCGATCATGAACGTGTAGATGCCGACCGAGACGATGCCGGGCACCGAGATCGGCACCAGGACGCGCCACAGCGCGGTCATCGATCCGGCCCCGTCCACGCGCACGGCTTCGTCGAGCTCGCGCGGCAGGGTGTTGAAGTACCCCGTCATCATGATGATCGCGTAGGGCAGCGTGAACACCATGTAGGTGAGGATCAGGCCCGGGTAGGTGTTGTAGAGGCCGAGGCCGACCACGAGACCGAAGTACGGGATGAGCAGCGTGATCGGCGGCACCGCCTGCACGCTCACGATGATGACGTTGAGGATGCGCTTGCCGCGGAACTCGAAGCGGCTGAACGCGTACGCGGCCTGGATCGCGACCAGCAGCGTCAGCACCGTCACCGCGCCGGCGACGACGTAGCTGTTGATGAAGAAGCGGACCGTCTCCGGATTGGTGAAGATCGCGACGTACGCGTCGAACGAGAACGTGTCGGTGATCAGCCGCGGCGGCAGCTCGAAGATCTCGGTGTTCGACTTGAACGAGTTCGACAGCATCCACAGCACGGGTCCCGCGGCGAAGACCGCACCCAGGAGCAGGCCGAGGTAGATGCCGGCGCGCGCGGTGCGCCGACGGGTCTGCACGGACATGGCCATCTCAATCCCTCGCCTTCTGATGCCGCACGTAGAACACGGCGAGGACCATCGACATGAGCAGGACGAGCACGGCGGAGGTCGCCGCGAGCGAGAAGTCGTACTTCGCGAAGGCCAGCTTGTAGGTGTAGGTGCTCAGCACCTCGGTGACGTCGATCGGGCCGCCGCCGGTGGTCATCCAGATGAGGGCGAACTGCTGGGAGGTCCAGATCAGATCGAGCAGCAGCAGGCTGATGATGATGGGGCGCAGCTGCGGGAGCGTGACGTTCCAGAAGCGCTGCACGCTGCTCGCGCCGTCGACCGTTGCGGCTTCGTAGAGGTCGCTCGGGATGCCCTGGAGCCCGGCGAGCAGGCTCACCATGAAGAACGGGTAGCCCGCCCAGATGTTGATGAAGGTCACGGTGCCGAGCGCCAGCTGCGGCGACGCGAGCCACTCGATGTTGGCGTTCAGGAGGAAGTTGACGACGCCGTTGGGCGCGAGGAGCATGCGCCAGAGCACCGCGATGACGGCGACGGTGAACAGCCACGGCAGGACGTAGAGGCCGCGGAAGATCGCACGCGGCACGCCGCCGATGAGCGGGCTGTTGAGCATGAGGGCGAAGCCGAGTCCGAGGACCAGGTGCGCGGCGACGCTCACGACCGTGAAGACGACCGTGTTCGACGTCGCCTTCCAGAAGGTGCCGTCGCCCAGGACGGTCAGGTAGTTCTCGAGGCCGACGAACTCGCCGTTCTTACTGAGGATGACGTTGCTCTGCAGCGAGTAGCCGATGACCATGACGATCGGGATGATCATGAGCACCAGCAGCAGCGCGAGGGTGGGTGCGAGGAACGCGTACGACTCGGTCGTGCGCCGCAGCTGGCGGCGGCGCCGGGAGTGCGCGACGCCGGTCACCAGGACTTCGGTGTCCATCGAGACGGGTGTTTTGAGGGTCATGAGACCGCACGGCTCCTAGTTCTGACCGGTTGAGGGGGCTGAGGCGTGGCGAGCGGTGGACGGGTGCCGCACCGCATCGGCGATGCGGCACCCGGCAGAGGGGGAAGCGCTAGAACGCCGCTTCCCAGGACGTCTGCGCGTTCTTGAGCGCATCGTCCATGGACTGCTGCCCGTCCAGCGCCGTCTGCAGCTGCTGTCCGAGCTGGCGCATGAGGTCCTCGGCCGTGGGCAGGCCCGTGAACTCGTTGGCCGGATAGCCCGCCTTGTAGATGTCGAAGGCCTGCTTGAAGATCTCGTCGCTGCCCGAGAAGTCCGGCGTGGACTGCGTGTTGCCGGGGAAGGCCTTCGCCAGGGTCGACAGCTTCGAGTTCGTGTCCTTGCTCATCAGGAACGACACGAGCTTGAAGGCGGCATCCTTGTGCGCCGAGTTCTCGGCCACGCCGATGCCCCAGGAGGCGTACGGGATGCCCCGCTCGCCGGTGTAGCCGTCGGCGGCCGGGATGGCGGAGATCGAGAACTTGAGGTCGGGGTTCGACTCGCGGATCAGGTTGATGTGCGCGAGCGAGTCGATCATCATGCCGACGCGACCGTTCGTGAACTCCTCGACCTTGTCCTGCTCCTTCATCGTGAACGAGCCGGACGCGATGACGCCGTCCTTCCAGAGGCCGTCGATGTAGTCCATCGCCGAGGTGACGTCCTTGTTCGTCAGGTCGGGCTTGCCGTCCTTCAGCATCGAGCCGCCCGACGCCCAGACCCAGGACATCACGTCGTTCTGCACGCCGTTGGGGGCTTCGAGGGAGAGCGGGAGCACCCAGCCCGAGACGTCGCCGCCGAGAGCGGTGATCTTCTTCGCGGCGTCGGCGAACTCGGTGCGCGTCGACGGGGGCGCGGTGACGCCGGCCTTGGCGAGCAGGTCGTCGTTCGTGAACATCGGGTAGACGAAGTTGACGACCGGGATCATGTAGGTGCTGCCGTCGACCTTGATCTGGCTCGCGAGCTGGCTGTCGTCGTAGCCGCTCTCCTTCATCAGGTCGGTGAGGTTCGCGATGACGCCCTTGGAGGCGAAATCGTTGACCCACGCGCCGTCGAGGCCGACGACGTCGGGCATGGTGCCCGAGGCGGCGCCGGCGAACAGCTGCTCCTTGGTCGAGGCGTACGGGCCGCTGACCAGGTTCACCTTGATGCCGGGGTTCTCGGACTCGAACTGATCCATCAGCGCGCGGAACTGCCCGTCGGGAAGCTCCGGCTCCCACCACTGGGCGAACTCGATCGTGACGTCGCCGCCGGCGTCCGAACTGCCGGACGGCGATGCGCTGCTCGAGCAGCCCGACATCGCCAACAGCGTCGTCGCCGCGGCGACCGCGCCGACGACTGTGAGGGCCCTGCTGTGACCCCGCCCCACTCTGGACATCGCTTCTCCTCTTTGAGTATGTGCGCGATCCGCACCGCTGCGGATTCATGCGTCTTTCAGCACCATTATGCCGTCTTTTGCCGCTTCGTCAAGAGCTCCTTCGCAAACAATGCTGACTTCTGCCGCCTTTTGCTGATTTGAGAGGTGAAAACGGCGTGCCCTGTGCTAGTGATGGAGACATGGACAAAGCAGCCCCCCGCGGCCGACGCCTCCCCGCCGGGCGCAAGGCCGACCTGGCGGCCTACGTCGCCGAACACGGACAGGTCACCGTCGCCGAGCTGTCGGAGCACTTCGACGTCTCGATCGACACGGTGCGCCGCGACCTGGATCAGCTGCACCGCGAGGGCGCGCTCATCCGCACCCACGGCGGCGCCGTGAGCGCCACCGACGGCGCGCTGCGCGACCGGGGGCTGGATGTGCGCCTGCGCGTACAGGTGGAGGAGAAGGAGCGCATCGCCCGACTGGCGGCGGAGATGGTCGACGACGGCGCGGTCATCATGCTCAACGCCGGCACGACGACGCTCGCGGTCGCCCGCGCCCTGCGCAGTCACCGGGATCTGACGATCGCGACCAACAACCTGCGGATCCCCGCCGAGATCGCCCCCTCCGCCTTCCGCGACCTCTACGTCTTCGGCGGCGCGGTGCGCACCATCACCCAGGCGACCACCGGGCCGGTCACGTTCACGATGGCGGCCGGAGGACGCGAGCTCGACATCCGCTGCGACCTCGCGCTGGTCGCGGTGGGCGCCGTCGACGAGTCCGGGTACTCCACGAGCAACCTGGGCGACGCCACCATGATGGCGGAGATGATCGACCGCGCCGACCGCACCGCGGTGCTGGCCGACTCCTCCAAGCTCGGGCGGCGCCTGTTCGCGCAGGTCGCGCCCCTCGACGGCGCCGACTACCTGATCACCGACGCCCCGCCCGCGCCGGCCCTCGCCGCGGCGCTGGGTCAGGCCGGTGTCAGCGTGATGACACCCTGACGCGACGCGACCTACAATCGCAGCGTGGGCACCATCTATTACGGAGGGTCGGCGACGCCGATCCACATCGAGGACC
Organism: Microbacterium hominis NBRC 15708; assembly: GCF_001592125.1. Lineage (GTDB taxonomy): Bacteria > Actinomycetota > Actinomycetes > Actinomycetales > Microbacteriaceae > Microbacterium > Microbacterium hominis. Next base: position 133,418 of record NZ_BCWI01000005.1, read on the forward strand.
GGGTGCTGGCGCACCTCAAGGTCGTCGTCGCGACGAAACTGCGCCGCGGCGAGAGTTTCACCGTCTCCTGGCAGCACCCCGAGGGCGAGCCCGGCGGTCGCAGCACGATCTGGCTGCATCCGTCCATCGCGCTGCGCTTCGTGTTCGACGACCCCGAGCCGACCGAGCTGAACCGGGCGTGGATCGAGGAGCTGGCGCAGTCGGCCAGCTCGTCCGGCGGCATCCTCCTGACGGAGGAGCAGATCGAAGCCCCCGCCGACGAGGAGGCGCAGGACAACGCGCCGCAGACGGTCGCGGTCGCCGACGCCTGAGGGTCCTCACGTGGCCCGCACGGGCGGGAAATGCGCGATGGGGATCGGCCGACTCGCGGTCGACGACTCCTCCGCCCGCAGGAGGGCGTGGCCGCAGCTCAGGCACTCGTCCAGACGGCGATGGCGCGAGCGGCGCCGCGGACCCCGCATCCACACCGCGTCGTAGCCGTCGTCGCCTCGCTCGATGTACGCCACCACGAACTCCGCGTCGTTGGCGCCCACACGCGTGTCGCACAGTCGCCACGCATCGTCGTCGATGGGGATGAGTTCGAGGGGGCCGTCGATTCGCGCAGGATGCGTCATCACCGTCACCGCCTTCATCCCCCAGTCTGCGCGTCGCGCAGACGACGGACGAGGGGATTGACAGGCCCCTGCCGACGTGAGAGGTGCGGCGCTCAGCCGGTCATGACCTCGCCGCTGTAGGGGCCTTCGGGCTCGGGCACGATCTGGAGCCCGGCGGTGGAGTTCGCGGCGTGGGTCAGCGCCTCGAGCCACGCGCGGTTGAGCGCCGGCTGGCGGCTGCCGTGGTACGTGTACACGAGCGACGCGTGCGGGTGCAGCCAGATCGCGGTGCGCCCGTCGCCGAGGCTCGTGTCGTTGCGCCAGCTGAAGGTGAACGTCTCGCCGCGCCGCAGCTTCTGACTGATGACGACCTGCAGGTGCGCGAGCACCCGGTCGTCGAACTCCGCTTTGACACTGCCGTCGTAACTGAACCGTCCCACGGCTCTACCGTACTGCGAGCTTCCGACGCCGGCGCGCCGCTCAGGCCAGTGCCGCGGTGCGGCGGGAGATCTCCGCGCACGCGCGATCGGCCCCGACGACGTCGGACGCCAGCGAGGTGGTGGCGTCGAGCACCGCCACGGGGATGCCGCTGCCCAGCAGCATCCGGCAGACACTGAGCGATCCGTCGTCGATGCTGGGGAACTCCACGATGTCTGTCGACCCGGTCTGCACCAGCCGCTGGGCGTACGTCAGCACCGCGTCCGCGACGTCATCGGTGGTGAGGATGCGGTGACCCTCGATCAGAATGTCTTTCACGGCTCGGCCTCGCCAGGGAATCGTCAGAACAACGTCGGGTGGGAGTCCACAGTCAACCGAACCGGGCGGGCGACGACGAGGGGGTTGACAGCCTCCGGCGACCCTGTCAGGCCCCGGCGCCGGCGGCGCCCCGCGCACTCACGCGCGGCGGTAGTCCGCCACCATCGGGCAGTCGAACGGGTCGCGGGCCGCGAGGCCGACGCGGTTGAGGTAGTCGATGACGATGGCGTACGAGCGCCAGACGCTCGTCTCCGTGTACGGGATGCCGGCGCCCTTGCAGTAGTCGCGGACCACGGCACGCGCCTTCGAGAGGTGCGGTCGGGCCATGCTGGGGAAGAGGTGGTGCTCGACCTGGTGGTTCAGACCGCCGAACATCCAGGTCGCCCACCAGCCGCCCGTGATGTTGCGCGACGTGCGCACCTGCTTCGTGAAGAAGTCGAGGCGGGCGCTCGCGTCGACGATCGGCATCCCCTTGTGGTTGGGGGCGAACGAGGCGCCCATGTACACGCCGAACACCGCGAGCTGCACGCCGAGGAAGGCGAACGCCATGCCGAGGGGCAGGAGCAGGAAGACCGGGACGATGACGACGGCCAGACGCGTCGTGATCAGCGCCAACTCCAGTCCGCGCTTCTTGACCGGCTGGCGCGACAGGAGGTGGCGGATGCCGTGGGCGTGGAGGTTGAGGCCCTCGAGCGTCAGCAGCGGGAAGAAGAACCAGCCCTGGCGACGCGTGATGAACCGGCGGATGCCGCGCGCCTGCACGGCGTCCTCGACGAGGAACGAGATCGTGTCGACCTCGATGTCCGGGTCCTTGCCGACGCGGTTGGGGTTCGCGTGGTGGCGGGAGTGCTTGGAGTCCCACCACGAGTAGCTGATGCCGACGACGCCGGCGGCGAGGATGCGGGCGAGGCGATCGTTGGCCGGGCCGGAGGAGAGGATCTGGCGGTGCGCCGCCTCGTGGGCGAGGAACGCGACCTGGGTGAGCACGATGCCCAGCGCCGCCGCGATCAGCAGCTGGAACCAGCTCTGCCCCAGGAGCACGAAGCCCGCGACGCACCCGCCGAGGCACAGCGCGAGCGCCGCGCCGACGAGCGCGTAGAACACGGGCGCGCGGCGCAGCAGGCCGAGCTCCTTCACGACCTGCGACACCTGGGTGTACGACCGAGCCACCGACGGGAACGTCTCCGACGTCGCGTAGGTCTGTCGAATCGGTCCGAGAGTGGATGCGGGGGCGATGGTGGCCATGTCCGGCTCCGTTGATCGGCGGTCCATCGCACCACGCGATGCCCGTTGGGCGAAGCCAAAGGCGGATGCCGATCGCTGGTCCCGACACTACGCTTACGTCTATACGGCTCCGGGCATACTCTCCGGCCCGATCCCCTGCTCCCAGCCCTCAAGGACGCGGCATGACACTCGCACTGGCGATCGATCTCGGCGGCACGAAGATCGAAGCGGCCCTGGTCGACGACGACGGCGGGATCGTCGAGGGCTCCCGGCGACGGACGCCGACGGGGGCCGGCGCCGCCTCGGATGTCACCGTGCTCGCACGCGGCCTCGCGGAGGTGATCGACGGATGCCGCGCGCACCCGCGCTGGAGCGAGGTCGCCGCCGCGGGGATCGGCGCCGCCGGGCCGATCGATCTGGCCGCCGGCACCATCGCGCCGATCAATCTCCCCGCTGCCCACGGCTTCGGCATCGTCGAGGCGGTGCGCGCGGCGAGCGGGCTCGACGGCGTCACACTGCGCCTGGACGGCACCTGCATCGCACTCGCCGAGGCGTGGCGGGGCGCCGCCCGGGGCGTCCGCAACGCGATCGTCTTCGTCGTCTCGACCGGCGTCGGCGGCGGCATCCTGTCGGACGGACGACTCGTCGCCGGAGGGTCGGGCAACGCCGGGCACCTCGGGCAGATGCTCGTCGCCGACATCGACGGCGACCCGGCGGCATCCACCCTCGAGCAGCGCGCCTCGGGACCGCACACCGTCGCGTGGGCGCAGGAGCGGGGTTGGACGGGCTCGACCGGCGAGGAGCTCGCGTCCGCGTATCGGGACGGCGACCGCATCGCCCGGGCGGCCGTCGCCCGCTCCGCGCACGCGGTCGGGATCGGCCTGGCGAGCGCCGCGACGCTGCTCGACCTGGAGCTGGCGGTCGTCGGCGGGGGCTTCTCGTTCGTCGCCGACGACTACCCGCACCAGATCGAGGAGGTCGTGCGCGCCTCGGCGATCAACGGGTACGCCGCGCGACTGCCCGTCGTGCGCGCGGGCCTGGGCGGCGACGCCCCGCTCATCGGCGCGGCGGCGCTCGTGCACCGCGCCGACCTGCTCTGACGTCGGCGGCGCGTGGCCCGCTCGTGTTGACGATGTCGGCACCCGGTGCTTGCATCTGCTCATGCGTCACATCACATCGGCCGACGGCACCGCCATCGCCCTGCACGAGACCGGAACCGGTCCCGCCGTCGTCATCGTCAACGGCGCCCTGTCGACAGCGCGGGATGCCGCGCCCCTCGCCGAGGCGCTGGCGCGCGCCGGCTTCCGCGCGGTGACGTACGACCGCCGCGCCCGCGGCGACAGCGGCGACACCCGGCCCTCCGCCCCGCTCCGGGAGACCGAGGACCTCGCGGCGGTGGTCGCGGCCGCCGGCGGCGCGGCCGCGGTCCTCGGTCATTCGTCCGGCGCCGTGCTGGCGCTGTACACGGCCTCGCTCCCCTCGGGCGGCGGGATCCGTCGGCTGTTCCTCTCGGAGCCGCCGTTCCACTTCGGCGTCCACGAGCCGGCCGTCGACCTCGCGGACCGCATCCAGGCCCTGGTCGACGCCGGCGACGAGGAGGAGGCCGTCGTGCTGTTCCAGCGGGAGGCGGTCGGCCTGCCCGAGGCGATGATCGCGCAGTTCCGCGCGACCCCGATGTTCGCGCAGATCGTTCCGCTCGCGCAGTCCACGGTCTACGACGCCGCGCTCACCCGTGAGCTGTCGACCCCGGACGAGGGGATGCTGTCGGTCGCCGTCCCGGTCACGATCCTCTGCGGGCAGCAGACGTTCCCGATGCTGTCGGCCGCGGCGCAGCGCCTGTCCGCGGCCATGCCGGCCGCGGAGCTTCTCATCGTGCCCGAGTCGGTCGGTCACCGCCTCGACCCCGCCGCCGCGACGACGATCGTCGCCGAACGCTGGGCCTGACGGCGCACCCGGGCAATCCGTTTCCCCGCGAGCCCCGAACAACCTCCGTCACGACACCCGTCGCGACCTGAACAGGAGGTCAGTCATGAGCTCGTCACCGAACCGCCTCGTCGCCGTCGTCTTCGGCGCCGTCTACCTCGTCGTCGGAGCCCTCGGCTTCGCCGTCACCGGCGGCGTGGGGTTCCTCGCCACCGACGGCGGGCTGCTGCTCGGCATCTTCGCCGTCAACCCGCTGCACAACATCGCCCACCTTCTGATCGGTGCCGCGCTCGTGATCGCCGGCCTCAGCGGTGTGCGTGCCGCCAAGACCGTCAACGCCACGATCGGCGCGGCCTACCTGCTGCTCGGCGTGGTCGGCTTCTTCCTGGTCGGCACGTCCGCGAACATCCTGGCGCTCAACGTGCCCGACCACTTCCTGCACCTCGGCAGCGCGATCGTGCTGCTGGGCGTGGGCCTCGGCGCGGAGCGCGGCGCACGGTCGGTCACGGCATGAGCGCGCCCTCCCACGCCGCGGCCGCCCCGGGAGCCGCTCTGCGCGCCTGGATCGTCCCGCTCGCGTGGGGGGCGGGACTCATCTCGATCGGCATGGGGGCGGCGGCCGTCACCGCCGCCTCCTCGTCCGTCTGGGGTCGGGGGATCGGTATCGTCCTCGCGACCGCCGGCGCGGCCTGGCTCGCCTGGGGCGCCGCGGCGCTGGCTGCCGGACGTCTGCCGATCCCCCGAACCGCGGCGGCGTCGACGCTCGTCACTGTCATCGGCGTCGCCGCGCTCCTCGCCGCGACCGGAGGCCGCGCGAGCGTGCTGGCCGCCGCCGTCGCGATCGTGCTCCTACTTCTGGTGGCCGTCATGACCATCGCCGCCGCGCGCCGCGGCCCGTCCGCGCCCGGTGCCATCCGCACGGTGCCGCTGCTGCTCGCCGCGGCGATCGTGGCGGTGGTGACCACCCCGGCGCTGGGCGCCGTGCAGGACGCGGCGCTGCTGCGCACCGACGGCACCGTCATCGTGGTCGACCCGCACGCCGGCCACTGACGGCGGGGCGGCGCGGGACGGTCAGGAGAGCGTGCGCGCGAAGGGGTCGAATCCGTCCGGCAGCAGCGGGACGTCGGCCACGGTGCTGTCGATCGTGAGCGTCTGCCCGGTGCCGGCGGACTCCTGCGCCGAGAGCATGACGTCCAGCACGTGGTAGCCGAGCTCTCCGGTCGCGACGTGCGGACGGCCGTCCGCGATGGCGCGGGCCATGTCGAGCACGCCCAGTCCGCGGCCGACCACGGTGCCCTGCTCCTCGACCTCGATCCACTCCTGCTCGAAGCGCATGCCGTCGCGGATGACCCCGAGCGGCTTGACGTAGGCCGTCCGCCCGGTGAAAGCGTTCGGGTCGGGCAGGACGATGGTGCCCTCCGAGCCGTGGATCTCGATGACGCCGTGGCGCTCCAGCGCCGAGTCGAAGCTCAGCAGGTGGGTGCCGTGCTGGCCGCCGGCGAACGAGGTCAGCACCTGGACCGTGGAGGGCACCTCGACGGGGAAGCTCTCCCCCGCCCGCGGGCCGGTGTGGATCTGGCGCGTCGTCTGCCAGCGCGAACCGCGGGCGGTGACGCCGGCGACGGGGCCGAGCAGGCTCACGAGGGCCGAGAAGTAGTACGGGCCCATGTCCAGGAGCGGGCCGGCCCCCTGGGCGAACAGGAACGCGGGCTCGGGATGCCAGAGGTCGGGCCCCTGCGTCTGGAACGACGTCTGCACGAACAGCGGCGTGCCGATGACACCGTCGCGGATGGCGCGCTTGGCGGTCTGGAAGCCGGGCCCGAGGATCGTGTCGGGCGCCGAGCCGACGCGCACGCCGGCGGCATCCGCCTGCGCGAGCAGCTCGCGCGTGCTCTCACGGTCCAGGCCCAGCGGCTTCTCGGTCCAGACGTGCTTGCCGGCGGCGACCGCCGCCTGGGACACCGCGACGTGCACCGCCGGGATCGTGAGGTTGACCACGAGGTCGACGTCGGGATTGGCCAGCACGTCCTCGCCCGTTCCCCAGCTGGGCACGCCGTGCTCCTCGGCCTTCGCCCGGGCGCGCTCGGGCAGCAGGTCGCCCACCGCCACGACCTCGACGTCGGGGAACGAGGTCAGGTTCTCCAGGTAGGTCTGGCTGATGACTCCGGTGCCGATGACACCGACGCGCAGGGCGCTCACTTGACGTACCCCCCGTCGCGGAGGAAGGCGTAGCTGGCGGCGATGTCCTCGAACACGTCTCCCGGGGCCTTGTCGTACTCGATGACGGCGTAGCGGATCGCGGTGCCGGCGGTCAGCGCCTCCGCGAGCGGGACGTCGGCGGTGCCGGCGTGACGCTGGTCGAGGCTGTCCGAGCCGAACGAGCCGGCGCCCGGAGCCCACGGGTTGGATGCCGGGACGACACCGTCCTTGACGTGCACCGCGACGAGGCGATCGCCCAGCGCGGAGACGAGAGCCGGCACGTCCTGGCCGCCGGTCAGCGCCCAGAAGAGGTCGAGCTCGAGCTGCACGCGCTCGTCGGTCAGCGCGACGAAGCGCTCGTAGGCGGTGGCGCCGTCGAAGGAGGCGACGAACTCCTGCGCGTGGTTGTGGTAGCCGACGCTCAGGCCGAACTCGGCGGCCTTCTCGGCGGCGCGGTTGAGGCGGTCGGCGATGTCGGCGACGCCGTCGGCCGTCAGCCACCGCTCGGGGGCGACGAACGGGTCGATGACCGTGGTCATGCCGATCTCGGCGGCGGCGGCGAACACCACCTCGGGGGCGGGGGTCGGGATCTCGCCGTCCGGGGTCCAGAGCGTGTCGGACAGCAGCGGCGCGTGCCCGGTGGGCGATGCGAGGCCGCTGGCATCCAGCGCGGCGCGGATCTGCGTCGGACGGGAGACGAAGTCGAACGCCTCCACGTTGCGCAGGCCGATCGCGGCGAGCTTGTCGAGCGAGCCCCCCATGTCGGCGGTGAACTCCTTGGCCAGCGTGTAGAGCTGGACGGAAGCGACGGGCAGTGTCATGACGTGCGTCCTTCGAACCTCGTTGTCTCGTGTGTACGGCGTCGCCGGCTCGTCGTCCGTTCGGCGCTGAGGCGACGGTATCACAAAACCTCCACCTGGAGGTTTTGTTTCCCGCCATCGGCTAGGTTGGATGCCGTGAGCACGGACGACGAGGCGGTGATCGGTCGGCGCGGACTGCAGCCGAAGGGCGTCGCCCGCCGCCAGGAGATCCTCGACCGCGCGATCGAGGTCTTCCGCGAGCGCGGCGCCGACGGCACGTCGCTGCGGCGCATCGCAGAGGCGATCGGCGTCTCGCACGCCGCCCTGCTGCACTACTTCGACTCGCGCGAGCAGCTGCTCGTCGCCGTCTACGCGCACGCCGAGGCCCGCCGCAACGCGACGGCGAGCCCGTCCGGCCCGCCGGGCGTGGACACCATGATCGACGCCGCGATCGCCAACGTCGACGTGCCGGGGCTCGTCCAGCTCTACTCGACCCTGCTCGCCGCCTCGCTGGAGGCCGGCAACGACGTCGGGCGTGAGTTCTTCTCCGCACGCTTCGACCGGGTGCGCGCGGAGCTGACCGCCTCTTTCCGCACGCAGCAGGCGGCCGGCGACATCCGCGACGACGTGCCCGCCGAAGACCTCGCCGCCCTGCTGATCGCGGCATCCGACGGTCTGCAGATCCAGTGGCTGCTCGAGCCGTCCCTCGGACTCAGCGACACCCTGCGCACCTTCGCGCGCCTGCTCCAGTCGCCCCGCTGAGGCCGGCGCCCTAGCCTGGGACGATGACCGTTCCCGACGTCCTGCGCTACGCCGCCTTCACCTCCGACCCCGAGGGCGGCAACCCGGCCGGCGTGGTGCTCGACGCACGCGGGCTCGACGCGGCGACCATGCAGCGGATCGCGGCCGAGGTCGACTTCGCCGAGACCGCCTTCGTGATCGGCACCCGCGAAGACGGCGCCCGCCGCATCCGCTACTTCTCCCCCATCGCCGAGGTGCCGTTCTGCGGGCATGCGACGGTGGCCACCGCGGTCGCCGTCGCCGAACGCGGCGACCTCGCGGGAGACGCCATCGTGTTCGCCACCCCCGTGGGCGACATCCGCATCGAGCTCGAACGGGACGCCGACGGCATCCGCGCCGCGTTCACGAGCGTGCCGCCGTCGGTGCGTCCGCTGCCGATCGAGGACCGCGACGCGATCCTCGACCTGCTCGCTCTGGCGTCGTCCGACCTCGATCCGGCGCTCCCGCCGCGCCTCAGCGACGCCGGGAACCCCCACCCCGTGATCGCGCTCGCCGACCGGCGGGTCTTCGACGGCTTCCGCTTCGACCCCGATCGCGTCCGAGCGCTCCTGGACGAGCGGGGGTGGCCCGCCACGATCGCGGTCGTCCACCGCCTCGGCGACGACCGCTTCGTGGCGCGCAACCTGTTCCCCGTCGGCCGCATCACGGAGGACCCGGCCACCGGATCCGCCGCCGCGGCGGTCGGCGCGTACCTGCGGGAGCTGCATGCGGTCCGCGTGCCCGCCCGTGTCACCATCGCGCAGGGCGCCCACGTCGGTCGCCCGGGGCTGCTGACCGTCGACATCCCCGCCCACGGCGGCATCCGCGTGTCGGGCGCCGCCGTGCTCATGCCATCGCCTTCAGGGTCGCGATGACGCCGCGCAGGCGCAGGTCCGGGACGTAGGTCTTGACGAGGGCCGGAGCGATGCGGCCCAACTGCACGGTCTCGGGGAAGCACATCCACAGCGGCTCGTGGGCGGCGCCGAACTTGGACTTGAACCTCTCCAGCGACGAGAAGCCGTACGCCGGCTCGAGCGCGCGCACGACGCGGCGCGACAGACGCCCGCGCGTCGCCCCGTCGTGCGGCGCCAGCGGCGTGCCCGAGAGACTGACCGTCGGCACCCCGTCGGCCTCGGCCCGGCGGACGGTCGAGACGATCGCGAACTCCATCGCGCCCGGCATCGCATGCTCGGCGCGCCGCATCACATCGAGCGTCCATCCCACCACGACGCCGTCGCACCGACGCGGAAGCCAGCTGGTGACCGCGTGCACGCGGCCGTCCGCGGCGCGCGCGAGCATGAGACGCACGTCGCGATCGCGCAGCTCGTCGAGGCCGCCCAGCGTGAAGCCCATCTCCGGCAGCGCTCGGCCGTGGGCCCACACGGCGCAGATCTCCTCGACCTGAGCGCGGGTCGGCTCGTCGAGATCGACGTAACGGGTCCAGACCGCCTCGACCCCCTCCCGCGCCGCCCGGTTGACGGCCGTCCGCAGGTCCTGACGCCGCTTGCCCGCCACGCTGAAGCCCGCGGTGGCGAGCACGGCCTCGGTTCCTACCGGCATCCGCGACCATCCGACCGCGTCGAGGGCGCCGGCCGTCTCGTCGTGCACGCTGTAGAAGACCGGCGTCCAGCCGCGCTCCTCGCAGAACGCCGCGAAGGAGCGGACGGCGGCCGCGCGGTCGGTGCAGATCGGATCGCCCACGGTGATCGCGACCCCGTGGCGCACCCGGTAGGCGACGACCGCACCATCCGACCCGATCCAGATCGAGTTGCCGGCCCACGTCGCCATGTGCGCGAACGCGCCCGAGCCGTCGCGCACGAGCGTGTCGCGGACCGCGGAGCGCTCCTCGGCGGTCGGCACCGGGGCCGAGCGGCGGATGACGGCGCGCACCCCGAGCACGACGATCAGGGCCGCGAGGGCGGGGAAGATGCCGGCGAGCACGAGCACGATCCGCCACTCCCCCCGCGGATCGCCGAGCCCCGGCGCGAGGATCGTCCCGTCGGCGGCGAGGTCGACGATCTCCGCGAACACCGTCACGGCGACGAACAGCAGCACGCCGCCGGCCACGACGACGCCGGTCACGCGACCGATGGCGATCAGCAGCACGCTCACGACCAGGAGGGCGGCCGTCAGCGGGGCGACGGCCGGATCGACGGCCGCCCCGGTGCGCGCCAGCACCCCGCTCGCGTCGGGCGCGAGCGTCACGAGAGCACTCGCCACGACGACCACCGCGGAGGCCATCAGGCGCCGCCACGTGCTCCGCGTCGCGGCGGGCCAGGGCGCCGCGGCGTGCGCGCTCGAGGGTGACACCACGGCGCCGCCGCGAGAGCCAGCCCGAACGCGACGACGCGGGACAGGTCGGACGCGTGGCCGTTGACGAGCAGCATCGCCACCACGAACGTCGCCGCGACCCAGCGGATGCGGCGACGGGTCGCCAGACGCAGCGCGCCGGAGACGGTCACCACCAGCAGCACCGTCGTGACCGAGGGCGTCCACGCCGGATAGTGGAGGGCGTCGTCGGACAGGGATTCGCCGACGCCCGCGAGGGCCGACAGCACGCCCCACGACAGCACCACGGCGACCGCCGTGCCCACCGAGGCGGCCAGCGCGGCGCGCACGCTTCCCCCCTGCCGTTCGGCGACCGCGAGCACGGCGATCAGCGCGGCCCACGACAGCACGCGCCCGATCACATCCTCGGGGGCGAGCCCATCGGCCAGGCCGGAGCTCGCGACGCCGACGCCGAGCACACCGACCGCGACGGTCAGCGACAGCGGGTGGCGCACGGCCGCGCGGGCGGCGGCGCGGGCGAGGGAGACGGTGCGTGCAGTGGTCACACCCTCGATCCCACTGCGTACGGGGCACGGGCACATCGGCCGATCGGCGGGAGCAAACCACCCGGTCGGCGGCGAAGGATCCCGTCGTCCGGCAGCAGAATGGAGGACGTGGCGGCGGTCACGGCTGCGGCCGGGTCGCGCTCGCCTCCCGGGACGAGACGACAGGCAGGTGCAGGGATGATCCGTGTCATCATCGTCGACGACGAAGCGCTCGTGCGCAGCGGCTTCACGATGATCCTCAACGCCACCCCCGACATCCGCGTCGTGGCGAGCGCGACGGGGGTCGACGCGTGGGAGGTCATCGAGGCCGAACGCCCCGACGTCCTCCTCCTCGACATCCGGATGCCGCAGGTCGACGGGCTGACGCTGCTGAGCGCGCTGGCGGCGCTGCCCGATCGACCCGCGATCGCGATGCTCACCACGTTCGACGCGGACGAGTACGTCATGACCGCGCTGAACTCCGGCGCGTCCGGCTTCCTCCTCAAGGACACCGAGCCGGAGCAGCTCGCCCAGTACGTGCGCGCCCTCGCCGCCGGCGGCGTCGTCCTCGCGCCGCGCGCCTCGCAGCGGCTGCTTCAGGCGCACCCCGGGCTCGCGTCGAAGACGGATGCCGAAGCCGAACGCGTCTCGTCGCTGACCGAACGCGAGCAGCAGGTGCTCGCGCTCGTCGCGGAGGGACTCTCGAACGCCGAGATCGGTGCGCGCCTCTACCTGGGCGCGGGCACCGTCAAGGATCACGTCAGCGCCATCCTCGCCAAGCTCGGCGTCGCCGGCCGCGTGCAGGCCGCTCTCGCGGCTCAGCGCGCCGGTCTCCTCGACGACCGGGAGGCCTCCTCGTGAGCGCCCTGGCCGCGTGGTGGCGCCGGATCCCCCCGGTGGTCGTCGACCTGCTGACGGTCACCGTGGCCGCCGCCGACGTGTACCTGTCCGCCGACACCGAGGATCCCTTCGCCTACGTCGCCTGCGTCGTGGCCTGCGCCGCGCTCCTCATCCGGCGACGCTGGCCGCTCTGGGCGTTCGCGCTGACCGTCCCGGCCGCCCTGATCTCCAACATCCTCGCCGCGCCCGTGATCGCCCTGTTCAGCCTGTCGGTGCGCAGCCGCACGCGGTGGATCCTCGTCGCCGCGGGCGCCGTGTTCGCGGCGGCCGAGGCGATCGGCTGGCCCCTCACGGCGCGGCTGGTCGGGGATCAGAGCTGGACGGCGGTGACGTTCTTCTATCAGCTCGCCACCGCCGCCGCGCCGATCCTGCTCGGTCAGCTCGTGCAGACGGCCGCCACGCTGCGCGCGCGCATCGAGGAGATCGAGACGACGAAGCGTCACGAGCGCGAGCTCTACGCCCAGACGGTGCTCGCCCGGGAACGCAACCAGCTCGCCCGAGAGATGCACGACGTCGTCTCGCACCAGGTCAGCCTGATCGCCGTCCAAGCCTCCGCGCTGCAGATGACGACCGCCGACCCCGCGGTGCGGGAGGCGGCGGCATCCATTCGGCGCCTCAGCTCGACGACCTTGGAGGAGCTGCGGTCGATGGTGATGCTCCTGCGCGCCGCCGGCACGCGCAGCCCCGGGCTGGCCCCGCAGCCGACGCTGGCCGAGCTGCCCGGACTCATCGGGTCGAGCGGCCTGCCCATCACCGTGACCGGCGCCGCCCCGGAGGCGACCAGCGCCGCGGCCCAACGGGCCGTGTACCGCACGGTGCAGGAGGCGCTGACGAACGCCCGCAAGCACGCGCCCGGCTCGCCCATCACGGTGGCGCTCTGGCAGAACGATCAGGCGTGGGGCGTGACGGTGCGAAACGGCGCCGGGACGGCCCGCCCGCTCGAGCTGCCGGGCGGCGGCATCGGGCTGCGCGGGCTGCGCGAGCGCGCCGAGATCCTCGGCGGCACCCTCGACGCGCGGGCGGAGGCGGAGGGATTCGTCGTGGAGCTGTCGCTGCCGCGCCAGCTCAGCTGACGGCCGTGCGTCGTCAGCTCGAACCCCGGCGACGGTAGCCCGGGGCGGGCGGCGGCGCGGCATCCGCCTCCCGGCGCGTCAGCCGCGCGGGGTCGAGGATGAACAGGGCGATCAGCGCGAGCGCGATGCCCCCGGCCACGAAGAGGCCCTGGGTGCTCTGCAGCAGCAGGGTGACGTAGCCGAGCGCGACCACGTGGAACACGTAGCGTCCGGCGCTGGTCACGGTGTACGGCTGAGGGTCGTCGACGTCGTTGGCATCGCCGCGCAGCACGAACGAGAAGGTCCCGTCGCCGAGATCGGTGCTCGAGACGAGCCGGTGCGTCACGAGTCCCAGCCCTCGGGGCCGTTCGACGGTGACGATGTCGCCCGGCACGAACTCCGCGGCCGCCACCGACTGCGTGAACACGACCGCCCCGACCGGGATCTCCGGCTCCATCGAGCCGGAGATGACGACGACGGGGCGGATGCCGGTGATCAGCGCGAGCGCGAAGACCGCGATGCACACCACGCCGAGCAGCGCCGCGATCGTCAGCAGGCCGGAACGGATCGCCGCGTAGACGCGGAGCCCGGGCGACAGGCGGGGGCGGGCGTCGCCGTCTGCGGGCGCGGGTGTCACGGAGTCACCGAGGCCGCGCCGAAGCGTACGCTCAGGAGCGATCGACCACCGTTCAGCGACGCGGTCTCGGGCTCGTCGAGGTAGTGGATCTCCAGGTGCACGGCGCCGGCGCTGCCGGTCGCCCCCGCGATGTACGCGGCCCCGTCCGCCAGCGGTGCCGCGCCGCGCGGCGCCAGCACCGCGAGGGTTCCCGTCGCCTCGGCCAGAGTGGCGTCGGCGAAGATCACGGCACCGGCGGCATCCGTCGCGGTGAAGCGCAGCCACGGGGTGATGTCGGGGTCGGCCGAGCCGGACCCCTGGCTGACGACGGTGACGGCGACCTCGGCGCCGAGACGCTCGGTGTTGTTGATCACGGGGATGTCGACGCTCACCGTGCCTCCGGGCATGAGCTCATCGCCCGCGGCGACGGGCCAGCTCAGCGGCGCCGACGACGGCGCCACGTGCACGAGCCCGGTCTGGTCGACCAGGGCGACCTCGAAGGTGCCGTCGAATCCGATGCCCTCGCTCGCCTCGCCGCTCAGGTTGAGGGATGCACGGTCGGCGAGGGCCGCCGCCGACACGGAGACCGCGCCGGCCAGCAGGAGTCCTCCGGACAGCACCACCGCGACCGCGTTCCTGCGCGTCGCGCGCCGCCGGCGCCGGGTCTCGCGTGTGCGCTCACGACGGGTGCTCATCGCGTCCCTCCTTCGTTCTCGACGTTCTCTCGGTCGCGACGGCGGCGGGCGAGCAGCAGGATGCCGATCGCCAGGGCCAGCGCGGCTGCCACCAGGACGCCCGACGCCCAGACCCCACCGGTGGTCGCCAGCCGGTCGGGTTGCGCCTCCGCGGCCTGCGCGTCGAACCGGAACGTCAGCGTGCCCCCGGCGTTCTGGTACTCGTCGCCCGCCTCGATGGGCAGCGCGACGAGGCCGTCGAGCCGATAGGTCTCTCCGGCGGCGAGCGCCGGCAGCTCGACGCTGGTGCCGACGGCGTCGCCCGCCGCGGCGGCCACCACGGCGACACCCGTCGAGGTGTCCGACAGTCGCAGACGCAACGGCTCGGGGCCCGAGAACAGGCGTTCCGCCTCGCCCTCGATGCGCACGCTCAGCGAGATCTCGCCGCCCGACACGTTGCGCACGGCCATCTGCCAGCTCTGCTCCTCACCGGGAGCAGGTGCCTCGATCGTGACCGTCGCGGGCGTCGCATCGATCAGCGGCGACGACGCGGCGGCGCCCGACGCAGAGGAGCCGGCGGCGATCAGCCCGAGCAGGCCGGCGACGACGAACGCGGGGAGCGCTCGTCGACGTCGGGCCGGTGCGGCCGCGGTGTTCGTCGTTCCCACAGGGTGTCCCGTCGTCGAGGTGGAGGAGTGTGCGCGCATCGGTCAGCCTTCCGTCCGGATGCCGGGCAGAGCGAGGGGCGTGAAGGTGCGACGGTCCAGCTCGGCGCCCGGAATGGCTCCGTCGCGCCCGTCGCCCCACCCGATCAGCACCGAGTCGCTCCGCGTCGCGTAGCTGGTGTCCCGAGACCCGCCGATCCCGATCATGTCGGTGAGGGGAAGCTTGATCGGCGTGGAGGCGGCGGTCGTGCCCTGCCCCGTGGTGCCGTCCGGACGGATGTTGCCCGAGGCCGCCCAGCGGGCGTTGTCACCCCAGCCCCACACGTCGCCGTCGTCCGTCAGCACGAGGAAGTGGTAGTTGCC
This sequence comes from Microbacterium hominis NBRC 15708, assembly GCF_001592125.1. Lineage (GTDB taxonomy): Bacteria > Actinomycetota > Actinomycetes > Actinomycetales > Microbacteriaceae > Microbacterium > Microbacterium hominis. The sequence continues at coordinate 148,776 of NZ_BCWI01000005.1, forward strand.
GGCCGAGACGCGCGCGACGGGGCCATCGACGGTGATGGGCAGCACCTGGACGGCGGTCGCCGCCGTGGCCTCCCTGCCGAGCTGGCTGTAGTTGCGCGAGCCGAAGGTGTAGACGGTCCCGTCCCGGGTGAGGAGGGCGGCGGCCTGACGCGAGGAGGTGATCGCGACGATCGAGCAGGTGTCCTCGCCGTACACGGCCACCGCGGGCCCCTCGCACGACTCCGCGATCTCCGTGAGGGCGGGCACGAGCCTGGGCGTGTGGTTGTTGGTGGTGGAGGCGGTGCCCATCCCCGACTCGCCCCCGTAGCTGCGGCCCCACCAGTACACCTCGTTGTCGCGGGTGACGACCCAGGTGAGGCGCTGCCCGACGTGCATGGAGTGCACGTTGCTCATGACGAGATACGGAGAGTTGGGACCCGCCGACGTCGTGGTGCTCCCGTTCCCGGCCTGGCCGTACTGGCCCGAGCCCCACGTGTAGACCTTGCCGGACTCGGTGAGCACCGCCATCGTCGCCCGCATCGAGCCGATGTCGATCACCTTCTCGTCATCGGGGATGGCGACCTTCTGCGGTGTGTCTCGGTAGTCGGCGTTCCCTGTCGTCGAGCCGATGCCCAGACGCCCGAGTTTGTTCGATCCCCACGTGTAGACCTCGCCGGACTCCGTGAGCGCGCCGAAGGTACCGAAGGCGTCGCTCAGGTCGGACGCGCCGACCACCTTGGTGACGTTCGGCAGACTGTACACCGGCGTCGGCGCCGAGTTCGTGTCGTTCTGGACGCCGTTGCCGCTCATCCCTCTGTTCTTGTACCCCCACACCCAGACGTATCCGTCGGACAATGCCGCCGAGGTTCCGCTGAACTGGGTCGACACGGCCATGTACACCGCGGGGCTCGTGTAGGTGTCCGCGGCCGCCTCGGCGGTGTCGGTGTAGGCCGCCAGCGTGGGCTGCGGGGCTGCGACCGTGCTCGCCGTGGCCACCGCGAGCACGGCGGCGAGCACGGTGCCGCCGATGCGGCGACGCCGCGAGGATCGGGAGGGCGTCGTCGGGGATGAAGAGTTCACGTTCACGTCGTTCCTGTCACGAGGAGTCCGAGTCGGACGTCCCTGCCGTAGTAGAAGGGGGTGCCCAGACCGGTGGGATAGGAGGATTGGATGACGACCGTCCGCGTCTGGCCGACGGACCAGTCCGGGATCGTCGCCGTCAGGGAGTCGGCGGGCACCGCATCGGCGACGAGCGCGCCGTCGACCCAGACCGAGACGATGAGGATGGTGAAGGGGTCACGCACCACGCCGTCGGCATCCGCCGGCTGCGTCGGCAGCAGGGAGCGCATGGTGAGGGTCACCTCGCCCGCGGGGACGGTGCCGTTGTTGCGGACGCGCAGCTCGATACGCTGCGGATCCTCCGCCCCGACGGGCCGGATCGGACCGAGACCGGTCGTGTCGAGCTCGTAGACCTCCGGATTGCCCTGGACGATGCTGCCGTCCGGCGCCTCGAAGGCGAGGTCGAAGTGCCCGCCCACCGGAGCGAGCTGGCCGTACGCGTCATCCGTGAACGCGGCGGCGCTCACGCCGACCAGCAGTCCCAGGGTCGTGGCTCCGGCGAGGAGGATGAGGAGGCGGTCACGGGTGCGCCGACCGGAGGGGGTCATCGGTTCTCTCCTGCGAAGTGGAAGCGGATGTCCGTCGAGGCCTGCTGCCAGCGGTCGTCGACCGTGTCGGGCAGATGGATGACGACGTCGAAGGTCTCCGACTGGCCCGACGCGATCTCTCCGGCCCAGACGGTGGAGGGCAGCTCCGGTGCCGGCACCCCGTCGAGGACGACGACCCCGTCGTGCGAGACGGTGAAGACGAGCTGATCGAAGAGTTCGACGAAGCGTCCCGTGTCGGGATCGATCTCGTTGCCGCGTGGGAAGGGATCATCGATCGCGAGGGACACGGCGCCGGTCAGACGCGGGCTCGCGTTCAGCACGGCGACGCGCAGGCTGATCGAGCCCCCGGGAGCGAGCGGATAGCCGCCGCCGTCGGGGCCGTCGAGGGCGATCTGGTAGGAGTCGGGTCTTCCCTGCGCCCAGTCGGTCGCCTCCGGCTGCCAGCCGGACAGCGCGCTGCCCGCGGTCATGAGATCGAAGCCGTTTCGGGAGGCATCCATCGTCACGACGACCTCGGCGGAGTCGCTGAGGGCTGCGGCCGTCAGGAAGCCGCTTGCCGCGAAGACCGCGCCGACGGCGAGGAGGGCCCGGACCCGGCCCGTTCTCTGTACTCTCATTGCCTCGTTCTCGTTCCTGGGACGGTGTTGCGGTCGGGGTGGCGGCCAGGCCGCCACCCCGACGGACTCACGGCTGGACGGATGCCGCGTCGAAGTGCGCCTGCACGTACGAGATCTGGCCCTGCAGCGCGTTGTTGGCGTCGTTGCTGCCCTGGTCCGGGAGGGTGATGCTCACGGTGAGGACACCGTCCTGACCGGAGGTGTAGAGCCCGAGGTCGAGGTCGGCCACGACCGCCTGGGTCGCGTCGGTCACGATCGCGACGCCGTCCACCAGCACGCTGTAGCGCAGCGCCTCGGCGATCTGCGCGTCGGAGACGTAGCCGGGGCGGTCCTGCAGCGAGAACGCGATGTCGGCGCTCAGCGCCGGGCTCTCGTTGCGGAAGGGGATGTCCACCGAGATGGTGTCGCCGGGCGTGATCAGGTCGGCGCCCGGAACGGCGATGTTGACGCCCTCGGGGGTGTTCGCCTCCTGCCACGTGCCCGGCACGGGGACGCCGGCGTCGTCGGTGCCGACGACCTGGATGTTGAAGCGGGCGTTCTCGCCGCCGATGCCGTCGTCGGTGCCGTTTCCGAGGTTGAGGTTGGCGTAGTCGGTGAACGCCGCCGCGGTGATGAGGCCGGCGACGGCGAGGAGGGAGCCACCGGCGACGACGAGTCGCTTCGTCCCACGCGAGGTCGTGTGTGCCATGAGTGTGTTTCCTTACTTTTCGATGGTGAGCTGGGGGCCGACGGGATGCGCCCGCGTCCCCACCGCAACAGCGGTCTCATTGGTAAGAGCACGACGATGGGGCTTCGTCACAGGATCATCGGTTATTTTTTGATTATCAATTATTCTTGCTAGGCGTCAAGAGGGGCCGGGTCTCCGATGACCGGGGACGGCCTCTCCCGCGACGCACACGACGAGGGGCGGACGCGGTGGACAGCGTGCGAGAGGGCACGAGCTCACGCCAACGACTGGCGGAGGAGTTCGCGGCGTCGGCGGCGGCGTTGCGCGGGTATGCGATCCGGCTGGGCTCGGATCCGGCGGGAGCCGATGACGCCGTCGCCGAGGCGTTCGCCGTGCTCCTCGCCTTCGACGAGGAGCGGCTGTCGTCCATCGCGAATCTGCGCGCCTACCTCTACACCACCACCCGCAACGTCGTGCGGCGCGCGCAGCTCACCGGCGGGCGGGTCGTCACCGTCGTCGACGAGCAGCTCGACGCCGTGGTGACCGACATCGCCGAGGAGATCGCCGCGAAGGATGCGCGCGCCCTCGCCTACCGCGCGCTCGACGCTCTCGACGGGGTGCAGCGGACCGTCGTGCTCGCGGTCATCGTCGAGGGCCGCTCGCGCGCCGAGGTGGCCGAGGCGATCGGTAAGTCCTCCTCGAACGTGTCCACCATCCTGCATCGCGCCCGGAGCACGCTCCGCTACGGGTACGCGAAGGCCTACGTCGACCTCAACCCGCCTGCGTGCGGCGTGGATCCCGCCCTGCTCGCCCGCGTCGTGACCGGCCGCGCCGCCCGCCGGGACGTCGCGGACTTCCGCCGGCACTCCTCCGCGTGCGACGTGTGCCCGTCGATGGAGCGGTCGCTGACCGAAGAGCTGGGGCGCGGCTCGCTGCTGGCGGTGATGCTGCTCGCCCTGGTGTCCGGCGCGGTGCTCGCGAGCCCCGACGCCGCGGTCGCCCTCGCCTCCGACCCGCCCCGCCGCCCTCCGCGCAAGACGATCATCGCGATGATGGCGGCATTGATCGTCGCCGCGGGAAGCCTTGCGCTGGCTCTGCTGCAGGCGTCACCGATGCCGACCGGGCCGCGCGGGCCGTCGGAGGAGTCGGAGGGGACGACGCGCGCCGGCGCGGTCGCCATCGCAGCCGACCCCGCGCAGATCACGCTGCCGATGCCGGCACCCGGCGAGAGCGTGGAGTGGTCGTCGGAGGTGACGAGCTCCTCCAGCGACGAGATCGCGCTGTACGTCGAGTTCGACACGTCGCCCGCGCACGCGGGCGAGGAGCCCACGCACCAGATCCGGCGCGACGGCGCCGCCGTCGGCGAGCCCTTCCTGTCCTCCCACGCCGAGGGGAGCCTGTCGCTCGGGCGCCTCGCGCCGGGCGGAACGGCCACCGTGAGCGGCGTCCTCACGCGGCACCCCGACGACACCGATCAGACCCTCGCCGCCACGCTGGTGGTCCGCGTCTGGGCCTCCGCCGATGTCGATGCGGCGCCGGGCGCCGGCCACTGGTCCGTCCCACCCTCGAGCGCGCTCGCCTCGACGGGCGCCACCCCGATGCCCCTCATCCCCCTCGCGTCCGCGCTGCTCGCGCTCGGCCTCGCAGCCGTCCTGCGCGCCCAGCGGCGGAAGACGCGGCTATGACCCGTCGCCCGCACCGCGTCGGCGGCGATTCCCGCGCACGACGAGGATGATGCCGGGGCGCGAACCCGCTCGTCGGTGGACGTCTCCGTGCGAGGTCGACTCTAACGTCCGTGAGAGCGGAGACGGAGGGATTTGAACCCTCGGTCCCCGTAAGGGGACTCCACCTTAGCAGGGTGGTGCACTAGGCCTGACTATGCGACGTCTCCAGGCGCTGCGCGGCCGGAGCCGCGCGAACGCACCCGGCAATCATAACCGGTCCGAGCCCTCCCGCCGAACCGGAGGCCGCGCCATCCGGCCCGTGCCCGCGCGTCAGCGCTGCGCGACCGTACAGGTGACCTGCGCCGCCGTCTGACCCGTGATGGAGCTCGGCAGCTGCACGGCCTCCTGCGTCGGCGTGGGCGCCGCCGCGGTGGCGCCGGCATCCGCTGTCGCCGTGGGCTCCGGTGTGGCCGGGTCGCTGGGCGTGGGCGTGGCCTCGCCGACGACCTCGGTTCCGTAGCCGTCGCTCGTGGAGCCCGTCAGCTGGATCGGCTGGTTGTTGGCGAGGGCATCGAAGAGCACCTTCGCCGCCGACGTCACCGGGTCGACACGCAGGCCATCGGCTGCGTAGACCGTCGGATACTGCACGAAGACGATGTCCTGGTAGGGCACGCTGCGCACGGCCATGGCGATCTGCACCATTTTCTGGGGGTTCGCGAGGCTCTTGCTCAGCACGACCTGCGGCGGGTCGGACGTCACCTGCTGCAGCGCGGTGTTGGCGAGGTTCAACAGCGTCGCGGGGTTGCCGAGCACCCCCTCCGACTGCAACTTGCGCACCAGCGAGCTGAGGAACTGCTGCTGGTTGGAGATACGCCCGAGGTCCGAACCGTCGCCGATGGCGTAGCGCGTGCGCAGGAACTGCAGCGCCTCGACGCCGGTGAGCGTGTGGTCGCCCTTCGTGAGGTTCAGCCCCGTGTGCGCATCGAAGATGTCGTCGGCGACACACACGTCGACACCGCCGATGGCGTCCGACATGTTGATCACGCCGGTCCACCGCGTCGCGGCCGCGAACTGGATGTCGATGCCGGTCAGCTTCTTGATCGTGGCAACGGTGCAGGACAGGCCACCGTACATGTACGACGAGTTGAGCATCTGACCGCTCATGGCCGAGTACTGTGTGCCGTCCTCGCCCGTGCACGACGGGATCGGGACGATCATGTCGCGGGGGAAGGAGACGACGGTCACACGCCGCGGCTCATCGGAGATGTGCACCAGCATGGTGACGTCGTTGCGTTCACCCTCGGTGTCGTGGTTCTGGCACGCGCTGGAGAGCGAGGCATTGTCGCCTTCACACGAGTCGGTGCCGACGACGAGCATGTTGACGCCGCCCTCGATCTCACCGAGCGTGGGCGGCAGCTGCTCGTCATCGCCGCCGATGGAGACACCGGCGGCCTCCACGGCGCGGGTGGCGTCCCACACGTAGAACGCCCCGACGGCCGTCGTGCTGATCACGGCGACGGCGACGACGGCGGCGAGGATCGCGAGCACCTGCGAGAGCGGGTGGGGCGACTTCAGGATGCCGTGTCGGGCGACGGGCTGCCGACGAGGGCGCTCGGGGCGTGGGCTCACGGGGGACCTTTCGACAGCGGACACGACCGCTCCTGCGGAGGGTGTGGGATTCGAACCCACGGGACATCTCTGCCCACCGGTTTTCAAGACCGGGTCCATCGGCCGCTCGGACAACCCTCCCTGACGGACGCCGCGGCATCCCCAGACAGGCGTCGAGTCTAGTCGACGGACCGTGCCCATCTTCGCGCCTGCGCCTGGGCAGCCGCTGAAAGCGCGGGTCGTGTCGTCGGCAGCTCAGAGCTGCCGCAGGACGTCCGCGACACCGCCGGCGTGGACGGATGCCGTGATCTCCCCCGCCTCGCGGCGCACCTCTTCGGGCCCCTGCCCCATCGCGATCGCGCGTCCGCCGTGTTCCAGCGCCCACCGGAACATCCCGAGGTCGTTGCGCCCGTCCCCCATGACCAGCACCCGGTCGGGCTCGACGCCCAACCAGGTGCGCACGCGCTCCAGCGCGGTCGACTTGTCGACGCCCTGCGGAGCGATGTCGAGCCAGGCCGACCAGCCCACGGCGTACGACACCTTGCTCAGGCCGATGCGGCCGACGAGCTCGAGGAAGTCCTCGTCGGTCTCGTCGGGCGAGACGACGACGACACGGCACACCGGCTGGGCGACCAGCTCGGCGAAGTCGACGCGTCGCGCGTTCGCCAGATTCCAGTCGTCGAGGCGTTCCGTGTAGAGCCGCTCGCCGTCGGCGAGCTCGACCATGTACTTCGCGTGCGGCAGGTGCGCGCGCAGCAGCCCGACCACCTCCGACGGATCGAACGTCTCGATGTGGAAGCGCTCGTACCGGCCCTCTTCGGCGAAGTCGCCGCCGACCCTCTTCATGATGACCGCCCCGTTGGAGCAGACCGCGTAATCGGGAGCGAGCTCGAGCACGTGCTGGATGCCGCGCGTGCCCTCCCAGCTGCGCCCGGTGGCGAGCATCACCTCGTGCCCGGCGCGGTGCGCGTGCGCGATCGCCTCGACGACTCCCGGGCTGAGCGTCTCGTCCTCCAGCAGCACGGTGCCGTCGACGTCGAGGGCGATGAGCAGGCGCTCGGTGACGATCGTCGGATTCTCGGTGTCGTCCGCACTGGTCTCGATGAGGTGAGCCGCGTCTTTCTGCGCGACAACCGACACCGCTCCGGTGTGCGGCAGCTCTTCTCCGGCGCTCGTCACGCGATCGGCTCCGCCACCTCGAGGCCGCCGAGGTAGGGCCGCAGCACCTCGGGGATCACGACGGAGCCGTCGGCCCGCTGATGCGTCTCGAGCAGCGCCACGATCCAGCGGGTGGTGGCGAGGGTGCCGTTGAGGGTCGCGACGGGCGCGGTCTTGCCCGCGCCGCCGCCCTCGACGGCGGGCCGGTGCCGCACGTCGAGCCGGCGCGCCTGGTAGGTCGTGCAGTTGCTCGTCGAGGTGAGCTCGCGGTACGAGCCCTGCGTGGGGACCCACGCCTCGACGTCGTACTTGCGGGCCGCGCTGGAGCCGAGGTCGCCCGCGGCGACGTCGATCACGCGGTAGCTCAGGCCGAGGTCCTGCAGCATCTGCTCCTGCAGCGCGACGAGCCGCAGGTGCTCCGCCTCGGCGTCCTCGGGCGTCGTGTAGACGAACATCTCGAGCTTGTTGAACTGGTGCACGCGGATGATGCCCCGGGTGTCCTTGCCGTACGAGCCCGCTTCGCGGCGGTAGCAGGTCGACCAGCCGGCGTAGCGCTTGGGGCCCGCCGTCAGGTCGAGGATCTCCCCCATGTGGTAGCCGGCGAGCGGGACCTCGCTCGTGCCGACGAGGTAGAGATCGTCGGCCTCCAGCTTGTAGACCTCGTCGGCGTGCTGCCCCAGGAATCCGGTGCCGCGCATGACCTCGGGACGCACGAGCGTCGGCGGGATCATGGGGATGAACCCGGCATCCACGGCGCGCTGGAGCGCGAGGGACATGAGCGCGTATTCGAGGCGCGCTCCGATGCCGGTCAGGAAGTAGAAGCGACTGCCCGACACCTTGGTGCCGCGCTCCATGTCGATGGCGCCGAGCTTCTCGCCGAGGGCGAGGTGGTCCAGCGGCTCGAAGTCGAAGGATGCCGGCTCGCCGTGCGTCCGCACCGTGACGAAGTTCTCTTCGCCCCCGGCCGGAACGCCGTCGATGACGATGTTCTCGATGCGCGCGAGGGCCGCATCCGCCGCCTCCTCGGCGACCGTGACGGCCTGCTGTGCGGCCTTGACGCGGTCGCTGAGCTCCTTCGCCTGGGCGACGAGCGCGGGCTTGTCCTCCTTGGGCGCGGCGGCGACGGTCTTGCCGTGGGCGTTCTGCGCGGCGCGCAGCTCCTCGAAGGCGGTGATCGCGGCGCGTCGGGCACGGTCGGCCTCGATCGCATCGTCGACCGTGTCGGGCGACTCGCCGCGGGCCTGCTGCGAGCGCTTGACGAGGTCCGGGTTGTCACGGAGGAGAGCGAGATCGATCACCCGACAAGTCTAGTTCGCGGGGTCGCGCGCGCTCGGCGTGGCGGGTCGTCCAGCGTCCGGGCGGAGTCCTCGAGTGGACGAGCCCGACGGGCCTGGTCTCCCCGGACGTGCCCGCCCCGCCGCTCATGTTCACCGCCGGGTATGTTTAGCCACATGGCACCTGCTGACGTCACTGCGCCCTCCGGTGACGAGGTGTCGCGCCGTCGCGCGGCGCTCGTCTACAACCCCATCAAGGTGGATGCCGACGCTCTGCGCGCCGCCGTCACGAGCCACTCCTCGGACGCCGGCTGGGGCGAGCCCCTCTTCTTCGAGACGACCGTCGACGAGCTCGGCGACGGGCTGGCCCGCGAAGCGATCGACGCCGGAGCCGCCGCCGTCCTCGTGGCGGGGGGCGACGGCACGGTCCGCGCCGTCAGCGAGGCGATGGCCGGGTCCGAGGTGCCCCTCACGATCGTGCCGAGCGGCACCGGCAACCTGCTCGCCCGGAACCTCCAGCTGCCGCTCACCGATCCCGACGCGATGATCGCGGCGACGTTCGAGGGCGACGTGCAGGCGATCGACGTCGGGTTCGCGGAACTCGTCCGCCCCGACGGCGAGCGCGAAGAGCGTGCGTTCGTCGTGATGGGCGGAATGGGCCTGGATGCCGCGATGATCGCCAACACCAGCGGCGACCTGAAGAAGAAGGTCGGCTGGGTCGCGTACGTCGACGGTGCCGCACGCTCGCTCGTGAAGGCGAAGCCGTTCTCGATCATGTACCAGGTCGCCGGTCACCGGATGCATCGCGCCCAGGTGCAGAGCGTACTGTTCGCGAACTGCGGGTCACTGCCGGCCGGGCTCGAGCTCATCCCCGAGGCGTCGGTGGCCGACGGCCAGCTCGACATCGCGATCTTCCAGCCCAAGACCGCCTTCGGCTGGCTCGCGGTCTGGCGCCGCGTCGCGTGGGACAACAGCGTGCTGCGACGCTTCCGCACGGGTCGCCGGATCCTGCGACTGCGGACCAAGGACAACTCGATCCGGTACGCGCGGGGCACCGGCATCCAGATCGCGGCCGGCGCCGCCACGCCCGTGCAGCTCGACGGCGACGAGTTCGGCGAGGCGACCGCGGTGGACGTCCGCATACACGCCGCCTCGCTCCGGCTCGCCGTGCCCTCCGGGCACACCTCCCCCGCGCTCTAGCGCGGGTGCCGGGCGATGTCGTCGAGATGCGCGACGACCAGGCGGCGCGCCGCCTCCGCGTCATCGTCCCCGCCCCACACCGCGTGCAGGGCGGCGCCGTCCAGCAGGGCGTGCAGCCGCTCGGCCTCCAGGCCCAGGTCACGCCCGGCGCCGAGGTCGCCGGCCTCCCGCAGAAGCTCGATGCACGCGCGGCACGCCGCGGCGACCCCGCGGTTGAGGCGCCGGACCGAGTCGTGCAGCCGCGCATCGGTGAGAGCGAGCACCCCGAGCTGGATCTGGGCGAGCAGTTCCACCCTCCGGTCGTGATCGAGGGGCAGCAGCTGCTCCAGGATCTCTTCGGCGAGCCGCCGTCCTGAGAAGTGCCCGCCGAGCCCGGCGATACGCGCGGACACCCGCTGATCGATGAGCAGCAGACAGTGCTCGCGCAGCGCGTGCTGCGTGGGAAAGGTGCGCCGCAGCGACGCGACCGCGATGCCCGCCTCGTCGGCCACGCCACGCACCGACAGTCCCGCGAGGCCGTCGCGCTCGAGCACGCGCAGCGAGGCCGCGGCGATCTCTCGCGTGCGGGCGTCGTGGTCGATGAGCCGGGGCACGAGAGCTAGTGTGCCCCGACGGGCGGCGACGAGGGGGCGCGCCGCGGCCAGATCGTGTAGCTCACGGCCCAGATCACGTCGGCGGCGAGGATGATCCCGAGGATCCGGACGTTGATCAGCAGCTCGTCCGTCCCGTTGCCGTCGCGGGCGAGCGCGATCAGCCCCCACGTGACACCGCCCGCGATCACGACCATGACGATGGTGCGCAGCACGTCCTTCCAGCACGCGATCGTGTACGCGGTACCCGAGAGTTTGACGGGCGGGGGCCCGGAGGCGAAGCGGTGCGCGAAGCGCACGTCGGCCCACGCGATGACCTGATGGCCGAAGGCGACCGAGAAGCCGATGTAGATCGCGGCCAGCCCGTGCTGCCACGAGGCGGTCCCGCCGCGGAGCAGGTCGACGGCCACGAGGGTCAACAGCACCACGTCGATCGCCGGAGCCGCGATCAGCAGCGCCGCCCCCAGCCGCGGCCGCCGCAGCGGGTAGCGCGCGAGGAGGCCGGCGAGCACGGCCACCCAGAACCCGACCTCGCACGCCACGATCAGCGTCACGATCATGCGACCCACCTCTCCCTCTTTGTGAGTACAACTGTACTCACAAAGATTCCCGCCGCGTACCGCCATCCCCACCGCGCACGCAAGGGCTCGCCGCGGCCCGACGCACCCGGCACCATGGAGAGCATGTCGGCATCCCCGAGTCTCGTCTGGTTCCGCGACGACCTCCGCCTCGCGGACAACCCCGCGCTGCGGGCGGCGGTGGACCGCGGCGGACCGGTGGTGGCCGTCTTCGTGCTCGACGAGGAGTCCCCCGGCTTCCGTCCCCTCGGCGGCGCCGCCCGCTGGTGGCTGCACCACTCGCTCGCCGCCCTGGCCGACGGGCTCCGCGAGAAGGGGACCGCGCTCGTCCTGCGCCGCGGCGCCGCCGCCGAGGTCATCCCCCGCCTCGCCGCGGAGGTCGGCGCCGGCGCCGTCTTCTGGAACCGGCGCTACAGCGCGCCGGAGCGCGCGGTCGACGCGGGCCTCAAGGAGTCGCTGCGCGCCGACGGCCACGAGGTGAGCTCGTTCGCGGCATCCCTGCTGTTCGAGCCGTGGACCGTCCGCACCGGCGCCGGCACGCCCTACGGCGTCTTCACGCCGTTCTGGCGGGCCTGCCAGCAGCTGCCCGCGCCGCGCGAGCCGCTGCCCGAGCCCCGCGAGATCGCAGGGCCGCCGGCGCCGCCGGCATCCGACGACCTCGACGACTGGGGACTGCTGCCGACGGCGCCCGACTGGGCGGGCGGCCTCCGCGAGCGCTGGACGCCCGGCGAGCCGGCGGCGCGGCGGCGCCTGCACGCGTTCCTCGCCGAGGACGTCGCCGACTACGACCGGGCCCGCGACGAGCCCGCGGGCGGGGCGACCTCGATGCTGTCGCCCCGGCTGCGGTGGGGCGAGCTGAGCCCCCACCAGGTCTGGCACGCGGCGGTGTCGTCGGGTGCGCGCGTCGGCGGGTTCCTCTCCGAGGTGGGCTGGCGGGAGTTCGCGTGGCACACCCTCTTCCATGCCCCCGACCTGGCGACGAAGAACCTCAAGCCCGCCTACGACGCGTTCCCCTGGCCGCGGCTGAAGCCCTCGATGCTGCGGGCGTGGCAACGGGGCGAGACGGGCGTGCCCCTCGTGGATGCCGGGATGCGGGAGCTCTGGGTCTCGGGCTTCATGCACAACCGGGTGCGGATGGTGACGGCATCCTTCCTCATCAAGAACCTGCTGATCGACTGGCGCCGCGGCGAGGAGTGGTTCTGGGACACGCTCGTGGACGCGGATGCCGCCAGCAACCCGTTCAACTGGCAGTGGGTGGCCGGGTCGGGCGCCGACGCCGCCCCCTACTTCCGCATCTTCAATCCCGAGCTGCAGGCGAAGAAGTTCGACGCCGACGGGCGGTACGTCCGCGAATGGGCGCCGGATGCCGCGGAGCGCGAGCCGATCGTCGATCTCAAGGAGACCCGCGACGCCGCGCTGGCGGCGTACGAGGAGGTCAAGCGCGCCGGCTGAGCGCTCGCGGAATGCGAGGACCGCCCGCCGGGTTGTCTCCGACGATGTCTCCTGCGCTCTCCGTCCTCGATCTCGTCCCCGTCCGCACCGATCAGACCAGCACCCAGGCGGTCGCCTCCTCCCTCGCCCTGGCCCAGCGGGCCGACGAGCTCGGCTACCGCCGCTACTGGTTCGCCGAGCACCACAACATGCCCGCGGTGGCCTCGACGACGCCGCCGGTGCTCATCGCCGCGGCCGCGGCCCGCACGTCGCGCATCCGGGTCGGCTCCGGCGGAGTGATGCTGCCCAACCACGCCCCGCTCGTGGTGGCGGAGCAGTTCGCCGCGCTGGAGGCGATCGCGCCGGGACGGATCGACCTCGGGCTCGGACGCGCGCCCGGAAGCGATCCGGTCATCACCCAGCTGCTGCGGATGAGCGGCACGTCCAGCGACGTCGACCGCTTCCCCGAGCACGTGCGCGACATCTCGGCGCTGATGTCGCCCGACGGCGCCACGGTGCGCCTGACCGGTCGCGGCGACGGGGACGATCGATACGGCATCCACGCGACCCCCGCCGCCACGGGCGCTCCGGAGGTCTGGCTGCTCGGCTCGAGCGACTACTCCGCCCAGCTCGCCGCGGCCTTCGGGCTGCCGTACGTGTTCGCGAACCACTTCTCGGGCGAGGGCTTGGAGCGCGCGCTGGATCTCTACCGCGCGCAGTTCCAGCCGTCGGCCCATCTCGACGCCCCGCGCACCTTCCTCACCGCCAACGCCGTCGTCGCGCCCACGGCGGCGGAGGCCGAGGAGCGGATGCTGCCGCAGGCGCGCATGATGGCGCGGCTGCGCGGCGGCCGCCCGCTGACGGCGCTCGAGACCGTCGAGCAGGCCGCCGCGGCGGAAGCGGAGGACCGCCTCGCGGCCCCGCTCATCGATGCTCTGCGCCGCCGCTGGTTCGTCGGCACGGGCGAAGAGTCCCGCGCGGCCCTGGCCGCGTTCGCCGAGCGCCATGGCGTCGACGAGGTCATGATCTCCCCCGTCTCGGGAGCCTACGACGGTGAGGCGATGGACAGCGCGACCGGCCGCATCCAGACTCTCGAGCTGCTCGCGGCCTGACTCCGCAGACGCGTCGCGCAGTGCGTTTCGACTCGCTGCGCTCGCTCAACGACCGGTAACAGGCGCACCCCCGGTCGCTGCGCTCGCTCAACGACCGGTAACAGGCGCATCCCCGGTCGTTGAGCGAGGAGCGCAGCGACGAGTCGAAACGCCCCGCCGCAGGCGTCAGGCCTCGGGGGCTCCGGAGATGAGGCCGCGCAGCCAGTCGCGGGCCTCGACGAACACCTCGTCGGAGTAGCGGTCGGGGTAGTGCACGATGGCGCGGTCCGCGCGCGGGTACGACCCCAGGTAGATGACCTTCGGGCTGAAGCGGCGCAGGCCCAGGAGGGCGTCGGCCATGCGCTCGTCCTGGATGTGGCCGTCGGCGTCGATGACGAAGCGGTAGCGGCCGAGAGCGTCGCCGATGGGCCGCGACGCGAGCAGCGAGAGGTTGATGCCGCGCGTCGCGAACTGCTCCAGCAGTTCGAGCAGCGCTCCCGGATACTCCTCGGGCAGCTCGACGATCAGCGAGGTCTTGTCCGCGCCGGTGGGCGGCGGCGCCGACACCGTGCGGCTCACGAGCACGAAACGCGTCACGGCGTTGGCGTTGTCGCCGATCTCCTCGGCCAGCAACTCGAGGTCGTGGTGTTCGAGGATGCCGGGAGGTGCGATGGCCGCATCCGCGTCGCTCACGCCCTCGATCATGTCGACCGCCGAGGCCACATTGCTCGACGCGGGCAGGTGGGCGTGGTCGGGCAGCGTCGCCGACAACCACCGCAGGCACTGGCCGTAGGCGACCGGGTGCGCGGCCACGAGTCGCACGTCCTCGAGGCGCATGCCGGGGCGGCCGACGAGCACGAAGTTGACTCGCACGAGATACTCACCGACGATTCTCAGCCCGGGCATCGTCGCCAACGCGTCCTGCGCCGTGGAGACCCCGCCGTCGACCGAGTTCTCGATCGCGATCATCGCGGCATCCGAGCGGCCGTCGACGACATCGGCGAGCGCTTCCGCGACGTTGCGCACCGGACGCCAGATCTGATCGCGCGCCTCGGGCACCTGCGCGAGGGCCGCCTCCGTGAAGGTTCCGGCCGGACCGAGATAGCTGTAGGTGCGGCGCGAGGGCAGCGGTGCCGCGGGTGCCGCGGTCGACGAAGGCGCGGAAGTCACGGGTGACAGCCTACGCTGAAGGGGTGATCCGCCGATTCTCCTCTCTCGCCGTCGTCACCGCAGCAGCCCTCGCCCTGAGCCTGAGCGCCTGCGCACCGGTCGACGACAAGCCGGCGACCGAGCCCAGCCCCAGCGGCTCCGCGAGCACCACGCCCACACCCACACCGACGCCGACGCCCTCCCCGTCTCCGACCGCGGATCTCGCCTGTCTCGTCGGCGAGTGGCACATGGGCCAGGATCAGGTGACGGCGTTCTACAACGACGTGAACTCGCTGATGGCGAGCTCGGGTGCCACCTTCACGGCGACCGGCACCGCGGATCTCGAGCTGCGCAAGGACGGGTCGTACACGTGGACCCCCGCGGAGCGGGTCGCGGTCGACATCTCCGGGACGGTCACCCTCATCCAGTTCAAGGGCTCCATCACCGGCACCTACACCGTGACCGGCAACGGCATCGGCAGCCAGACGCAGGACACCTCGGGCATGGAGATCGTCGCGACGATCGACGGCAAGGGCACGGATGCCGGTGCCATCAGCCAGCAGATCTCGAACGCCCCGATCACCGACGCGAAGTACGGCTGCAAGCCCGACACGCTGACGCTGATCAACAAGCTGTCCGACAGCACGGCAGCCTCGGTCCTGCATCGGAAGTGACCGCCGGCCCGCCGCAGTGACAGACTGTGGACATGAGCCGCGCAGGACAGCCAGCCGAAGCCTCCGACCTCATCGACATCGATGAGCTCATCGCCGCCTATTACGACCGCAGACCCGATCCGTCCGTTCCCGAACAGCGCGTCGCGTTCGGCACGAGCGGCCACCGCGGGTCGTCGCTGAGCACCAGCTTCAACGAGGACCACATCCTCGCGACCACCCAGGCGATCGTCGACTACCGGGCGGCCCAGGGCATCACCGGCCCCCTGTTCCTCGGTCGCGACACCCACGGGCTGTCGCTGCCGGCCGAGCGCACCGCGGTGGAGGTGCTCGTCGCGAACGGCGTCGACGTGCGCATCGACTCCCGCGACGCGTGGGTGCCGACGCCGGCCCTCAGCCACGCCATCCTCACCTACAACCGCGGCCGCGCCCTGGACGACCCGGGCCGCGCCGACGGCATCGTCGTCACCCCGTCGCACAATCCGCCGCGCGACGGCGGCTTCAAGTACAACCCGCCGCACGGCGGGCCGGCCGACACGGATGCCACCGGGTGGATCGCCGACCGGGCCAACGCCCTGATCGCCGCGGGCCTGGACGGGGTCGCGCGCACCCCGTTCAAGGACATCGATGCGGACACGCTCGGAAGCTACGACTTCCGCGAGGGCTACGTCGCCGACCTCGCGAACATCATCGACGTGGAGGCCATCCGCCGCGCCGGCGTCCGCATCGGCGCCGACCCGCTCGGCGGCGCGTCCGTCGAGTACTGGGCGCTGATCGGCGAGCGCTACGGCCTCGACCTCACGGTCGTCAACCCCGAGGTCGACCCGACGTGGCGCTTCATGACGCTCGACTGGGACGAGAAGATCCGCATGGATCCGTCGTCGCCCTCGGCGATGGCCGCGCTCGTCGCCCGCCGCGACGAGTACGACGTGCTCACCGGCAACGACGCGGATGCCGACAGGCACGGCATCGTGACACCCGACGCCGGCCTGATGAACCCGAACCACTACCTCGCCGTCGCGATCGACTATCTGTACGCGCACCGCCCGCAGTGGCCGGCCGACGCCGCCGTCGGCAAGACGCTCGTGTCGTCGATGATCATCGACCGGGTCGCCGCGTCGCTCGGTCGGCGCCTGCTCGAGGTGCCCGTGGGCTTCAAGTGGTTCGTTCCGGGCCTGCTGGACGGCTCGGTGGCGTTCGGCGGCGAGGAGTCGGCGGGGGCGTCCTTCCTCCGTGTCGACGGCACCGTCTGGACGACCGACAAGGACGGCATCCTGCTGTGCCTGCTCGCCGCCGAGATCATCGCGGTCACCGGCAAGAGCCCGTCGCAGCGCTACGCGGAGCTGGAGGCCGAGTTCGGCGCGTCCGCCTACCAGCGCGTGGACGCCCCGGCATCCCCCGCACAGAAGGCGGCGCTGTCCAAGCTCGCTCCGGAGGCCGTCACCGCGACGGAGCTCGCCGGCGAGCCGATCACCGCGAAGCTGTCCCACGCGCCGGGCAACGGCGCCGCGATCGGCGGCCTGAAGGTGCAGACCGAGCACGCCTGGTTCGCCGCGCGCCCGTCCGGCACCGAGGACGTCTACAAGCTCTACGCCGAGTCGTTGCGCGGTGAGGAGCATCTGCGCGAGGTGCAGGCCGAGGCCCGCGCCGTCGTCTCCGCGGCCCTGGCCGACTCGTGACGTCGCGCGACGCCTGACGTCGCGTCACACACGGCAGCGGCCCCGTCCCTCCTCTCGGAAGGGCGGGGCCGCTGTCGTGACGCCGCTCAGGCGGTCGTCGCGGCGTTCTCAGCCGCGCGCCGGGCGCCGACGCCGCACGAGGGCGGCTCCCGCGATCAGCAGCAGCACCGCGACGGTGAGCGCCAGGGCGAAGGGCGCCGTCGCACCGGTGGTGGCCAGCGTGGTCGGCGGCGCCGTGACCGTGACGGCGTACCAGCCGATCACGGTGCCCGCGGCATCCGTCACGGCGAGGCGGTGCGCACCGGCGACCGCGTCCAGCGGAACGGTCACGGGGATCGTCCCTGCGGCCGAGACCGTCGCGGCCCCGAGGGCCCGCGGGGTCGAGAACAGCCACGCGGCGACCTGCTGGCCCGCCCGATCGGCGCCGACCTGCACCGAGACGGTGCTGCCGGCGGCGATGGATGCCGGGCCCGAGATGCGCCCCTCGAGCGCGGCCGTGAGGTCGGCCTCGGTCGGCGTGGACGTGCCGGGTGCGCTCGTCGCGGTCGCCGACGGCGACGGGCTCGCGGTGGGCGATCCCGTCGGCTCGGGCGTCGCGGTCGGCGTCGGCGTCGGCGTCGGCGTCGCGGTCGGCGTCGGGGTCGGCGTCGGGGTCGGCGTGGCGGTGCCCGGCTGACCGGTGACCGCGTCCGAGGTCGCCGTACCCGCCGTGAAGCCGGGCGCGGTGGCCGTCGCCACGACGGTCAGCTCGTGTCCGACGTCGTCGGTCGTCACGGTGTACTGCGCGCCGTCCGCGCCATCGATCGCGACGCCGTCGCGCTTCCAGACGTAGGCGAGGTCGGCGGTGGCGGGGTCGACGGTGCCGGGCACGGCGCTGAGGGCGGCGCCGACCGTCGGCGTGCCGCCGATCGTCACGCCCGAGAGCACGGCCGCACGCGCGACGGTCACGGTGTACGACTTCTGCGCACCGGAGGGCGCGGTCACCGTCACGGTGGCCGTCCCCTGCCCGTCGCCGGGCTGGACGACGCGGACGCTCGCGTCCTGGTCGACCGCGGTCGCGGCGACCACCGGCCAGGCCGAGCCCGCGACGGCGACCTCGTACGCGGTCGTGTCGGCGGAGAAGTCCTTCACCGACGCCGAACCGACGGTCAGTCGCGCGAGGTCGGCGACCTCCGACGGCGAGGCGGCCGGGGCGTAGATCTCCACCTCCGAGACGATGAGGTGCGTGTTCGGATACGCGTTCATCACCACGCGCACCTGGTCGGCCGAGGCCGCATCGACGGGGACGTCGACCTGCGGATCGCCGGTCGCCGGAGTGCCGACCGTGATCGTGTCGCCGATCACCCATTCCCCGGTGCCGAGGCGGTGGTCGATGTGCATCGTCTGAGCCCACGACGTGCCGCCGTCGCGCTTGAAGTAGACCTTCACGTGGGTGACGGGCGTCGGAGCGGACAGGGCGTAGGTGAGGGTGTCGGACGCGTTGAGCGTGCCGCCGCGCCAGTTCGACCAGCCCTTGTCGGTCGTCACGCCGTTGATCGTGCGCGTGGCCGGGTAGCCGCTCTCCGTGTAGGTGGCGGTGGGCGTGCTCGTCGGGGCGACGTTCTTCTCGGTGGGCGTCGTCACGATGACCGTCAGCACGGCGTCGAGCGTGCCGCCTCCGGGCACGGCCGCGGTTCCCGGCACGCGCACGGTACCCGGCGCGGCCAGCTCGGCATCCGTCACGGCATCCCACGACCACGTGACCGGTGCGGCCACCGTCGCGCCGCCCGTACGCACCTCCAGGGGCACGGTCGGCGGCGCCGCCGCCGACACGGCGTCGAGCGTGGTTCCCGCGTAGGTGGTGAGCGAGACCGGCACGGCCGCGGTGAAGGCGCCGACGTCGACGAGCGCGCGGGCGGTGAACGGTGCGCCGAACAGGTCGGTGCCGCTGCCGGCGACCTCGGTCGTCCCGGCGGACCAGTCGTGTCCGGAGAGGTCCCAGGTCACCGCGGCGGTGCGCGTGAGGCCGCCGAGGTAGCGGACCTGCACCGTGCCCGGGAGGGTGGGAGCCACGCCCGCCTCCGTCGTGACCGTCACGTCCGCGACGGTGTCGATCGCGGTCGGCGCGAGGGTCCACGACTGGTTGGCGCCGTTGTTGGAGGTCCAGAGCCCCACGCTCGTGCCGTCGGAGGTGCCCCCGCCGTTGACGTCGAGCACCCGGGTGCTCGCGACGTTCAGGAAGGAGTAGCTCCGACCGTCGAGGGTGTTCGGCACCCACTGCGCGGCCGGATCGGCCGCCGCTTGCTCGGCGCTCTCGGTCGCGAGGGTCAGGGAGGTGCCCGACGAGGCGAGATAGCGCCCGTCGCCCGAGCGCAGCAGCACCCGCTGGCGATCGGTGCCGGCACCGCTGAGGGAGACCGCCGTCCAGGTCTGCGCCGTCGCGGCATCCGCCGTGGTCGCGGAGCTGCGGATCGTCAGCGCGGCGTTCTGCACCGTGAGCGCCTTGCCGCTCTGGGTCCCCAGCAGCTGGTAGGTCGCGCCGTCCTTCACGGCCGGCGCGGCCGCCGCGACGCCGGAGACGCCCGACACCACGAACGTGGTGACCGACTTGGCCGGCACCGTCAGCGTGGCCGTGCGGGTGAGGGGGTCGATCGCGACGTCGCTTCCGCGCACGAGCGCGTTCTGCTCGACCGCATCCGCCGGCGACTGCGTCGTGACGATCGGGGTGACCTTGGCACCGGGAGCGATCTGGCCGAAGTTCGACAGGTCCAGGCGCACCGTGCGGGCGGATGCCTCGGTGTTCACGTGCACGAGGTTCACACCGTCGCCCGCCGCCGTCACGGCCGCCGTGGTCTGGGTGTCGTTGGTCGGGACGATGTGATCGCCGGGTCGGATGTAGTGCGTGAAGTTGCGGATCGTGTTGTACTTCGCGTTCGTCAGCACCTTGCAGGACGCGTCGGCGTCACCGTCGGCGAGGCGTCGGGCGGACTGGTTCTGCGCGTTGCAGTCGAAGTCGATGAAGACGCTGCCCCAGTTGGTCTTCTCGACCTTCTGCATGTTGTACAGGTCCTCGACGGGCTGCCAGAACACCCAGGCGCGCGGCTCGAGCTCGCGCAGGTCGTCGATCATGTGACCGGCCATGCCCAGGCCGTTGTCGATGTTGGTCTGGTTGAAGCCGGCGTTCGAGCTGTCCCAGTTGCCCTCGACCTCGCTCATCCACAGCGGCTTGTCGGAGGTCTTGGCGATGTCGCGCACCATCGTGCGGTTGGACGTGCCGTAGGTGTGGACGTTGAGCTGGGAGACCTCGTCGCGAGAGGTCTGCGACCAGCCGTTCCAGTTCGTCACGAACGTCGAGGGGTTGGTCTCGTCCATGGCCGAGATCGGGACGTCGGTCGTGGTGCCGGGGGCGGCGAGGCGCGCGGCGAGCGCCTGGATCATCTGGTCCTGTCGCTGCGGACCGATGTGGGCGCCCTCCTGGCGGCTCGCGGAGCTCGGCCACGTCGCACCCTGCGGGATCGTGGTGCCCCAGTAGTTCGTGTTCGGCTCGTTGAAGGGGTCGAGCGAGTCGAACTGGATGCCGTAGGTCTCCTCGAGGTGCTCGACGACCTTGACGAGGTAGCCCGCGAACTTGTCCATGTCGGCGGGGGCGAGCTGCTCGGAGGTGGCGTTGTTGATGCCGCCGGAGACGTAGCCGCTCTGCGTGAGGAAGTACGGCGGCGAGTTGCTGAAGGCCTCCCACTTCGTGATCTTGTCCTTCAGCGCCTCGATCCACCAGCGTTGGGTCGCGTCGGCGTTCCAGTCGAAGGCGTCGGGGTCGTCGGGGTTCCAGGCCGCGGCGTAGCGGGCGCGGTCGGCGTAGGTGGAGGTGATGGGCCCGGACGCGTCGCTGGCGTTCAGGTCGGGGTTCCACCATCCGTCGACGGCCCCGCCCGGCCGCAGGTACGACGGCACGTCGGTGGCGTTGCCGCCGCCGATGTTGTAGCGGGCGATGTTGAGGTTGAGGCCGTCTTCGCCGAAGACCTTCTCGAGCAGGTCCTGGCGCACCTGCTCGGGATAGCCGCCGGTCGCGTTGGCGAACCAGACGAGGCTCGTGCCCCACCCTTCGAAGGCCTCGGACGCGTAGGCGGGGTTCGGGGTGATGGTGACGGCGGATGCCGCGACGGCCGGTTCCGGCGCCGCGAGCGGCGCGATGAGACCGGTGACGCCGAGGGCGGTCACGGCGGCGAGGGCGATCAGGCCGGGGGACTTCATCGTGGGGGATTCCTCTCTGTATCGCGTCGTCGCGACCGGGGAGCCAATGCATGTTGACGTTAACATGGCTGGGACAAGCCTAGAGGATCGCCGATGTTGACGTCAACATCGATGACGTCCGTGCGTCGTGCCGGCGTCGCGCCGGGTCAGGAGAGGGCGCGGGCGAGCTCCGCGCCCGCCGCGCGCAGCCACAGGACGGGATCGGCCAGGGCGGCCCCGGCCGGGTCGGGGGCTCCGGCGCGGCGCGCGAGCTCGGTGAGCGAGACGGATGCCGCGAAGGCCGTCGTGTCCGCGTCGGGGTCGATGCGCCCGGCGACGAGCGCCGCCGGCACGCCGAGCGCGGCGGCCACGGCCGACACGTGCGCGGGAGCCTTGCCGGCGGCCGACTGGCCGTCGAAGGACCCCTCGCCCGTGACGACGACGTCGGCATTCGCGGCGGCGTCCTCGAGCCCGATGAGGCGGGCGACCTCGAGCGCACCCGGCTCCAGGGAGGCGCCCCAGACGAGCAGGGCGAACCCCGTTCCGCCCGCCGCGCCGGCACCGGGCGTCGCGGGATCGACGTCGAACAGCGTGGCGTAGCGGGCGAGGATGGCGTCGAGCTCGGCGAGCCGGTCGGCGGCGACGCCCTTCTGCGGACCGAACACGCGCGCCGCCCCCGTCGGTCCGCACAGGGGCGCCGACACGTCGGTGAGCACCAGGGCGCCGCCGGGCGGGAGGGCACGGAGCCCCGAGAGCTCGACACCCCGCAGCAGCGGCAGGTGCCCGGCGCCGAGCCGGGGGGCCTCGACCACGGACGCGTCCGCGCGGAACCGCGCGCCGAGCGCCCGCAGCAGCCCGGCACCGCCGTCCGTCGACGCGCTGGAGCCGATCGCGAGCACGAGGCGCGAGACCCCGGCATCCAGTGCGGCCGCGATCGCGTCGCCGAAGCCGGCCGTCGAGGCCCGCCACGGATCGCGGCGGTCGCCGAAGAGTTCGATCCCCGCCGTCGAGGCCAGCTCGACCACGCCGATGCCGGACGGCGCGTCCGGCGTCGCCGGAAGCCGCAGCCAGCTCGCCGCGACCGGTCCGCCCTCCCACGGCGCCGTGACGTCGACCGGCATCCGCCGCGACCCGGGCACCGCGGCGGCGAACGCGTCCAGCGTGCCCTCTCCCCCGTCGGCCATCGGCCGCAGCACGACCTCGTCGGCCGGCCGCACCGACAGCCATCCGTCGCGGATCGCGGCCGCCGCCCGCGCCGCGGTGATGGTGCCCTTGAAGCTGTCGGGGGCGACGACGAGGCGGGTCATGGGCCGATGCTACGCGGCGGCCGCCCCGGCGGTCATCGGCCGCCTCCGGCATCGGGCAGGATGGAGCCATGACGTGGCTTGTGACCGGCGGAGCGGGATACATCGGTGCGCACGTGGTGCGCGCGCTGCAGGCGGCGGGCATCGCCCCGATCGTCGTGGACGACCTCTCGAGCGGCCACGCGTCGTTCGTGCCGGAGGGCGTGCCGTTCATCGAGGGCACGATCCTGCACCGCGACCTGCTGGTCGACACCATGCGCCAGCACGGCGTCACCGGCGTCATCCACGTCGCCGGGTTCAAGTACGCGGGTGTCTCGGTGCAGCGCCCCCTGCACACCTACGAGCAGAACGTCGAGGGCACGCGGGTGGTCCTGGCGGCCATGGCGGATGCCGGTGTCCACAACATCGTCTTCTCGTCGTCGGCCGCGGTGTACGGCACCCCCGACGTGCCGCTCGTGACCGAGGATCTGCCCAAGCGTCCGGCGTCGCCGTACGGCGAGTCGAAGCTGATCGGCGAGTGGCTGCTGCGCGACCAGGGCGTCGCGACGGCCTCCGACGCGCACCCGCTGCGGCACACCTCGCTGCGCTACTTCAACGTCGTCGGCTCGGCCGACCCGTCGGTGTACGACACGAGCCCGCACAACCTCTTCCCGATCGTGTTCGAGAAGCTGATCGCGGGCGAGACGCCGCAGATCAACGGCGACGACTACGACACCCCCGACGGGACGAACGTGCGCGACTACGTGCACGTCGGCGACATCGCCGCGGCCCACGTCGTGGCGGCGCAGCGCCTCGAGGCGGGCGAACCCATCGAGGCCGCGTACAACCTCGGCTCCCAGAACGGCCTGAGCGTACGCGAGATCATGGATGCCGTGGCACGGGTGACCGGCATCGACTTCACGCCGCGGATCGGCCCGCGCCGCCCCGGCGACCCCGACCGCATCGTCGCCACGGGCGAGCTGGCCGCGCGCGACCTCGACTGGGCGAACCGCTACACCGTCGACGAGATGGTGCGCACCGGCTGGGAAGCCCGCCGCGCCGCGCGCTGACAGCGCGTTTCGACTCTGCGTTTCGACTCTGCGTTTCGACTCGCTGCGCTCGCTCAACGACCGGCGCTCGCTCAACGACCGGGAGTACGGATCTCCCGGTCGTTGAGCGCAGCGCGCAGCGCGGAGTCGAAACGCGGTGTCAGGCCCCGAGGCGGACGACCGCCCACGCCACGGGCGGCAGCGACACGCGCAGCACGTCGCCCTCGCGGGTGACCTCCAGCGGCCGCGGGGTCACCCGGTCCGGGTCGGCGAGGGTGTTCGAGGCGCGGTAGTCGGGGTCGGTGATCATCCACGACTCGACGAGCGACAGGGATGCCGCGTCCAGCTCCCCCAGGTCGATCTCGATGTCCGCCGCCTCCGCCACCGACCGGTTCACGAGGAACACGCTCGTGCCCTCGGCATCCGTGGTCGCGACGGCGTTCACCGCGGAGACGTCGCCGAAGCGGGTGCTCTGCACGCGCGGCGCCCCCTCGAGCTCGAGCCGGCGCGCCGTGCCGCGACCGAGCCGCGACGTGAGCGAGAACGGGTAGAACGTGGTCTGCCGCCAGGCGGGGCCGCCGGGCTCGGTCATGATCGGCGCGATGACGTTCACGAGCTGGGCGAGCGATGCGGAGCGCACGCGGTCGGCGTGCTGCAGCAGCGTGATGAGCAGGTCGCCCACGACGACGGAATCCATCACGTTGTACTCGTCCTCCAGCAGGCGCGGCGCGACCGGCCAGCCGTCGGGCACGAGGTCGCCCGCCTTGGTGCCGTCGTCGGCGAACTGGTACCAGACGTTCCACTCGTCGAACGAGAGCATGATCCGCTTGTCCGAGCCGCGTTCCGCGGCGACCTCGTCGGCCGCGGCGACGACCTCGCGCACGAACAGGTCGGTGTCCACGGCCGACACCAGGAACTCCTGCGCCTGGCCGTTGCGCTCCTGGTAGTAGGCATGGCACGAGATGAAGTCGACGTCGTCGAACGTGTGGCGCAGCACCTCGCGCTCCCACTGCCCGAACGTCGGCATGTCGCGCGCCGACGAGCCGCACGCGACGAGCTCGATCGTCGGATCGAGCATCCGCATCGCCTTCGCCGCGCGCGCGGCGAGCTTGCCGTAGTCCTCGGCGTCACGGTGGCCCAGCTGCCAGGGGCCGTCCATCTCGTTGCCCAGGCACCACATGCGCACGTCGAAGGGCGTGTCCCGCCCGTTCGCGGCGCGCTGGCGGGTCCACGCGGTGTCGGCGGCCACGTTGGCGTACTCGAGCAGGTCGAGCGCCTCCGCGACGTCGCGGGTGCCGAGGTTGACCGCCAGCATCAGCTCGCTGCCGACCTTCTCGAGCCACGACGAGAACTCGTGCAGCCCCACCTGGTTCGTCTCGGTCGAGCGCCAGGCCAGGTCCAGCCGTCGGGGCCGATCCGCGCGGGGACCGATGCCGTCCTCCCACCGATAGCCGGAGACGAAGTTGCCGCCGGGATAGCGGATCGTCGTGACGCCGAGCTCCTGCACGAGCGCGATCACGTCGGTGCGGAACCCCTCCTCGTCGGCGGCGGGGTGGCCCGGCTCGTGGATGCCGTCGTAGATGTGCCGGCCGAGGTGCTCGACGAAGCCGCCGTACACCCGCGGGTCGATCTCGCCGACGGGTCCGGACGCGATCACACGTGCGGTCATGGTTTCTCTCCTCACCACTCGACAGGCCTCACCACTCGACAGGCCTCACCACTCGACAGGCCCGAGCAGCAGCCGGTCGCTGAACGCCAGGACGTCGGCCCCGGTCGGCTCCAGATCGAGCACGGTGATCAGGTTACGGCCCGCCCGGGTCAGCGGCGCCGGCACGAACAGCGAGTGCTGCGGCCCGGTCTGCCAGAACCGTCCCAGGCAGACGTCGTCGATCCAGACGAGGCCCGTGCCGAGCGCGCGCAGATCGAGCACGAGATCGCGGGCGGCGTCCAGCTCGACGACCGCGCGGAACACCGCGGCTCCGGCGACCGGTGCGCCGTCCGCGCCGGCCGCGTCGCCGGCGCGCGCCGGCAGCTGTTCCCACGGCACCACGACCACGTCCCACGCGGCGGGCGCGGCGCCGCCGACGGTGACGGGTCCGATCAGTCCCTTGTGCTCGCCGATGCGGGGACCGTAGTTCACGCGCCCCTGGTCTTCGACGAGGATGCCGAGCACGCCCGTGCCGCGCGGGAGCACGAGGGTGCGCTCGCGGCGGTCGCGCGAGAGGGTCCCGACCGGGACGCCGTCCAGGCTCACCCACGCGCGGTCGCGCACCTCGCCGATCGCGAGGACGACGGGCGCGTCGCCGTGGGCGAGGCGCGTCTCGTAGCGCAGGAACCCGCGCGCGATCCCCAGCTCGTCCATCGTGGGGGCGTGGCCCCGTCGCTGCACCACGACATCGGCCAAGACGTCGTCCAGCGCGCAGACCGGCTCCAGCGGCACCGGCGCGGGCGCCGCGGCGAGGGGCGCCGGCAGGTCGCCGTCGGCGACGTCGGGCACGGGCGCGTACCGCGCGATCACCTCGCGGAAGGCCCAGAACTTCTCGGTGGGCCGGCCCGCCTCGTCCAGCGGGGCGTCGTAGTCGTAGCTCGTGACGGTCGGCTCGAACACGCCCTTGTCGTTGGCGCCGTTGGTCAGACCGAAGTTGGTGCCGCCGTGGAACATGTAGATGTTCACCGAGGCGCCCGCCGCCAGCAGCGCCTCCAGCGAGGCGACGGATGCCGCCGTGGAGGAGGTCCGGTGGAACGATCCCCAGTAGTCGAACCAGCCGCACCAGAACTCGGAGCACATCAGGGGCCCCGTCGGCTGGTGGGTGCGCAGGACCGCGAGGCGTTCGGCGACGTTGCCGCCGAACGATCCCGTGCGGTGCAGCTCGGGCAGGCTCCCGCGGGAGAGCATCTCGTCGGTGGGCTGGTCGACGCTGGTCAGCGGCACGCTCACGCCGGCGGCGAGGTAGACGTCGCGCAGGGCCCGCAGGTACTCCTCGCGCTCACCCGCCGTGAACTCGCCGTACGCGCCGTACTCGTTCTCGACCTGCAGGAGGATCACCGGGCCGCCGCGGTCGATCTGGCGGGGCACGACGATCTCGAGCACGCGGTCGAGGAAGCGGGTGACCGGCGCCAAGAATCGCGGGTCGGCAGAGCGCACCCCGATGTCGCCGTCGCGGAAGAGCCACGCGGGAAGTCCCCCGCCGTCCCATTCGGCGCAGATGTAGGGGCCGGGACGCACGATGGCGCGCAGCCCTTCGGCCGCGACGAGGTCGAGGAAGCGCGCGAGGTCGAGCGCGCCGTCGCTGAGGAACACCCCGGGCTCGGGCTCGTGCTCGTTCCACGGCACGTAGGTCTCGATCGTGTTCAGACCCATCAGGCGCGCGGCCCGGATGCGGTCGGCCCACTGATCGGGGTGGACGCGGAAGTAGTGGAGGGCGCCGCTGAGCACCCGGAACGGCTCGTCGTCGAGCAGGAAGTCGTTCTCACCGATGCGGAAGGAGCCGGTAGCCATGCGGGCCTCTCAGTCACTGTCGTTCACAGCCGCGGCGGTGGGGTGATCGGGACCACCCCACCGCCGCGGGTCGTGCGATGGGCTTACTTGTTGACGCTGAAGCCCTGGTCGGTGCCGTACGACACGTTCTTGTCCTGCCAGGCCGTCAGACCGTCCGCGATGGACGTCTTGTTCAGGTAGGCCTTGCCGACGGTGTCGGCGTAGATGCTGTTCGCGTACGACTGCCACGGCAGGTACTGCCAGCCGGTGCCGACCGACTTGGCCGCATCCACGAGCACCTCGTTGATCTTCTGACCGCCGAAGTAGTCGGAGGTCGTGTTGAGGAACGCGCTCGACTCGAGGTCGGCCGTCGTGGCGGGGAAGCCGCCCGACTGGAGGAAGACGTCGATCGAGTCCTGCGAGTTGTTGAGCCACTTGAGGAAGCCGGCGGCCAGCGCCTGGTTCTTCGAGCCCTTCATGACGACCTCGGACGAGCCGCCGTTCTCGGCGGTCACCGGGGTGCCGTCGTAGGTCGGCATGGGCGCGACGGCCCACTTGCCCTTGCCACCGGGGACGTTGGCCTCGAGCACACCCGGCATCCAGGCGCCGATCGGCAGCGACGCGATCGTGCCGTCACCGAGAGCCTGGAACCACTCGTCGCTCCAGCCGGGGATGTTGCCGAGCGAGCCGTTCTGCAGCAGCTTGTCCCAGACGGCGGTCCACTTCTTGGCTCCGGCGTCGCCGAGGTCGATCGTGACGTTCTCGCCGTCGGTCTTGAACGGACGCCCGCCCGCCTGCCAGATCATCGAGGTGCCGAAGCCGGCGTCGGTGCCCTGGTCGTTGGTGATGTACTTCGTCGGGTCGGCCGCGTGCAGCTTCTCACCGGCGGCGACGAACTCGTCCCACGTCTTGGGCACGGAGATGCCGAACTGGTCGAACACCTCCTTGTTGTAGAACAGGGCCATGGGGCCCGAGTCCTGCGGCAGGCCCCAGATGCCGCCGTTCTGCGAGACAGCGCCCCACGTCGAGGCGGTGTAGTCCTTCTCCAGGTCGCCGAAGCCGTAGGCCGTGAGGTCCAGCAGCGAACCGGAGAGCTGGAACTGCGGAAGCGACTGGTACTCGATCTGCACGACGTCGGGGATGCCCGAGCCGGCGGAGATCGCGTTCTGCAGCTTCGTGTTGTTGTCGTTGGCGCCGCCCGTGTTGACGAGGTTCACCTTGACGTTCGGGTACGCCTTCTCGAACGCGGCGACCTGGTCCTTGGCGGAGGGGGTCCACGTCCAGTAGGTGAGCTCGCCGCCGGCCTTGAGGGCCTCGTCGATCGACGAGGCGCTGCCGGCGTCGGTGCTGCTCGAGCTGTTGCCGCCGGCGCAGGCCGCGAGGCCGCTGCCGATCAGGAGCGCGGTGGCTCCGATCGCGACCACGCGCGCGATCTTCTTGGTGCTTGTCATGCTGTGTCCTTCCGCTTCTTCGTCGGATATGGGGTGGGGTGGTGTTCGTCTTGCAGCGACACCCCTGTCACTGCTTGACGCTTCCTGCGCTCAGCCCGGACTGCCAGTAGCGCTGGAGCAGGAGGAAGGCGATGACGATCGGGATGATCGTGAGGAGGGACCCGGTGATGACCAGGTTGAAGATCGGCTGCGAGCTGACCCCGACCGCCTGGAGGTTCCACTGCTGCAGACCGATCGTCAGCGGGAACAGGTTGGGGTCGTTGAGCATGATCAACGGGAGGAAGTAGTTGTTCCAGGTCGCGACGATCGCGAACAGCGCGACCGTGACGACGCCCGGTGCGAGCAGCCGCAGCGAGATCGTGAAGAACGTGCGGAACTCGCCCGAGCCGTCCACGCGCGCCGCCTCGAGCAGCTCGGTCGGGACGGAGTCGACCGCGTAGACCCAGATGAGGTACAGGCCGAAGGGCGAGATCAGCGAGGGGATGATGATCGCCCACATGGTGTTCGTCAGGCCCAGCTGGCTGAACATGAGGAACGTCGGCACCGCGAGCGCGGTCCCCGGCACGGCGATGGCGCCGAGGATGACGGCGAACACGGCGCGCTTGCCGGGGAAGTTGTACTTCGCGAGGCCGTAGCCGGCGAGGGTCGCCAGCAGCGTCGCGCCGCCGGCGCCGATCACGACGTAGATCAGGGTGTTGAGGAACCACCGCAGGAAGATGCCGTCGTTGTAGGTGAGCACCTGGCCGATGTTGTCGAACAGGGCGAACGGTCCCGAGAACCAGAGGCCGAACGAGCCGATCAGCGACTGCTGCGTCTTGGTCGAGCTGATCACGAGCCACAGCAGCGGCAGGAAGGAGTAGACCAGGAACAGCGACATGATGATGGTCAGCAGCGGCGACTTGCGCGGGCCGCGCTCACCGACGTCGGAGCGGCGTCGACGGGGCCGACCGGTCAGCGTGCCGGTGTGATCGAGGGGCAGGCCGGCCATCAGCGGTTCTCCTTACGCGTGCCACGCAGCTGGACGACGTAGGCGATGACGGCGGTGATGACACCCATGATGATCGCGATCGTGGCGGCGTAGTTGACCTGCTGGCCGATGAAGCTCAGGTTGTAGGCGTACATGTTCGGGGTGAAGTACGTCGTGAGCAGGTTCGGGACCAGCGTCTTGAGGATGTTGGGCTCGTTGAACAGCTGGAAGCTGCCGATGATCGAGAAGATCGTCGCGATGACGAGCGCACCGCGCAGCGCGGGGAGCTTGATGGCCCGGATGATGCGGAACTGGCCGGCGCCGTCGAGCGCCGCCGCCTCGTAGAGGTCTTCGGGGATCGTCCGCAGCGCGGAGTAGAAGATCAGCATGTTGTAGCCGATGAACTCCCACGTGATGATGTTGCCGATCGCCAGGAGGATCCACTGCTGGGTGAACGGCGTGACCAGTTCGAAGCCGACGAGCTGGTTGATGTTGCCGGCCAGGCCCAGGCGGTCCGAGTACATGAATCCCCACATGAGCACCGCGACGACGCCGGGCACGGCGTAGGGGAGGAAGATCCCGATGCGGAACAGGGAGCTGCCGGCGAGGCGGCGCGAATCCAGGGCGAGCGCCGCGACGAGAGCGAGCAGGAGCATGACCGGCACCTGGATGATCAGCACCAGGAACACGTTGCCGAAGCCCGACCAGAACTGCGGGTCGCTGAAGGCCTGCACGTAGTTGTCCACACCGACGAACGACGTGCCGCCGATCAGCTTGGTGCGGAACACGCTGAGGTAGATCGAGTAGGCGAGCGGCGCGAGGAACGTCACGGCGAACACGATGAGGAACGGCAGGACGAACCAGAATCCCGCCCATTGGCGGTCGGTCCTGCGCGCCCGGCGTCGAGCCGGGGCGGGAGCGGTGAGTACGGACATCTTCGTCTTGCCTTCTGTCGGACGGTGCCATGTTTACGTCAACATGGCGAGGTCGAGAGTAGCATGTTGACGTCAACATGTGTCAAGACTTCCCGGTCGACGCGCGAGGAGGGACGCCGATGAACAGGTCAGCAGACGGCAGCCGCAGCGTCTCCCTGCACGACGTCGCGAGGCATGCGGGCGTCTCCGGGCAGACCGTCTCGCGGGTCGCCAACAACTCCGAGCGGGTGGCCGAGCCGACGCGCCACCGCGTGCTCGCGGCCATGAGCGAACTGGGCTATCGCCCCAACGTCGCGGCCCGGGCGTTGCGCCGCGGGGCCTTCGGGTCGATCGGCGTCGTGGTCTTCAGCCTCGACTCCCTCGGCAACATCGGCACGATCGGCGGCATCCTCTCGGCGGCGGCGGCGCGCGGGTACGCGATCGAGCTCATCCAGGCGCAGCCGGCACTGACGGCCGGCGACGCCGTGGCCTCGGCCGTCTCCCGCCTCGACCAGGACGCCGTCGACGGCATCATCGTCGTCATCGAGTCGCACCTCATGTCGTCGGCGTCGGTCGGCTTCCCGCCGGGGATGCCGAGTGTGCTCATCCAGTCCGGGGCCGCCGACGAGCGCCCCTCGGTCACCGCCGACCAGGTGCACGGCAGCCGCCAGGCGGTCGCCCATCTGCTGGAGCTCGGGCACGAGACGGTGTGGCACATCGCGGGCCCGCCCGAGTCGAAGGCCGCCGAGCAGCGGCGGCTCGCCTGGCAGGAGACCCTGACGGCGGCCGGACGCCCCGTGCCCGAGGTGCACGTCGGGGATTGGACCGCCGAGTCGGGCTATCGGATCGGCCGCCTGCTGGCCGCGGTGCCCGAGCTGACCGCCCTGTTCGCCGCGAACGATCAGATGGCCCTCGGCGCGATGCGCGCCTTCCACGAGCGGGGCCGGCCCGTGCCGGCCGAGATCAGCGTCGTGGGCTTCGACGACATGGCCGAGGCGGCGTACTTCTGGCCGCCGCTGACGACCGTCCATCAAGACTTCGGCACCGCCGGCTCGCTGGCCGTGTCGCTCGTGATCGACCAGATCGAGGGACGCGAGGTGTCTGGCGGCGTCCACCACGTGTCGACCTCCCTCGTCGTCCGCGGCTCCACCGGCCCGCGCGCCGGGCGCCGTCCCGCCACCGACCTGCGATGAAGGAACCGACCCCCGTGACCTCCCTGCCCGCGGCGCTGCCCGCCCACGTCCACCTGCGCGCCGGGGGCACCAGCGTCGTCGTCGACGTGCGCTGCGCCGACCAGCCGACCATCGTGCACTGGGGGCGCGACCTGGGCACCCTCACCGACATCGAGCTCGAGGGCATCGCACGGGCGGCGCGACCGCAGCGCGTGTCGGGCGGGCTGGACGCCACCGGTCGCCTCACGGTGCTGCCGCAGGCCTCCGGCGGGTGGCTGACCACCCCGGGGCTCACGGGCGATCGCTGCGGCACTGACTTCTCGACCCGGCTGGTGACGACCGCCGCGCACGTCACCCCGACGACGGCGACGTTCGTGCTGCGCGACGCGGCGGCCGGCCTGAGGGTCGAGGTGGAACTGTCCCTCGGCGTCAGCGGTCTGCTCCACCAGCGCCTGCGCCTGATCAACGACGGCGACGCCCCGTACCGCGTCGACGGGCTGAGCGCGGGATTCCCCCTGCCGCCCACGGCGACCGAGCTGCTCACCACGACGGGCCACCACCTGCGCGAGCGCGCGCCCGAACGGCACGCCTTCACGGTCGGCGGCCACCTCCGCGAGAGCCGGCGGGGGCGCCCCGGCGCCGACGCCACGCTGGTCGTGATCGCCGGGACGCCGGGCTTCGGATTCGAGCGCGGGCTGGTGCACGGCGTACACCTGGCCTGGTCGGGCGATCACCGCCTGCTCGCCGAGCGCACCCCCACCGGCGACGCCGTCCTGCGCGCCGGTGAGCTGCTGGAGCCGGGCGAGGTGCTGCTGGCGCCGGGCGAGAGCTACGAGACCCCCGACGCGGTCGGCTCGTGGGGCGAGGGGCTCGACGACTTCGCGGCGCGCTTCCACGACGAGCTGCGGGCACGCCCGATGCACCCGACGCGGCCGCGCCCGGTGACCGTGAACACCTGGGAGGCCGTCTACTTCCGTCACGACCTGGACACCCTCCGCGCTCTCGCCGACCGGGCCGCGCGGATCGGCGCCGAGCGGTTCGTGCTCGACGACGGCTGGTTCCACGGCCGCCGCGACGATACCGCGGGACTCGGCGACTGGTGGGTGGATGCCGAGGTCTGGCCCGACGGCCTCGCGCCGCTGATCGACCACGTGCGCGAGCGCGGGATGGAGTTCGGGCTCTGGGTCGAGCCGGAGATGGTGAACCCCGACAGCGACCTGGCGCGGCGGCATCCGGACTGGCTGCTGCGCGCCCGCGACGAGCTGCCGCCGTCGGGACGGCAGCAGCAGGTGCTCGACCTCGCCCACCCCGAGGCGTACGCCTACATCGCCGAGCGCCTGCACGCGCTGCTCGACGAGTACCCGATCGCCTACCTCAAGTGGGATCACAACCGCGACCTCGCCGAGCCGGGATCGGGACCCCACGGGCGGCCGCGCGTGCGGGCGAACGTCCTGGCCCTCTACCGCCTGCTCGACGAGCTGCGCGAGCGTCATCCCGGCCTGGAGATCGAGTCCTGCGCCTCCGGGGGCGCCCGCGTCGACCTCGGCATCCTCCAGCGCACGCACCGGATCTGGACGAGCGACTGCCTCGACCCGATCGAACGGCTCGACATCCAGCGCTACACCGGACTGGTCGT
Source organism: Microbacterium hominis NBRC 15708 (assembly GCF_001592125.1). Taxonomy (GTDB): domain Bacteria; phylum Actinomycetota; class Actinomycetes; order Actinomycetales; family Microbacteriaceae; genus Microbacterium; species Microbacterium hominis. Next base: position 181,958 of record NZ_BCWI01000005.1, read on the forward strand.
CCCGCCCGAGCTCATGGGGGCGCACCTGACGAGCCCGATCGTGCATTCGACGGGGCGCACGGTGTCCCTCTCCCTCAGCGCGCTCACCGCTCTCCTCGGCCACTTCGGCGTCGAGTGGGATCTGACGGCGGAGGACGACGCGACGCTGGAGCGGATCGCCGGCTGGGTCGCCCTCTACCGCGAGCACCGCGCGCTCATCGCCACGGGGCGGAGGGTCCACGCCGATCTCGCCGACCCGGCGCTGGACCTGCGCGGCGTCGTGGCGCGCGACGGCGGCGCCGCCCTCTACGTGCACACGCAGGTGCGCACGAGCAGCGCGCACCCGCCCGCCCCCGTCACGCTGCCGGGCCTCGACCCCGACCGGCGCTACCGCATCGCGGTCATGGTCCCGGAAGGCTCGACCGGCTACCTCGGCCAGTCGCCTCTGGCCTGGGAGGAGGAGGCGGTCGTGCTGAGCGGGCGCGCCGCGGCATCCGTGGGGCTTCGCCCGCCCGTGCTGCTGCCGCAGGCGGCCGCGCTGATCACCGCCTCCGCGATCGACTGACCGGGCGCGCGCCGCCGACCGGTCAGGCCGGGGCGGGCCCCGTGCTGCCGCGCACGATGAGCGAAGCGGGCATGACGGTGCGCTCCGAGACCGTCGGTGCGTCCGTGCCGACCTCGAGACCCTCCTCCACCTCGTCGAGCAGGGCGACGACGGCCTGCGTCCCCAGCCGATCGAAGTGCTGGCGCACGGTCGTCAGCGGAGGACGGTAGTTCGCCGCGTCGTCGACGTCGTCGAAGCCGACGACGCTCACGTCCTCGGGCACACGCGCACCGTGCTCGGCGAGCGCCCGCAGCGCGCCGAGCGCCATCTGGTCGTTGGCGACGAACAGCGCGGTGCCGAGCGTCCCGGCATCCAGAAGGGTCATGGCCGCGTCGTAGCCGGAGGCCGAGGTCCACGACCCCCGCACGAGGGCGCCGACGGGGCATCCGGCCCGCTCGAGGGTCTCGCGCCAGCCGCGCTCGCGCTCGGCGGCGGCGTACGACGACTCGGGGCCGGCGATGTGGGCGACCGTGCGGTGGCCGTGCGCCAGGAGGTGCGCGGTCGCGGCGGCCGCGCCGCCCGCATGGTCGGTCTCGACGCCGGCGAAGCGGTCGTCGGGCGGGGAGTCGACGACGACGAGGCGGAGGGCGGTGGGCAGGTCGGCGGACCGCACGAGCGCGGACGCCTCGTTGATGACGACGACGCCGTCGACGCCCTGCTCGTTGAGACGCTCCAGCGCCTCGGCGGCGTCGCCCGCGCCGAGCGTCACGACGGCGACGTCGTGGTCGCGTGCGGCGGCGGCGTCGGTGACGGCTTCGAGCATGAGCGAGTTGCCGACGGTGGAGAGCGTCGAGACGACGACGCCGATGGTGCCGGAGCGGCCGGTGCGCAGGGCGCGGGCGGCGCGGTGGATGCGGTAGCCGCTGCGGGCCATCGCCTCCTCGACGCGGGCGCGCGTGGCCGGATCGACGCGGGGGCTCGCATTGACCACCCGCGACACCGTCTGCGCGGACACCCCTGCGATGCGTGCGACATCCGCCATCGATGCGCGCTTGTGTGCCATCCCGACCTCCGTGTTGACGATAGCACGCACCTACCCCTATCGTGTTATCGTGAACATGCCGGAGCTGCCATCCATCACCCCCGAGGGGACCCTCCTCGGCGCGGGTGTCGTGAAGCGACCGACCCGTCTCGCCGACGGGCGCGACCTCATCTACTTCGACGATCCCGGCACCACGCTGGGGCCCGAGCGGGCCGCCGACACGCGCGCTCTCGACCCCCGACCGGCGACGGCGACCATGCGCCAGGACGTGCTGACCGGGGACTGGGTGTCGGTCGCCGCCGCCCGACAGAACCGTGCCTTCCTGCCTCCCGCCGAGCTCGACCCGCTCGCGCCGCAGACCGCGACCAACCCGTCGGAGATCCCCTCCGTCTATGACGTCGCGGTCTTCGAGAACCGCTCGCCGTCCTTCGGGCCGGCCCTCGCCGAGGCGTTCGGCGACGCGCCCGCCGCCGCCGATCCGCCCCGCGGGCTCGACGACCTCGAGCACCTCGGCCTCGGCCGTACGCGCACGAGCGTCGGCCGCTGCGAGGTCGTGTGCTTCTCCCCCGAGCGCACCGGCTCGTTCGGCACGCAGAGCCCGACCCGGGCGCGCACCGTGATCGAGGCGTGGGCCGATCGCACGGCCGCGCTGTCGGCGCTGCCCGGAGTGCAGCAGGTGTTCCCGTTCGAGAACCGCGGCGAGGCCATCGGGGTCACGCTGCAGCACCCGCACGGACAGATCTACTCGTACCCGTACATCACACCGCGCACCAGCCGGCTGCTCGACGCGATCGACCGCACGGCACCCGACCTGTTCGCGCGCATCCTCGCCTTCGAGCAGGCGGGTCCGCGCGTCCTGCTGCGCGGCGAGCACTGGACGGCGTTCGTGCCCTTCGCCGCACGCTGGCCGCTCGAGATCCACCTGCTGCCGCACCGTCACGTCCCCGACTTCGCGGCGCTCAGCGACGACGAGCGCGATGAGCTCGCGCCCGTCTATCTGCGGCTGCTGCGCGGCGTCGACGCCCTCTACGGCGACCCGACGCCCTACATCGCCGCCTGGCACCAGGCGCCGGTGCACGTCGGTCGCGACACCGTGCGTCTGAACCTGCAGATCACCAGCCCGCGCCGTGCCGCCGACAAGCTCAAGTTCCTCGCCGGATCGGAGGCCGCCATGGGCGCCTGGATCGGCGACGTCCCGCCCGAGACCGCAGCCGACCGGCTGCGCTCCGCCATCGAAGGAGTCCAGCTGTGACCGCCACGGCATCCCCCCAGACCGACGCGCGCGATCTGTTCACCGAGCTGACCGGGTCGGCGCCCGCGGGCTTCTGGTCGGCACCGGGGCGGGTGAACCTCATCGGCGAGCACACCGACTACAACGACGGCTTCGTCTTCCCGTTCGCCATCGACGGACGCACCGTCGCCGCGGTCGGCGTCCGCGACGACGCCCGCATCCGCGTCGTGTCGACCTTCGACCCCGTGCCCGTCGAGGTCCCCGTCGCCGACCTCGACGCGCTCTTCCCCGACCGCCGCGACGAGATCGTGGAATGGGCGCGCTACCCACTCGGCGTCGCCTGGGCGCTGCAGGATGCCGCGCGCGCTGCGGGCCGCGCCGACGCGCTGCCGGGCGTGGACATCGCGCTCGCCTCGGACGTGCCCGTCGGCGCCGGCCTGTCGTCGTCCGCCGCGATCGAGGGGGCGACGGCGACTGCGCTGAACGAGATCTGGGGCCTGGGGCTGTCGCCCGTCGCGCTCGCGCAGGCCGGCCGGCGCGCCGAGAACGACGCCGTCGGCGCACCGACGGGGATCATGGACCAGATGGCCTCGATGCTCGGGCGCGCCGACGCCGGCATCTTCCTCGACTGCCGGTCGCTGGATGCCGCGGTCGTCGCTCTCGGCTTCGCCGACGCGGGCCTCGAGGTTCTCGTCGTCGACACCCGCGTGAGCCACGCCCACTCGACGGGCGGCTACGGCGAGCGCCGCGCGGCGTGCGAGCGGGGCGCGCGGATCATGGGCGTCCCGGCCCTTCGCGATCTCACCCCCGCCGACCTCGACCGCGCCCGGGAGCTGATGGACGACGTCACGTTCCGCCGCGTGCGCCACGTGGTCACGGAGGACCAGCGCGTGCTCGACGCCGTCCGACTGCTGCGCGCCGAGGGCCCGCGCTCGATCGGCGGCCTGCTCGACGCGTCGCACGCCTCGATGCGCGACGACTTCGAGATCTCCACCCCCGAGCTCGACCTGGCCGTCGACACGGCGCGCGCGGCCGGCGCCGTCGGCGCCCGCATGACCGGCGGCGGCTTCGGCGGCTCGGCGATCGCGCTCGTCGACCACGCCCGCGTGGCGGAGGTCGCCGCCGCGGTCGAGGCGGCCTTCGCCGCGGCCGGCTTCGGCGCACCGCACGTGTTCACCGTGCACCCGTCGGACGGCGCCCACCGCGACCGGTGAACGGCTAGCGTCGTGAGCGGGGTGCCGACCGGCGGCGTCCCGGAAGGAGCGACCGTGGCCTACATCACCGTCGGGACCGAGAACTCGGCCGACATCGAGATCTTCTACACCGACCAGGGACCCTCCGACGCCCAGCCGGTCGTGCTGATCCACGGCTTCCCGCTGAACGGCGAGTCGTGGGACCTGCAGCAGCGGGCGCTCCTCGGGGCCGGCTACCGCGTGGTCGCCTACGACCGCCGCGGCTTCGGGGCCTCGACCAAGACCGCGTCGGGCTCCGACTACGACACGTTCGCCGCCGACCTGCACGCCCTCATCGAAGACCTCGAGCTCGACGACGCGATCCTGGTGGGCTTCTCGATGGGCACCGGCGAGATCGCCCGCTACCTCTCCCGCTACGGCGCGGGGCGCATCGCGAAGGCCGCCTTCCTCGGCTCCCTCGAGCCGTTCCTGCTCATCACCGACGACAACCCCGACGGCGCGGGCGACCAGGCGTTCTTCGACGGCACCGCTGCCGCCGTCGCCGAGGACCGGCACGCGTTCCTGACGGGGTTCTTCCGCGACTTCTACAACCTCGACGACCTCCTGGGCACGCGCATCTCGCCGGAGGCCGTCGCCGCCTCGGTGCAGGTCGCCACCCAGGCCGGCAACGCGGCCCTCGCCGCCGCGCCGCTGACCTGGCCCACGGACTTCCGCGGCGACCTGCCCGCCCTCACGGTGCCGACCCTGATCCTCCACGGCACGGCCGACAACATCCTCCCGATCGACAAGACGGCCCGCCGGTTCCGGGACCTCGTCCCGGAGGGCACGCCCCTCACCTACGTCGAGATCGAGGGCGCCCCGCACGGCCTGCTGCGCACGCACGGCGCCGAGGTGAACGCGGCGCTGCTCGACTTCCTGGCGGAGTGAGACCGACCACGGTGAGACGGATCGGGCGGATGCCGCGACGCGCGCTGGTCGCGGCATCCGCCGTCGCCGCCGCGGGCGCCGGCCTGCTCGCGTTCGGGGAGGTCCAGGCGTGGCGCACGTCGCGGGCCGACTATCCCGCCCGCCCGGCGACGGGCCCCGCGGGCGGGCGCGACGTCGTGCTCGTGCTCGGGTTCCGCTCCCGCGCGGACGGCGCGCTCAACGCGCTCCAGGCGTGGCGCACCCGCATCGCGGTGCGGTCGGCCCCGCCCGGCGCCCTCTTCGTGTTCTCCGGAGGCGCGGTGCGCGGGGTCGAGCCCGAGGCGGTCATGATGGCGCGCTACGCGACCGCGCGCCTCGGCGTCGACCCGGATGCCGTGGCCATCGAGCCGGCGGCCGAGAGCACGCGCGAGAACCTCTCGCGGAGCCTGCCGTGGCTGCGGGACGCGCGCAGCATCCGCATCGCGTCGAACACGGCGCACGCCCGCCGTGCCCGCGGCTACCTGCGCGAGCTCGATCCCGGACTGTGGGAGCGGCTCCGTCCGACGCGCGACTTCCGCGTCCTCGAGCTCGGGGTGCTCCGGCTCGCCCTCACGTTCTACGACGCCGTCGCGGGACGCGCGGCGAACAGCTCCGGATCGGGCGCGCCGCCGGCGTTGGCCGTCCGGATGAGCTCCTCGATCTGGTCGTAGCCGAGCGGCATCCCCGGGAACCCCGCGAGGCGCCCGATCGGGAACGACGCCATCATCTTCTGCAGCGCGTCGTCGTCGGGCAGCATCGACGCCGCCGAGCTGTCGGCACCGCCCAGCCCGGCGAGCGCGCCGGCCATGAGCTGCTGCACGACCGGCCCCGTGACGGGATGGGCGAACACGTCGGCGACCGACGAGTTCATCGTGAGCGGGAGCACGAGCTCGTCGCCGGCGATCTCCACGACGGTCTCGGCGCGCACGTCGCGGCTCGACGCGGCGACCTCGACGCGGTAGGCGCCGCCCTCGACGACGAAGCGGTCGACGCGCACGTCCCAGTAGGCCAGGTCGTCGCGGCGCACCGTGACCACGGCATCCCGCGTCTGCCCGGGGGCGACCTCGACGGCCGCGAAGCCGCGCAGCTCGCGCGGCGCGCGCTGCACGACGGACCGGAGCGGACCGGCGTACACCTGCACGACCTCGCGGCCGGCGACCGTTCCGGTGTTGGTGACGGGCACCCTCACCTCGACGTCGCCCGCGTCCGTGACGGCGGCCACTGCGTCGCCGTAGGCGAAGGTCGTGTAGGACAGGCCGTGCCCGAACGGATAGGCGACCTCGAGCGCCCGCGCGTCGTACCAGCGGTAGCCGACGAGGATCCCCTCGCCGTAGCGGACGTGGCCGAACTCGCCGGGGAAGTTGCCGAAGGCGGGGGTGTCCTCGATGCGCAGCGGGATGGTCTCGGTGAGCTTGGCCGACGGGTTCACGACGCCGAACAGGACGTCGGCGGTGCCGCCGCCGCCCGCCTGGCCGAGCAGCCAGGCCTCGACGATCGCGGGCACCTCGTCGCGGAAGGGGAGCGCGACCACGCCGCCGTTGGAGAGGACGACGACCACGTTCGGGTTCGCCTCCCGCACGGCGGCCAGCAGCGCGAGCTGCGCCTCCGGCAGGTCGAGGCTCTCGCGGTCGAAGCCCTCCGACTCCTGGGCCGCCGGAAGCCCCAGGAACACCACGGCGACCTCGGCCGCCGCGGCGGCGGCCACGGCCTCGGCGCGCAGCGCCTCGCCGTCCCCCGTGCCGTCCAGGGTGAAGCCGGGGGCGAAGGCGACGTCGCCGTCGGCGAGCAGCCGCATCTCCTCGAGCGCCGTGTCCAGGCGGGTGGGGTTGATCAGCGACGACCCGGCGCCCTGATAGCGCGGCGTGCGCGCGAACTCGCCGATGACCGCGATCGCGGCGCCGCGGTCGAGGGGCAGGAGCGCGCCCGCCCCGCCGCGATCGTCGTTGCGCAGCAGCACGATGGAGCGGGCGGCGGCCTCGCGGGCCAGCGCGTGGTGCGCGTCGACGTCGAGCGGTCCCGCCGCGGCCGGACGCCGCCGGGCCCGCCGGACGAGCTCGAGCACGCGATCGGCGGCGAGGTCGAGCTTCTCCTCGGGGAGCGTGCCACCGCGCACCGCCGCGACGAGCTGGGCGTCGGTGCGGCCGCCGCTGGAGGGCATCTCCAGGTCGAGGCCCGCGGGAAGGCCGACGACGCGGTCGTTCACGGCGCCCCAGTCGCTGACGACCAGGCCCGCGAAGCCCCACTCGTCGCGGAGCACCTGCGTGAGCAGCCACGGGTCCTCCGAGGCGTACACGCCGTTGATGCGGTTGTAGGAGCACATCACGGTCCACGGCTGCTCGTCGGTGACGATCCGCTGGAACGCGCGCAGGTAGATCTCGCGCAGCGGCCGCGGGTCGATGTCGGAGCTCGCGCGCATGCGGTCGAACTCCTGGTTGTTGGCGGCGAAGTGCTTGAGCGACGAGCCGACGCCCTGCGACTGGATGCCGCGCACCAGCGCCGCACCGATCACACCGGACACCAGCGGGTCTTCCGAGACGTACTCGAAGTTGCGCCCGCACAGCGGCGAGCGCTTGATGTTGACTCCCGGTCCGAGGATGACCGCGACGTCCTCGATCGCGGACTCCACGCCGAGGGCGACGCCGATGCGCTCGGCGAGCGCGGCATCCCACGACGACCCGAGGCCCACGGCCGGCGGGAAGCACGTCGCCGGCACGCTCTGCGCCAGACCCAGGTGGTCGGTCGCCCCCTGCTGCTTGCGCAGTCCGTGCGGCCCGTCGGTCATCATGACCGACGGCAGTCCGACGCGGTCGATCGCTCTCGTGGTCCAGAAGTCGGCTCCGCTGGTCAGCGACGCCTTCTCCTCGAGCGTGAGGTCGGATGCGGTGATGTCGGTCATGGGGGCCTCCACGAAAACCATATGTCACTCGGTTTTGGCGGTCAAGGTGGTGTTTACTGGACGCCATGTCGCCGCAGCGCCCCGAACGACGGGGCTCCTACGCCAAGGGCCTCGCCAAGCGCGAGGAGATCCTCAGCAGTGCCCTGGAGGTCATCGCGCGGGAGGGCTACGGTGGCGCGTCGGTGAAGGCGATCGCCGACGCCGTGGGACTGAGCCAGGCGGGGCTGCTGCACTACTTCGACTCGAAGGAGGAGCTCTTCACCGAGATCCTCCGCAAGCGCGACGAGGCCGACGCCCTCTCCTGGCGCCCCGCGTCCGGTCCCGCCCCGCTGGACGAGATGCGCGACGAGTTCCTCGCGCTCGTGCGCCACAACAGGGACGTGCCGGGTCTCGTGCAGCTGTTCTCGCGCCTCGCCGTCGACGCCACCGACGCCGGGCATCCCGCCCACGGGTTCTTCCTCCAGCGCAGCGCCGCGCTGCGCGAGGTCCTCGGCGACGCCGTGCGGGCCGGTCAGGCCGACGGCCGCGTCAGCGACCGCGTCGACGCCGAGACGCTGGCCCGCATGGTGCAGGCGCTGGCCGACGGCATGCAGCTGCAGTGGCTCGTCGATCGGGACGTCGACATGAGCGTTCCCATCGAGGCCCTGTTCACGCTGCTGTCACCGCCGGACGGCATCGACGGCGACATCGACGACGGCGGGCGCGGTCAGCGCAGCGGCGCGAGCGACGCGTAGGCGCCGGCGCGGTCGGCGACCGGCACGTCGTACACGCGGGCGGTGCCGTCGCTCCCCCAGCGCGCCCACGCCGGCTCGCCGCCCGCCACGAACCCCACGGCATCGGCGTGCACGGCATCCGCGAGCCCCTGCGGCGGGTGGGGGCCGGCCAGGGGCTCGACCTGCTCGGCGTCGAGGCAGTCGAAGAAGAACGGCACGTCGAGGCAGTGCTCGGCGAAGCCGAAGGCGCCCGAGGGCCACGAGAACCGGTACATCCACGTCGGCGCCGCGCCCCGCCGGTCGGCGAGCTCGACGTTGCGCAGCCGGAACATCCGGTCGGTCACGTAGCGGCCCGCGATCCGCGCAGTGCCGCGGGCGGCCACGTCGGCGTTGGCCGCCAGGTACGCGCGCCGCCGCTCACGACCGAGGCCCAGCCGGCCGAGCACGATGGCCCGCGGCACCCAGCGGAGCGTGCGCGCGGCACCCGCCAGCGCCATCGTGAACTCGTCGTCGGTCGTGCCGAGCACGAGCGGCTTGTCGGCGCCGACCCCCGCGGCCAGCGCCTCGCCGGTGGGCCGGGCCAGCAGGTCGCCGTCGATCTCGGGACCGAGCGAGAGCCCCTCGCTCAGCAGCGCACCGACGGCCCGGGGATCGATCGCCGTCGCCTGCTTCTGCAGGGCCAGGAGGCGCTCCTCGTCGATCGACGCGAGACCGTCGCGATCGGCCGTCACGCCCGCCGCGCGCGCGATCCCGGCGGTCAACGCCCGCGCACGCTCCGGGGCGACGTCGCCGAGCGCCGCCGACATCGACCACGCCCGATGGAACAGGTGCTGCGCCGCCGGCATCCCGAGAAGGGTCAGCACCGCACCGCCGCCGGCCGACTGCCCCGCGATCGTGACCCGCGCGGGATCTCCCCCGAACGCGGCGACGTTCTCCTGGACCCACTCCAGAGCGGCCAGCCAGTCGCGCACGCCGCGGTTGGAGGGGGCACCCGCGATCGCACCGAAGCCGTCGACCCCGAGGCGGTACGAGATCGTGACCGTGACGACGCCGTCGCGCGTGAAGCGGCGTCCGTCGTACCAGGGGCTGGCCGGCGATCCGGAGAAGAACCCGCCGCCGTGGATCCACACCAGCACGGGGAGCCCGGCCGCGCCGGGATCGGGGGTGAAGACGTTGACGTTCAGCGTCGACGATCCGGGGATGCTCGGCTCGGGGATCAGCGTGATGCCCGGGTCGCCGCGCTGCGCGGTCGCGCCGAAGACGCCCGCGTCGCGCACCCCGTCCCACGCCGTGGCGCGCACCGGCGCCGCGAAGCGCAGGTCGCCGACGGGCGGCTCGGCGAAGGGGATGCCGAGGAAGGCGGCCGAGCGCGTCCCGTCGGCGTCGACCCGCCAGCGTCCGCGAACGCGTCCGGCGGACAGGGTGGTCTCGGGATCGTCGTGCACGCCACCGATCATGGCACGCCCGCCCTCAGTCGTCGCCGATCACGGACGCCCCGGGGATGCGGCGGCGCATGACGGCGATCGCCTCCGGATTGTCGTCGACGAGCACGGCGTGGCGTCCGAGCGCGGCGCACACCGCGCCGGTCGTGCCGCTGCCGGCGAACAGGTCGAGGACGCGGTCGCCGGGACGGCTGGACGCCTGCACGATGCGCCGCAGGATGCCCTCCGGCTTCTGCGTCGGGTAGCCGGTCTTCTCGCGCCCGCTCGTCGGGACGATCGTGTGCCACCAGACGTCGGTCGGCAGCTTGCCGCGCGCGGCCTTCTCGGGGGTGACCAGTCCGGGGGCCATGTAGGGCTCGCGGTCGACCGCCTCCGCGTCGAAGACGTAGGACTTCGGGTCCTTGACGTAGACGAGGATCGTATCGTGCTTCGTCGGCCAGCGCCGCCGGCTCTTGGCCCCGTAGTCGTACGCCCAGATCAGCTCGTTGAGGAAGCACTCCCGCCCGAAGAGGGCGTCCAGCAGCACCTTCGCGTAGTGGGCCTCGCGGTAGTCGAGGTGCAGGTACAGGGTGCCGTCGTCGGCCAGCAGCCGCCAGGCTTCCCGCAGGCGCGGCTCGAGGAAGTCCCAGTAGTCGTCGAAGCGGTCGTCGTAGCGGCGCAGGTCGCCGCGCAGGCGCGCGTAGCTGGTGCCCCGGAAGCCCGCCTTGACCTCCCCGCGCACGCCGTCGCGGTCGGCGGACTCGATGGCCTTGCCCTGGCGCCGCCCGGTGTTGAACGGCGGATCGAGGTAGATCAGGGTGAAGGCGGCATCCGGCAGCGCCCGCGCGAGCGCCAGGTTGTCGCCCTGATGGATCTCGACCGTGCCCGGCTGGATCTCGACCGTGCCCGGCTCGGCGGCCGTCACGGCACCCGCTGCAGCCACGCGTCGGTCGAGAACTTCTCGGCGACCAGCGCCTCCGCCTCGGCGTATTCCTCTTCGGTGATACGTCCGGGCTCGGCTCCGTAGAGCGTGGAGAAGGTCTGCACGAACCGTTCGATGATCGCCTCACGCGGAAGCCCGGTCTGGCTGCGGAGCGGATCGACGCGCTTCGCCGCCGACACCGTGCCCTTGTCGCTCAGCTTCTCGCGGCCGATGCGCAGCACGTCGGTCATGACCTGACCGTCCATGTCGTACGACAGCGTCGCATGGTGCAGCACGCCGCCGTTGGCGAGCCGCTTCTGCGCGGCGCCGCCGATCTTGCCCGAGGGCGAGGCGATGTCGTTGAGCGGCTGGTAGGTCGCGTCGATGCCGAGCGAGCGCAGCGCCTGCAGCACCCAGTCGTCGAGGAAGGCGTACGAGTCGGCGAAAGTCAGACCCGCGACCAGGGATGCCGGGACGTAGAGCGAGTAGGTCACGATCGAGCCCGCCGCCATGAGCATCGCGCCGCCGCCCGAGATGCGCCGGACGACGTCGAAGCCGTGGCGGGCGGCGCCCTCCGGGTCGACCTCGTTGCGGTACGACTGGAACGACCCGATGACGACCGCGGACTGGTCCCACTCCCAGATGCGCAGCGTCGGGGTGCGGCGGCCGTCGCCGACCCGGGTGGTGAGCACCTCGTCGAGGGCGAGGTTCATCGCCGGCGAGACGGCCTTCTCGTGCACGACCTCCCACCGGAAGTCGCGCCAGCCGGGCGCCGTCACGAGCGCGCGCCGCACGGCGGTGCCGACCGCCTCCGGGGTGAACCCCAGCAGCTGCGCCCCCTCGGGCAGGGCCCCGCGGACGGCGGCGGCGATGCCCGCGGCATCCGTCTCGACGGGAAGACCCGTGACGGCCGCATCGATGTCGGCGAGGGCGTCGTCGGGCTCGAGGAAGAAGTCTCCGGCGAGATGGAAGTCGGCGATGCGCCCGTTGTCGACCTCGAGATCGACGACGACGAGCTTGCCGCCCGGAACCTTGTATTCCCCGTGCATGTCTCCAGCGTACGAGGTCCGCGGTCGACGGTGTCCTCAGCCGCGCGCGGGGAAGCGCCGGTCGAGCCAGGCCCGCAGATCGGCGATGACGTCCTCACGGGTGACGTCGTTGAAGATCTCGTGCCGCACATCGGGGTAGATCAACGTCGTGACGTCGGTGAGCCCCGAGCGGGTGCGGTAGGCGTCGGCGAGGCGGTGGATGCTGCGGGGTCCGCCGACGGTGTCGTCGCGGCCGACCATGAGCAGCACGGGGACGTCGCGCGGGAGGTTCTTCGCCGGCTTGCCGATGAGCCGCAGGGTGTCGATCGGGCCGAAGAGCCTGGCCAGCGGCTCCGACGTGGTCAGCGGGTCGTCCAGGAAGGCACGGCCGACGGCCAGGTCGGAGGACAGCCACTCGGAGCCCAGGGCATCCGGAGCCTTCCACGGCGCGTTGAGGTCACCCGAGTTGAGCGATCCCGGCCAGCGCAGCGCCGAACCGGTGAGCACGACGGCGTCGTAGGCCTCGGGGTGGTGGTTCAGCAGCATCTGGGCGAGGAAGGAGCCCCAGGAATGGCCGATCAGGATGAGCGGCAGGTCGGGGTTCTCGTCGCGGATGATGCCGGTGAGCTGAGCGCACGCGGCCTCCGCGGCGCGCAGGCCGCCGGGTCCGAGCCGGCCGAGCCGGCGGGCGTCGCCGTCGTGCTGCGCCATGCCGGTGCGGCCGTGTCCGCGGTGGTCGTCGGCGTAGACGATGTAGCCCGCCGCGGTCAGGGCCGCCGCGACGTGCGCGTAGCGTCCGGCGTGCTCCCCGACGCCGTGCAGCAGTTGCACCACGCCGCGGGCGACAGGATCGTCGGGCCCCGGCACGTAGACATCGAAGACGATGCGGATGCCGTGGGAATCGGTGAACGAGCGTTCTTCGCGCCGCGCCGCTGCCATGGTGCGAGTCTAGGGGTTGGGATTCGCCAGATAGCTAGATAAGCTAGCCATTCATGAAGGACGTCACGTCTCGTCGGTGGTTCGGTCTGGTCTTCATCAGCCTCGCCGTCGCGCTCATCATCGTGGATTCGACGATCGTCAACGTCGCGATCCCCGCCATCGTCACCGATCTGGACATCTCGTCGACACAGGTGCAGTGGGTGCAGGAGGCCTACACCCTCGTCTTCGCCTCACTGCTGCTGCTGTTCGGGTCGCTGGCCGACCGCATCGGCCGGCGCCGGCTGCTGCTGATCGGCGTCGTGCTGTTCGCGGGCTCGTCGGTCGCGGCGGCGCTCGCCCCGACGGGCGACCTGCTCATCCTCTCCCGGCTCGTGCAGGGCGTGGGCGGGGCGATGATGCTGCCGAGCACCCTGTCGCTGCTGAACGCGACCTTCCACGGCCGCGAGCGCGGCATCGCGTTCGCGGTGTGGGGGTCGACGATCGGCGGGATGGCGGCGGTGGGCCCGCTGCTCGGCGGCTGGCTCACCACCTCGTTCTCGTGGCGATGGGCCTTCGGCATCAACATCCCGCTCGGGATCGTCATCGCGATCGGCGTCCTGTGGGCGGTCGCGGAGTCGCGCGCCGCGAACGCGCCGTCCCTCGACGCCGTCGGCGCCGTGCTGTCCGTCGTCCTGTTCGGCGCCCTGGTCTTCGGGCTCATCGAGGGGCGCACCCTCGGCTGGTGGGAGGTGAACGACGCCTTCACGGTCGGCGGCTGGAGCTGGCCCCTCCCCCTGTCCCCCGTGCCCCTCGCCTTCCTCCTGGCCGCGCTCGCCGCCGTCGCGTTCGTGACGTGGTCGCGACGTCAGGCGCGACGCGGCCGGCCGACGCTGCTCGATCCGCGCCTGTTCTCGATCGCGACGTTCCGCAGCGGCAACATCGCGGCGCTGGTCGTCGCCCTCGGCGAGTTCGGCATCATCCTGTCGCTGCCGCTCTGGCTGCAGTTCGTCCTGGGCTTCGACGCCCTCCAGACCGGACTGATCCTCATCGCCCTGGCGGCCGGCTCGTTCGTCGCGAGCGGGTTCGCCGGGGCGTCCAGCGGCCGCATCAGCCCGGTGCTGATCGTGCGTGCGGGCCTCGTCGCCGAGATCGTGGGCGTCGCCGCGGCCGGGCTCGTCGTGGGCTGGGATGCCGGGACGCAGGCGGCGTGGCTCTGGCTGCTGCCGGCCCTGTTCGTCTACGGCTTCGGCGTCGGCCTGGCGACCGCGCAGCTCACGGGCGTCATCCTCCAGGACGTGCCCGTGGAGCTGTCGGGCCAGGGATCGGGCACGCAGTCCACGGCCCGGCAGGTCGGGTCGGCGCTCGGTATCGCGATCCTGGGCACCGTGCTGTTCTCCGGCACCGCCGGCATCCTCTCCTCCGCGCTCGACGCGCGCGGGCTGCCCGCGCAGGAGCGGGATCAGATCGTGTCGGCCGTCGTCGACAGCTCCGGCGGGGCGATCGCGGGCCTCGCCGCGAACCCCGAGACGGCTCCGATCGCGCAGGACGCGAAGGCGGCGTTCTCCGATGCCACGCGCTTGTCGGCCTTCACCGCCGCCGGCTTCCTCGTGATCGGGCTGCTCGCGACGATCCCCCTCGGACGCGAGGGGCGGCGGGACGAGGAGATGGAGGAGATGGAGGATGCGGATATTTAGCATGACTAATGAGCTATGCTAAATATCGGAATGAGCACCGACACCACCCCCGCCGCACCCGAACTGTCCACCGCCGCCTCCGATCTGCGGATGGCGACCTTCCGCCTCGCGCGACGTCTGCGCTCGCAGCGCGCGGTCGACACGATGAGCGACGGCCAGTTCGCCGTGCTCGCGGCCCTGTCGGTGCACGGCCAGCACACCCTCGGCGAGCTCGCCGACCGTGAACGGGTCTCGGCGCCGTCGATGAACCGCACCGTGAACGGGCTGGAGGAGTCGGGCTACCTCACCCGCACCGCCGACGCGGACGATCGCCGCAAGGTGAACATCGCGCTCACCGACGCCGGCCGCGCGGTCGTGGACGAGACGGTGCGCCGCCGCGACTCGTGGCTCGAGCAGGCCCTGTCCGAGCTCACCGACGAGCAGCGCGACCTCCTGAGCGCCGCGGCCGAGCTGATGCGCGAGGTGGCCGCGCGATGAGCTCCTCCGCGATGTTCCGCTCCTTCTCCGTCTTCAACTACCGCGTCTGGTTCATCGGCGCCCTCGTCTCCAACATCGGCGCATGGATGCAGGCCACGGCGCTCAGCTGGGTCGTTCTCACCCAGCTGACGCACAACGACGCGGGCGCCATGGGCGTCACGATGGCGTTGCAGTTCGCCCCGCCGCTGCTGCTCGTGAGCATCACCGGCTGGGTCGCGGACCGCTTCGAGCGGCGCCGCCTGCTGATGGTGACGCAGGGATCGCTCCTGGTGCTGGGCGCGACCATCGGCATCCTGATCCTCAGCGGCGTCATGACGCTCCCGCTCATGTACGTGTTCGCCTTCGCGCTCGGACTGGTCGCCGCGTTCGACAACCCGGCGCGGCAGGCGTTCGTCTCCGATCTGGTCGACCGCGAGAACGCCTCGAACGCGGTCGCGCTGAATGCGGCATCCTTCAACGGCGCCCGCATGATCGGGCCGGCCGTCGCCGGCATCGTGATCGTCGCGGTCGGCACCGGCTGGGTGTTCCTCGTGAACGCCGTCACCTTCCTCGCGATGATCGTGGCCCTGCGCCTCATCCGCTCCGAGGAGCTGGTGCCGCGGATCACGGCGCCCGGGGCGTCGCGCCTGGCCGACGGGTTCCGCTACGTGGGCGGGCGCCCCGACCTGGTCGTCACGTTCATCATGGTGTTCCTGCTCGGCGCCTTCGGCATGAACTTCCCGATCTTCGCCTCGACGATGGCGCTCGAGTTCGGTCGTGACGCCGACGGCTACGGCCTGCTCAGCTCGATCCTCGCCATCGGCTCGCTCGCGGGGGCCCTGCTGGCCGCGCGCCGCGATCGCGCGCGCATGCGCCTCGTGATCGTCGGCACGGGGATGTTCGCGGTCGCGGGCACCGTGTCGGCGTTCATGCCCGACTACTGGCTGTACGCCCTCACGCTGATGTTCACCGGGTTCGCCGTCGTCACGACGCTCACCACCGCCAACGGCTACGTCCAGACGACGACCGATCCGGCCCTGCGCGGCCGCGTGCTGGCGCTCTACATGGCGATCCTCATGGGCGGGACGCCCATCGGGGCCCCGATCGTCGGCTGGGTCGCCGCGGAGTACGGCGCCCGCGCCGCCATCCTCCTCGGCGCCGCGGCGGCGCTGGTCGCCTTCGCGATCGGGTTCGGCTGGCTCCTGTGGTCGGGCCGGCTGCACCGCCACGAGTCGCGCCGTTTCGCCCTCTCCCTCGACGAGACGCGACCGCTGACCGTCGTGGCGCCCGAGGAGTTCAGCGACGAGGTCGCCGGGACGACGCCGATCTCGCTGCCCGACCCGACGCGGCGGTAAGCGGCGGATGCCGCGAGCCCACGGGGTCCGGCATCGATGTCG
>NZ_BCWI01000006.1 GCF_001592125.1 Microbacterium hominis NBRC 15708
CAGGGCATGAACGTGTCGATGCAGGACGGGTTCAACCTCGGCTGGAAGCTCGGCTCGGTGCTCACCGGGCTGAGCCCGGCATCCCTGCTGTCGACGTACGGCGCCGAACGGCGTCCGGTCGCGCAGCAGCTCATCGACTTCGACAAGGAGTGGTCGTCGTTGATGGCGAGGAAGCCGGAGGAGATCTCCGACCCCACCGACCTCGCGACCTACTACCTGGCGACGGCCGAGTTCCCGTCCGGATTCATGACGACCTACACCGTCGGTGCGGGCGTCGTGGCGAGCGACGCGTACCAGCACCTCGCGACGGGCTTCCCCGTCGGCAAGCGGTTCAAGAGCGCACCCGTGACGCTCGCGGCGGACGGCAACGTGGTGCACCTCGGTCATCACGCGAAGGCCGACGGCCGCTGGCGCCTGTACGCCTTCGCCGACGCCGCCGGCACGCGGGCCGACTCCGCCGTCGCCGGCTTCGCGCGGTGGCTGGCCGAGGCGCCGGACTCGCCCGTGCGCCGCTACACCCCGCACGGGAGCGACGTCGACGCGATCTTCGACGCCAAGGTGATCTATCAGGAGGGGTTCGAGGAGATCGACGTCACCCGGGCCCCCGCGATCTTCCGGCCCCGATCCGGTGCCCTCGCCCTCACCGACTGGGAGAAGGTGTTCGCCGCAGCACCGAACCGCTGGAACGACGTGGACATCTTCGACGCGCGCGGACTGTCGCGGGACGGTGTGCTGGTCGTCGTGCGCCCCGACCAGTACGTCGCGGCCGTCCTGCCCCTGGAAGCGACGGACGAGCTGGCATCGTTCTTCGCGGAGTGGATGCTGCCCGTGGCGTGACCGGCCCCGTGGGGTCGGTGGGGCCGGTGGTGTCGGCCGGCGTGGGGCGTCTCGACTCGCTGCGCTCGCTCAACGGCCGGGGCGCTCTCCCGGCCCGTCAGTCGAGGTCGTCGAAACCGCTCAGGCGCAGCTCCTCCGCATCGAGGTGGGCCTCGAGCCGCCGGGCGAGCAGGTCGTCCACCGTGCCCTCGCGACGCAGGCGCAGCAGCACCTCCCGCTTGCGGTCGAGCAGCGCGAGCTTGAGCCGGGTCATCTCCTCGAACCGGGTCAGCGGCGAGCGCTGCGTGAGATCGATCCCCGTCGACGCGGCCAGCATCGTCAGGGCCGTCACGCTCTCGGAGGCCGCCTCGGCGGGGGATGCCGCGGCATCCACGACGGCCTGCGCGCCCGTGTCGGGAGCCGACGGGGCGGCGACCATACCCTCGAGCTGGGCGATCTGATCGGCATCCGAGGCGGCCTGCGCCCGGGCGAAGGCACGGGCGTTGGCCAGCTCGAGCATGTCGTAGCCGTCGCGGCGCGCGCGTTCGCGGACCTCGTCGCTGATGCCGTGCTCGGCGGCGATGTCGTCGAGGGCCGCGATGGCGGCGCCCGTGATCGTGCGCTGAGCGAGCTCCAGCTCGTCGGCCGCCCACTCGTCGCTCGGCAGCTGCGCCCACCGCACGACCGCGGGCAGCAGCGGACCCTGCACGAGCAGGCTCAGCACGATCACCCCGGCGGTCACGAACACGACGGCATCCCGCCCGGCGAGGGGGTCGCCGGCCGACGTCGTGAGGGGGACGGACAGCGCGATCGCGAGCGAGACGGCGCCGCGGAAGCCCGCGACGGTGCTGACGATGCGGGCGCGGTTGAGCGAGCCCGGGCCGGTCCGGGCGGACAGACCGGGCGTGCGCGGTCGCGAGAACGGGGAGACCAGCAGCTGGAAGACGTACCGGACCACCAGCAGCGCCGCCCACGCGGCGATCGTGAGCAGGACGAGCCCCCACAGCTCGCCGGGGGAGATCTCGTGGAGGACGAGCTGCACCTCGAGCCCGATCAGCACGAAGAGCGCCCCGTTGAGCAGATACACCCCGAACGGCCACGCCGCCGTCGCCGTGCGGCGCGAGGCCGCCGTCGTGATGCGCGGGGAGGCCCAGGCGATGATGAGGCCCGCGAAGACGACGGCGAGCACCCCCGAGGCGTTGACGAGCTCGGCGAGCAGGAAGGCCGTGAACGGGACCAGCAGCAGGGTGACGTTGATCGACAGCGCGTTGCGCATCCGCCGCAGCGACACGTAGGCGAGCGCCGCCACCGCGATGCCCGCCGCCGCGCCGCCCAGATACGACATCAGCACCGTCGCGGTGATCGACCAGCCGGTGACGGTGTCGCCGAGGGCGACCGAGATCGCGATCGCGTAGAGCACGAGGGCCGTGCCGTCGTTGGTCAGGCTCTCGGCCTTGAGCTTCATGAAGGTGCGCTGCGGCAGCAGGCGTCCGAGGGCCGCGACGGCGGTCGCGTCGGGCGGGGCCACCGCCGCGCCGAGGATCATCGCGGCGGGCCAGGGCAGGCCGAACATCGTCGCGACCCAGGCGACGGCGAACGCCGAGGCGACCACCAGCAGCGTGCTCATCGGGATGATGTACCGCAGCGACCGGCGCACGCCGCGCAGCGATGTCGTCAGGCTCTCCCAGAACAGCATGACCGGAAGGAACAGCAGCAGGACGGTCTCGGGCGGCAGCTCGATCTGCCGCAGCGCCGGGACGAAGCCGAGCAGCAGCCCGATGACGAGCAGCACCAGCGGTGTCGCCACGCGCAGCCGCGGCGCGAGGATCGTCCCCGCCAGCACCGCGAGCCCCAGCAGGACCGTGACTTCCAGGCCTTCCATGGCACCCCGTTTCCGCGCGCGCGTTCGCCGACGGCTTTCCCGTCGAACCCCAGTGTGCGCCACAGACACAGCGTTCCGACAGGCCCCGGCATTCCCGCCCGCGTCCTCGCCCCGTCCCTTCCGTATTCAGTCTCGACGCCGGGCTCGGCTCGGGTCGGCCGCGGGATTCCGCGGTCGCGGTCGCGGCTGGTGCGTACGCAGACGGAGTACGGCACGCGCCGACGGATGGGAGCCCAGGGGCGGGGTCAGGAGTTCACGCGGATGATCTCCTGCTGGTAGGGGGCGATGACCGCGCCGGAGATGCGGCAGTCGAGCAGCAGGAACGGCCGGTCGGATGCCGGGGCCGCGGCCCATTCCGCGAGCACGTCCAGATCGTCGAGCGTGCGCACGACGACGCCGCGGGCTCCGACCGCGGCGGCGAGGCCGGCGAAGTCCACCTCGGGGATGAGCATCGGTCCGCGCGCCAGCCCCTGCAGGCCGTAGAGGTTGACCTCGGCGCCGTAGGCGGCGTCGTTCCACACGACGGCCAGCCCGCGGCCCGCGGCGACGCGCACGGCGGATTCTAGGTCGGCGAGCGCCATCAGCCCGCCGCCGTCTCCCGTGCACAGCACGACGGTGGCATCCGGCTTCGCCATCGCGGCGCCCGGCACCGAGGGGAAGCCGAGCCCGATCGACTGGTACGCCGTCCCGACCATCATCATCCGGTCGGGGGATGCCACGGGCCAGTACATGTTGGGCCACCCGAGGAAGTGGCCGCCGTCGGTGACGACGACCCGGTCGCGCGTCGACGGCGCGCTCTCCAGCAGCTCGCCGATGCGCGCGGCGACGGCGCGCGGGTCGAGGCGTCCGTCGGGAGCGAGGCGGTCGCCGTCCTCGCGCCACCGCAGGGCCGCGAGATCGATGCTCTCGCGCCAGCCGCTCGGCGTCCCGCCGAGGGCGTCGAGCTCCGCGCACAGCGCCTCGGCGACCAGCCGCGCGTCGGCGCGGATGTACCCGCCGACGTGCGGATGCGTCGCCGCGGGGGCGATGTCGACCTGGACGACGCGCGTGCCGGGCGCGAACAGCGCGCCGAAGCGCATCGTGAACTGGTTGAGTCCCGCGCCGAAGACGACGGCGACGTCCGCGGTGGAGAGGAGCTCCATCGCTCCTTCGGCGCCGAAGCCGCCCGTGACGCCCAGGTCGAACTCGCCGCGCGGGAAGATGCCTCGCCCGAGGGCCGTGGTCGCCGTGACGGCGCCGGTCGCGTCCGCGAGGCGGCCGAGGGCCGCGCCCGCACCCGCGATCCATGCGCCGCGACCGGCGAGGAGGACGGGACGCTCGGCGGCGGCCAGGGCCCGGCCCAGGTCGGCGATGGCCGCGCGGGCGAACGGCGAAGGCGCGAGAGGGGCGGGGAGCACCGGCTGGGGCGCCGCGGGCACCGGTCCCGCGTCGAGCTTCGCGACGTCGTAGGGGATCGCGAGCACGGTCGGCACCCGATAGGTCAAGGCGTGCTCGATCGCGATGACGGTGGTGGCCGCGGCATCCGTGCGACCCACCGTGTACGTGCGGGCGCCGACGGCCGACGCGAGCGCGATCTGGTCGACGCCCCAGGGCCGCGGCCCGGAGGTGGGCTCGTCGCCGACGACCAGCACGAGCGGTACGTGCGCCTGCACGGACTCCGCGAGAGCCGTGAGCGTGTTGGTGAAGCCGGCGCCGTAGGTGGCGGTCGCGGCGGCGAGCCGCCCGCTCGCGCGGTGATAGGCGTCGGCGGCGACGACGCCGCCCGCCTCGTGGCGGACCGCCGTGTAGTGCACGTCGGTGGAGCGCTCCAGCGCGTCGAGGACGTGGGCGTTGCCGTTTCCCATCACCCCGAAGACGTGGTCGATGTGGGCGGCGAGGGTCTGGGCGACGTGCGCGGACACGGTGGGCATGGGTCCTCCGGGAGACGGGACGGTGAATGGATGCCGTATGTGTCTCGCGTGCCCCTTTTTCGAGCACCGGATGCCGCGTCGCGTCCGGACGTGTCGATTATAGGGGCGGGGATGCCGGGGAGTGCGGCCCGGGACCGCGTCGCCGATCCCCTCTCGCACGGGCAACCCCCGCGCACCCGGCGACAATCCGCGCGGGGCGCCGCCGCCGACAATGAGAGTCATCGCGCCGCACCGCCGCGCTCGGATCCACGAAGGAGACATCGATGTCCGACTCACCGACCATGCTCGACGAGGCCGCGCTGCTCGCGCGCGTCCAGGCCCCCGAAGGGGAGGGGCGCGAGATCCTCGACGCCGCCACCCGTGAGGTCATCGGGCGCGCCCCCGTCCAGTCGGAGGAGGAGCTCGACGCGGCGGTCGCACGGGCCAAGGCCGCCCAGCCCGCGTGGGACGCCCTCGGCCACGCGGAGCGCTCCGCCCTGCTGAACGCCGCCGCCGACGCGATCGACGCCAACGCGGAAGCGCTCGCGCGGCTCCTCTCGCGCGAGCAGGGCAAGCCGCTCAACGGTCCGAACGCGCGGTTCGAGGTGGGGGCGTGCTCCGCCTGGCTGCGCACGAACGCGGCCACCGTCCTGGAGCCCCAGGTGCTCGTCGACGACGCGAACCTGCACGCCGAGCTGGTCTACAAGGCGGCCGGCGTCGTCGGTGCGATCAGCCCCTGGAACTGGCCGATGATGATCTCGATCTGGCAGATCGGCCCGTCGCTGCGGATGGGCAACACGGTCGTGATCAAGCCCAGCAGCAACACGCCGCTCAGCGTGCTCGCGCTGGTCTCGGTGATGAACGAGGTGCTCCCCGCCGACGTGCTCATCGCCGTGTCGGGCCCCGGCGCGGTGGGCGGGCGCCTGGCCGCCCACCCCGACGTCGCGAAGGTGATGTTCACCGGCTCGACGGAGGTCGGGCGCCAGATCATCGAGAGCTCGGCGGGCAACTTCGCGCGCCTGACGCTCGAGCTCGGCGGCAACGACGCCGGCATCGTGCTGCCGGACACCGACGTCAGCGCGATCGCCGACGACCTCTTCTGGGGCGCGTTCATCAACACGGGGCAGACGTGCGCCGCGATGAAACGACTGTACGTGCACGACTCCGTCTACGACGAGGTCGTCGACGCGCTCGCCGAGATCGCGGCGCGCACACCCATGGGCCCCGGCCTCGACGAGCGCAACGTCCTCGGCCCGGTGCAGAACAAGGCCCAGTTCGACCTGGTCGCCCAGCTCGTCGACGACGCCCGCGCCCACGGCGGCCGGGTCGTCACCGGCGGCGAGGCGGCCCCCGAGCTCGGCGAGCTGTTCTACCGCCCGACGATCGTCGCCGATGTGACCGACGGCATCGCGCTCGTCGACGAGGAGCAGTTCGGTCCCGTGCTCCCCGTCATCCGCTACAGCGACATCGACGACGCCTTCGCGCGCGCCAACGCGGCCGAGGTGGGACTGGGCGCGTCGGTGTGGTCGAGCGACCCGGCCGAGGCCGCCTCCTACGCGACGCGCATGCAGTCGGGCACCGTCTGGGTCAACTCGCACGGCGGGCTGCACCCGATGGTCCCGTTCGGCGGCGTGAAGGCCTCCGGCTACGGCCTCGAGTTCGGCGTCGAGGGCCTGAAGTCGGTCGCCGTGCCGCAGGTCGTGAGCACCCCCGGCCGCACCTCCTGACCGCGCACGAAGAAGGGGCGGATGCCGTGGCATCCGCCCCTTCTTCGTGCGCGCCCCGGGAGCCGACGCCGCTCAGGCCGCGAAGACGCGCCGACCGGCGAACCAGGTCTCCACGACCCGGGCGTCGATCATGGCGTCGGGGTCGCCGCCGACGGCGTCGCGGTCGAGGATGACGAAGTCCGCCGACTTGCCGGGCGTGAGGCTGCCGGTCTCGTGGTCGATCCCCATCGCCCGCGCGGCGCTGATCGTGAAGGCCTCGAGCGCCTCGTCGGGGGTGATCGCCTGCTCCGGCCAGAGGACGCCGGGCGCGCGGCGCAGCGGGTCGGCGCGGGTGACGAGGCCCTGCATGCCCTCGAGCGGGTTCGGCGACTCGCTGACGGGCCAATCGGAGCCGCCGGCGACCAGCGCCCCGGCATCCAGCAGGGCGCGGTTGGGCTGCAGCTGCGCGGCGCGATCCTCGCCGAGCACCGCCGCGAGCGCCTGCGGGATGACCCCGGGGAACCAGATGAACGGGGAGATGTCGGCGACGACCCGCAGCGACGCCATCCGGCCGATGTCGTCGTCGGCGAGGTACTGGCCGTGCGCGATCTGGAAGCGGGTGTCGGTGAACCCCTCGGCCCGCAGCCGCGCGACGGTGTCGAGGAACAGCCGCGCCGAGCCGTCGCCGGTGCAGTGGACCTTCGCGCCGAGGCCGCGGTCGGCGACCAGTCGCAGCCATCCGTACAGCTCGTCGCCGGTCATCGTCGTGGTGCCGGTGAAGCCGTCGCCGTGCTCGGTGTCGGGCAGGTACGGATGGAGGAAGCAGGCGGTGCGCGCGGGCGGCACGCCGTCGAGGAAGATCTTCACGAAGTCGGGGCGATGGTGCCGCGTGCGGAAGCGCTCGCCGGCGTCGATCAGCGCCCGTCCCACGGGATCGAACCCGAAGATGTCGTCGTTGATCGTCAGGCTCGACACCACCCAGGCATCCAGCTCGCCCGCCTCGTCCAGGGAGCGCAGCGCCTCGAGGATCTCCAGCGAGACGGCCGCGTCCTGGAAGGCCGTGATGCCGTAGCTCGCGAGCAGCTCGATCCCACGGCGCGACGCGCTCCGGTGCTGCGCCGCGGTGAGCGCCCCGTCGCGCGCGTGGGCCTGCGCGACGGGGATGCCCGCCGCCTCCAGGAGCACCCCGGTGGGATGCCCGTCGCCGGGGTCGAGCACCGTCACGCCGCCGTCGGGCAGGTGCACGGCGTCGATGCCCGCCAGCTCCAGGGCGCGGGTGTTGGCCCAGCGGTTGTGCCGGCTGTCGTCGGAGAGCATGACGGGATGCCCGTCCGACGCCTCGTCGAGACGCGCGCGCGTGGCCGACGACGACAGCTCGTCCATGAGCGTGCTGGCCCACGAGCCGCCCGTGATCCACGCCCCGGCGGGCAGGGTGCGGGCGCGCTCGCGGACGAGCGCCAGGATCTCGTCGAGGCCGAGCGCGGAGCCGAACGACAGCTCGAACAGGTCGGTGATGCCGGCGATCGCGTGGTGGTTGTGCACGTCGATGAATCCGGGGTAGAGCGCCGCCCCCGCGAGGTCCCGCACGAGCGTGTCGGGACCGCGATGGGCCTCGATCTCGGCGGCCGATCCGACCGCCAGGATGCGGCCGCCCGCGACGGCCACGGCCTCGGCGCGGGGGCGCTCGGCGTCGGCGGTGCGGACGGTCGCTCCGGTCAGGATGAGTTCGGCGCTCACCTCAGCGCTCCAGCGGACGCGAAGGGTCGTACTCGGCGGGGTGCACGGTGTTGGACAGCAGGCGTCCGTGGGCACCGAAGGTGAAGTGGGTCTGTCCCGCGCCCGACTCGTCGGTGCCGAAGAGCACGCCGTGGGCGCGCAGCGCCTTCGCATCGCGGTGGTCGGCGACGGTGACCGACCCGCAGGGGATGACCTTCTCGCGCCACGTGAAGACGTAGATGCCGGGACGCAGCCGCCACACGGTGTTCTCGTCGGTGTCGGCGAGGCCCTGCTCGGGGCCGGCGAGGCACTGCCAGGTGTACCAGTGCGGCGACAGGTAGACGTGCTCGTACGCGTGCACGCTGGAGTACACCCAGAGGACGCGGCGGCCGATCAGCTCGCTGGTCGGGGCGGGGGCGTCGCCGACGGTGTCCACCTCGACGATCGTGCCCGGGGCGAACAGGTGGCGCACGGCCGTCGTGCCGGTCGCCGCCGTCCCCAGCAGGGAGATGACCGACAGGGCCCGACCCGAGCGGAGGTCGAGGAAGAGCGAGACCGCCTCCTCGGGGAGGTGGGTGTGGTGGAACTGCGCGTAGTAGAGGTCCTCGTCGACGCGGATCACCTCGCACGCGTCGGTCTGCGCCGACGGCGCCGTCTCGTCGCCCTCCCCGGGTCGGTAGTCCCACGACACGGTGCCCTCGCCGAAGGTGTGGCGGATGCGGGTGCCGCGCTCGTCCACGATCGTGAAGGTGCGGCCCGCGAGGTCGGAGGTGGGCTCGGCCTTGCCCGCGTCGAACCCGGGGGCGAGGCCGTCCAGGGGGAGCCAGGTCGACGTGTCGGACAGGTTGATCGTTTCGCTCATCGGGCGAGGTCCTCTCGGTGGTCGCGGCGGGCAGGGGTCGGCCCGGCCCGACGGGGCGTCGCGCGCCGTCTCTGCGATTGTGCGGCGTGCGCGCGCGGGATGGTTGACGGCGAGTGCGCGGCGGTGTGTCCTGCGTGCAGAGCCCCGCTCGCCCGCCGCGCGCTCCGGCAGGATGCCAGTGGCGGCAACGGATCGCCGGGGGAGGGCGTCGTGGATCTGCACATCGGAGGGCTTCGCGCCGTCGTCTCCGGCGGGGCCGGTGGGATCGGTGCGGCCGTGGTCCGCACCCTCGAGGCCGAGGGCGCGGTCGTCGCCGTGATCGATCGCGTCGCCGTGCCCGGTCGCCTGTCGGTCGTCGCCGACATCCGCGACGAGGCTGCGGTCGCGGCGGCCGTCGACACCGCCGCGGCGCGGCTCGGCGGCATCGATCTGCTCGTGTGCGCCGCAGGGATCTCCGGCCCCGTCGGCACGCCGCTGGGGCGCACCTCCCTCGCCGACTGGGACGCGGTCATGGCGGTCAACGTCACGGGCACCTTCCTCACGTTGCGCAGCGCCCTGCCGTGGCTCGCAGCGTCCGCGCAGGCGGCGGTCGTGATCGTCGCGAGCGACTCGGCCTTCGTCGCCACGGGAGGCATGGTCCCCTACGGCGCCTCGAAAGCGGCCGTGCTGCAGCTGGCGCGCGCCGCCGCGGTGGAACTGCAGCCGGACGGCATCCGCGTCGCCGCCGTCTGCCCGTCGATCGTGGACACCCCGATGAGTCGGGGCGATCTCGACCTCGCGACCGGTTTCGCCGATGTCGCGTATCCCGTGCAGAGCGCCGACGAGCTCGCGGGGACGATCGTCTACCTCCTCTCGCCGGCGGCGCGGGCCATCGCCGGCACCGGCATCGTCTCCGACTTCGGGTTCAGCGCCCGATCGGCCTTCCCCGCCTGAGTCGCCGGCGCGTCCGGCCCGCCCGAAAGGACACCGTCATGACCGAGCACGAGCAGCCCCCCACCCCGGTGGTCGTCATCACCGGCGGCGGCACCGGCATCGGCGCCGCGATCGCACGCCGCTACGCCGACGACGGCGCGCACGTCGTGGTCGTCGGCCGTCGCCCCGAGCCGCTCGCCGCGGTCGCCGCCGCCACGGGAGCCGTCGCGGTCGTCGCGGACGCCGCCGACGCGGACGCGGCGGCAGCGGCGGTCGCCGAGACCCTGGCCCGGTTCGGGCGGATCGACGTGCTCGTGGCCAACGCCGGGGGCCACGGCTTCTCCACGGTCCTCGACACCGGAGACGTCGCGTGGCACGACGCGCTGCGCGCGAACCTCGACACGGCGTTCGTCATGGCGCGCGCCGCCCTTCCCGCGCTCCTCGACAGTCGCGGGCAGATCGTGGTGGTCTCCTCGATCGCGGGGCTGTTCGCGGGTCCGTCGGTGGCGGGCTACACGGTCGGCAAGCACGCGCTGATCGGTCTCACGCGGTCGATGGCGCGCGACTACGGGCGCCGCGGTGTGCGGGTCAACGCGGTGTGCCCCGGGTGGGTGCGCACGCCGATGGCGGATGCCGAGATGGACGAGTTCGCCGCACACGCCGGTCTCGCCTCGCGGGAGGAGGCGTACGGTGTCGTGACGCGCGACGTTCCGCTGGGGCGGGCGGCGGAGCCCGCGGAGATCGCCGCGGTCGTGCGGTTCCTCGGTTCGGCCGAGTCGTCGTTCCTCACGGGCGCCGTGCTCGTCGCCGACGGCGGCGCCCACATCGTGGATGTGCCGACGATCGCGTTCGATCACGCGGGCATGTGACGGCCCCGGGGCGGCGGGCTCAGTTGGCGCGGCGGTAGGCGTTCGGGGAGACGTCGAAGGCCGCTTTGAACGCGCGGCTGAAGTGGGCCGCGTCGGGGAACCCCCACCGCGCGCCGACGGCCGCGACGGGCCGCTCCGCGAGCATCGGGTCGAGCAGGTCGCGCCGGCAGCGTTCGAGGCGGCGCTGTCGCACGACGGCGGACACCGTCGTGCCCGACTCCTGGAACAGCGTGTGCAGGTGTCGCACGGAGATGTAGTGCGCCGCGGCGATGGTCCCCGGAGACAGCTCGGGGGAGTCGAGGTTCTCGTCGATGTAGAGGTGGATGCGGTTCAGGAGGGCGCGGTGCGGGTCGGATGCCGTGGTGTCCAGACCGAGCTCGCGCACGACGGCCGTCGTGATCAGGTCGACGCCGCAGCGGGCCAGACGCACGCCCGTCGCCCCGGCGAACTCGCTCATGCGGCCGCCGAGGCGGGCGAGGAACGGAGCGACGACCGAGCCGATGCCGCCGTCTCCCGCGATGCGGGTCGCGGTGATCTGACGCATGACCTCGGGCGGCAGGCTCACGGCGTCGTGCCCGAACATGAGGACGAGGTTGCGGAAGTCGTCGTCGAAGCTCAGCGTGTAGGGGCGGCTGGTGTCATAGATGGCGAAGTCGCCCTCGCGGAGCACGGCGTGCCGGCCGTCCTGCACGAGGATGCCGGTGCCCGAGAGCATGAGGCTCACCTTGAAGGCGGCGCGCGGCGAGCGGGCGATGAGATCGTCGGTGCGCTCGACGCGGTGGGCGGTGGCGCCCACCTCGGTGAGGTGGATGCCGTCGGACGCGCAGCCGCGGATGTAGGCGCGCAGGCCGGGGCGGGCCGATTCGACCCGCAGCGGCACGAAGGAGTCGTTCACGGCGGTGCGGAACCGATCGATGCTGTCGAAACGATGGAGTGTGGCGCTGGGCGCCGCCGGGCTCGCTGACATGGATGACCTCGCCTCGTTGCGGTGGTGCTGTCGGGTGATTGCCATGATCCTTTTTATCCGACGCTTGGAGGACCATAATGTCGGGATTGTTACCGTGCTGTGACAATGCGCCGTGAAAAATCGGGGTGACGCGCGCCGCCGTGTCGCCGCCGCGCCCCCGTCGTGCCGGACGGGGCGTCAGCGGAGCATCTGCAGGGCGGTGTCGAGCATGGCCTCCATGCGCGCCGGCTCGCGCGAGTCGGGCAGGAGGATCCCGGTGCCCTGGACGCCGGTGAGCAGGGCCAGCAGGGCATCGCCGGCGGCGCGGGGATCGAGTCCCGGCCGCAGCTCGCCGGACGCCGCGGCCTCGGCGAGGAGCGCGTCGAAGTGCGCGCGCCACTGCGTCATCATCGCCCGGAACAGCTCCGCCATCTCGTCGTCGGCGGCGGCGTGCTCGAGGAAGGGGATGACGATCCGCGCCTCGAGCAGTCGCTCCTCGTCGACCGGCAGGGTCTGCACGAGAAACTGCCGCAGCGCCGCGACGCCGGTCGCGTGGGTCTGCGCGATCGCGGCGAGGTAGCGCGTGTTGGTGGCCTCGTACACGAGCTCGAACGCCGCCGTGAGGATCGCCGACTTGTTGGGGAAGTAGTGCGTGATGCTGCCGTTGGCGAACCCGAGCTCACGCGCGAGCTCGCGCATCGTCATGGCGGCGATCCCGCGCTCGGCGATGAGGCGCCAGGTCGCGCGGATGATCTCGGTGCGCATCGCCTCGTGGTCGACGAGTCGAGGCACGGTCTCCCCTTCGGATCTGGGCGGTGGCGGGCGGCGTTGTGCCCACTCTAGGCGCTCGTCTGGCTGAGCTCCTGCTGGTAGCGGCGCTGGCGGCGTCGCGCGCTCGACGCGATCGAGCGCGCGACCGCCTGCTGGATCCCCCGGTCGAGGCCGACCGCGATCACGAGCGTCAGGCCGACGAGGATCGTCTGGATGTACGGGGAGATGCCGAGGATGACGAGCCCGTTCTTGAGCACGCCGACGAAGGCGAGGCCGTAGAGGACACTGCGGATGCGCCCGGATCCTCCCTCGAACGCGACGCCGCCGAGCAGGACCACCGTCAGTGCGTCCAGCTCCATCCCCTGTCCGACGATCGGGCTGACGGCGCCGAGCTTCGCGGCGAGCAGCAGCCCGACGAACCCGGCGACGGCACCCGTCACGACGTAGGTGCTGACGCGGATGCGGTTGATCCTCAGACCCATCAGCTGCGACGCGCGCAGGTTGCCGCCGACGGCCAGGATCTCGCGGCCGCGTGTCGTGTGGTTGAGCACCCACCAGGCCACCACGATCGCGGCGACCAGCAGGATGATCTGGATCCGCACCCCGAACGGGGCGAACGAACCGAGGGACGTGAACGAGGACGGCAGGCCGCTCACCGTCTTGCCGTTGGTGAGGAACAGTGCGAGCCCGCTCCACGCGCTCATGAACCCGAGGGTCACGACGAAGGAGTTCAGCCCGAGCACCGAGACCAGGGTGCCGTTGACGAGCCCGGCGCACGCGCCGACCGCCACCCCGACGACGATGCCGGCCACCGGGCTGCCGGTGCCCACCATGGTCAGCCCGCCCACGACGGCCGACAGGGTCGCCACGGAGCCGACCGAGAGGTCGACGTTCGCCTGCATGATGAGGAAGGCCACCGGCAGGGCGATCAGGCCGAGTTCGGCGATCTGGAGCACGATGGTCTGCAGGTTGCCGACGGAGATGAAGCGCGGATTGAGGATCGCGAACAGCGCGATCAGCAGGACGAGGGCGATGAGCACCCCGTTCTGCACGAGCAGGAGACGGATTCTCTCGGCGGTGATGCGGGGCATAGTCGTCACGCTGCGGCGAGCTCGAGCAACGAGCGCAGCAGCTCCTCCTCCATGTGTGGGCCGTGGGCGATCTCCGCGGCGCGGTCGGAATAGATGGTGTAGGCGCGGTCGCACATGCGGGCGATCTCGTCGGACTCGGATGACGCGACCACGACGGTCACGCCGCTCGCCGCGAGTGCGCGCAGCGCGCGCACGATGTCGTTCTTCGCGCCGATGTCGACGCCCTGGGTGGGTTGGTTGAGCAGGAGCACGCGCGGCGTCCGGGGGAACATCCACCGCGCGAGCAGGTGCTTCTGCTTGTTGCCGCCGGAGAACGCTCCGATCGGTGCGCCGCCGCCGGGTCCGATCATCTTCAGCGACTCGCGTGCCGCCCGATACGGTGCCTCACCGGTGCGCGCGCCGATCCAGCCGAAGCGCGACAGGCCGCGCAGCCACGGCAGCAGGGTGTTCTCGCGCGCCGTGAGGTTCTTCACCAGGCCGTCCGACTCGCGGTCGGCGGGGGACATGAACACGCCCGCGGCGATGGCCGCCGCCGGATGCCGGGGCGCGAACCGCCTGCCGTCGAGCGTGTACGACAGCTCTCCCGCCACCGCGTCGTGCCGCCAGCCGAAGACGCTCTCGAGGACGGCGAACTGCCCGCCCGCGGCCATGCCGAACAGCCCGACGATCTCGCCCTCGTGGAACGACAGCTCCATGGCCCCGGCGACCCGCAGCACCTCCGCCCCGCGCGCGGCGGGCGTGTGCTCCTCCAGGTCGTGGAAGTCGGGGGCGAGCGCGACGGCCAGATCGCGGATGCCGAGGGTCGCCGCGGGCTCGTCGCGCACGAGCCGCCCGGCATTGAACACCACGACCCGGGTGCACACGTCGAGGATGTCGGGCAGGCGATGCGAGACGTACACGACGGTGGTCCCCTCCGCCGCGAAGCGACGGATGAGCGCGTGCAGCGTCGCCGTCTCGGCGGCTCCGAGCGCGGCCGTCGGCTCGTCGAGGAACAGCACCTTCATGTCGCCGCGCACCAGGCCGCGGGCGAGGTCGACGAGCTGGCGCTGACCCACGGGCAGCACGCCGACGAGCGTCGCCGTGTCGAGGTCGGCCAGGCCGACGCGGCCGAGCGCCGCACGGGCGAGCTCGCGCCGGTCCCCGTGGGCGACGTGGCTCTGCCCGAGGAAGAGGTTGTCGAGCACCGAGAGGGTGCCCACGAGCGCGGGCTCCTGGCTGACCACCGTGACGCCGCGGGCCGCGACGGCGGCGGGCGTGGGGGCGGCCACCACCTCGTCGTCCAGCTCGTAGTGGCCGGCCGTCGGCTTCACGACGCCGGCCGCGACGTTGATGACGGTCGACTTGCCGGCGCCGTTGTGGCCGAGCAGGCCCACGATCTCCCCGGCATCCATCGCGACCGTGATGTCGTCGAGGGCGCGGGTGGCGCCGAAGTCGACGGTGACGCCGCGGAAGGCGATGCGGGACATGAGTCTCCTCGGAGGGGGATACGACGGGGAAGGGGGAAGAGGACGCCGGGACGGAGCGGATCCCCGTCCCGGCGCCCCGCGCTCAGCCGTTCGCGGCGAAGTCGGCCACGTTGTCGGCCGTCACCTGCGTCACGCCGACCTCGATGTTCTGCGGCTTCTCGCCCTTCGCGGCGGCGAGCAGCAGGTCGACGTTCGCCTTGGCGAGGTCCTGCGCCTTCCACGCGAACGACGTGCGCCAGATGTCGGTGCCGCTCTCGATGAGCCCGAGCACCTCCTTGTTCGCGTCGGTCGCCGACACGTAGTACCCGGCATCCGTCGCCGAGACGCCGGAGTCGAGCAGGGCCTGACGGGCGCCGAGCACCATGTCGGCGCCGATGCCCAGCCAGACCTTCGTGTCGGGGTCGGCGGTGAGCTGGCTCTGGGCGACGCTGTAGCCGACGTCGCGCGTGGTGGCCTCCAGGGGGTACAGCTTCACGGAAGCCTTCGTGGACTGCACGCCCTCGGTGAGACCCTTGAGCTGATCGATCCCGAGGCCCGTCTGCGTGTCGGCGAGGAGGGCCACCGACACGGTCGTCGAGCCGTACTCCTTCGCGATCCACTCGCCCGCGGCCTTGCCGACGGCGAAGCCCGCGTCGTAGTTGGAGATCTCGGTCGTCGCCGTCACCCCGTCCCAGGTCACCGCATAGCTGACCACGGGGATGCCGGCGGCCGTCGCATCGCTCGTGACGGACACCATCGACGCGGGGTCCACGGGGAACCCGCCGATCGCCTTGACGTCACCGCGCGTGATCCACGACTGCCAGTCGCCGACCTGGGTCTGCACGTCGAAGGACGGGTTGTCGGTCAGGAACTCGTAGCCGGCGTCCTCGATCATCGGCTTCATCAGCTCCAGCTGCGAGGCCCAGATCGCCACGTCCTGCGAGGCGAAGCTCCACGCGATGGCGCCCTGGGAAGCGCCGGCGGTGGAGCCTCCCGCGGCGTCGGACGAGGCGGAGCAGCCGGCCATCGTCACGGCGAGGCCGGTGGCCGCGAGGAGGGCGGCGGTGCGGCCGAGCCCCTTCATCAGCGCGGTGTTCATCATGAGTGCTGTCCTCTCGGAGGTCGCGTCGCATCGGGCATCGGTCTGCCCGTTCCGCCCGGTCGGGCGTGCGACGTCGGGAACGTGCGGCCACTTTCGCCCGCCGACGGGGCGGGCTCAACGAGGGGCGCCGCATCGGGCGCCCGAAGTCAACGCACGTGCCCGTCCAGGCAAGAGCGCCGGCCGGATGCCGTACGGCGTGCGCGCGTCGTCAACTCACCCGCATCGCCCGGCAACCCGGCGCGGGCGCGGGTCCGTCATACTCGCTCGCAACCCGTGGCGGGCCGCGTTCCCCGAGACGCGGCGGCCACGTCCACCCGTTCGACAGGAGTCCGCATGTCCGCATCCGACACCGGCACCGGCACGCTGAAGGCGAATCAGCTGGGCGTGCCCGCGATCGTCTTCCTCGTGCTCGCCGCCGTCGCCCCGCTCACCGTCGCGATCGTCGTGATGCCGCTCGCGATCGGCTTCGGCAACGGCGGCGGCATCCCCGTCGCCGTCCTGATCGTCGCGGTCGCGCTGCTGCTGTTCGCCGTGGGCTACGCCCAGATGACCCGCGACCTCGTCAACGCCGGCGGCTTCTACGCCATCGCCGTGAAGGGTCTGGGCCGCACGGCGGGGCTCGTGACGGGGATGATCGCGACCCTCGGCTACAACTTCTTCGTCGCGGGGGCGCTCGGCACGATCGGCTTCTTCACGGGAGCGGTGGTGCTGCCGGCGCTGTTCGGCATCGAGCTGAACTGGTTCCTGTGCGCCGTCGTGCTGTTCGTCGTGGTCTTCCTCCTGGCGCGCGCCGGCATCCACGTCAGCGCGGCCGTGCTGGGGGTCGCGCTCGTCCTGGAGACCCTGATCCTGCTCGCCTTCGCGGTGTCGGTGCTGGTCAACACCGGTTTCAGCCTGGACGCCTTCACCCAGGCCTTCAGCCCCGAGATCCTCGTCGGCGGCTCGATCTGGATCGGCCTGCTGCTCGTCGCGACGGCGTTCATCGGCTTCGAGGCGACGGCGCTGTTCGGTGAGGAGGCGCGCGAGCCGCGCACGACGATCCCGCGGGCCACCTACGCCGCGATCGTGATCATCGGCGTCCTGCACGCGATCGTCGGCTGGGCGATCGTCAGCGCCGTGGGCGTCCCCCAGGCGCAGGCGGACGCCCTCGACCACCTCGCCGCCGGCGACATGACCCTCGTCCTCATCGACCGCTACCTGGGTCCGGTCGTCGGCGCGATCACGCTCGTCCTGCTGGTGGTGAGCCTCTTCGCCGCGCAGCTCGCGTTCCACAACTCGGCGGCGCGCTACCTCTACGCCCTGGGGCGGGCGCGGGTGCTGCCCGCCTGGCTCGCGCAGACCAACCGCAACGGGGCGCCCCAGCGCGCGCTGCTGGTGAACCTCGTCTTCGCGATCCTCGTGGCCGCCGTCTTCGCGGTCGTCGTCCAGCCCGACGCGGACGGCAACCCGCTGCCGCCCGTGCTCACGCTCGTGCCGGTCGG
The DNA here is from genome assembly GCF_001592125.1 of Microbacterium hominis NBRC 15708. Classification (GTDB taxonomy): domain Bacteria; phylum Actinomycetota; class Actinomycetes; order Actinomycetales; family Microbacteriaceae; genus Microbacterium; species Microbacterium hominis. Next base: position 17,489 of record NZ_BCWI01000006.1, read on the forward strand.
ACTCGGCTTCGGCACCCTCGCGGTCATGATCGTGCAGGCCATCGCCGCGCTGGCGGTCGTCGTCCACTTCCGCCGCAAGCGCGACCCGCGGCTGTGGAGCACCTTCATCGCGCCGGGCCTGGGTTTCGTCGCCCTGTTCACCTTCAGCATCATGGCGCTGCTGAACTTCACCCTCGTCGCCGGCTCGGACGCCCTGTACGTCCAGCTCATGCCGTGGCTGCTCGTGCTGGCGCTCGTCGGCGGCGTCGCCTACGCCGCGTACCTCAAGGCGAAGAAGCCCGAGGTGTACGCCGGGCTGTCGGCGGACCTCGAGAACTTCGAGGAGCTCGCGGAGCTCTGAGTGCCGGGCGGTGGCCGTCATCGTCGTCAATCCCCGATGACGGCCACCGCCGCCTCGATCGCGCGCAGCACGGTCGTGTCGTGCGCCGAGCGCGGGCCCGGGACGTAGCGGGCGCCGCTCAGGCCGCCGCCCTCCCAGCGGCCGGGCCCGGAGCGCTCGTAGCGCTCCCAGTCGACGGGGCTGCCGTAGTCGTAGCCGACGCTGATCCCCGTGAACGGCGCCATCCCGAACAGCAGCGGCACCTCGGCGATGCTCCCGGCCGGCTCCCCGTCGACGGTCACGGCGAGGCGGCAGCGCAGTCCGGGCAGTTCGGTCACGTCCAGACGGATGCGGCGGCGTCCCGGTCGCAGCGGCGCGGACGGGCACCGGTGCATCGCGCCGTAGGCGTTGTAGGCGAGGTGCAGGCCCTCGTCGTCGACGAAGATCGTGTACCCGCCGCCCTGATCGCCGTGCGCGAGGAGCACGCCGCGCGAGGCGGCGGTCACGGTGACGTCGATCTCGACGTGGAACGAGCGCAGCACCGTCAGCCGCGCCGACCGGTAGCGTTCCAGCGGCGGACGGAACGCGGGCACGACGACGGGCTCGGACAGTGCGCCCTCCGACGCGGGGCGCACGCTGTAGAGCGTGCCGTCGTCGTCGAGGGGGAACACGGTGTTGCGCCAGGCCTCGTCGCGCCAGCGCTGCGCCAGGCGACGGACGACGTGCGGGTGGTCGCCGGCGATGTCGCGCGTCTCCGTGGGATCGCGGTCGAGGTCGTACAGCTCCCAGACGCCGCCCGCGGCGCCCTCGGCGCGCGTCGGTGCGGCCGGCGCGACCGCTTTGAGCCCGGTGTCGTACAGCGCGCGGCGACCGACGCACTCGAAGTACTGGCGCTGCCGACCGGCGGCATCGGCGTCGTACAGCGTCGCCGCGAACGACGATCCGTCGATCTCGACCGTCGGTGCGCCCTGACGGTGCGCGAGTGCGGGCGTGCCGGTCAGCTGCAGGACGGTGGGCGCCAGGTCCGACACGAACACGAACTGCCGACGGATGCCGGTGGTCGCCCCCTCGGGGGCATGGGGCCACGACAGGATCAGCGGGGCGTGGACGCCGCCTTCGTACGTCGACGACTTGAACGCCCGAAACGGCGTGTTCGAGACCCGGGCCCAGCCCGCGGGGTACTGGCTGAACAGGCGGGGGCCGCCGATCAGATCGGGATCCCGCGGCACGTCGCGCACCCAGTCGGGCGGCAGAGCGAGGTCGGCGCCGAACTGTGCGAAGTAGCTGCGGGTGCCGTGCGGGCCGCCCTCCGCGGTGCCGCCGTTGTCGCTCGTGACGATGATGATCGTGTCCTCGCGCTCGCCGAGCTCCTCCAGCCGTGCCACGAGCCGTCCGACGCTCTGATCGATCTCGTCGACCGCCGCCGCGTACACCTCCATGTGGCGCGCGAACAGCGCCCGGTCCTCGGCCGTCAGCTCCTCCCACGCGGGGATGCCCGCGGCATCCGGCAGGTCGTCGCCGGGCAGTGCGGCGTCGGCGCCGACGATCCCCTCGGCGCGCTGGCGGGCGAACCGCTCCTCGCGCACGCGCTGCCAGCCGGCCTCGTAGCGGCCGCGGTACTTCTCGATGTCGACCGCCTTGGCCTGGATCGGCCCGTGCACCGACGTGTGGGCGAAGTAGAGGAAGAACGGCTTGGTCGCGTCGTTGGCGCGCAGATCGTCGATCATCCCGAGGGCGCGGTCGGTGAGGTCGTCGGTGAGGAAGTAGCCCTCCGGGAAGGCGGGGACGTCGACGGGCGAGTTGTCCGCCACCAGGCGATGCGGGTGGTGCAGCGACGTGAAGCCGTCCATGCTGCCGAAGTACCGGTCGAAGCCGCGCTGGAGCGGCCACGACGACTTGTCCGCGCCGTCGTGCAGACGCGACTCCACCGTCAGGTGCCACTTGCCGACCATGAACGTCGCGTAGCCGCCCGCCCGGAGGGACTCGGCGAGCGTCGCGGCATCCGCCGGCAGCTCGCCCGCGAATCCCGGATAGCCCGGATCGATGTGGGCGACGTAGCCGAAGCCGGCCCGGTGCGGGCTGAGCCCCGTCAGCAGCGCGGCGCGCGACGGTGAGCACATGGGGGCGGTGTGGTAGTTCGTGAACACCCAGCCGTCCCGTGCCAGTCGGTCGATGTGCGGGGTGTCGATCTCGCTGCCGAACGGTCCCAGATCGCTGAAGCCGAGGTCGTCGATGAGCATGACGATCACGTTCGGCGCCCCGGTGCGCGCCGACGCCGGAGCGTTCCACGACGGGGTCGACTGCGACGTGAACTCCGCGGCCCGGCCGCGGAAGCGTTCGTACCCGCGGGCGTGCGCGGTCATTCAGCGCGCCCCGCGGATGAGAGCGAGGATCTCTCCGCGCAGCTCGGCGAACGCCGGCTGGGCGCGGGTGGAGATCTGGTCCCGCGGTTCGGGGAAGCGCACCTCGAGGATCCGGGAGACCGTGGCGGGCTTGCTGCCCAGGACGATGACGCGGTCGGAGAGGTAGACGGCCTCGTCGATGTCGTGGGTCACGACGACGATCGTCATCCCGAACTCGTCGCGGATCCGCAGGCACAGATCCTCCAGCTCGAACCGGGTCTGGGCGTCGACCGAGGCGAAGGGCTCGTCCATCACGAGCACCTCCGGACGGTAGGCGACCGCGCGGGCGATGGCGACGCGCTGCTGCATGCCGCCCGAGAGCTGCCACGGGTACTTGTCCTCGGCGCCCGACAGGCCCACCGCGCGCACGGCCGCGGCGATACGCGCGGCCCGTTCGGCCCGCGACAGGCCCAGGTGCGCGAGCGGCATGGCGATGTTGCGCGTCACCGTCAGCCAGGGCATGAGCGAGCGGGTGTACTCCTGGAACACGAGCGCCATCTCGCGCGGAGGGCCGTCGATCTCGGCGCCGTCGACGAAGGCGGCGCCCGAGCTCGGATGCTGCAGGCCGGCCAGACACGTCAGCAGCGTCGTCTTGCCGACTCCCGAGGGGCCGACGATGCAGGCGATCTCGCCCGCGCCGACGTCGAAGCTCAGATCGTCGATGACGAGGACCTCGCCCCGCTTGGTCGGGTACGACTTCGAGAGGCTCCGGACGGACAGACGCGCGGTGTCGGCGCGGCGGGAGCCGGCGTTGAGGGTGTTCACAGTTCTCTTCCCATCTGCTGAGCGGCGATGTACCAGCGCAGGACGCCCCTGCGCAGGAGGCCGAAGAGCGCGGAGGTGGCGTATCCGATGACGCCGAGCAGGAGGATGCCGGCCCACATGTCGGCGATGGCGAACGACTGCTGGGCCAGCAGCGTCGCGGCGCCGAGCCCGCTCGACGAGCCGAGCATCTCGCTCGCGATCATGACGATGAAGGCGGTGACGAGGCTGACCTGCATCCCGGAGAGGATGCGGGGGCTCGCCGCCGGCAGGGTGACCAGCGCGACGCGCGTGGGCAGCGGCATTCGGTAGGCGCGCACGACCATCTTCAGCACCGGGTCCACCGCGCGCACGCCGTCGATCGTGGCGATCAGCGTGGGGAACAGGGCGGCCAGGGTGATGGACACGATGCGGGTCTCGTTACCGAAGCCAATCAGTGACACGAAGATCGGCACGAGCGCCACGGGCGGGATCGCGCGGAAGAAGTGCAGGACCGGATCGACGAACCAGGAGACCGGGCGGACGAGCCCGAACACCGTGCCGAGCACGATGCCGAGCACCGAGGCCAGCGCGAACGACAGGAACAGGTTGCCGAGGGAGGATCCGACGTCCAGCCAGAACCGGGGCGCGGCGGACATCTCCACGAGGCGGCGGAGGATGGTCTGCAGCGGCGGGAAGAACGCGTTCGTGGAGGATGCCGAGGCCACCCACCACGCCGCGACGAGCAGGATCGGGACGGCGGCTTCGACCGCGACCAGGATGCCGCGCGGCACGCGGCGGGCCCGGGTGCGTCGCAGGCGCGCCGTGCTGATGTGCCCGGTGGGCACCGAGGCCGCCATCAGCGCGCCCCCTCGCGGTATTGCGGGTGCCAGTGCAGGAGCCGGCGTTCGGCCCACTGGCTGACCCCGGCGACGACGAGGCCCAGTGCACCGAGGATCAGCACATAGGCGAACAACGCCGTCCGGCTGCCGGAGAGCTGCGCGAGCAGCAGGCTCTGGCCGAGCCCCGGACCGCCGCCGAGGAGGCCCGCGACCACCGCGACGATCAGCGCGGTCGGCGCGGCGACCCGCATCGCGGTGCCCACGTAGGGCAGGGCGCTGGGCAGCACGACCCGCACGAGGATCTCGCCGCGACCCATGCCGTAGGAGCGCGACGTCGCCAGGGCGACGGGATCGGTGTCGAACACACCCGCCGAGGTCTGCATCGCGATCGCGAAGACGCAGCCGAAGAAGACGAGGAAGATCCCCATGCTCGCCGTGGGGCCGAGCACCAGCACCACGACCGGCAGGATCACGATCGGCGGGATCGGCTTGAGGAACTCGAGCGGCACGCGGGTGGCGTGCAGCGCGAGCGGCGAGGTGCCGATGCCGATGCCGACGGCGATGCCGACGACCGCGGCCAGGGCCAGCCCCCCGAGGGCCATCGCCAGGGTGCTGGCGACGGCCGACCAGAGATCGGCCGTCCCCAGCAGCCCCACGGCCGCGGCGATCGTGTCCGTGGCGGGCGGCAGCGGCGACCCGGCGAGCGGCCCGACGGCGGCGTACTGCCACGCGCCGAGGGCGGTGATCACGCCCGCCGCGCCGACGGCGGCCTGCTTGGCGAGGGTGCTCATCACGGTGCGGGGACGATGACGCCCGACAGCGAGACCGGCGCGGGAAGGAAGCCGAGGGTGACGAGCGTGTCGTCGACGCGCTGGATGTCGGCCTCGCGCACCTCGGTGGGCCAGTACGGCACGGTCGCGTCGGCGACGGACACGGACGACTTCACGGCGTCGATGCCGGCCTGGACCGCTTCTTCGGGGTGCTCGTTCGCGTAGGCGTTCGCCTTGGCGATCGCGCGCTGGAAGGCTGCGATCGCGTCGGCCTTGCCCGACACGGTGGACGCGCCCGCCGTCCACAGTCCGACGGCGCCCGCGCGGAAGAACTGGATGCCGGGGGAGGCCACCAGGTGCGCCCCCGCGGCCGCGGCCTGGTCGGTGAACGGCGTCACGAGTCCCGCGGCATCCACACTGCCCGCCGCGAGCGCCGCCGCGGCCGAGGTGAAGTCGAGCACGACCCAGTTGATCGACGCGGGATCGACCCCCGCATCCTCGAGGGCCGCCGAGATCGTGACCTCCAGCTGCGCCTTGCGGGCCGGGACGGCGATGGTCTTGCCGGCCAGCTGGTCGAGGCTCGTGATGCCGCTCTGCGCGCTCGCGTAGAGCCCGCTGTCGTCGAGGCTGGCGGCGTCCGCTTCGTCGGCGGCGCCGTCGCGGTAACCGTCCGCGGCGGCGACGATCTTGAGCGGAACGCCCTGGCTGAGGGCGTTGAGCACCGGGATGCTCGGGGCGTAGGCGAGGTCGACCTGCCCGCCCTGCGCGGCGGCGAGACCGGCCGGAGGATTCGCGACGACCGAGGTCTCGATCTCCAGACCCTCCTCGGCGAAGAAGCCCTTCTCGACCCCGAGGTGGAGGGCGCCGTCGGCGAGCAGGCCGATCGTGGCGACCTTCAGCGTGGTGGACGCGCCTCCTCCGGAGGTCGCGCCGGTGTCGGCGGGGGAGGAGCCGCAGGCGCTCAGGGCGATCGCGAGCGCGGCGGCGGTGGTGGCGGCGAGGAGCGTGCGGCCGCGGCGGGAGAGCAAGGTCATGGGGATCTCCTTCGAGGGTGCGGATGGTGCGGGTCGGGCGTCGGCATCGCGAGGATGCGTCGTGACGGCGGACAGCGGTGGGGACGAGGCTTCCTTGCTTTCGTCACCATGTGGTGACTAAAAGCTAGTCCCGATTCTGTCGGGGTGGTATTACGTTCGGGTAACGGTTTGTAACCAATTGGAGACGAAAAAGCGGGCGCCGTAGGATGCGGGGAGAACGGAGGGCTTCTGTGCCGAAGATCGTCGATCATGACCAGCGTCGCGAGCTCATCGTCGATGCGACGTGGCGTCTCATCGAGCGGGGCGGATTCGAACGCGCCACCATGCGGGAGATCGCGGCGGAGGCGGGCTTCGCCCACGGGGCCCTGCAGCGGTACTTCCCGAACAAGGAGAGCCTCCTGGCCGCGGCCTTCGTCCGCGCGCACACCCGCACGAACGAGCGTTCCCGGGAGGCGCTCGCCCGTCAGCGCGGGCTGACGGCCCTGCGCACCCTGTGTCACGAGATCATGCCGCTCGGTGTCGAGCGCACCCTCGAGGCGCGCGTGGTCGTCGCCTTCTGGGATCGCGCCGTGCAGGACGAGGAGCTCTGGGACGCGCACCGCGCGAACGCGCTGGCCTGGCGACGGCAGATGGCCGCCTCGCTCGCCGAGGCCCGTGAGGACGGGGAGATCCGTGACGACGTCGACATCGACGTCGTCATCGACCAGATCACGAGCTTCAACGCCGGCCTGCAGATCATGTGCCTGCTCATGCCCGACACCACCACGCCCGAGCGCCAGGTCGCGGCGCTGGACGATCTGCTGGACGGCCTGCGTCCGCACCGGGCGGTGCCTCAGCCCTCGTAGACGACCCGTCCACCGACCATCGTCAGATCCGTGCGCAGGTCGGCGAGCGCGCCGATCTCCTCATCCGGGGGCCATTCGCCGGAGAGCACCACCAGATCCGCCGCGAACCCCGGCGCCAGCCGCCCCTTCCAGCTCTCGGCACCGTCCAGTCGCGCCGCGTTCACGGTCATCATGGCCAGCGCGTCCATCCCGGTGACCGCCTCCGGATCGCCCGCGCGGCGGGCGCCGTCGATCTGGGTGCGCTCGACGGCGGCGATGATCGCCGGGCGCCAGTCGGGATCCACGACGGGGGCGTCCGAGGACAGCGTGACGGCGACGCCGGCCCGCAGGGCGCTCGCCAGCGGCTGGCGCTGCTCCTGGCGCTCCCGCCCGAACAGCCGATGGCCGAGATGGCACACCGCCGTGGAGATGACGGGGTTGGCCGTCCACCCGATCCCGGCGGCGGCGAGCGCGTCCATCCCGTCCGCCGGGAGGAAGTCGCCGTGGATCAGGTACGGACGGGTCGCCCTCGTCGCCGGGCGGTTCGCGAGGCTCGACACGACGGCATCCGACGCGGCGTCTCCCGTGGCGTGCACACCCGCCTGCAGTCCCGCCTCGGCGATGACGCCCAGGATGTCGTCGAGCTCGCGCAGGCGGGCCTGGTCCGTGTCGCCCGCGACGGCCAGGCGGCCCCGCGTGTGCGGGTCGCCGTACGGCTCCCGGTGCCAGGCGGTTGCGCTGCGGGGGATGCCGTCGGCGAAGACCTTCACCCCGGCGATGCGCAGGCGACGCTCCTCTCCCGCGGCGAGGCGCGGTGCGCCGGCGATCCCCTCGCGGACCGTGCGCGCGGTCTCGCCGCCCGTACCGGAGAAGAGCAGCAGCACCTGGGTGCGGACGGTGAGCCGGTCCTGCGCGGACAGCCGCCGCAGCGCCTCCAGCGCCTCGTAGGAGGCCGACCCGTCGAACAGCGTCGCGTGACCCGGCCCGATCGCCGGGTCGGTGACCGACGTGATGCCGAGCCGTGCGAGATCCTGCAGCGCCGTCCGCAGCACCGCGGTCAGGGCATCGCGTCCGATGACGGGCAGGGCGGAGAGCACCAGTCTGGTGGCGGCGTCGGAGAAGACGCCGGTCGGGGTGTCGTCGGCCGCGCGGGAGACGGCACCGCCGTCGGGGGTGGGCGTGCGCGCATCGATTCCGCACCGCTCGAGTGCGGCCGAGCCGACGAGCAGTTCGTGACCGGTCGCGTCGAAGAGCACCGCGGGCGTGCCGGACAGCGCGTTCGCCGCCAGGGCCGCGTCGACGTCCGTGCGGGTCGGTGCACGGCCCATGCGCGCGCTGTCCCAGCCGCGCGCCCGGATCCAGCCGTCCGGACCGATCGCGTCGCGCGTGAGCACCTCGGACAGCCCGCTCCACGATCCGATGCGCTCGGGCGACGCGTCGCGCAGGCCGTGGCGTCCCATCGCGTAACAGGCGAGGTGGAGGTGGGTGTCGTTGAGTCCGGGGACGACCGTGCGCCCGTCCAGTTCGATCACCCGCGTGCCGGGACCGATCATCTCGCGGGCCGCCGCGCCGAGCGCGCAGACGACCCCGTCGCGGATCGCGACGGCATCCGCGACGCGACCGGTCCGGCCCGGTGCCCACCCGTCCAGCGTGAGCACCGTCCCGCCGCGCAGGACGACGTCGGCCGTCATGTCGTTCACCGACCGCAGGTGCAGTCTTCGCCGCGGCCGCAGCCGCCGTCTCCGGTCGTCGCCGTGCCGACCGCGTGCGCCTGACTCGACTCCGGCACGTCCATCGCCGGATTGACGTCGAGGAACCCGTACGGCTTGAACCAGAACCCGGCGTAGTCCACCGGCATGATGGGCCAGTCCTCGGGGCGCGGGATGTGGGTGAGGCCGAACGTGTGCCAGAGCACCAGGTCGGTGCCGTCGATCGAGCGGTCGTCGGCCGTGTAGGCCGGAAGACCCGCGCCGCCCTGATGGGCGTTCGGGTACCGGCCGGCCGGCCACCGCTCGTCGCGGTCGTAGGCGCTCGCCCACAGGTGTCTCGTCGCGAACGCGGCGCGCGCGGCCACCGAGGAGGCGGGGTCGGCCATCAGCAGCGCCGTCGGCTGGGGGATGAGGTGGTACGCGGTCGGTTTGCCGACGTAGTTCGTCCGGGATGCCGAGCGCACCTCCCAGACGCGCGCGACCGAGGTGTCGGCGAGGCGCTGCGCCTCCCGCTCGGTGCGCAGCGGCGTCTCGGTCCAGGTGAACGCGTTGCCGAAGGGGTTGTCCGCTCCCATGGGGATGCGCGCCGCGTCGATCTCGACCAGACGGTTGTCGACGCCGTCGACGGCCACGTCGAGCCGCGCCGAGAACAGGTGCTGGTGGACGGGCGCGAAGACGCCCGGGGCGATCTCGGCCGCGTGCGGATTGGTCGAGCCCGGGATGCCGGCGCCGACGAAGACGATGCCCGTCGCCTTCGCCTCCACCTGGATCGAGCCGTCGAGGTAGAAGTACCAGAAGAACCCGTAGTCGTAGTTGCCGATCGTCGAGAAGTACGACACGACCAGCCGGCGGGAGCGGCGCACGTGCGCGCCGATGGGACCGGGCTCGGTGTGCTTCCAGAGCACGCCGTAGTCCTCCTCGTGCATGCACACGACGTTCGGGATCTGCACCGCGTGGCCGTGGTCGTCGGCGACGTAGCCGTCGAAGTAGCGGATGACCCCGAGGCAGTCGCAGCCGAGCTCGAGGTGGTTCGCGTTCTTGCCGAGCAGGTACTCGCCGGCGTCGAAGTAGCTGATCCAGAAACGCGTCGGCGTCGTGTCGCCGTAGGGGACCACCATCTCCGGCACGCTCGCCCGCGCGAGGACGGGGCGGTCGTCGAAGCGCACATCGTGCAGGACGAGACCTTCGCGGGCGTTGAAGTCGACGCGCAGCGTCCAGTTCTCCCACTGCACGTGGTGGCCGTCCACGTGGAAGCTCGGCCCCTCCGGCTGGACGATCTCGATCGGCTTCAGGCTCCGGCGTGCGGGGCCCACGGCATCCGGGGTGTAGTTGCCGCTGCCGGCGGGAACGGGGATGTCGCCGTCGTCCTCGATGCCGATCACCTCGTCGCTCACGAGGTCGACGTGCACGATCAGGCCTTCGACGGGGTGGGCCCAGGGGCTGTCGTCCTCGCTGTCGCGCAGGAACGTGAGCGAGCGGATCACGCGGCGCCCGACCTCGTTCGCCCGTCCGACGAAACCGGGGGCGAGCGGGCCGCAGAACGCGAGCTCCATGCGGTCGGCGAGACCGCGCCGGGTCATCGCGGCACGCCATTCGGGGGAGGCCTTGACGATCTCCGCGGCGCGCTCGTACTCCTCGAAGAGATACTGCGGCTGACCGTACGGCGCCGCCGACGGGTCGTGCGCGCGCTGCGAGACGACCGCGCCGCGGGTGATCGAGACGATCGCCTCCGTGACCGCGCCCGTCGCGGCATCCAGCAGTGTGACGTCCACCCGCCGATCGATCTCGTCGCCGGGCGACCACGCAGCCAGCTCCGCCCGGTCGTACTCGTCGGGCAGCAGCATCGGCACGCGCACCGTCTCGGTGAGCAGTCCGGCGTCGACCAGGATCTCGCGGGCGCGCTCGATCTCGGCGGCGGTGAGCGGGTCGAGCGGATGGCGCGGCGTCGCATCGGCGACCCGGATCGGGATCAGGTCCGGGTTGCCGCCCGCGGCGTCGTGGTGTTCGTGGTGGGACATGGCGGTCTCCTCGATCGTCCTCACTCCAGTGTGCGGCGTCGGCGCCGGTCGGTCTTGACGCGGTGCGCAGACTCCGTGACCGTCGATGCGCACCGTGTCGGCGGAGCGGGGCAGGATGAGCACATGCACCCGCACCCGCTGCGCGCCGCTCGACTGGCCGCGCACGCCCTGCCCGCCGCGCAGCCCGACCCCGCCGCCGCCGCGCGGCGGCTGGCGGCGACCCAGGCCCAGGAGTTCTGGGCGGGACGCTGGGCCCTCGGCATCCGCACGGCCGGCTCGCCGACGCTCGCCGACGTCGACGACGCGTTCGCGCGCGGCGCGCTCGTGCGTTCCTGGACGCAGCGGGGGACGCTCCACATCGTCGCCGCCGAAGACCTCGCGTGGATCCTGTCCGTCACCCGCGAGCGCCAGCAGCGCCAGTCCGCGGCGATGCACCGCCGCCTCGGCATCGACGCCGACGTGATCGACCGCGCCGAGCGGGCCGCGCGCGCCGCGCTGGCGGGCGGCAACCGGCTGACCCGCGCCGAGTTCGCCGACCTGGTCTCCGCGTCCGGCGGCGACGTCAGCGCCTCGCGCGGCAACCACCTGCTGTCCGCGCTCGCCGTCCGCGGGGTCGTGGTGCTCGGGCCCGTCGTCCCGCGCGCGGGCGCGCCCACGCGCGAGCAGTACCTCGTCGCGGCCGAGGACTGGCTCCCGGATGCTGCGCCCCCGGCCGATCCGCTCGCGGAGCTCCTCGTGCGCTACCTGGCCGGGCACGGCCCCGCCGGTCGCGCCGACTTCGGCTGGTGGGCGGGTCTGCCCATCGGCCTGGCGCGTGCGGCGCGGGAGGGGGCGGGGGAGCGGGTGGTCGAGCTCGACGACGATCTTCTCGACGCGGCGCACCGTCCGCCGTCCCCGTCGTCCGTGCCGCCGCCGCCCGGCGCCGCGCTGGCGCTTCCCCCGTTCGACGAGTACTACCTGTCGTACGCCGACCGCTCGCTCGTCTGCCCGCCGGGCCACCTGGCCGCCGTGGGGCCCACGCTGAACGGCCTGGTGCGCCCCGTCCTCGTCGTCGACGGCGAGGTCGTCGGCACCTGGCGTCACTCGACGGCCGTCGGCCGCCACCATCTCGACCCCGTGCCCGAGCCGTTCGCCGACGGGGTGGACGCGGCATCCGTCGACGACGCGCTCGCGCGGTTCGCGCGCTTCCTGCGCGCCTGAGCGGCGCCCGACGCTAGGCGAAGAGGCCGGCGCCCACGTACGAGCCCGCGACGGCTCCCGGAGGAACGGCCCAGAGGCCGGAGCCGATGTGGCGGATGTACTCGTTGAGCAGGTCCGTCGACAGCGCTCGCTGCAGCGTGACGAACTGCTCGGGTGAGCGCTGGTACGCGAGGAAGAACAGGCCCGCGTCGAGCCGGCCGAGCTCGGTGTTGCCGTCGACGTAGTTGTACCCGCGCCGCAGGATGCGGATGCCGCCGTTGAGGTCGGGGTGCGCGAGCCGCACGTGGCTGCGCGCGTCGATCGCCGGCCGGCCGGTCGCGCCGACCGCGGAGAAGTCCGGAGCGCTCTGCTCCTCGCCGCCCGACAGGGGAGCGCCGTGGGCCTTGTCCCGACCGGTGATGCGCTCCTGCTCGCTCAGCCGCACGCGATCCCAGGTCTCGATGAGCATGGCGATCTTGCGCGCCACCAGGTAGGAGCCGCCCGTCAGCCAGGCGGGCCCGTCGCCGTCGCCGACCCACACATGGGCGTCGAGGGCGGCCTGGTCGTCGGCGAGGATGTTGGCGGTGCCGTCCTTGAACCCGAAGAGGTTCCGCGGCGTCGCCTGGTCGGCGGTCGTCTTCGAGGTCTTGCCGAACCCCAGCTGCGACCAGCGCAGCCGGGCGCGGCCGAAGGCGATGCGGCTGAGGTTGCGGATCGCGTGCACCGCCACCTGCGGATCGTCCGCGCACGCCTGGATGCAGAGGTCGCCGCCCGTGTGGTCGGGGGAGAGGTCCTCGCCGAGGAACGGCGGCAGCGTCGTCAGCAGGGCCGGCGCGCGGTCGGCGATGCCGTAGCGGTCGGTGCCGTCCGCGGCGGTGAACAGCGTCGGGCCGAAGCCGAACGTGATCGTGAGCCCGTTCGCGGCGAGCCCCAGCGCCTCGCCGGTGTCGTCCGGCGGCGCTTCGGGGGAGCCTCCGACGGCCCCGCTCGCCGAGACGTCGAGCCCCTGGGTCATCCGGGATGCCGCGTACGACCAGTCCTGCAGCAGCTCGATGAGGTCCGCGCGCGTGGTGCGGTCCATCATGTCGAACGAGGCGAAGTGCAGGTGGTCCTGCACGGGCGTCGTGATGCCCGCCTGGTGCGCGCCGTAGAACGCGTAGGGCGAGGCGGTGCCGGCCGCGCCGCGCGCCCGGCCGACCGCGACACCGGCGGCGGCGCCCGCCCCGGCGCCGACGGCGAGACCGGCGGCGCCGACGCCCGCGGCGAGGCCCAGGAGGCCCCGACGGCTCAGGCCTGTGCGCGGCGACGCGGCGTCGTCGGGGAGCTCCCCGCTCACTGAAGGATGGCGGACGTGAGCTTGGACAGCGGCTCCGCCAGCGCGTTGATGAGATCGGTGAGCTGACGCTTGTCGCTCTCGCTGAGCTCGCGGTAGTTCACGAAGCCGGCGCTGAGCGAGCCGTGCGTCGCGAGCGCCGCCTCGAGGTCGGCGTATCCGGCCTCGATCCGCCCCGCGAGCTGCGTGCCCTCGTCGCCGGAGGAGACGGCGAAGTCCTTGACGAGCGAGAACGCCATCTTCGAGCCTTCGACGTTGGCCGCGAAGTCGGCGAGGTCGGTGCCGCTCCACCAGTCCTCCTCGCCGCTGATCTTGCCCGTCGCGACCTCGTCGAGCAGGGCGATCGCCCCGTTGGAGATGCCGGCGACACCCTGCTCGTCCAGTGCCGTCTGGAAGGCGTCGGAGTGCACGTACGCGTTCAGCTCGGCGACGTCGGCGATCAGCTTGTCGCCGTGAGTCGCGCGCTCGGCGGCGGTGGACGGAGCCCAGTCCTTCCACGCGGACGTGGCGCCGTCGGAGTTGAGCGCGTCCTGCGCCGGCACCCAGAGGTCCTTCTCGATGCGGTGGAAGCCCGTCCACTCGAGACCCTCCGCGACGGCATCCACCTCGCGGTAGTCGATGCGCGGGTCGAGGTCGCCGAGCGATTCCGCGACCGGCTCGATGCGCTCGTAGAACGCGCGCGTGCTCGCGAACAGCGACCGCGCCTTCTCGTCGTCGCCCGCGACGTAGGCCGCCACGAATGCGTCGACGGCGGGCACGAGCTGCTCGACCTGGTCCTTCACGAACGCCGCGTAGAGACCGACGGCCTTCTGCTTCTGCTCCGCGTCGTCACCGGCCGCCGTCACGGCGTCGCCCGTGACCGAGAAGCCGGCCCGGCCGACGCCCTCGCCCACCATCCCCGGCTTGCAGAGCGTGAAGTAGTCCCCCGGCTGCGCGACGAGCGTCAGGGTGCGCGACGCGCCGGGCGCGATGTTCTCGACCTCTCCCACGATGCGCAGCCCGTCGTCGGCGAGCAGGTAGAACTCCGTCACCTGCGAGCTCGCGTTGCTCACCGAGAACGTCAGGGTCCCGCTCGTCGCGGTCGCCGTGGACACCTCGCACGACGTGTCGGTCGAGGTGACGGTGAGTGCGTCGGAGGCCGTGACGTCGCTCTTCGCGACGCAGCCGGCCAGCACGAGGGAGACGGCGCCGAGTGCGGCGACGGCGCCCCAGGTACGCATGCGGGTCATGATGCTCCTTGGTGGTGCGGAACGGGCGGGATCACGGGGGATGCCGCGGAACGGGCGGGTCGGCGGCGCAGGCCGCGGACGAAGAGGGTGCCGACGACGGCGAGGTAGAGGACCCAGGCGACGACCTGCAGCCAGGACATCTGCGGCATGAAGCCGACGGTCGCCTGGAGCAGGACGGCGAGCGGGCCGCTCGGCGTGATGGCCGCGCTGACGTCGAACGCCCAGCCGAAGGGGAAGGCCGACAGGCCGACGGCGACGTTGCCGGCCGCGTCGACCGGGGCGAGGGCGGAGAACGGCCCGGGAAGGGCGCCCGCCTCCTGCAGATCGTGGACTGCGTAGGCGAGCACCCCGGCGGCGACGATGACGAGGAACGCCCCCGTCCAGCCGAAGAACACGCGCAGGTCGAGCCGCACCATGCCGCGCGCGAGCAGCCACCCCAGCAGCACGGCGACCGCGAGTCCGAGCAGGGCGCCCGCGAGCGCCGTCGGGGTGTCGCCGAAGGACTGCACCATCGACCACAGCAGGAGGGTCGTCTCGATGCCCTCGCGCGCGACCGACACGAACCCGATCAGCACGATGCCCCACAGCCCGCCCGTGGCGAGCGCGCGGTCGATGCCGCCCTCCAGCGTGGCCTTCATGGTGCGCGCGGTGCGCTGCATCCAGAAGATCATCCAGGTGACCATCCCGACGGCGACCAGCGAGAGCAGGCCGCCGATCAGCTCCTGCGCCGTGAAGGTCAGGGCGTACGCGCCGAAGGTGAGGACGGCGCCGATGCCGACGGCGAGGGCGATGGCCAGCCCGACGCCGATCCACAGTCGCGGCAGCACGTCGCGTCGGCCGATACGGCCCAGGTAGGCGACGAGGATGCCGACGACCAGCGCGGCTTCGAGGCCCTCGCGGAGGCCGATGAGGAAGGTGGCGAGCACAGATGCTTCTTCGGGTGAGGAGAAGAGAGGCCGGTGCCCGCTGCCCCATCGCAGTCCCACCGGGCCCCCGTTGACGGAGGAGCCGGTGAGGTTAGGCGAACCTCACAAGATGCGAGGGTACACCGCCCGCGCGGCGACGCTCAACCCGCGCCCGTCGCGCGGCCGAGCCTCAGCCCTGCGCGTGCCGGTCGAGGAAGGCGTACACCTCTCCGTCGTCGACGCCGGGGAAGGCTCCCCGCGGCAGCGGCGAGAACATCTGCATGTGCACCCGCGCGCTCGGCCAGGCGCGGCCGGCCCAGCGCTCGGTGAGCGCGGCATCCGGCCGGCGGCAGCACGACTCGTCGGGGCACGTGGAGCTCGCGCGCTTCTGCGTCTCGCGTCCGCGGAACCAGCGGGCGTCGTCGAACGGGACGCCCACGGTGATCGAATACTCGCCGTCGGCCGTGCGGCCCGTCTGGCTCGAGCACCAGAACGTCCCCGCCGGGGTGTCGGTGTACTGGTAGTGCTCGACGGTGCGGTTCTGCTCCGCGAAGGCGGACCGCGCGGCGAAGCGGCGGCAGACGACCTGGCCCTCGACCGACCCCGTGACATCCAGCGGCAGCGGCAGCCCGTCGTTCTCGTACGCGCGGCTGATCGCCCCCGACCCGTCGACGCGCAGGAAGTGCAGGCGGATGCCGATGTGCTGCGTCAGAAGGTTCGTCAGCCGCATCCCGGCCGCCTCGTGGGTGACGCCGAACGCGTCGCGGAAGTCTTCGACGGCGAGGTTGCGGTCCTTCTTGGCCTGGGCCAGGAAGGCGACCGAGGCCGTCTCGGGCATCAGGCAGCAGGCCGCGAAGTAGTTGATCTCGAGCCGCTGCTGCAGGAAGTCGGCGTAGTCGGTGGGCGGCGTGTGCCCCAGGAGGCGGTGCGCCATCGCCTGGAGCGCCATCGAGCGCAGTCCGTGGCCGCCGGGGATCGAGGCGGGCGGCAGGTAGATGCGTCCGTTCTCGAGATCGGTCACCGAGCGCGCCGAATGCGGCAGGTCGTCGACGTAGATGAGCTCGAAGCCCAGCTGGGAGGCCATGATGCTCACCGTGCGGTGGGTCAGGGCCCCCGTGACGTGGCCGGCCGCCTTCAGCTGCTTCTCCGCGAGCTTCTCGACATCGGGCAGGTAGTTGTCCTTCGCCCGCATGCGCAGGCGCAGCTCGGTGTTGGCGCGGCGCGCCTCCTCGGGCGTCGCGATGGCGGCACGCTCGCGACGCTGCAGTTCGCGGTGCAGGCCGAGCACCGACTCGATCGTCTCGTCGGTGGTCGCCTTCGTCACCCGGATCGACGGGATGCCGAGGGCCCGGAACACCGGCGAGGCCTGAGCGCGTTCCAGTTCCAGCTCGAGGGCCGCCCGGCGGTTCGGCGGCTCCGGGGAGAGCAGATCGGTGACGTCGGTGCCGGTCGCGCCGGCGATCGCCTGCAGCAGCGAGAGCTTGGGCTCGCGCTTGCCGTTCTCGATCAGGCTGAGCTGGCTGCCGGCGACACCGACCAGGCCGCCCAGCTCGTCGAGGGTCAGGCCGTGCGAGACGCGCTGGTGACGGATGCGGTGTCCGAGGGTCGACAGCTCGAGGGGGGTGGGCGCCATTCCTTGAGCATAGCGAAAGAAAAGCGATTCTTGACGCCGAGGTGGCTGATAATCGGGCGCATTCAGCCCGCACAGTGGAAGGGACGCACCAGACATCCGCTGCCACGCCGAAGGAGCTGACATGGCCATCGCCGACCTGTTCACCCGCCCCACCGCCGTTCTTCCCGCGGGCGGGAGCGCACCCGCTGCGCCCGCCCGGTTCGGACGGCGCCCCACGGCCGCCGGCGCG
This sequence comes from Microbacterium hominis NBRC 15708, assembly GCF_001592125.1. GTDB lineage: Bacteria > Actinomycetota > Actinomycetes > Actinomycetales > Microbacteriaceae > Microbacterium > Microbacterium hominis. The sequence continues at coordinate 34,656 of NZ_BCWI01000006.1, forward strand.
GGTCTCGAGGAGCTCTTCGCCTGGGTCGACGAGATCGCCGCTCTCACGCAACCGGCCCGCATCCACTGGGTCGACGGCTCGCGCGCCGAGAACGAGGCGCTGCTGCGCGAGCAGGTGGAGGAGGGCAAGCTCATCAAGCTCAACCCCGAGTGGCGCCCCGGCTCGTACCTCGCCCGCTCGCACCCGAGCGACGTCGCCCGCACCGAGGCGCGCACCTTCATCGCGTCGGCGCGGGAGGAGGATGCCGGCCCCACGAACAACTGGGTCGCCCCGGAGGAGATCCGCGCGACGATCACGCCGCTGTTCGAGGGATCGATGCGCGGGCGCACGATGTACGTCGTCCCCTTCTCGATGGGAGCCGTCGGCGGGCCGCTCTCGCACATCGGCGTCCAGATCACCGACAGCGCCTACGCGGTCACCTCGATCGGGATCATGACCCGCGTCGGCACCGCCGTGCTGGAGCAGATCGCCGACGGCAAGCCGTGGGTGAAGACGGTCCACTCGGTCGGAGCCCCGCTGGCCCCGGGCCAGCAGGACGTGCCGTGGCCGTGCAACGACGAGAAGTACATCGTGCACTTCCCCGACACGCTCGAGGTGTGGTCGTTCGGCTCCGGCTACGGCGGGAACGCGATCCTGGCCAAGAAGTGCTTCGCCCTGCGCATCGCCTCCGTCATCGGACGCGACGAGGGCTGGCTCGCCGAGCACATGCTCCTCATCCGCGTCATCAGCCCGGAGGGGCGCAGCTTCCACCTCGCGGCGGCCTTCCCCTCGGCGTGCGGCAAGACGAACCTCGCGATGCTGCGTCCGACCATCCCGGGCTGGCGCGTGGAGACCCTGGGCGACGACATCGCGTGGCTGCGCCCCGGCGAGGACGGCCGGCTCTGGGCGATCAACCCCGAGGCGGGCTTCTTCGGGGTCGCGCCCGGCACGGGACAGTCGACGAACGTCGCGGCCGTGGAGACGCTCTGGGGCAACACGATCTTCACGAACGTCGCGCTGCGCCCCGACGGCGACGTGTGGTGGGAGGGCCTCACCGACGAGGTGCCGGACGAGCTCACCGACTGGGAGGGCAACCCCTGGACGCCCGCATCCGGGCGGCCCGCGGCGCACCCGAACTCGCGCTTCACGGTGAGCGCGGGTCAGTGCCCGCAGATCGCTCCCGACTGGGAGGCCCCCGAGGGCGTGCCGCTGGACGGCATCCTCTTCGGCGGACGCCGGGCCACCAACGTGCCGCTGGTGGTCGAGGCCACCGACTGGACGCACGGCGTCTTCCTCGGCTCCAACATCTCCTCCGAGCGCACCGCCGCCGCCGAGGGGACCGTCGGCGAGCTGCGCCGCGATCCCTTCGCGATGCTGCCGTTCTGCGGCTACAACATGGCGGACTACTTCGGCCACTGGCTCGCGGTCGGCCAGCAGCTGCGGTTCGACCGCGCGCCGCGCATCTTCCAGGTGAACTGGTTCCGCAAGGGCGACGACGGCCGCTTCCTCTGGCCCGGCTTCGGCGACAACGCGCGCGTCATCGACTGGATCATCCGCCGCATCGAGGGCCGGGTGTCCGCCGTGGACAGCCCCATCGGGCGGCTGCCGCTCACGGACGACCTCAACCTCGCCGGCATCGAGGTGCCGCAGCGCGATCTGGACGCCCTCTTCGAGATCGACCGCGACCTGTGGCTGCAGGAGACCGACCTCACCGAGGAGTTCTACCGCACCTTCGAGGGCCGCGTCCCGGCCGCGCTCTACGCCGAGCTCGCGGCCCTGCGCTACCGCCTCCGGCGGGAGGCGTGAGCGGGCTCAGCCGGGGGTGATCCGGCTGACGCGCACCGTGACCCGGGCATCGGGGTCGCCGATCGCGTCGCGAACGCGTGCGGCGACCTCGCGGGACACCTCGGCGACGCGCCCCCCGGTCACGCCGATGCTCACCGTCGCCTCGACGGCGTCGGCACGACGCACGACGACGCTGTAGGCGCCGTCCGGCGCGACGGTCGCCCGCCACAGGCGTGCGGGCAGGGGCGCGGCGTAGTACAGCTCCGCGACGCCGGCGACGGCGCGCGCGGCGGCATCCACGGTCGCCGCCAGGTCGGAAGGGCGCAGGCCGTCCGCCGCGGGGATCGACAGGTCGCTCATCGCTCGTCCTCCCGCACCCGCAGCGAGTCGACGACCACGTCGATCTCGCCCACCGTCCACTCGGCGTACTCCTCCAGCGCGTGCCGCACGCGCGTGCGCACCCGGTCGGCGACGCCCGGCAGCCCGTCGCCGCGCAGGACGACGGCGTGCAGCACGCTGATCGTCATCCTCACGTCGACCCGCGCGGCGGTGTCGACGTCCACGTCGACGCGCTCCACGAGCACGCCCTCCACGTCGTCTCCCGCGTCGCGGACGAGTCCGCGCACCGCGCCCTCGGTGACGACGATGCGAACGGGCTCGTCGTCGATCAGCGGCAGGTCGCGTCCGGCCCGCGACTCGCGAGCCACCTCGCCGAGGATCTGCTGGAACCATGACTCCGACACGTCGGTGCGGGCGTCGTGCTCGACCAGCTCGCGCGACAGCGCCCCGAGCCGATCCATCGAGTCGAGGACGGCGCGGCACTGCGGATCGCCCTCGATGGCGGCGATCGCCGGGGTGCGCCCACGGTCGTGGTACGCGGCGAGCTCCTCGAGGGTGTGGCCCGACTCTCCGATCTCCTCGCGTGTCATCTCGTTCACCTCCAGTCCTGCATGCGGTCGTAGATGGTCGCGCGTGCGCGCGCCAGGCGGCCGCGGACGGCCGTGGCCGAGACGCCGAGCTCGCGGGCGATCTCGTCGTAGCCGTACCCGCTGACCTCGCGCAACAGCCACACGGTGCGCTGCTCGACCGGCAGGTCGTCCAGCACGCGCCGCAGCGTGTCCAATTGAGAGGATGCCACGGCGGACTCGTCGGGCGTCGGCTGCAGCGCTTCGGGCTCGGCATCCTCGATGGGCGTCGAGGGGCGCGCCGAGCGCAGCCGGTCGGTGGCCTTGCGGGCCACGATCGTCGACAGCCAGGAGCGCACGCGTGCGGGCTCGCGCAGTTCGGGCAGTCGCCGCCAGGCGACGATGAGCGCCTCCTGCACGCAGTCGTCGGCGTCGGCGCGCGAGCCGAGCAGGCGCGTCGCGAAGCCGATCAGGTACCCGCTGTGGCGACGCACGAGCACGGCGAAGGCGCGCTCGTCCCCGTCGGCGGCGCGCGCCGCGAGCACGCCGTCCTCGACGAGCGTCAGCGTCTCCACACGCGCTCCTTCCCCTGTGCTCCCTCGTGCCGCAGCGGCACGGTCCCCCCGGTCTACGACGACCGTGCCACGAACGCGGCGGCGCGCCAAGGGGTTGCGCGCGGCCTCCCGCAGCGTCTATGCGGACGGTGTCGGGGTCACGTCCGGCACCGGCGTCACCGCACTCAGCGAACTGCCAGGGAATCGACCGTGACGATCGGGCCGCGGCGCCCGTCACACTCGTGAACGCCCTCACCCGAGGGTGCGGAAAGGACACAGATCATGGCCACCACGACCACCCCCACCCCGAACGCCGCTCCCGTCGCCGGCGGCGGCAAGACCGTCATCGTCGACCCCGTGATCGCGAAGATCGCCGGCATCGCGGCATCCTCCGTCCCCGGCGTGCACGCCCTCGGCGGCGGCGCCGCCCGCGTGATCGGCAGCATCCGCGAGGCCGTCGGCGCGAAGGACCTCGGCCAGGGCGTGAACGTCGAGGTCGGCGAGAAGCAGGTCGCCGCCGACATCACGATCGTCGCCGAGTACCCCGAGCAGCTGCAGCGCGTGGCCTCCGACGTCCGCGCGGCCGTCGCCGACGCCATCACGGAGCTGGCCGGCATGGAGGTCACCGAGGTCAACGTGACCGTCGTGGACGTCCACATCCCGGGTGACGACGACGCGCCCGCCCCGGAGCGCGTCCAGTGACCGGCGCGAGCCCCACGGTGTGGGGCGCCGTCGCGGGCGCCGTCCTGGCCTTCGCCGTCCTGGCGTTCGGGTTCTGGGGCATGGTGCTCGTGGCGGTGCTCGCCGCCCTCGGCGGTCTCATCGGCGCCGCGGTGTCGGGTCGCATCGACCTGCGCGCGGCGATCGACGCGGCCCGCGGACGGCGGGTGGGCTGATCATGGATGCCGCACGGATCCCCGGTCGGGTCACCATCGCCACACGGGCCTACGAGCGCGTCGCGGCGGCGGTGCTCGCCGATGAGCTGGGGGTCCCCGCCCGCGCGGCCCGCGCGAGCGTGCGCGACGCGGGCGGGGCGCTCGCCCTGGATCTCACCAGCGGCATCCGCGGCGACGCCGAGCCCATCGCCACCGGCGCCGCATCGGCGCGCACCCGCACCGGCGAGCGCGTGACCGAGCTCACCGGTGCCCGCGTCGGCGAGATCCGACTGCGCATCACACATCTCGTGACCGAAGAAAGGAGCGGCTCGTGAACACGACACCGACGACGGCGGACGCCGTCCCGGCGGAACGTCCCGACCGCGTCGAGCGGGCCGCTGCGAAGCGTCTGCAGGGGCGCTCGCGCGCCGTCTGGGTGGCCGTCGCGCTGCTGGTCGCCGCCGCGGTCGCGGTCCTGCTCGCCGTGGAGGCGGTGCTCGCCGCGCTCGGGCAGCCGCCCGCGCTCGTCGCCCCGGACGCCATCGGCGCCGCGCTGACCGGCGGCGGGACGACGGGGACGATCGTCGCCGCGACCGCCGCGGTGTTCGGCCTCCTGTGCCTCTGGGGCGCACTCGCCCCCGGGCGCACGCACCGCCGGGCCCTCGCCGCCGGGCGGGTGCCCCTGGTCGTCGACGACGCCGTCATGGCGGGCGCCCTGTCCCGCACGGCCGGCAGCGCCGCGGCGGTGGCCGCCTCCCACGTGACCACCCGGCTCGGCGGTCGCCGCGCCCGGGTCTCGCTCACCCCGTCCACCGGCTTCCCGGTCGACCGTGAGCGGGTGTCGCGCGCGGCCGACGACCTGCTCACCGAACTCGGCGCCGCGCCGCGTCTGACGGCGCGGATCGACGTCGCCGCGGAAGGACGACTCTCATGACTCTCGGGGCCCGCGTCCTCAATCGCGCGATCCTGCTCCTGCTCGCACTCGTCGCCGGCGCGGTCGCCGTCACCGCCGCCTGGCCCGTCCTGGCGGGCGGGCAGCCGATGCCGCTGCTGGCACCGATCGCCGACGCCGTCCGCAGCACGGGGCTCGCTCCCCGGGCACAGGCCGGGATCGCCGCCGGCATCCTGGCCCTGGGCGTCGTGATCGCTCTCGCGATCGTCCTCACCCGTGGCGAGCGCCACGTGCGTGCGGCCGTCGACGACGGGAAGATCGCCATCGACGACGGCGTCGTCGCCGACCTGCTGCGGCGCTCGCTGGCCGACGTGCCCGATGTGCTGACGGTGTCGGCGGTCACCCTCCGTCGTCGTCGCGGCCGTCTCGTGCGCGTCCGCGTGCAGGTGCGCCCCCGCGCCGACCTGCCACTCGTCCAGCGTCGCGTGTCCGCCGCCGTGGCCGACACCGATCGGCGCCTGGGGCTCGCCCTCCCGCTGGTCGTCCAGCTCACGGGCGGGCTGCGGTCCGCCTTCGCCCACGAGCGCCGCGTCGCCTGACGCCGTCGAACGTCCCCGCCTGCCGGGGATCCCTGAGAAGAACACCCAGAACCACCACAGAGAAAGGAGACCCCCATGGGCCTCGCAGACGACATCAAGAACACCGCCGAGAACCTGACCGGCAAGGCCAAGGAGGCCATCGGCAACCTCACCGACAACGACAAGCTCGTCGCCGAGGGCAAGGCCGACCAGGTCAAGGCCCACGCGAAGGACGCGGCCGCCGACGTCAAGGACGCGGCGAAGGACGCGAAGGACGCGCTCGGCGGCAAGTGAGCCGACCGTGACACGCGAAGGGCCCGCCGGCGTCGGCGGGCCCTTCGTCGTGTCGGCGGATCAGACCAGCAGCTGGTGCTTCGCCAGGTCGCGATACAGCGGCACGGTCTCCACGAGCTCGGAGTGCGTGCCCTGGCCCACGACGCGGCCGTGGTCCATCACCACGATCAGGTCGCTGTCGACGACGGTCGACAGACGGTGGGCGATGACCACGAGCGTGCGGCCGGTCGCGACGGCGTCGATCGCCTCGCGCATGCGCTGCTCGTTCAGCCCGTCCAGCGACGAGGTCGACTCGTCCAGCAGCAGCACCGGGGGAGCGGCCAGCAGCGCCCGCGCGATCGCGAGGCGCTGGCGCTCGCCGCCGGAGAGCATGACGCCCGCCTCGCCGACGGGGGCCTCGAGTCCGAGGGGGGAGCGCTCCAGCACGTCGCCGAGGTTGACGGCGCGCAGCACCCGCTCGCAGTCCTCGTCGGAGGCCGTCGGCGACGCCAGCCGGAGGTTGTCGGCGATGGTGCCGGCGAGGGTCGGCGCATCCTGCTCGACGTAGCCGAGCTGGGCGCGCAGTCGCGTGCGGTCGATGCCGCGGAGGTCGACGCCGTCGAGCAGGATCGCCCCGCCGGTGGGGTCGTAGAAGCGTTCGATGAGGGCCAGGGTGGTCGACTTGCCGGCTCCGGACGGCCCGACGAGGGCGACGCGGGCGCCGCGCGGGACGCGGAAGGACACGCCCCGCAGCACTTCGCCCGGGGTGTCCGACACCTCGACGGTGGCGTCGGCGTGCGCCTCGGCGAGCAGGGCCGCGGCTTCCGCCTCCGAGCGGCGGCGCGCGCTGACCACGGCATCCGGGTAGGAGAACCGGACGTCGCGGAACTCGATCGTCGCCGGCGGCGTCTGGTCCTCGTGCGCGGCGGCGGTCGAGATCGGCGAGGTGCCGACGGCGACGGATGCTGCGACCTCCGCGTCGCACGCGGTCTCGGTGCGCAGATCCAGCACCTCCTGGATGCGCCCCAGCGCGCCGAGGGCCTGTCCGACGGAGGTGATCGCCCCGAAGAACGAGCCCAGGGGCTGGACGAGGAAGAAGAGGAACATCACGAACGTGACCAGCCCGGCGATCGTGATGGCGCCCGAGGCGACGCGGAACCCGCCGACGCCCAGGACCACCAGCAGCGACAGCTGCAGCGCGACACCGGCGACCGGCACGACGAACGCCGACGCCTTCGCGACCTGCACGCCGGCCTCGTACGCGCCCCGCGCGGTGTGCTCGATGCTCTCGCGCTCGCGCTCCGAGGCCCCCGAAGCACGGATCGTGCGAATCGATCCGACCGCGCGCTCGACGCCCGAGGCCAGCTCGCCGACCTTCTCCTGCTGCACGGCTGTCGCGCGACGGATGCGCCCGCTGAGGGCCACCACGACCGCGACCGACGCCCCCACGACGACGAGGATTAGCGCCAGCAGCACCGGATCGATGATGAGCATCGCGACGATCGCGCCGACGAAGATGAGCGCATTGCCGATCGAGTCGGCGAGGCCCTGGGTGAGCACGGCGTACAGCAGCGTCGTGTCGGTGCCGACGCGCGAGACGAGGTCTCCCGTGCGACGCGCGTCGTACTCCTGCACCGGCAGGTGCAGCAGCTGGGCGATGAGGCGGCGGCGGCTCGAGTAGACGACCGCGGTGCCCGTGCGCTGCAGCAGGAAGTGCTGGATGCCGCTGATCACCGACGACGCGACGACGAGGCCCACCAGCACCCAGACGAGCACCCCGAGCGGATCCTCCTTCTGCACCCGGTCGATGACCTGGCCGACGACGAGCGGCTGGGCGAGCGTCGCGACCGCGGCGAGCACGCTGAGCACGGCCACGACGACGAGCACACCCTTCTGCTCGAAGACGAAGGGGAGGAGCTGTCGCAGGCTCGCGCGGGGCCCATCGTCGGCGGGACGGCGGCGGCTGCGGGACGGGCGGGTGGTGCTGGCAGAAGACATGGGAGCTTTCGGGCGGTGTTCGGGTGCCTCTATCTTCTCTCTCGGCGGCGCCGCGCGGGGTCACCCTCCCGCTTCCCGCACATCCGGATGCCGAGTGACGCCCATCCGTCCCCCGGTGTCGCCACCCGCCGCCGCTCGCGACATCGCGGGACGGATGAACGGTGCGTGCCCTGTCGGAGGCCGCGGATAGGGTGGACCGGTGCCCGCTCCTGTCATCTCCGCTCGTCACCTCGTGAAGTCCTACAAGGTCAAGGGGAAGCCCGACTTCGTCGCCGTCGACGGTCTCAGCTTCGAGGTCGCGCCGGGGGAGTCGTTCGGTCTGCTGGGCCCGAACGGCGCCGGCAAGTCGACGACCATGAAGATGATCGGTGCCGTCTCCACCCGCACCGCGGGCGAGCTGCAGATCCTCGGACTCGACCCCGACCGGTACGGCCCCGAGATCCGCTCGCGGCTCGGCGTCGTCCCGCAGCAGGACAACCTCGACGGGGAGCTCAACGCCCGCGAGAACCTCTACATCTACGGGCGGTACTTCGGTCTTCCCGGCAAGGTCTGCCACGAGAAGGCCGATGAGCTGCTCGCCTTCGCGCAGCTCGAGGACAAGGCGAAGAACAAGGTCGACCAGCTCTCCGGCGGTATGAAGCGCCGCCTCACGATCGCCCGCGGACTCATCAACGACCCTCGCATCCTCCTGCTGGACGAGCCGACGACGGGCCTCGACCCGCAGGCGCGCCACGTGCTGTGGGACCGCCTGTTCCGTCTCAAGGAGCGCGGCACGACGCTCGTGCTGACCACGCACTACATGGACGAGGCCGAGCAGCTGTGCGACCGGCTCATCGTCGTCGACAAGGGACGCATCATGGCCGAGGGCACCCCGGCATCCCTCATCCGCGCGCACTCGAGCCGCGAGGTGCTGGAGGTGCGCTTCGGCTCCGATCGCAACGCCGTCGTCGCCGAGAGCCTCGCCGGCATCGGCGACCGCGTCGAGGTGCTCCCCGACCGCATCCTGATCTACGCCGACGACGGCGAAGCGGCCCTCGAGCGCGTCACCGCCCAGGGCCTGGAGCCGATCACCTCGCTCGTTCGTCGTTCGTCGCTGGAGGACGTGTTCCTGCGGCTCACGGGAAGGTCGCTGATCGAATGAGCGCGCCGCAGACGGATGCCGGGACGCATCCGAGCCTCGACGAGCTGCGTGCCGAGGCGATGGCGTGGGGACGCAAGCCCCGCCGGCGCGGCAGCTGGTACGTCACGGAGCACATGGTGCGCGCGATGCGCGCGTACGGCTGGACGATCATCGTCGGCGCCGTCGGGCAGCCGATCCTGTACCTCCTCGGCCTCGCGGTGGGCCTGGCCGCGCTCATCCGCGTGCCGATCGTCGACCACGGTCAGGAGGTCAGCTACCTGATGTTCGTCGCGCCGGCGCTGCTGGCGACGGCGACGATCTCGGTGGCCAGCGAGGAGCTGACGTATCCGGTCATGGCCGGTTTCAAGTGGCGGCGCTACTTCTACGGCTTCAACGCGTCGCCGCTGTCGAGCCCGCAGATCGCGAACGGGGTGGTCGCGGGGGCGACGGCGCGCATGGTCGTCGCCTCGGCCGCGTACTACCTGATCGTCTGGCTGCTGCCGTTCGGGGCGGTGCCGCATCCCGCGACGGGGTGGCTCGCGGTGTTCGCCGGTGTGCTGGCGGGGCTCGCCTTCGGCATCCCGCTCATGGCGTACGCGGGGTCGATCGAAGACGACAAGGGGCAGTTCGCCCTCGTGCAGCGCTTCCTCTTCATGCCGATGTTCCTGTTCTCCGGCACGTTCTACCCGCTGGACTCGCTGCCGCTGTGGTTGCAGTGGATCGGGTGGGTCTCGCCGCTGTGGCACGGCGCCGAACTCGGTCGCGTCGCCACCTACGGTGCGGCGGTGGACCCGGTGATGGTCGCGGTCCACCTCGTCTACCTGCTCGCCCTCGCGGTGGTCGGCTACCTGTTCGCCCGCCGCGTCTTCACCGAGAGGCTCGCGAAATGAGCGCCGTCGTCGAGGTGCCCTCCACCGCGGCCCGCCGCGGCGGCGTCCGCGCGCTGTGGGCGGGCAACCCGGGCGCCGTCGTGCAACGCGGGCTCATCGCGGCCCGGTCGTCGAGTTGGGCGGTCGTGCTCTCCGGCTTCTTCGAGCCGGTGTTCTACCTGGCCTCGATGGGCATCGGCCTCGGCGCGCTCATCGGTGACGTCGAGACCACCCAGGGCGCGAGCGTCAGCTACGCCGCCTTCATCGCCCCGGCGCTGCTGGCGGTGTCGGCGATGAACGGCGCCATCTACGACTCCACCTGGAACGTCTTCTTCAAGCTCAACTACGGCAAGCTCTACGAGGGGATGCTCGCGACGTCGCTCGGACCGCTCGACGTCGCCCTGGGCGAGATCCTCTACGCGCTGCTGCGCGGACTCGCCTACGCGACCGGGTTCATGATCATCATGCAGGTCCTCGGGCTCAACCTCGCCTGGACGGCGGTGCTCGCCCTGCCCGCGGTCGTGCTGATCGCTTTCGGTTTCGCGAGCCTCGGCATGGCCGTCACGAGCTACATGAAGACGTTCCAGCAGATGGACTGGATCAACTTCGTGCTCCTGCCGATGTTCCTGTTCTCCGCCACGTTCTACCCGATCACGGTCTACCCCGGCTGGGTGCAGCAGATCGTCATGGCCCTGCCGCTGTGGCACGGGGTGGAGCTGATCCGCGGGCTCACGACCGGCATCCTGAGCGTCGACATGCTCTGGCACGTGCTCTACTACCTCGTCATGATCGCGATCGGGCTCGTGTTCACGACCAAACGGCTGCGCGCGCTGTTCCTCGACTGAGCTCGCCGCGGCGCGCACGACGTGAGACGACGGATGTCGCGGTCCCCCGGGCCGCGGCATCCGCCGGTCGTCGCCGAAGGCTCAGAGCGAGCCGGTCTCGCCCAGGCCGATGTTCGTCTCGTAGTCGACGTCCTTGGTCTCACGGGACAGCACCAGGGCGATGAGGGTGAGTACCGCCGAGCCCGACAGATACAGGCCGACCAGCCACGGCTCGCCGCCGGCCACGGCCCAGAGGCCGAGAGCGATCGAGGGGGCGATGGCCGCGCCGAGGATCGACGAGACGTTGTACGCGATCGCCGAGCCGGTGTAGCGGACATTGGTCGGGAAGAGCTCCGGCAGCACGGCGCCCATCGGCCCGAAGGTGGCCCCCATCAGCATGAAGCCGAACACGAGGAAGGCCTGCACGAGCGCGCCGGTGAACTTCGGGTCGACGGCCGGGAGGAGGAACACGTTGAAGGTGAGTCCGAGCACACCGATCAGCGCGGTCACCCAGATGAGGAGTTTCCGCCGCCCCAAGGCATCCGCGATGGGACCCGACAGCAGCGTGAAGACGCCGAAGAACACGACACCGATGATCTGCATGATCACGAAGTCGGTGTAGCCGAAGCCGAGCCCGGGGACGGGGGCGTCGGCGGCCGTCGTGCCGTAGGCGAGGGTGAAGCTCGTCATCAGATAGAAGAGCACGTAGGTGGCGAGCATGATGAACGTGCCGAGGACCAGGTTCTTCCCGTGCCCGCGGACGACCTCGCCCAGCGGGAACCGGCGGATCGCGCCCTTCTTCTCGGCCGCGGTGAACGTCGTCGACTCCACGAGCTTCAGACGCACCCAGAGACCGATGATCACCATCACGGCAGAGAACAGGAACGGCACGCGCCAGCCCCAGGAGAGGAAGGCGTCCGAGCGCTGCAGGGGGCCGTCGGGGTGGGGGAGGGCGAAGTTGATCACGAGGAACAGGGTGTTGGCGATGATGAAGCCGATGGGGGCGCCCAGCTGCGGGAACGTGCCGTACCACGCGCGCTTGCCCTTCGGGGCGTTCTCGGTGGCCACGAGGGCGGCGCCCGACCACTCGCCGCCGAGGGCGAAGCCCTGGAAGAGGCGCAGGATCAGCAGCAGGAAGGCCGCCCACCAACCGATGCCGGCGTAGGTGGGCAGGCATCCGATGAGGAAGGTCGCGATGCCCATCGTGAGCAGAGACGCGACGAGCGTGGCCTTGCGGCCGAAGCGGTCGCCGAAGTGACCGAAGACGACGGCGCCGATCGGGCGGGCGATCATCGCGGCGCCGAAGACGGCGAACGACGACAGCAGGGCGGTGGTCTCGTCGCCGGTCGGGAAGAAGAGCACCGGGAACACGAGAACCGCGGCGGTCGCGTAGACGTAGAAGTCGTAGAACTCGATGGTGGTGCCGACGAGGCTCGCGGTGATGACGCGGGCGCGGGAGTTGGCGGGTGCGGCGGGGGCCGCGGTGGCTGCGGACATGCGGAGTGAGCTACCTATCGATGGGGTGTCGAAGGTCCTCGTGGGACGCGCCGGTGGTGGGCGTCCGGGGCAGGGGTGTGTGCGGCGGGCGCCGCGACGATGGGGGCACCGGGGCGCCGGCAGGTTCCCGGCGCACGGCCATCGAGTCTACGCCGGGTCAGCGCCAGAGCACGGCCAGGGCCGCGTTGAGGAAGGTGAGGATGCCGACGAGCCAGAACAGGGCCGCCGGCGCCGCGCCCGCCTTGCGCTGGCGCGCGGTGCCGATGCCCAGGACGGCGCCGATCGCGAGCAGCACGATGAGCTTCACGCCGAGCTTGGTGTAGTTCAGCGGGTGGTCGATGCCCCACGGGGCGGCGAGGGCGAGCCCCGCGACGGCGGCGATGACCATGCCCCAGGTCATCAGTCGCGTGATGCGCCGCTGGCCCACCGCCTCCACGACCCAGGCGCCGAAGAGGATCGCGAAACCGGTGAGGTGGACGAGGACGACGGCGTGACGCAGGATCTCCATGCCTTCAGCCTAACTGATGGCGGGCGGATCCGCGCCCCCCCGCCCGCCGCGCGAGCACAGCGAGTCGAAACGCGTGCAACCTCTCTCCGGTCGTTGAGCGAGCGCAGCGAGTCGAAACGTGTCGGCGTGTGTGCGTGCGGCGTTTCGACTCGGCCCTGCGGGCCTCGCTCAACGACCGGGTGGTGAGGTCCGCTCTCTCCCCGGTCGTTGAGCGAGCGCAGCGAGTCGAAACGCGTTCCCGGGCTGTGGACAACGCCCCCGGCATCCGCACGGCCCCGGTACCGTCGCGGGATGCCGTTCGTCTACATGCTGCGGTGCGCCGACGGCACGCTCTACGTGGGCAGCACGATCGATCTCGATCGGCGCGTCGCGCAGCATGCGGCGGGAGAGGGAGCCGTGTACACGCGCCGGCGTCTGCCCGTGGAGCTGATCTGGAGCGAGGAGATGGCGCGCGTCGCGGACGCGTTCGCCTGGGAGAAGCGGCTGCAGGGGTGGAGTCACGCGAAACGTCTCGCCTACGCCGAGGGCGGTATCGAGGCGGTGCGGCGGTGGAGTGCCCGCCGTCGCGGCGACTGAGGGCGTTTCGACTCGGCCCTGCGGGCCTCGCTCAACGACCGGGTGGTGAGGTCCGCACCCCCGGTCGTTGAGCGAGCGGAGCGAGTCGAAACGCGTTCCCCCGCGAAGCGCGTCAGCCGCGCAGGCGCCGCAGCAGCAGGGCCGTCCGCAGCGCGGCATCCGCCGCCTCGGCGCCCTTGTCCTCCTTCGACGCGGGAAGACCCGCGCGGTCGAGGCCCTGCTGCTCGTCGTCCAGGGTGAGCACCCCGAACCCGACCGGCTTGCCGGTGTCGAGGGCGACGCGGGTGAGCCCGTCGGTGGCCGCGGACGAGACGAACTCGAAGTGCGGCGTGCCGCCACGGATGATCACGCCGAGCGCCACCACCGCGTCGGCACCGGCATCCAGCGCCGCCTTCGCCGCGACGGGCAGCTCGAACGAGCCGGGGACGCGTTCGAGGCTCCACGACGCGCCGGATGCCGAGAGCACGCGCTCCGCGCCGGCGATGAGGCCGTCGGTGATGACGTCGTGCCAGAGGCCCGCGATGACGACGACCCGCAGTCCCGTGGCGTCGATCGGGGCGGTCTGGGGGGCTCCGTGGCCGCTCATGCGTGCTCCTCCGTGCTGTGCGCGAGAGCCGCGTCGAGCTCGTCCGCGCTGATGATGTGGCCCATGCGATCGCGCTTGGTGGCCAGGTACTGGTGGTTGTTGGCGCCGACGCCGACCAGCAGCGGCACCTGCTCGACGATATCCAGTCCGAGCTCGCGCAGCTGCTTGACCTTGTCGGAGTTGTTCGTCAGCAGGCGGATGCGGTCCACGCCCAGATCGGCGAGGATGCCGCCGGCCGCCGCGTAGTCGCGCGCATCGGCGGGAAGTCCCAGAGCCAGGTTCGCGTCGACGGTGTCGAGCCCCCGCTCCTGCAGGCTGTACGCGCGCAGCTTGTTGATGAGACCGATGCCCCGGCCCTCGTGTCCGCGCATGTAGACGACGACCCCGCCGTCCTTCTCGATGCGATCCAGCGCCGCGTCCAGCTGCGGTCCGCACTCGCACTTGAGCGAGCCGAAGGCCTCGCCCGTCAGGCACTCCGAGTGCACGCGCACGAGCGGGGCGTCCTCGGTGAGGTCGCCGGAGACGACGGCGATGTGGTCGGTGCCGGTGACGCGATCCTTGTAGGCGAGGAAGCGGAACGTGCCGTGCGAGGTGGGAACGGTCGCCTCGGCGCGCAGGCTCACCCGGCGCTTCTGCGCCGCGGGAGAGGGCGCCGCGACGGCCGCGGGCTCGACCTCGTCGAGGTAGCCGATGAGCTGCTCGATCGTGATGACGGGCACGCCTTCGCGAGCGCCCATCTCGATCAGACCCGGAAGCCGCATCATCGACCCGTCCTCAGCGACCACCTCGCCGATCGCGGCGACCGGCTGCAGGCCCGCGAGGCGCATGAGCTCGACCCCGGCCTCGGTGTGGCCGGCCCGCTCGCGCACGCCGCCGTCGACGGCGCGCAGCGGCAGGATGTGCCCCGGTCGGATCACCGACGACGGCACGGATGCCGGGTCGGCGAGCACGTTGAGGGTGTGCGAGCGGTCGGTGGCGCTGATCCCGGTCGAGACACGGTCGGCGGCGTCGACGCTGACCGTGTAGGCGGTCCCACGGGCGTCCTCGTTGACCGCGACCATCGGCGGCAGGTCGAGACGGTCCGCCCACTCGGCGGGCATCGGCGCGCAGATGAACCCGCTCGACCAGCGGATGGTCCATGCCAGCCATTCGGGCGTCGCGAGCTGCGCCGACAGGATGATGTCGCCCTCGTTCTCGCGGTTCTCGTCATCGGCGACGATGACCGGCCGCCCCGCGCGGAGGGCATCGAGGGCTTCGGGGATGGTCGACAGGCTCATCGTGAGCCCCCTTCGTTCGTGTTCTCGGGAGAGGTCGGGGTGAAAGCGAGGAGGCGCTGGACGTGACGCGCCAGGATGTCGGTCTCGAGGTTGACGCGGTCGCCGGCCACCCGGTCGCCGAGCGTCGTCGCCTCGAGCGTCTCGGGGATGAGCGACACTTCGAACCACGCCTCGGAGGCCGCGGCATCCGCGGCGTTCGACACCGTGAGCGAGACGCCGTCGACCGCGATCGACCCCTTGTCGACGACGAGGGGGGCGAGCTCCGCGGGCAGCGAGATGCGGATGACGCGCCACTCGGCACCCGGCCGCACCTCGAGCACGGTCCCGGTGCCGTCGACGTGCCCCTGCACGATGTGTCCGCCGAGGCGCCCGTGCGCGGCCATCGCGCGTTCGAGGTTGACACGGGTTCCCGGGCCGAAAGCGCCCAGCGTCGCCATGTCGAGGCTCTGGCGCATGACATCGGCCGTGAACCAGTCGTCGCCCTGGTCGACGACGGTCAGGCACACGCCGCTGACCGCGATCGAGTCGCCGTGGCCGGCGTCGGACACCGACAGCGGCGCTCGCACGGTCATCCGCACGCCGTCGCCCGACGGTTCCACCGCGACGATCTCGCCGCGCTCTTCGATGATTCCGGTGAACATCAGTCCTCTTCCTCCGTGGTCGCGGTGTGGGCCTCGTGCGCGGAGCGCAGATGCCCGACGATGAGCAGGTCGTCGCCGAGCCGTTCGACGGATGCCGTGGCCAGCCGGCGCTGCCCCGTGATCGTCGCGACGCCGATGTCGCCGACCGCGAGCCGCGGTCCGCCGATCAGCGTGGGCGCGATGTAGACGAGCAGCTCGTCGACGAGCCCCTCACGGACGAACGACGACGCCAGGGTCGGTCCGCCCTCGACGAAAACGCGGTGCGCGCCCAGTTCGCGGAGCCGGTCGAGCAGGTCGGCGAGGTCATCGCCCTCGTCCTGCATGAACGGGCGCGGATGCCGCCGGACGCGGGCATCCAGGGGCGTGGCGCGCGTGCCGACGACCACGGGTCGCGGCTGGTCGTCGTAGAGCGTGCCGTCGGGCCGGCGTGCCGTCAGCGCGGGGTCGTCGGCGAGCAGCGTGCCCGTGCCGACGAGGATCGCATCGGCGACGCTCCGGCGGCGGTGCACGTCGGCCCGCGCCTGCGCACCGGTGATCCACTGGCTCGTGCCGTCGGCGGCCGCCGCGCGCCCGTCGAGGGACTGTGCCCACTTGAGCGTCACGTGCGGTCGGCCGAGGCGCTGCACCGTCAACCACGAGTCGAGCAGCGCTTCGCCCTCGTCCCCCCCGACGCCGCGGATCACCTCGACGCCCGCGGCGCGCAGCCGCTGCGCACCCCCCGAGGACTGCTCGCCGGGATCGTCGACGGCATAGACCACGCGGGCCACACCGGCAGCGATGAGCGCCTCGCTGCACGGGCCCGTGCGGCCCGTGTGATTGCAGGGCTCGAGGGTGACCACGGCGGTGGTGCCGCGCGCGGCATCCGCGCCGGAGCGTGCGGTCAGTCGGGTGAGCGCGTCCACCTCGGCGTGAGCCGTGCCCGCCCCGCGATGCCAGCCCTCGGCGAGCACCTGTCCGTCGGGAGAGAGGATGACGGCCCCCACCTGGGGATTGACCCCTCGCGGGCCCCGCCGTGCGATCTCCAGGGCGCGCCGCATGGCACGGTCGATCACCGTGTCGTCGCGGTCTGTCGCTGCCATCCGTCGTCCTCCACCTGAGGCTCCGGGGGCGCGTTCGACACCGCAGACGACGCGTCCGCGTACGGATCGTCGTCCGTGCTGCCTCCCATCCGGACTAGCGCTCGGGCCCCGCAGGGCCTTCGCACATCACCGTCGGTTCCGGAATCCCACCGGATCAACCCCCTGGTGAGAGGGGGCTCGCGGACTGTCACCGCCGGTTCGGATTCACACCGACCCCGGAGCACGTTTCTTGCACTTGATCCTAGTCAACGCGCGGATGCGGATTTCATTCCGTGTCGGTCGGAGGATTCCGCGCGGCCGCCCAGCGATCTCCCCGCCCCGCGGCCTAGCCTGGAGGCACACACGACGGGGAGGCGACGATGGCTCACGACACCAGCGGCACGCAGAGCAGCGACGATGTGCGCGGGGCGGCTCGTCTTCGTGAGCGCCCCTTCGCCGACGTGCTCATCATCGGCGGCGGCATCAACGGGCTCGCGACCTTCCGCGACCTCGCACTGCAGGGCGTCGACGTGGCTCTCGTCGAGCGCGGCGACGTCGTCTCGGGAGCATCGGCGGCCTCGAGTCACATGATCCACGGCGGCATCCGCTACCTCGAGAACGGCGAGTTCCGCCTCGTCCACGAGGCCGTCACCGAGCGCAACGCGCTGCTGCGGACCGCGGCGCACTACGTCCGGCCGCTGCAGACGACCATCCCGATCGGCTCGACCTTCTCCGGAGTCCTGTCGGCTCCGTTGCGGTTCCTCCGGCACGGCGCCGGGAAGCGCCGTGAGCGGGGAGCGGTGCTCATCAAGATCGGCCTCGTAATCTACGACTCGTTCTCCCGCGGCGGCGGACTCTTCGGGGGAGGCGCGGTGCCGCGCCACGCGTTCCACGGCCGGTCCGCCTCGCTTCGGCAGCTGCCGCGGCTCAACCCCGCCACCCGCTACACCGCGACGTATTGGGACGCCTCCCTCCACGACCCGGAGCGGCTCGCGGTCGACGTCCTGCGCGACGGGCTGCGCGCCGGAGCGGCGGACGACCGGGCGCGCGTCGCGACCTACACGGCCGCCGTCGGACACGACGACGGCAAGGTGGTGCTCCGCGACGCCGATTCCGGAGCGGAGTTCGTGTTCTCGGCATCCGTCGTCGTGAACGCGTCGGGACCGTGGACCGACCTCACCAACCGCGCCCTCGGCGACGACACGCATGACATGGGTGGGACCAAGGGCTCGCACATCGTGCTGGACAACGAGGAACTGCTCGAGGCGACCGCCGGCCGCGAACTGTTCTTCGAGCACTCCGACGGCCGCATCGTGCTCATCTACCCGTTGAAGGGACGCGTGCTCGTGGGCACGACCGACCTCGAGCACGACATGGGCGCGCCGATCGTCTGCACCGAGGACGAGATCGACTACTTCTTCGAGTTGATCGGCCACGTCTTCCCCACGATCGCCGTCGATCGCTCGCAGATCGTGCACCGCTTCGCCGGCGTGCGCCCGTTGCCCGGACACGGCGACGTGGCCCCCGGTTTCGTGTCGCGCGACTACCGGATCGAGGCCGAGCGGATGCCCGGCACCGACGCGCCGACCGTCCTCAGTCTCGTGGGCGGCAAATGGACCACCTTCCGCGCCTCGGCCGCCCACCTCACCGACCGGGTGCTGGAGGTGCTCGCCCGCCCGCGGACACGGACGACGAAGGGGCTCGCCATCGGCGGCGGCGTCGGCTATCCGACGTCCGAGCGCGCCCGCCGACAGTGGGTGCTGGCGCACGCCGGCGCGGTGGACCCGGCGCGCGTCGCCGTCCTCCTCGATCGCTACGGCACGACCGCCGCGGAGGTCATCGCCGCGACGGGCGCCGACGACGTCCCCCTGCGGACGGCGCCGGACTACACGCGCGACGAGCTGCGCCACCTCGCCCGCACCGAACTGGTCGTGCACCTCGAGGACGTGCTCCTGCGTCGCACCGATCTCGCCTTCCGGGGCCGCGCCGACCGGACCGTCGCCGTCGAGATCGCCGACGCGATCGCACCGGTCATGGGGTGGGATGCCGCCGCGCAGGCGGCCGAGGTCGATCGCGCGCTCGCCGCGGTGCACGCCGCCGATCCGGCCTGGCAGCCGGCGGTGGCGCGCTGAGCGCGCGGCGACCGCACCGGCTCCGCCGCTACGCCGCTCGCGTTCCCGGACGTCGCGTCACTTCAGCAGTCGCGACAGCCGCCGATCGGCCAGCAGCTTGCCACCCGTCTGGCACGTGGGGCAGTACTCGAGGGAGTTGTCGGCGAAGAAGACGCTGCGCACCTCGTCACCGCACACCGGGCAGGCCTCGCCGCGGCGGCCGTGCACGGCCATGCCGCGTCGCTTCGCATCCTTGAGGTCGGCGGGAGGCTTGCCGGATGCGGTGGCCACGGCATCCGTCAATGTCGTGCGCATCGCGTCGTAGAGGCGGTCCACATCCGTGTCGGTGAGACTCGCCGCCAGCGCGTACGGCGACATGCGCGCGGCGTGGAGGATCTCGTCCGAGTAGGCGTTGCCGATACCCGCGACGATCGACTGGTCGCGCAGCACCCCTTTGATCTGGGTGCGCCGGCCCGCCAGCAGGGAGGCGAGCGTGTCGCGCGTGAAGTCGGGGGCGAGCGGGTCCGGTCCGAGGCGCGCGATGCCGGGGACGTCGGCGGGCTCGCGCGCCGCGTAGACCGCGAGGGACTTCTTGGTGCCGGCTTCGGTGAGGTCGAAGCCCGACCCGTCGTCGAGGCGGACGCGCAGCGCGATGGGCGTCTTGCCGGGGCGGATCACCGTGTCGGGCACGGCGTCGTACCAGCGCAGCCAGCCCGCTTTCGCGAGGTGGAAGATGAGATGGCTGCCGGCATCCGTCGCGAGATCGACGAACTTCCCGCGCCGTGTCGCGCCGGAGATCGTCGTTCCCACGAGGGCGTCGATCGGCGGATCGTAGGTCTTCAGGGCCGCGATGTTCGCGACCGTGATCTTGACGACGGTGCGCCCGGACGCGCGGGTGCCGAGGAAGTCGACGAGACCTTGCACCTCCGGCATCTCGGGCATGACCTCATCCTGCCACGGCCCCCGGACGCGGCGTCAGGGGGATGCCGGCCAGGCCTGGGGCGCCCGATCGTCGCCGGCGAGCAGACCCGCCAGGAGGCCGTCGCTGCGCATCCCCGCGCCGTTGACCAGCGCCGAGCGCTGACGTCCTTCGTACCGGAACCCGAGACGTTGCGCGACGCGGTGCGATGCGGGGTTCTCCGCCACGGCGCGCCACTCGATGCGGACGAGTCCGAGGCCGTCGGGAGAGAAAGCCCAGTCGAGCACCGCGCGGGCGGCCTCGACCACGAGCCCCCGTCCACGCGCGTCCGCGGTCATCCAGTAGCCCAGCTCGCCGGAGCCCGCGGCCAGACGGTGCAGCCCGATCATGCCGACCAGTCGTCCGTCATGGCGCACGGCCCAGGTCGCCTCCGTCCCGGCATCCCACCACCCCGCGGCCTTGCGGACGAACCCCTCGGCGTGCGAGCGCTCGTACGGCGAGGGGACGGTGGTGAACCGCTGGATCAGCTCGTCCTGGCAGGCCGCGAAGATCGCGTCGACATCGCCGTCCGTCGGGATCGAGAGCTCGAGCCGCTGCGTCCTCAGCGTCACCGGTTGCATGCAGCGAGCCTATCCCGCCCCCTCCCCGGACCCCGCCCCGGGCCCCCGCCCTGCATGACTCCGCCCGAGTCGCCCGTTGGGCTGCTCAGGGGTCACCCGCCGCCGGTTCCGATGGAGTCATGCGGATGAGTGCCGCATCCTCCACAGCGCGGCCCTGTCGCCCGGATGTCCAGGAGTTCTTCCGCAGCGGGCGCGAGCCGCCGGAGGCTGGTCAGCATTGCGGCATGGATCAGGTCGTCTGTCTCTCCGCACGCGAGCTCCTGGAGAGGGGAATGACCCGACACCGCATCGCTGAAGCCGTGCGACGCGGCCAGATCGTCCGTGCCCGCCGTGATCACTATCTCCCGGCAACGGCTCCGGCGGCCGCCGTCGAGGCGGTGCGCGTCGGTGGACGTCTCACCTGTCTCAGCGCGCTGGCGACGCGCGGCGTCTTCGTGTTCGCCAACGACGCGCTCCATGTGCACGTCACCCGCGGAGCCAGCCGACTGCGAGCCCCCGACGATCGTCGGCGCCCGCTGCCGCAGCGGGCCGACCGCCGTGGGTTGCGTCTTCACTGGATGCCGCTGGCACGTCCGGAGGACGCCGACACCGTGTGCGTGGGTGTCTTCGACGCGCTGGTCCACGCCGTGCTCTGCCAGCCTCCGCGCTATGCCGTCGCGACCCTGGACTCCGCCCTCAACAAAGGACTGATCCGTCCCAGTGACCTCGATGCGCTGTTCTCGCACCTGCCGAGGCGGTATCGCACGCTGCGCCGGCGTCTCGACGGTCGCGCGCAGGCGGGCACCGAGAGTCTGGTCCGCGTGATGCTCTGGAAGATGGGTGCGCGCGCCGTCCCGCAGGTCTACTTCCGCGGGGTGGGCTTCGTGGATCTCCTCGTCGACGGATGGCTCGTCATAGAGTGCGACAGCAGGGAGTTCCACTCGGACTGGCGTCAGCAGGTCAAGGACCGCGAACGGGATCTCGCGCTCGCCGCCCGCGGCTACCTCACCCTCCGCCTGACGGCAGCGCAGATCCTGTACCGTCCCGACGAGGTGTACACCGCGCTGCGCGCCCTCGTGCAGGGTGGACGACCAGCGGCCGCGTCCCGGCGCAACTCCGCCTGAGCGGGGCGCCGGAAGGGGTCGAGCCCTCACGGTGACCGCGCAGGCGGAGTTGTGCAGATCACACCGGCACCCAGCCCGCGACGCCCGCTCGCGGTCGGGGGGAGGGGGGCTCAGCCGCGGCGCAGCAGCCCGACCTTGGCGTAGACGTCCGCGAGGGTCGCGTCGGCGACCTCCGCGGCGCGGTCGGCGTTGGCAGCGAGCACGCGATCCAGCTCCGCCGGGTCGTCGAGCAGCTCGAGCGCGCGCCGGCGCACCGGCCCGAACTCGTTCACGACCACCTCGGCGAGCCCCTTCTTGAAGTCGCCGTAGCCGCGGCCCGCGTACTCGTCCTCGATCGACGGGATCTGGCGACCGGTCAGGGCCGCGTAGATCACGAGCAGGTTCGAGACGCCGGGCTTGTTCTCCTTGTCGTAGCGCACCGCGCCCTCGCTGTCGGTGACGGCGCGCATGATCTTCTTCGCCGACACGGCCGGGTCGTCCAGCATCCACAGCACACCCGCGTCGGACTCGGCGGACTTGCTCATCTTCGACGTCGGGTTCTGCAGGTCGTAGATGCGGGCGGTGTCCTTCTGGATCACCGGCATCGGCACCCGGAACGTCTCGCCGTACCGGCCGTTGAAGCGCTCGGCGAGGTCGCGGGTGAGCTCGACGTGCTGCTTCTGGTCGTCGCCGACCGGCACGATGTCGGTCTGGTAGAGCAGGATGTCGGCCGCCATCAGCACCGGATAGGTGAACAGGCCGACATTCGTCTGATCGGCGCCGTACCGGGCGGACTTGTCCTTGAACTGCGTCATGCGGCCGGCCTCGCCGAAGCCGGTGATCGTCGACAGCACCCAGGCGAGCTCGGCGTGCGCCCGCACGTGCGACTGCACGTAGAGGGTCGACTTCGACGGCTCGATGCCGGCCGCGATGTACTGCGCCGCCGTGCGGCGGGTCTTCTCGCGCAGCTCCGCCGGGTCGTTCGGCTGGGTGAGCGCGTGGAGGTCGACGACCGAGAAGAACGCCTCGTACGCCTCCTGCAGGTCACGCCACTGCAGGAGAGCCCCGATGTAGTTGCCGAGCTGGAGGGAGTCGGCGGAGGGCTGCATTCCGGAGTAGAGGCGGGGCCTGGTCATCGTCCAAGTCTAGAGAACGGATGCCGGGTCCCCGCCCGCGACGGCCGCCGCCCCGCCGCGCCCCCGTCAGAAGGTGTAGTCGGCGATGACGGGCGCGTGATCGCTCCACCGGGTGTCCCAGGAGGGGGCGCGCACCACGCGGTAGTCGACCACCCGCTCCGCGAGCGCCGGGCTGGCGAGGTGGTAGTCGATGCGCCATCCGGTGTCGGTGTCGAACGCCTTCCCCCGGTTCGACCACCAGGAGTACGGTCCGTCGACCTCGCCCGCCCAGCGGCGGCCGACGTCGACCCAGCCCAGGCCGGTGCCGGTGGTCCCGTCGATGCAGGCGACCTCGGCACCGGCCGGGCCGAGGAACCGGTCGAAGTACGCGCGCTCCCGCGGCAGGAAGCCCGCCTTCTTCACGTTGCCGCGCCAATTGCGGATGTCGAGCTCGCGGTGACCGACGTTGAGATCGCCGGTGATCAGCGCGAGCGCGCCGAGCTGCGGCATCCGCGCCTCCATCGCGTCGAGGAAGGCGTACTTGGCGAGCTGCTTCGCGGTGTCGGCCTCGCCGGTGTGGACGTATGCGCTCACGACCGTGAGGCGCTCGCCGTCCACGTCGATGTCGGCCTCCACCCAGCGGCCCCGCGAGTCGAGCGCCTCGTCTCCGAGCTCGACGCGCCAGACGTCGATGGGCTCGCGCGCCGCGATCGCGACCCCGGCGCGGCCCTTCGCCAGCGCCTCGTCGTTGACGACGTGCCAGCCCGGCAGCGCCTCGGCCAGATGTGCGGCCTCACCGCGCACCTCCTGCAGGGTGAGCACGTCGACGCCGGCGGACTCGAGCCAGGGACGCATCCCCTTGCGGGCGGCGGCACGGATGCCGTTGACGTTGACCGAGGCGACGCGGAGGTTTCGAGGCACCAGACCACCCTAACCAGCGTCTCCGACACGGCCGGCTCGGGCGACGCCGAGGTCAGTCCAGCAGCAGCCCGCGGCGCGGCGGCGGTGTGTCCGCCTCGATGCGGGCGAGGTCGTCCTCGGCGCGCCGCAGCTCGCGGGTGGCGCTCCACCGGCCCCACCAGGGCGCTTCGCCGCGCGCCAGATGCGCGTCGCGCACGCGGATGCGGGCCGCGAGGAGGAGTGCGGCGTGCTCGCGGCGGCGCTGCTCGTCCTCGCTGAGCTGCTCGATCGGGACGTCGGCGTCCTGGGCCGTGAGGGCCACCCACGAGGCGGCGACGAGGATCACGATCCCCACGAGGCGGAACCACAGCAGGAAGCCGACGAACACGGAGAACGTGGCCAGCAGCGGGTTGGAGGGGGAGTACGACAGGAGGATGCCGGCGCCGTACTGCAGCACGACCATCGCGGCGCCGCCGAGCGCGGCGCCGGGGGCGATGAGCCGCCACCGCAGCGACGTCCCGGTCAGGAAGCGGATGAGGGCGGCGATCGCCGCGGTGTTGATCGCGAAGGCGACCGCCGCCGAGGCGACCCGGCCGGTGCCCCACACCCACCCCGAGTAGTCGGGCCAGTCGAACAGCCGGAAGAGCAGTTCGATCGCCCCGGCCGCGATGGTGGCCAGCACCGCGCCGACGACGAGGGCCAGACCGAACAGGGCGGCGGCCAGGAAGTCGCGCGCCTTGAGCAGCACGTAGCTGCGGGTGTCGAACGGGAGGCCGAAGATGTCGCGCACCGCGCGGCGGGTGAAGGTGACGAACCCGATCGCCGTCCACAGGGCGGCGACGAAGGCGACCGCACCGGTGATGGCGAGCACGCTCGCCGACTCCTGGGCGATCTGCGCGACGTCCGCCTCGCTGACCAGGCCCTGCCCGTCCTGCGCGCCGATGAGTCCGGGGATGTACAGGTTGACGATCTGGATGAGGCCGTCGATCGCCTGCTCGCTGCCGCCGAGCCAGATGCCGACGATCGCGAAGCCGAAGTAGATCACCGCGAAGATCGCGAACAGCGACTGGTAGCTGATCGCCGCCGCCAGCAGGAACCCGTTCGCCCTCAGGAAGTGGCGCCACACGCGGATCGGGAACCACGCGAGGGTCTTGCGCGTGATCTTCGTCGCGCGCTCGATCGGCTCGTCCAGCCGCTCGCGCAGCGGCGACTGCTCCCAGCGCGCGCGCCACACGGCGTCCGCGCGTTCCGACGAATCCGTCACCCGTTCAGAGTAGCGATCGTGGATGCCGTGGCCCCCGCCGAGGCGCGGGACCCGGCATCCGTGGTCGTCTCAGCGTCCGCCGCGCAGCACGGCCTGCTTGACCTCGGCGATGGCCTTTGTGACCTCGATGCCGCGGGGGCACGCCTCGGTACAGTTGAAGGTCGTACGGCAGCGCCAGACGCCTTCCTTGTCGTTGAGGATGTCCAGGCGCACATCGGCCGCGTCGTCGCGCGAGTCGAAGATGAAGCGGTGCGCGTTGACGATCGCGGCCGGGCCGAAGTATTGCCCGTCGGTCCAGAACACGGGACACGACGACGTGCACGCGGCGCAGAGGATGCACTTGGTGGTGTCGTCGAAGATCTCGCGGTCGACGATCGACTGGATGCGCTCCTTGCCGGCCTCGGGCTTGCTGTTGGCGATGAGGAACGGCTGCACCTCGCGGTACGACGCGAAGAACGGCTCCATGTCGACGACGAGGTCCTTCTCCAGCGGCAGGCCCTTGATCGCCTCGACGTAGATCGGCTTCGAGATGTCGAGGTCCTTGATCAGCGTCTTGCAGGCCAGACGGTTGCGGCCGTTGATGCGCATGGCGTCGGAGCCGCAGATGCCGTGCGCGCACGAGCGGCGGAAGGTGAGCGAGCCGTCGACCTCCCACTTGATCTTGTGCAGCGCGTCGAGCACCCGGTCGGTGGGGTACATCTCGACGTCGTAGTCGACCCAGCGCGGCTCGCTGTCGGTCTCGGGGTCGAAGCGACGGATGATGAAGGTGACGAGGTACGACTGGATCGGAGCCTCACCGGTCGTCTCGGCGACGACGTCCTGTTCGACGATGGCGGTCGTCATCAGTACTTCCTCTCCATCGGGGGGTAGTTCAACTCGCCCTTGTCGTTCTTCGTGAACACGACGGGCTTCCAGTCGAGCTTGATGTGGTCCTCGGGGTCGGGGGAGTGCGGGTCGCCCGTGAGGTAGGCCATCGTGTGCTGCATGTACTGCTCGTCGTTGCGGTCGGGGTAGTCCTCGCGCATGTGGCCGCCGCGGCTCTCGCGGCGGTTGCGGGCGGCGTACGCGACGATCTCGGCGAGGTCGAGCAGGAAGCCGAGCTCGACGGCCTCGAGCAGGTCGGTGTTGAAGCGCTTGCCCTTGTCGTCGATGTGCACGTTCTTGAAGCGCTGGCGCAGGTCGTGGATGGTGCCCATCACGTTGGTGAGGGTCTCCTCGGTGCGGAAGACCTGGGCGTTGGCGTCCATCTCCTCCTGCAGCTTCTTGCGCAGCACCGCGACGCGCTCGGTGCCCGCGTTCGCGCGCAGGCCCTCGAGCATCTCGCGGACCTCCTTGGCCGGGTCCTCGGGCAGCGGCACGAAGTCGGCCGTCTGCACGTACTCGACGGCGTTGCGGCCGCTGCGCTTGCCGAAGACGTTGATGTCGAGCAGCGAGTTGGTGCCCAGGCGGTTGGCGCCGTGCACCGACACGCACGCGCACTCGCCGGCGGCGTAGAGGCCGGGCACGACGGTGTCGTTGTCCTGCAGCACCTCGCCGTTGTTGTTGGTCGGGATGCCGCCCATCGCGTAGTGGGCCGTCGGCATGACCGGCACCGGCTCGGTGACGGGGTCGACGCCCAGGTAGGTGCGCGCGAACTCGGTGATGTCGGGGAGCTTGGTCTCCAGCACCTCGGCCCCGAGGTGGGTGCAGTCCAGGTACACGTAGTCCTTGTGGGGACCGGCGCCGCGGCCTTCGAGCACCTCCTTGACCATGCAGCGGGCGACGATGTCACGCGGGGCGAGGTCCTTGATGGTCGGCGCGTAGCGCTCCATGAACCGCTCGCCGGAGGCGTTGCGCAGGATCGCGCCCTCGCCGCGGGCGCCCTCGGTGAGCAGGATGCCGAGACCCGCGAGACCGGTCGGGTGGAACTGGAAGAACTCGATGTCCTCCAGCGGCAGGCCCTTGCGCCACACGATGCCCACGCCGTCGCCGGTGAGGGTGTGCGCGTTGGAGGTCGTCTTGTAGATCTTGCCGAAACCGCCCGTGGCGAAGATGACGGCCTTGGAGTGGAAGACGTGCAGGTCGCCCGTGGCCAGCTCGTAGGCGACGACGCCGGCGACCTGGGTGTTGCCGTCGGCATCCTTCACCGTGATCAGGTCGAGCGCGTAGTACTCGTTGAAGAAGTTGATGCCGAGCCGCACGCAGTTCTGGAACAGCGTCTGCAGGATCATGTGTCCGGTGCGGTCGGCGGCGTAGCACGCGCGGCGGACCGGGGTCTTGCCGTGGTCGGCCGTGTGCCCGCCGAAGCGGCGCTGGTCGATCTTGCCCTCGGGGGTGCGGTTGAACGGCAGGCCCATGTTCTCGAGGTCGATGACGGCGTCGATGGCCTCGCGGGCGAGGATCTCCGCGGCATCCTGGTCGACGAGGTAGTCGCCGCCCTTGACGGTGTCGAAGGTGTGCCACTCCCAGGAGTCCTCTTCGACGTTCGCGAGCGCCGCCGCCATGCCGCCCTGCGCCGCACCGGTGTGCGAGCGGGTCGGGTACAGCTTGGTGATGACGGCGGTGCGGGCGCCGGGCCCGGCCTCGATCGCGGCGCGCATGCCGGCGCCGCCGGCGCCCACGATGACGATGTCGAACTCGTGGTAGTACACGCCGTCCTTCAGGACGGCCTCGGGATGCTGGGTAGTCACGTCAGGGATGCCTTGTCTTCTGCGTCGTCTTGTGCGGTGTCAGCGTGCGGCGCACATCTGGATGAGCCAGTCCGTCGTCGAGTTCTCCACACCCAGGCACGGGTCGAAGGTGAACACGACGAGGGTGCCGAGCAGGATCAGGAACCCTGCGGCGACCCACAGCGCCCAGACGAGCACCTTGCGGGTGGTGGCGCCGACGACGTAGTCGTTGACGATCGTGCGCATGCCGTTCGCGCCATGGATGAGGGCGAGCCACAGCATCAACACGTCCCAGACCTGCCAGAACGGGCTCGCGAACTTGCCCGCCACGAACGCGAAGTCGATGCCGTGGATGCCTTCGCCCAGCATCAGGTTGACGAAGAGGTGGCCGAAGATGAGCACGACCAGCAGCACGCCGGACACGCGCATGTAGATCCAGCCGGCCTTCTCCAGGTTCGCGCCCTTCTTGCGCACCTGAGGGGTGCGCGGCGCCGGGATGGCCTGCTCGTCGCTCGGGGTGAGGGTGGACATCAGTGACCGCCTCCGATGTTCGAGAGCACGATGGGGATGTGGCGTGCGGCGAAGCCGCCCACGGTCACGACCCACAGGCCCAGCACGCCCCACCACAGCTGACGCTGGTGACGGGTCGCCCACGGCCACAGGTCGACCGCGATGATGCGCAGGCCGTTGAAGGCGTGGTAGACGATCGCCGCGACGAGGGCGACCTCGCCGAAGCCCATGATCGGGTTCTTGTACGTGCCGATGACCGCGTCGTACGCCTCGGGGGAGAGGCGGATCAGCGCGGTGTCGAGCACGTGCACGAGCAGGAAGAAGAAGATGGCGACGCCGGTGATGCGGTGCAGAACCCAGGACCACATGCCCTCGTTGCCGCGGTAGAGCGTTCCGCGCGGCGTCTTGGACGTGGTCTGTGCTACCGACGGTGTGACGCGTGCTGGTGCAGACACGGTCGTCCTCCCTTGGTGTGAACGGACACCTCGGTACGGCGGGGGCAGGACTTCGGCCCCGGGGTTCACAACGGCACTGGACCCTCGGCGTCGCACACGGGCGCACTCATATCCTAGGTCGGCGTTCGAGACATGGGCGAGGAAGGCGACCCTAAGTTCTCTCGATATCGAGAGAACCGGAATGAAACCGCCTTCTTTCGGAAACGGGTGCGTCACCCGCCGACGGCTAGCCTGTCTGCATGGCCGATCCGATCGACGACTTCTACGCCGTGATCCCCGCGGGGGGTGTCGGCAGCCGCCTGTGGCCCCTCTCCCGCGCGGATGCGCCCAAGTTCCTGCACGACCTCACCGGGTCGGGCCACTCGCTGCTGCGCGACACGTGGGACCGCCTCGCGCCGCTGTCCGGCGCCGACCGCATCGCGGTCGTCACGGGGCGCGCGCATCGCGCCGCGGTGGAGGAGCAGCTTCCCGGCATCCCCGACCACAACGTCTTCCTCGAGTCCGAGCCGCGCGACTCGGCGGCCGCGATCGGCCTGGCCGCGGCGATCCTCCACCGCCGCGAGCCCGACGTGATCATCGGCTCGTTCGCCGCCGACCACGTGATCCGCGGCACGCGCGTGTTCGAGTTCGCGGTCCGCGACGCCGTCGAGGTCGCGCGCGAGGGCTACATCTGCACCGTCGGAATCGCCCCCTCGGAGCCCGCCGTGGGGTTCGGCTACATCAAGCGCGGCGGTGAGCTGATCGTCGACGGGGCGCGGGACGCGTCGCTGGTCGAGCGCTTCGTGGAGAAGCCCGACCTCGAGACGGCGAAGAAGTACCTCGCCGACCGCGACTACCTCTGGAACGCGGGCATGTTCATCTCGCGCGCCGATGTGCTGCTCGCCGAGATCGCGGCCAACAACCCCGAGCTGCACGCGGGACTGCTCGAGCTGGCCGAGGCCTGGGACGACCGCGAGCGGCGGGGACCCGCCGTCGACCGGATCTGGCCGAAGCTGCCCAAGATCGCGATCGACTACGTCGTGGCGGAGCCGGCGGCCGAGAAGGGGCGGCTGGCCGTCGTGCCGGGGCACTTCGACTGGGACGACGTCGGCGACTTCGCCAGCCTCGCCAAGCTCAACAGCGGGGGACGCAAGAACGACCTGGCGATCCTGGGCGAGAACGCCCGCATCCTCTCGGATGCCGCGAGCGGCATCGTCGTCAGCCACACCAACCGCGTCATCAGCCTCATCGGCGTGAAGGACATCGTCGTCGTCGACACCCCGGACGCGCTCCTGGTGACCACCAGCGAGCACGCCCAGCGCGTCAAGGGCGTCGTCGACGCGTTGAAGCTGACGGGTCGCGGCGACGTCCTCTGAGACGCGGCGACGGGCAGGATGCCGCCTGCGTGTCCGCTTGATTGCGTCTTTGTAACCTTTCGCCCGCACCCGGGTGTGCAGCGTGCAAATCCCACGTCACAGTAGGTAACTTCGATCCGTGCGCCCGCGAAATCCGTGGGTCTATCAATGTGGAGGCTGCATTGACCATCTCGACCACCAAGAAGCTCGCCGGCATCACAGCTGCCGCGGGGCTCATCATCGCCCTCGCCGGCTGCGGCTCGGCCCCTGACGCCGCGAGCACCGGGACGGGAGCCGCGGGCGGCACCGTCGTCGACGGTTTCAAGCCCTGCCTGGTCTCGGACGCGGGCGGTTGGGACGACAAGTCGTTCAACGAGTCCGCCAAGAACGGCATGGACAAGGCCGTCGGCGAGCTCGGCATCCAGGCCGTCGAGTTCGAGTCGACCAACGACAACGACTACGCGCCGAACATGACGACCGCCATCTCCGAGGGCTGCACCCTGATCATCTCGGTCGGCTTCAAGCTCGCCGCCGCCACGGTCGAGGCCGCCAAGGCGAACCCGACGCTGGACTTCGCGATCATCGACGACTACGCCGACACCGACTTCGACGGCAAGACCGACGCCCCGAACATCAAGCCCCTCGTCTTCAACACCGCCGAGGCGGCCTACCTGGGCGGCTACGCCGCCGCGGCATGGTCGGCGCAGGCCGGCGTGAACAAGGTCGGCACCTTCGGCGGCATGCAGATCCCCTCCGTCGCGGTCTTCATGGACGGCTACGAGCAGGGCGTGAAGAAGTACAACGAGGACAAGAGCGCCAACGTCCAGGTCGTCGGTTGGGACAGCGCTGAGCAGAAGGGCTCGTTCACCGGGGCCTTCGACGCCAACGACACGGCCAAGCAGACCGCGCAGGGCGTTCTCGACCAGGGCGTCGACGTCATCCTCCCCGTCGGCGGACCCATCTACAAGAGCGCAGCGGCGGCGATCGCCGACAGCGGCAAGGACACCCTGATGCTCGGCGTCGACAGCGACCTCGCCGTCGCCGACCCGAACGTCGCCTCGGTCACCCTCGTCTCGATCATGAAGGCCATCGACGTCGCCGTGTACGACGCGACGATCGCGGCTTCCAAGGGCGAGTTCGACCCGACCCCCTACGTCGGCACGCTGAAGAACGAGGGCGTCAAGCTCTCGAGCTTCCACGACTTCGAGTCGAAGCTGCCGGCCGGTCTCACCGACGAGCTGACCAAGCTCCAGGACGACATCATCGCGGGGACCATCAAGGTCGAGTCGAAGAACTCGCCCGCCGGCTCCTGATCTGACGCGGACGCACTCGGGGCGAGCAGCCGCAAGCTGCTCGCCCCGAGTTCCGTTCGTCCGCCTTCCGCCAGAAATTCCGACCCAGGTAGGGTGCATCTATGAAGCTCGAGCTCCGCGGGATCACGAAGAGATTCGGCAGCCTCGTCGCCAACGACCACATCGATCTCGTGGTCGAATCCGGGGAGATCCACGCGCTCCTCGGCGAGAACGGCGCCGGCAAGTCCACGCTCATGAACGTGCTGTACGGCCTCTATCGCGCCGACGAGGGCGAGATCCTCCTCGACGACCAGGCGCAGCACTTCCGCGGCCCCGGCGACGCCATGGCCGCGGGCATCGGCATGGTCCACCAGCACTTCATGCTCATCCCCGTCTTCACCGTCGCCGAGAACGTCATGCTCGGCCACGAGGACACCAAGGCCTTCGGCCGCCTCGACCTCAACGCCGCCCGTGCGCACGTGCGCAGCGTCGCGCAGCGCTTCGGCTTCGAGATCGACCCCGATGCCCTCGTGGGCGACCTCCCCGTCGGCGTGCAGCAGCGCGTCGAGATCATCAAAGCGCTCTCGCGCGACGCGAAGGTGCTCGTGTTCGACGAGCCGACCGCCGTGCTGACTCCCCAGGAGACCGACGAGCTGATGGCGATCATGCGCCAGCTGCGCGACGAGGGCACCTCCATCGTCTTCATCACCCACAAGCTGCGTGAGGTCCGCGAAGTGGCGGACCGCATCACCGTCATCCGCCTCGGCAAGGTCGTCGGCGAGGCGTCGCCCACCGCGACGAACGCCGAGCTCGCCTCCCTCATGGTCGGACGCGCCGTCGAGCTGACCGTGCACAAGGAGGCGCCGCAAACGCGCGAAGGCGGGCTGAGCGTGCGCGGGCTGCGCGTGCTCACGGCATCCGGTGCGATCGTCGTCGACGACGTCGACCTCGAGGTGCGTCCCGGTGAGGTGCTCGCCGTCGCCGGCGTCCAGGGCAACGGGCAGACCGAGCTCGTCGAGGCGATCGTCGGGCTGGCCGCCCGCGTCGAGGGCTCCATCAGCCTCGACGGCACCGAACTCGTCGGCAAGAACGTCCGTGCGATCCTCGACGAAGGCGTCGGGTTCGTCCCCGAAGACCGCAAGGAGGACGGCCTCGTCGGCGGGTTCTCCGTCGCCGAGAACCTCATCCTGGACCGCTCCGCGGAGTCGGCCTTCGCCGCCGCCGGCACGCTGCGCCGGGGCGCGATCGACGCGTTCGCCCGCGACCGCATCCAGGAGTACGACATCCGCACGCAGGGACCGGACACCCTCGCCGGCACCCTCTCGGGCGGAAACCAGCAGAAGGTCGTCATCGCCCGGGAGATGAGCCGCGAGCTCCGCCTGCTCGTCGTCGCCCAGCCGACCCGCGGTGTCGACGTCGGCTCGATCGAGTTCATCCACCGTCGCATCATCGAGACGCGCGATTCCGGCATCCCCGTCATCGTCGTCTCCACCGAGCTGGACGAGGTCAGCGCGCTCGCCGACCGCATCGCCGTGATGTATCGCGGCACGATCGTCGGCGTCGTCCCCGGTGACACGCCCCGCGACACCCTCGGTCTCATGATGGCCGGAGCACACGACCCGGAGGTGGCCGCATGAGCGGATCGACGCCCATCAACGACGGCACGGGCGCGCCGCACGGCGACGCCGAGCTGCCCCGCGCGACCGGTCCGCTGACCGGCGAGCCCGCACCCCGCGAGGGAGAGGAGTTCCCTCCGACGCGGTCGGGAGTCTTCCTCAAGGAGCTGCTGCGCGGCAGCGCGGTGACGACCTTCCTGGCCATCGTGCTCGCCATGATCGTCGGCGGCATCCTCATCGCCGTGACCAACAAGGACGTGCAGGCGGCATCCTCCTACTTCTTCGCGCGGCCCGGCGACACCCTCGTCGCGATCTGGCAGGCCGTCTACAACGGCTACGAGGCGCTCTTCCGGGGTGCCGTGTTCAACGCCCGCGGCGCCGACTTCGCGGCGCAGATCCGCCCCCTGACCAACTCGCTCGGGTTCGCGACGCCGCTCATCGCGGCCGGCCTCGGCGTCGCTCTCGCCTTCCGTGCGGGACTGTTCAACATCGGCGCACGCGGTCAGATGCTCGTCGGTGCGATCTTCGCCGGCCTGTTCGCCTTCAACCTCGATCTGCCGATGTGGCTGCACCTTCCCCTCACGCTGCTCGCCGGCATCGTCGGCGGTGCGCTCTGGGGCGGCCTCGTGGGCCTGCTGAAGGCCAAGACCGGGGCGCACGAGGTGATCCTCACGATCATGCTCAACTACGTCGCGTTCTACCTCCTGCTCTGGATGACGCGCACGCCCGGGCTGCTGCAGGCGCCCGGCACCAACCAGCCGCAGACGAGGCCCACGCCCGCCTCCGCGCAGTTCCCCGACCTCCTCGGCCCGCTCTTCCCGCAGCTGGACTGGGGCTTCGTCGTGGTGCTCGCGGCCACCGTGTTCGTGTGGTGGCTCATCGAGCGCTCGAGCCTCGGCCTGCGGCTGCGCGCCGTCGGCGAGAACCCGCGCGCCGCCCGGGCCGCGGGCATGAGCGTGGACCGCCTCTACATCTACGCGATGCTCTTCGCGGGCGGTCTGGCCGGACTCGCCGCCATGAACCAGGTCCAGGGCACCGTCACCACGGGCTTCGGCGCGACGATCGACGCCGGCATCGGCTTCGACGCGATCACCGTCGCCCTCCTCGGGCGCAGCCGCGCGTGGGGGACGCTGGCCGCCGGCATCCTCTTCGGCGCACTCAAGGCGGGATCCTTCTCGATGCAGGCCCAGGGCATCCCCGTGGACATCGTGCTCGTCGTGCAGTCGCTGATCGTGCTGTTCATCGCGGCGCCGCCGCTGCTGCGCGCCGTGTTCTTCCTTCCCAAGACCGACGCAGAGAAGGCGGCCAAAGCGCGAGCGAAGGCCGCGAAGAAGGCGGTGGCCGCATGAGCGCCTCGACACCGGCAGCCCAGATCGAGCAGAGCGACGGCACCATCCAGCTGGCCGTCGTCCGGGAGCGCCACTTCAAGGCGCCCATCGTCCTCGCGGTGATCGTCGTGCTGCTGGCGGCGCTGTTCGGCCTGGCGCCGCGCGACGGCATCTCGACCTTCCGCCTCGGCGACCCGTCGCAGTCCTTCGGCCTGCCCGACGTGGGCGTCCCCACCGCGCCGACCGCCTGGGCGCTGTGGGCCGTGCTGATCGTGCTGACCCTCGGTGCGGCCTGGCGGGCATGGACCTACCGGCGTCCGTCCCTGTGGCTGACGATCGCGTTCGGCGTCCTCGGCGTCGTGGCGTTCCTGGTGTGGGCCGCCGCCGACGGGTTCGTGCCCGTCTCGAGCCTGCTGTTCGGCGCCGTCTCGCTCTCGGTGCCCCTCGTCTTCGGTGCGCTCGGCGGTGTGATCGGCGAACGCGTGGGCGTGGTCAACGTCGCGATCGAAGGGCAGCTGCTGCTCGGCGCGTTCTCGGCCGCCGTGCTCTCCAGCATCACGCACAACCCGTTCATCGGGCTGCTCGGGGCCATGGTCGGAGGCGTGCTCGTCTCGTTCGTGCTCGCGGCGTTCGCGATCAAGTACCTCGTCGACCAGGTCATCGTCGGTGTCGTGCTGAACGTCCTCGTGACCGGTCTGACCGGCTTCCTGTACGGCGCGCTGCTGGCTCCCAACGAGCAGCAGCTCAACACCCCCGAGCGCTTCGGCCGCATCCAGATCCCGGTGCTGAGCGAGATCCCGATCCTCGGCCCGGTGCTGTTCAACCAGACCTTCATCGTGTACCTCATGTTCGTGACGGTGCCGCTCGTGGCCTGGGGCCTCTACCGGACGCGGTGGGGCCTGCGCCTGCGCGCGGTGGGCGAGCACCCGCAGGCGGCCGACACGGTCGGCATCAAGGTGAACACGTCCCGGTTCTGGAACGTGTCGCTGGCCGGCGCGATCGCCGGCATCGGCGGCGCGTACTTCACGCTCGTCTCGGTGCCGCAGTTCGGCAAGGACATGACCGCCGGACTCGGCTTCATCGCCCTCGCGGCGGTCATCTTCGGTCGCTGGGACCCGATCCGCGCGACCCTCGCCGCGCTGCTGTTCGGCTTCGCGACCAACCTGCAGAACCTGCTGACGATCCTGAAGACACCGATCCCCAGCGAGTTCATGCTCATGCTGCCCTACGTCGTGACGATCCTCGCGGTCGCCGGCTTCGCCGGCCAGATCCGCGGGCCCGCGGCATCCGGCAAGCCCTATATCAAGGAGTGACCTCTCACATGACCGACATCGACTGGGACGAGCTGCGCGCCGTCGCCACCGACGCGATGCAGCGCGCCTACGCGCCGTACTCCCGCTACCGGGTGGGCGCCGCGGCGCTCGTCAGCGACGGGCGGATCGTGTCGGGATGCAACGTCGAGAACGCGTCCTACGGGGTGGGCCTGTGTGCGGAGTGCGCGCTCGTCGGCGATCTGCACATGTCCGGCGGCGGCCAGCTCGTCGCGTTCGTGTGCGTCAACAACGACGGCGAGACGATCATGCCGTGCGGGCGATGCCGCCAGCTGCTCAACGAGTTCGCCCTTCCCGGCATGCTGCTGGAGACCGTCTCCGGCATCCGCACGATCGACGAGGTGCTGCCCGACGCGTTCGGCCCCCGCGACCTCGAGGAGGTGTCGCGATGAGCTCGACGACGGATGCCGCCGTGGAGCCGTTCGACGCCGTCGACGTCATCCGCACCAAGCGCGACGGCGGGGCGGTGCCCGAAGACGCCCTGCGCTGGATGATCGACGCCTACACGCGTGAGTACGTCGCCGACTCGCAGATGGCCGCGTTCGCGATGGCGGTGCTGCTCAACGGCATGAACCGCGACGAGATCCGCGTCATGACCGACGCGATGATCGCCTCGGGGGAGCGGATGAGCTTCGCCGGACTCGGCAAGCGCACCGTCGACAAGCACTCCACCGGCGGGGTCGGCGACAAGATCACCCTGCCGCTCGCGCCGCTCGTCGCCGCCTTCGGCGTCGCCGTGCCGCAGCTGTCCGGCCGGGGCCTCGGCCACACCGGCGGCACGCTCGACAAGCTCGAGTCCATCCCGGGATGGCGCGCCGCGCTGTCGAACGAGGAGATGTTCGCGCAGCTGCGCGACGTCGGCGCCGTCATCTGCGCGGCCGGTTCCGGCCTCGCGCCGGCGGACAAGCGGCTGTACGCCCTGCGCGACGTCACCGGCACGGTCGAGGCCATCCCGCTGATCGCCTCGAGCATCATGTCCAAGAAGATCGCCGAGGGCACCGACGCGCTCGTGCTGGACGTCAAGTTCGGCTCCGGCGCGTTCATGCGCGACGTCGACAAGGCGCGCGAGCTCGCCCGCACCATGGTGGCCCTGGGCACCGACTCCGGAGTTGCGACCACGGCGCTGCTCACCGACATGAACACGCCGCTCGGCCTCGCCATCGGCAACGCCAACGAGGTGCGGGAGTCGGTCGAGGTGCTCGCCGGCGGCGGTCCCGCCGACATCGTCGAGCTGACCGTCGCGCTCGCCCGCGAGATGCTCGCCCTCGCCGGACAGCCCGACGCCGATGTCGAAGCGGCGCTCCGCGACGGCCGGGCCATGGACGCCTGGCGGGAGATGATCCGCGCCCAGGACGGCGATCCCGACGCGCCGCTGCCGACCCCGCGGGAGACCCACACCGTCACGGCGCCGCGCGACGGGGTGCTCACCCGTCTGGAGGCGCTGCCTTTCGGGATCGCCGCGTGGCGCCTCGGCGCCGGTCGTGCGCGCGCCCAGGACCCGGTCGTCCACGCGGCCGGCATCGACCTGCACGTCAAGCCCGGCGCGCCGATCACCGCCGGTCAGCCGTTGTTCACCCTCCTGGCGGATGATGGGAAGCGCTTCGAGCGCGCCCTCGACGCCCTCGATGGCGCCTGGGAGATCGGAACGGACGCCCCGGCATCCGCGCCGATCGTCCTCGAGCGCATCACCGCCTGACCCGTCGCCCCCTCCGCGTCACCCCACCAGAAGGAAGCCCTCATGGCCATCGACCCGCACGCAGACCCGAAGATCGAAGGCGTCTCGATCCGGTCGCTCCCGAAGGTGTCGCTCCACGACCACCTCGACGGCGCCCTGCGCCCCCAGACGATCATCGAGCTCGCCGACGAGATCGGCCTCGACGTCCCGTCGACGGATGCCGACGAGCTCGCCGACTGGTTCGAGGACCAGAGCGACTCCGGCTCGCTGGTGGAGTACCTGAAGACCTTCGACCTGACGACGGCGGTCATGCAGAGCGCCGACGGGCTGCGGCGCGTCGCGAAGGAGTTCGTCGAGGACCTCGCCGCCGACGGCGTGATCTACGGCGAGGTGCGGTGGGCTCCCGAGCAGCACCTCGGCGGAGGCCTCAGCCTCGAGGAGGCCGTCGAAGCCGTGCAGGAGGGCATCGAGGAGGGCGAGGACGCCGTCGACCGCTCGGGTCGCGACATCCGCGTCGGCCAGCTGATCACCGCGATGCGCCACGCCGACCGGTCGCTGGAGATCGCCCGGCTCGCCGTGGCGTTCCGCGGGCGCGGCGCCGTCGGCTTCGACATCGCGGGAGCGGAGGACGGGTTCCTCCCGTCCCGCCACCGCGCCGCGTTCGACTACCTCGCGTCGGAGTTCTTCCCCGTGACGGTGCACGCCGGCGAGGCCGCGGGTCTCGACTCGATCCGCTCAGCGCTGCTGGACGGCCGCGCCCTGCGCCTCGGCCACGGCGTGCGCATCGCGGAGGACCTGGAGGTCGTGCAGCAGAAGGGCGAGGAGGTGCTGGTCACCTTCGGCGACCTCGCCCGGTGGGTGCGCGACCGCGAGATCCCGCTCGAGCTCTCGCCGTCGTCCAACCTGCAGACCGGCGCGATCGCCGCGTGGGGCACGAGCCTGGAGGACCACCCGTTCGACCTGCTGTACCAGCTCGGCTTCGCCGTGACGGTCAACGTCGACAACCGCACGATGAGCCGGACCTCGCTGACGCGCGAGCTGGCGCTGCTCGCGGAGACGTTCGAGTACAGCCTGGAGGACCTCGAGGCGTTCCAGCTCAACGCCGCCGCGGGGGCGTTCCTCTCGGTCGAGGAGCGCGAGGAGCTCATCGAGCTCATCGGCGAGGGCTTCGACGCCTGACCCCGCGGGGCGGGCTCGGCGGCGCTCCGGCGCCCGGCCCGCACTCCTCCATCCCTTGGTTCATTCGGCGGTGGGGGAGGGTCGGCGCCGTGAGCGCCGCGATCTGGAGGAGTTCGGGACGCCGCGCGCTGACACGGCCCGGGGGTGACGGAGCACGTCGCGCATCGCGGCCACCAGGTCGTCGTACGCGAACAGGATGTCTTCCGCCAGCGGCCGTACGGTGGTGTACCCGAGTCGCGCCGCCGCGAGGTCACGCCGCAGGTCCCGCCGCCGCGCGGCCCAGTCCGCATGGAACCCGCGGCTGTCGCACTCGACGATCAGCCATCCGTCCACCAGCAGGTCGACGCGGCCGACGCCGGCGATCTCCACCTGCACCTGCACGTCGTGACCGAGCGTCCGCAGCAGCAATCGCATGAGGGTCTCCGTCCCCGCCTCGCTCCGCGGGTCGACAAGAGGGCGTAGCGCCCGGTGCCGGTGGGGGAGGCGCCGGAACACCTCGGCGATGCCGCCCTCGTCGACGAGGCCGTGGTGCCAGGCGGAGTCGAGGGTGGCCACGGCATCCCGCGGGGACTGGCAGAGCACGGCTTGGACGAGCGCGCTGACGACATCGACCGTCAGCGCGCCCTCGCCGTCGGCATCCGCTTCGCGCCAGTGCGCGACGATGCGCGCGTCGCGCGGGGGCAGGCGACTCGCTCCGCGATCGATGTGCACATGCAGGGTCGCCGTGTCGCGCACGAAGACGCCGAGCGCCGACAGCAGCGAGATGCAGCCGAGCCGGGCTCCGAGCCGGGCCGCCGCGACCAGGGCGGGATCGGTGTCGGCCGGGACGTAGCGTCCCTGCCGCACGCGAAGGATCGCTCCGCCGTCGACCATGCGGCGCAGATCGCGTTTGCCGAAGCCGTACCGACGCAACTGCGCGGTGGTCCAGCTGCGGCTGCGGAGGAGGACTGATGCGAGGTCGCGAGGCGAGGGCATCCCGTCAGCGCACCACGGCGGTCGCCGCGGAGAAGCGCCCCGGCGTGATCTGTGGACAGCCCCGCGGTGCTCGGCCGTGGGGAGGAGACTTCGAGGTAGGGGTGTCGGGAGCGCTGCCGGGCCCGAACTCCTCCAGCAGGTCCGTCTCCGGGGCCGTGCCGGCCCCGGGCGGCCGTTGCCGCGCGAGATGGAGGAGTTCGGGCCGCGCCGGGCCGGGGAGGCCGCGGCGGGGCGGGGAGGCCGCGCCGGGCCGGGCCGGGCAGGGGCGGCGAGCGCCCAGGCTCGAGGGGCGGGTCAGCGGAGGGCGCGGGCCAGCTCGCCCACCTGCGGGACCACGACGGCCTCCACCTCGGCCGCGGTGGCCGTCGGGGTGCCGTCGCCGGCCTGGGGGCCGTAGGCGCCGAACGACGCGTGCGCGGCGCCCGGGATCTCGACCATCACGGCGTCGGCGGGGAGGTTCGGGCGGGCGTCGGCGATCTTCTGCGGCGTCGACAAGCCGTCCTCGGAGCCGCTGATGCTCACGACGGGCAGTCCCGACTGCGACAGGTCGTTCGCGCAGTACGAGCCGAACAGCACGAGTCCGGCGGCATCGGGGGCGAGCTGGCAGGCGCGCACGCCGCCGAGCGAATGCCCTCCGACCAGCCAGCTGCCCACGCCCGGGGCCAGATCGGTGAACGTCGACAGGGAACGCGGATCGAAGAACGCCAGGTTCAGCCACGGTTTCGTGATCACGACGGTCAGTTCGTCGTCGGTGACCAGCCCGGACAGGATCGCGGCGTACGCCCACGGGTCGACCTTGGCACCGGGGATGAACACGAGGCCCTCGCCGCTCGCGCCGGATGCCGGGGCCAGCACGATCCCGGCGGCGTCGTCGCTGATGGCGATGCGCTCATCCGCGCGCACGGCGGCGAGTGGTTCGGCCTCGGCGGCCATGACGCCCACCTGGCTCCACACCAGCACGCCGGCGACGGCGGCGACCACGAGGCCGCCCAGGATGCCGAAGACCCACCGCCACACGCGGCGGCGGCGGGTCCGGGCAGTCATGCGTCCAGTCTAGGCGGGACCTGCCGGCGCGATCGGCGGGTCAGGTCAGAGCTGCGCCTGCCGCGCGCGCACCACGTCCTCGACCGATGCGAAGAGGGGATGCGTGGGCTCGAGGCCCGTCACCCCGGCGGTGAACGTCGCGGGGTCCTCCTCGCGGAGCCGTCGCTGCAGCTCCACGGACTGCTCGTCGTCGGCGACGTCGAACTCGAGGGCGGCGGCCATCGCCGCGACGAGCGCCGACGTCGACAGCCCTCGTTCCGCCGCCGCGGCGGCCGGACCGACGAAACGCTCGTGGCGCGACAGCTTGCGCAGCGGCTGGCGTCCGACGCGGCCGACCGTGTCGGGCAGGGCCGGGTTGGCGAACCGACGGAGGATCGTCGCCCGGTAGTCGGCGAGGTCCGCGGCATCCCAGCCGTGGACGGCCACCAGCAGCGCCGAGGTCTCCTCGAGAGCGGCGGCGACCTTCGCGGCGATGACCGGCTCGGCCAGTGCGTCGGAGATCTTGTCGACGCCGGCCTGGGCGCCGAAGTACGCGGTGGCGGCGTGGCCGGTGTTCACGGTGAACAGCTTGCGCTCGATGTACGGCGCGAGGTCGTCCACGAAATGCGCCCCGGGGATGTGCGGCGGGTCGTCGCCGAACGGCGGGCGCTCGATCGCCCACTCGAAGAAGGGCTCGACGGTCACGTCGATCCCCGCCCCCTCCGGCTGGGCCGGCACGATGCGGTCCACTGCGGTGTTGGCGAAGACCGCGCGTCCCGAGATCGCATCCCAGGCGTCGGCGGCCTGCGCCCGGATCTCGTCGCGCAGCGTGTCGGTGGCGCCGATCGCGTTCTCGCACGCCATGACCTGAAGCGGCGGCAACGCGGGGTCGCGCAGGGCGAGTCCCGCGAGGATGTGCGGGGCGACGAAGCGGAGGATCGTCGGGCCGACCGCGGTCGTCACGACGTCGGCCGTCGCGATCTCGTCGATGAGCGCCTGGGCGTCGTTCGCGCTGTCGATCGCGCGGAAGCCGGTCACCACGGTGTCGCGGCCGCCGTCGCCCACCTCGTGGACGGTGTACTCGTCGGCCGCGTTGATGGCGTCGACGAGGGATGCCGCGACATCCGAGAACACGAGCTCGTAGCCGCCCTCGTGCAGGAGGAGGCCCACGAAGCCGCGGCCGATGTTGCCGGCGCCGAAGTGGACGGCCTTCATCAGTCGTTCACCGATGCCAGGAGCCCGAAGAGCTCCTCGGGGCTGCCGGCGGCCTTCAGCCGGGCGACCTCCTCGTCCTCCGAGAAGATGAGGGCGATCTGCGACAGGATGTCGAGGTGCTCGTCGCCCTTGCCGGCGATGCCGACCACGAAGCTGACCTTCTCGCCGTCCCAGTCCACGCCGCCGTCGTAGCGGACGAACGACAGCGCGGAGGCGAGGATCGCATCCTTCGTCTCGTTCGTGCCGTGGGGGATGGCCAGCTCGTTGCCCATGTAGGTGGACACGGTCTGCTCGCGCTGGCGCATCGCATCGAAGTAGGCGTCGGTGACCGCCCCGGCGGCTTCGAGGATGTCGGCCGCCTCGCGCATGGCTTCCTCCTTGGTGACCGATCCGGGGTGGATCCGGACCTGGCCGGCGTTCAGTACGTCGCGTGACATGTCGTCCTCGTCTCTGTTCGTGTCGTCGTCCCGGTCATCGTATGCCGGGGCGATCATGTATCGGGCGAGAGCCGCGGGGACGGGGCATCACGCCTGCCGTCCCCGCGGCGGTCGCGGGGGTCTGACGCGTTCAGGCCCCGTTCTCGTGCTGCCGCACGACCAGGTCCACGACCTCGTCGTACTTCGGCGAGTTCATGAAGTTGTCCACCGAGACGTGCGTCGCGTTCGGTGTGCGCCCGCGGGCGCGGTCGGTCAGCTGCTGCTGGGTGATGACGAGGTCCTCGCTGCCGTCGAGGTTCGCGATCGCCTTGTTGGTGACCGAGACGTCGTCGACGCCGGCCTTCTTGATCTTGTTGCGCAGCACGCTCGCGCCCATCGCCGAGGAGCCCATGCCGGCGTCGCAGGCGAACACGATGTTCGTCACCCGACCGGTGGGGGCCAGCGTCCCCGTCGCGACGGCGTCGGCGGCGCGGTCGGCGGCGAGCGTCGACGTGTCGCCCTCGAGCCCCGCGTTCGACGCGGCACCCGCACGCAGGTTCGCGAGCGTCGCCGAGCTCTTGCCCTTGTTCGCCTCGGTCTGCGCTATGGCCGCCTCGAAGGAGGCGCTGGAGGTCGCTTCGGCCGCGAGGTCGCGCTTGCGCGAGGCCCGCAGGATGACGCCGGTCACGAGGAAGGTCACCGCCGCCGCGAGGACCACCGACAGGTAGACCACGAGGAGGTTGCCGACGCCGCCGGCCTCGGGGGTCAGCGCCGCCGCGGTCACCGCGATGATGCTGCCCGGAGCCGCCGGGAAGGCGAGGCCGCCGTTGAAGATCATGTTGGTGGTGACACCGGTCGCACCGCCCGCGATGAGGGCGAGGATCGTCATCGGCTTGCTCAGCGCGTACGGGAAGTAGATCTCGTGGATGCCGCCGAAGAACTGGATGATGATCGCGCCCGGGGCCGAGGCCTTCGCCGCGCCGACGCCGAAGAACGTGAAGGCGAGCAGCAGACCCACACCGGGGCCGGGGTTGGCCTCGATGAGGAACAGGATCGACTTGCCCGCCTCGGTCGCCTGCTGGATGCCGAGCGGGGTGAAGACGCCGTGGTTGATCGCGTTGTTGAGGAACAGCACCTTCGCCGGCTCGACGATCACCGACAGCACGGGCAGCAGGTGGAGGTCGACGAGCCACCCGACGATGCCGCCGAGGAACGTGCTCACGCCCAGCATCACCGGGCCGAACGCGAAGAACCCGAAGATCGCGAGGAGCATGCCCAGGATGCCGGCGGAGAAGTTGTTCACCAGCATCTCGAACCCGGGGCGGATCTTGCCGTCCCAGAGCTTGTCCATCTGCTTGGTGATCCAGGCGGCCAGCGGCCCCATGATCATCGCGCCGAGGAACATGGGGATGTTCGTGCCGACGATGACACCCATCGTCGCGATCGTGGCCACGACGCCGCCGCGCTCGCCGTAGACCATCCGACCGCCGGTGTTGGCGATCAGCAGGGGCAGCAGATAGGTGACCATCGGGCCGACCAGGCCGACGAACGTCGTGAACGTCGCGCCGTCCTTGTCCTGGGCGAGGGCGGTCATCGCGCCCTGCCAGTTGATGGTCGCCGCGTCGCCGAAACCGCCGAGCAGGTTGGCGACGGGGAACCAGCCGCCCAACCAGCCCGCGGAGATGAAGAGCATCGTGATGAAGCCCCACGCGATGAATGCCGCGATGTTGGGCATGATCATGCCCGACAGGAAGGTGCCGAACCGCTGCACGCCGACGCGCGCGCGGTTCACCCCCGTCGAGGTCGTAGACGCCGTTGTCATTGTCGTGTGTTCCCTTCGGGTGTGCTCCGCCGTCAGCCGGCGGAGTTCTCAGCGGCGGCCTGTGCCGCCGATCGTGCGGATGCCGCGTCATCGGCGGCGAGGGCGGCCGCGGCGATGCGCTCGGCATCCTCGCGGGTGTACTGCAGGAGCGACGCGCGCACGTCCGCGAGCGCCGTGGGCGCCATGGAGAGCGTGGTCGCACCGAGGCCGACGAGCACGACGGCCAGCAGCGGGTCGGCGGCGGCCTCGCCGCAGATGCCCACCGGCTTGCCGTTCGCCTTGCCGCCGTCGGCGGTCATCTTGATCAGCTGGAGGACGGCGGGGTGCCAGGGGTCCTGATACGACGCGACCGAGCCGAGCAGCCGGTCGGCGGCCAGCGTGTACTGGGTGAGGTCGTTCGTGCCGATCGAGGCGAAGTCCGCGAGCTGCAGGATCCGCGCGGCCTGGATCGCCGACGACGGCACCTCGACCATGACACCCGCGGTCTTGATGCCGTACTCCTTCGCGAGGGTGACGAAGTACTCCGTCTCCTCGACCGTCGAGACCATCGGCGCCATGACCCACAGGTCCGCGTCGCTCGCGGCATCCGCGTTGGCGAGGGCCGTCAGCTGCTCGCGCAGGATGTCCTCGCTCGCGCGGAGGGCGCGCAGGCCCCGGAGCCCCAGCGCCGGGTTGTCCTCGTGCGCGTCGTTGAGGAACGCGAGCGGCTTGTCGGCGCCCGCGTCGAGCGCCCGGACCACGACCTTCTTGCCGGGGAACGCCTGCAGCAGCTCGGTGTACGACGCGGTCTGCTCCTCGACGGTGGGGGCCTGTGTCGCGGAGAGGAACAGGAACTCGGTGCGGAACAATCCGACGCCCTCGGCGCCCAGCTCGACGGCCTGAGCGGCCCCGCCCGGCTTGCCGAGGTTGGCCAGCAGCGGCACGGCGTGGCCGTCCTTCAGCGCGCCCGGGGTGAGCGGTGCCGAGCCGGCGGCCGCGCGGGTGTCGGCGCGGTGCTGGGCCTGGGCGAGCTCGTCCGAGGTGGGGTCGGTCGTGACGACGCCCTTCGCGGCATCCACGATGACGGTCTGGCCGTCGACCAGGTCCTTCGCCGCGGCGGCGCCGACGACGGCGACGATGGACTTCTCGCGCGCCAGGATCGCGGTGTGCGACGTGGGGCCGCCGTCGGTCGTGACGAGGGCGAGCACCTGGTCGAGGTCGAGCAGGGCGGTGTCGGCGGGAGCGAGGTCCTTCGCGACGAGCACGAACGGGTGGCCGGGGTCGGGGACGCCCGGTGCGGGCAGCCCGCGCAGTCGGGCGATGACCCGCTGTGCGACGTCGTCGAGGTCCGCGGCGCGCTCGCCGAGGTA
Source organism: Microbacterium hominis NBRC 15708 (assembly GCF_001592125.1). GTDB lineage: Bacteria > Actinomycetota > Actinomycetes > Actinomycetales > Microbacteriaceae > Microbacterium > Microbacterium hominis. Next base: position 79,630 of record NZ_BCWI01000006.1, read on the forward strand.
GCCGCCCATCGCGGCCAGGCTGTCACGGAAGCTCGCGAACGCCTCGTGGACGGCGAACTCGCCGGTCTTGCCGGCGTTCACCCGCGTGGAGACCTCCGCGTCGAGCGTCGGGTCCTCGGCCATCATCGCCTGCGCCTCCAGGACGTCGCGGGCGAGGCCGCCGGCCTTCGAACCGCGGTCCTCCAGCTCGCGGGCCACCGCCGCGACCGCCTCGCGCACGCGGGCGAGCTCCTCGTCGGGGGTGAGGGTGCTGGGGACGTCCGCGGGGGCCGGCAGCGGGTCCGCCATGCGGGCCACGGGGCCCTGTGCGACGCCCAGTCCGATACCCACTCCACGCAGTTCGCTCATCTTCAGATCTCTCTTTCGGTTCAGTTCTCGTCGTGGTCGGTCGTGAGCAGCTCGGCCAGGGTGTCGAGCACGGCGTTCGCGCTGTCGCCCTCCGCGGCCAGGGTGACGTAGTCGCCCTTCTCGGCGCCCAGCGAGATGACGCCGAGGATGCTGGCGGCGTTGACCGGCGCGCCCGAGCCCTTCGAGATGGTCACGGACAGGCCCGAGTCCTTGACGGCCTGGGCGAAGAGCTTGGCCGGGCGGGCGTGCAATCCATTGGACGATCCGATGCGGATCGTGCGGGTCACGGTGCTCATGCGGGGTTCCTCTCCGTCGGGGCGGTCTGTTCTCGGCCGGTCGCCAGCACCTCGTCGACGAGCGCGAGGGTGCGCGTGCCGTGGAGGTCGCTGTAGATGTCGGGGGGAAGGAGGACGACCCGCGCGCGACGCGTCTCCGCTTCGCGACGGATGCGGTCCAGGCTGTCCTGCAGGTGGGGGCCCACGAGCACGACGTCTGCGGCAGCGATGTCGATCGGGAGCGACTGCTCGGTGCCGGCGACGGCGCTGAGCTCGCGCCCGGCCGCCTGCGCCGCGTGTCGGACACGCTGCGCCACGAACGTGCTCGACGCTCCCGCGCCGCACACAACGAGGATCCTCATCGATCCGCCTCCTTCTCCGCCATTCTTGTGAAAGGCCTGGGAGGCGACAACCACACCTGTTTCCGCGGGGGCGGAAACACCCGACGGTGGGCATGGTTGACTGGAACACGTGAGCAGAGCGCGACAGGACCGTGTCATCGCGCTCCTCGCGCGGGAGGGCGACTGGCTGACCGCCGGCGAGCTGGCCGACATCGTTGGCGTCACGCCGCGCAGCATCCGCAGCTACGTCACGGCCCTGAACGCCCGCGTCCCCGGCGGAGGGGTCGTGGAGTCGGGGCCGCTCGGCTACCGTGCGGGCGCCGAGGCGCCGCTCGCGCTGCGTGCCGCCGTCGACACCGCGACGCCGCGCGAGCGCGTCCATCGGCTGGTGCGGAGCCTGCTGTCGGGTCGTGAGGGCATCGACGTGTACGAGACGGCCGACGGGTTCCACGTGAGTCCGGCGACCCTGGAGGGCGATCTCGCCCGCGTCCGCGCCCTGCTGGGCGACACCGAGCTGACCCTCGAACGCACCGGCTCGCGCGCGCGCCTGCGCGGCACGGAGATGGCCCAGCGCCGTCTGCTCAGCCGGCTCGCCCACGACGAGACCGACGACGGCGCGTTCGACCTCGACGCGCTCCGGCGCAGCCTGGGCGCGGGGTCCATCGGCGAAGCGGTGTTCGGTCCCTTCAAGGCCGACCTCGTGGCGGGGCTGCGCGACCTCGGCTTCTTCGTCAACGAGTTCGGCATCGGCGACGTCATGATGCACGTCGCGATCACCGCCGACCGCGTGGCCCACGACTGTGCCCTCGAGACCGCCGCGGTCGACGCGGCCACACCGGCACAGGAGCAGGTGGGCGACCTGCTCGACGCGCTGTGCGGCCACCACCTCGGGCTGCGGCTCGGCGCGGGCGACCGCCGCCACCTCGCCGCGCTCGTCCTCGGCCGTGTCGTGGCGCCGGGTCCGGGTGAAGCGGCATCCGTCACCCGCGCCGGGCTGCAGCCCGACGTCGAGAGCGCCGTCCGCGACGTGGTGCACCGTGCGGCGGCGGAGTTCCTCGTCGACATCGAGCACGAGGACTTCGTGCTGCGTCTCGCGCTGCACGTGCAGAACCTGCGACTGCGCGCCCAGGAGCAGGCATGGTCGCGCAACCCCCTCACCCGATCGCTCAAGGCGACCTATCCGATGATCTTCGAGGTCGCGGTCTTCATCGCCGACGGCTTGCGGGGGCTCCTCGGCATCCCGCTTCTCGACGACGAGATCGCCTACATCGCGATGCACGTCGGAGGACAGCTGGAGCGCAGCCGGCACGCCGGGACGGTGCTGACGGCGACCATCGTGTGCCCCGGGTACTACGAGCTGCACGAGCTGCTGCGCTCGAGCGTCGACCGTTCCCTCGGCCAGTCGGTCGACGTCGTCGGCGTCGACACGCGAGCCGATCCCGACTGGAGCGCGATCCACACCGACCTCATCCTGACCACGATCGACCCGCCCTTCGCGGGCGACGGCATCGTGCGCATCCAGCCGTTCCTCACCGAGTCGGACATCGAGCGGGTGCAGGCCGCGGCGGGGCGCGTGCGGCGGGGACGGCGTCTGGCCCGGCTTCGCGACGAGCTCGGGCGCTACTTCTCGGCCGACGCCTTCGTGGGGCGGGTCGATGCGGATGCCGACGAGGAGAGCGTCATCCGCGACCTCGGCGCCCGGCTGGTCGCGCAGGGCGTGATCGACGACGACTACGTCACGCGCACCCTCGAGCGGGAGCGTCTGTCATCGACCGCGTTCACCGACGCGCTGGCCGTGCCGCACGCGATCGGGATGACCGCGACCCGCACGGCGATCGCCGTCGCGATCGCCGACCCGTCGATGGCGTGGGGCGAGGGGCGTGTGCAGGTGATCGCGATGGTCGCCTTCTCGGAGAGCGACCGCGAGGCGTTCCAGACCGTGTTCGAGCAGCTCGTCGAGGTGTTCAGCGAACGCGACAGCGTGCAGCGCATCGTCCGCCGCGGCACCACCTTCACCCCCTTCCTGGACGAGCTCGTCGCCGTCGTAGACGGCTAGCTCTCCCCTCTTCTTCTTCTTCTCCCTCCGCCCTCCCGCGAGCCGCCACGACCCGGCCGGGCCGCCATGGCGCGGCCCGCCCGGGGCGTGGCGGCTCGCACGGGGGATGGCGGCTCGCGGGAGTCAGGAGCGGGCGGCGATGAGGGCGCGGGTGGCGGCGTCGAGGGCGGCGAGGCGGGCCTGGGCGTCGGCGGCCGACGTGCCGCGCACGTCGAGGTACGCCTTCAGCTTGGGCTCGGTGCCGCTCGGGCGCACGATCAGTCGCGAGCCGTCGTCGAGCCAGAGGCGGAGCACGTCGCCGGGCGGGAACCCGTCGACGCCCGTCAGCAGATCATCGATCCGCTCGACCGCGACCTCCCCGAGCCGTGTCGGCGGGGCGGCGCGCAGAGCGGACATGATGCGCCCGATGACCGACAGGTCGTCGACGCGCAGCGAGACCTGGCCCGAGGCGAAGAAGCCGAACGTGTCCTGGAAGCGCCGCAGCAGATCGCCCAGCCCCTCGCCCCGCTCGCGCGCCTCGGCGATCATGCCGAGGATCGCGATCGCCGCCGAGATGCCGTCCTTGTCGCGCACCGTCTCCGGGTTGACGAGGTAGCCCAGGGCCTCCTCGAACCCGAAGAGGATGCCGGGAGCGCGGGAGATCCACTTGAAACCGGTGAGGGTCGCGTGGAAATCCAGTCCGTAGTGCTCGGCGACCGCATGCAGTCCGGGAGAGGAGACGAGCGAGCACGCGAGCGACCCCGTCTCCCCGCGTTCGGCCGCCCGGGCGGCCGCGCGCCAGCCGAGCAGCAGCCCGATCTCGTTGCCGGTGAGCGCCCGCCACCCGCCGTCCGCGGACGGGTCGGGGAGGGCGACCGCGAGACGGTCGGCGTCGGGGTCGTTGGCGATGACGAACTCGGCATCCGCCGCCCGTGCCGTCTCGAACGCGAGGTCCATCGCACCCGGCTCCTCCGGGTTGGGGAACGCGACGGTGGGGAAGCGGCCGTCCGGAGCGATCTGCGCCTCGACGACCGTCGGCCGCGGGTATCCCGCGAGCTCGAGGATGGCGTGCAGCGTCTCGGAGCCGACGCCGTGCATCGCCGTGTAGACCCAGGTCATCCCGGCCGCGCCGGCCGTCGCGGGTGCGACCGCTGCGGTCGCGGCGACATATGCCTCGACGACGCTCTCCTCGGCGATCTCGTACGTTCCGCGCGGCAGGTCGGGCACCGCCGCGCCGGCGGCGACGCGGTCGATGTGCGCCGCGATCTCGGCGTCGGCGGGGGAGACGATCTGCGACCCCTCGTCCGCGCCGCCCAGGTACACCTTGTAGCCGTTGTCGTCCGGCGGGTTGTGCGAGGCCGTGACCATCACGCCGGCGGCGGCGCCGAGGTGACGCACGGCGAACGCCAGCACGGGCGTGGGGAGCATCCGCGGCAGCAGCACCGCGCGCAGCCCCGCTCCCGCGAACAGCTCGGCGGAGTCGCGCGCGAACACGTCGGAGTTGCGGCGGCCGTCGTAGCCGATCACGACGAGCGGTGCCGCGTCGGGGCCGGCCTTCTCCCGCAGGTACGCGGCGAAGCCGCCCGCGGCCTGCGAGACGAGCACGCGGTTCATGCGGTTGCTGCCGGCGCCCAGACGCCCGCGCAGCCCCGCCGTGCCGAACTGCAGGCGCGCGCCGAAGCGGTCGGCCAGATCGGCGGATGCCGCGGCATCCCCCGCCGCGGCGGCGTCCAGCAGCGCGGTCAGCTCGGCGCGGGTCTCGGGGTCGGGATCCTGGGCGAGCCAGGCGCGGGCCGCGTCGAGGACCGCGGTGCCCGCGGCATCCGCCCCGCTCACAGCCGACCGATCACGCGGGCGAGCAGGGCGGAGATCACCGGCTCGGCGGCCTGGCCGGCCTCGATGACCTCGGCGTGGCTGAGCGGGGTCTTCTGGATGCCGGCGGCGAGGTTCGTGATGAGCGAGAAGCCGAGTACCTCCATGCCCGCCTGCCGGGCGGCGATGGCCTCCAGGGCCGTCGACATGCCGACGATGTGGCCGCCGATCGCCTTCGCCATCTGCACCTCGGCCGGCGTCTCGTAGTGCGGTCCGCGGAACTGGCAGTAGACGCCCTCGTCGAGGGTCGGGTCGACGCTGCGGGCGATCTCGCGCAGGCGCGAGGAGTACAGGTCGGTGAGGTCGATGAAGGTCGCGCCCTCCAGGGGCGAGTCCGCCGTGAGGTTGATGTGGTCGCTGATGAGCACGGGGGTTCCCGGCGTCCACGTCTGCTTGATGCCGCCGGCGCCGTTGGTGAGCACCATCGTCTTCGCGCCGGTCGCCGCCGCGGTGCGGACGCTGTGCACGACGCGACGTACGCCGTGGCCCTCGTAGTAGTGGGTGCGGGCCCCGATGACGAGCACGCGCGTGCCGGTCGGCGTGAGGATGCTGCGGATCGATCCGACGTGTCCGGCCAGCGCCGGTGCGCTGAACCCCGTGATCTCGGTGGCCGGAACGGTCGCGGTCGTCTCGCCCACGAGGTCGGCGGCCTTGCCCCAGCCGCTGCCGAGCGTGAGGGCGATGTCGTGGTGCTCGACGCCCGTGAGGCGGGCGATGTCGCCCGCGGCGCGCGCCGCGATCTCGAAGGGGTCGGCGGCGGGATCGTCGAGCGGATTGCTGTTCATGTCGGACATCCTCCCACTCTAGGAACACGGACCGCCCCGGGCCACTCGCTCCGCCGCAGCCGGCCCCGTCGCCGGCGGGCGACATTCCGGATGCCGGCGCCTGAGAGAATGGAGCAATGTCGTCGAGCTTCGTGAACACCCAGTCCGTCGCCGTCCTCGGCGGCGGCCCCGGCGGCTACGAGGCGGCGCTCGCCGCAGCGCAGCTCGGCGCGGACGTCACCCTCGTCGAGCGCGCGGGTGTCGGCGGTGCCGCCGTGATCACCGACGTGGTCCCCTCGAAGAGCCTCATCGCCACGGCCGATGCCGCGGTCGCGATCTCCGAGGCGTCCGACCTCGGGGTCCAGTTCTTCGCGAAGGGGGAGAGCGGCGTCGCGCTCAAGCCCGAGGTCGCGATCAATCTCGCCGCCGTCAACAAGCGCCTGCTGTCGCTGGCCCGACAGCAGTCCGACGACATGCGGGCCCAGCTCGTCGATGCGGGCGTGCGGATCATCTCCGGCCACGGACGCCTCGACGGCCATCATGCCCTCGTGGTCGCCACAGGCCCCGGCGGCACCGACTTCGACCGCGTCGAGGCGGACACGCTCGTCGTCGCCGTGGGCGCCTCGCCGCGCGAGCTGCCGACGGCCAAGCCCGACGGCCAGCGCATCCTCACGTGGACCCAGCTCTACGACATGAAGGCGCTTCCCGAGCACCTCATCGTCGTCGGCTCGGGCGTCACCGGCGCGGAGTTCGCGTCGGCCTACATGAACCTCGGCGCCAAGGTCACGCTCATCTCCAGTCGCGATCAGGTGCTGCCCGGCGAGGATGCCGACGCCGCCGCCGTCCTGGAGAAGGTGTTCACCCGCGGCGGGATGACTGTGCTCTCGAAGTCGCGCGCCGACAGTGTGCAGCGCGCCGGCGACGGCGTGGTCGTGACCCTCTCGGACGGGCGCACCGTCGAAGGCAGCCACTGCCTGCTCGCCGTCGGATCGATCCCGAACACCGCCGGCATCGGCCTCGAGGATGCCGGCGTGCAGCTGACCGACTCGGGTCACATCCGCGTCAACCGGGTCGCGCGCACGTCGGTTCCCAACATCTACGCCGCCGGCGACTGCACGACCTTCGTCCCGCTCGCCTCCGTCGCCTCGATGCAGGGGCGCACCGCGATCTTCCACGCCCTAGGCGACACCGTCATCCCGCTGGAGCGCCGCCGGATCACCGCGAACATCTTCACGGCGCCGGAGATCGCGACCGTCGGACGGCAGGAGAAGGACCTGGAGACCGGCGCGATCAACGGCTACGTCTACAAGCTCCCGCTGACCGCCAACGCGCGCGCGAAGATGATGGGGATCAAGGACGGCTTCGTCAAGATCATCGCGCGCGAGGGCAGCGGCACCGTGATCGGCGGCGTGATCGTCGCCCCGCGGGCGTCGGAGCTGATCTACCCCATCGCGATCGCCGTCGAGCGGCGCCTGACCGTCGATCAGGTCTCGCGCGTGTTCGCGGTGTTCCCCTCGTTGAGCGGCTCGATCACCGACGCCACGCGCGCGATGCACCTCGTCAACCGCGACGACGACTTCTTCGGCTGACCGGCTGGGGGCCGGCATCCGCCTGCGCCGCCCGCCGCGGGGTGAACGCGACGGCTAGTGCTGCACCTGGGCGGTCCACATGCCGGTGCCCTCGGGAGAGGTCGCCGACACGCTGACGGCCGTCAGGTTCTGCACGGCGGTGGGGATCGCGATGGGCGTGCGCAGGGCGCCCTGCTGGCAGACGATGTCCTGGGTGGTGCTGAGGGTCTGTCCGCCCGCCGTGTAGACGAGGGCGAACTGTGCGCGGTCGGCGCCGATGCAGCGCAGCTCCACCGCGCGGAACGGGCTCGGCTCGGCGAAGTCCAGCGTCGCCGCGGGCCCGCCCTCGACCGCCGCGAGCATGCCGCCGACGGCCGTGTCCGGCGCCGAGCCGATGACCGACTCCGACCAGGCCGACCATGCCGCGCGGTCCGCGTCGGAGGGGCCCGCGCTGCAGCCGACGAGCACGACGGCGGATGCCGCGGCCGCGACCAGGGCGACACGGCGGCGACGGGCGGTCATGTCAGGAGATCGTGAGCAGCTGGTGGCCGGCGGACACGGTGGTTCCCGGGTCGGCGTTGATGGCGCCGACGACGCCGTCCTTGTGTGCCTGGATCGGCTGCTCCATCTTCATGGCCTCGAGGACCACGACGAGGTCGCCCTTGACGACGGGCTGCCCGTCCTCGACCGCGACCTTGACGATCGTGGCCTGCATCGGCGCCTTGACGGCGTCGCCCGACGCGCCCGAGGACACCGACGGGGCGTGCGAGCGGCGCGACGGCGGCACGGCGACCGGGCGACCGATCTTCGCGGGAGCGACCGCGATGCGGTCGGGAAGGCTCACCTCGAGACGCTTGCCCGACACCTCGACGACGACGGTGTGGCGCGGCTCGGCCTCCGCCGGGGACTCCGCCTCGCCGTCCCACGGGGCGATGTCGTTGACGAACTCGGTCTCGATCCAGCGCGTGAACACGCCGAAGCGGCCGTCCTCCGCGGTGAAGGCGGGGTCGCGCACCACCTTGCGGTGGAAGGGCAGCACGGTGGGCATGCCGGCGACCTCGAACTCGTCGAGCGCGCGGCGCGAACGCTCGAGCGCCTCCGCGCGGTCGCGGCCGGTGACGATCAGCTTGCCGAGCAGCGAGTCGAACGCGCCCGAGACGCTGTCGCCGGCGGTGACGCCGGAGTCCAGACGGATGCCGGGGCCGCCGAAGGTCTTGAACTGGTGGATGCGGCCGGGCTGGGGGAGGAAGCCGCGCCCCGGGTCTTCGCCGTTGATGCGGAACTCGATCGAGTGGCCGGTCGGCTGGGGGTCGTCGTAGTCGAGCACACCGCCCTCGGCGAGGCGGAACTGCTCGCGAACGAGATCGATGCCGGTGACCTCCTCGGACACGGGGTGCTCCACCTGCAGCCGGGTGTTGACCTCGAGGAACGAGATCGTGCCGTCGGCGCCGATGAGGAACTCGCACGTTCCCGCGCCCACGTAGCCGACTTCGCGCAGGATCGCCTTGGAGGAGTCGTAGAGCGTGCGGTTCTGCTCCTGGGTGAGGAACGGCGCCGGCGCCTCCTCCACGAGCTTCTGGTGACGGCGCTGCAGCGAGCAGTCGCGCGTCGAGACCACGACGACGTTGCCCTCGGCATCCGCGAGGCACTGGGTCTCGACGTGACGGGGCTTGTCGAGGTACTTCTCCACGAAGCACTCGCCGCGGCCGAAGGCGGCGACCGCCTCGCGCGTGGCCGACTCGAACAGCTCGGCGACCTCGTCCAGCTCGCGGGCGACCTTTAGCCCGCGTCCGCCGCCGCCGTAGGCGGCCTTGATCGCGATCGGCAGGCCGACCTGCTCGGCGAACGCGATGACCTCGTCGGCTCCGGCTACGGGCCCGGGCGTGCCCGGCGCCAGCGGGGCGCCGACCTTCTCGGCGACGTGGCGGGCGGTGACCTTGTCGCCGAGCGCCTCGATGGCCTCGGGCGACGGGCCGATCCAGACGAGGCCCGCGGCGATCACGGCGCGGGCGAACTCGGCGTTCTCGGCGAGGAAGCCGTAGCCGGGGTGCACCGCGTCGGCGCCGGAGCGGCGGGCGACGGAGAGGATCTTCTCGATCGAGAGGTAGGTGTCCGCGCTCGTGGCGCCCTCGAGGGCGTAGGCCTCGTCCGCGAGCTTCGCGTGCATCGCGTCGCGGTCCTGATCGGCGTACACCGCCACCGACCCGCGGCCGGAGTCGCGGGCGGCCCGGATCACCCGGACGGCGATCTCGCCGCGGTTCGCAATGAGCACTTTGGTGATCTGCGGGCGCGCGGCCGCCAGGTCCAGTGAGCGTGGCATGGATGTCAGCCTACCCACGTCCGACCCCCCGCATTTGGATCACCCGCACAAGATCGTCGGGAAATCGTGTGCGAGAGCCTACGAAGACGCCGCCGCCTCCGGCGCCTGCTCGGGCGGTGCCCACAGATCGGTCCAGACGACCCCGAGCCGCGCGCAGAGCCGGCGGACGGTCGACAGCGACATCCCGACGACCGTGGAGGGGTCGCCCTCGACCCGGTCGATGAACGGACCGCCGAGGCTGTCGACGGTGAACGCCCCCGCCACCTGCAACGGCTCGCCGGTCGCGACGTAGGCGGCGATCTCGGCGTCGGAGACGTCGGCGACGAAACCCACCGACGCCGCGGCGACGGCGTGCTCCTCGCGCGGCGGCATCCCCGGGGCCACCCGGATGACGCTGTGCCCCGAGTGCAGGATGCCGGTGCGTCCTCTCATCTGCTCCCACCGTGCGACCGCGACCTCCGGCCGCAGCGGCTTGCCGAGCACCTGGCCGTCGATCTCGAACATCGAATCGCCCCCGACGATGAGTCCGTCGAAGTCGGGATCGTCGCGCACGAGCGCGGCCGCGACGTCGGCCGCCTTGCGCCGGGCCAGCAGCAGCACGTGCTCGTCCGGCGGCAGCACCCGGTGCTCGCTCGCCTCGACCGCGGCGATGACGGCCTCCTCGTCCACCTGCGGGGCGCGCAGGATCGGTTCGATCCCCGCCTGCCGCATGAGCATCAGGCGGGCGGGCGAGGTGGAGGCCAGGCAGACGCGCATGCCGTCAAGGGTACGGTCCCCGCCGCGGCACCCGCCCCCCGCCGGCCCCGGCCCCGCCCCGCCGGCGCCCGCCCGGCCCCGCTCGTGACGAACGTCGGAGTTTCCACTGCGCGCGAGCCGGACGCGCGGCCGATCGCCGGAGGACGGACAAGAATCCGACGATCATCACCGGCGGTCGGCGCGCGCTCGGCCGACGTGACAGCATCGGAGGATGGACTCCGGCGACCTCATCGACCTCGACATCACCGACGTGGCGCACGGCGGTGTGTTCGTCGCCCGCCACGAGGGACGCGTCGTGTTCGTCGCCGACGCCATCCCGGGCGAACGGGTGCGCGCCCGTCTCACCGACACCGCGAAGTCGTCGTTCTGGCGCGCGGCCACGGTCGAGGTGCTCGACGCCTCGCCCGATCGGCGCGCCCACGTCTGGGCGGCGGCCGACCTGGACGTCGACCCCGACCTGCGCCCCGGCGGTGCCGACTTCGGCCACATCACCCTCGAGCGCCAGCGCGCGTTGAAGCAGCAGGTGCTCCGCGACGCCCTCGAGCGCTTCGGCGGGCTGACCGGTCCCGAGGTGGCCGTCTCGGGCGCGGCGGCGCTGCACGGTGCGGACGGCGAGGTGCTCGCCGCGGAGTCGGAGGATGCGACCGGCTGGCGCACCCGGGTCAGCCTCCACGTCGACGCGGACGGACGCGTCGGACCCTACGCGGCGCGCAGCCACCGCGTCGTGCCGGTCGACGACCTGCCGCTGGCGACGGCGGAGATCGCGCGCGCCGCGCGGGAGCTGACCGCCCAGCCCGGTCGGGTGGACCTCGTCCAGCCCGCCGACGGGCGGGTGCGGATCGTGCCGCGTCCCGAAGCGGAACGCGCCGGACGCGGGAGGGGTCGCGGCCGCAACCGCGCCGGAGCGTCTGCCTCCGCGGGCCCCGGCCGGGCGGATGCCGCCGCCGAGGTGGTCTGGGAGGAGGCGGCCGGACGGCGCTTCCGCGTCGACGCGGGCGGATTCTGGCAGGTGCACCGCCTCGCGGCGCACACCCTGACCGCCGTCGTGGCCGAGGCGCTGCGAGAGCTGGGCGGCATCGACGACACCGCCCAGCATCTGGACCTCTACGGCGGCGTCGGGCTCTTCGCCGCCACCCTCGGCGAGCTCGGCGGCGCCGCCACCCGGGTGACCTCGGTGGAATCCGATCCGCGCGCGACCGAGCACGCCGGCGAGAACCTCGCCGACTGGGTCGGTGCGCGCGCCGAGACGGCGCGGACCGACCGCTTCCTCGCCCGGCTGAACGCCGACGCCGGCGCCGCCGAGCGCGCGCGGCTGAGCCGCGGCGTCATCCTCCTCGACCCGCCGCGGGCGGGAGCGGGCCGCGCGGTCGTCGACGGCATCGCGGCGTTGGCCCCGGCATCCGTCGTGTACGTCGCCTGCGATCCGGTCGCCCTCGCGCGCGACCTCGGCAGCTTCCGTGAGCACGGCTACGAGCCGCGTCGCATCGAGGCGCGCGACCTGTTCCCGCACTCGCATCACGTCGAAGCGGTGGCGGTCCTGCAACGCGCCGAGTGAGCCGACGGCGCCGCGGAACTCACCCGTTCGGCGGATGTCGGCGCCACGCGTCATGGTTAGGCTGACCCCATGACGCGTGTGGCTCTCATCGACGACCACGAGTCCGTGCGGCTCGGGCTCGAGGCCGCGTGTGCACGCGCCGTGACCAAGGACGTCGTGTTCTCCGGCAGCAGTGTGCGCGCCTACCTGGAATGGCGGCAGCGATCCGGAGCGGCCCCCGCCGACATCGTCGTGCTGGATCTGACCCTGGGTGACGGGACGACCGTCACGGAGAACGTCTCCAGCCTGGTCGCCGACGGATCGCCCGTGCTGATCCACAGCGTCGCCGACCGTCCCGGGGCCGTGCGCGAGGCGCTCGCCGCCGGCGCCGCCGGCGTCATCAGCAAGGCGTCCCGCATCGACGACGTCATCGCGGCGATCCGCACGGTGGCGCGCGGAGAGGCGCTCGACAACGTGGAGTGGGCGAGCGCGGTGGACGGCGACCGCGCGTTCGCCGACGCCCAGCTCTCCAAGCGCGAGCGCGACGTCCTGCGCCTGTACGCCGCCGGCCTTCCGCTGAAGGCGGTCGCCGACCGTCTCGGCATCGCCTACTCCACGGCCAAGGAGAACATCACCCGGGTGCGCGTGAAGTACGTCGAGGTCGGCCGTCCCGCACCCACGAAGGTCGATCTCCTGCGCCGAGCGATGGAAGACGGCCTCATGCCCGGCCACGCCGGAGCGGGCGCCGGTGGCGACTGACGGGTCGTCACCGGCCGGTGTGCCGCCGATCGCCGTCGATCCGGCGGTGCGTCGCCCGCTCGGCGACATCGCGGCCGGCGCCGAGCGTTTCACGCAGGCGCGGGTCGAGCGGATCATCCGTGTCGTGGTGGCGCTGGGGTGCGCCGTGCTGGGGGCGCAGTCGTTCCTGAACGCCCTCGCCTCCCGTCAGGAGGCTCCGGCCGCCCATCTGCCGCTGCTGCTGGCCGTCTTCATCCCGCTCGGGGTGATGATCGCGGCGTGCGTCGCCGGAGTGGGGGTGCGCACCGCGGCGGGCGTCTTCGCGGTCGTGTTCCCGGTCGCGCTGCTGTGCTGGCCGCTGGTGACGCAGGGCCGTGCCGAGGAGGCGGCGGGTGCGCCGTGGATCTGGTACCTCCTGAACGTCGCGACCTCCGCCGCCGTCCTCGCCTTCCGGCTGCCGGTTCAGATCGCGTGGGCGGCCCTCGTGCCGCTGCTCTATGCGATCGCGCGCGTGACGCAGCTGGGCGCCGACGCCGCCCAGACCGTCGACGTCGTGCGCGACGCCGTCTTCGCTGCCATCCTGGCCGCCGTCGTGATCACGCTCGGCTGGCTGCTGCGCAGCGTGGCCGTGGGGATCGACGGCGCCCGCAGCGACGCGGTCGCCTCCTACGCCGAGGCCGCCGCGGCCAACGCGGCCGAGACCGAACGGGTGGCCGTCGCCGCCCTCATGCACGACAGCGTGCTGGCCGCCCTCATCGCCGCCGAGCGCGCCGGCACACCGCGCGAAGAGGCGCTGGCCGCCGCGATGGCGCGCGAGGCGCTGACCCGCCTCGCCAACACCGACCAGGACTCCGGCGAGGGTCCCGACGAGCCCGTCGCGGCCGCCGCGGTTGCGGCGACCCTCCGCGCCGTGGTCGCCGAGCTCGACGGGGCCGCCCCGGTCGCGGGGGAGGTCGCCGCCGACGCCCCGGTGCTGCCGGGGCGGGTGGCCCGGGCGCTCGTGCTCGCGGCGACGCAGGCGGTGAGCAACGCGATCGACCACGCCCACGGGCGCGGGCTGCAGGTGTCGCTGCGCGCGGATGCCGCTCGTGTGCGAGTGCAGATCGTCGATCGCGGACCGGGCTTCGATCCGGCCGCCATCCCCGACGACCGCCTCGGCATCCGCGGATCGATCGTCGCGCGGATGGCCGCCGTCGGCGGCCGGGCCCGCGTGCGGACCACCGCCGCCGGAACCGTCGTCACCCTCGACTGGGAGTACCCGCGATGAACCTGCGGGTGCGCGCCACGCTCTCGGTGCTCGCGATCGCCTTCACCTCCTACCTCGCCGCGGGCGCCGTGCTGTGGTCGAGCCCGCCGCCGCACGTCGCGGTGCAGCTGGTCGCCGTGGCGCTCTACCTCGCGACCACCTGGGTGTGCGTCTTCTGGAACTCCGGATCCAAGCCGTCGCGACGAGACCCGATCACCGGCGACCTCGGACACCGCTCGGTGCTGCCGGCATGGGCCGCGGTGCTGGCGCTGGCGACGGCGGTGCTCGTGCCGAACGCGAGCTGGGTCGCCGTGGGGACGGAGGCGCGACGCACCGACATCGGCACCTGGAGCGTGGGGGCGGTCGGGGCGCTGCTGGCCATCGTCATGGTGCGCCGACGTCCGTGGGTCGCGTGGGTCGGCGTGCTCCTTCTGGCCGCGGAGGCGACCCTGTGGATCGGGCCGGTCGACGCGCTGGCGCTCGGCGTCGTGGGCGCCGTGCTGTGGGTGGGGGTGGCGCAGCTGCTGACCTGGCTCGTCGACCGCGCGGCATCCGACACGGCGGAACTGACCGCATTGCAGCGCGCGGCGTCCGAATGGCTCGCGGCTCAGGAGGGGACGCGGCGCGAGCGGCGCACACAGGTGCAGCGCGCGCTCGCGCTGGCGGGGCCCGTGCTCACCCGGACGATCGAGACCCGGGGGCGCCTGACGGAGGGCGAGCGACGAGCGGCCCGTATCGCGGAGGAGGCGCTGCGCGACGAGCTTCGCGGATCGGCGCTGCTGGACGAGGCCGTCCGCGCCGCCCTGTCCGCCGCCCGGGAGCGCGGAACCATCGTCTCGGTGCTGGACGAGGGCGGACTGGACGGGCTGTCGCCCGCCGAGCGCGCGGTGATCCGTGCACGCCTGGCGGAGGTGCTGGCCGATGCCGACTCGGAACGCGTCTACGTGCGCGCGGCCGCGCACGAGGAGATCGCCGTCACCGTCGTGGGGCGGACCCCGTCCGACGACGGTGAGGACCAGGTGGACCTCTGGAGCGAGATCCCGCGCCGCGGGTGAGGCCGGCGGCCCGAGACAGCGGCCCGAGGGAGCGGCCCGAGACAGCGGCTCGAGAGAAAGAGGAGGCGAGGGGCGGCGAAGCCGCCCGCCCCTCGCCATGCGAGTGGTTACCCGAAAACCGACTCGCGAAGGGCCGATCCGCTCATCAAGCGGAACCGACCGAACGCAGAAGCGTTCCAGCGATATCGATTCTTCCGGCTCCGAGAAGCTGTGTCTGTAGGTATTTTGGGGGACAAAGACAGCGGGTCAGCCCGCGAAGCGTCCCCAGCCGATCTCGCGCCGCAGGGGCGCGCGCAGGTTCCGGGCCGAGAGCTCCCAGGCCGATCGCCGCGGGGTCTCGTCGGCGACGGCGTCGGCGGCCTCGCGCTCGTAGGCCTCGGTGACCACCGCGAGCACGGCGGCCAGCTCCTCCGGGGTGGGGTCGCCGCGGCGGACATCGATGCGCACGGCATCCGCACCGGCGGCGGCCGCGCTCGGCGGCGGCGTGGCGGACGCGGTCATAGCGGGATGTTACCGTGCTTCTTCGCGGGCAGGCTGGCCCGCTTCCCGCGCAGCGACCGCAGTGCCTTGGCGACCGCGACGCGGGTCTGGGCGGGCTCGATGATGCCGTCGAGCTCGCCGCGCTCGGCGGCCAGGAACGGCGACGCGACGTTGTAGGTGTACTCGTTCGCGAGGCGCTGACGCACCGCCGCGACGTCTTCGCCGGCCTCCTCCGCCTTGCGGATCTCGCCGCGGTAGAGGATGTTGACGGCGCCCTGGCCGCCCATGACAGCGATCTCGGCGGTCGGCCAGGCGAGGTTGACGTCGGCGCCCAGCTGCTTGGAGCCCATCACGATGTAGGCGCCGCCGTAGGCCTTGCGCAGGATGACCGTGACGAGCGGGACAGTCGCCTCGGCGTACGCGTACAGCAGCTTGGCGCCGCGGCGGATGACGCCGGTCCACTCCTGGTCGGTGCCGGGCAGGTAGCCCGGGACGTCGACGAGGGTGAGGATCGGGATGGAGAACGCGTCGCAGAAGCGGACGAACCGGCTCGCCTTCTCGCCCGCCTCGATGTTCAGGGTGCCGGCCATCTGCGACGGCTGGTTGGCGATGATGCCGACGGTGCGGCCCTCGACACGGCCGAGGCCGATGACGATGTTCGGCGCGAACAGCGGCTGCACCTCGAGGAAGTCCCCAGCATCCACGATGTGGGAGATCACCTGGTGGATGTCGTACGGCTGGTTGGGGGAGTCGGGCACGACCGTGTTGAGCGTCCGGTCGGCGTCGGTGGTCTCCCACTCGAACTCGTTCTCGTAGACGGGGATCTCGGCCATGTTGTTGTCGGGCAGGAAGCCGACCATCGAGCGGACGTAGTCGATCGCGTCGTCCTCGTCCTCGGCCAGGTAGTGCGCCACGCCGGAGCGGGTGTTGTGCGTGTAGGCGCCGCCGAGCTCCTCCATGCCGACGTCCTCGCCGGTGACCGTCTTGATCACGTCGGGACCCGTCACGAACATCTGGCTGGTCTTGTCGACCATGACGACGAAGTCGGTGAGCGCGGGAGAGTACACCGCGCCGCCGGCCGCCGGGCCCATGATGATCGAGATCTGCGGGATGACGCCGGAGGCCGCCGTGTTCAGGCGGAAGATCTCGCCGTACTTGCCGAGGGCGACCACGCCCTCCTGGATGCGGGCGCCGCCGGAGTCGAGGATGCCGATGATGGGCATGCCGCCGCGCAGCGCGAACTCCATGATCTTGATGATCTTGTCGCCGGCCACCTCGCCGAGCGACCCGCCGAAGGTCGTGAAGTCCTGCGCGTAGACGGCGACCGTGCGGCCGTGGATCGTGCCGACGCCGGTCACCACCGAGTCGCCGTACGGGCGGGAGCGGTCCATGCCGAAGGCCGTCGTGCGGTGACGCACGTACTCGTCGAACTCGACGAAGGTCCCGGGGTCCACGAGCATCTCGATGCGCTCGCGCGCCGTGAGCTTGCCCTTCGCGTGCTGCTTGTCGCGCGCGGTGGCCTCGGCATCCACGACGGCCGCCTGGTAGCGGGCGCGGAGGTCGGCGATCTTGCCGGCCGTCGTCGACAGGTCGGGCTGCGCGGAGTGGTCTGGCTGCACGGTTTCGTCTGGCTGCACGGTTTCGTCTGGCTGCTCTGGCACGCCTCCCACCCTAGCGACCGCCCCCGTGCGTCGGTTGGGGGACGCTCACAACGAGACGGCGATTCGATTGTGGGATGCCGCGGAACGACGCGCCGTCCGGCCTCGCGGGTGCGGCGTAGGGTGACGCTATGTCGATTCCCACCGAGGGCTATCCCCTGACGGCCGCTGTCTCGCCCCGCGTTCACGTCATCGACACCGTCGACTCCACCAACGCCAAGCTCGTCCGCGATGCCGAGGACGATCCGGACGGGCATCCGCACCTGTCGGTGCTGCTCACCCGCGACCAGCGCGCCGGCCGCGGCCGGCTCAGCCGCACCTGGGTGACGCCCCCCGGATCGGCCCTCGCGGTGTCGGTGCTGCTGCGCGTCGGCGCCGTCGCCGTGCACGACCGGGGCTGGATCCCGCTCGTCGCGGGCGCCGCGATGGTCGACGCGATCGCCGCCCAGCTGCCCGCCCACGACGTCGCGGTGAAGTGGCCGAACGACGTGCTCGTCGACGGCCGCAAGATCTGCGGCATCCTCGTCGAGGTCGTTCCCTCGGATCCGCACACGGTCGTCGTCGGCGCCGGTGTGAACACGACGATGTCCGAGGCGGAGCTGCCCGTGCCCACGGCGACCTCGTTCGCCGCCCTGCGGGCCGTCGCCGACGAGGACCGGCTCGTCGCGGCGTTCCTCGACGCGCTCCGCGACCGCATCGCCCGCCTGGCCGTCGGTGGGGGTGCCGCGGTGGCCTCCGACGTCGTCGCGCGCTGCGGCACGCTCGGCACGCGGGTGACCGTCTCGCTGCCCGACGGCGGGGTCATCGAAGGCACGGCCGCGCGGCTGGACGCCGACGGTCGGCTCGTCGTCGCGACCGACGACGGCCCGGAGAGCGTCGTGGGCGCCGGTGACGTCGTGCACGTGCGCTGATCGCGCCGGCGGCGGGCGAATCGCGGACCTCGGCCCGGTCACGCCCCGTTTCGGCGCGGTGACCGGCACAATGAGAGCGTGACCTCGCCGACCGCGTACCCCGGGCGACCCGCCACGCCCGCGCCGGGCGCGCCGACACCCGAGCGCCGCATCGCGCGCGTGCGCGGACACGCGCGCCGGCTGTTCTGGTCGGCGCTCGTCCTCATCGTCGCCGCCGGAGCCGCCGGCTACTTCACGGGCAATCTCCCCGCTCCGTTCGAGGACTGGATGCTGTGGGCGACGGCGGGCGCCGTCGTCCTCCTGCTGGTCGTCCTCCCGTACCTGCGGTGGCTGTCGCACACCTACACGGTCACGACGCGGCGCGTCGTCGAGCAGTCCGGGACCTTCGGCCAGCGCCGCCGTGAGCTCCTGCACGCGCGCGGCTACACGATCGCGGAGCGCCGCGGTCCGCTGCAGCGGCTGTGGGGCGCCGGAACGCTGGTGCTCTCCAACGGCGTCGACGAGCCCCTCCGGCTCGTGAACGTCCCCGCGGTCCGCCTCCTGCACGAGGCGCTGTCCGACCAGGTCGAGGTGAGCCAGATCCTGGCCCATCGCGACGCCCGGTGGGATGCCGCGACCACGGTCATCCCGGACCCGCCCCCGCTTCCGTAGCCCCGTGCGGCCCGGCCGGCGGACGGCGCGGCCGCGGTGGCGGAGCGCCCTCTCGCCGACCTGAGAAGATGGAGCGGACGAAAGGGAGCACCATGGCACTCACCCTCGGAATCGTCGGCGGCGGTCAGCTGGCGCGGATGATGATCGCGCCGGCCGTCGAGCTGGGCGTGCAGGTGCGGGTGCTCGCCGAGGAGCCCGGGATGGCCGCCGCGATCGCCGCGACCGCGACCGGCGACTACCGCGACCTCGAGACCGTGCGGGCGTTCGCGCGCGACGTCGACGTGCTCACCTTCGATCACGAGCACGTGCCCCAGGAGGTGCTGCGCGCGCTCATGGACGACGGTGTGCGCGTGCACCCCGGGCCCGACGCGCTGCAGTTCGCGCAGGACAAGCTCGCGATGCGTGCCCGCCTCGACGAGCTCGGGATGCCGCAGCCCGATTGGGCGGCCGTGGCCGATGCCGAGGCGCTGCGGGCGTTCCTCGACACCCACGGCGGCCGCGCCGTCGTCAAGACGCCCCGGGGCGGCTACGACGGCAAGGGCGTGCGCGTCGTCAGCGACCCGGCGGAGGTCGCGGACTGGTTCGACGGCGGCGCGCTGCTGGCGGAGGAGCTCGTGGACTTCTCCCGCGAACTCGCCCAGCAGGTGGCGCGACGACCGTCGGGTGCGCTGCTCGCCTATCCCGTGGTCGAGACGGTGCAGCGCGACGGCGTGTGCGCCGAGGCGATCGCGCCCGCCCCGCGCGGCGGCGCGCGTCTGGCCGAGGTCGCGGCCGAGATCGGAACCGCGATCGCGGAGGGTCTCGGCGTGACGGGCATGCTCGCCGTCGAGTTGTTCGAGACGACCGACGAGCGGCTGCTGGTCAACGAGCTCGCGATGCGCCCGCACAACAGCGGCCACTGGAGCCAGGACGGCGCCGTCACCGGACAGTTCGAGCAGCACGTGCGTGCGGTCCTCGACCTTCCGCTGGGCGACTCGTCCCCGCGGCAGCCGTGGGCGGTCATGGTGAACATCCTCGGCGGTCCGCAGCACGACACGCTCGAGAGTCGATTCCCCGCGGTGCTCGAGGCCCATCCCGCTGTGAAGGTGCACACCTACGGCAAGGCGCCCCGCCCCGGGCGCAAGGTCGGGCACGTCAACGCCGTCGGCGACGATCTCGATGCCGTGGTGTACGAGGCCCGCGCGGCGGCGGCCTTCTTCGCCGACTGACGCGCCCCTCCGCCCTCCGGCCCGCGCCCGATCGTGGGGGTGGGTCGGCGGTTGCTGCGTGACGAACGTCGGACCATCGGTGGGCATGGGCGTGCGTGCGGGTGATGTCGACGGGTATGAGGGCATGACTCCGACGCTCGTCACCGACGGCTCTCGAGCGTGGCGTTCCGGGGTTCTTCCAGGGTGCCGCCATAGCCTTGTCGGGTGACAAGACCCCTGCATTCCTCGGCATCCCCTCTCGTCGGCGTGGTCATGGGGTCGGACTCCGACTGGCGGGTCATGAGCGACGCCTCGCAGGTGCTCAGCGAGTTCACGATCCCGCACGAGGTCGAGGTGGTCTCGGCCCACCGCACGCCCGACAAGCTCCTGCGGTACGGCCGTGAGGCGCGCGGCCGCGGCCTCCGCGCGATCATCGCCGGAGCCGGCGGCGCGGCGCACCTGCCCGGCATGCTGGCGTCGGTCACCTCCCTCCCCGTCATCGGTGTGCCGGTGCAGCTCGCGACGCTCGACGGGCTGGACTCCCTGCTCAGCATCGTGCAGATGCCCGCGGGCATCCCGGTGGCGACCGTGTCCATCAACGGCGCCAAGAACGCCGGACTGCTCGCGGCCCGCATCCTCGGCTCGTCCGACCCGCGACTGGCCGACCGTGTCGAGCAGTACGCGCAGACCCTCGAGGAGCAGGTCGAGGAGAAGAACCTGCGTCTGAAGGAATCGCTGTGAGCATCGCCGCCCCGCCGCGTCCGCCCCGTGGCGCGGGAGGCGGTGCCGGGGGAGGCGTGATCGTCGGCGAGCAGCCGATGCGTCGTCCCGACACCCGCTCGCCGCAGGTCATGACGCGGCGCGCCTGGTGGCTCCTGGCCCTCAACTTCCTCCTGCCCGGCTCGGCTCAGGCCCTCGCCGGCAGCCGTCGCCTCGGGCGGGTGGGCCTGACGGCGACCCTGCTCATGTGGGTGGTCGTCGTGCTCGCCGGCGTCGCCGCGCTGATCTGGCCGTCGCTGCTCTTCACGATCGGCACGAACGGGTTCGCGCTGCTCGTCATCCAGCTCGTGCTCCTGGCGTACGCCGTGCTGTGGGTCGTGCTCACGATCGACACGCTCCGGCTGATCCGGCTGGTGAACGTCCGCCGCGGCTCGCGGCCGATCGTCGCGGCGCTCGCGATCCTCAGCCTCGTCGTCGGCAGCGGCGGCGCCGTGTACGCCGCGCAGCAGCTGCTGGCTCCGGCTCGCGAGGCGATCGCGGCGATCTTCACGAACAACGCCCCGCCGGTGCCGCCCTCCGACGGGTACTACAACTTCCTGCTCCTCGGCGCCGACAGCGGCCTGGGCCGCGATTCGATGCGGTTCGACAGCATCTCGGTGGTCTCGGTCAACGCCGAGACCGGCGCCGTGCACATCACCGGCATCCCGCGCGACCTCGCCTACGCGCCGTTCGCCGACGGACCCATGCACGACCGCTATCCCGACGGGTTCGAGGGCCACCCCTCGCAGACGTGCGGCTGGGGCCCGGGCATCAACCAGCTCATGAACGCCGTCGAGATCTGCCAGCCCGACGGAGGCGCGGAGATCTACCCCGACGCCGCCGCGCAGAGCTCCACCCCTGCCATCGAGGCGACGAAGGATGCCGCGGAGGGCATCCTCGGCATCCAGATCCCGTACTACGTGTTCGTCGACATGAAGGGGTTCGCCGACATCGTCGACGCACTCGGCGGCGTGGACATCACCGTCCAGGAGCGGCTGCCCAAGGGCGGCGGTCCCACCTACGAGGGGGAGCCGGCGGAGGACTGGGCGATCGGCTGGATCGAGGCCGGAGCGCAGCACATGGACGGCGACACGGCGCAGTGGTACGCGCGGTCGCGGTACACCACGAGCGACTGGGACCGCATGCGCCGTCAGCGGGAGCTGCAGCAGGCGATCCTGGCGCAGGCGAACCCCGCGAACGTCCTCAGCCGCTTCCAGGCGGTCGCCGCGGCGGGCGAGGACCTCGTGAAGACCGACATCCCCGATTCGATGCTGGGGTATCTGGTGCAGCTCGGCGTCAAGGCGAAGGAGCAGCCCGTGCAGACGCTCGAGCTGACGCCCGAGGGCGCCGGCATCGACACGGACGAGCCGACGGCCGACGAGTACGCGCACGTGCGCGACCTCATCCAGCAGGCGCTCTACCCGCCCTCGCCCACGCCGACCCCGGAGGGCTGAGGTCATGACCGCCACCCTCCGCCTGGTGCTGGATCAGATCGTCGCCGCGACCGACGCCGATCTCGCGATCGCCACCCGCGAGATCGCCCGCGCCCTCGTGACGACCGCGCCGTCGGGGTGCGACGTCGCCGCGATCGTGCCGTCGGTGCCCGACGCGGCCGCCGCGCTGGAGGCCGCCGTTCCCGGCCTCGTCGATGTCACTCGCGCCTCGCTGCCGCGCCGTGAGCTCGCCGCCTCGTGGCAGCTCGGGATCGCACCGGGCATCGGGGGAGGGATGATCCACTCGCCCACCTCCCTCGCGCCCCTGGTGAAGCACGATCGGGTGCACGAGAACGATCAGACGGTCGTCACGATGTGGGATCTCGCCGCGTGGGAGCGCGCCGCGGAGATGTCGCGTCCCGCCGTCGCGTGGCATCGGGCGATGCTCAAGCGCGCCGTCAAGCATGCCGACGCCGTCGTGGTGCCCACCCATGCGATGGCGGAGAGGCTCGCGGAGATCGCCCCCCTGGGCGACCGCCTCCGCGTCATCGCCGGCGCCGCACCCGCACGCTTCGCCGTCCCCACCGACGAGGTGGGTCGACGCCGCGCGCTCGACATCCCGGACGGGTGCCTCGTCATGTCCGGTTCCGCGGCGGCATCCGCGGGTCTCTCCGACGCCTTCACGGCGATCGCGGCCTCGGGAGCCGACCTGCCCGTCGTCGTCCTCGACGCCCCCGAGGGGGAGGAGCCCGCGCTCGCCGAGCAGGCCGCGGCATCCGGTCTGGCGGAGGGCCGCGTGCACGTGCGGGGGACGCTCGAGGATGCCGATCGTGCGGCCGTCCTCGGGGGCGCCGTCGCGCTGCTGGCGCCGAGCCGGCTCGCGGGCTTCCCGTGGCGGGTCGTCGAGGCGCTCGCCGTCGGCGTGCCCGTCATCGCCGCGGACTCGCCGACGCACCGCGAGATCGTGTGGGACGGCGGCGTGCTGGTGCCGGCGGACGAGGAGGGCGCCTTCGCGGACGCGCTCGCGGGCCTGCTGTCGTCGACGGCCGTCGTCGAGCGGCAGGCCGTGCTCGCCGCCGACCGCGGACGCGCCTTCTCCTGGCTCAGCGCGGCCGAGCGGGTCTGGCAGCTGCACGCCGACCTGTGAGGACGCGCGAGGACGCGCGCGGTTCTAGGGTGTAAGTCATGCCTCCTCGTGTCACCGTGATCGTGCGGACGAAGAACCGACCGGAGTTCTTGACGAGGTCTCTCGCTGACATCTCGGCACAGACCTTCCGTGACGTCGGCATCGTCGTCGTCAATGACGGCGGCGACCGCGCCGTGGCCGCGCAGATCGTGTCCTCCGCCGGCGTCGATTCCCGACTGATCGACACCGCCGCACCGGGCGGGCGGTGCGTCGCCGCGAACACCGGAGTCGCGGCGGCCGACGGGAGCGAGTTCGTCGTCCTCCACGACGACGACGACCTGTGGGACCCGCGCTTCCTGGAGCGCACGGTCGCCTGGCTCGACGCGCACCCGGAGGACGTGGGCGTCGCCGTCGCCACCGCGATCGCCTACGAGCAGAACGTCGGCGGCGTATGGGTCGAGGCCTCACGGGTGCCGTTCTGGGAAGGGATGACCCGCGTCTCCTTGACCGACATGCTCGATCGCAATCGCGTCGTCCCGATCTCGTTGCTCTACCGACGTCGGGTCCACGACGAGGTCGGCGGTTACGACGAGCGACTGGGCACCGTCGAGGACTGGGAGTTCCTGCTGCGGGTGCTCGCTCGACACTCGGTGGGGTTCATCCCCGGTGCTCCCCTCGCGATATGGACCCAACGCCCTTCCGCCACCGGAGTGGCGTCCAACAGCATGTTCGCCCTCGAGGATCGACACGCCGAAGACGACGCCCTCGTGCGCGATCGCGAGCTCGCCGCCTGGACGTCCGCCAACGGAATGGGCCTTCCGCTGTACCTGGCGGGGATGGAGAGGCGGCTGGCGGACCACGTCGATGCGTCGGCCGACCGCCTCCGGGAGCAGATCCGTGCTGACATCGATTCTCATCAGCCCATCGCTTCGCGTCTGCGGCGTCTGCGACGACGTCTGGGCGGCCGAGGCGACTCGTGATGACCGCTTCCCGATCGCGTCTGCGCGCCGCCTGGCGTCGCGTCAGGGGCGCTCCGGTGGCCGGCGCGCTCGTCAGGGCCGCGGACCGTCTGCTGTGGTGGCGGGTCATCCGCCGCTCCGGCCTGGTGGACGCGCAGTATTACGCCGCACAGCGCGGATGGCGCCGTGCCGGTGACGCGCGGGCGATCGTGGACTACGTCACGCGCGGATTCAGATCCGGCCTCAGCCTGAATCCGCTGTTCGACGAGCTCGTCGCCGGGCGGGCGCTGCCCGAGCCCGATCGGGTCCCCGCGCTCTACGCCTACCTCGTGAGCGATCGACGCACGGTGTCCGTCCATCCCTGGTGGGACGCGCCGGCCGACGCCCACCGGGCCGAGGGCGTTGCGCCACTGGACGACGTCTGGGCGCGCCGGGAGAGCGCGATCGTCGAGGTTCGGATCGGCGAACGGTCGCGGTCCGTGCCGGTGATGCAGCTGCGCGCCTGGGCGATGGAGGCCGCGCAAGAGTGGCGACGGGGGACGCGCGCACCCGCCGGGGACGCAGATCGAGCCGACCTGGTCGTTCGGATCCTCCAGCGGCGGGATCGCGATTACCCCCGTCGCGTCCTCGAGGTCACCCCCCTGGCCCACACGGATGACGTGGTCGTCGTCGCGGTCGGATGCGAAGCCGGTCAGTGGATCGGGCTCGACGTCGCCGCACGGCTGTTCCCGTCGTTGCGGCGAGTGATCGTTCCGCGCGCCGCGTCCTATCGGGATGCCGTCCGCAGCGCCGACGCCGCGCCCCGACGCGGATCGGGCACGATCACGATCGTCGGCCCGCGATCGGACCTCACCACGGCCGAGATCCGCGCACTGCGGGAAGGCGTCGTGCCGGGCCGGGCGGTCGCACCCGTGGAGATCGCGCCCGACGGAACCGTCGCGGCCTTCGGCGCGGCCGGCACCGGCGGGACCGTGCCCTACGCGATTCTCAGCGGCCATCCCCGCGAAGACCTCGATCTCCTCGGGACGTCGCGCATCGAAGTGCCCCTTCTGGCCGGTCCCACGTTCGCGATGGCTCGTGAGGATTGGTCCGCGATCGGCGGGTTCGACGGTGTCTCGGCGGGAGCGGCCGTGCCTGCCCTCAGCGCCGCCCTGCGTGCTCGAGTTCCCGGCTTCGTCTGCCAGATCGACGCGGGCATCCGGAGCACGTCGTACGCGCGCCACACCGCGTTCCGGACGGAGGAACCCGCCGCGGCGCCCTTCTCCGACGAGCGCCGTCGCGCCGAAGAGATCCTCCGTGCAGCGGGCTTCCGGGTGACGGCCTGGCGCCCTGCGCTCACGCCGTCCGCCGCACCGCTGCCCGAGCTCGAGTGGCGACGCCCGGAGCCGGCGGCCTTGCGGTGGGCCATCAAGATCTGCGCACCGCCCGGTCCCCTCGGCGCCGTCTGGGGCGACACGCACTTCGCCGACGGACTCGCCAAGGCCCTCAGACGACGCGGACACTTCGTGGCCGTGGACAGCTTCGATGCCCGGGACCGGTGGACGTCTGCCCTCGACGACGTGACGCTGGTGGTGCGAGGTCCGTACCGCATCTCTCCCCCGACGACGGGTACCCGCGTCGAGTGGATCATCAGCCACCCCGACCAGATCACGCGAGCCGAGGTGGACGACTTCGACATCGTCTACGCGGCATCCGATCTGTGGAGTGCAGCGGCCTCCGAGCGGTGGAACATCACCGTCTCGCCGCTGCTGGAGTGCACCGACGCCGATCAGTTCTACCCGCGTGGCCTGGCGCGCACCGACGAGATCGTCTTCGTCGGCACCGCGCGAGGAATCGCTCGGCCCAGCGTCGTCGTGCCACTGGCGGCGGGCATCCCGGTGCGCGTCTACGGACCGGATTGGCGCACCTACATCCCCGCCTCGGCCATCGCGGCGGAGAACCTTCCGAACGACCGGCTCAGCGAGCGCTATGAGACGGCCTCCATCGTCCTCAACGACCAATGGCCGGCGATGCGGCAAGAAGGGTTCATCGCCATGCGGCCGTTCGACGTCGTGGCCGCCGGCGGGCGGGTGATCAGCGAGGACGTCGACGGTATCGACCGCGTGTTCGGTGACGCCGTGCCCGTGTTCCGAACGGACGAGGAACTGCTCGAGCTGCTGGCACGCGACCCCGCCGATCTGTTCCCGGATGCGGAGGGGCTCGCGGCCGCGTCCGAGCGCATCCGACGGGATCATTCCTTCGACGCGCGGGCCGGACGTATCGTCGACGACGTCCTCCGCCACCGCGCCGCGGGGGCGGCGCCGCGTGAGCAGTAGAATGGCTCGGATGAACGCGCGTTCCTTGCTTCACCGCGTCCAGTGGGAGATCAATGCCATCCGGCATCGCGATCCTCTGTCGCCACGGCGGTTTGTCCGGTTGTTCGGTTCGCGCCGGCGGCGCTCCTGGGACCCGACGCAGGAGCCGCGCCGGGTCGTCATCCTCCGCAGCGACGAGATCGGCGACACCGTCAGCACGTTGACGCTGCTGGACGCCATGCGTCGCCAGTGGCCCTCCGCGAAACTGCACCTCGTGGTCAAGCCGGGCCCGGGGTCCGCTTTCCATGCCGCCCCCAGCGTCGACCGTCTGATCTTCTGGTCGCCGATCACGGAGGGCTCGGCGTTGAAGCGGCAGATCCTCACGGTTCGGCAGGCTCTGCGCCGGTTCGGGCTCCGCGGCTACGATCTGGCGGTCCTGCCGCGCTGGGACTTCGACGACACCCCGATCCGGTACCTCGCGGTCGCCGCCCGTGCGCGCTCGGTCGTCGGCTTCACCCCCGTCCCCCAGCGCGAGCCCGACTGGCTCGGCGACCAGAGCGCGCTCTTCACCGATGAGCTCCCGCGCGGAAACGACCCCCTGCTGACCGTCGCTCAGCTGCGCCGCCTGGCGGACTGGCTCGGGCTGGCATGGACCCATCCGGGCGCCCGGCCGGTGGGACGAGCCCTGTTCGACGCCGCCGACGCGGCGCGCGCAGAAGCCCGCGCCTCCTTGCCCGGTGAGAGCGGACGGGTCATCGGCCTCGGCATCGGCGCACGGGACGCGAAGCGTCAGTGGCCCGTCGAACGTCTGACCGAGGCCGTCGTCGAGATCGCGAAGAGCGGGCCGGTCCGCGTCCGCATCCTCGGAGGCCCGACCGACCGCGAGCGTGCGGCCGAACTCGTGGGGCTTCTCCGCGACCGCGGGATCGCGGCCGTGGATCTCGCGGGCGAACTCTCCTTGAGCGAGAGCGCCGCGGCGATCTCGCAGTGCGACCTCTTCATCGGCAACGACTCCGGTCTGCAGCACATCTCGAGCTCTCTCGACGTTCCCACCGTCGTCGTCACCTGCCATCCCGCGACGGGCTCGCCCTGGAGCGACAATGCGCCGGAGCGATTCGGCCCGTGGTCGCGTCAGCGAGCGGTTCTCCAGCCGGAACGGCCCGCACCCGGATGCGGCGAGGAGTGCTCGTCCCGCGAGCCGCACTGCATCCTCGCCGTCGACTCCGCCGATGTCGCCGGCGCCGCCCTCGCGCTCATCGGTGAGTCCTCTCGTCCTTCCGAGACACCGGCGTCCGCGGGCTGAACCGCGTCCTGTCTCCGTCACTGATCTGGAACCCGCCATGACTTCTCTTCCCCTCATCACTCCTCACGACGTCCTCGGGTTCCAGGCGGTGCATGTGGTCGTCGTCGGCGACGCGATGCTCGATCGGTACGTCGAGGGCGCGGTGCACCGCATCTCTCCGGAAGCGCCGATCCCCGTGCTCCGCGTCGCCCAGGACCGCTCGGTGGCCGGAGGCGCCGCGAACGCGGCAATGAACATCGCGGGGCTCGGCGCCGCGGCGACTCTCATCGCGGCGTGGGCCGAGGACGAGGCGGGCCGGGAGCTCGAGAGACTGCTCGCGGCCGCCGGCGTCCAGGCGCGCCGCGTCGCCCGAGGCGATGCCCCCACGATCGAGAAGCTGCGGGTCGTGGCCGGGCAGCAGCAGATCGTGCGCATCGATCGCGAGGACACGTCGTCGCTGGATGCGGCCGGTGCGGATGCCGTGCTCAGCGCTGTGCGCGATGCCGTCGAGGGGCACGACCATCGGTGCGTCATCGTCCTCTCCGACTACGCGAAGGGCATGCTCGACGAGGCGGTCGTGCAGCGCGTGATCGCCTTCGCCCGAGAGCGCTCCCTGCCCGTCGTCGTCGACCCGAAGTCGGCGGACATCCGCAAGTACAGCGGCGCGACGGTCGTGAAGCCCAACTTCGCCGAGGCGGCCCTCATGGCGGGGGTGTCGGCGACCGCGCCGACCGAGGAGGTGCTCGCGCAGATCGCCGAGGCGATGGCCGTCCCGGATGTGTCGGCCGTCGCGATCTCCCTGTCCGCGCTGGGCGTCGAGGTCGTCGAGGGCGGCGCGCGCACGCGGCTTCCCACGCGCGCCCGTCTCGTCGCCGACGTCTCCGGTGCCGGTGACTCCATGATCGCGGGTCTCGCAGTGGGCCTCGGCAGCGGCCTGTCCACCCTGAAGGCCGTGCAGGTCGGAAACCTGGCCGCCGGCATCGCCTGCGCCCGTCCGGGCACCGCGGTGGTGACCTCGGCCGACCTCCTCAACGAACTGCTGATCGATTCCTCTCCCGCCCACCGGCCGGGCACGATCGAGGACTGGGATGAGCTGGCGCGACTGGTGCGGGTGGAGAAGGACGCGGGCCGGACGGTGGTCTTCGCGAACGGAGTCTTCGACCTCCTGCACGCCGGCCATGTCGCTCTCCTCAAGGAGGCCCGTTCGCTCGGCGACGTGCTCGTCGTGGGAGTGAACTCGGATGCCTCGACGGCGCGACTCAAAGGACCGTCGCGACCGCTGCAACCGCAGGCGGACCGCATGGCGGTGCTGGACGCCGTACGCTACGTGGATTTCGTCACCGTGTTCGAGCAGGACACTCCCCGCGAGCTGATCCGGGCCATCCAGCCGGACGTCATCGTGAAAGGATCGGACTACCGACCCGATCAGGTCGTCGGGGGAGACGATGCCAAGGCCTGGGGCGGCAGAGTCCATATCGTGACCCTCCTCGACGGTGTCTCGACGACGAAGCTGTCGCAGGGCGAACAGGTGCGTCGCGGCTGAGCCGCGCGGGAGAGGAATCACAAGATGAACATCGTTCAGGAGAACCTGCTCGAGAACGCACGCCGGATGTCGGCCCTCGCGGAGGACGAGCGCTTCGGAGCGTCGTTCGCGGCCGCGGCGGAGACCATGGTGACCTCACTGCGCGGGGGAGGGACGCTGTTCGCCTGCGGCAACGGCGGTTCGATGACCAACGCTCAGCACTTCGCCGAGGAACTCACCGGCAGGTTCCGTGGGAATCGGCCGCCGCTGCGCGCGATGGCGATCTCCGACCCGTCCCACCTCACCTGCGTCGCCAACGACTACGGCTACGAGTTCGTGTTCTCCAAGTTCGTCGAGGCGTTCGCTCGCCCCGGCGACGTCCTGCTCGCGCTCAGCACGAGCGGCAAGTCACCGAACGTGCTCCGCGCGGCGGAGGCGATGAAGGCGGCGGGAGGCAAGGTCGTGGCCTCGTCGGGCACGGCCGAGAGCCCGATCGGGGCGTTGGCCGATGTGACGATCGCCCTCGGCGCCAGTCGCTGGGCCGACCGCATCCAGGAGTCGGAGCTCGTCGTCATCCACTCGCTGATGCAGGCCATCGAGGACGGGTTCGGCTACTCCGCGGAGTGATCCGGCCCCGCGGCGGCGGCGGCGAATGCCGCCAACGTCGGGAACGTGACGTCGGCGTGCGGATCGTCCACGGCATCGATGCGCACGGTCATCGTGCCGCCGGTGCGCGCTCCCAGTCGCCGTCCCATCTCGATGTCCGACTCCGTGTCGCCCACCATGACCGACAGTGCCGCATCGACCTCCGGATGCTGGGCGAGGTAGCTCAGCGCCATCCCGGGAGCAGGCTTGCGGCAGTCGCAGTCCGCGCCGACGAGGTGGGGGCACACGCGGATGTCGTCGATCCGCCCTCCCGCCCCTTCGATCTCGAGGCGCATCCGCCGATGGATGTCGTCGAGGTCGGCAGCCGTCATGAGCCCCTTGCCCACGCCCTGCTGGTTCGTCACGACCACGATGCGCGGTGCCCACTGCGCGAGGACTGCCAGGGCCTCGAGTGCCCCGGGTTCGAACGCGAACTGCTCCCACGTGCGCACATAGCCGTCGATGATGCGGGTGTTGATCACGCCGTCGCGGTCGAGGAAGAGACACCACTGCCGACCCGAGGTGTTTCGGCGTCGTGTCTCCTGCGTGAGCGTGTCCACCCGGCGACGCTATCGCACCCGGGCGGCGAAGGCGGCACGTGATCGGGGGCGTGGACGGCGGTGACGCCCTCGGCGGATCCCGGAAGAACGGTAGCGTGTGGTCGAGGCGCGGGAGACGAGCCGTCTGCGGGATGAAAGGACATGACTGTGCAGTCGAATCCATTGGTGTCCATGGTCGGGGCGCGAAGGCGGCGGGGGCGCCTTTCTCTGTTCAGCGCGGTCTGCGCAGCCCTGGTCGTGGTGATCGTCGCCGCAGGAGCGGGCACCGGTGCGTACGCCGCGCCCGTGGACGCCGCGCCCGCACGTATCGCCGGCTCGACGGCGTCGAGCGCACCGGCTGCCTCGACCGACATCCCGGTGCACCCGTGGTTCGAACCGACGTACACCGAATTGGGCGGAACCGGCGGCGTCCTCGGCGCACCCCTGCACCCGATGCAGTGTCAGTCGAGCTCGTGCTGGCAGGAGTTCGCCGGCGGAGTGCTCACGTCCGATGGGACCCGGATCGTCAAGCTCTCCACCGAGTACGTCTCGACATGGCTCGCGGCCGGAGGCCCGGACGGCGGGCTCGGGCTGGTCGCGGGCCCGGAATCCTGCTTCGGTACGTACTGCGCCACTCCGTTCACCCACGGTGTCGCACGGTGGACGCCCGGCGTCGGGGTTCAGGTGATCCTCGTGCACCCGTGGTTCGAAGAGGCGTGGAAGCGGCTCGGTGCGGTCACCGGAGAGATCGGCATCCCGCTCAACGGCCTCACGTGCCAGTCGTCCTCGTGCTGGCAGGAGTTCGTGGGTGGCGTGCTCACCTCGGACGGCACCCAGATCGTGAAACTCTCCAGCTCCTATGTGCGCACGTGGCTTGCGTGGGGCGGACCGGACGGCGACATCGGTCTGGTCTCGGGGCCCGAGAAGTGCTACGGGTGGTACTGCGAGGCTTCGTTCACGGGTGGTGTCATCGTCTGGAATCCGGGCGGCTACGGCGTGACGTTCCCCGTCACGAAGCGCTGGTTCTACGGCGACTGGATCGCCCGAGGAGGGGGCGGTGGCTCTCTCGGTGTTCCGCTCGGTGCGATGGAGTGTCAACGAGCGGCGTGTTATCAGCAGTTCAGTAGAGGCACGCTGACGTCGTCGTCCACGGGGATCGTGTCGCTCTCCACGGCGTACGTCGACCATTGGCTCTATCGCGAAGGTGGGCCCGACGGTCACCTCGGTCTCGTCGAGGGGCCCGAGTCGTGCTTCAGCGGCCAGTGCCAGGTTCCGTTCCAGCACGGCCTCATGGTGTGGCAGCCCGGTGGAGGCGTACGGGTGCTCACGGGAGCCGAGGCCGATGCGTGGCGGGCCAGCTATCCCCTGCCGGGCTCCGCGCCGTCGACGGGCGGCTCGTCCGGCGGCGGGACGCCCGCCAACCCCGGCGATACGGTCAACTGCGACGATTTTGACACGCAGGCGCAAGCGCAGGCATGGTTCGACAAGTACAAGCCGTACTACGGCGATGTCGCCAGGCTTGACCGCGACAACAACGGGATCGCTTGCGAGTCGCGTCCGTGAAGGGCACGCGGGCTGATCTCGACCATTCTCGCCAACTGTGGTTGATACTGAGGGAGTGAACTACGGTCAACGAGTGCAGCCTGGTCTCGGCGAGCGGCGCGACGCGATGAGGCGCGTCGGTTTCGGCGCGCTGGTGTCGGTCGGCGCGATGATGTCCCTCGTCGCATGCGCGACCGGCTCCGCAGGCTCGCCGGGCTCGACGACGACCGCTCCGGTTCCTCCCACTAGCGCGACCGTTGCCGTGCCGACGCCGACGTCCTCTGCGACCCCGGCGACGCCCTCTCCGATCGCGTCGCCGACGCCCGGCGCCACGGCGACGGTCACGATCGTCAGCTCGGGAGCGGACGGGGAGGACGTCTTCGCATCGGGCCTCGTCACGGGAGACGCCGACGAGGAGGGGACGTGCTCGCTGACCGCCACATCGGCGACGGGTCGCGTCCTCACCGCCCAGACAGAGGCCCACGCCACGCCCGCAGCCGTGAACTGCGGGCTGATCAAGATCGCGGCCGAGCCCGGCGACTGGACGCTCGTTCTGAGCTTCACCTCGCCGACCTCGGCCGGCTCGTCCGCATCGGTGCTGGTCCATCAGCCGTGAGTGAAGCCCCGCGGACCCTCCGCCGTCGTCTCCTCTCGATGCTGGTCGTCGTTGCGGCGGTGTTCTCGGGACTCGTCGGAGTCGTCGCACCGCTGCAACCGCCGGCCGCGGACGCCGCGACCGCGAGCAGCTTCCAGGCCGGCTATCTGATCTCCGACAGCAACTTCTTCGATTCGGGGTCGCTCTCGGCATCCGACATCCAGAGCTTCCTGAACTCGAAGGTGTCGAACTGTCGGCCGTTGTACGGCATGCCGTGCATGCGCGACTATGTCGCGCAGTCGACGCCGGCGCTCGCGGCGAACGCCTACTGCAGTGCGTTCCCGGGCGGCTCGATGACCGCCGCCCAGTTGATCTCGGCCGTCGCCCAGTCGTGCGGAATCAACCCCAAGGTGATTCTCGTGATGCTGCAGAAGGAGCAGAGCCTCGTCACGGACCCGTCGCCGTACGAGGTGCAGTACAGTGCGGCGCTCGGGCAGGGATGCCCCGACGGGGCCGCCTGCGACCCCGACTATGCGGGCTTCTTCTACCAGCTGTACGGCGCGGCTCGGCAGATGCAGATCTACATCAAGAACCCGAGTTGGTTCGGCTACCAGCTGGGGTGGAACAACATCCTGTATCAGGCCAACCCTCCGGACACGAAGGGCATCTGCGGAACCAAGCGCGTCTACATCCAGAACGATGCCACGCGCGCGCTGTACGTCTACACGCCGTACACACCCAATCAGGCCGCGCTCGACAACCTCTACAGCACCGGTGACTTCTGCTCGTCCTACGGCAACCGCAACTTCTGGCGTCTGTACACCGACTGGTTCGGCGACCCGACCGCAGAGCAGGTCACGGGGGAGTACGCCGCGGTGTGGAAGTCCCTCGGCGGAGCTTCCGGAATCCTCGGCGCGCCGAGGAGCGTCGTCGTCTGCATTGACAACCGCTACTGCCAGCAGTCGTTCGCCGGCGGGACGATCTTCTGGTTCCCCTCGCGGGGCGTGTTCGGTGTCCCGTCGGTCGTCGAGTCGATGTGGCGGAACCTCGGGTTCATCGATGGCAAGCCGGGATTGCCGACGGGCGTGCCGGTCTGTGCCGCTGACTCGACCTGCGCGCAGTCGTTCGACGGCGGGGTGATCGCGGCGGACTCGGTCGGCGGGTCGCTGGTGGGACAGCACATCCAGTACACCTGGCTGGCGGCGGGCGGTGTCGCCCTCGGCGGCGCGCGCGGCCCGGAGGTCTGCTCGGCCGGTGACAAGTGCGCCCAGACCTTCGCCCGGGCGGCGTTCTTCTCCGGCGGGGGTGCGACTGCGGTCGTGGGCGGGATCTTCCAGGCGTGGAGCGCGAACGGCATGTCGGCGGGCGCGATGGGGTATCCCCAGAGCGATGCGGTGTGCGCCGGCGGCGGGTGCACGCAGCGGTTCGACGGCGGCCTCATCGTGGCGGCCGGTTCGAACGCCCAGGCGATTCCGACCGCGATCGCGACACCGTACCTCGCGGCGGGGGGATATGCCGCCCTGGGCGCACCGGTCGCTCCCGCAACGTGCGGCGCAGGCACCTCCTGCTCGCAGCTGTTCGAGCGGGCGCGCATCGACGTCTCCACGGCGCGGGGCACGATCATCACCACCGGGCTGTTCCTCTCCGCCTGGGCGGCCCGCGGCTATGACCAGGGTGTTCTGGGTGCGCCGACGGCGGCGGCGGTGTGCACGGCGGTGACGTGTTCGCAGTCGTTCCAGGGCGGTCTGCTGGTCGGTTCGCCGTCGAACGGCGTCGTCGCCGTGACGGGACAGTACCGTGACGTGTGGCTCGCGACGGGCGGCGTCACGGGCTCGCTGGGTCTGCCGCTGGGCAACGACTCGTGTGACGGCAAGAGCTGTTCGCAGGCTTTCCAGCGCGGTGTCCTGGCGTGGACGCCGACGTACGGGATGGTGACGGTGTCGGGCTGGTTCCTGCAGCCGTGGCAGGCGCAGGGTGCGGGCGGCGGGGCGTTGGGTGCGCCGACGGCGGCGGCGGTGTGCACGGCGGTGACGTGTTCGCAGTCGTTCCAGGGCGGTGTGCTCTCGGGGTCTCCCTCCAACGGCGTGATCGCCGTCCTCGGCGAATACCGTGATCTCTGGATGGCGGCGGGTGGTCCCACCGGCACGCTCGGGCGCGTGCTCGCCGCCGCCACCTGCAACGGGAAATGGTGCGGGGTCGACTTCGACAACGGATCCATCGTCTGGTCGCCGGCAACGGGTGCCAACGTCGTGTCGGCGCCGATCTACAGCCGGTGGATCGCCGCCGGGGGAGCGAACGGGCGTTACGGACTTCCGTTGCGCGCGGCCAAGAACGTTTCGGGGGGCACGGCTCAGGACTTCCAGTTCGGCACGATCTCGGTGGGGCCGTGACGGTCGGTCGTCGCGAAGAGTCCACGGCGATGGATGCTAATCTGCTGGGGGCGGGGGAGATCGCCGGCGGGCGATATCGAACCCGCGGCGTCCTGATCGCCACCGAGTCCGCTGCAGCGCCTGCCGGGGCGGGCTCATCTGAGGCCGGTCGTGCTCCCCGGTGAGAACCCGGCCCCACGTCCCCTCGCCGAGGGTACTGACGAGAGGATTCCAGATGACCGATGACCGTGTGCTGTCCGCGGATGCCGTCGATTCCGTCTCGCTCGAGCGTGCGCTCAAGGACGTCGAGGTCGCGAACGCACGGGTCATCGAGCTGACTCGCGGCATGCTGGAGCGCGAGAAGCGGATCACCGAGCTCGAGGCCGAAGTCGTCCAGCTCAAGCTCATGCTGGATCCGCGGCGCAAGATCGAGCACGTGTTCCGCAAGAACCACACCCTGTACGTCATCGGTCGTCGCGCCAAGCGGATGATGGGCCGGTGAGCGCGCCCACGAGGCCGCGCGTCCTCCTGGCGGTCACCTTCTACAACGGCCGCGATTTCGCCGAGCGGACGATGGACTCGATCGCGGCCATAGAGCACGATGGCTTCGATCTCGATGTGCTCGTGCTCGACGACGCGAGCCCGGAGCCGGGCTTCAGCGACCATCTGGCGGAGATCTCGGATCGCAAGGGCGCGACGTACTACCGCGCCACGCGCAACCTCGGCATCCCGCGGAACGTGAACCTGGGCCTCGCGACGGCGCAGAAGCTGCAGTACGACTACGTCGTGATCTCCAACTCCGACGTCATCTACTCCAAGAACTCGGTGAGCGTGCTGCTGGAGGCGCTGCGCGGGCACGACGACGTCGCATCGGCGACGGCATGGTCGACCAACGTCGAGCCGTACTCGTTGCCCTGCGGTGTGGAGCTGTATCCGGAGGAGCAGGACGTCGCCGATCTCATCGGAACCGCCCTCCACAACCGTTTCGGGACGGAGGCGATCGACATCCCCGCGGGCATCTCGTTCGCCATGATGGTGCCCGTGCCGCGACTGGAGGTCGTCGGACTCATGGATCCCGTCTTCGGGCGGGGCTACGGCGAGGAGTCGGACTGGTCCGCACGGGCGACGAGCGCCGGGTATCGGCACCTTCTCGTCCAGGGGGCGTACGTCTACCACGCCGGACGTGGCTCGACTCTCGCGGCCGGGGTGGTGTCGCAGTCCGATATCGCCGACTGGACGAATCAAGCGATCGTCGAGCACCGCTCACCGATGTTCCGCTGGAGCGTCGATGCCTTCATGCGCTCCGGGGTCATGGACGACGCGCGCCCGGAGGCGGTGGCGGCGATCATCGCGCACGCTGCCGCTGTCAACGGCTATGCGCTCGTCAACGCGGCATCCGACTGGGACGATGTCGACCCGCGGGTGGTGACCGTGACCCTGCGGTCCGAGGCCGATGAGATGTGCATGGCTCAGTGGTGCGGCTTCACGACGGAGATCGACACCGATCAGATCGACGTCGTCGACGCGGTGGTCGCCTACTTCGGCGGGCAGCGCCCTGTTGCGACCAACCTCCGCCCGGCGATCTGGGAGGGCGCCGACACGTTCGGCTATCCCGTCGGATTGTGAGCGCGGATTGACGAGTCTCGCTGTCGCCTTCGACACCCGTAAGAACTCCATCGGCTTTCTTCGCTGGCTGATGGCCTTCATGGTCATCTTCTCGCACGCGGGACCCGTCGCCGGTCTCTTCGGCGGCGTGGACATCGGCGCCCAGTGGGGCGCGGAGACGTCGCTGGGCGGAGTGGCCGTCACGGGCTTCTTCTTCCTGTCGGGAATGCTCATCACCCGCAGCATGATGAACAGCTCCTCCCCGGTGCGCTTCCTGTGGCATCGCGTCGTCCGCATCTTCCCGGCCTGGTTCCTCGTCCTCGTCATCACGGCATTCGTGTTCGCGCCCCTGGCGTGGTGGCACGAGCGCGGGACCGTTCGCGGCTTCTTCTCCGTCGCATCGGATTCCCCGTGGGATTACGTGGCGCGCAACTTCACCTTGATCCTCGGACAGTGGTCGATCGCCGGCACGGGCTCCGGCGTTCACGCGGTGCTGGAGGGGTACAACACCTGGAACGGCTCCGCATGGACCCTGATGTGGGAGTTCGGCTGCTACCTGGGGGTCCTGGCGCTCGGCGTCGTGGGCGCCCTGGCCGGGCGCATCGTGGGTGCGGCCTTCGCGGTGCTGATTCTCGCGCTCAGCATGCTGCAGGCTCTGCACGTCGGCGACCTGGCGTCGACGTTCCAGCTGCTCGGCAACCCGCAGGTTCTGCAGCTCGCCGCCCCGTTCGCCTTCGGCACACTGGTCCAGCTCTTCATCGACAATGTCCCCTTCGATGATCGGCTCGGGATCGGGATGCTCGTTCTGGCCGCGTTGTGCTGGTGGCGCGGTGGATGGTTCGTCGTCGGCCAGTACGCCTTCGCCTACGGTCTGATCTGGTTCGGCAGTCGGGTGAAGGTCCTTGCCAACTGGGACCGGAGGGCGGACCTCTCGTACGGCATCTACATCGCCGGATGGCCCGTCATGTTCCTTGCGGCGGTCTTCGGCGTCGAGAAGTGGGGAACGGTGGCGTACCTCGCCGTGGTCATCGTGGTCGTGCACCTGTATGCGCTCGCGAGCTACATGCTCATCGAGAAGCCGGCGTTGGACTTGAAGCACTGGATGCCGCGCGGCGTCGCCGTCCTGGGAGGCTGGAAGCCGGTGCCGCCGAAGGCGAGCTCGTCGAGCGTCCCCTCGTGGCTCAGGATGACGCCGCTCGTGCTTCTGCTCCTCGTGACGGGAGCGCTGGTCATTGTCGGGGCCCTGAGAGGAGCGATCTAGGACTATGGCGGGATCATCGGTCATCATCACCGGAGCGGCTGGATACGTCGGAAGGCATGTCGTCACGGCGGTCGCCGACCTCGGCTTCGAGCCGATCGCCGTCGTGCGACCCGGCTCCGACGCGGCCATCGACCCCCGGGCACGTGTCTTCGAGGCAGACATCCTCACAGAGGGTGCGGATGTGCTCCGGGCCGTCGGGGTCGGCGACGTCGCGGCGGTCATCCACCTCGCGTGGCAGGACGGTTTCGTGCACAACGCGCCGTCCCACATGGCGCAACTGTCACGTCACTACGCGTTTCTGACGGGCCTCGCCGATGCCGGTGTTCCGCGCATCGCCGCGCTCGGGACCATGCACGAGATCGGCTACTGGGAGGGGCCGGTGACCGCCGACACCCCCACCAATCCGCTCACGCTGTACGGCGTCGCGAAGGATGCCCTGCGACGCTCGACGACCATCGCCATCGGTGAGCGTTCCGAGTACGTCTGGCTGCGGGCCTATTACATCCTGGGTGATGATCGACGAAACCGTTCGATCTTCGCCAAACTGCTCGAGGCGGCAGATCGAGGGGAGACGGTCTTCCCGTTCACGACCGGAAAGACCCTGTA
The DNA here is from genome assembly GCF_001592125.1 of Microbacterium hominis NBRC 15708. Classification (GTDB taxonomy): domain Bacteria; phylum Actinomycetota; class Actinomycetes; order Actinomycetales; family Microbacteriaceae; genus Microbacterium; species Microbacterium hominis. The sequence goes on from NZ_BCWI01000006.1 coordinate 117,906, forward strand.
CGACTTCATCGATGTGGTGGAGCTCGGCCGGCAGATCGCCGTCGCCGCCGTCTCTCCCGGTGTCACCGGGGTTCTCAACGTCGCGAGCGGCGCCCCGGAGTCGCTGGCGAGCCGAGTGGAGAGGTTCATCGCCGACAACGGTCTGGGGCTCACGCTCGAGTACGGAGCCTTTCCCGACCGCCCCTATGATTCCCCCGGAACGTGGGCCGATGCAGAAGCCATATCTGCGCTCATGTCCGCCTCCCCCTTCGCCAAGGAGAATTCGTGACCATCGAGTACGGCAAATCGCTCGCCGCCCGCACCACGCCGATACCCGGGCTCCTCCTCGTCGATCTGCCCGTCCACGGCGACAACCGCGGATGGTTCAAGGAGAACTGGCAGCGCGAGAAGATGATGGAGCTGGGTATTCCGGACTTCGGTCCGGTGCAGAACAACATCTCGTTCAACGACGCCGTCGGCACGACGCGCGGCATCCATGCCGAACCGTGGGACAAGTTCATCTCGATCGGCTTCGGATCCGTCTTCGGCGCGTGGGTGGATCTTCGCGCCGGTGAGAGCTTCGGCACCGTCTTCACGGCGGAGCTCGACCCGTCGACCGCGATCTTCGTTCCGCGCGGGGTGGGCAACTCCTACCAGACGCTCGAGCCCAACACGGTCTACACCTACCTCGTGAACGACCATTGGAGCCCCGAGAAGCTCGGCGAATACTCCTTCGTGAACCTCGCCGATGAGACCGCCGACATCCCGTGGCCGATTCCGCTCGCGGACGTCGAGTTGTCCGACAAGGACCGACAGCACCCCCGGTTGGGGGAGGTCACGCCCCTCTGAGCGAGATCACCGACGGCGATCTCGAAGAGCGCGCAGACGGCGCGCGACGGCCCGGACGGGCCTCGTCGCCCGCCATGCGCGGCTCTGCTCGATGCGCTGGAGTCGTGACCGGGTCTCCCGCAGCTCCGATCGCGCATCGTCGAGCTCGCGGGCCGTGCCCATCAACTGCTCATACGTCTCGGTGAACTCCGCGGTGGCGGCGTCGCGCTCTGCCGTGCGGATGCGGGCCAGGCGGTCCAGCTGCAGGATGTTCCACTCCGTCTCCGCTTTCGGGACCAGCTCCAGATGGAACGAGATCTCCAGGGTTCCCGCCACCGGCGCCGACGACAGGTACCACGGGTTCGTCGTGAGGAAGGTGTCGACGCCGTCCGCGGACGACGCGCCCTCGGCAACGAGCGCTGCGTCGCCGAGGTCCGACACCGCGGAGAGCACCGAGATCCGGCTGACCCATCCGTCCAGGGGGTGGAAGCGGACGCTGTCGATGTTCGTGTAGGCGGAGAGATCGAACGTCACCGTCATCCGGTCGTCGCCGAACACGTTGTTCGTGGCGTCGATACGCTGGTCGTCCGTGAATCCGGCTCCGGTGTCGATCAACAGCTTGGAGGCCACCATGTCCCCCGGCAGAAGCCGGAGATCGCGTGCGCGCTGCTCGGCCTCGGCCGCCCGCGTCGCCAGATCGTAGGCGTCCCAAGGTGTGACGCCCTCGGGCACGTGTGCGCGGACGACGGCGAGGACCTCCTCCAGGAAGAGATCGGTCTTCTCGATGCAGGCGTCCAGGACGTCGTAGGGGCGCGCTCTCCTCGCCGCATCCTCGAGATCCTCGCCCGGATCGATGAACGTCGGCGGGTACTCGAACCCGTCGAACTTCGTGGAGAAGCCTCCGGGGCTCAGGCAGCGCTTGCCCATCAAGGTCGCCCAGTAGATCATGTGATAGCTGTTGGACACGACGATCTCGCTCTCACCGATGAAGGTGAGGATCTCCTCCACGCTCGCCTCATTGGAGATCGCGTCATGGCCGGGGAAGTCCAGCGGGAAGTCCTTGTGGTGCGCGACTCCGAACCGCCTGCGGATCTCGTGCGTCGTCCGCAGCTGCGGCATCACGCACGTCACATCCGGGAGGTAGGGGATGCCGTGCTCGTTCTCGAAGTCGCGGACCGTGAGGATCGTGAATCGATCGAAGTCGATCGGCGTCCGGAACGAGGGGGACAGGCCGAAGTGCGTGTTGAACCCCGGCGCCCACGCGATGACGGGCGCACCGACGCGAAGGAGCCGATTGATCGCGCGGTTCATGAACTCGGTGTGGTCGAACATGCCGCCGCCGCCGAGGATCACGACGTCGTCGTCGCGGATGGCGTCCCAGTCGATGTAGCGGATGTCATGGCGTCGGAAGGGGAAGGCGGCGAACCGCTCGGCGTAGTGGGTGAGCGGGCTCGCCACGCGGTCACCGGCGTTGCTGTCGTCGACTCGGCTGACGAAATGCAGCATGCGGCGCCGGGTGGTGGCTGGCGAGAGGGACATCGACCTACCCTATCCGTTTCCTCGGCGGGGCATCGGCCTCACCGACCTGCAGCCGATGCCTCCACGGGGATGCTCAAGAATCCGATGGCGTGGGGGTCGGCTTCGACGTTGAACGACGTCGCCTGCATCACGTTGTGCAGGGTCTGACCCTGGTCGTTCAGCAGCGCCGCGTTGACGAAGTACTTTCCACCGCCGAACGCGGGTGCGCGCAGGAGGAAGCGCACCTCCCGCTCCCCGGACAGCGGCTCCTGCGCCACTCCCAGCCAGTCCGTTCCGGTGACATAGACCTTCTGGCCCATCTTGTCGTCGATCTGAATTCGGCAGGCCCAGTCGTCGAGGTGGTCGGCGGCGACCGTGACCACGATCTCCAGGTCGTCACCGCGCCGCAGCGCTCCTCCGGAGCGGGGATCGCCCGCACGTGCGACGACCGTCGTGACGGCTGCGCCACCCGTCCGCGCGTTGGCCGCATCCGTCGCCCGTTCCTCCAGACGCCGTTCCTCGAGGAGGTCTCGGAACTTGGCGACCGCGATGGTGGGGTTGCCGTCGTAGACGATCTTCCCGTGATCCAGCAGGACGGAGCGTCCGCACAGATCCACCACCTGATCCAACGAGTGGCTGACGAGGATGATCGTGCGTCCCTCGTGCTGGAACTGCCGGATGCGGTCCATGCACTTGCGCTGGAAGGCCTCATCCCCGACGGCCAACACCTCGTCGACGAGCAGGATGTCGGGGTCGGTGTGCACCGCCACGGCGAACGCCAGACGCACGTACATGCCCGATGAGTAGAACTTGACCTGCGTATCGATGAAATCGCCGATGTTGGCGAAAGCGACGATGTCGTCGAACTGCGCCTCGGTCTCCTCACGGCTCAGCCCCAGCACCGAGGCGTTGAGGAAGACGTTCTCGCGGCCGGTGAGATCCGGATGGAAGCCGGCGCCCAGCTCGAGCAGCGCCGCGAGGCGACCCCGTTCGCGCACCGTTCCCGATGTCGGTTCGATGATCCCGCCGATCATCTTCAGCAGTGTGCTCTTGCCGGACCCGTTGTGACCGATCAGTCCGATCGTCTCGCCGGCGCGGATGTCGAGCGTCACGTCGTCGAGGGCCCAGAAGCTCTGCCGATGGCGCCTGCCCGCCCTGCCGAGTGTGACGATGCGCTCCTTGATGGAGGAGTCCTTGCGGATGACGAATCGCTTCGAGACGTGCTCGACGGATGCCACCACGGGAGGCGTGACGTCGTCCTGGTCGCGGGATGAGGAAGGCATGGCCGGCTCAGAGCTCCTGGGCGAAGTTGCCCTGCAGGCGAACGAAGGTGCGGTGACAGAAGACGAGGAGGACGAGCCCGATCCCGAGCGCGACGAGGAGGCGCAGCATGAGTTCGCCGGGCCACACGTGCGCTTCACCGGCGACCCAGAACGCGCGCTGGAATCCGAGGACGGCGAGCGTCAGCGGGTTGTTGGTGTACACCTCGAGGAGCAGCGGGCTCGAGATCAGGTTGCGCACCATCTCCCACGAGTACACGACCGGGCTCGCCCAGAACAGCAGCATCGTCACGACCTCGACGAGGTACTGCGTGTCGCGCAGGTACACGTTGACCGCGCTGAACAGCAGCCCGAACGCGGTCGCGTAGACGACGAGGACCAGGAGAGCGGGGAAGAAGTAGAGGAACTGGAGGTGCAGCGGCGGCTTCGCCACGAGCAGGGTCGCGCCGAGGAGGATCACCAGCTGGATGCCGAAGTTGAACAACGCCGATCCGACGCTCGAGAGCGGGAAGATCTCTCGCGGCAGGTAGACCTTCTTCACCAGGCCGCCATTGTTCAGGATCGAGCTCGTCGCTCCGGTGATGATCTCCGTGAACAGTCCGATGGCCGACAGGCCGGCGAAGACGTACACGGCGAAATCGGGGATGCTCTTGGCCGCCTGGAGGAACTGCCCCATGACGACGAAGTAGATCGCGAGCTGGATGAGGGGCCGGGCGGTCGACCAGAAGAAGCCGAGGGTCGAGTCCTTGTAGCGGGCCTTGAGGTCGCGGCGAATGAGCAGACCGAGCATCTCACGCCGGGACAGCACGTTGCGCAGGGCTCCGACGGATGAGCGGCGGCCGTGGGATCCGCCGACCTCCTCGAGCGGCATCGCCGCGAGGCGGCGCATCCGCTCACCAGCATCCCGGTCTGAAGCAAACATCCTTGCGAGTCTACCTGGTGGGGCCTGTGCGCCAGCCTGAGAACGAGGCCGTCCGCGGGTCACTGTCCTTTGCTGGCGTAGAACGCTTCGACGCCGTCTTTGGCGGCTGCCCACCATGCTTCGTTGGTGCGGTACCAGTCGATCGTCGCGGCGAGCCCCGCTTCGAAGTCGCGGTACTGCGGCGTCCAGCCCAGCTCGGTGCGCAGCTTCGTGGAGTCGATCGCGTAGCGCAGGTCGTGGCCGGCACGGTCGGTCACGTGGCCGTAGGCGTCGGCGGGCTGACCCATGAGCTCGAGGATCAGCTCGACCACGGTCTTGTTGTCCTTCTCGCCGTCTGCGCCGATGAGGTACGTCTCGCCGATGACACCCTTGTCGAGGATCGTGAGCACGGCCGAGGAGTGGTCGTCGGCGTGGATCCAGTCGCGCACGTTCTCGCCCTTGCCGTACAGCTTCGGACGGATGCCGCGGATCACGTTCGTGATCTGGCGCGGGATGAACTTCTCGACGTGCTGGTACGGGCCGTAGTTGTTCGAGCAGTTGCTGATGGTCGCCTGCACGCCGAAGGAGCGCACCCAGGCGCGCACGAGGAGGTCGGAGCCCGCCTTCGTCGACGAGTACGGCGACGAGGGGTTGTAGGGGGTGTTCTCGGTGAACCGTTCCGGGTCGTCCAGCTCGAGGTCCCCGTACACCTCATCGGTCGAGATGTGATGCACGCGCGTCCCGTGCTTACGCGCGGCCTCCAGCAGCGTGTACGTGCCGATGATGTTCGTGTCCAGGAACGGACGCGGATCGTTCAGGCTGTTGTCGTTGTGCGATTCCGCGGCGTAGTGGACGACCGCATCCGCCCCGGCGAACAGGTCGTCGACCAGCGCCGCATCGGCGATGTCGCCCTCCACGAAAGAGAAGCGGTCCGCCGGCAGGCCCGCCAGCGACGCCAGGTTGCCCGCGTAGGTGAGCTTGTCCAGGACCGTGACGTGATCGTCGGTGTGCGCGATCACGTGGTGGACGAAGTTCGAACCGATGAAACCGGCACCACCGGTGACCAGGAGTTTGCGCGCCATCAGAGTCCTCGTTCCAGAATGCTGAGCAGGTAGGTGCCGTAGCCCGATTTCACGAGCTTCTGCGCCCGCTCGTTCAACTGCGCGTCGGACAGGAACCCCTGCCGCCACGCGACCTCCTCCGGCACCCCGATCCGCAAACCGGTGCGGCGCTCGATCGTCCGCACGTAGTCCGCGGCATCCGTCATCTGGTCGAAGGTACCCGTGTCCAGCCACGCGGTTCCGCGCGGCAGCACCTCCACCTGCAGCTTTCCCGCCTCCAGGTAGGCCTTGTTGATGTCGGTGATCTCGTACTCGCCGCGCGCCGACGGCCGCAGGTTCCGGGCGATGTCCACGACGTCGTTGTCGTAGAAGTAGAGACCCGGTACCGCGTAGTTGCTGCGCGGCGCGACGGGCTTCTCCTCCAACGAGACGGCTCTGCCTTCGGCGTCGAACTCGACGACACCGTACGCGGAGGGCTCGGCGACCCAGTAGGCGAAGACGGCGCCGCCGTCGACGTCCGTGTACCGCTTGAGCTGCGTGCCCAGTCCGGGGCCGTAGAGGAGGTTGTCGCCGAGGACGAGCGCGACCTTGTCGGTGCCGATGAAGTCGGCGCCGATCGTGAACGCCTGGGCGAGGCCGTCGGGCGACGGCTGCTGAGCGAAGGAGATGTTCACCCCGAACTGGGAACCGTCGCCCAGGAGCCGCTCGAAGAAGGGCGCGTCATGGGGGGTGGTCACGACGAGGATGTCCCGGATGCCCGCGAGCATCAGCGTCGACAGCGGGTAGTAGACCATCGGCTTGTCGTACACAGGAACCAGCTGCTTCGACACCCCGAGGGTGATGGGGTGCAGCCGGGTGCCGGAGCCGCCCGCCAGGATAATGCCCTTCATGGTCTCCCATCCTGCCAGACGGCGGTCGTCTCTCTCCGCAGAACGTGCGGACGCGGCGCGCGTCGGTGTTCTTCCAGGCCGCACGATTAGTGTGGATGGGATCCGCGAGAATCGAGCGGACACGACTCCCGAGGACTTCACCCCGTGACCTGGCTTTTGCTCGCTGTTGCCGTGCTCGCTGCCCTCGCCGTCCTCGCCGTCGTCGGCGGCGTGCTCTCCTGGGCGGTGGGCCTGCGCGGACTGTGGGCGTGTGCCGCGGCTCCGGCATTCGCCCTGACGGCGATCGCGCTCGCCTCCGTCACCGCGCCGTGGGTCGGGTTGGTCTGGTCGCCCGTCCCCCTCATCCTGCTCACTGCGATTCTGGCCGTTGCACTGACGCTGATCCGCCGGAGGTGGGTGCGACCGTCGACGGAGGCGGGGGGTTCGCGCCCCGACTTCTGGGTGCTGGCCGCGATCGTGCTGGGCAGCGGCTTTCTCGTCTGGCGGGTCTGCGTCGCGATCGGGGAGCCGACCAACTTCTCGCAGACCTTCGACAACATCTTCCATCTCAACGGTGTCCGATATGTCCTGGACACGGGAAACGCTTCGTCGTTCAACCTCGGACGGATGACGAACCCGGGGGGCACGCTGCCGTTCTATCCGGCGGCGTGGCACGCTCTCGTCTCGCTCGTGATCACGCTGACCGGTGTGGCCATCCCGATCGGCGTGAACGCCGTCACCCTGGTCGTCTCGGCCGTCATCTGGCCGCTCGGCGCCCTCCTGCTCACCCGCACGCTCCTGGGGACGGGGCGGGTGCTGTCTGTCGCCGCGGTGGTCGCCGCCGTGGGGGTGCCCGCCTTCCCCTTCCTGCTGATGGACTACGGCGTCCTCTTCCCCTTCCAGCTGGGTCTCGCTCTCGTGCCGGTGGCGCTCGCGGCGGCCGTGCAGGCGCTCGGCTTCGGTGCGCGGACGACGATGCCGCGGACCTGGTGGTCGCTCATTTTCCTCGGCACGCTCCCGGGGCTGTCACTGGCGCACCCCGGTGCGTTCGTCGTCGTCCTGGCGCTGACCCTGCCCATGGTCACCCTCTTCGCGTGGCGGCTCTTCCGGCGGACCGCGGGGCGTCGGCGCATCCTGGTCGTGCTCGGCTTCGTGGCCTATGCAGGCGTCGGTCTCCTGCTGCTCAAGGTGCTGCGACCGCCGGCAGACGCCCGTGGATGGCCCCCGACGCTGTCGATCCCGGATGCCGTCGGCCAAGTGCTGACGGCATCGATGTGGTACGCGTCGCCCTCCGTCGTCGTGGCGGTCGCGGTGCTCGCCGGGATCGTCGCCACGGCCGTGTCGCGCCGTCCGGAGGCTTTCGTCGCGCTGTCGATGTACGTGGTCGCGGCCGGGCTGTTCGTCGTGGTCTCATCGTTCACCTATCAACCGCTGCGAGACGTCCTCACAGGGAGCTGGTACAACAACATCCCGCGTCTCGCCGCGATCGTTCCGATGACGATGGTGCCGCTGGCGGCCCTCGGAACGGAGTGGGTCTGGAGGATGCTCAAGCGGCCGGCCGATGCCTCGGGGGTGCGCGTCGGACGCGCCGTGCGCGCCGTGGGGAGCGTGGCGGGCGTCGCCGCGATCGCCCTGGTCCTCACGGGCCCCGTCGCGACGGTCTCGTCCTTCGTCAACACCGTGTACCGCATCGCGCCCGACTCCCTGCTGATCAGTTCGGACGAGTACGCGCTTCTCGAGCGGCTCGGCGACCGGGTGCCGGAGGGGGCGGTGATCGCAGGAAACCCCTGGACCGGCACCGCGCTCGCCTACGCGCTCGCGGGGCGTCAGGTGCTGCAGCCGCACACACTGTCCGAGGTGTCCCCGGACATCCGCACGATCCAGGACGGTCTCCGTTCGGCTCGCGCGGGCGACGCCGTCTGCGCGGCCCTCGATCGCACGCACACGCGCTTCGTGCTGGATTTCGGTACCCGCGAGATCCTTCCGGGAACGCACAGCTACCCCGGGTTCGAGGATCTCGCCACGTCGCCCGCGGTGCGTCTGGTCGACGAGCAAGGTGACGCGCGTCTCTACGAGATCGTGGCGTGCGAGGGACAGGAGGGCCCGTGAGGTCCGTGGATAGAATCGCGGGTATGGGCTCGACCGAGGGACGCGTGCTCGTCATTGTGCCGGCATGGAATGAAGCTCGAAGCGTCGGCCCCACCGTGCGCGAGATCCGCGCGAGCGACACGTCGTTCGATGTTGCCGTCATCGATGACGGGTCGACCGACGACACGGCCGCGCAGGCGCGAGCCGCGGGAGCGACGGTGCTGACTCTTCCCTTCAACCTCGGGGTGGGCGGTGCGATGCGCACCGGCTTCACCTACGCGCAGCGCCGGGGCTACGCGCGCGCCATTCAGGTCGACGCCGACGGGCAGCACAATCCCGCCGACATCGCCCGGGTGCTGCAGGGACTGGAGCACGCGGACATCTCCATCGGCGCGCGGTTCGCCGACGTCGGTGACTACCAGGTGCGCGGCCCGCGGCGCTGGGCGATGATCGTCCTCGCGCGCGTCGTGTCCGGGGTGGCGAAGACCCGACTCACGGACGTCACGAGCGGTTTCCGTGCCGCGAACGCGCGCGCCATCGATCAATACGTGAAGTACTACCCCGCGGAGTACCTCGGCGACACGCTCGACTCGCTGGTGGCGGCCTGTCACGCGGGGCTGACGGTCACGCAGGTGCCCGTCGCCATGAGGCCCCGAGCTCATGGAACTCCGAGCCAGGGGCCCATCGGGGCCAGCATGTACCTGTTGCGGTCGGTGTTCGCGCTCGCGTTGGCGATCACACGCCGTCCGTCGCCGACGCGAGGTCGTCCCGTCGGGGAGGCTGCGGCATGATCGTGCTCGTCGGGATCGTCCTCGCCGTCCTCATCCTCGTCATCGTGGTGTGGATGCTGCTCGCTCGTCGTCTGCGTGAGAAGTATGCGGCGATGTGGCTGGTGATCGGTTTCGCCGTCCTCATCCTCGGCGTCTTCCCCCAGCTGCTCCTGGGGCTTGCGGGCGTGCTCGGAGTCCAGGTGCCGGCGAACCTCATCTTCGCGCTCGGCATCGTCCTTCTCCTCGGTGTCTCGCTCCACCTGTCGTGGGAGCTGTCTCAGGCCGAGGACGAGATCCGTCGGCTCGCCGAGGAAGCCGCCATCGCCCGCGCCGAGATCCAGGGCCTCGCCGCGCGCCTCGCTCTCCTCGAGCGTGAACGCGCCGACCTCGGGACACGGGGCGACGGGTCGGCCGCCGCGGCGAGGGACGACGAATCACCCGGTCCGGGTGATCGTCGGGGTCTCGACGGCTCGACTACTTGAGGAGCTTCCGGCGAGCCATCTCCTCGAGCGACTGCTCGTAGGCGTCGTCCGTCGTCGGTTCGGCACGAACCCAGTCGACGAAGCGGCGGACACCGTCGGCGAAGGGCACGGACGGTGTGAAACCGAGTCGGTCTCGTAGAGCGCTCGTGTCGGCCACGTTGTGGCGGATGTCGCCGAGTCGGTAGTTCCCGGACACCCGCACCGGCACCTCCGTGCCGAACGCGGAGAACAGGGCCTGAACGACGTCGATCACGGTCGTCGCCACCCCGGAGCCGACGTTGTAGACGCCTCCGGCCGCGTCGGCGTGCGTGGCGGCGAGGAAGGTCGCCTCCACGACGTCGTCGATGTACACGAAGTCGCGGCTCTCCGCACCGTCCTCGAAGATGTTGATCTCCTTGCCCTGCCTGATAAGGGTCGAGAAGATCGAGAGGATGCCGGTGTAGGGGTTGGTCAGTGACTGGCCGGGGCCGTACACGTTCTGATAGCGCACCGACACCGGCTCGATCCCGAGCGTGGGCGCGACGGTCATGACCAGCGATTCCTGCATCTGCTTCGTGATGCCGTACACGCTCGACGGGTGCAGACGCGCGTTCTCGTCCGTCGGGACCATGCGCAGAGGACCTTCGCCGGCCAGGTGCACCTCGAAGTCGCCCGCCGCCATATCGGCCTCGGCGCGGTGCGGCGGATAGACCACGCGCCCGTCCTGTGTCAGGTACGAGCCCTCGCCGTACACCGAGCGGGACGAGGCGATGACGATGCGCCGCACATCGTGCGGTTCGTTGGCGAGAAGGTCGAGGAGTTTCGCGGTCCCGCCGACGTTGGCGTCGACGTAGCGGTCGATCTCGTACATCGACTGTCCGGTGCCGGTCTCCGCGGCGAGGTGGACCACGATCGTCGCGCCGCGCAGAGCGTCGCGCAGATCCTCGATCGAGGTGACCGATCCACGGCGAACCTCCGCGACACCGTCCAGCGAGCGCAGCAGCGGTGAGGTGGTCTCCGGATCCGGCCCGTGCACCTGCTCGATGAGCGAGTCGAGCACGGTGACCGTGCACCCGGCCCGCACGAAGGAGCGTGCCAGATGCGAGCCGATGAAACCGGCGCCGCCGGTGATGAGGACGTGGTCGGGCATGTGTGGTTCTCCTGGGCGAGGACGGATGCCGCCGAGCGGCGCGGGAGCGGGCGTCGGCTCGATACGCGAACACGTGCGCGAGTCTCGATTGTATCGTCACCGCTGAATCGTCACCGCATCGCGGGCCCGACCCCTCCCTGCCCGTTCGCGAGGCGGCGAGATGCCGCCGGCTACGCGAAGACGTGGCGAAGGTAGCGCCGTGCCTGTGAACCTCGTCCGCGGGCGAGCGCCGCCGCGGCCGACACGAGGGCATTCAGCCGCGGGATGAGTCGCGCCCGTGCGGTCCGCGCGGCGCCGTGCCATCCCCGTGCGGCGAACCGGCGCGCATACGCGTCGAGCAGCATCGCCTCCTGGGTGAAGCGCACATCCCCGTGCGTCCCCGCCGCGGACGCCGACGCCGCGTGCCGCCGATATCGGAACACCAGGTCGTCGGCGATGAGCATCCGCCCGCCGTCCAGCGCGATGTCCAGCAGCAGGGAGAGGTCCAGAGCGATCGCGAACGTGGTGTCGAACCCGATCCGCCGTGCCGTCGAGGTGCGCCAGAGGAGGGACGGGAAGTAGGCCCAATCCGCCCGCGCGAGACTCTTGGCCATCGCTTCTCCCTCGATGACAACGGATGCGCCGCGCGTACGCGGGCGCAGCACCGCCTTCACGACGTCGCCCAGGGGTCGGCTCGGCCGGCCGCCGGCATCGATGACCTCCACGCCGAGCTGGATGATGTCGACACCGGGATGAGCGTGCAGCTGTCGTGACATCGTTTCCAGGTACCCGGGCAGCATGATGTCGTCGCCGCCCATCATGACGAACCAGTCCGCCTCCGCGAGCTCCAGACAGCGCGAGAAGTTGCCGGCGACGCCGAGGTTGTGGTCGTTGCGCACGTACTCGATGCGCGGGTCGCCCAGCGACAACAACCAGTCGCGCGGTTCCAGGGAGGGGTAGTGGTCGTCGACGCACAGGAGGCGGAAGTCGCCGTGCGATTGGGCGAGGACGCTGCGCACCGCTTCTTCGAACTGATCCGACGGCCCGTAGAACGGCAGCAGGATGTCGAACTCAGCCACGGCGGGACCTCGCCGGGGGGTGTCCGGTCCGTCCGCGACGGCCGTCGCGCCACCCGCGCCACGCATCGAGCACATCCGGGCGGCGGCCGTGCAGCACGCGGAAGGCGCTCTCCTCGGCGACGCGGCGCGCCACGCCCAGCGCCGAGCGCCACCCGGGAATGCCGGCGCGGCGTGCGAAGAGCACCATGTTGCGGATGCCGAGATACATCGGATGCGCGCCGGGATCCTGGGCGGCGAGCGCCGACGGCACCACGACGGTCTGGCGTCCCGCACGCCGCATCCGCCATGCCGTGTCGACGTCTTCGAAGTAGAGGAAGTAGCGCTCGTCGAGCCAGTCGATGAGATCGAGCGCATCGGTCCTGTACATGACGATCGCGCCGTCCACCCAGTCCACCGGGTAGGGCGCGTCCGCGGCCGGAGCCACGGTGTTCCATGCCCGCCCGTTGCGCGTGAGCCGCCCGCCCGCCGAGAAGACGGTCGACGGGTTCGACGCCCGGCGCAGCAACGGTCCTGCGGCGCCGACCGCCGGCGAGGCCGCCGCGACCAGCAGTTCGGCCGCCAGCTCCGGCGAGAACTCCGCGTCGTGCGTGAGAACGAGCAGCCGAGCGATGTCGGCGGCACGCACGAACGGGCGAGATTCGTTGACCGCCGCGGAGTAGCCGGGATTGTCCGGTCGTCGGATGAGGTGCGTGCGCAGGGCCAGAGGGCTCTCGCGGAGCACGTCCTCGTCGAGGTCGCCGGCGTTGTCGACGACGATGACGAGCTCGGGCGGGACCGTCTGCTCCGCCAGCTTCGCCAGCACCGAACGCAGGAGATCAGGGCGTCGGTAGCTGATGACAATCGTCGCGTACTGTTCCATAAAGTGGTCGCTGTCAGAGCGCGTCGTGGGAGAGGTGAAGCGTGGTTTCGGAGTCGAGCGAGGCGCAGCCTCCGCGTCTTGCGAGCTTGACGAAGTATATCCCGTACCCGGGTATCGCCCATGCGGGAGGCCGCTACGTCGGTGCGCATTACCGCGCCCTCGCGTCGGAGTGGGCGATCGATGCGACCGCTCCGCTGACGACGGACAACGCGGACGCGTCTCGACGCGTCGAGGACGTCGCATCGGTGGCTCTGATGCGCGGCCGTGGACTGTTCGCCGGAGGCCGGCTGAAGCCCGTCGCCGACGTCGAGGCCGCCTGGGCGGGAAGCGCGGTCACGCGAAACGTGCGCAACGAGTTCCGCCGACCGGATGCCGCGGTGTGGGATCGGCTGCACCGGGCCGACGTCATCGAGTTCCAGTGGTCGGAGATGTTCGCCCTCGCCGAGCCGGTACGGCGCCGGATGCCGGACGGATTCCTGGTGGGGATCGCGCACGACGTGATCACGCAGCGCTGGGAGCGCGCCGCAGCGGCCGCACGAGCTCCGCTGAGCAGTGCGTACCGGGTCGCAGCCGCCCGCAGCAGAGGCCGCGAGCAGCGGTCGCTGGCGCAGCTCGACGTCGTGATCGTCTTCAGTCAGAAGGACGCCGATCTGGCCCGCGAGCTCTCACCGGGCACTCCCGTGGAGGTCGTTCTCCCGGGCCTGGGGCCGGAAGGGACCGCTCCGGCCCGCGCGCCGCACGCGGCGGAGCCGATCGTGCTGTTCACCGGGGCGCTCAACCGCGCGGACAATCACAACGGCATCGAGTGGTTCCTGCAACGGGTGTGGCCCGCGGTGCTGCGTGCCGTGCCGTCTGCGCGGCTCGTCGTCGCGGGCGCGCACGCCCGGCCGGGGCTCGAGCGCATGGTCGCGCGCGCGGATCGAGCAGCGCTCACGGGGTATCTCGAGTCCCTCGAGCCGTCCTATGCCGAGGCGTCGGTCTTCATCGCCCCGCTGTTCACCGGCGCCGGCGTGAAGTTCAAGACGATCGACGCGATGGTGCGGGGAGTGCCCGTCGTGGCGACGCCCGTCGGCGCGGAGGGCATCGGCGACGCGGACCTGTTCGCCGGGCTGACGGACGATGCCGACGAGTTCGCCGCCTCCGTCGTGGGCGCCCTCGCAGCGGACGGCTCGGCCCGCACCCGTCGCGCGCAGCAGTGGGCGGAGAGCCGCTACGGAGTGACCGCGTTCGACCGACGCCTCCGCGGCCTGTACGCAGGGTTCCCACGAACACGCTGATCTACGATGAAAATCCCGCTCCTTTCCAGTGAGAGCGGCCGAGGAGTCCTGTGTCCCACTTCGTCATCGCCGTCATCCCCGTGTTCCACGCGCCGCCGGCCCTCGCTGCTCGCGTGACCGCCCTCCGGGAGCAGGTCGATGCGGTCGTCCTCGTGGATGACGGGACCCATTCGACGGCGGCGCTCGGCCTCGAGCTCCCCTCGTTGCACATCGTCGAGATCGCCGAGAACTCGGGCATCGGCAACGCTCTGAACGAGGGGGTGCAGCGCGCACGCGAGCTCGGTGCCACCCACGTGCTCACCCTCGATCAGGACTCGTCCGCCCCCGACGGGTACGTCGAGGGCGCACTGCGCATCCTCGCGGCATCAGCGGCGTCCGGGGTGGAGGTCGCGGCCGTCGTGCCCGAGTTCGTCGGCGGCCAGCGCGTCCTGCTCCGTGACGGGTTCGCTTTCGATCCGATCCAGGCCGGCCAGCTGATCCCGATGTCGGTCCTCGACGAGGTCGGACCGTACCGCTCCGATCTGTTCATCGACGCGGTCGACTCCGAGTTCTCCATCCGGGCCGAAGAGCACGGCCTGCACTTCGTGGTGGCGGCGGGTGCGCAGATCGCCCACGAACTGGGTGAGCTGGTGCCCCTGACGGTCTTCGGCCGTCACCTCGTGATCGCCGGGAAGCCCCGACACGTCCTGTACCACGCTCCGTTCCGCACCTATTACATGGTGCGCAACAGCACCATCCTCGTCCGCGTGTTCGGTCGTCGCCGCCGGCGCTGGATGCTGTTCCGCACCCGCAAGATGGCGGAGATGGTCGTCGGATGCGTCGTGCTGTCACCGGATCGCGGCGCGCAGTGGCGGGCTGCCGTGGCGGGGCTCTCGGACGGGCTGCGCGGCGTGACGGGTCGCATCAGCGAGGAGCGGCTGCGTGCCATCCGGGGGAGCCGGCGACGCCCATGAGGCGCCTGTTCCGCCACGAGCTGCTGCGCCGGAGCGCTCTGTTCTCCCTCTCGATCGTCGCTTCGACGCTCGTCGGGGTCTTCTCGCTACCCATCCTGATCGCCACGGTCGGCGCCGAGCAGTGGGGGCATCTCGCCGTCATGCAGGCCATCACCCAGTTCGCGTCGGTGATCGTCGCCTTCGGCTGGGGGGCGACGGGCCCGAGCATGGTGTCGGCCATCGCACCCCGGGAGCGCAAAGCGGTGTTCATGCAGTCGCTCTCCGTCCGCGGGACGCTGTTCGCGGTGGTGCTCCTGCCCACCGTGATCCTCTGCGCTCAGCTCACGGGCCAGTCGTGGACCAATGCGGTGCTCGCCGCCGGAACCTACACGTTCGCCGGACTGAGTGCCGCCTGGTACTTCGTGGGCACGAATCGGCCGATCCCGCTCTTCCTCCTCGACGCGACGCCCTCCATCGTGGGCCAGGTGCTCGGCCTGTTCGCCGTCTCGATCACCGGAGAGCTGACCGCGTACCTCGCGTGCACGGCGGCGCTGACCGTCGTCGGAGTGGCGGCATCCGTGGTCTACGTCGTCACCCGTCCTCAGGACGGCCCGCGTCGGGCCGCGCACCCGACTCCGTGGCGCGAGATCCTGCGCTCCCAGTCCGCAGGAGTGTCGAGCACGATCTCGGCCAGCATGTGGACGGCTGCGCCGACGGTGCTCGTTCAGGCCTTCGCGCCCGCCGCCGTTCCGGTCTTCGCCATGATCGATCGGCTGATGAAGTACGGAGTCCTCGCCCTCGCCCCGATCCTGCAGGCCATCCAGGGGTGGGTGCCGGAATCCGGGCGAGCGACCGTGGGCGCCCGAGCGGTGACCGGAGTGAAGGTCGCAACCGGAGTCGGCCTCCTCGGGGGTGTGGCGCTGGCGGTGCTGTCGACCCCGGTGTCGTCGCTGCTGAGTCTGGGCGAAGCCGTGGTGCCGTGGACGGTCGCCGTCATCGCCGGCGCCGCCTTCGCCTTCGAATGCGTGGCTCAGATCGCCGGTCTCTCGGGCCTCGTCGCGCTCGGAGGCTCTCGCCAGCTGGCGCTCTCGTCGATCGCGTCCGCGGTGGTCGGCATCCCCGTCATCGCGGCGCTGGTGATCTGGCTCGGACTCTACGGTGCCATCCTCGGCATCCTGATCGTCGCCGCGGCGCTCGCCGTCTATCGGGCGGTGCACGTCCGACGTTACGCAAGACGGTACGTCTGACCTCACCGGTCGGCTCGGTACCCTGGGAAAGTGAGCGCCATCGCGCTCGGGATTGGATGTCATGGATCTTCTCATCGTCGGCTCGGGCTTCTTCGGACTCACGATCGCCGAGCGGGCCGCGGCCGCGGGCCGCAAGGTCGTGGTGATCGATCGCCGCCACCACATCGGTGGCAACGCCTACAGCGAGGACGAAGCGCTGACCGGCATCGAGGTGCACCGCTACGGCGCGCACCTGTTCCACACCTCGAACGCGACCGTGTGGGAGTACGTGAACCGGTTCACGACGTTCACCGACTACGTCCACCGCGTGTACACCACTCACAAGGGCGTCGTCTTCCCCCTCCCGATCAATCTGGGCACGATCAACCAGTTCTTCCAGGCGGCCTACACGCCCGATGAGGCGCGTGCGCTCGTGCACGAGCTGGCGGGGGAGTTCGACCCGAAATCCGCCCAGAACCTCGAGGAGCGCGGCATCGGCCTGATCGGACGCCCGCTCTACGAAGCCTTCATCCGGGACTACACCGCCAAGCAGTGGCAGACCGATCCGAAGGAGTTGCCGGCAGAGATCATCAGCCGCCTGCCCGTGCGATACACCTACGACAACCGCTACTTCAACGACACCTGGGAAGGCCTGCCGACCGATGGCTACACGGCGTGGCTCGAGAGGATGGCGGACCACCCCAACATCGAGGTGAAGCTGTCGACGGATTACTTCGACGAGTCGCAGCCGTTGAACAAGAAGTCGACCGTCGGTCAGGTCCCCGTCGTCTACACCGGCCCGGTCGATCGGTACTTCGACTACGCGGAGGGCGAGCTGTCGTGGCGGACGCTCGACTTCGAGGAGGAAGTGCTCGATATCGGCGACTTCCAGGGCACGAGCGTCATGAATTACGCCGATGCGGACGTGCCCTACACGCGCATCCATGAGTTCAAGCACTTCCACCCGGAGCGTGCCGACCGCTACCCGACGGACAAGACCGTCATCATGCGAGAGTTCTCCCGCTTCGCGACGCGCGACGACGAGCCGTACTACCCGGTGAACACCCCGGACGATCGTGCCGGTCTTCTCGCCTATCGCGAACTCGCGAAGGGTGAGCGCGACGTCCATTTCGGCGGGCGACTCGGCACTTACCAGTACCTCGACATGCACATGGCGATCGGGGCCGCGCTCTCCCTCTGGAACAACCACCTCGCCTGACGGCGATGGCGCCTGTCGCCCCGAGCGAGCGACCCGGGCTCAGCGGCCCGCGTCGCCGTCGAGGTCGAACGTCCGGCGCCAGGCCGACTCCGCGGTCAGCTCCGGCAGCGCTCGGCGGTACTCGTCGGACAGTCGGTCCCATCGCCGACGCAACGTGCGGTGCAGGCGGATGCTGTCGATGAGCATCCGACGGAACTGCGCACGATCGCGGGTGTAGACGTTCTTGCCCGACCCGTCCGCGGCGTTGACCAGGGCGCTGTCGAAGAGCGGGACGCGCCACCAGTGGGCGTCGTCCTTGCCGAACTCGACCTCGGGCTGCGCCACGTTCTCGGGGCGGGGTGCACGGAGCCAGTGCGCCGCAAGAGTGGATGCCGTGAACCATCGCAGCCGCAGGCCCGTGGGGCTGTCGATCTGATGGCGCTTGCGCTGCGGGAATACCAGCCGCCCGCGCCGCGACCGCAGGGGCGTGTCCGTCTCCCGGTGCACGACGGTCTCGGGGAACCCCGACGACAGTGCGCGGGCTTCCGGCATCGCGGTCGCGAGGGTGGCCCTCATGTGCGCGGGACCGGACAGGACGTCACGCAGTGCCCGGTGGCGCAGGGCCACGGGGTAGTACTGCATCATCATGAGGTGCTTGAGGTCCAGCCGGCGGCTGTGCTTCATCAGGGTGCCCCCCTGCGGTGCACGAGAGTGCAGCAGCCCGGCGACGATGCGGTTGCGCGCGTGGAAGTACGCCTGCCAGTCGATGGAGTCGTCCTTGCCCACCCACGACACATGCCAGAGGGCGACGCCCGGCACGGAGACCGTGGGGAAACCCGCCTCGCGCGCGCGCAGTGAATACTCGGCGTCGTCCCACTTGATGAACGCCGGGAGGGCGAGCCCGACCTCACGGATGACGTCGGTCGGGATCAGACACATCCACCACCCGTTGTAGTCCGCATCGAGGCGCGAGTGCAGCGACGGCGACTGGCGGAGATTCGCGACGGAGAAGTCATGGGGCATCCGCTCCTGGTTGAGGGTGCGCCACATGAACGGCATGTCGTCCACGACCTCCGCCCACGCGTGCAGTTTGGGGCGGTCGAGCAGATCGAACATGTGGGCGCCGACGATCGTCGGAATCGTGGCGAACCGCGCGAACATGATGGATCGCCGGATCGACTCCGGTTCGATGCGGACGTCGTCGTCCAGCAGCTGCACGAAGTCGCTCTCCGGCCGCTGAAGGGTCTCCGTCATCGCCCGGGCGAAGCCTCCGGAACCGCCGAGGTTCGGCTGCGTCACGATCTGCAGCGTGTCGCCGAGCGTGCGGGCGACGTCGTCGTAGCCGGGCTCCGCCGAGACGAGCCGATCGCCTTGATCGATCACGAACACGCGGTCCAACAGGGGAAGGACCTCGGGACTCGCCGCCAGCGCGCGCAGGGTTCCGATGCAGTAATCGGGCTTGTTGTAGGTCGTGATGCCGATGCTCGCCTTGCCCTGGCGACGCGGCTCCGTCTCGGTCGACCACGTGGCGCCTTCGAACGTCGCCGACTTCTCATCCGCGGCGACGTCGAACCAGATCCAGCCCCCGTCGCTGTACTGATTGAGTGTGAGCTCGAACGTCGTGGTGGCCTGGCCCTCCACTTCGCGCGTGTCGATCCGCTGGCGCACACCGCTGCCGGTCGAGCGGTACACGAGGATCGTGGCCGGACCGGTGGTGCGCACCGTGAGCGTCACGGCGCGCACCGTCGTCCAGTGCTGCCAGTACGACGCGGGGAACGCGTTGAAGTAGGTGCCGAAGGAGACGCGCCGCCCGGCGACGATGCGCGCCGTCGTGCGGCCCAGGATGTTGCCGAGCTGGGCACGGCTGGACACCCGCACGGGCTCCTCGTCGATGGAGGTCCAGGTCTCGGGGTCCACGTAGAGCGGAAGCAGATCGGGGTCGCGCTCGGTCGGGAGGACGGTGTTCTGCAGGATGTGGGCCACGAGAGTCTCCGAGCGTTGCGAGCGATGAAGGGGAGTTCAGGATGCCGCGGGTGCCGCGACCAGCGGCGGCATCGGCTTCCACTCCGCATCCCGCGCGATCTTCCTGCCGTCGCGCAGCCCGCGGAACAGGTTCGAGGTCCCCCGGACGGTGCGCTCCACGAAGAGGAGCCGGATCAGCTCCTTGCCGAACGTCAGCGCGGTGCCGACGCCGAACAGCACCGGGTTGTAGACCCCGAGGCTGCGGTAGTAGCGCTGGATGATGGCGCGGTTGCGCATGATGTAGTAGCGGTACGCGTTGCTCGACGCGTTCATGTGTCGGATGCCCATGTCCCACTGCTTGATCTCGCGGGTGCGGCGGAGCACGAACTCGTTGACGATGACCGACGTCGTCACCCGCGACGCGAGCCAACCGTAGGTCTGGTCGTCCCAGTAGATGAAGAAGCGCGGGTCGGGCAGGCCGATCCGCTCGACGATGTCGCGGTGGATGAACATGCCCTCGAAGCAGCCGGAGTTCATCTCCTTGTAGCCGGAGTCGTCGAAGCGGCTGGGCGCGAACGGGATCGGGATGGCCAGCGGCTCGGCCACGCGGTACTGCCAGTAGAACTCGCTGCCGTCGAAGTCGTAGCGCCGCCCCTGGATCGACTTGAAGCGCGGCGCCCACGCCCCCATCCTCGCCAGGCCGTCGGGCAGCACCTCGACGTCGTCGTCCATGAGCCAGATCCAGGTCGATCCGAGCTCGTACGCGACGCGCATCCCCTCGCTGAACCCGCCCGAGCCGCCGGTGTTCTCGTCGAGCCGGCGGTACACGAGCTCGGTGCCCAGGCGATCGCGGAACGACTCGACGACCGCGGTGGTGTCGTCGGTCGACGCATTGTCGACGATGACGACATGGCCCGGTTTCGGGTCCATCGCGGTGATGCTCTCGAGCAGCCTCGTCAGCAGTCCGGAACGGTTGAAGGTGACGATCGCGATCGTCGCGCTGGCGGGCGTGAACGTGTCGTTCGGGGCCGCGTCGTGGCGCGAAGGAATGGAGGCCATGGCCTCACGAGTCTACCCCGGTGCGCCCCGCGTCCCCTGTGCGGGACGGCGCAGGCTCACTCGCGTGCGCACGCTCACCTCCTAGACTCGGACGCGTGACCACCGCCGTCGTCGGCGCCGCCGGCTCTCCGCGGCGTTACCTGCACTCGCTGTGGCTGCTGTCGGCGCGCGACCTGCGCGTGCGCTACGCGACGAGTGCCCTCGGCTACCTGTGGTCGGTGCTGGATCCGCTCGTGATGAGCGCGATCTACTGGTTCGTCTTCACCCAGGTGTTCCAACGCGGAGACATCGGCGCCCAGCCCTACATCGTGTTCCTCCTGTCGGGCCTGCTGCCGTGGGTGTGGTTCAACGCGGCGGTCGGCGACCTCACCCGCGCCTTCAACAAGGACGCGCGCCTCGTGCGCTCGACCGCGATCCCGCGTTCGATCTGGGTCAACCGCATCGTGCTCAGCAAGGGCGTCGAGTTCGTCTTCTCGCTGCCCGTGCTCGTGCTGTTCGCGGTCTTCTCGGGGGTGACCGTGGGCTGGGGGCTGCTCCTGTTCCCGGTGGCCGTCGCGCTGCAGGCGATCCTGCTGGTCGGGCTCGGTCTGCTCGTCGCGCCGCTGTGCGTCCTCTGGGGCGACCTGGAGCGCACGACCCGGCTGATCCTGCGGGCCCTGTTCTACGCCTCGCCGATCATCTACGGCGTGAACGACCTTCCCGGGATCTTCCGCGACCTGGCGCTGCTCAACCCGCTGTCGGGCATCTTCACCCTGTACCGCGTGGGCCTGTTCCCCGGCGAGGCGGACGTCACGGCCGTGCTGGTCGCGGCCGTCGTCAGCCTCGGCATCCTCGCCCTCGGCGTCGTCGTCTTCCGGCGCCTGGAGCCCGCCGTGCTGAAGGAGCTGTGATGGGCGAGGACATCGCGATCCGCGTCGACGGCCTGGGGGTGCGCTTCCGCCGCAACCGCCGCGGTCGCCGCAGCCTGAAGGACCTCTTCGCGGGCTCGGCGCGGCGCAGCCGGCCGGGCGAGTTCTGGGCCCTGCGGGGCGTGTCCTTCGACGTTCGCCGCGGCGAGGCGATCGGTGTCGTCGGCCGCAACGGTCAGGGCAAGTCCACGCTCCTCAAGCTCGTCGCCGGGGTCCTGCTCCCCGACGAGGGGTCCGTCCGGGTCGAGGGGGGAGTGGCGCCGCTCATCGAGATCACCGGCGGGTTCGTGGGCGATCTCACCGTGCGGGAGAACGTGCGGCTGATGGCCGGGCTGCACGGCATGTCGAAGGCGGAGACCTCCCGCCGCTTCGACGACATCATCGCCTTCGCCGAGATCGGCGACTTCGTCGACATGCCCTACAAACACCTCTCGAACGGCATGAAGGTGCGGCTGGCATTCTCGGTGGTGTCGCAGCTGGACGAGCCCACGCTCCTCGTGGACGAGGTGCTCGCCGTCGGCGACAAGGCGTTCCGGGAGAAGTGCTACCGCCGCATCGACGAGCTCCTCGCCGAGGGGCGGACGCTCTTCTTCGTCAGCCACAACGAGCGGGACCTGCGTCGGTTCTGCACGCGCGGCCTCTACCTCGACAACGGCGTTCTCGTGATGGATGCCGCGATCGGCGACGTCCTCGACGCGTACAACGCCGACCACGCGGGGTGAGCTACCCTCCCTCGGGCAGCCCCGACGTGGGCACGGCGCCGACGCGCAGCCGGTCGCGCCACGACCGCGACTGTCCCGCGCGCACGGCGCACAGGCACAGGAGCATCCACCCGAAGCCGACGAGCGCGACGGACTCGAAGATGCTCGTGACCGCCAGCGTCACCACGATCAGCGGCGTCCAGGCGTGCATGATCGACCGGCGCCGGCTGGCGACGCTCCACGATCTCACGAGCGCCACGCCGCCGAGCAGGCACAGCAGCAGCCCGCCGACCCAGCCGAGCTGCACCAGCGCGTCGACGTAGGCGTTCAGGGCGCTGGAGTGGTGCTCGGCCAGCAGCTGATTGATGGTCAGGAACGGCTGGCCGGAGCGGTCCCACGGCCCGAACCAGCCCCACCCCAGCACGGGACGCAGCTGCACGAAGAACTCCGCGAGCGACCACAGGCGCGTGCGCATGTCGAGGTCGTCGGTCGCTCCCAGGGCATCGAGCAGGCGCGTGCGCTGCGCGTATCCGACGAGCGCGGCCACCACGACGACGATCGCCAGCGACCACTGCACGGCGGCGCGCCGGGCGGGCGGCACGGTGCGCACCAGCGTGAGCGCCCCGGTGGCCGCACCGACCGCGACGGCCAGCACGAGCACCGTGGGGGAGGCCGAGAGGATGCCGAGCGCGGCGGCGAGGGCGAGCGATCCGACGCCGACACCGGTGCGCACCGAATGCGTGCGCAGCTCCACGGCGAAGGTGACCATCGCGACGACCGCCACGAAGCCGAGCATGTTGCGGGTGCCGAAGATCCCCTGCACCGGCCCGAGCGCGGCGATGTTTCCCTGGATGCCGAGGAAACGCAGCGGCATGTCGAGCAGGAGCCCCGAGAGGATCTCGAGGCCGAGCGACAGGCCGAGCGCGACGCGCAGGACGTCGCCGAGCGCGCGGACCGTCTGGAGCGGGTCGCGCACGTGGCCGATCGTCACCGCGATCAGCGCGATCGCCGCCATCGCGAGCCAGCGGGCGAGGCTGCCGAGCGGGTCGGTGCTCCAGAAGACGCTCGCGAACGCCCAGGTGACCCACAGCAGCAGCGTGAGGGGGACCAGGCGCAGCGGCGTCAGCTCCTCGCGACGGGCGATGAGGATGCCGATCGCGAGGGCGCACAGCCCGGCGATGATGCTGCGGAGGGTGACGACGCCGGCGAGCCGTGCGATCAGGTGCGAACCGACCAGGGTGGCGACGGCGGCGAGCGTGTACGCCCGCGCCAGATCCGCCGAGGCGAGCATGCGCTGCAGGGGGCTGCCGGCGCCGAGCAGCGACCCGTCGCCGCGCCCGGCGCGCGTCATCGCGGCATCCGCTCCGGCTCGCCCTGTTCGCCGACCAGTCGCTGCTCGGAGGCGCCTCGGCCGAGCAGCGGCGCCTGTTTGATCTTGAAGGCGAGCATGACGACGAACAGCCAGCCCCAGCCGAGGAGCGGCCCCGACTCGGCCAGGCCCTGCACCAGCAGCACCGCGCCGACGAGGGTCGGCAGGAGAGTGACCGGGGAGTAGGGGCGGTCGGCGACGAGATCCCAGCGCGGGCGGTCGACGGCGAAGAACCACGACCGCCATACGTAGGCGAAGAAGGTCAGGGCGATGAGGGCGAGCCCGACGGCGCCGAGCTGGAAGAACACGTCGAGCCACATGTTGTGGGCCTGCATCACGGTCTGGCCGTGGTCGACGATCCATCCGTCGAACGCGGGGTCGTCGGGCAGCCAGGGCGTGGCGAAGCCCCAGCCCACGACGGGGCGCTCGACGGCCTTCGCCCCGACGATCGACCAGATGCCCTCCCGGCCGGTCAGGTCGGACGAGCGGCCCAGCACCGAGAACACCCGTTCGCGGCCGAGCCAGAGCGCGACCAGTCCGCCGACGGCCACGACGGCGTAGACGAGGTAGTAGCGTGTGCGCTCGCCGGCGCGGCGGGTGGTGCGCATCGCGAGCACGGTGAGCAGGACCACCACGACCGCGCCGGCGGCGAGCCAGGCGGTCGCCGATCCCGCGCGCACGAACAGGTAGGCCGCGAGGGCGAACCAGGCGACGAGCAGCGAGCGCCGGGGGGCGCGCGTGGCGAAGCGGATCGCGAACACGATCATGCCGAGCAGGGCGACGTAGGCGAGGGGGTTGGCGTTGCCGAAGACGCCCTGGATGCGGCCCCCGTCGAAGAGGTTGTCGCGCGACCAGTAGACGATCGGATCGGCGACCGGCCCGTCGGGCCGCACGAACTGCGGCAGGATCGGGCCGCCCCAGACGAGCGAGACCCAGAGCTCGAACACGATCGACAGCCCCAGCACCCATTTCAGGGCCGACGCGATCGCGCGGACGAGTTCGCGCCAGGTGAGCACGGCGCCGACGAACATCGCCTGCAGCGTCGTGATCAGCAGGAGCAGCAGGGTGACGGCCGTCGTGGTCGGATGCGCGCTCCACAGGAGCGAGGCGATCGCCCAGATGACGTAGCCCATCGCGAACCACGGGAGCCGGCGCCACTGCACGGGCGGGCGGAGCAGGGCCCACAGCACCGCGGAGACCACTCCGGTCGCGATCGCCACGACCGCCGCGCCGGGCGCCCCGAGCAGCATCAGCCACGACGTGCCCGCGAGCGCCGCGGCGATCACGAAAATGCACCAGCCCCGCAGCAGCAGATGGGCCGTCGTCGCGCGCACCGGCGCGGTCGGCGGCGCGGCGACGGGGTGCGTGGTGAAGACGGCCATGGTGTGATCAGGCTATCGCGGCGGCGGTTCTAGGCTGGGGGCATGCTGACGCCGATCTCCAACGAGCCGCGCGACTACTCCTGGGGCTCCACGACGCTGATCGCGGGACTGGAGGGGCGTCCGCCGACGGGGGCTCCGGAGGCCGAGATCTGGTACGGCGACCACCCCGGCTGCCCGTCGCGGACGCCGGACGGACGCACGCTCGACGTCGCCCTCTCCGAGGCCGGGCGCCCGCCGTTGCCGTTCCTGCTGAAACTGCTGGCCGCGGCATCCTCGCTGTCGATCCAGGCGCACCCCACGCGGGACCAGGCGCGGGAGGGCTTCGCGCGGGAGGAGGGCGCCGGCGTCCCGCGCGACGCACCGGAGCGTCTGTACCGCGACGACAACCACAAGCCCGAGATCATCGTCGCGCTGAGCGAGCGCTTCCGCGCCCTCGTGGGACTGCGTCCGCTCGCCGAGACCCGACGGCTGCTGGACGCCCTGGACGCGCCTTCGGCGAGCGGCGCCGTCGCCGAGATCCGCGAACGGCTCGGCGACGCCGACACCGGCGTCGACGCCCGGTCCGCGCTGCGGGGCACGCTCGCGTGGGCCCTCGACGAGGCGGATGCTGCGATCGTCGCCGACCTGACCGCCGCCCTCGGCCGTGCCGACAGCGCCGAGTTCTCCGACGAGATCGCTGTGCTGCGTGCGGCCGCCGCGGATTTCCCGGGAGATCCCGGTCTGATCGTCGCCCTCCTCATGAACCTCGTCACGCTGCGGCGCGGGGAGGGGCTGTTCGCGCCCGCCGGCGTCCTGCACGCCTACCAGTCGGGTCTCGGCGTCGAGCTGATGGCCGCGAGCGACAACGTCATGCGCGGCGGTCTGACCCCTAAGCACGTCGACGTGCCCGAACTGATGCGCGTCGTGGACGTCACCCCCGGACCCGCCCCCGTCGTGCACCCCCGCGCCGTCGGCGACGGCGTGGTCGACTACGACACACCGGTCGACGACTTCGCCCTGTCCTGCGTGAGCGTCGCCCCCGGCGCCGACGCACGCCTGACGCTGCGTGGCCCCGCGATCGCGCTGTGCACGCGGGGCGAGGTCGTCGTCTCGGCATCCGGCCATGAGGTCGCCCTCCGCCCCGGGGCCGCCGTGCACGTCGCCGACGAAGGGGTCATCGCCGTCGCCGGATCCGGTGAGATCTTCCTCGCTCAGCCGGGGGCGTGAGCCCGCGACATCGCGCGCGACACGCCGATGCGTCGAGATGAAGGTTCAATCCCTCATTGAGGGTTTACGATCTGCGACTTGACCACGGCGAATGACAAGGGTGTAATTATTCCCAACACGCGCATCGGCGCATCGGGAAAACGTGGGGAGAACGATATGACGGGTTACCGCTCCGGCGTCCCCGACAACTGGTTCGTCGACCCGGTCAATCTCGGCGTGCCGGGCGTGCGCCGGGCCGCGGCGACCGGCGAGGACACCGCCCTCGCCTGGCAGGCCGACGCCCTGTGCGCCCAGACCGATCCCGAGGCGTTCTTCCCGGAGAAGGGCGGCTCGACGCGAGACGCCAAACGCATCTGCACCTCGTGCGACGTGCGCGGGGAGTGCCTCGAGTACGCCCTGCAGAACGATGAGCGCTTCGGTATCTGGGGTGGGCTGAGCGAGCGCGAGCGCCGCAAGCTCAAGCGCCGCGCCTGACGAGTTCCCGAGACTCGCGGGCGACGTGCGCGGGCCCGAGCCGTCCGCGCCTAGGCTGACGACGTCATGCCCGCCCGAGTTCACGCACTGCTGGTCGTGCGCCCCGATGCGCGCGTGGCCACCGACATCCGCCTCGAACGCGTCCTGTCCGCGCTCGCGGCGCAGTCGCGCCCCGTGGACACGCTCACGATCGTGCTCTGCGGCGTGCACGCCGGTGACCGTGAACTGCAGCGCATCGCGGGGGAGTCGGGCGCCGAAGGGGTCATCACGGCCGATCGCGGCACCTCTTTCGCCGACGCCCTCGATCTGGCCAGCCGCCGACTCGACGGCGAGGCGGTGTGGATCCTCGCCCAGGACACCACCCCCGCGCCCGACGCCCTCATGCGCCTTCTCGGGGCGCTCGAGACCTCGCCGTCGGTCGCCTTCGCCGCCCCGAAGCTCGTGCGCGCCGACGACAACGACCGCATCGTCTCCCTCGGCGTCTCCCTGACCCACGGGGGGCGCACGGTCGGGCTCGCCGACGGCGAGCACGACCAGGGCCAGCACGACGCGGGCGACGACGTCCTCGGCGCCGACGTCCGCGGCATCCTCGTGCGCACGGACGCCTGGCGGGCGCTGGGCGGACTCGACACCGCGCTCGCCGGCGCGGACGAGGGCCTCGACCTCGGCGTCCGCGCCCGGCTGCGCGGCGGGCGCGTCGTGCTCGCACCGCAGGCGATCGTCGCCATCGCCGACGCCGACCGCAGCGACCCGCCGGCGCTCGGCGACCGCTTCGAGCCGGAGGGCGTGCGCCGCGCCTACGCCCAGCGCACCGCACAGCTGCACCGCCGCCTCGCCTACGCCCCGGCGGCCGCGGTCCCGCTGCACTGGCTGTCGTACCTCCCGCTGGCCCTGCTGCGGTCGGTGGCGCTGCTGCTGGGCAAACGCCCCGCGCTCATCGGCCCCGAGTGGGGGGCCACCGTCACGGTGATGGCCCGCCCGGGTGCGGTCGCCCGGGCGCGACGCGGCATCCGGGCCGGGCGCAGCGTCTCGTGGGCGCAGCTCGCGCCGCTGCGGATCACCCGCGCCGAACTGCGCCAACGCCTCGACGACGACGTGGTGGACGGTGCCGCGCGCGGGGAACTGCGCTTCTTCTCGGGCGGCGGGGCCTGGATCGTGCTCGGCGCGCTGCTGGTCTCCGTGCTCGCCTTCCTCTCGCTGCTGGCGTGGCCGGTGCTCGGCGGGGGAGCGCTCGTCCCGCTGCGGGCGACGGTCGCGCAGCTGTGGGCGGATGCCGCGTCGGGACTGCGTCCGCTCGGCTGGGACACCAGCGGTCCGGCGGATCCGTTCAGTGCGGTCATCGCCGTGCTCGGCTCGCTGTGGCCCGCGGCGCCCTCGCGCGTCCTCGTCGTCGTGTGGGTGCTGGCGCTGCCGCTGGCGGCGCTCGGGGCGTGGTTCGCGGCGACCCGCGTCACGGAGCGCCCCCTCGCGCGCGCCCTCGTCGCCGTCGGCTACGCGCTGGCGCCGAGCCTGCTGGGGGCGCTCGCCACCGGTCGACCCACCGTCGTGATCGCGCACCTGCTGCTGCCGTGGCTGCTGTGGACCGCCGCCGTCGCGCACCGCTCGTGGAGCGCGGCCGGCATGGGGTCGGTCATCGCGGTCGCCGTCCTGGCCTGCGCGCCCTCGCTGGCCCCCGCCGTCGTGCTGCTGTGGGTCGTGGCCATCGTGCTCACGGCGAGCCTCGGACGAGGCCGCGGCATCGCCCGCGTCATCTGGCTCCTCGTGCCCGCGGTGGCCGTCTGGGCGCCGATGGTCTGGCATCGTCTCGACACGGGCGACCCGTGGGCGCTCCTGGCCGACCCCGGCGTCCCCCTCGCGAGCGGCGAGCAGGTCGACCTCGCGCGCCGCATCGCGATCGCCTTCGGATTCCCGACGACCGACGGCGCGGGATGGGATCAGCTCGTCGCCGGGATCGGACCGTGGGCGCTGCTGCTGGTCGTCCCGCTGCTGGGTCTCGCCGTCGCCGCACCGCTCCTGTCGCGGGTCGTGCCGGCGGCCGTCGCGCTCGTCGTGGCCGTCAGCGCCCTCGCGACCGCGATGGCCGTCATCGGCATCGAGGTCACCACGGATGCGTCCGTGGGCATCGCCGTGTGGCCCGGGGCGGCGTTGAGCCTGTACTGGCTGGCGCTGCTGGGCGCGGCGGCGCTCGCCGTCGATGCGATCCCCGACGCCGCCCGGGTGCGGATGCCGCTGGCGGTCCTGGCCATGGCCGCGCTCGCCGTCAGCGCCGTGCCCGCCCTCACCGCGCTTCCCCGGGGGACCTCCGCCCTCACCGACGGGCCGAGCAGCACGCTGCCCGCCTACGTCGAGGCGGAGGGCCGCGCCGGGCTCGGCAACGCGACGTTCGTGTTGACACCGGCATCCGACGGCGCCGTCGTCACCGACGTCGTGTGGGGCGAGACCTCGGCCCTCGGCGGACAGACGACGCTCCGCTCGGCGCGCCGGAGCCCCGACGCCGGCGACGCCGAGGCGGCGCGACTGACCGCCGAGCTGCTCGCCGCGCCCTCGGGGAGCGCCGTGGCCGACCTCGCCGCCCACGGCGTGGCCTTCGTCCTGCTCAGCGGCGGCGGTGACGGCGAGAGCGATGTCGCACGGGCCGTGCGCATCGGGGCGGAGACGGCGCTGGACCAGCGCGACGACCTCGAGATCGTCGGCGACACGGGCCGCGGCAAGCTGTGGCGCGTCACCGGCACGGTCGTCGATCGGCAGCAGACCGGCGCCGCCGCCGGTGCGGAGGTCGCCGTCCTGCAGATCGGGGTGATCGTCGTCGCGCTCCTGCTGGCGCTTCCGACGCGGCGCTCGCTCCGCCTGAACCGGCGTCGCCCGCGCACCGTCGGTCTCGAACGAGGAGGGGCAGCGTGAGCGACGGAGTCTCCCAGGCCCGCGGTCCGCGCGGCATCGCCGGCGTGCGGCTGGCCGTCGGCGGCGCCGTCGCCGCGGTCGCGATCGCCGCGGCCGTCGCCCTCGTCGTGACGCCGCTGCCGACCCTCGCGCGCGAGGCCGTCTCGGTCACGGCGCACACCCCCGCATCCGCCTCCGTCGCGACGTGCGTGGGACCGATCCTCGCCACGGGGCGCGACGCGTCGATCGCCTCCCAGCTCACGGATGCCGCGCCCGCCGCCGTCACCTCCGCCGCCGCCTCCGCGGGCACGCCCGCCGCGGCGACGACCTCGACGCTGCTCACCCCCGATGTCACGGGGGGAACCGGCCCGACGACGCTTCGCGCCGCCCCGGTCGGCGGGGAGCCGACCGACATCGCGGCCGCCTCGGCTGCCCGGGCGGCCGCCGAGGACCTCAGCGGGTTCGCCGCCGCGGCGTGCGCCCGACCGGAGATGGAGTCGTGGCTCGTCGCGGGCTCCGCCGCGACGGGGGCGTCGGATCTCGTCGTGCTCTCCAACCCCGGCGCGGTCGCGGCGCGGGTCACCGTCACCGTCTACGGCGCCGACGGCGGCGCCGTGCCCGTGGCGGGCAACGGCATCGTGGTTCCCGCCGGCACGCAGCGCGTCATCCCCCTCGCCTCGCTGGCCATCGGCGAGGAGAATCCCGTCCTGCGGATCACCTCGTCCCAGGCGCCGGTCCGTGCCGCGCTGCAGGCGAGCCTCACGCGCGTGCTCGTCGCCGGCGGCGTCGACCAGGTGGGGGCCGCCGCCGTGCCGGACACCGATCTCGTCATCCCGGGCGTCCCGGTCGTCACGACCCAGGGCGGCGCGGGTGAGAGCAACGTGCCCACCGCGCTGCGGCTCCTCTCGCCGGGCAGCGACGCTCAGGCGACGGTGACCGTCTTCCAGGGCGCGACGCAGGTGGGCACCGCGCAGACGGTGCCGTTGACGGCGGGTGTGCCGCTGAAGCTCGACCTCGGCGGCCTCGCCACCGGCACCTACGCCGTGCGCGTGAGCGCGACGGCCCCGGTCACGGGCGCGGTGTGGGCGACCTCGGGGTTCGGCGCCGGGAGCGACTTCGGCTGGTTCGTCGCGGCCGAGGAGATCTCGGCTCCCGCGCTCGTCGCGGTCGCCGCCGGCGGGTCCGGCGCGCCGGAGCCCACGCTGACGCTCGCCTCCTCCGACGGGCGGGCGACGACCGTGGTGCTGACCGCGGCGGCCGGCGCGGGCACGGCGACGGATGTGACGGTGCCGGCGTCGGGGGCGGTGACGGTCCCCGTCCGCCCCGGAGAGGTCTACCGCGTCGATCCCGGCACGGGCGCCGTGCGCGCGGGCGTGACCTACGCGGGGGCGTCGGCTCTCGCGGGCTATCCGGTGGCGCCGAGCGCGGCGGCGGCGTCGGCGGTCACGGTGTATCCCCGCTGAGCCCGCTGAGGGCCGCCGCCGGCGGCGCCCTCAGAAGTAGCGGAAGCGCTCGGGGCCGAGGTCCCACGGATCGCGGTCGAGGTACTCCGCGGCCGCACGGAAGACGCAGCTCTCGATCGCCATCCGCCGGTGCAGGTCGTCCTCGCGGTGCAGCGACCCGAGACGCTCGATCGGCAGCCGGTAGAGCACGATGCGCCGGTCGCCCGTCGACACCGTCCAGCGCGGGATGCCGTCGGCGTCGGGCGCCGGAGGCATCGCCGCGACCTCGAAGGCGACGTCGCGCAGCTCGGGCCAGGCGCTGCGCAGGAACTCCGCCGCCGTGCCCACGGTGAAGTCGAAGCGTTCCTCCCGGGTCTCCTGCGCCGGCAGGGGCGGGCGGACGACGGGGCTGCGGTCCTCGCGGCCGTGGCGGCCGTGGCGCGAGGCGCGCACGCGCGGGGCACTGCTCGCGCGCCGCCTCATCATGGTCCGAGTCTAGGTCAGCGTGCGCCGATCGGCCGGGCCGATCGCCCCGCGGCGGCGCGGCATCCGCTCGGGGAGCACCGCGGACGGGTACCGTGAGGGCGATGCGTACCCGACTGTGCTCGAAGGTGGGCTGTGCCCGCGAGGCTGTGACGACCCTGACCTACGACTACGGCGACCAGATGGCGGCGCTCGGCCCCCTCGGCGCGGCGACCGACCCGCACGCGCACGACCTCTGCGCGATCCACACCGATCGGCTGTCCGTGCCGAAGGGCTGGGTCGTCGTGCGCCACGAGACGCTGCGGGTCTGACGCACAGCCGTCCCCGGGCGTGGGATGCGAGAATGGTCGGATGCCGACCACTGCCGCCCCCGCCCGCCTCCACGACTTCGTCGTCGCCGATCTGAGCCTCGCCGAGGCCGGTCGTCACCAGCTCCGCCTCGCCGAGAACGAGATGCCCGGGCTCATGGCACTGCGCGAGGAGTACGGGCCCTCGCAGCCCCTCGCCGGCGCCCGCATCGCGGGCTCGCTGCACATGACCGTGCAGACCGCCGTGCTCATCGAGACGCTCGTCGCGCTCGGAGCACAGGTGCGCTGGGCGAGCTGCAACATCTTCTCCACGCAGGACGAGGCCGCCGCCGCGGTCGCCGTCGGCCCCACGGGCACCGTGGACGAGCCCGCTGGGGTTCCCGTCTTCGCGTTCAAGGGCGAGACGCTCGAGGAGTACTGGCAGCTGGCCGACCGCATCTTCGACTGGTCGGCGGAGGGCTTCGACGGCCCCAACCTCATCCTGGACGACGGCGGCGACGCGACGCTCCTCGTGCACAAGGGCGTCGAGTTCGAGGCGGCCGGCGCGGTGCCCGCGGCATCCGAGAACGACTCCCTCGAGTACCGCATCGTGCTCGACACGCTGCGCGCCAGTCTCGCCCGCGACCCGCAGCGCTTCACCCGCATGGCGTCGCAGATCGTCGGCGTCACCGAGGAGACCACGACCGGCGTGCACCGCCTGTACGAGCTCGCCGCCGCCGGGAAGCTCCTGTTCCCGGGCATCAACGTCAACGACTCGGTCACCAAGAGCAAGTTCGACAACAAGTACGGCATCCGTCACTCGCTGCCCGACGGGCTCAACCGCGGCACCGACGTGCTGATCGGCGGCAAGGTCGCGTTCGTCGTGGGCTACGGCGACGTGGGCAAGGGCGCGGCCGAGGCCCTGCGGGGTCAGGGCGCGCGCGTCATCATCGGCGAGGTCGACCCGATCTGCGCGCTGCAGGCGGCGATGGACGGCTTCCAGGTCGCCCGGCTCGAGTCCGTCGTCGGCGACGTCGACATCCTCATCACCGGCACCGGCAACACCCGCGTCGTGACCGTCGAGCACCTCACGAAGCTGAAGCACCTCGCGATCGTCGGCAACGTCGGCCACTTCGACGACGAGATCGACATGGCCGGTCTGGAGGCGCTGCCGGGCGTCGAGAAGATCGAGATCAAGCCTCAGGTGCACGAGTACCGGCTGCCGGCGGCCGCCGACGGCGCGCCCCGCAGCATCCTGGTGATGAGCGAGGGGCGCCTGATGAACCTCGGCAACGCGACCGGGCATCCCTCGTTCGTCATGAGCGCGTCGTTCACCAACCAGGTGCTCGCCCAGATCGAGCTGTACACGAAGCCCGAGCTGTACCCCGTCGGCGTGTACGTGCTGCCGAAGATCCTCGACGAGAAGGTCGCGCGCCTGCACCTGGCCGCCCTGGGCGTGGAGCTCACGGAGCTGACCCCCGAGCAGGCCGCCTACATCGGCGTGCCCGTCGAGGGTCCCTACAAGCTCGAGCACTACCGCTACTGAGCCGCGCCCTCCGCGTCTTCGCAACGCCGTCCCCGCCAGCGGGGGCGGCGTTGCGGCGTTCGGAGCGCGGCCGCGACGGCCTATGGATCACCCGTGAGTAATTTTGACTCTGTCAAAATTGGGTAGGGTGGAGACATGACCGATATCGACACCCCGCACGGCGAGGCGGCGGCCCCGGCCGCGCTGCGGGCGGCCGGACTCAAGGTCACCGAGTCGCGGACGGCCGTCTACGACGCCCTGCGCGACATGCCGCACGCGAGCGCCGACGACGTCTTCCTGCGAATCGTCCAGCGGATGCCGCGGACGAGCCGCCAGTCCGTGTACAACGCGCTGGGCGACTTCGTCGACGCCGGGCTGGTCCGCCGCATCGAGCCCGCGGGGCGCCCCATGCTGTTCGAGCTTCGGGTGCGCGACAACCACCACCATCTCGTGTGCACCTCCTGCGGCACGGTCGTCGATGTGGACTGCGCCATCGGCGCCGCGCCCTGTCTGCAACCGTCCGACGCGCACGGCTTCACCCTCACCACGGCGGAGGTCACGTACTGGGGGCTCTGCCCCTCGTGCGCGGCCGCCGCCGGACCCACCCCAACGGAAGGAACACCATGACCGACCACGACCCGACCACCGCCGGTATCGGCGCTGACGCGACCGAGATCGACCAGTCCCTCACCGTCAGCGACACCGACGAGGCGCGCGCGGAGGAGGCGGCGACTTGCCCGGTCATCCATGCGCAGCCGCATCCCACCAGCGGCTCGGCGAACCGGGTGTGGTGGCCGAACCAGCTCAACCTCAAGATCCTCGCGAAGAACCCGAGCGTCCGTAACCCCCTGGATGACGACTTCGACTACGCGGCGGCCTTCGAGTCGCTCGACCTCGCCGCCGTCAAGGCGGACATCGCGGAGCTCCTCACCACGAGCCAGGACTGGTGGCCCGCCGACTTCGGCCACTACGGGCCCCTCATGATCCGCATGGCCTGGCACTCCGCCGGCACCTACCGCGTGACGGACGGCCGCGGCGGCGCGGGAGCGGGACAGCAGCGCTTCGCTCCGCTGAACAGCTGGCCCGACAACGTCAACCTCGACAAGGCCCGGCGCCTGCTCTGGCCCGTCAAGAAGAAGTACGGGCAGTCGATCTCCTGGGCCGACCTCATGATCCTGGCCGGCAACGTCGCGCTGGAGTCGATGGGCTTCCGCACCTTCGGCTACGCCGGCGGACGCACCGACGTGTGGGAGCCGGACGACGACGTGTACTGGGGCCCCGAGACCACGTGGCTCGGCGACGAGCGCTACTCGGGCGACCGCGAGCTCGAGAAGCCTCTCGCGGCCGTGCAGATGGGCCTCATCTACGTCAACCCCGAGGGGCCCAACGGCAACCCCGACCCGCTCGCCTCGGCCCGCGACATCCGCGAGACGTTCGCCCGGATGGCGATGGACGACGAGGAGACCGTGGCCCTCATCGCCGGCGGCCACACCTTCGGCAAGACGCACGGCGCCGCCCCCGACGCCAACCTCGAGGACAACCCCGAGGCCGCGGGGCTGGAGATGCAGGGCCTCGGGTGGAAGAACAACCACGCCACCGGCCGCGGCGACGACACGATCACGTCGGGCCTGGAGGTGACGTGGACCTACCACCCGACCCGGTGGGACAACGAGTTCTTCCACATCCTCTACGCGTACGAGTGGGAGCTCATGAAGAGCCCGGCCGGCGCGCACCAGTGGCGGCCGACGGGCGGCCACGGCGCCGACATGGTGCCGCTCGCCCACAGCGACGGCAAGCGCGAGCCCCGCATGCTCACCAGCGACCTCGCGCTGCGCGTGGACCCCGCCTACGACAAGATCTCGCGCAGGTTCAAGGACGACCCGGACGCCTTCGCCGACGCGTTCGCGCGCGCCTGGTTCAAGCTGACGCATCGCGACATGGGTCCGGTCGCCCGCTACCTGGGCGCCGAGGTCCCCGGCGAGGAACTGCTGTGGCAGGACCCCGTCCCCGCGCCGACCGGCGCCCCGCTCGGGGCCGACCAGGTCGCCGACCTCAAAGCTCGGGTGCTCGCCTCCGGCCTCACGGTGTCCGAGCTGGTCGCCACGACGTGGGCCGCGGCATCCTCCTTCCGCGGCAGCGACAAGCGCGGCGGCGTCAACGGCGCCCGCATCCGCCTCGCCCCGCAGAAGGACTGGGAGGTCAACAACCCCGCGCAGCTGCACCGCGTCCTGGGCGTGCTCGGGGGCATCGCGGCCGACGCCGCACAGGCGGGCATCGAGGTCTCCCTCGCCGATCTGATCGTCATCGCGGGCAACGCGGCGGTCGAGAAGGCGGCCGCCGACGCGGGCGTGGAGGTGGAGATCCCGTTCCACGCGGGGCGCACCGACGCGTCGCAGGAGCAGACCGACGTCGAGTCCTTCGGCTACCTGGAGCCCGCGGCCGACGGGTTCCGCAACTACCAGGGTCCGCTGGCGGCGATGCCCGCCGAGTACCACCTCCTCGACAAGGCGAACCTGCTCACCCTCACGGCGCCGGAGATGACGGTCCTCGTCGGCGGTCTGCGCGTGCTCGGGGCCAACTGGGACGGCTCGCCCTACGGCGTGTTCACCGACCGCGTCGGCGTGCTGACGAACGACTACTTCGTCACGCTGCTCGATCTCGGCACGACCTGGAAGCCGCTGGATCCCGGAGCCCACGCGTTCGCGGGGACGAAGGACGGCAGCGGCGAGAAGGTCGGCGTCGGCACCCGCGTCGACCTGCTGTTCAGCTCGAATTCCGAGCTGCGCGCGCTGGCCGAGGTGTACGCCTCGGACGACGCCACCGAGAAGTTCGTGCGCGACTTCGCCGCCGCGTGGGGCAAGGTCACCGAGCTGGACCGGTTCGACCTGCACCGCTGACCGCGCTGCGCGCATGCCGGGCCCTCTCCGATCGGAGGGGGCCCGGTTCGGCGTGGAGGGAGTTCTCGCGCGGCTGCCTGGGAAAGCGCTGGGAGTGCACTATGGTCGTGCTGAGCCGGAAGGGACCGGCGATGACCACAGGAGCTCATCATGAAGGATTCGTTGCGCAACCCCCTCGCCGAGTTCATCGGCACGTTCATCTTCGTGTTCGCCATCATCGGCGCCGTCAACAGCGGCAGCGCCCTGACCCCCCTCGCCATCGGCTTCGCACTCATGATCATGGTGTTCGCGACCGGCCACATCTCCGGCGCCCACCTGAACCCGGCGGTCTCGCTCGGCGCCTGGCTGCGCGGCGCCATCAGCCTGACGCGGTTCGTCTCGTACGTCGTGGCCCAGCTCGCGGCCGGAGCGCTCGCGGCGGCCGTCAGCTTCGCACTCTGGCCCGTCGCGGACGAGCCCGCCAAGATCGAGATCGGCCCCGCGTTCCTCGTCGAGGCGCTCTGGACCTTCGTGCTCGTGTACGTCGTGCTCAACGTCGCGACCACCAAGTCCAACGTCCACAACTCGTTCTACGGTCTCGCGATCGGCTCGACGGTCTTCGTCGGCGCCGTGGCCGTGGGAGGCATCTCCGGCGGCGGCTTCAACCCGGCCGTCGCGCTGGGGCTGTCCATCACGGGCATCTTCGACATCGGCGCCTACTGGCTGTACTTCCTGGCCCCGCTGGTCGGCGGCGCGTTGGCCGCGCTCCTGTTCCGCGCCCTCAACAGCGACGACAAGCTGCCCGCTCTGCAGTAGCGGTCGCCGCGGCGGGACGTCGACGATGACGGGTCCGGGACAGCGTCCCGGACCCGTCATCGTCTGCGCGGCACTCGGTGCCATCCCAGGAGCGTCCGATACTGTGTTCCTGCGCCCTGCCGCGTCGGCGGCATCCGGCCCACCCGAAGGACGAACCAGGCCATATGACTTCCCGCATCCTCGTTGTCGACGACGACGTCGCGCTCGCCGAGATGATCGGCATCGTGCTGCGCACCGAGGGCTTCGAACCGCTGTTCTGCGCCGATGGCACCGTCGCCGTCGACGTGTGGCGCGAGGAGCGCCCCGACCTCGTGCTGCTCGACCTCATGCTTCCCGGCATGGACGGCATCGAGATCTGCACGCGCATCCGCTCCGAGTCGGGCGTTCCGATCATCATGCTGACCGCGCGCACCGACACCGCCGACGTCGTCCGCGGGCTCGAATCGGGCGCGGACGACTACATCGTCAAGCCGTTCAACCCGAAGGAGCTCGTCGCACGCATCCGCACGCGGCTGCGCCCCGCCGCCGAGCCGGCGGGCGGCGACCTGCGCATCGGCGACGTCGTCGTCGACGTGGCCGCGCACGAGGTGCGCCGGGGGAACGAGGTGATCGCGCTCACCCCGCTCGAGTTCGAGCTGCTGGTGGCACTGGCCTCCAAGCCGCAGCAGGTGTTCTCCCGCGAGATGCTCCTCGAGCAGGTGTGGGGCTACCACTACAAGGCGGACACGCGCCTCGTGAACGTGCACGTGCAGCGTCTGCGCGCCAAGGTCGAGATCGACCCCGACAACCCGCGGATCGTCATGACGGTGCGCGGGGTCGGCTACCGCGCCGGCGCGGTGGTCTGATCGGCCCACGATGACGCCGCAGACGGCGACCGTGCCGACGATGACCGGGTGGCGCGACTGGCGCACCTGGCCGCGTCGCGTGGCCTACGCCTGGACGCGTTCGCTGCGGTTCCGGACGCTCGTCATCACGATCGGCGCCACGGCGTTCGCGATCCTGATCGCGTTCGTCGCGATGGCCCTCGCGATCCAGAACGACCTCTTCGAGTCGCGCGTCCAGCAGGTGCAGGAGTCGGTGCAGCGGGCGACGCAGTCCACGCAGCAGACCCTCAACGCCGCGCAGGTCGACGGGGACGGCGCCGCGCTCCAGTCCCTGTGGAACAACGTGACCGACTCGATCGCGCGACAGGCCGGCACCGACATGATCGCCGCCTTCCGCATCTCGGACGCCCCGTCGACGATCGCGCCCCAGGACTTCCAGAAGGGCGGCCTCAACGTCGGTCTCATCACGCCGGGGCTGCGCAGCGCCGTGCAGGGGGATGCCGAGAAGCGCTGGTGGCAGTCGGTCGGGCTCGCCGAGTCCGACGGCAGCACGGTGCCCGGCGTCGTGATCGGCCAGCAGCTCGTGTTCCCCGAGGTCGGAGCCTACGAGTTCTACTTCGCGTACGACTTCGCCCCCGAGCAGCAGACCCTCCAGTTCGTGCAGGTGACGCTCTGGCTGGTCGGCGCGGGACTGGTCGTCCTCATCGCCGCCATCTCGTGGTTCGTCCTGCGCTCCGTGACGGTGCCGATCGCCGAGGCGGCGGAGACGAGCGCCACGCTCGCCGCCGGCGACCTGGCCGTACGGCTGCCGGTTCGCGGCGAGGACGAGTTCGCGACGCTGGGCCGGTCCTTCAACGCGATGGCCGACAGCATCGAGGCGCAGATCAAGGAGCTGGCGGAGCTGTCCCTCGTCCAGCAGCGCTTCGTCTCCGACGTCTCCCACGAGCTGCGCACCCCGCTGACGACCATCCGTCTGGCCAGCGACATGCTCAACGACCAGCGGGAGAGCTTCGATCCGACGACCGCCCGCGCCGCCGAGCTGTTGCACGCGCAGGTGCAGCGCTTCGAGACGCTGCTGACCGACCTCCTGGAGATCAGCCGATACGACGCCGGCTCCGTGCAGCTCGAGTACGAGCCCACGAGCCTGGCCCACCTCGCGGAGGACGTCATCGCATCGATGCAGCAGCTCGCGGAGCAGCACGGCACCGACGTGCGGCTGGTCGCCCCCGGCGGGTACTCGCCCGTCGAGATGGATCCGCGGCGGGTACGCCGCGTCGTCCGCAACCTCCTCGGCAACGCGATCGAGCACGGCGAGGGACGCCCCATCGTCGTGACGGTGGACAGCAATCAGCGGGCCGTGGCGATCGGCGTGCGCGACTACGGTCTCGGGATGAGCGCGGCCGATGCGGAGCGGGTGTTCGATCGGTTCTGGCGCGCCGACCCGTCGCGCAAGCGCACCATCGGCGGCACGGGCCTCGGCCTGTCGATCGCGCTCGGCGACGCCAAGCTGCACGGCGGCAGCCTGGCGGTCTGGTCCGAGCTCGGCCGCGGGACGAACTTCGTGCTCACGCTGCCGCGTCAGGGCCAGCCGCTCGACGGGGCCTCGCCGATCCCGGTCGATCCCGTCGAGGACGGGGTCTCGCTGGACGACCTCGGGCTCACGCAGCCGATCACCGTGTTCGACCGGGGGAGTCGCCCATGATGCGTATCCGCCTGCGCGGCGGCGTCGCCGCCCTCCTCGCCGCTCTGCTCTTGACGGCGCTCGTCGCGTGCGCCGGCCTGCCGACCTCGGGCCCGGTCAACCCGGGCGTGCGCATCGTCGACGACGACGGTTCCGCTGACTTCGCGTTCATCCCCAAGGGGCCCGTGCAGGATGCGACGCCCCAGCAGATCGTCGAGGGCTTCATCGCCGCCGGCACCGGTCCCAGCAACAACTGGGAGACGGCCCAGCAGTTCCTCGCGCCGAGCTTCAAGGGCACGTGGAAGCCGCAGGCCGGTGTCACCGTGTACGCGGCCGGGCAGCGGACGCTGCAGCAGACGGGCGCCGCGGAGTTCGTGCTGACCGTCGCGCCGGTGGCGACGGTGGATGCCACGGGCGAGCTGACCCCGGCATCCGACGACGGCGACATCCCCCTGTCGTTCAAACTGGCGCAGCAGACGGACGGCCAGTGGCGCATCACGCAGGCGCCGGACGGCATCGTCCTCGACCAGACGCGGTTCGCGACGGTGTTCGACGCGTACTCGCTCATGTACTTCGACCCCACGTGGACCTACCTGGTCCCCGACGTGCGGTGGTTCCCCCGCTACTACGCCGCCACGAACATCGCGGAGGGACTGGTCGACGGCTCACCGGCGCCCTGGCTGCGCGGTGCGGTCGTGAGCGCCTTCACCGAAGGCGCCCGCCTGGAGCTGACCTCGGTGCCGCGTCAGTCGAACGTCGCGCAGGTGACGCTGCAGGACGGCGCGCGGAACCTCGACCAGGTGGCGCTGGACCGCATGCAGACGCAACTCGAGGCGAGTCTCGACACGGCCGGTATCAGCGGTGTCGACATGATCCTGCCGGGAGGGCAGGCGCTGATGGCGCAGAAGGTCGACGTGCGCTCGACCGCCGTCGCCTCCAACCCGGTCGTCCGCACGGAGGCGGCCTTCGGATTCGCGTCGGGCTCGACGGTGACGCCGATCGCCGGGCTGTCCGACGCGATCCTCAACATCGCGACGACCGACATCGAGGTCAATGCGGATCGTACGACGGCCGCGGTCCGCGACGTGTCGGGCGCCGTGCTCGCGGTGCACGCCGATGCGCCCACCCAGCGGCTGGACCAGCGCGCCGGCCTCATCGCGCCCTCGATCGACCCGTCGGGGTACATCTGGACGGTGCCCACCGACGCCCCGAGCGCCGTGCGGGCCTACGCCCCCGACGGCACGATCGTCACGGTCGCCGGCGGGTGGTCGGGCGCCTCGCAGATCCTCGCGCAGCGCGTGTCCCGCGACGGCACGCGCCTGGTCGCGGCGGTCCGCGACGGCGACCGCTACGCGATCTGGGGCGCGGGGATCCAGCGCGATCGCAACGGTGTGCCGACCTCGATCGAGTCGCCCGAGAAGGTGCTCGACACCCTGCCCGGACCGGCGACGGCCCTCACCTGGCTCGACGGCAGCACGCTCGGGGTGCTCACGAGCGACGGCGAGGACCAGTACCTCGAGACGCTCACCGTGGGCGGGTTCGCCTCAGCGAGCCGCACCCCGGGCGACACCACGACCGTCGCCGGGCAGAAAGACAGCGCGCGCGTGCGGGATGCCGACGGCGAGGTGTACGCCCAGCGCGGCGCCAACTGGCAGCAGCTGGTCGGCGACGTCCGCGTGCTCGCGATCCAGCAGGGCGCGCCCCGCTGATCCCGCGCCGGCTCCTCCCCACGGAGCGCGGGCGCGCGGCATCCCCCCGATGGTGCGCTCCGGGCCCCGCGGCGCGCACGCGACGGCGAGGCTGAGGGGCGTGAGCGCATCCCCACGAGCACCGGGCGGGCTGGGCGCGGTCCTCCGCGATGCGGGTGCCGAGGCGCTGAGCCTGCTGCTGCCGACCCGGTGCGCCGGCTGCGACGTCCCGGACGTCGGACTGTGCCCGGCCTGCCGCGACGAGCTCGCTCCGCGCGTCCGTCGCGGCCGGCTCGACGCGGGCCTGGCCGTCTTCTCGGCGCGGGAGTTCTCGGGCGTGCCCGCGCGTGTCCTGCGCGCGCTCAAGGAAGAGGGCCGCACCGCACTCGCACGACCGCTGGGGGCCGCCCTCGCGGCCGCGGCAGAGGCCGCCGCCGGGGGCCCGGTCGAGGACGTCCTGGTGGTTCCCGTCCCCTCGTCCCGGGCCGCGTTCCGGCGTCGCGGCCACGAGGTGGCGGGGCTGATCGCGCGCCGCGGCGGACTCCGACCGCTGCGGGCGCTGCGGACGGTCGGCGCGGTGGCGGATCAGCGCGGTCTGGGAAGGGCGGCCCGTGCGCAGAACGTCTCGGGCACGATGTGCGCCCGCGGCGTCGAGGGGGCTCCGGTGCTGATCGTCGACGACGTCGTCACCACGGGAGCGACCCTGCGCGAGGCCGCGCGGGCCCTCACCGACGCCGGCGCGCGGGTCGTGGGAGCGGCGACGGTGGCCGCCACGGCCCGACACGCCCGGTTAGCCCGGATTCATCGCGGATGCTCACGGATCGCGACGGCGATTCGCAGGTGACACGGGCGCGGCACCCCGATAGCGTGGGAGGGACCAAGGCGAACTCAGGGTCCGCCCTTGACCGGCCGGACCCGGAACAAGGAGGTCAGGATGGAAACTAGCATCGTCGGCGTGGGCGTGAGCATCTCCGATCGTTTCCGCACCGTCACCGAAGAGAAGTCCGTTCGCATCGGAACGCTGGCGCCGCGGGCGCAGCGGCTCGACGTCAAGGTCACTCACCGCGCCTATCACAACGGCAGTCGCGAGGAGGAGACCGTCGAGCTCACCGTCACCGGCAAGGGCCCGCTGGTGCGTGCGGAGGCCACCGACGGCGACAAGTTCACGGCGCTGGACATGGCCGTCGACAAGCTCGCCGAGCAGTTGCGGCGTGCCAAGGACAAGAGGGTGGATGCCCGTAACCACCCGCGGGGAGCCAAGCTGGACAAGGGCAGCGGCGCGCTCTCCGGCATCGATCTGCAGCCGGCCTCGGTCGAGACGCTGCGTGCCGTCGCGACCGGCGAGATCCCGATCGCCGTGGGCGACGAGGGCGAGGACGACTACACCCCCGTCGTCATCCGCACGAAGAACTTCGACGCCGAGTGGATGACGGTCGAGGAGGCCGTGGACCGGATGGAGCTCGTGGGCCACGACTTCTTCCTCTTCATCGACGCGCGCACCG
Source organism: Microbacterium hominis NBRC 15708 (assembly GCF_001592125.1). Lineage (GTDB taxonomy): Bacteria > Actinomycetota > Actinomycetes > Actinomycetales > Microbacteriaceae > Microbacterium > Microbacterium hominis. Next base: position 160,426 of record NZ_BCWI01000006.1, read on the forward strand.
ATCACCCGAGCGTCGTCTACCGCCGCAAGGGCTGGGACTACGGCGTCATCTCGCTGACGGCCAGTGCGCCGCCGGCGCGAGAGCTCGCGTCCTGAGCGACGCCATCGACTCCCGGAATCGGAGGGAGTGAACAGAATCGGATGCCGCGACGCGCGGCATCCGATTCTGTTTGCGCGGACCGAATCTGCGGCGGGCGCGGGCGCGCCGCGGGCGCGGGGTCAGTCGAACATGCCGTCCAGGATGCTGCCGATGACGAGACCGCCCAGGATGCCGCCGACCATGTCGCCGCCGCCTCCGCCGCGCCGTCCGCCGCCCCACCCGCCGCCGTTGCCCCAGCCGCCGTCGTTGGGACGCGACGAGTCGATGTCGCGCTGAGCGAGCTGCAGGGCCTCGGCGGCGAGCTGACCGCAGCGCCGCGCGTCGGCCAGTGCCTGCTCGCGATCGTCCTCGGCGATGGGCTGGGCGGCGAGCGCGGCGAGGTCCAGGCGGATGCGCTCGGCCTCGGCCAGGCGGGTGCGCGCATCGGCGCCGATCCATCCGCGGTGGCCGGAGATGACGCTGCGCGCCACCCCGAGCTGGCGGTCCGCGTCGTCGATCGCATGCCGCACGTGCGTCTCGGGCGGCGCCGGATTGGCCAGCCGGGCGCGGGCCTTCGCGACCGCGGCATCCAGCGCGGCGTTCGCCTCGCGCAGCCGGGTGAGCTCGCCGAAGGGATCGGGGAGGCCGCCGGCCGGGGTGAGGGCCATCAGCTCCTTCTCGAGGGTCGACATCGCCGCCGCGACGGCGGGGACGTGCGCGAGGTCGCGGGCGACGACGAGATCGTCGCGCGAGTCCTCCACGATCGCGTCGAGCGTCGACTCCGCACGCAGGGCCTCGACCTCGAACGCGTCGACGGCGTCCAGCAGCGTGGTCCCGCGTCGCACGGCCTCCATCGCGGTCTCCAGGGCGAGGTTCGCCTGTTCGCGCTGACCCGATTCGCGCCGCGCCGTCGACACGTCGGCCCCGTGGGTGGCGAACGCGAACAGCTGCGCGGCCTCCGCGGCGTTCTTCTCGATGCGGCGCACCGCGTCGGGCGAGTAGCGTGCGCGCACGCGGTCGAGGGTCGCCTCGGCCCGGGCCAGGCGCTGCTCGCCGCGCGCGACGTCGGCGCGGATGCCGTCGATGATCTCGGGAGCCCGCCGGGCGCGCTCCACCGGCTCGGCGAGCGCCTGCAGCCGGTCGTCCAGCAGATCCTCGGCCCAGTCGCACAGCTGGATGATGCGCGCGTTGCGGGTGCGCAGCTCCTCCGCCGTGTCGGGGATGTGGTCGTGGTTGAGCTGATTGAGCTGGAAGGCCTCGCCCATGTGGCTGCGGACGGCCGCCAGGGCATCGCGCAGACCCGAGGTCGCCTCGCGGCCGAGTTCGATCTCGGCGAACACGAGTTCGTCCTCGGTCGTGCGCAGCCGCTCGTCGATCGAGACGAGGGCGGCGTCGGCGCGGCGGCCGAGTTCGGCGTCCTCCGCGGCCTTCTGCTGCCGCTCCTGCTTGCGTGCGCCCCAGAATCCCGCCATGCCACGATCCTATGCGTGCCCTTTCGAGGACTCGCGCAGGTAAGCAAAGTCACAGCCAGGTAACATGGCCCCGTATGCCGTGCCCCCGTGCGCGGCTCCGGTGGCGTCGCGCGTCACCCGCACACGATAGATGGAGATGCTCCGTGGCCAACCCTCTCGAGAAACTGCTCCGCGCCGGCGAAGGACGCATCCTGCGGCGGCTTCAGCAGGTCGTGAAAGCGGTCGGGGCCCTCGAAGAGGACTACGCACAGCTCACCGACGAGGAACTGCGCGGCGAGACGGCCGAACTGCGTGCCCGGCACGCGGCGGGCGAGAGCCTCGACAAGCTCATGCCGGAGGCGTTCGCGGCCGTCCGGGAAGCGGCCAAGCGCACGCTCGGACAGCGTCCGTACGACGTGCAGATCATGGGTGGAGCGGCGCTTCATCTCGGCAACATCGCCGAGATGAAGACCGGTGAGGGCAAGACCCTGACCGCGACCTTCGCCGTGTACCTCAACGCGATCGCCGGCAAGGGCGTGCACGTCATCACCGTGAACGACTTCCTCGCGTCGTACCAGTCCGAGCTGATGGGGCGCGTCTACCGTGCCCTCGGCATGACGACCGGCACGATCATCGCGGGCCAGACGCCCGAGGTGCGCCGCGAGCAGTACAACGCCGACATCACGTACGGCACGAACAACGAGTTCGGCTTCGACTACCTGCGCGACAACATGGCGTGGCAGAAGCAGGATCTCGTCCAGCGCGGCCACTTCTTCGCGATCGTCGACGAGGTCGACTCGATCCTCATCGACGAGGCGCGCACGCCGCTCATCATCTCGGGACCGTCGTCGGGAGAGGCGAACCGCTGGTTCGTCGAGTTCGCGAAGATCGCGAAGACGCTCGAGGCCGGCGTCGACTACGAGGTCGACGAGAAGAAGCGCACGATCGGCGTGCTCGAGCCCGGCATCGAGAAGGTCGAGGACTACCTCGGCATCGACAACCTGTACGAGTCGGCCAACACCCCGCTCATCTCGTTCCTGAACAACTCGATCAAGGCGCTCGCGCTGTTCAAGCGCGACACCGACTACGTCGTCATGAACGACGAGGTGATGATCGTCGACGAGCACACGGGTCGCATCCTCGTCGGACGCCGCTACAACGAGGGCATCCACCAGGCCATCGAGGCCAAGGAGAGCGTCCCGGTCAAGGCCGAGAACCAGACGCTCGCGACCGTCACGCTGCAGAACTACTTCCGTCTCTACGAGAAGCTGGCCGGCATGACCGGTACCGCCGAGACCGAGGCGGCCGAGTTCATGTCGACGTACAAGCTCGGCGTCGTGCCCATCCCGACCAACAAGCCGATGATCCGCAAGGACCAGCCCGACCTCGTCTACAAGAACGAGCAGGCGAAGTTCGCCCAGGTCGTGGAGGACATCGCGCGTCGCCACGAGACTGGGCAGCCGGTGCTCGTCGGCACGGTCAGCGTCGAGAAGAGCGAGTACCTCTCGCGACTGCTGGCCAAGAAGGGCATCAAGCACGAGGTCCTCAACGCGAAGAACCACGCGCGCGAGGCCGAGATCGTCGCCCGCGCCGGGCGCCTGGGGGCCGTGACCGTGGCCACCAACATGGCCGGCCGCGGCACCGACATCATGCTCGGCGGCAACGCCGAGTTCCTCGCCGTGCAGGAGGTCAAGGCGAAGGGGCTGGACCCCGTCGAGACCCCCGACGAGTACGACGCCGCCTGGAGCGAGACCTACACCGCGATGCGCGACGTCGTGGCCGAGGAGGCGGCGAAGGTCGTCGAGGCCGGCGGGCTCTACGTGCTCGGCACCGAGCGGCACGAGTCGCGCCGCATCGACAACCAGCTGCGCGGCCGTTCCGGTCGACAGGGCGACCCCGGCGAGAGCCGCTTCTACCTGTCGCTGACCGACGACCTCATGCGCCTGTTCCAGTCGGGAGCCGCCGAGGCGATCCTCGCCCGGACGAACTTCCCCGACGACGTGGCGATCGAGTCGACCATGGTCTCTCGCGCGATCAAGAGCGCGCAGTCGCAGGTCGAGGCGCGCAACGCGGAGATCCGCAAGAACGTGCTGAAGTACGACGACGTCCTCAACCGCCAGCGCGAGGCCATCTACGCCGACCGCCGGCAGATGCTCGAGGGCGACGACCTCTCCGACCGCGTGCACCACTTCATCGAGGACGCGATCGGCGCGATCATCGACGACCACACCGGCAGCGGCCACAACGAGAGCTGGGACTTCGACGCCCTCTGGACCGAGCTGAAGACGCTCTACCCCGTCTCCGTCACGATCGACGAGGTCGTCGCCGAGAGCGGCAGCAAGGGCCGGGTGACGCCGGAGGTGCTCAAGCGCGAGATCCTCTCCGATGCCAAGATCGCCTACGCCGCGCGCGAGGACAAGCTGGGCGAGGCCGCGATGCGCGAGCTCGAGCGCCGTGTCGTGCTGCAGGTGCTGGACCGTCGTTGGCGCGACCACCTGTACGAGATGGACTACCTCAAGGACGGCATCGGCCTGCGGGCGATGGCCCAGCGCGACCCGCTGATCGAGTATCAGCGCGAGGGCTACCAGATGTTCCAGTCGATGATGGGCCAGATCAAGGAGGAGTCGGTCGGCTTCCTCTACAACCTCGAGGTCGAGGTGCGCGCGTCGGGCGACGGCGAGGTCGAGGCGAAGGGACTGCAGGCGGCGCCCGCCGTCGAGGCCCAGAAGCTCCAGTACACCGCGGCGAACGACGCGGGCGAGGTCGAGGTGCGCAACGAGCGCGGGCAGGTGCAGCAGGCGGCGACCAACAAGGTCCGTCAGCAGTCCGCTGCGCAGGCTCCGGCGCAGCCCGCCGCCGAGGCCCCGCGCGGGGCGTTCGGACAGCGGACGGATGCCGCGGCATCCGCTCCCGCGCCGCAGAACCGTGCCGACCGTCGCGCCGCCGGCAAGAAGAAGTAGGTCGATCGGGCGCGGGACGGTCGGGCCACCGGCCGTCGATTGGCCCTGCCCGGGCGGCGATATCCTGATCCGATGAGTCCCCGCATCCTCGACCAGTCATCCAAGCTCAAGGACGTCCTCTACGAGATCCGTGGAGCCGCCCTGGTGGAGGCCGACCGGCTCGAGGCCGACGGGCACCGCATCCTGAAGCTCAACACGGGCAACCCCGCCGTCTTCGGGTTCGAGGCGCCGTACCAGATCGTGCGCGACATGATCGAGGCGATCCCGCACGCGCACGGCTACAGCGACAGCCGCGGCATCATGTCGGCGCGCCGCGCCGTCGTCTCCCGGTACGAGCAGGTGCCCGGCTTCCCGAAGTTCGACCCGGACGACGTCTACCTCGGAAACGGCGTGTCCGAGCTGATCACCATGACCATGCAAGCGCTGCTCGACAGCGGCGACGAGGTCCTGATCCCCGCGCCGGACTATCCGCTGTGGACGGCGATGACGAGCCTCGCCGGCGGGACTCCGGTGCACTATCTCTGCGATAACGAGAACGGCTGGCAGCCCGACCTCGACGACATCCGCGCCAAGGTGACCCCGGCGACGAAGGCGATCGTCGTGATCAACCCCAACAACCCCACCGGCGCGGTCTACTCCCGTGAGGTCCTGGAGGGCATCGTCGAGATCGCGCGCGAGCACTCCCTCCTGCTGCTCAGCGACGAGATCTACGACCGCATCCTCTTCGACGATGCCGTTCACATCCCGCTCGCGACCCTGGCACCCGATCTGCTCTGCCTGACTTTCAACGGGCTGTCGAAGACGTATCGCGTGGCGGGCTACCGTTCGGGCTGGATGGTCATCACCGGTCCGAAGAAGCACGCCGCCGGCTTCCTCGAGGGCATCCAGCTGCTGGCCTCGACGCGGCTGTGCCCCAACGTCCCGGCCCAGCACGCCGTCCAGGCGGCGCTGTCCGGGGTGCAGTCGATCGACGCGTTGATCGCCCCCACCGGTCGCCTGCACGAGCAGCGGGATGCCGCCTTCGACGCCCTGACGGCCATTCCCGGTGTGCAGTGCCACAAGCCGCGCGGCGCGCTGTACGCGTTCCCGCGGCTGGATCCCGAGGTGTACGAGATCCACGACGACGCCAAGTTCGTCTACGACTTCCTCGTGGCCGAGCACGTGCTGCTGGTGCAGGGGACGGGCTTCAACTGGCCCACGCCCGACCACTTCCGCATCGTGACGCTGCCCGAGGCGCGTGTGCTGACCGAGGCCATCGAGCGGCTCGGCAACTTCCTGTCCTCCTACCGCCAGTAGCGATAGGGCAGGGATGCCCCGGCCGGCGCCGTCGCCGCGGTCAGAGCAGTCCCAGCGAGGTCGCGCGCCAGCGTCCGTCCCAGCCCTCGAGACGCATCGCGACGGCGCGCGTGCGGGCGGGTCCTGCGACCACGACGACGCCTTCGACCACGCCGTCGGCGGGGGAGGAGTACCGGGTGGACAGGATGCGGTGCACCGGCCGGGCCGGGGGCACCCCGCGGGCGCTGCGGGCGCGGGCGGACAGGTTGGAGCGGGTGAGCAGGGCGCGGAAGGCGTCTTCGCCGAACCACCGGGCCAGCTGGTCCACTTCGCGGACCCCCGCGAGCACCTCGAGGACGCCGATCGTCAGGTTCTTCAGCAGCGGTTCCGGTTCGGGCAGCGCGTCGGTGCCGGTGCGCTGCGGGGCGAAGTAGTCGGCGACCTCGAGCGCCGAGCCGAGCCGTGACGCCGGCCGGGGAGCGTCGGCGGAGGTGGGGACCATGCTGTACCTCCTCTGGCGGCGTCGGCCCGGGCGGGCGTCTGACGAGTACAGCACAGCGGTCACGAGGCGTGGATGAGAATCCTCCAACGTGTGGACAGGTCGCCTGTGGACAGATCCCGCGCGTCGCGGCATCCCTCTCCTAGGGTCGCGGCGTGCGCTGGGACCGCTTCTTCGAGGATCTGGAAGACCAACTCGACTCCGAATGGGAGGCCGAGCGTGCGGCCCTGGACACCGAGGCGGAGCGACTGCGCCTGTCGCGGGTGCCGTTGCGCGACCGCCTCGTCGCCCTCGCCGACGCCGACGCTGCGCGGTGCGCCGTCCACCTCGTCGAGGGGACCGTGCTCGTCGGGGCCGTCGGACGGGTGGGCGCCGACTGGGCGGCGTTGCGCACGGATGCCGGTGAGGGCCCGACCGTGTGGATCGTCCCGCTGCCCGCGGTGGCGATGATCGTCCTGGACGCGGAGGAGGTGCTGTCCACCGTGCGCGACGCGGGTCCGGGCGGCGCGCTCGGTCAGCGGATGCCGCTCGGCTTCCTGCTGCGCGATCTCGTGCGTCGCCGGGTGCCGGTCACGGTGCGGCTCGTGTCGGGTCAGGCGCTGTCGGGAACGGTGGATCGAGCCGGGGCCGACCACCTCGACCTCGCCGTCCACGACCTCGGCGCGCCGCGGCGGGCCGACCAGGTGCGCGGCTTCCGGCTCGTGCCGTTCGCGGCGGTCGCCGCGGTGCGGCTGGATGCCGTCGCCGACCTGATCTGAGCGCGGACGGCCGCGGTCAGTCGGGGTTTCGGACCGTTCCCCGTCCCCACAGCTCGGGGAAGCTCGCGGCGTTCGACTCCCGCCACAGCGCCATCCGGCGGGCGTCCTCGGCTTGGTCGTCGAGATACTCCGCCACGCTGTCGGCGTCGACGCGCCAGCGCGGGGGCGCGCCCGCCCTGACCCCGCGCAGCCGCCCGTCGATGACGAGCGCGATGACCTCGTCGACGGCGAGCTGCAGCATCTCCGCCACCTGTGCGGGGGCGAGCAGGCGTGCGCCGTCGAGGGGCGATTCGGGCATGAGGACATTATGCGTTCCGTTCGTGGGCGACTCACCGGCCCACGCCGGGCTGTGGATAACCCGCGCGGGGCCGCGGAGCGTTCGGACACCATGTCCGGATGAGCGAGTTCGTCACCGCCCGACCCCGTCCGCGGGCGTTCTGGGCCGACCTGAGATTCCTGCTCGGCATCGCGCTGATCGTCGTCTCCGTCGCGGGCGTGTGGTTCGTCGTGGCGGCGGCGCGTCAGACGGTGCCGGTCTTTGCCGCGGCGAGCACGCTCGTGCCCGGCCAGGACGTCGACGCCGGCGATCTGCGGGTCGTGGAGGTCGCCCTCGGCGCGGTGCAGGACTCGTACGCGTCGCCGGCGACGCTGCAGCCCGGCGCGGTCGTCACGCGGACGGTGGCGGCGGGCGAGCTCGTCCCGCGCGACGCCGTGGGGGAGCCCTCGCGCGCCCGGACGACGACGATCGTGGTCCGCACCGCGAGCGAGGTGCCCGCGGCGGTGGTGACCGGCTCGGCCGTGGAGGTGTGGGCCGCGTCTCCGCTCGAGCGCGGGACGTTCGACACGCCCCGCATCCTCGTCGGTGCGGCGACGGTGGCCTCGGTCGATCGCGAGAGATCGATGATGGGCTCCGCCGGCGCCGCGGTGGAGATCGTGATCGAGCGCGCCGACGTCGCCGCCGCGCTCGCGGCGATCGCCGACGGGTCGAGTCTTGCCATCGTCCCGATCGGCGGGCCGCGCTCATGACGCTCCACGTCGTGCTGGCATCCGGCCGTGCCGACGCGGCGGCGCTCGCCGACCGGCTCCGGGAGGCGGATGCAGAGGTGCGCCGAGTGGAGCCCGCCGAGGTGCGGGGCGCCCTCGCCGGGGCGGACGTGCTGGCGGTGGATGCCGGGCGCCGCACGCTCACCCCCGGCGTGGTGGCCGCGTGCGACCGATTCGGCGTGCGCATCGTCGCGCTCTGCGACGGCGTCGCCGACAGGCGCCTCGCCGAGATGTTCGGCGTCACCGCGGTCGACGCGGCAGATGCCGTGCACGAGATCCTGGCCCCGCGCGCCCGCACCGTGCCCGTGCCGCCGCGGGGGCGTGTCATCGCCGTCTGGGGTCCGCACGGCGCGCCGGGGCGCACGACGATGGCGATCGAGGTCGCGGGGGAGCTCGCCCGCGATGGGCGTCGCGTCGGCCTCGTCGACGCGGACACCCACGCGCCGTCGCTGGCGATGCTCGCGGGCCTGCCCGACGAGGGGCCGGGGTTCGCCGCCGCGTGCCGCGCGGCCGAGCGCGGGGCGCTCACGGTCGCCGAACTCGAACGCATCTCCCTGCCGCTCGGAGACGTCTGCGTGCTCACCGGCATCAACCGGCCCGGACGCTGGCCCGAGCTGACCGCCACGAGGGTCGACGAGGCGCTCCGCCGCGGCCGGGCGTGGGTGGACGATCTCGTCGTCGACCTCGCGGCGCCGCTCGAGCGCGACGAGGAGATCGTCAGCGACCTGGACGGACCCCGGCGAAACGCGGCGACGCTCGCCGCGCTGGCCGCGGCCGACGTCGTGATCGCCGTGGTGGCGGCCGATCCGGTCGGGGTGGCGCGATTCGTGCGGGCCTACCCGGACCTGCGCGCGACGGCCGGCGCCGCGCCGATCCATGTCGTCGTGAACAAGACGCGCTCCTCGACCCTCGGCATCGACGCCCGGACGCAGATGCGCCGGACGCTGGCGCGGTACACCGGCGTCGCGGAGTGCTGGTTCATCCCCTGGGATCCGAAGGCAGCGGATGCCGCGGTGCTGCAGGCGCAACCGGTCGGTCGCGTCGCTCCGCGCTCGGCGCTCTGCTCCGCCGTACGGCGATTCGTCGGGGAGGCGATCGAACCCCCTCCCTCCGCCCGCCCCGCCGCCGCGCGAACCCGCGCGAACGCGCGTGCGGACGTCGCCGTCGACGACAGCGGCGGTCGCACGCGGACGCGACGGGCCGTCCGCGGCGCGGCCTGAGGCGCGGCCGGCGCCGCGTGGCCGGCACGTCGTTGTCGCTTAGGCTGGGTGCGTGTCGACGCTCAGCGATCTCGTCTATGCCCAGGGCCGCTCGACGGGCGCGGACATCGAGTGGCTGCACCGGCTCGCCGGTGACGGCCAGCTGCTCGCGGACCTCGCTTTCGCCGACATCGTGATCTGGGTGCCGACGGCCGACGACTCCTTCATCGCCGTCGCCCACACCCGTCCGAGCGGAGCGGCGACGCTGTTCTACCGCGACATCGTCGGCGACCTGGTCCGGCCGCAGTGGCGCACCCAGGTGCGCGACGCCTTCACCCGCGTCGAGATCGTCGACTCGGCATCCCCGGACTGGTTCGAGGAGACGCCCACGCGCGTGCGCGCCGTCCCCATCGTGCGCACGGTCGGGGGCGGCGGAAACCCGCCGACCGTCGTCGGCGTGCTCACCCGGCACACCAACCTGGGCGAGGCCCGCACGCCGTCGCGACAGCAGATCACCTTCAACGACTGCGCGGACGATCTGTTCGGCATGATCGCCAGCGCCGACTTCCCCGACCTCGCCGCGCCGACCTCCCCCCGCCGGGGCGCTCCCCGCGCCTCCGACGGTCTGATCCGCATGGACGTCGACGGCGTGACCACCTTCGCGAGCCCGAACGCGCTCTCGGCGTTCAACCGGCTGGGATTCGACGACGAGCTCGAGGGTGAGTCGCTGCTCGAGGTGGCGACCGGCATCCTGCCGAAGGGGCGCGACTTCGACGAGTCCCTTCCCATCGTGATGGCCGGACGCGCCCCGTGGCGCGCCGACATCGAGGCGCGCGGGGTCACGGTCTCGCTGCGCACCATCCCGCTCAAGGATCACGGAACCCGGATCGGGGCCATCGTGCTCTGCCGCGACGTCACCGAGATCCGCCACCAGGAGCAGGAGCTGATCACCAAGGACGCGACGATCCGGGAGATCCACCACCGGGTGAAGAACAACCTGCAGACGGTCGCCTCACTGCTGCGCATCCAGTCGCGTCGCACGCATTCCGACGAGGCGCGCGACGCGCTCACGCACGCCATGCGGCGCGTGTCGGCGATCGCGGTCGTGCACGACACGCTCTCGGAGGGGCTCGCCCAGAACGTCGACTTCGACGACGTGTTCGACCGCGTCCTCAAGCTCGTGGCCGAGGTGGCCGCGTCGCCGAACACCCGCGCGCGCACGCGCAAGACCGGCACCTTCGGCACGCTGCCGAGTGAGTACGCGACCCCCCTCGCCCTCGCGCTCACCGAGCTCGTGACCAACGCCGTGGAGCACGGCCTGGTCGATCAGGAGGGCGAGGTCGAGATCATCGCCGAACGCACCGAGGAGCAGCTCGGCGTGAAGGTGCGCGACACGGGGGTCGGGCTTCCCGAGGGTCAGGTCGGGCGCGGGCTCGGGACGCAGATCGTGCGCACGCTGATCCAGGGTGAGCTCAGCGGAACCATCGACTGGCACACCCTCGTCGGGTCCGGCACCGAGGTGACCATCGAGATCCCGATGCGCTACCTCGGGCGCGCGCAGAGCTGAGACGCGAAGGCGCGGCTCAGCTGGCGCGGCGGGCGCGCGCGGCGCGGCGCTTGAGGGCGCGGCGCTCGTCCTCGGAGAGGCCTCCCCAGACGCCCGAGTCCTGACCGGTCTCGAGGGCGTACTGCAGGCAGACCTCCGTGACGGTGCAGCGCGCGCACACGGACTTGGCTTTCTCGATCTGATCGACAGCGGGTCCGGTGTTCCCCACGGGGAAGAACAGCTCGGGGTCGACGGTCAGGCAGGCGGCTTTGTCGCGCCAATCCATAGGGGGTGCTCCTTGATGCGGGATGAGAAGTTCGGGTGGGTGTGACGTCGGGCGTCGATTACCCTGATGGTGTGCGAGCAGACGCTCGCCCCACGCCACTGTGGGAGCACACGGATAGTTCAATGCTCCCATGGTCATTCAGATGAATCAAGGGTGAACTCGGCATTTCCCCCGGCGTGTGCTGTGGATCGGCTGCACGAGAGGACCTGCGCCCATGACGACAACGAGTTCGGAGCGTATCGCCGCCGCCGTCCTGGCGCTGGAGGCGGTCGCCGTCTTCGTTCTCGCGGGGTGGGAGATCGTCGCTCTCGTCTCCGGCGACACGGATGACGCCGTCAGCTCCGTCGCGCTCATCGTCCTCACGGCGATCGGCGCCGTCGCGCTGGTCGGTTTCGCCGTCGCCGTCTTCCGCGGCCAGTCGTGGGGGCGCTCCGGAGGCATCGTGGCGCAGCTGCTCATCCTCGCCGTGGCGCTGGGGGCGATCACCGGTCCGACCCCGTCGCCGCAGACGGCGCTCTGGACGGCCCTGCCCGCGGTCGTGGGGCTCGTCGCCCTGTTCGCCGCCGTGCGTGCCGCGGCGGGGCGTCGGGACGCCCCGGACCGCGGGTGATCCTCGTCGCGGCGCGTCGTCAGCCGACGCCGAGCAGCGACCGCACGCGCGCGACGTGCCCGGTCGCCTTGACGTTGTACAGCGCGTGGGTGACGACGCCCTCGGCATCCAGGATCACCGTCGAGCGGATGACGCCCTCGACGAGCTTGCCGTAGTTCATCTTCTCGCCCCAGGCGCCGTAGGCGTCGTGGACCGCGTGGTCGGGGTCGCTCAGGAGCGGGTAGGTGAGGGCGTCGCGCTCCCGGAAGCGACGCAGCGTCGCGGGGTCGTCGCGCGAGATGCCGACGACGGTGTACCCGGCGGCCTGCAGCGGGCCGAGGCTGTCGCGGAAGTCGCACGCCTCGGTGGTGCACCCCGGGGTCATCGCGGCCGGGTAGAAGAAGAGCACGACGGGGGCGCCGCGCAGATCGTGCAGGCTGACCGGGGCGTCGTCCTGGTCGACGAGCGTGAAGTCGGGAGCGGGGGTACCGGGTTCGAGGCGGGCCATGCCACCAGCCTACGATCAGGCGAAGGTCGACAGGAGCCGCTGCAGCGAATCCAGGCGGGCGGCGCCGCGTTCTCCGAGACGGCCCTCCGCGACCGCCTCGACGATCGCGCAGTCGGGTGCGTCCGGCAGGTGCGTGCAGCCGCGCGGGCACTCCTGCGCGATCGCGGCGAGGTCGGTGAACGCCTTGAGGATGTTCGCGGGGTCGACGTGGCCCAGCCCGAACGAACGGACCCCCGGGGTGTCGATCACCCACCCGCGGCCGCCGTCGCCGAGATACCGCAGCGAGACGGTCGAGCTCGAGGTGTGACGGCCGCGTCCGGTGACCTCGTTCACGTGGCCGGTGGCCCGGTCGGCGCTCGGGACGAGCGCGTTCACGAGCGTCGACTTGCCCACGCCGGAGTGGCCCACGAACACGGTCGAGTGGCCCACGAGCCGGGTGCCGATCTCATCGACCGGCATGCTGCTGCGCCCGCTCGTGAAGATCTCCAGGTCGTCCAGCCCCTCGAAGTGCGCCAGGAAGCCGGAGGGGTCGGCGAGGTCGGTCTTGGTGACCACCAGGAGCGGGTGGATGCCGGCATCCAGCGCGGCGATGAGGTACCGGTCGACGAGGCGCGGACGCGGCTCGGGGTCGGCCGCCGCCACCACGATGAGCATCTGATCGGCGTTGGCGACGACGACGCGTTCGACCTGGTCGGTGTCGTCGGCGCTGCGGCGCAGCAGCGACGAGCGGTCCTCGATCCCCACGATCCGCGACAGCGTCCCGTCGTCGCCCGTGGTGTCGCCCACGACGCGGGCGCGGTCTCCCGTGACGATGGGCTGCTTGCGCAGCTCACGCGCGCGCGTCGCGAGCGCCGTATGCTCCTCGGGTCCGTCCTCGTCGATGAGCACCGTGTACCGGCCCCGATCGACGCCCAGCACGCGCGCGATGCGCGCGTCGGCGTGCGCCGGTCGCCGCTTCGTTCGGGGCCGGTTGGCCTTCGGGTTCGGGCGGACACGGATGTCGGCCTCGTCGAACTCGGGTTCGTCGTCGTCGTCGAGGTCCAGCCAGCTCATCTCACGGCCGCCGCACGCCGGTTCCGTCGTCGGTCTCGGCGCCCAGCATGCGCGCCCAGAGCTGGGGGAACTCGGGCATCGTCTTGGCGGTCGTCTCGATGTGATCGACCTCGATGCCGGGAACGCGAAGACCGATCAGCGCACCGGCCGTGGCGATGCGGTGATCGTGGTGCGCACGCCACAGTCCGCCGTGCAGGGGCGCGGGGATGATCCGGATGCCGTCGGGCAGCTCTTCGGCGCGCCCGCCGATGTTGCGGAGGTTGCCGATGAGGGCGTCGATGCGGTTCGTCTCGTGGCCGCGGATGTGACCGATGCCGTGGAGCGTGGTCGGGGCGTCGGCGAACGCCGCGAGCGCGAACAGCGTCGGCGCGAGCTCGCTCGCCGCACTGAGGTCGAGGTCGACACCGGCGATCCGGGGGCCTCCGGTGACCGTCAGCGCCCCTCCTCGCCGCGACGCGCGTCCGCCCAGCACGGTGAGGATCTCGGGCAGCAGTGCGCCGGGCTGCGTCGAGCTCGCCGGCCAGCCGGGGATCGTGACGGAGCCCTCCGTCAGCATCGCGGCCGCGAGGAACGGCGCCGCGTTGGACAGGTCGGGCTCGATCGCGGCATCCCGTCCGCGCAGCGTGCCCGCGGGGACGACCCACTCGTGGGGGGTGGGGTGCTCCACCTGGATGCCGCGGCGGGCGAGCGTCTCGATCGTCATCTCGATGTGGGGCGCGCTGGGCAGACGCTCCCCGGAGTGCACGAGGTGCAGCCCGACGTCGAAGCGGGGGGCGGCGAGCAGGAGGCCGGAGACGAACTGGCTGGAGCCGCTCGCGTCGATCGTGACCTCTCCGCCGCGGATGTGGCCGCGCCCGCGGACGGTGAACGGCAGCGACCAGGTGCCGCCGTCGTCGACGTCCGCACCGATCTCGCGCAGCGCCTTGATCATCTCGCCCATCGGGCGGTGCAGCGCGCTGGCATGGGCGGTCAGGGTGACGTCGCCGTCGGCGAGACCCGCGAGGGGGGCGACGAAGCGCATGACGGTGCCGGCCTGACCGCAGTCGATCTCGACGTCGCCGCGGAACGTGGCGGGGGGAGTGACGAGCAGGTCGGGCCCGAAGGCGCCCGCTCCGGGCACCTCGGTGATCTCCACCCCCAGAGCGCGCAGCGCGGCGATCATACGCTCCGAGTCCTCGGAGTGCAGCGGCGACGTCAGCGTGCTGGGGCCGTCGGCGAGGGCGGCCAGGACCAACTTGCGGTTCGTCAGAGACTTGGATCCGGGCACGGATACCGTCGCCTGGACGGCGTCATCCGCACGCGGCGCCCGCCAGACGGGATCCGCGGCCGGTTGGGGGAGGGAATACCCGGTCACTGTCATCGGGTTCTACCCTAACGAACCCATCGGACACCGCCGCCGCCCACCGCGGCGGGCCGTCCGAGCCAGACCGGGAGAGGAGCCCCGTGACCGCGACACTCGCACCCGTGCGGGCGGACATCGCCGACGTAGACTGGGCGCTGATGGAAGAGCAGGCGGCCTCAGCGCCCGACGACACGGTGTCCCAGAACCCAGCGTCCGAGTACCCCGAGCCGCCGTCGGAGGACGCGTCGACGGCGATCGACGTCCGCGCGCAGTTCGAGGAGCAGGCCCTGCCGTTCATGGACCAGCTGTACGCGGCGGGCATGCGGATGACGCGGAACCCGGCGGATGCCGCGGACCTCGTCCAGGAGACCTTCGTCAAGGCGTTCGCGTCGTGGTCCTCCTTCACGCAGGGGACCAACCTCAAGGCGTGGCTGTACCGCATCCTCACCAACACGTACATCAACACGTATCGCAAGAAGCAGCGCGAGCCCTATCAGGGCACGATCGACGACCTCGAGGACTGGCAGCTCGGCGGTGCCGAGTCGACCACGGCCACGAGCAGCCGCTCCGCCGAGGCGGAGGCCATCGACCACATGCCCGCGTCGGTGGTCAAGGACGCGCTGCAGTCGATCCCCGAGGACTTCCGGCTGGCGGTCTACCTCGCGGACGTCGAAGGCTTCGCGTATCAGGAGATCGCGGACATCATGAAAACACCCATCGGCACGGTCATGAGCCGTCTGCACCGTGGCAGACGGATGCTGCGCGACCTCCTCGCCGACTACGCACGCGAGCGCGGCATCGATGTGCCGGCGCCCGCCACTTCTTCATCAGGGAGCAGGAAATGAGCGACTGCGGCTGCGACAAAGCGCGCAAGGATCTGGAGGAGTACCTCCGCAACGAAGTCTGCAAGACGGAGCACGCGGACATCCGTGCCCATCTGGAGACCTGCCCCTCCTGCCGCGACGAGGCACTGGTCGCGACGACGCTCACCGCGGTCGTCGCGCGTGCCTGCAAGGAGACGGCGCCCGAGCAGCTGCGCGACCAGGTTCTCGCGCGTCTGCGCGCCGAGCAGGCCACGCACCACTGACCGCACCCCTGCGGGAGCGGTCCGTGACCCGGCCCTGAAACGGGGTCAGCGCGCCGGCGGCGCGAAGACGCGGAGCGCACCGGGAAGGACGTCGACCTCCAGCGGCAGCATCCCCACCGCGTCGCCGTCGGCGTAGGCGGTCGTCGCGGGGGCGGACAGCCGCACCCGCCGCACGCGTGCGGTGACGACCTCGTCGAGGCCGGTGTGCGTGCCGCGATAGACGCGGGGCAGCAGTCGCAGCAGGCGGGCGCGGCCGAGCGGGCGCACGAGCGTGACGTCGAGGAGGCCGTCGGCGAGGTCGGCATCCGGGCAGATGGGGATGCCGCCGCCGTAGGTGGGGCCGTTGCCCACCGTCGCCATGAGCAGCTCCTCGCTGCGGCGCTCGATCGTGCCGTCGTCGTGCTCGAGCTCCACCTCGAAGGCGACGCAGCGCAGCCGCAGGAACTCGATGAGGATCGCGAGGTCGTAGCGGACGTGTCCGCGGGGCCAGCGCATGCGGTTGGCACGGTCGTTCACCCGCGAGTCGAACCCGCTCGCCAGCACGGTCGCGTACGACGTCGTCGAGCCGTCGGCGCGATGCACGCGCGCGAGATCGATCGTGCGCGTGGATCCCGCCACGACGGCCTCGGCGGCGCCGCGCGCATCGCGCTCGCGCAGCCCGAGGGCCGTGGCCACGTCGTTGCCGGTCCCCGTCGGCACGATGCCGAGCGGGATGCCGGTGCCCGCGAGCTCCTGCACGGCGAGATTGACGGTGCCGTCGCCGCCCGCGACGAGCACGGCGTCGGCGCCCGCGTCGAGGGCGAGGCGCAGCAGGCGCGTCGATTCGGCGGCGCTCCCGCCCGCGATCAGCGTCGTGCGGATGCCGTGGGCGCGCAGGAGCGCGGCGACGTCCTCCGCGGCGTGCGTGCGCGCGGAGGCGCGAGCGGTCGGGTTGACGAGGAGCGCGACGTCCATGTCGTCCAGTCGGGTGTGTCGGGCCCCTCGTCTCGCCGCGTCAGACGGTCAGCGCCTTCTCGAGGATCGCGGCCTGCTCGCGCGCGTGCACCTTCGGCGAGCCCGTCGCCGTCGAGGCGGCGGCGGCGCGGGACACGCGTCGGATCGTGCGACCGTGCAGGTGCTTGACGACCTCGAGCGCGATGAACGGCCACGCGCCCTGGTTCTCGGGCTCGTCCTGCACCCACACGAGCTGCGCGTTCGGGTACCGCTCGATCACGGCGTTGAGCTGGTCGATCGGCGCGGGGTAGAGCTGCTCGAGGCGCACGAGCGCGACCTGCGGGTTGGGCTTCTTGTCGAGCTCGGCCTTCAGATCCCAGTGGATCTTCCCGGAGTGCAGCAGCACGCGCGTCACGCCCGACGGGTCGATGTTCCGGTCGTCGTCCAGCACCGGCTCGAAGCGTCCGCTGGTGAACGCGTCGACGGGGCTCGTGGCTCCGCGAAGACGCAGCATCGCCTTCGGCGTGAAGACGATCAGCGGGCGGCGCGGCCGGGCGTAGGCCTGACGGCGCAGCAGGTGGAAGTACGACGCGGGCGTGGAGGGGCGCGCGACGGTCATGTTGTCCTGCGCGCACATCTGCAGGTAGCGCTCGATGCGCGCCGAGGAGTGGTCGGGCCCCTGGCCCTCGTAGCCGTGGGGGAGCAGCAGCACGACGCTCGACTGCTGACCCCACTTCTGGTCGGCCGCGGAGATGTACTCGTCGATGACCGACTGGGCGCCGTTGGCGAAGTCGCCGAACTGCGCCTCCCACAGCGTCAGCGTGTCGGGCCGCTCGACCGAGTACCCGTACTCGAAGGCCATCGCCGCGTACTCGCTCAGCAGCGAGTCGTAGACGTAGAAGCGGCCCTGGCTCTCGGACAGGTTCGCCAGCGGCAGCCACTCCTGACCGTTCGCCCGGTCGTGCAGCACCGCGTGACGCTGGACGAACGTGCCGCGGCGGGCGTCCTGACCCGCGAGGCGCACGTTCGTGCCCTCCATCAGCACCGAGCCGAAGGCGAGCAGCTCGCCGAAGCCCCAGTCGATCTGCCCGTTGCGGCTCATGTCGAGGCGCTTGTCGAGCAGCTGCTGCAGCTTGTTGTGCACCGTGAAGCCGTCGGGCTTGTTGACGAAGGCGTCGCCGATCTGGTTGACGACCTCGACGGACACGCCGGTGGTCTCCGGCTCGCCGACGGCCTGGTCGACCGGTCCGGTCGTCGAGGGCGAGACGATGCCCGTGGCGCCGGTCTCGGCGGCGTGCGTCTCGGCGAAGGCGATCTCGAGGCGGTTCTGGAAGTCCTGCTTGGCCTTCTCGTACTCCTCCTCGGTGATGTCGCCGCGACCGACGAGCGACTCCGTGTAGAGGCGGCGCACGGAGCGCTTCGCCTCGATGAGGTTCGTCATCAGCGGCTGCGTCATCGACGGGTCGTCGCCCTCGTTGTGACCGCGGCGGCGGTAGCAGACGAGGTCGATCACGACGTCGCGGTTGAACTCCTGGCGGTAGGCCACGGCGAGCTCGGCGACACGCACGACGGCTTCGGGGTCGTCGCCGTTCACGTGGAAGATGGGCGCCTGGATCGTCTTGGCGACGTCCGTGGCGTACACCGAGGTGCGCCCGTCCTGGGGGAGGGTCGTGAAGCCGACCTGGTTGTTGACGACGACGTGCACCGTTCCGCCCGTGCGGTAGCCGCGCAGCTGCGACATCTGCAGGGTCTCGACGACGACGCCCTGGCCGGCGAAGGCCGCGTCGCCGTGCACGAGGATGGGCAGCCAGGAGAAGGAGCCGATCGGCATGCGGTCCTGCTTGGCGCGGACGACGCCTTCCAGCACCCCGTCGACCGTCTCGAGGTGCGAGGGGTTGGCGGCGAGGTACACGGGCAGTTCCTCCCCGGCATCCGACACGAACGTGCCCTGCGTGCCGAGGTGGTACTTCACGTCGCCCGAGCCGCTCTTGGAGCCGATCGCGACGGAGCCCTCGAACTCGCGGAAGATCTGGCTGTAGGTCTTGCCGGCGATGTTCGTCAGCACGTTGAGGCGGCCGCGGTGCGCCATGCCGATGGCGGCGCCGTCGAGGCCGGCACCGGCGGCGCCCTGCAGGATCTGGTCGAGCAGCGGGATGAGGGACTCGCCGCCCTCGAGGCTGAAGCGCTTCTGGCCGACGTACTTCGTCTGCAGGAAGGTCTCGAAGGCCTCGGCCTGGTTGAGCTTGTCGAGGATGCGCAGCTGCTCGTCGTGGCTCGGCTTCTGGTACTTGACCTCGACGTTGTCCTGGAACCACTTGCGCTGGGCCGGATCCTGGATGTGCATGTACTCGACGCCGACCGTGCGGCAGTACGAGTCGCGGAGGACGCCCAGGATGTCGCGCAGCTTCATGAGCCGCTTGCCGCCGAAACCTCCTGTGACGAACTCGCGGTCGAGGTCCCAGAAGGTGAGGCCGTGGTTCTCGATCTCGAGGTCGGGGTGCGTGCGCTGCACGTACTCGAGCGGGTCCGTGTCGGCCATGAGGTGGCCGCGGACGCGGTAGGAGTTGATGAGCTCCTGCACGCGGGCGGTCTTGTCGACGCGCTCGGCGATGTCGACGTTGATGTCGCCGGCCCAGTGGATGGGCGCGTAGGGGATGCGCAGGGCCGCGAAGACGCCCTCGTAGAAGCCGCGCTGACCGGTGAGCAGCTCGTGGACGATCTTCAGGAACTCGCCGGAGCCCGCGCCCTGGATCACGCGGTGGTCGTACGTGCTGGTCAGGGTGATCGTCTTGCCGATGCCGAGCTCGACCAGGGTCTTCTCGCTCGAGCCTTGGAACTCGGCGGGGTACTCGAGGGCGCCGGCGCCGACGATGCAGCCCTGGCCCTTCATGAGGCGCGGCACGGAGTGGACCGTGCCGATGCCGCCGGGGTTGGTCAGCGAGATCGTGGTGCCCTGGAAGTCAGCGGCGGTGAGCTTGCCGCCGCGGGCGCGCTTGACGAGGTCCTCGTAGGCCGAGAGGTACTCGCCGAACGTCAGCGACTCCGCCTGCTTGATGGAGGGCACCATGAGCGCGCGCGTGCCGTCGGGCTTGGGCAGGTCGATCGCGATGCCGAGGTTGATGTGCGCGGGGGCGACGACCGACGGCTTGCCGTCGATCTCGGCGTAGGACACGTTCTGGCTGGGGAAGGCCTTGAGCGCCTGGATGAGCGCCCAGCCGATGAGGTGCGTGAAGCTGACCTTGCCGCCGCGCGTGCGCGACATGTGGTTGTTGATCACGATGCGGTTGTCGATCATGAGCTTCGCCGGCACGGTGCGCACGCTCGTCGCGGTCGGCACGGTGAGCGACTCGTCCATGTTCGCGGCGAGGGTCTTCGGCATGCCGCGCAGCGGCGTGACGACGTCCTCGCGGGCGGCCGGGGTCGGCGTCGGGTCGGTGTTCGGCGCCTGGGCCGGCACGGGCTGCGGCGAGGCGGGCCGCGCGGTGGTGCGCGCGACCGGCTGCGCGCCGACGACGGGGATCGGCGCGGTCATCGGGCGGGCGTCGGTCGCCGCCGGGGCGGTCGGCGCCGGAGCGGATGCGGCGGCGGGGGCCGTCGTCGCGGGCGCGGGCGTCCCGGCATCCGTCTGGGTCTTCTCGTACGCCTCCAGCACGGGCCACCAGGCCCGGTCGACCGAGTCGCGATCCTTCGCGAACTGGTCGTACATCTCGGCGACGAGCCATTCGTTGGCCCCGAACTCGCCGTCGCTCGAAGTTCCCACGCCGGTCACCTGACTGGACACGGTTGCGCCTGCTTTCATCGATGAACTTCAGATCGTGCGAGGCCCGCTGCTGTGTATGGCGCGGCCCACACGCACACGTTCATCAAGGGTATCCCAGGTTTTCTGTCGGTACCGTGGGAACCATGCAGTTCTCCGGCGCCCAGCCCACCGTCGATCTCACCTACTCCGACGTGTTCCTCGTGCCCCGTCGCTCGGGCGTGACGAGCCGGCTGGACGTCGACCTGTCGCCGCGCGACGGCACCTCCGCGACCATCCCACTGGTCGCGTCGAACATGAACTCGGTCACCGGTCCCCGCCTCGCCGCGGCCCTCGCCCGCCGAGGCGGGCTGGGCGTGCTGCCGCAGGACATGCCGCTGCAGGACATCGACGCGGCGATCCGCTGGGTCAAGGACCAGCCCGTGCCGTGGGACACGCCCCTCGTGCTGGGCGCCGATGCGACCGTCGCCGAGGCCGCGGCGCTGCTTCCCGCGACGGAGGGCCACGGCATCGTCGTGGTGTCCGGCGACACCGCCCGCGTCCACGTCGACGACATCCTCGGGGTCGTGCCGGCCACGCGCCTCGGAACGGCGCTTCCCGACGCGCGGCTGGGCGATCTCGCCCGCGGGCGCGGGGCCTCGATCGACGCCGACGACGTCACCGACGCCCGCCACGCCTTCGACCTGATCGTCGCCGCGGGCGCCGAGACCGTCTGCGTCCTGCACCACGGCTACCTCGTCGGCACGCTCTCGCAGCGCACGGCGCTGCGCTCGACGCTGTACCGCCCCGCCGTCGACGCGGACGGTCGACTGATCGTCGCGGCGGCCGTGGGCATCAACGGCGACGTCGCCGCCAAGGCCCGCGCGCTCGTCGCGGCCGGCGTCGACGTGCTCGTCGTCGACACCGCGCACGGCCACCAGGAGGGGATGCTGCGCGCGCTGCACACGGTGTCGGAGCTGGGCCTGGGCATCCCGATCGCGGCCGGCAACATCGTCACGGCCGAGGGCGTGCGCGATCTCGTCGGGGCGGGGGCGACCATCCTCAAGGTGGGCGTCGGACCGGGCGCGATGTGCACGACCCGCATGATGACCGCGGTGGGCCGCCCGCAGTTCTCCGCCGTGCTCGAGACGGCGCAGGCCGCCGCCGAGCTCGGCGCGCACGTCTGGGCGGACGGTGGCGTGCGCTACCCGCGCGACGTGGCGCTGGCCCTGGCCGCGGGCGCGGCATCCGTCATGATCGGCTCGTGGTTCGCCGGGACGATCGAGGCTCCGGGCCAGCTGCAGGTCGACGAGGCCGGCCGCGTCTTCAAGGAGTCGTGGGGGATGGCCTCGACGAAGGCGGTCCAGGGCCGCTTCGGGCGCCTCGACCCCTACGAGCGTGCCCGCAAGGAGCTGTTCGCGGAGGGCATCTCGTCGTCGAAGATCTACCTCGACCCGCTGCGGCCGTCCGTGGAGGACCTCGTCGACATGATCACGTCGGGCGTGCGGTCCTCGTTCACCTACGCGGGGGCTGCGACGGTGCCCGCGTTCCACGAGCGTGCGACGGTCGGGCTGCAGTCCGCCGCCGGTTACGAGGAGGGCAAGGCCCTGCCTGTCAGCTGGTGACCTCCTCGGCTCCGCGCCCTTCCCACTCGCGCCGCAGCACTCCCATGACCACCGAGTCGTAACGCGTGCCGCGCACCTCGCGGGCGTCGCGGAAGCGGGCTTCCTCCGTGAAACCCAGGCGGCGGCCGACGGCGAGCATGCGCTCATTGCCGGACCACGTCGAGTAGTCGAGTCGCACGGCCGCCGTGGTGCGGAAGAGGTAGTCGGTCCAGACGGCCAGCGCATTCGTTCCGATCCCGCGGCCGCGGATCGACGGGTCGTACACGGTGAGCCCCATGCGCCGCCAGTCCGATTCCTCCGACTCCCAGTGCCACGAGGCACTACCGATCATCGTCGCGGGCTCCGTGACGGTCGCGATCACCGCGCGCGGCAGCGGGGACTGCGCGGCATAGCTGCCGTCGTCGACCGCTGCGGCCAGACGGGCGCAGGCCGCGTCGATCTGCGTGCTGTCGAGCTTCGGAAAGTAGGGGCCGTCCCAGCGGTGCCACTCCTGATCGGGCTGCAGCCACCGCCGGTAGGTGGCGATGTCGGTCGCGGTGAACGCCCGGACGCGGATGCCGCCGCGCTCGCCGATGACTTCTGCGTGCTCGATCCGCTCCACCCTCACATTGTGCCCGCGGCATCCAGCCCAGACGCGGGCCGGGTGCCGTAAACTCTTCTGCACCATGGACGACCCTCCCAGTTGTAGACGATCGCCCCACCGACCCTCCCCGAGCATGATCGGGGGTGACGCGTGATGGAATTCGTCATGTTGGGCGTGGGGCTTCTGCTCACCATCGGAACGGGACTGTTCGTCGCGAGCGAGTTCGCGCTGGTCAACCTCGATCGCGCCGACCTCGAGGCCCGCCAGGCCGCCGGCGAGTCGCGGCTGTCGCTGACCATCAGCGCGCTGCGCATCACCTCCACGCACCTGTCGAGCGCGCAGCTGGGCATCACGCTCACGACGCTGCTCACCGGTTACACGATGGAGCCCGCGCTGACGAGCCTGCTCAGTCCCGTGCTCGCGGGATGGGGCGTGCCCGACACGCTCGTGCGCGTCATCGCCACCACCCTGGCCATCGTCATCGCCACGACGTTCTCGATGATCCTCGGCGAGCTGGTGCCGAAGAATTTCGCCCTCGCCATCCCGCGTCAGACCGCCAAGCTCGTCATCCCGTTCCAGGTCGCCTTCACGACCGTCTTCCGCCCCGCGATCACCGTGCTCAACGGGAGCGCGAACGGTGTGCTGCGCGGCATGGGCATCGAGCCCAAGGAGGAGCTGTCGGGCGCCCGCACGGCCGAGGAGCTGTCCAGCCTCGTGCGCCGCTCCGCGAGCGCCGGCCTCCTCGAGGAGGACACGGCATCCCTGCTGGATCGCACCCTCACCTTCGCGCGGCTCACCACCGCCGACGTGATGACCCCGCGGCCCAGCATCCACGCCGTCGCCGCCGGTGACAGCGTCGAGGACGTCATCCAGCTCGCCCGGCGCACGGGCCACAGCCGCTTCCCCGTCTACGACGAGTCGATGGACGACATCACCGGCATCGTCCACCTCAAGCAGGCCGTCAGCGTGCCGCGCGAGCGTCGCGGCGACGTGCCGGCCGCCGCGATCGCGCAGGAGCCGCTGCGGGTGCCCGAGGCCGTCCACCTGGACGCCGTCATGTCGGAGCTGCGCTCCCGCGGATACCAGATGGCGATCGTCGTCGACGAGTACGGCGGGACCGCCGGGGTCGTGACCCTCGAAGACCTCGTGGAGGAGATCGTGGGCGAAGTGCTCGACGAGCACGACCGCAGCCGGGCCGGCGTCGTGCGGATGGCCGGAGCGGTCACGTTCCCCGCCGAGCTGCGTCCGGATGAGGTGCTCGACCGCACCGGCATCCGCGTGCCCGAGGGCGACGTGTACGACACCGTCGGCGGATTCTTCATGTCGACCCTCGAGCGCATCCCCGTCGTCGGGGACCGCATCGATCTCGAGGACGGGACGCTGGAGGTGCAGCGGATGGACGGCCGGCGCGTCGACCGCGTCCGGTTCACGCCGCACCCGCTGCCGGACGGTGCCGACGTGCCCGACGCGGCACGCGAGGGAGGTGAGCGACGATGAGCGATTGGGCCGGAATCGCCTGGCTGGTCGTCCTGCTGGCGTTCAACGCGTTCTTCGTCGGCGCCGAGTTCGCCGTGATCTCCGCACGCCGCTCGCAGATCGAGCCGCTCGCCGAGAAGGGGTCGAAGACGGCGGTCACCGCGTTGTACGCGATGGAGCACGCCACCCTGATGCTGGCCACGAGCCAGCTCGGCATCACGATCTGCTCGCTGCTGATCCTGAACGTCTCCGAGCCGGCGATCCACCACCTCCTGGAGGTGCCGCTCGGACTCACGGGGTGGAGCGAGGCCGTCATCGGCGGTGTCGCGTTCGCGATCGCCCTGATCCTCGTGTCGTACCTGCACGTCGTGTTCGGCGAGATGGTGCCGAAGAACCTCGCGTTCTCGCTGCCCGACCGGGCCGTGCTCCTGCTCGCCACCCCGCTGGTGTGGACGTCGAAGCTGTTCTACCCGATCATCGTCGCGCTCAACTGGATCGCGAACCACATCGTGCGCCTGTTCCGCGTGGAGCCGAAGGACGAGGCGGCGTCGACGTTCACGCTCGACGAGGTCGCCACGATCGTGAACCAGTCGCGCATCGAGGGTGTGCTCGACGATGCGTCGGGCGCGGTGACGGCCGCGGTGGAGTTCACCGACAAGAAGGCGCGCGACGTCGCCGTGCCGCTGTCCGAGCTGGTGACGCTGCCCGAGACGACGACGCCCGACGAGATCGAGCGCGCCGTCGCCAAGCACGGGTTCTCGCGGTACGTGATCGTGGATGCCGAGGGTGCCCCGATCGGCTACGTGCACCTGAAGGACGTGCTGCGCGCCGCCGAGGGCGCCGGGGCCGAGGAGAAGATCGTCGCTCCGATCAAGCCCAAGCGCATCCACCACATGGTGCCCGTCGCCGAGACGACCGACCTCGAGGACGCGCTGGCGCTCATGCGGCGCACGAGCCGTCACCTGGCCCAGGTGCGCAACGCGGCGGGGGAGACGACGGCGGTGCTGTTCCTCGAGGACATCATCGAGGAGCTCGTCGGCGAGGTGCACGACGCGACGCGTCGCGGCTACTGAGCGGGAGCGGCGTTTCGACGCGGCCCTGCGGGCCTCGCTCGACGACCGGGAGGGATGACCCCCCGGTCGTCGAGCGAGCGGAGCGCGTCGACACGTCCGCGCGGCGCCCGATCAGCGGGCGACGGGGCGGGCGCGCAGGTACTGCGGCGGCCAAAGGCCCGCGTCGGGCTCACCGAGCTCGACCTGCGCGCGCAGCGCGAAGTGCGGATCGCGCAGCCACTCGCGCCCGGCGAGGATGACGTCGGCGGCGCCGGAGGCGAGGATCTCCTCGGCCTGAGCGCCCGACGAGATCTCGCCGACCGCGCTCACCGCCACGCCGCCCTCGCGGCGCACTTCGGCGGCCAGTGGCACCTGGTAGCCGGGACCGGTGGTGATGCGCTGATGGGCGACGAGCCCGCCGCTGGAGATGTCGAAGAAGTGGGCGCCGCGCGCGGCCGCCCAGGCGGCCACGGTCGCCGTCTGCGCGGCATCCCATCCGCCTTCGGCCCAGTCGGATGCCGAGAATCGCACGAGCAGCGCGGCGTCGGGGGCCGCCGCGTGTACGGCGTCCACGACGCGCAGCAGCAGGCGGGCGCGGTTCTCGAGGGAGCCGCCGTACTCGTCGGTGCGGAGGTTGGACAGCGGCGAGAGGAACTGGTGCAGGAGGTAGCCGTGCGCGGCGTGGATCTCGAGCACCTCGAAGCCGGCGGCGACGGCGCGCGCCGCGGCATCCGCGAACGCCTCGACGATGCGGTCGATGCCGGCGGCGTCCAGCGCTTCGGGCGCTTCGAACCCGTCGTAGGCGACGGCGGACGGCGCGACGGTGCTCCAGCCGCCCTCGCTCAGGGGGACGGTGCCGCGGCGGCCCGAGAAGGGCGACCACGTCGACGCCTTGCGGCCGGCGTGGGCGAGCTGCACGCCGGGCAGAGCGCCGCGGGAGCGGATCGCGGCGGCGATGGGGGCCCAGGCGTCGCGCTGCTCGTCGTTCCACAGGCCGACGTCCTCCGGTGAGATCCGGCCCTCGGGGACGACGGCGGTCGCCTCGGCGATCACGACGCCGGCACCGCCCGAGGCGAACTGGGCGAGGTGCACGTGGTGCCAGTCGTTCGGCACGCCGTCGGCGGCCGAGTACTGGCACATGGGCGCGACCCACAGGCGGTTGCGCACCGTGCGTCCGGCCAGATCGTAGGGGGTGAACAGCAGGCTCATCGTGACTCTCCGGAGGGGTCGTGGGG
>NZ_BCWI01000007.1 GCF_001592125.1 Microbacterium hominis NBRC 15708
CGTTTCGACTCGGGCCTGGGGCCCTCGCTCAACGACCGGGCGGCGGTGACGTGCGGGTGGCGGGGGTGGGGCGTTTCGACTCGGGCCTGGGGCCCTCGCTCAACGACCGGGAGGCGGTGACGCGCGGGTGGCGGGGGTGAGGCGTTTCGACTCGGGCCTGGGGCCCTCGCTCAACGACCGGGCGGCGGTGACGTCCCAGCGGGCGCGCACGTTTCGACCGACGTCGAGGCCCGCCGTGCCGACAAGCGGCGTAGCGTCGAGGGCATGGCGAATGTTGCGGACTTCTTCATCGAGACTCTCAAGCGTGCCGGCGTCACCCGCATCTGGGGGCTCCCCGGCGACTCGCTCAACGCGTTCACCGACGCGCTGCGCCGCGACAGCGCCGGCGACGCGATCCGCTGGATGCACATGCGCCACGAGGAAGCCGCGGCCTTCGCCGCCGGCGCCGAGGCCGAGCTCACCGGCGAGCTCGCCGTGGTCGCGGGCTCGTGCGGTCCGGGCAACCTGCACTTCATCAACGGCCTGTTCGACGCGAACCGCAACCGCGTGCCGCTGCTGGCGATCGCATCCCACATCCCTTCGGCCGAGATCGGCAGCACCTACTTCCAGGAGACGCACCCGCAGGAGCTGTTCCGCGAATGCAGCGTCTACACCGAGCTCGTCGCCGACCCGTCCCAGCTGCCGTGGGTGCTGGAGATCGCGATGCGCACCGCGGTCGAGAAGCGCGGGGTCGCGGTGGTGGTCGTCCCCGGCGACGTGTTCTTCGCCGACGCGCCCGACCGCCGTCCCACCGCCCCGATCCGGGCGACGGGCTCGACCGTGCTGCCCGCGGCATCCGCCCTGGCCGCCGCCGCGACGGTGCTCAACGACGCGAAGAAGGTGACGATCCTCGCCGGATCGGGTGTCGCCGGCGCGCACGACGAGGTGCTCGCCCTCGCCGAGGCGCTCCAGGCGCCGATCGTGCACGCCCTGCGCGGCAAGGAGCACATCGAGTGGGACAACCCGCACGACGTCGGCATGACGGGACTGCTGGGCTTCGCCTCGGGCTACAAGGCGATGGAGTCGTGCGACACGCTCCTGATGCTCGGCACCGATTTCCCGTACCGGCAGTTCTACCCGTCGAAGGCGACGGTCATCCAGGTGGACGTCCGCGGCGAGCAGCTGGGGCGGCGCACGCCCATCGACGTCGGCGTCGTCGGCGGGGTGAAGGAGACGGCGAACGCGCTGCTGCCGCTGCTGCAGCGGGACCGCTCCTCGTCGCACCTCGATGAGAGCGTCGCGCACTACCGCAAGACCCGCGAGCGGCTGGACGATCTCGCCATCGACGACGGCAAGGCGCCCGTGCGGCCCGAGTACGTCGCCCGCGTCATCGACGAGCTCGCCGCCGAGGATGCCGTGTTCACGGCCGATGTCGGAAGCCCCGTGATCTGGGCCGCGCGCTATCTGCGCATGAACGGGCGCCGGCGGCTCATCGGTTCCTTCGCCCACGGGTCGATGGCCAACGCCATGCCGCAGGCGCTCGGAGCGCAGGGTGTCGACCGTTCGCGTCAGGTGATCGCGCTCGCCGGGGACGGCGGCCTCGCGATGCTGCTGGGCGATCTGCTGTCGATCCGCCAGAACGACCTGCCGGTGAAGATCGTGGTCTTCAACAACTCCTCGCTGAACTTCGTCGAGCTGGAGATGAAGGCCGCCGGCATCGTGAACTTCGGCACCGGGCTCGAGAACCCGAGCTTCGCGGCGATCGCGGAGGCGATGGGCATCACCGGCATCCGCGTCGAGAAGGCGAGCGAGCTGCGCGGCACCGTCGCGCAGGCCCTCGCCGTCGACGGGCCGGTGCTGATCGACGTGGTCACCGCCCGGCAGGAGCTCGCGATCCCGCCCGCGATCACGCTCGCTCAGGCGAAGGGGTTCTCGCTGTGGGCGCTGCGGACGGTGCTGTCGGGTCGGGGCGACGAGCTGATCGACCTCGCCGAGACCAACGTGTGGCGCCGTCTGTTCCACTGACCGCTCGGGCGGTGCGGTGCGGCTCACCCGCCGCCTCGCGGCGACCGAGGCGGTGGCGGCGCTCGATCGCCTGACCCGCGTAGCTGGCGGCGACGATGAGGGCCGCGCCGCCGATGCCGACGACCCCGATCGCCTCCCCGCCGAGGGTCACGCCCACGACGAGCGCCCACACCGGCTCGGTGCCCATGAGCATGCTCGCCCGCGCGGCGGAGGTGCGCCGCACCGCCCACAGCTGCACGACGAACGCGAAGACCGAGCAGAGCAGACCGAGGAAGACGACGTCGGCGACGGCCGCGGCATCCAGCGCGCCGACCGCGCGGGGCAGCGCCGGGCCCGCGAGGAGGGTGAACACGGCGCTGCCGACGACCAGCTGCACGAACACGACGCCGAGCGAGCCGTCGGCGCGTGAGCGCGTGAGGTGGCCGCTCGCGGTGACGTGCACGGCGCGGACCACGGCGGCCGCGATGACGAGCAGGTCACCGGCGGTGGGTGGGCGGATGCCGTCGCCGGAGACGAGCAGAGCGACGCCGACGACGGCGGCGACGGCCGCGACGAAGTAGGAGCGCGGCAGCCAGACCCGCGAGACGATCCCCTCGAGCGCCGGCGTCATCACGAGGGCCAGGCTGATGAGCAGGCCCGCATTGGTCGCCGAGGTCAGGCTCACTCCCCAGGTCTCCAGGCCGATGATCGCGGCCTGCGAGATGCCGAGGATCACGGCGATGAGCAGGCCGCGTCCGCGGGGCAGGCGCTGTCGCGCGAGCAGGCACAGGATGCCGGCGCCCGCCGCGGCGACGAGGAAGCGCAGCGCGTTGGCGCTCGGGACGCCGGTGACGGCGATGAGGTCCTTGGCGGCGAGGAAGCTCGCGCCCCACACGACGGCGACGGCGAGGAGGGCGAGGTCGACGAGGAGGTCGGCGCGCCGTGTCATGGAGTCAGAGTGGCAGCATCCGGCGTGAAGAACATCGGGCAATGTCTTCATCGATGTGTTAGAGATTGCTTATGGATCCGATGCGGCTGCGGCTGCTGCGCGAGCTCGGCGACCGGGGGAGCGTGACCGCGGTCGCCGCCGCGCTGCACGTCAGTGCGTCGGCCGTGTCGCAGCAGCTGGCGATCCTGCAGGCGGACGTCCCGGTGCCGCTCACCGTGAAGCAGGGGCGCACGCTCGTGCTCACGGATGCCGGGCGCGCGCTGGCCGCAGCGGGGATGCCGGTGGAGGAAGCCCTGGTGCGCGCGCGGGAGAGCGTCGGCGCCTACCTGGCGCTCGACCGGACGCCGGTGCGCGTCTCGGCGTTCCACAGCGCGGGCGTCGCCCTGTTCGGACCGCTGCTGGCCGCGGTCGGCGGCGATGCCGTCGCATTCGCCGACGCGGATGTCGCACGGGAGGACTTCGCCGGTCTCACCGCCGATCACGATCTGGTGATCGCGCACCGGCTCGCCCACGATCCGCCCTGGCCGCGCGAGCGGGTGCGGGTCACGCCGCTGTTCGCCGAGCCCCTCGACGTCGCCCTTCCCGCGGCCCATCCGTTGGCGGCCCGAGACGCGATCACCCCCGCGGAGCTGCGCGGTCAGACGTGGATCTCGACCCATGACGGTTTCCCGCTGGCCGGGGTACTCCATGCCATCGCCGCCGTCGGCGGCGAGCCTCCCGTGATCGGTCACCGGGTCAACGAGTTCTTCGTCGCAGCCCAGATCGTGCGTGCGGGCGCGGCGATCGCGATCATGCCGCGCTACACCGCCCGGGCCCTCGCGACGGAGGGCATGGTGCTGCGCCCGGTCGCCGGGCTCGCGCTGGTGCGCCACGTCGACGTGCTCGCTCGTCCCGACGCTCTCGCCCGCGCGGCGGTCCGCCGCGTGCTCGGTGCGCTCGCCGACACCGCCGCCGATCTCGCACGGTGAGACTGCGGGATGTCGGGCCGACCCCGTGAGTTCCGTCGCCGTGTCGGGCATGCTGGGGGCATGGTGATCTCCGGCTGGCACGTCCTGATCCTGATCGCGGTGCTCGCGGGCATCGCGTTGTTCATCGCGGCCGTCGTCAGCATCGCCTCGTCGGCGGCGACGAGCTTGGAGAAGACGCTCTGGATCCTCGTCACACTGATGTTCCCGCTCATGGGTCCGATCGTGTGGTTCGCCGTCGGGCGGCGTTCGATCGTCGCCAATCCCGCCGAGCGACGTTGAGCGTTGTCGAGCGGCGGATCGCGGTCCTGCGCCGTCGCAGTGGGAGCGCTCCCTTAGGCTGAGTCCAGCCCCTCTTCCCGTCCCCGGTCTCCTCCGTGCCTCTACGTCGCGACATCCAAGGTCTGCGCGCGCTCGCCGTGCTGGCCGTCATCGGCGCGCACGCCGCCGGCTGGCCGCGGGGCGGGTTCGCCGGTGTCGACGTGTTCTTCGTGATCTCCGGCTTCCTCATCACCGGGATGCTGCTGCGCGAGCAGCGGGCGACGGGCCGCATCCGCTTGGCGCGCTTCTACGGCCGGCGCGCCCGGCGGCTGCTGCCGGCCGCGCTCGTCACGGTCGGGGCGGTCATCGGTGCCGCGTTCGCCCTCTTCGGTCGTGCGCGGGCCGAACAGGTGCTGTGGGACGGTGTCTCGGCGCTGCTGCTGGTGTCGAACTGGCGGTTCACGCAGCAGGGCACCGACTACTTCCATGCGGGCGATGCCGTGTCGCCGCTGCAGAACTTCTGGTCGCTGTCGGTCGAGGAGCAGTTCTACCTCGTATGGCCCGGCCTTCTCATCGTGTCGCTGCTGTTCGTGCCCGCCGTCGCGCGCCGCGGGCGGGCGGTCGCCACGGTGGTGGCGGCGTGGGCGGTCGTCGTGATCGCGGCATCCTTCGGCTGGGCGCTGCTGCAGGGGGCGTCGGCGCCGACGG
Organism: Microbacterium hominis NBRC 15708; assembly: GCF_001592125.1. Classification (GTDB taxonomy): domain Bacteria; phylum Actinomycetota; class Actinomycetes; order Actinomycetales; family Microbacteriaceae; genus Microbacterium; species Microbacterium hominis. Next base: position 4,867 of record NZ_BCWI01000007.1, read on the forward strand.
CGGCGTACTTCTCGACAGCGACCCGGGCGTGGGAGTTCGCTCTGGGCGCCCTGCTCGCCGCCGGGGTGCCGGTGCTGCGTCGGATTCCCGCGGCCGCCGCGGCCCTGCTGGCCTGGATCGGCGTCGCCGGTGTCGTCGCATCGCTCCTGCTCATCGACCCCGCGACTGTGGGCTTTCCCGGACCGTGGGCTGCCGCACCGACGGCCGCGACCGCGCTGGCGCTCGCCGGCGGCGTCGCCGCATCGCCGCGGGCGCTGTTCCCGTGGACGAACCCGCTGGCGGTCGTCGTCGGCAACGCCTCGTACTCGCTCTATCTGTGGCATTTCCCCGTGGTCGTGTTCGCCGCCGCCCTGCTTCCGGCGTCGCCCTGGTCGCTGCCGCTCACCCTCGCGATCGTCGCCGTGGTGGGCTTCGCGTCGTACGCGATCGTGGAGCAGCCGCTGCGCTACGCGCCGTTCCTGGGCGGCCGGGTTCCCGTGGCGGATGCGGGCGCGGACGCTGACGCGGCGCCGGACGTGGGACTGGATGCCGCGCCGGCGACGGCCGGTCGAGTGGCGCCGGCTGCCCCCGCTCCGCGCACCCCCGAGATCGCGACGCGCCGGCCCGCGGGGTGGCAGCCGGGCACCCGCTACTACCCGGGCGGCGCGCGCATGGTGGCCGAGGCTGCCGCGCCGGACGCGGAGGCGGTGCCGCCGGCATCCGTCGTCGAGGCGATCGTCGAGGAGCGGCTTCCGGAGCCGGACCCCGTCGCTCCGACACCGCCGGTCCTCGAGGCCGCCGGGCCGGTGGCGAGCGTTGCTCCGATGGTGGCCTGGCGGGAGCGGTTCCGCACGCAGGTGCCGCTCGCGACCGCGGGGCTGGTCGCCGCGGCGCTGCTGCTCGTGCTCGCCGTGCAGGTGCAGCAGCCGCGTCCGGTTCCGCCGAGTGCCGACGCGGCCCAGGCGGCGCCCGCGATCGACGACCCGACGGCTGCGCTGCAGGCAGACCTGGCCGCCGCGGTGTCGGCGACGACCTGGCCGGAGCTGCATCCGTCGCTCGATGAGGTGATGGCCCAGTCGTCGGGGGCCAACCCGGCGCACGACTGCTTCGCGCCGACGCCGCTGCCGGATGCCGCGGCGTGCACGTGGGGGAGCGGCGCCGCGCCGCGCCACCTCTACCTCGTGGGCGACTCGACGGCGATGGCCTACGCGCCGGCGCTGAAGGCGCTCGCCGAGGAGAGCGGGGGTGCGATCCGCGTCACCACCGTGGGGCTCTACGGATGCCGGTTCACGGACGTCTTGGTGCAGAACGACGACCCCGCGGTGATGCAGGCCTGCACGCAGCGGAAGAACGACGTCGCGGCGATGATCGCGGCCGACCAGCCCGAGACGGTGCTCGTCTCGAACGCGTACACGCTGGGCCGCACCGCCGACGGGCGCGACCTCAGCGCGGCGGAGCTCACCGCCGCCGAGGCCGCGGAGATGGCACGCTACGGGATGCCGGGGCGCATCGTCTATCTCGAGGCTCCGCCGGAGGGCGCCCCGCTCGGCAATTGCTACACGCGCCTCGGCTCGCCCTACGCCTGTGCGACGAGCATCACGCCGACCTGGCGCGACATGCAGGTGGCGACGACCGCCGCGGTGGCCTCGTCCGGTGATCGCGTCGTGGATGCCCTGGCCTTCACCTGCTGGCAGGGCGTGTGCCCGGCGTTCGCGGGGGCGCTGCCCATCCGCTATGACCAGACGCATCTGACCGTCGCCTACTCCGCACACCTCGCCCCGTACCTGCGGTGGGCGCTGGATGGGGGCGGCGGGGCCGGTGCCGCGGCGCCGCCCGGGTAGAATCGACGCGCCAGCCTCTGTAGCTCAGTGGAAGAGCCACTCCGTCCTAAGGAGCGGGTCGGGGGTTCGAATCCCTCCAGGGGCACCGCGTCTTTTTGCTCCTGACCAGGCATTTCTTCCGTGGTCGGACCTCTCAGGATCGCCTTTTGCCCGCGTTTTGCCCGCATTTGTAGACGCTGTGAATGGAAACAGAGCCCGTCAGAGCGCTACATCCGGCGTCCCCGAACACTGAGTTGGCTCGTTTCGTGCGGCGTGGAGTTCGACGAGAATTTGAGCAATCTGCTCTCTACGGTCGGGTCGGCAATTCGTAGCGCGTCTGCGGACCCGCCGGCAGCGCGACGAGCGGCATCTGGGCGTTGAGTTGTGCCGTGACGGCATCCAGATCGTCGTTGAAGAGGTCGGCATAGGTGTCGAGGGTCATCGCCGCGGACTCGTGCCCGAGCATCCGCTGCACGGCCTTCACGCTCGCGCCGGGGCTGATTACGAGCGACGCCAACGCTTGGTTGAGGTCGTGAGGGGTTGTCGATGGATCGAGGGATCGTTCGCTTGCGCGCTTCACCGCGTTCGCGAACCAACCCTGGCTGCCGAGTTGCGCAAGTGATGCACGCCATAGACGAAGAGCAACCGTTGTGGGCTCCTGCCAGAGCACGCCTGCTCGATCATCGGAGGGAGGCGATCGGGGTAGGGAACCGAGCGCTTCTCTTGCGTCTTCGGTGTGCTGACGTGGCTCGTGTCGCCGATCCTCACCGCATTCTGCTCGATGACGAAGCGCTTGCGTAGCCGGTTCGCGCTGCGCACAAGCACTCTCGTCGCTTCGCACCAGTACACACCGGTGTAGGCGAACTTCAGCACCCTCGTCGGGTGCGTTGAGCATGCCGTCGGCGTTGCGACCTGGTCGGGGGAGAGGAAGACGCGGCACTAGCCCGGCCCCGTCCGGCGGAGATTCCGGAAGGTTCGCGCTGGATTGGTTGCAAGGCGCGATCATCCATCGCGACGTCGAGGAAGTCGGCGAGCAACCTCAGCGCGTGAGAACGACTGTGCGCGGCTACATCGTCGAGAGCTCCGACACCCAATCCTGAACCTCGGGTGCCGGATCGGCCACGTATCCCTGCCCGCCCAGGGGGCGCGACGTTGCTCTTCCACGCCCGCTCGAGCGTCATCTAACTCAACGGCTTCGACGACATTGGCGGCTGCTTCGAACGCAGCCAGCTCTCGGCGAACACCATGACCGGCACCCGTTACTCCAGCTGGCGTCAACGCGCCTGGTGGCGGATGCGGGTCGATGGCGAACTACGCTGCCAACTGGCGTTGGTGAGAACACTTGCCTCGCTCCCCACACCCCGAATGTAGCGCCCGGGCGGGTACCTGAGTGGGCTGTGGGGGTTTCGGCGAGGGGCCGTGTTCAAGAGGACACGGCAACTTGCCATAGCCTCGTGCCCAGTGTCCCCGTTGACTCGTACTATCGACAGTGTGGACAGAAATGAGTCGCGGGTGCATACAGTAGTGGAGATCTGCGCTGGCGCTGGTGGGCAGTCACTCGGCCTCCACAAGGCAGGATTCACTCATTCGCTTGCGGTGGAGATCGACGCAACCGCGGCGGAGACGCTCCGCGCGAATCTGGATGGTCCCGTTGCGGTCGGCGATGCTGCCAACCCCGAGGTGTGGGATCCGCAGGACTACAGCGGCGTGACCTTGCTTGCGGGCGGTGTGCCTTGCCCTCCCTTCTCGATCGCCGGCAAGCAGCTCGGTTCGTCCGATGAGCGTGATCTCTTCGCATGGGCAATCGAGCAGGTCGGAGTGATGCGGCCGCGAGCAGTCATGCTGGAGAACGTGCGCGGGCTCTCGGCTCCCAGGTTCTCGGCATACCGGCAACGAATTATCGATCGCCTCGACGAGTACGGGTACGTCGGTGAGTGGAAGCTTCTTCACGCGTCAGACTACGGAGTCCCGCAGCTGCGACCTCGCTTTGTTCTTGTCGCAATGCGGCCTGAGGACCACGCGTACTTCCGTTTTCCAGACACCGACGGTAGCGAGACCACGACAGTTGGCGAATCGCTCTATGAGCTCATGGCATCCAACGGTTGGAAAGGCGCTGCCGCATGGAGATCGCTGGCTAATGGGATTGGTCCGACGCTAGTGGGTGGCAGCAAGAAGCATGGAGGCGCAGACCTTGGCCCGTCTCGGGCAAAGCTCGGGTGGGCCAAGTTGCACGTAGATGGGCGTGGGATCGCAGACGCAGCACCCGCGCGCGATGCACCGTCGCCCCACGAGTGGCATCCGCGCCTGACAATCGCGATGGCGGCGCGAGTCCAAGGTTGGACGGCGGAGGACAACTGGGTGTTCAGCGGTCGAAAGACATCTCAATACCGCCAGATCGGCAATGCTTTTCCGCCACCGGTCGCGGAATCAGTCGGGCGGAGCATCATCGCAGCCGTCAACCACGAGGGACCAGCTCGCGACGACATTGGTCGTGAGGTGGATCTACACGACTCCGTCTACCGCGCACTTGCTAGCGCGTCCGGCGCGCTCACGTTTGAGGACCTCGTGAAGGCGCACAACGAAGGAAGCAGCGCAGCCGTCGAACGGAAGCTGGCGGCACTCGCCCACGACTTTGAACTAGAGGTCCTTGAGGATCGCTCAGGCAAGACTCGATACCGACTTGGCGCGTTCAAGGGGTTCACTGGCCAAGCAGATCACCTGCGCCACGAGTTCGTAGCCCAACACCGCAACCGAGTCAGTTGAACTTGTCTGATCAGCTACCAGGAGACTGGTCCTACGATCCGGTCGCTTACGAATCCGATATGGCTCTTGTGCAGGTGTACCGAGCATTCGAGCGAGCCGATTCCGACGGAGCACGGATCGCGCAGATGATGCGGAAGACACTTGATCAGCTGTACGACGGGCAGCGTACCGGTCGGTACTCGTGGAATCAGCTTCACAAGACCGAACGCACCCATTTCGGGACTCTGTTCGAGATCAATCTTCGTCGTGAGTTCGACGACGTTATCGATGAAGGTGTCGGGCTCGACTATCGAATCGCTGGTCACGACGTAGACTGTAAGTTCTCGCAAACTATGAATGCATGGATGATTCCGCCCGAGGCCGTCGGCGAGCTGCTCTTCGTTGGTTATGTCAACGACTCCGCGAGTGAGTTTGCGGTCGGTGTGGTTCGCGCATCGCCCGAACATTTGAGATCGGGAGCGAACCGCGACGCCAAGGTCGGCCTGAACCAAGCTGGACGTGATGCTGTGCGCTGGCTTCACCGCCACGGTGACCTTCCGCCCAACGTGCTACTTCAAGCCGATCCGGATGATCTCGCTGCAATCTTCAAGAGGGGTCTGTCAGGGCAAGCTCGCGTGAACGAGCTGTTCCGCCGTATCGTGCGTCGCCGAATCGGCCGGAGTGCTGTTGCGACAGTGGCGCAGCAAGACGACTTCATGAAGCGCGTACGCGAGAACGGCGGTGCGCGCAGCCTCCTGCGCCCCGAGGGATACGTGATCCTTGGGGGCGACTACGCGCTGCACCGGCGGGCCGCCGAAGAATTTGGAGTGCCTGTGCCTCAACCGGGTGAGATGGTCAGCCTCCGGATCACCAAGGCGGACGACGGCGACGTGAACACCGTCGAAATTGCAGAATCGTCGTGGCGCGCTGCGGACGATGGAGAGCAGGTCAGCGGCCCCGCACCGCTGATTCCCCACCGATAGCGGAATGTGTGCCGATGGCGTCCGAGACACGGTCAAATGCGACTTCGGCATCCCTCGCGCTCCCGAACCTTGACATCCTCGTGCCGTGTCCCGAGCACCGCTGGCATCCTGCAGGTCTCGCTCGCGGTTACGTGCAAGCCTCACTTCCCAGTAGCCCGTGTTGAGGCGTGGCTTCGCGCCGCACCACGCCCCCGAGAAACCAAAGGCAATCCACTACGAACACTGCGCGCCGGGCTTCGTATAGAAGATATCCGGCCGCACCGACTCTGGACCGAACGCGAGACGATGGTCACACCGACTTCTGTACCCGCGGCGTGAAGCCTCGAGCGCGATGCCAACCAAAGCTTGCTGCCTCTGTCGGCGATTCGACGGCGTGCCTCTCTGGCGAGCTGATGGCTCGCTTTCGGCGGCCAGTGGTGCGACTTCGCTACCGCTCCTCGCGTGCCGGTGTCGGGCTGAGCTATCGGCGACTCGATTGTCACTGCGGGCACGCGGTCTCCTCAAGGGCGATCGACCGCCTTCCACTTTTAACGTTCTGTTGGCGGTGCTCATGAGTATTGTGTGTTGAATGGGGACCTGCCGATGACGAACGAGCGCTACCTTTGGTGGCAAGAGGCGCTTGCCGACTACTTCTTGGTGCCGCAGGACGGGGCCCTCGTACTGTTCATCGATGACGACGAATTACGAAAGATTGCCCCAGATCTAGAGGACCCGGCCGGTGACCTGGCGCAGGCCGTCCGCGACGCGAGCTCGCGTGCGCCGCTTTCCTACTTCGGTCGGGTAGCGGGCAATCGCCGAATATGGCAGCGCGGTGACCGCGCATTGCCGCCTCCTGTTCTTCCGGTGCTGGCGATGACTGTGCTCGCGGCCACCCGTATGCGCTCGGACGGGGAGGTGCGTTCCACGAACTACTACCGGCGCCTTGCCGAATCGATCGAGCCCGCTGCGGGTGCGTCGCGCGTAGCTCAGCTGAAGGCAGAGGTCGAAGGGAGCGCTTTCCTCGACGTCGTCGAAATGTGGTGCGCCCTCGACGAGTGGATTCACGAGCAGGCCGGTCGTGTCGGCGTATCAACGATCCGAACGCACGAACGTCTCACGCGAATCGGATACCCGCAGTCGCAGGCCCTTCTCACTAGGAACGACCGCGCCGAGCTGACGCGGTTCTTTGCCGCGCTCAGCATCAGCGAGTCCGGACTCCCCGATGAGAACTCGATGCTGAGGGCTCTGGAAGTCTGGACCTCCGCCAGCTCGAACAGGCTGGGCGACACGTTTATGGACGCGCTTCGTGGCGCAGACACGAAAGGACTGATTGCCGCGGTGGTTTTGGCGTGCGCGGCTGCATGGGACGGTCAGGTGATCACAAAGGATGGCCGCCGGCGCATCGCTGTGCGGCTGGGCATCGACCTCGAGGAATGGACTACAGGGTGGCTGTTCCCGCTTCAGGACGCGGGCTCGGGGCCCATCACGCTCGGCGGCCTGACAGCGGCGGACAAACCTGTCACGCTCGTCCCCAATCCGCCCTCACGCTACTACGCCGCCGGCGATGCCCCCTTCGTGACCATCGACAACATTACGCACGGTCTCCGCCTACGGGGCAGTGAGTACGCTGCTGAGTTTCCGAAGGCAGAAGTGGTCATCTTCTCCCGTGACGCCGACACCGGGGCGTGGTCGTCAACGACAGGCATCACCCCTTACGAGACCCATGTGATTGCCGCAAAGGGCGCAGAATCATCGGCAGTCTCCCGCGTGCTTGGTGCGGCTGCCGAGTCGGGATGGGCGACGCGTAGGCAGGGGGCGAGACCGCTTCTCCCGGGTTTCGTCCTGTTCGAGGGCGTCAGGTTCACCGAGGATGCTGCGCTTCAGAAGGCATTGAGCGACGAGCCGGGGCTGCGGGCGCTTGGAGTCGCCCCGACTCTCATTCCCCGGGCGCGTTTCGTCCGCGGACTGCCGCTAGACCGAGATCTTGCGCCGAATCACTATCTACTCGGTGGCGAGCCTGACCTTCTCCTCCCCACTGAGAATGAGAGCCGGATGGTTGCGCTGTCGCTCGGAGGCAAGGAGGACCGGGTCCCCGCGAACGGTTTTCCGTTCGAGGTGAGGCGCTGGCCGTGCCCCGAGGGTGTGACGGAGATCCTCGCGGAGGGGCAGCAGCTCAGCTTCACGCTTCTCGCGGAGTCTGTCGTTGAAGCGACCCCGAAGGGAACCGCCACGTTGGGTTGGGACGAGAACTCAGAACTCGGAGCGCTGAAAGTGACTCCTAAGCTCATCGGCGCCGTCGTCAGCGGCACGTTCGCTGACACATCCGTGATGTGCCGGTGCGGGCGTGACGAGTCCTGGCTGCTTCTGGAGGGCGGCAGAACTCAGCCTCTCGCGGAACCAAGGCCACCGACCTTCACCGATGCTGCTGGGTTCGCGTTCACTCCCCGATACTTCGAGGCATCCGCACCCCCGTCGGCGCGGTGGCTCGCGCAGCGCAGCGGGACGACCTGGCACCTCAGTAGCCTCGTTTCACCGCGGGAAGTGCGAGCCACTTTTGACGTGCTCGGAACGTGGTCACGCAACGCCGACGCCACGGGGCCCGCGCTCTGGGAGATTCAGATGGGACTCGCCAATGGATGAGACCGTGGGCGACCTGCTGTTCCGATGGATGAGCGAGGTCGGCTCAGGAACAATCACCGATGTGCGCACCCGAATCGACTGGATTGCCCGGACGACCAACATCGAGCCGCGCCGGCACACGAGCGGACGATGGCTGCGTGACCTCTCCTCGCTCGGTCACTGCGAAGTGGACTGGGACGGAGGCCGATGGTCCGTGGCTCCACCCGCGCTCGTGCGCCTCCCCTCCGCAGGCGGGCTTGCCGTCATCGCAGGCGCTCGCCGCCCCCGGATGATGCGTATTCTTGAGGACTTCTGCGGCTGGCTTCCGGCGGCTCGGCGGGAGCCGCCAGAAGGGGAGGTCCCGCTGCCCATCACCTTCTACATGCAGCACACACGCGAATCTGACCTCGTCGATGCCGCTGACGCCACGGGCCTCACTCTCGCCGGGCAGGCCGCGGAGCGTATCGCGCGCACGCTGCCCCCCACTCGCCCGCATGTCTTGACAGGCCCGCCCGCCTTCGCCGCCCAGCTCAAGCGCCTCGACTCGATGCACCCGCGTTTCTGGCAGAGCGTCAGCGCGGCCCAGGCGAATCACCCGGACGGCCTCTACTCCGAGCAGGTCAACGGCCGAGCTCGGCACATCACTCGGCGCAGCGGCGAGTGGTTCGCGTGCGACCTGTCCACCGGCACCTTCGCCGAGCTCGCCCGCCGACACGAGTCTGCTCTGCGTTGGCGCGCTGACACCGGGCGCGAAGCCGCTGGTACCGGCACGCTGTTTGTGGACTGGGGTGCTCCGCTACCCGCCCTGCATAGCCGCGCGCTTGTCCTGTGCACCGGTCTCCCGCCGAGATTCGGTGCGACCGCAACGACCGCCATGTACGAGAACGTGCCCCGCGATGTCGCGGCGCGTGTAAGTACGTCCCTTGGCCAGACGCTGGCCACCGACTGAGAGGCGCGCCCCGTACATGAATGCCCCTACCCCGCGTCATCTCGACGCCGTCAAGACCTTCGAGCACCTGCGCGAGGCGTACTTCAAGTACTACAACACGCCGTTCGGACTGGCCGACCCCGCCCTGCAGGCGGAACGACAGCTGCTTCTGGACCGTGACGGCGGCGTCTTCCGTGAGCCCCTCCTCGAGTTGCGTCCCGAGTACGAGGGAACCGGGCACACTCTTGCGGAGTCCGTAAGCGCTGCGGGAGCCGCACCCGAGCTTGCCGAGTTCGCCGCACGCGGACTGCTCAAGGGCGTGCCCGCTCTCCACGGCCATCAGGAGGCCGCCCTGACCGCTGGAGTGACGCCTGGGAAGAGCATGGTTATCACCGCTGGCACTGGCTCCGGAAAGACAGAGTCTTTCATGCTGCCTCTGCTCTCCTCCCTCCTCGAGGAGTCTCGGGATTGGAAGGGGTCATCGAGCCTCGGAGGGAAATGGTGGGATAGCAACAGCCCCACTTTCGTCTCCCAGCGCCAATCCGATGCGGGAAGGGCTGCCGTCCGCGCCATTGTGCTCTACCCGATGAACGCACTGGTAGATGATCAACTCATCCGCCTCCGCCGAGCCCTCGACAGTGAGGAGGTCCGCTCCTGGCTGAACGAGCGCCGGAGCGGGCATCGGTTCTACTTCGGCAGGTATACCGGCGCGACCCCCGTCACTGGATTGCGCTCGAACGGGTTGAGAGTTAAGGAGCTCGCCAGGTACCTTCGCGCGACTGAAGCGCGTGGCAGCCGTGCTCGCGAACTCGCCGCACAGCTCGGTGACGAGGGTCTGCAGTACTTCGTGCCACGGCTGGACGGCGCTGAGATGCGCTCGCGCTGGGATATGGCGGACGCCCCGCCGGACATTCTTATCACCAACTACTCGATGCTCAATGTGATGCTGCTCCGTGACCGCGATGCGCACTTCTTCGAGTCCACTCGTAGGTGGCTGGAGAATCCCGCGAACCGCTTTACCCTCGTCGTCGACGAGCTGCACACCTACCGCGGCACCGCTGGGAGCGAGGTCGCGTATCTAGTCAGGCACCTCAAGCGCCGTCTCGGACTTGACAGGAACCCCGAGCAGTTCCGCGTACTGGCGGCGTCCGCCTCGCTTGACGCGCAGCGTGACCAGGATTACCTCCACCAGTTCTTCGATGCCCAGCCCGGGTCCTTCGCTTTTATCGAAGGCACGAACAAAGTGCCCCCGCTAGAGGACCCGGTCTCTGCGGAGGATCCCGCCGGGCTCGCGGCGATGTCGGCGGGCGACGCCGCCGTCGTGGCCCGCGAGGCCGGCATCGTCGAATCGCTCCGGACTGCACTGCACGCTCGCAGTGGGGCGGCGAAGCGGCTCGACGACCTCGCGACCGCCATATTCCCCGATGCGAAAGAGGAGATTTCGCGTGCGGCTGTCGCACGTGTCCTCGAAGGCCTTGCCGCGGAACCGCACGAGAGCGACCCGAAGCTTCGTGCGCACCTCTTCTTCCGGAACGTTGCCGGAGTATGGGCCTGCTCCGACCGTGAGTGCAGCGTAGTGACGGACCCCTCTCCGGACCGCACTATCGGCAAACTCCACGCCGAGCCGGCAACGCGATGCGAATGCGGGGCGCGCGTACTCGAGCTCCTGTACTGCCAGAACTGCGGAGACGTGTTTCTTGGTGGATTCGCCCCCGAAGGCGAGCCCCAGCAATCGGGCGTGAAAACCATGCTCCTCGCTGACGTGCCCGAGCTGGCGAAGCTTCCCGACCAGGTCAGCTTGCAGCGCACCGCTGACAACTACATCGTCTACTGGCCGCGGGACGTGAGAAGCCTGGATGCGCTCGACTCGCGCTCGTGGACGCGAGACGGCCAGAAAGTTGAGTACTCCTTTCGGCCCAGCACCCTAAACCCGGGCTCTGGGGAACTGCGGAACATCGCGACCGGGCACACTGGCTGGAGCTTCCACGCGAAGGTCGCGCGAGACAATGTCGGCGGGCTCAAGCGTGACGTGGCGACGGTGAGTCCGTTCCCGACGCAGTGCCCCGCCTGCGGCGACGACTGGGAGCAGCAGTACGCAGGGCCCGAACGCCTCAAGGCGACGGATCCGCGCACTCAGCGGTCGCCCATCCGAACGATGCGCACTGGTTTTGAGAAGGTCAACCAGATCCTTACGACGGAGCTCGCAAATGACCTGAGCGAGCGGGAACGCAAGATCATCGTCTTCACCGACAGCCGGCAGGACGCTGCGAAGCTCTCCGCCGGACTCGGCCTCCGCCACTATCAGGACCTTCTTCGCCAGCTGATGTACCTCCGTCTCAAGCGAGCGGGTGACCCGGCGTCGGACGTTGAGCGAGCCCGGGAATACCTCGCAGAGGGGAACAAGACCCCTGACAGGTGGGAGGCGATCACACGTCTACGCGAGCGCGACTCCGCCAGTTTCAACGCGCTGCGGGATATCTGGGAGGAGGCGCCCGGTACGGACGTGACGGCGGCGCCAGCCCTCATCGCTGACCTGTCGAAGGGCCTCACCCTCAGTGAGCTCTCCTCGCTGGTCTCGCTCGATTTGCTCGACCTGGGCATGAACCCCGGCGGGCCTCATGCAAGCCTGCGTGAGCGTGGTGGTGACACCTGGTCGTCACTGTTCAACTGGAGCGTCACACCCGTCGTCCCTCGCAGCGGGCTCTCCCCGACCGGACAGTTGCTCATCGAGGACATCAGCGCCTCCCTCGAGAGCGAAATCCTCGAGGGCCTGTACGCCGGTGGTGGGCGTGACTTCGAGACCACCGGGCTCGGCTGGCTCACGCTCGCAGATGACACAGCTCCCGCCGACGCGCCGGGCACGGTGAGCGACGGCGAGGCGAGGGCAGCCCTGCGAATTCTCGCCGACCAGCGCCGCTTCAGCAGGATTCGCTCGGCGCGGGGCGAGCCCACACCCCGCCTCCGCAAGTTTTGGACAAAGGTCGCGGACGAGACCGCGGGAGACCCTGATGCGCTGCGCCAGGACGCGCTGAATCGCGCAGGCGAGGCGGTCATCGATTACCTGATTAACCCATCAAAGGTGTCCATCCGACTAAGCGACGGACGGGCCTGGACCTGTGAGAAGTGCCGTCGTCAGCACCTGACAACGGGAAACGGATTCTGCACAAAGTGCGCGCGGAGGCTCCCCACCCAATCCACTCCGGTCGTCAACGAAACCGACTACTACGCCTGGAAGGCCATGAGCGACGACGGTAGATTCCGTCTGAACACCGCGGAGCTCACCGGCCAGACCGACCGTGTCGATGCGCAGAACCGTCAGGCAAGATTCCAGGGTGTATTCCTGGCGGGCGACGAGAACGAGAAGACTGACGCTGTCGACCTGCTCTCCGTCACGACCACGATGGAGGCTGGCGTCGACATTGGCTCGCTGTCTGCCGTCGTTCTCGGCAACATGCCGCCCACGAGGTTCAACTATCAGCAGCGGGTCGGACGCGCAGGGCGGCGAGGTTCCCCGGTCGCCATCGCACTCACCATCTGCCGCGGGCGCAGCCATGATGAGTACTACTTCGAGCGACCTGACCGAATCACTAACGAGCCAACGCCCAAGCCCTACCTCACGCTGAATCGTCCCGAGCTGTTCGACCGCTCCCTGCGTAGCGAGATTCTCCGGCTCTCGTCCGCGGACTATCTGTCTGCAGCAGGTGGGGATGACCTCTCGTCGAACGTGCACGGTGAGTTCGGCAAGACCGGCGACTGGGACACGATCATTCGGCCGCGACTTGAGCGGTGGATAAACGACAACCGCGATGCCGTCATCGCTCTCGCGACCGCTTTGAGCTCAAGCACCTCGTTCCACGCCTCGGCCGCGGAACGGGCAGATGCCGTGCTCGGCACGCTTGTGTCCGACATCGCGGGGGCGGTGGCCACGGCGAAGCACGACGACCTCAGCCAGCTGCTTGCCGAGGCCGGCCTCCTGCCGATGTTCGGGTTCCCGACGTCTGTGCGTTACCTCTACCTCCACCGTCCGTTGTCGTCGAACCCGTGGCCGCCGACGGATGTGATAGACCGCGACCTGAGCATGGCCGTCAGCGCGTTCGCTCCGCTCAGCGAAGTCGTCCGGGACGGAAGGGTCTACCCCGTCATTGGCGTAACCGAGTTCAAGCCTGTCGGCTCTGGGACTCCGCAGCCGGTGCCCGACGCGCTGGGGAACTCGTCGGCGCTGTTCATCTGCCGGACCTGCTCGTACCTCGGCGATGAGCGCGCCGGTGACGGCACGGATACCTGTCCTCGATGCGGAGCCGGTCCTGCCTACTTCAGCGAGGTTCCCCTGCGCGAGCCGCTCGGATTCCGGAGCGGGTTCGACACGGACTTCGACGGCAACTTCTCGTGGTCTCCGCGCGCGATGGCGGCACGGGCCATGGCGGACCCGACGAAGCTCGCCGAGTCGGCTGTGGGCCGCGCCCAGGTCCTCGCTGGACCCGCCGAGCGATACGTCGTCAACGACAACGGCGGGCATCTGTTCCCACTCCGCCGCGCCGCTACCGGCGGGCCGAACTGGGGTGGATACGTGTCGGTGCAGGCCATCGAGCAGGGGCTGATACCCGGCACCTTCGCGACGGGAGATGTCGAGCACGTCGCGCTAGGAGCCGTGCAACACACGGACTTCCTCTTCATCGGTTCCGTCACCCCGACGGACTGGGACCGCGGAATCCGGCTGAATCTCGTATCCGGCATCCATCAGCCGAGCGGCGCGCCGGACGTCACCGACGGGCGCCGAGCTGGCTGGTTCTCGCTTGCCTTCCTCCTGCGCACTGTCGCCGCAACGAAGCTCGACATCCTGCCGCTTGAGCTCAACGCGGGCATCTACTCGGGTGTAACCGTAACGGGGGAGCCGACCGTTCAGGCGTTCCTCGCGGACACGCTCGAGAATGGTGCAGGCTTTAGCACGCATCTCGGGTCCGAGCAGTTCCTTCCTGAGTTCCTGGACGCAACTACGACGTACCTTACGGAGCTGGAGCGGGGCGATCACCCTCACGCCTGCAACTCGTCGTGCTACCGGTGCCTGCGTGACTACGGGAACATGGCCTACCACGCGCTTCTTGACTGGCGCCTCGCCCAGGATCTCTTCGGCTTGCTTCGCGACGGCACGCTGGACATCGACCGCGAAGCGGAGTCGAAAGCGCTGAGCCGGTGGGCTGCATCGTTCGGCGCAACAGTCCTCGACTTGCCTAAAGCCTCCGCCGCTATCATCGAGACACCTCAGTACGGCGTGTACGGGGTGGTGCTCCGCCATCCGTTCGAAGGCTCCGACGTGGACGTGATGTCCGAGCGACTCGCCGAGGCAGCAGCGGATATCGAAACCTCGACAGACTGCAACGGTGTGGTGTTCGTGGACTCATTCACGATCGACCGCGACCCTAGGCGCGTGCTCAAACTCATCGCCGACGCGGCGCAGGCCATGACGTGACCCAGCGAGGTGAGTGGTTGTCGGCGACGTCAGCCGGACGATTGCTGCGGTGCCCAGCGTCCGCGGCGTTTGTCACTACCCCGAATCCCATCCCACCTTCGCCACCTCAGAACGCTGGGACCCTCGCACACCTCGCGATGAGCGCTTGGTTCGAGAGCGGTGCCTGGCTGGACGACGAGCACGGACATGGCCTGCAGCAGGCGTGGGATCTCGAAGTAGGGCGATGGATGGTTGACGCGAAACGGCTGCCCAACTCGGTCATGACCCGCGCGAGATTGCGTTCGCGAGGCCCCGAGCTCGCAGCGGTCCTCAAGAGCGTCGGTATCACTGCGCGCTCCGAGGTATTCCTACGAGATGACGTCAGCATGCTCTACGGTCAACTAGACGTGGTCGCCGACGATTCACGCGGTGGTGCGGTAGTAGACCTAAAGACCGGCAACGATACTGACAGCGAACGCGTGCGGACTCAGTTGCTGATCTACGCAGCCCTGCTCAAGAATGAGACAGGGCATCTTCCGACTTTGGTTGCGTTCAGTCTCGTGCACGGCCCGGTGCCGATCGAGTTCTCACAGGCAGATGTGGACGATGTATTCGCGCGCGTCGAAACAGCACGCGGGCAACGTGGATTAGAGGTGCCGAACCCCGCGGGCTGCAAGTACTGTCGTCGTCGACACGTCTGTGAACCGCACTGGAGCGCTGCGACAACATGGGCTGAGCCTGATTGCGTCGAAGGTCGTATAAGCAAGGTCGAGACCGCTGCCGGAGGACTGACTGCTGTTCGGGTCAGTACCGCAGCTGGCGAGCAATGGGTGACAGGCCTGGTGCCTCCGGGCCAGCACAGTCTGGCCAGGGGGCGCACGATTCGAGTGACCGAGGCGGCCGGACGGGGAGCGGGCGCTGAGCGTGAGTGGCGAGCCAACCGATCGACTCGCGCTTCGGTGCTACCCGACTAAGGGTAACAGGGTCCCAAGCCCAACGCGCATATTGAGCCCGAACCGGCACAGCCGGCTGGGCGGCTCAAGACGCAATCGCATACAGGCCGACGTGATCGAACGCACCCCCGGCGCGCGTCGTCGGCCTTGAGAGCGCGAGCGCGTCAACTCACTTCTCAGGGCGCTGCGGCGGTCGTCGGAGTCCAGGTCGGTGTCGGGAGCACGGCGAGTCCGGTGGGTTGAGGCCACCGATTCAGGCACGCGTATCCCGGCGGGCAGGGGTCCCGAACGCAGGCCGCTGCGGCCGGACCCCCGCTGTTCACCCACTCGGAGTGATCGAAGTCGGACACGTCGATGAGTGCTGAGAATTCGTGGTCACCGTGGGAGTCGGCCGCACGGATGGTGGCCGCGAACTGATCGCCGAGCGCTGCGGCCATCTCCTGTTCGCTGCGAGGCCCGATGGTGACCTGAAGGCCCGAGGGTGCCGCACCCACCGCGAACTCGAACCCCTCCGGAACGGCGGCGGATCCGGCGGCTGACCAGACGAGAGTGGCGCTGTCGTCGTCCTCGCCATTCATCCGTTCGAGCGTGATGGAGGAGATCGTCACGGGAGGGCACAAGCGAACGATCGTCGTCCCGCCCGGACGGGGTCCGCGGCCCAGCTGTCATACCCGGCGAGCGAGACGGCGGCGGCGGCGCACGTCACCACAGCCCCCAGATGAGCCAGAAGGTGCATTCTCCGATCCCGCTCATGACCGCACGTAGTGCCCACCGCCATCGACGCAATCGTCATGAGTCCGCCGCTTCTCGCCGGCACGCAGGCGATGTCGTCGACGACGCCACGTCACGCCGCCAGCTCCGCCGCGACGGCGGCGGAGTCGATGAAGACGCGCTCCGCCACGACGCGGCCGTCGTGGTCGAAGGTGACCACCGCGATCATCTCGAGGTCGATGACGCGTCCGGTGGCGGCGAACCCGCCGTAGACGCCGTCGTGGGTTCCGTCGAATCGCACGAGCATCGCGCCGGTGTCGCCCTCCTGTCCGAGCGGGGCGATCGTGGCGCGCAGATCGCTGAACGCGGCGAAGAGCGCCTCTTCTCGTTCCTGCAGGGCGTGCAGCCCGCTCTGCGCACCGGTCAGGGGGGAGTGGTAGGCGGCGGGCTCCGCCCACAGTGCGACGACGGCGGCCGGGTCGTGCGCGTTGACCGCGGCGGCAGCGGCGCGGGCGAACTCGTGGATGTGCATGGTGATCTCCTTCGATCGGGGTGAGGATGCCGGGGACCCGGCGGTTCAGGGACGGACGGAACGTTCTGCGAGCGTGAGGGACAGCCGCTCGGGAAGTCGCGGGGCGAGCCAGGACACGAGCGCGTTGCCGCGGCCGTCGACCACCGAGGGGCGGCCGCGTCGCAGGGCGCGCAGGGCCGTCTCGACGACCTGCTCGGGTGTGCGGCGGGCGCCGACGGAGGCCGCGTCGCCGGCCGTCGCGAAGAACGCGGTGTCGGTGGCGCCGGGGCAGAGGGCCAGCACGTCCACGCCGGTGCCGCGGGTCTCGCGCCACAGGGCACGGGTGAAGGTGAGCACATACGCCTTCGAGGCGGAGTAGACGGCCATGTGGGGGACGGGCTGGAAGCCCGCGGTGCTCGCGACGTTGATGATCGTGCCCCGGCCCCGCGCGAGCATCGGCGGGAGCAGCAGCGCCGTCAGCGCGGTGAGGCTGTTGACGTTGACCGCGATCTGCGTGGTCGCCGAGCTCAGCGGCTGCGTCGCCACGTCACCGTGGATGCCGAGCCCGGCATTGTTGACGAGGGCGTCGACGGCGATCTGCTCGCGCTCGAGGCGGGCGACGAGCTCCTGCGCGGCATCCGGGCGGTCGAGGTCGTGCGCCATGACGGTCACGGACACCGCATGCCGTGCCCGGAGGTCGGCGGCGAGCTCGTCGAGCACGTCGGCGCGACGCGCGACGAGGACGAGGTCGGTGCCGAGGGCGGCGAAGCGGTGGGCGAAGGAGCGCCCGATTCCGGAGGAGGCTCCGGTGATCACGGCGGTGGTCCCTGCGGTGATGGTGCGCACGATTCTCCTAAATAAACAAACCGGGCGGTCTAATAAATCAGGACTATAGTGGGAAGATGCCTGCGCGTCCAGTCGCCGAAGCCGAAGCCGGTCGAACCGCCGCCCGCCGCGTGGGGCGTCCGGCCGGGCCGACGGCGCAGGGTGCGGCGTCGCGAGAGGTGATCGTCGACGCCGCCGCGGGGGTGTTCGCCCGCCTGGGCTACGACCGGGCGCGCATGGCCGACATCATCGAGGCGAGCGGGATGTCGAAAGGGTCGGTGTACTTCCACTTCGACAGCAAAGAGGCTCTCGCGGTCGCCGTGCTCGAAGACCGGCACGAACGGTGGATCGCCGCCGTGGAAAGTGCCGTCGCGGACGTCGACGCGGGGCAGCCGAGGCTCTCGCGGCTCCTTCCGGCGATGCTCTCGCTGCACCGTGAGGATCCCGACGCCTGGGTGATCTCGCGCCTCACGCAGCGCCTCGCCGACGCCGAGCCCACCCGCGATCTCGCGGCGGCGGTGACGCGGCGGTGGATCGACCTCGTCGCGAGCCTCATCCGCGAGGCCCAGGGCGTCGACGACAGGGCAGAGTCCGTGGACGCGGCCGCCCTCGCCACGGTGCTCGTGGGCGCCTTCGACGGTCTGAAGATGACCGTGGATGTCGTGGGCACCGGCGACCGCGCCGACGACGGCCGGCTTCTCGCCGAGGGCGGTGCCGTTCTCGAGCGGATGCTGTTCGAGACCGTCGGGATCGTGCCCGCCGAGAAGTCGCGACAGAAGTCGAACGTTCGCCCGACCTCGAGCCGGGCTGCCCGAGTACCGTGAGGTCAGCGACCGCGCCGGTGTTCGCCGCGGCGGTCACCTCCGGCGGCATCCACGGATATGAGGAGTGACATGACTGAGACGAACGGCTCCGGCCCGGCAGACCTGAGCGGCACCGTGGACGAACGACTCGCACAGCTGACGGCTCTGGAATCGGCCTCAGAGCCGCTGAGTGCGCAGTGGCTGCATCGTCAGCTCCGCTCCGCGCTCAACGCCTGGGCCGAGGATGCGACCACGGTCGACATCGACCTGGAATCCCGCACGGACTACTGACCGCGCGGCTACCCCGGCTGCCGCCCGGCTACGCAGGCGGCGTCGCCGGGTCGTCGGCGAGCCCGCTGAGGGCATCCGCCGACGGCACGAAGAACGTGCAGCCCATCACCGGCGTCGAGAAGTCCAGGATCCGGTCGTGGAGTCCGGGCGGGTCTCCGATGAACATCCGCTCCAGCATCTTCTCGATGACCCACAGGTGGCGCGCGTATCCGATGAAGTAGGTGCCGAACTCCGACGCGCCGGGGCTGCCGAACGGCATGTTGTCGCGGAGGATGTCGTGCTCGACACCGTCGACCACGATCGTCGACAGCGTCTTGTGCGACTTCTGCCCGGTGTCGGCGTCGTCCAGTTCGACGTTGTCCGCCTTCTTCCGACCGATGATCGCCTCCTGCTGCTCGGTCGTGAGGGCCTGCCACGTGTCGAGGTCGTGAAGGTACTTCTGGATCACGACGTAGCTGCCTCCCGCGTTGTCGGGATCCTCGTCGCCGATCAGCGTCGAGTCGGCGACCGCGTTGCCGACGGGATTCGCGGTGCCGTCGACGAAGCCCAGCAGGTCACGGACGTCGAAGTAGCGGAAGCCGGTCGTCTCGTCCACCACGGTCACGGCATCCCCGAGCGCATCCATCAGCTGGCGCTCGAACTCGAACGTCAGATCCTGCCGGTTCGCGCGGATGTGGAACAGGATGTCGCCCGCGGTGCTCGGCGCCGTGTGCGTCGCGCCGGTGACCGCCGTGAAGGGGTGGAGCCCGCGGGGAGCGGCCCGCGACGTGAGGCGGGGCCACACCCGCGAGCCGATGCCCACGGTGCAGGAGAGCTGGGCGTCGAGGTCGCGGAATCCGACGTTCTTGATGATGTCGTCGATTCCGCTGATGGTGTCGCGGACGGTGGCCGCGGCATCCGCGTCGTCGTTGACGGTCACGACCAGGAAGGTCGCACTGGAGGTGAGAGGCGCATCGACTTTCTGGGCCTCGATGGGAACGCGTCTCGACGAGGAGTTGCTCATGCTCCCGAACCTAGGGCACCGGGTGGGTAATGCGTTCCGACGCCTGTCGAGCACCTCCGCCGCGGCGCGGCCTACGTGCGGAGGGGGGTGATGCCCTGCGTGCCCCGCGGGAACGTCGCGAGGTTCGCCGCATCGATGTTGAGATGCGCGGCCACCAGCGCGGGCGGGACGTGGCTCAGCCAGTTCGCCAGCGAGATCTCCTCGTACTTCGGCGCCTTGAACACCTCGAGGAACTGCAGCACGTCATCCCCGGTGTTCTCGACGTAGTGGCCGAAGTTCTTCCTCACCACGCCGACGTCGCCCGCGCGGAAGTCCGTGGTGTTGGCGTGGGGGCCGGTGTTGAACACCGTCATCCGGGCCGACCCGCGGAGGTAGTACTGCCACTCGTCGGCGTTCGGATGCCAGTGCAGCTCGCGCATCGACCCGGGCTCGACGGTCACCAGCGCGGCGGCGACGGTGCGCGAGAGCGGGAAGTTCGTGCTGTCGGCGATCTGGATGCTGCCGCCCGAGTTCTTGTGCAGGGGCTGCGACCGCGACAGGCGGAAGATGATCGGTTCCGAGGCGCCCCATTCCACGCCCGCATCCGTCTGGTCGGTCGCGAGGTCGCCGGGCTCCTCTCCGGGGAAGATCCAGAGGTTGTGCAGCGGGATGTCGGCGAAGACCTCCTGTGCGACGCCGAAGTTCTTGGCGAGCACCTCCGGGGGAGTGTGGGCGAACCAGTCCGTGAGCAAGAGCGTGTTCGACTCGGACTGCTCTCCGTCGTCGAACGCCAGCACGAACTCCGCGCCGTCGGGCCCGAGCCCCTGCAGCGAGTGCGGCGTCCCACCCGGGAAGAACCACAGGTCGCCTTCCTCGACGTCCTCGACGCTCGGAAGGCCGGAGCGGCCGAGGGTCGTCACGCGGCACCGGCCGCGGGTCATGACCGCCCACTCGGCCGTCTGGTGCCAGTGCAGCTCGCGGATGCCGCCGGGCTCCAGATACATGTTGACCCCGGCGATCTCGTCGGAGATCGCGAAGTCCTGCTTCGTCAGCTCGCGGGCCCATCCGCCGCGCTGTACCCGGCGCGGGGAGATGTTGAACGACGACCAGAACAGCGCCTGCGTGGAGATGTCCGTTCCGGGCGCATCGATCTGGTCGGGGAACTGGCTCTCGATGACCGGGTTCCGGGGCCCGGTCATCGTGAGGCTCGCCGGGTCGTCCACGGTGTTGGACTCGCCCTCCGGGGGGAGATCGGGGTTGCCGAACACCGGCGACTCGTGGTGCGGGGTGGGGGTGTTGTCGTGCATGGGGAGCTCCGTTCGTTCTCGCGGCCGTCGTGCGGGCATCGGCCCGCCCTCTCAGCACAGTCGTCGAGAGGGGACGCGGCCTCAGACAGATGCAGAAGATTGCCCGGATGCCGAAGGTCGCGGCCCCGTTCGGCGCCTACTTCTTCGTCGTGAAGATGCCGTTCTCGCGCAGCAGGCGGCGCACGTCCAACACCATCTGCTCGTCGACGTCCTTGTGACGCGGTCTGGTGAGGAAGAGCTCGGACTGTCCGAGCCGGACCCGGAACGTCCCGTCGTGTCCGGCGGTCACATCCGCGATCTCCTCGAGGAGGGAGAGGATGTCGTGCCATTCGAGATTGTGCGAGGTGGGGTGCTGTTCGAGGTGGTACAGCGTGGTGCGGTGGTGCTCGGACAGGTGCGCGGTGAGCGGCTGGTCGGACATGTGGGTCTCCTTCGTCGGATGCGGGGTGGGGTGGGTCTGTCGGTGCGGATCTGATCAGGCGGGGGTGGATCGGGGGTGTCGGCGCGGGTGCGTCCGTCCGATGTCGAGGAGGTGCGTCGCTTCGGGGGCGACCGCGCTCATCGCCCACGCGCGGGAGATCAGCTCGCCGTCGAACGCCGTCGTGCGCCCCTCGTGCTGGCTCACGTGCTCCCGCCACGACCCGACGGTGTACGCCTCCACGAGGATGTCCGCGTCGTCCGCATCCGCGTAGACGCGCCACTCGCGGCCGCCGGTGCGCAACCGGGTCTGCTTGACCTGCGACAGGAGAGCAAGGAACTCCGTGCGCCGGTCGCGGGGGACGGCGTAGCGGATCAGGACGAGCACGGCCGCGTCGTCGCGGCCGTCCGCCCGCGGCTCGTCCTGGACGCCCGGGACCTCGACGATGTCGCGTCCGATTCCGGTCGTCGTCGGCAGGGGCCACGCGAGCAGCGACAACGCACTCAGGATGCAGAGAACCCCCGCGCCGACGACGACGGCCCCCGACCCCCATACGGCCGCGAGGATGCCGGCGAGCGCGGCGCCCGCCGCCGTGCACCCGTAGAGGACCAGCTGATAGAAGGAGAGTCCGCGGGTGCGCACCCACACGGGCAGGAACGCCTGGATGGTGCCGTTGATGGTGGCGATCACGCCGATCCACGCCAACCCCGTCGCGACCAGGACCGGGAAGGTCACCCAGAGCGTCGGGGAGACGACCAGGACCACCAGCCCCGCACCGAACACGGCGGAAGACGCGAGGACGACGCCGTTGAGCGCGGCGATGCGGCGAGCCCACGGGAGCACGAACGCCCCGATGATGGAGCCGGCGCCGAGGGCGGCCAGCAGGAGGCCGTAGCCGGTGGCGGCGAAGCCCAGGGAGTCTTTCGCGATGGTCGGCAGGAGTGCCCACAGGGCGTTCGCGGGGATCAGGAAGATCGCCAGTCGCAGCAGGGTGAGCCGCACGACGCGGGAGTGGAGCACGTAACGCGTGCCGGCGCGGGTGGCGTCGACGAACGGTTCGTGACGGGCGGCGGGCGGGCGATAGGTCTTCCAGAACAGCAGGACGCCGAGGAACACCACGAACGAGGCCGCATTGAGGAGGAAGACCGCGACGACCCCGAACTGTGCGACGACGAGTCCGGCGACCGCGGGGCCGACGGCGCGCGCGATGTTCACGCCGATCGACGAGAGGCTGGCCGCGTCGACGAGCATGTCGCGCGGGACGATGTCGGGCACGAGCGCCTGGAAGGCGGGCAGCTGGACGGCCGAGATGGTGCCGAGGACGAAGGTGCACACCAGCAGGATGGTCGGGGTGGTCTGGCCGCTCCAGGTCAGGAAGGCCAGCACCAGCACCACGACGAACTGGACGGCCTGCGAGTACAGGAGCACGAGTCGCCGGTTGAGGAACTCGCCGATGACGCCGGAGGGAATGGCGAAGATCAGCACCGGCGCCGCCGATGCCGTCTGCACGAGCGCCACGAGCAGGGCGGAGCTGTTCGTCTCGACGAGCAGCCACTGCGCACCGACCGTCTGCATCCAGCTTCCGATGTTGCTGACGAGGGAGGCCAGCCACACCAGTCGGAAGATGCGTACCGTCAGCGGTGTGAATCCGGACGCCCAGACGCGGGGCCCTGCGGGAGGCCGTTCGGCCGGCGCGTCAGTCATCGGCGGCGACGTCCCCGAGGATGGTGTCGATGAAGCCCACGATCTCGGCGGCATGGGTCTGTGTGACCAGGTGCGGCGCGGCGAGGGCGACGACGTCGCGGCAGTGGGCGCGCCGGTACCCGAAGCGCTGCACGTCGGGGTTGATCGCGCGATCCTCCGTGGCGACGACGCCCCAACTGGGCCTGCCGCGCCAGGCCTCGACGCGCGCGCGCTCGCTGAACACCGACACCGACACCGGCCGCTGCGAGACGGCGAGCACCGAGGCCTCGTCGGCGGGGAGACCCTCGGCGAGCAGGCGGGGGAACGCGTCGACGGCGACGGTCACCTCCGTGCCGGGAACGCCGTGGTCGTCGCGGAACATCGCGGGGACGAGGTGCTGGGAGACCTCGTCCGGGGCGAAGGCGTCGCGCATCTCGCCGATGCTCTCGCCGCGCTCGAGCGCGTAGCCGGCGATGAAGAGCAAGCCGGTGACGTTCGCCGCGTCTCCCGCGACGGTGATGACGGCCGCCCCGTAACCGTGCCCGACGAGCAGCACCGCCCCGTCGATGCGCTCGACGACGGTGCGGATGTAGGTGCAGTCGCCGTCGAAGCTGCGGCCGACCAGGGGAGGGGCGAGCACGGGATGCCCGCCTCCGAGCAGGCGCAGCGCGATCGGCCACCAGCTGGACGCGTCCAGGAAGGCGCCGTGAACCAGGACGACCGTCGTACGTGCTGTCATGTGGATACCTCGTGGTGGTTGTGCCGGCCCTGAGACGAATCTAGGAACGAGTGCGCCGACAGCACTCCGACAGGAGTCGGAGACGTGGCCCGGCCGGCGGACGGTGCCCACGGTGGATGCGGAGACGTCGCACTTCTGCCTGTTTTCTTCCTGGTGCTGCCGTCGCGGACGCGGTCGGATGGCTGTGACTCGACTTCGGTGTGGCTGCGTGTCGGCTACTGCCGGCGCGGCCTCATGGTGGGCCCGGCCCGGATAGGAGTGCATCCGTGAAAGCCAGCGAGAGCAGCGCCGTCGTGCCTGCCACGTTGCAGGGCATCGCCGAACAGCTCACCGCCGCGCTCGGACGTCCGGTGTGGGTCCGCGGCGGACCGCCGTCTGCGCCCGCCGGCGTGTGCGGCGCGACGGATCCGTCGCTCGCGGCACCGCGCCGGCTCGACGTGACGGTGGAGGACCGGGGCGTCGTGGTGGCGCACATCGCCGTGCGGACGGAGGGACGATCCCTCGGCCCGTCGGACTTCGAGGCGCTCGATGCGGCATCCCTCCTCGTGCGAGACCTGTTGCGCGCGGAGGGAGGGACGAGCCGCGAATCGGTGCTGCACGATCTCCTGCACGACGACGAGGGCGTTCGGCGGAGCGCGTACGCCCGCGCGGTGCAGCAACGGTGGCTGCACCGCGACGAGGGCACCGTCGTGCGCGCGCTGCTCGTCGATGCGACCGTCACGGACATCCATGCCATCGCCTTCGCCCGGCACCTCGCGAATCTGCGCCCCGTTCCCCACCACTTCATGGCCCTGCACGCCGGCATGGTCATGCTCGTGGGGCAGCCGTCCGATCGCGGCATCGACGACGTGATCCTCCGGGAGGCGACCGCGCGCGGCATCCGTGTCCTGGGAACCGGCTCGGCCTCTCCTGCGCCGGGGGCGGAGGACGTGCGTGCCGCGGCCGACGAAGCAGTCATCGCCGCTTCTCTCGCCGCCGCGCTTCCGCAGTTCCATCCGGCCGTCGACGCCAGTGAGCTCGGCGGCTGGCTGCTGCTGGCCTCGGCCTCGGCGAACCCGGAGCACCTGCGCATCATCTCGCCGGCCGCGCATGCGCTGTACGTGCACGGCGACGGCAGCCAACGAGAGACCATCGAGACCTACCTGGATGTCGGCGCGAACGTGGTGGCGGCGTGCGAGATCCTCTTCGTGCACCGCACGACGCTGTACTACCGGCTCGAGCGGATGCCGGAGGTCGTCCGCGACGCTCTGAGCGACGGCATCAAGCGCAGCACGCTCCACGTCGCGCTGAAGCTCATCCGGCTCTGGGAGGCGACCGGACGTGCTTGATCGTGTGGGGGCGGACTTCCGGCGAACGTCGAAGCGCCGCGTGCGGCCGGGGCGATACCGTCGACCCATGCCCCGCTCAGGAGAGGTCGGACGATGAGGACGGCGTTGCGGGTGGGCGTGATCGGCGGGTCTCTCGGGGGCCTGTTCACCGCTGCCCTGCTGCATCAGGCAGGTCACGACGTCACCGTCCTCGAACGGTCCCGCGCGGGGCTGGCCCGACGCGGCGCGGGCCTGGTCGGTCAGCAGGACCTGTTCGACGTCCTCGCGAGGCTGGGGTTGACCTCGGTGCTGCGATCCGGCGTGGAGGCGCGCGAACGCATCACGCTCGGCCGCCGCGGCGACGTGCTCCATCGCGACCCGACGCCCCAGACGCAGCTGTCGTGGGACTACATCTACGACGGCCTGCGGGCGCTCATCCCCGCCGGCCGCTACCGGCTCGGCAGTGCGGTCACGGAGGTGCGGTCGGACGGCCGGCACGCGACCGTCCGCATCGAGGACGGGACGACGATCCCGTTCGACCTGGTCGTCGGCGCCGACGGTCTCAACTCCGTCGTCCGCCGCGCCGTCGCGCCCGAGCGGTCGGACAACCGCTACGTCGGCTACCTCACCTGGCGCGGGCTCGTGCCGGAGGCGGCGCTCCCGGAGCGGGCCGCGGAGACCCTGCTCGAACGGTTCGCCTTCTACACGGCGCCGGGCGCCCACATGCTGGGCTACCTGGTCCCGGGACCGGACGGGCAGACGGCGCCGGGGCGGCGTCGGTACAACTGGGTCTGGTACCGGACGCTGCCGTCACCGGAGCTGGAACGTCTGATGGTCGCGTGCGGGCACGGCGCCGCGAGCACCTCTCTCGCACCGGGAGACCTCCCGGCAGACCTCCGGCAATCGCTCGTCGCGGCCGCCGCGGCAGAGCTGCCGGTGCCGTTCGCGGATGCCGTCGCGGCCGAGCCGCGACCGTTCCTGCAGGCCCTCTACGACTACGTCGCGCCGCGGATGGCGGCGCCGTCCGTCGCGCTCGTCGGCGACGCCGCCGTCGTCGTGCGCCCGCACACCGCGATGGGCGCGGCCAAGGCCGCGGGAGACGCGATGGCGCTGGTGGACCTCCTGGGCACCGAGCTCTCCCTGGCCGACGCGCTCGCGACCTACGACCGGGACCGGCTGCCGGTGGGCCGCGCCATCGCCCGCTACGGTCAGGAGCTGGGCGACTCGCTCCCGCTGTGAGGCGCATCTCGCGCGGTCGTCCGTCCTGCCGTCATCCCCGCGATCTCTCGGCGGAACCGGGCGAAGATGAACGCCTCGCTGCTTCCCGGGCCGAGCAGGCGCAACGCCTCCTCCGCCTCGGCCATCGCCGCTTCCGACTCCCCGGCTTCGATCAGCGCGCGGATGTGGCGGCGCATCATCAGGGCGACCCGCATGTCGTCGTTGAGCGAACGGGCGATCTGGATGCCGATCGCGCCCGCCCGGATCCCGTCGTCGTAGCGGCCGACGGCGATGTACGCGTCGACGAGGTCCAGATAGGCCGCGTATCGCGTGATGAGCGTGAGGAAGCCGTCGGCCTCGGGTTCGGCCTGGATGCGCGCGAGCGTGGACTCCAGCTCCTCGATCGCCGCGAGGTGCTCACCGCGGGTGTTCATGATCATCGTCGTCAGCAGGCGCGCGTTCTCCACTCCCACCTTCTCGCCCGCGAGTGAGAACGCCCGGATCGCGCCCTCGGCGGCGTCTGCGGCCTCGACGACACGGCCGAGCAGCCAGCTCGCCCATCCCACGTAGTAGTTCGCCCACCCCTCCTGCGTGGCGTCGCCGGCGCTCAGCGCCGCGCGGAGTGCCGAGCGTGCCGTCACGACGGCGCGCTCGCGGTCTCCGACCTCCACGATCTCGGCCCACGCGAGGTAGCCGAGATGCGTCGCCTCCATCAGCGGATTTCGCAGACTCTGCGCGGCGGTCACGGCGAGGGAGAAGAACCGATGCCAGTTCCCCCAGGAGAGCCAGACGTCGGAGTACCAGTGGAGGGCGTCGGCGACGTCGACGACCGTCTCGTTCTCGCCGAGCTCGGCGGCCTCCGCATACGCCGGCCACCAGTGCTCGGCTTCCGTGCGGATCCACAGCGCCGCCGCGTCGGCGCTGACGAAGCCACGACCGACCCGGCCCGCCGTGTGCTGCTCCCTCTCCGGCTCGAACCAGGCCCCCGCCCGTTCCAGGCTCCCCAGGATCCAGGCGCGGATGTGCGCGCGGCGCCGTTCGAGCTCGTCCGCACCGACGACGTCGCGCAGCCTGTTCAGGCCGAACAGCCGCATGAGGTCGTGCAGGCGATAGCGGTCGCCGCCGCGCGCTTCCAGCAGCCCGAGGTCGGTCAGGTCGTCGAGTCGGAACTCCACCTCTGCGACCTCGGTCGAGCGGACCGCGGCGGCGGCCAGCTGCGCATCGAAGGTCTTGCCGCCGATGAGCGCGACCCACCGGAAGAGCGCGGCCGTGCGAGGGTCGAGCTCTTCGTAGGAGAGGGAGATGGCGGCTTCGACAGCCAGGTCGCCGGCGACGAGCAGCCGCAACCGGTCCTCGGTGGTCCGCAGTCGCCGCAGCAGGTCCTCGACGTTCCATTCCGGCCGGCTGGCGATGCGGCTGCCCACCACGCGCAGTGCGAGCGGGACGTCGTCGCACAGCCCCGCGACTTCGTCGAGCGCCTCGTCGTCGGCTCCGGCCTGCGGGATGAGGCGGCGCAGGAGAGAGACGCTCTCGTCGCGTTGCAGAGGACCGAAGCGCAGCCGCCGCACTCCTTCCAGCCCGGCGAGGCTGCGGCGCGACGTCACGACGACGATCTCGCCGCTGCAGATCGAGAGGATCGGGCGGACCTGCGACTCGTTCGCGGCGTTGTCGAGCAGGACGCGCACCGGACGGGCGTCGACGGCCGCGCGCCATTGCCGAGCGGCGACGTCGAGATCCGCGGGTGCCTTCTGCTGCGTCCCCTGCAGCTGGCGGAGCATCGCGGTGATGATCTGGAGGGGCGTCAGCGGCGAGGCGTTGAAGCCGTCCAGGCCGACGAAGACGGTGGGATCCTGTGCGGATCGGCCGCGGGCGAGGATCTCGACGGCGCCCGTCGTCTTGCCGATGCCGGGGGCGCCGCTGATGACGAGCGCCGGGCGGCTCTCGCCGGGCTCGCGTTCTCCTTCGAGGATGTCGAGGGCCTCACGGATCTCGCGCTCTCGCCCGGAGAAGTCGAACACCCGATGAGGCGAGACGCCCCCGGTCGCCTCCGCGGCGTCGACGCCGCGGGGACGGGCGCGGGCCGCCCGGAGGAACGTGTGTCGCGTGGCGACGTCCAGGCCGAGTCCCTGGGCCAGTGCCTCGACGGTGCGACGCTGGGGCGAGGTGCTGGCGCCTCTCTCGAGGTCGCCGATGGTTCGTACGCTCACACCGGACGCGGCCGCGAGGGACTCCAGCGTCGAGTTCTGCCCGACGCGCAGCGACCGGAGCAGCTGGCCGAACGGTGACGGCTCGGTCACGACGCCCTCCCTCTCACAGTCGTCAGTCTGACAGAGCCTGCCGCCGACGAGCCGCCCGCTCCTCTCACGCGCCGGATGCCGCCGCGCGGCGCATGACCAGCGCCGCGGAGACGGTCGCCACCAGCACGGCGGCGGAGAAGACGAGGAGCACGATCGCCTGCGGGGCGACGGTGAGGCTCACCCCGATCGCGAGCACCGGAAGGGCCAGCCCGCAGTACGCCACCAGGAAGATGAGCGCGAGGGTCTCCCCGCGGCGGCCCGGCTCGGCCAGCCCCGCGGC
Organism: Microbacterium hominis NBRC 15708; assembly: GCF_001592125.1. Lineage (GTDB taxonomy): Bacteria > Actinomycetota > Actinomycetes > Actinomycetales > Microbacteriaceae > Microbacterium > Microbacterium hominis. The sequence continues at coordinate 33,688 of NZ_BCWI01000007.1, forward strand.
GGTGGCGATGGCGGACTTGAACAGCACACCGACGCCGACGCCCGACACGACGCCGCCGACGAGGAAGACGCCGAGCGAGGGAGCGAACGCGCCGACGGCGACGGAAGCCAGCCCGACCGCGCAGCACACGGCCGCGATGGTCAGCTGGATGCGCAGCGGGACCGCGGCGAGTGCCGCTTGGCCGATCGCCGCCGCGGCGAAGACGCAGGACGCCGCGATGCCGGCGAGGAGGTGGTCGTGCTGATCGAACGTCGCGATGAGGATGGTGGGCGCGAGCGAGGTGAACAGCCCGAACAGGGCGAAGCCCGCGAACGCCCCGAAACCGGCGGCCACGAACGCGGCGCGCCCGCGCGGGGGAGCGGCGATGCGTTGCGGCCGATAGCGCCGACGCTCCTCCGGCTCCGGCACCGTCTCGGGGACGCAGCTGACGGCGATCGCCGCGACGATGAGCAGGACGAGGAACACGGCGTGGGGGAGGACGAGCGGATCGGGGAGGAACTCGGCGAAGAGTCCGCCGATCAGCGGACCGAGCGCCAGGCCGCCCAGATTGGCGGCGCCGGCGACCGACGCCGCGACGACGACGCTCTCGGTGGGCCGGGCGTGGGTGCGCAGCTCGCCGAGGTGGGCGGTCGCCGTCGCGGTGAGGATTCCGACGCTCGCCCCGTTCACGAGCCGCGCCGCCAAGAGGCCCGGAACCTCCGTCCAGAGCAGGAACATGCCGGCGGAGAGCGCGGCGATCAGAATCGCCACCGTCAGCATCCTTCGCCGGCCCATCCAGTCGCTCACGTGCCCGAGGAGGAACAGGCTGAGCACGACACCCACCGCGAACGCGGCGAAGACGAGCGTGATGACCGCGACGGGGAAGCCGTCGCGCTCCTGATACAGCGGATACAGCGGGGTCGGGACGGTCGCGTAGGCCATCACGAGGACGAAGGCGCTCGCGACGACCCAGAACCCCGCCCCGTGCGAGATCTGCGGCAGCCCGAGCGGGGTGGCCCGCTGCGCCATGGGTCAGGACCCGCTTCCGTGGCCGGCGAGCGCCGACCGGATCGCCTCCGCGAGTCCTGCCGTCCCGGCCTCCACGAGGGCGCCGTTGAGGAAGAAGGTGGGGGTGCCGTTGACCCCGCTGCGGATGCCGCCCTCTTCGTCGGCCCGTATCCGAGCGGTGTACCGGTCCTCCGCGGCCGCCTTCCCCAGATCGGCGACGGCGAGGCCGAGCGCCTCGCAGATGCGCTGATAGAGCTGAGGGCCGAGGTCGATCTGGTTCTCGTAGAGCAGGTCGTGCGCCTGCCAGAACTCGCCGTGCTCCGCGGCGAACTCCGCGACGAAGGCGGCGTCGACGGCCTCGGGGTGGATCTGCGCGAGGGGGAAGTTGCGGAAGACGAATCGGATCTTCCCGTCGTACTCGTGCAGCAGCTGCTTCACGATCGGGAAGGCCTGGCCGCAGTACGGGCACTGGTAGTCGCCGTACTCGACCAGCGTCACCGGGGCGTCCGGCGGGCCGAAGCTGTGGTCGTGGTCGGAGACGGGGATGCGAAGGTGGGACATGGCGGGTCCGATCTCAGGGGGAGGGCGTGGTGGGCGATGCCAGGGCGTCGAGCGCGTCGAGGACGCCGTCGACGCCCGGGTTCACGTCGATGGGCGACAGGTAGCTCCAGGCGATGACGCCCGAGGAGTCGATGACGAACAGCGCACGCGTGCTCGTGCCGGTGTGGAAGTCGTAGGCGCCGTAGCGCCGGGACACCTGCCCCTTCGGCTCGAAGTCGCTGAGCAGGGCGAAGGTGAAGCCGCGATCCGCGACGAAGGCCCGATGCGACCAGACGCCGTCGACGGAGACGCCGAACACCGCCGCGCCGTGGGCGGTGAGAAGGGGCATCGCCGCGTTGACGACATTGAGCTCGTCGCCGCACACCGCGCTCCAGTCGGCGGGGTAGAAGATGAGCACCACCGGCTGTCCGCGAAGGCTCGACAGGGTGACGGTGTCCTCCGGCGTGCGGTGCAGCGTGAAGTCCGGCGCCGCGGTGCCGGCGCCGAGGACGCTCTTCGGATGGTGTTCGACGTAGCCCATCGTCGGCTCCTCTTCGCATCGGTCGGACGTTGTTCCCCTGCGCCAGACGGTACGCGCGTGCGGGCCCGCTGTCACAGGACAGATGTCGAAACGCGGGCGGGCCGGCGTGCGGGAGCCTCCCAGAGTCTGAACAAAAGTAGGAGCGCCGCGGTTCTCGTCCGGCGTTATCGTGAACGCGCTCCCGGCTCGATCAGCAGTCGGGAACACCGGATCGTCGTCCCGAGACCGCCTCGGGATCACATAACCCTGGAGGTCGACCATGTCTTTTGTGACGACGGAAGATGGCGCGGAAATCTACTTCAAGGACTGGGGTCCCCGTGACGCCCAGCCCATCATGTTCCACCACGGCTGGCCGCTGTCCTCCGACGACTGGGACGCGCAGATGCTCTTCTTCCTGAACGCGGGCTACCGCGTCGTCGCCAGCGACCGCCGTGGTCACGGACGGTCCTCGCAGATCGCCACCGGCCACGACATGGACCACTACGCCAGCGACGCGAGCGCCGTGGTCGAGCACCTCGACCTCCGCAACGCGATTCACGTCGGACATTCGACCGGCGGCGGTCAGGTCGCGCGGTACGTCGCCCGGTACGGCGAACCCCAGCGGCGCGTCGCCAAGGCCGTGCTCGTCTCCTCGGTTCCGCCGCTGATGGTGCAGACCGCGGCGAACCCCGAGGGCACGCCGCTCTCCGTCTTCGACGGTTTCCGCAGCGCGCTCGCGGCGAACCGCGCGGAGTTCTACCAGGCGGTCGCGTCCGGGCCGTTCTACGGCTTCAACCGCGAGGGTGCGACGGTGTCCGAGCCCGTCATCGCCAACTGGTGGCGGCAGGGGATGACCGGCAGCGCGCAGGCCCACTACCTCGGCATCGCGGCCTTCTCCGAGACCGACCAGACCGACGACCTGACGTCGATCACCGTGCCCGTCCTGGTGCTCCAGGGCGACGACGACCAGGTCGTGCCGTACAAGGATGCCGCGCTCAAGCAGCACGAGCTCCTGCAGAACTCGACCCTCAAGATCTACGAGGGCTACCCCCACGGCATGCTGACGACCCACGCGGAGGTCATCAACCCCGACATCCTCGCCTTCATCCGGGCCTAGCCCGCGGCTCCGCCCTCGCGACAGCGCACTCCGGAGGTCCGGAGTGCGCTGTCCGCGTGGGCTCAGGCGCGGCGTCGCCCGACGGCGGCGAACGGGCCGTCGGGCGCGAACGCGTAGTCGGCGAACCGGGCGCCCATGCGCTCGTAGGCCGCCGCGTTGGGATGCAGACCGTCGTCGAGGTCGCCGATCTCGCTGTCGGGCAGCAGCGCACGACCGTCGAGCCAGAACAGCCGCGGGTCGTCGGCGCGAGCGGCCAGCACGTTCCCCCAGGCCTCGCGGACGATCGCGAGGCTCATCCCGCCGCGCTCGAGCTCCCGCGCGTCGCCGGCGCTCACCGCCTGGCCCGTCGCGGGGTCGATCACGGTCGGGCCCGGCATCCGCTCCAGGGACGGGCAGGGGATCGGCCCGATCGCGACGAGCGGCGTGTCGGGGTGGCCTTCCCGGATCGTGTCGAGCACGCCGTGCAGCACGGGTTCGAACAGGCGCCGGCGCAGGAGATCGCCGTTGACGACATTGACGCCGATCTCGATGCTGATGGCGTCGGCGGGGTGGTCGCGGATCGTCCGCGCCACGAAGGGATCGCCCACGGCGTTGCCGCTGAAGCCGAGGCTGCGCAGGCTCACCGCGCCCGCCGCCGCGGCCACCGCCGGCCACGTCCGGGTGGGCGCGGACGCCTCGCCGCACTGGCTGATGGACGAGCCGTGGTGCAGCCACACGGGCCGGGCGTCGCGGGGCGGCGCGAGAGGCGCGTCGGCGCGCAGCGCCACGAGCTCCACGGCTGTGGTGTGCGGGAGCCACACCTCGACGGCGTGCGCGCCGCGACCGGGTGCAGGAAGGGCGAAGGAGACCGTCACGGGGGGGCGCTCCTGGGTGAGCGCGCCGTCCGCGGCGACGAGGGTCTGCGCCGGGACGGGGACCGAGACGGAGCCTCGGCGCTCGCCGTCGACGACGAGCTCGACGATCGCGGGCGCTCCGGGGGCGATCCCGATCACGACGAGCTCGACGGCGATCGCGCCTGCCGCGGTCGACGTGGCCACGCGCACGCCCGAGGTCATGGCCACCACGAAGTCGAAGCCGGGGTCGGGGATCTGCCGCCGCGTCCACTCCGGCAGCCGCCGCGGGCGCACCCCGTACCGCCCCGGCGCGAAGCCGAGCGCGCCGACCACCTCGACATCGGCCGAGGGGAACGGGGCCGTGTAGGTCAGGGCGCTCATCGCGGGTCGGCGTCGGGCGTGGACGACGAGGTTCCGCGCACCGGCGGGGCGGTCACCGTCCGCAGCAGCGTCTCCACCAGGTGCAGGCGGGCGGCGTCCCCGCCGCGGACCGTCGCGCCCGGGGCGTAGGCGGGAGCGATGGGGGTGGCATCCGCGGTGTCGTCCTCGTCCAGGGCGGCGATGAGGTACTGCGCCGCGCGCTCGCCCACGGCCGTCAGCCGCGGATCGATCGACGCGAGGTACGGGTCGGCATCCTCGCCGTAGCCGGCGACGTGGTCGTAGCCGATGATCGCGATGTCGTCGGGCACCCGCACGCCGGCGGCTTCCAGGCCCGCCGCCAGACCGATCGCGATGGCGTCGCTGCCGGCGAAGACGGCGTCGGTGTCGGGCGCCTGCGCGAGCAGCAGCTCGGCGGCGCGGTGCCCCCAGTCGCGGCTGAACTCGCCGTGCAGGATCACCGCGGGCTCCCGTCCCGCCGCGTGCACGGCTGCGGTGAAGCCGTCCGCGCGCTCCCGCACCGACGGCAACGCGGCCGCTGCCGTGACGTGGGCGATGCGCCGCCGGCCGGCCTCGAGGAGGGTCCGGGCCGCCAGCGCCCCTCCGGCGTGCTCGTCGGGGTGGACGCTCACCGCCCGGTCGGGCTCGTGCGGGCCGAACGCGTGCACGACGGGGTGGGAGTCGCTCGCGCCGATGTCGGCGATCGGGACGTCGGGACCCTCGCCGATCACGATGATGCCGTCGACCTGCCGATCGAGCATGTGCCGCACGTGCTGGTGGCGCCGCTGCGGATCGTGGCGCGCGTCGTAGAGGATGCTCGCCAGGTCGTGGTCGCTGAGGGCGCGGTTGATGCCGATCAGCACCGGCATGCAGAACGCGCCCGCGGCGTTCTCGGCGAGCACGCCGATGGTGCGGCTGCGTCCGAGGGCGACGCTGCGGGCCAGGGCGTTCGGTCGGTAGTCGAGGTCGCGCGCGGCATCCAGGACACGCTGTCGGGTCGCCTCGGCGACGCGCCCGGTGTCGTTCATCACCTGGGAGGCCGTGGGCACGGACACCCCTGCGGCCCGGGCGACGTCGGCCAGGCGCGCGGATCTCTGCGGCATGGGCACATCCTCTCGCAAGCGGTGGCGCTTCTGTCGCCCATCTTATGCCAAAGCGCTTCGGCAGTAGACTGGCGGCGTGACGGACGACCCGCAGACCCCCCGCATCCACCCCCGCGCGACCGCCCCGGCCCACGGCCACGTCCATCCCGCCTACGCCGGGGTGGCCGAGGCGTTCGCGCGCGTGCTCGAGAGCGATGCCGCCGGTGCGGCGCTCTCGATCGTCGTCGACGGGGAGACGGTGGTCGACCTGTGGGGCGGCGCCGACCCCCTCTCGGGGCGGGCGTGGGAGCGTGAGAGCGCCACGCTGGCGTTCTCCGCGGCGAAAGGCATGGTGGCCCTGCTCGTGGCACAGCAGGTGCAGGCCGGTGCGCTCGATCCCGCGCTCCCCGTCGCGCACTACTGGCCGGAGTTCGCCGCAGCCGGCAAGGAGCGCATCACCGTCGCCGACGTCCTGACGCACGTCGCCGGCATGCCCACCCTGCCGATCCGCGAGCCCGAGGACCTCCTCGATCCGCTCGCCCTCGCCGCCCGGGTCGCGGCGGCGCCGCCCGACTACGCCCCCCGCAGCGCTCGTGTCTACCACGTGCTCAGCTACGGGGTCATCGCCGCCGAGCTGCTCCGCCGCGTCACCGGGGACGACGCGGCGACCCTGCTGCGCGAACGGGTCGCCGATCCGCTGGGTGCGGCGCTCTGGCTCGGGCTGCCGGCATCCGAGGACCGTCGCTACCTCCCCGCCCTCATGGAGCCGATCGTGCCGCCGCCCGCGCCGGCCGGTACGCCGGAGTCGACCGGCGCGGCCTGCGCGGCCGCCTTCCGCAGCACGGTGCAGATCGTCCCGTTGTTCGAACGGGTCGACGGGATGCTGGGCACCGAGCGGGTCAACGGCCTCCCCTTCCGACGCGCGCTCGTTCCCGGGGGCGGTCTGGTCGCGGACGCACGCGCCCTCGCCCGGGTGTACGGGGCGTGCGTCGCGCCGGTCGACGGGGTGCGTCTGCTCGACGACGACACCGTCGGCCTGGTGTCACGCGACTGGCTCGGCGGCATCCGCGAGCCGCTGTGCCTTCCCGGCGCCGCCGCGACCGTGCGGTGGGGGCTGGGGTTCGAGATCTCGCACGCTCTGAACCGCATGCTCGGCGACGGCTCGTTCGGTCATTCCGGCATGGGCGGCCGGCTCGCCTTCGCCCACGCCCCCTCGCGCACCGGCTTCGCTTTCGTGGGACAGCGGATGACCTTTCCGCCGCCCGGCCAGGACCCGCGGTGGGCGCTTCTGCTCGACGCGCTCGCCGCGGTGTGACGGCCGGGGCGTGAGACGCCCCGGGGCCGCCGTCAGGATGCGTCCGCTCGCGCGAGCTTCTCCGCCTTCAGCTGCGCGAGACCGCGGTAGCCGGCGTCCGGGCTCGTCGCGGCGCGGGCGGTGCGCAGCGCGGCACGCACCGCCGCGGGCGTGAACGCGTCCGGCGCGGCGGTGCGGATCGTCCACGCCACCGTCTCGCCGGGCAGCAGCGTCTCGAGGGTGCGCTCGGCGTGCGCGTCGGGGTCGATCTGATCGACGAGCAGGGTGGCGTCGCGCAGCAGCGTGCGCGCGGTGAGGTGCACCGACACCCCCGCGGGCACCGCGTCCACCTCCACGTCGAACCGCGGCTCCGGGTCGGGGTGGACGCGATCCGTCTCGCCGAGCAGGACGCTCCGCGACGCGCGCGCCCCGGACGCGCCGGGTGCGCCGGACGCCCCGGGTGCGCCGGTGTCGGCATCCGTCGGGGTGAGCACCGTCGCGACGAGGAGCTCGTCGCCACCGAGGTCGGCGGCGAGGGCGTGCATCGGCACGGCGATCGCCGTGTGCGCCGGCACGTGCACGGTGGCCTCGGTCTGCCCCGAGGGCGCACCGCGCGTCCAACGCTGCACGTCGACGACCGCGTCCCACGGCTCGGGTGTGCTGTTGCACGCGAACAGGGTGGGTCCGTCGGCCTCGTGTCGCAGGACGACGATGCGCGGGCGGTAGGCCTCGCGCACGGCGTAGGCGACCGGCTTGTAGCGGTCGGCGACGTCGATCATCGACCACGAGAGCGCGGGCCAGCAGTCGTTCAGCTGCCACACGATCGTGCCGCGGCAGAAGGGCTCGAGAGTGCGGAACCGCTCGACGCCGTAGCGCACGGCGCGCGCCTGATCGAGCTGGGCGAGCCAGTACCACTCGTCGAAGTCGGTCGGCACGCCGAAATGGGCGTCGAGCACGTCGTTGATGCGCTCCGTGCCGCCGGCCGCCTTCTGGCGCTGGATGGTCCCCGCCGAGAAGGGTCCCGGCCACTCGTCGTGGACGACCGCGTCGAAGGTCGCGCGGGCCGGGGGTCCCTGGAACCCGAACTCCGAGACGAACCGCGGGCGTACGTCGTCGTAGGCGCGGTAGTCGTCGGGGATCCACCAGTGCACCACGCCGCGGGAGGGATCGTTGGGATCATCCCACCGTCCGCCCGACGACGGGCTGCCCACGAGATAGGCCCGCGAGGGGTCGAGCTCGGCGACGAGTCGGGGGAGGAGGTCGACGTAGAACGTCTCGCCCCAGCTCGCGCCGTCGAGCACGTGCTCCCAGTCGTGCAGGAACCAGAACCACAGGTTCTCGTTGTTGCCGTTCCAGAGCGCGAGGCTGGGGTGCGGCATCAGCCGGGTGATGTTCTCGCGCGCCTCCGCCTCGACCTCGCCGGCGAAGGGCTCCTCCTCGGGATACGCCGCGCAGGCGAAGAGGAAGTCCTGCCACACGAGGATGCCGGCCTCGTCGCACGCGGTGTAGAACTCGTCCGACTCGAACACGCCGCCGCCCCACACGCGCAGCAGGTTCGCGCCGAGGTCGAGCGTCTCGGCGATCCGACGGCGGATGTCCCGGCTCGTGACGCGGGCGGGCGAGGTGTCGTCGGGGATCCAGTTGAAGCCCCGGACGAACATCGGCACCCCGTTGACCGTCAGGCCGAAGCTGCGACCCTCTGCATCCTCGGTCTGATCGACCACGAGATCGCGGAACCCGATCCGCCGCGTCCAGACGTCCAGTGCGGCGCCGTGCGCGTCGACGAGCGTCACGGTGAGCTCGTGCAGCACGGGCGCCCCCATGCCGGTCGGCCACCAGCGGGCGGGGTGCGGCACGACGAGCTCGCCCCGGAGGCGGTCGGAGTGCGCGGGCGCGGCGATCCAGGTGCGGGCGCCCCCGACCTCGACGAGCACGCCGAGGTCGCTCTGCCGCCCGGACTCGGCGGTGCGCTCCAGCTCGATGTCGAGCGAGATCACGCCGTCGTCGCCCGCGAGACGCGACGTGGGCCGCACGGCGCTGAGCCGTGCGGTCGACCACGCCTCGACCTCGACGGTGCGCCAGATGCCCGACCCGGGCAGGGCCGGGCCCCAGTCCCAGCCGAACGCGCACGCGTTCTTGCGGATGAAGGGCGACAGCGTGCTGAAGACGGTCCAGCGCGCTCCGAGCCGGTCGCGTTCCGCCTCCGCGGCGGCGACCGGCGAGCGCAGGGCGACGCGCAGCTCGGCGGGGCCCTCGGCGAGCTCGGGCGCGGCGACGCGCCAGGTGCGGTGCATGTTCGACAGGCGTGCGCGCGGGTCGCCGTCGATGAGGATGTCCGCGTGGGTGTCGACGCCGTGGAACACGACCTCGATCCGCTCGGGGGTGCCCGTCACGGCGGGGAGCCGGGTGCGGTACTCCCAGTCCGCTTCGCCGATCCACGTGAGCCGGTGCTCGTTGTCGTCGTCGAACGGGTCGGCGATGGCCCGCGCGTCGCGCAGCGCCATGTGCACGTCGCCCGGCACCGGGGCGTCGAAGGTACGGCCGACGACGTGGTCGGGGAGGGGGCCCGACGCTCCGCGGAGCTGCCAGACGGCGTCGGTGGGGATACGGGTGAGCACGGCGTCGTCCTCGTCTCTCAGCGGGTGTCACGGATTTCGGATTGCGGTCTTGCGTCCGCCGCCACCCTCGGGCTAATGTGCAAAAGCGCTTTGGCATCTGGCCCGACCAAAGTACATCACGCACCGAGTCGCCTGCAATCCGACTCAGAAAGAGAAGTTTCGATGAAGAGACCACTCCGCTCCCGCCCGTGGGCGAAAGCCGCCGCTCTCGCGGCGATGACGGCCCTGACCGTCGGCGGGCTCACCGCCTGCGGCGCCGGCTCCACCCCGGCCGAGTCCGCCGGACCCGTCGAGATCGTCATCGGCAATCAGCCCGCCGCGACCGAGACCGCCCGCCTCGCCCTGTTCAACTCCCTCGTGGAGACGTTCAAGTCGCAGCATCCGAACTACGTCGTCACGACCACCGAGGACGGCTGGGACGCGCAGACCTTCTCCGCGCGGCTGGCCGCCGGAGACCTGCCGACGGTGATGGGTGTGCCCTTCACCGAGATCCGCGGACTGATCGAGCGCAAGCAGGTCGCCGACCTGACCGACGCCGTCGACCAGCTCGGGGTCACCGACCTGCTGAACCCCCAGCTGGTCGACCTCGTCTCCGCCGACGGCAAGAAGTACGGCGTGCCGACCATGGCCTACGCGATGGGACTCGTCTACAACCGTGCCCTCTTCGAGAAGGCGGGCCTCGACCCCGCCGCCCCGCCCACCACGTGGGACGAGGTGCGCGCCGCCGCGAAGCAGATCATGGACAAGACGGGCGTGCCCGGCTTCGCCCAGGTGACCACCGACAACCAGGGCGGCTGGGTGCTCGGCGCCCAGGTCGCGTCGCGCGGCGGGTCGCTCGTGAACGAGGCCGGAGACGAGATCACCTTCGACGATGCGGCCACCACCGACGCGCTGACGCTCCTGCACGAGATGCGCTGGACCGATGGCAGCATGTCTCCCAACGGGCTGATGGCGGCGCTCGATCTCGCGCAGGCGTTCGCGGGGCAGCAGGTCGGCATGTTCATCCTGCAGTCCGACGCCTACCGGCCGCTCACCGAACAGCTCTCCTTCCCCAGCGCCGACTTCGGCTTCGGGGCCATGCCGACCGTCTCGGCGGGCGACGCGCCCACGACCCTGTCGGGCGGCACCATCGACATCGTGCGCCCCGATGCGTCGCCGGCGCAGGCGAAGGCCGCCGTCGAGTGGATCCAGCTCGCCGAGCTCGGCAAGTACACCGACAAGGATGCCGCGCGCGCCGACGCGCAGGCACTCGCGTCACAGGGCTCCGCCGTCGCGATCCCCGGCCTGCCCGTCGTGACCGCCGCGGCCTACGAGCAGTACCTGTCGTGGATCTCCGATCTGAACAACGTCCCGATCGAGAACTTCCGCCCCTACCTCGACGAGGTCGCCGAGCAGAAGGTGCAGTCGGAGCCGCCGGTGAAGGGGCAGGACATCTACGCGACGCTCGACCCGGTCGTGCAGGCGGTCATCACCGACCAGGGCGCGGACATCCCCACGCTCGTGTCCGGCGCCGCCTCCACGGCTCAGGCGCTGTTGTCCCGCTGATCCGTGCGGGGCGGCGGTGAGCCCGCCCGTCGCCCCGCACCCCCACGACTCCTCGCCGCGCCGCGGCGGGGGAGCCCACCACCCGTCCCCGTCGCACCGAGGAGTCCGATGTCCGTCCGTTCCCGACGTCGCCGCACGTCCCTGGCGGCGCTCGCCGTCGCCGCGCCGACGATCGTCGTGTTCGCCGTGTTCTCGTGGTGGCCGATCGTGCGCGGCGCGCTCATGAGCGTGCAGCACCCGACGTTCGTGGGCGCCGTCGAGTGGGTCGGCTGGAGCAACTTCGCCTACGTCCTCGCCGACCCGCAGCTCGGGCAGGCGGTGGGCAACACCCTGTGGTTCACGGTGCTCGCGATCGTCTTCGGATTCCCCCTGCCCCTCGCCCTCGCCGTCATGATCTCCACGGTCCGCGCCCGCCGCCGCGGCCTGTTCGCGGCGCTGGCGTACTTCCCGGTGATCGTGCCGCCGGTGGTGGCGATCCTGCTGTGGCGGTTCGCGTACGACCCCGCCCCGACCGGGCTGTTCAACAGCATCCTGGCGACGGTCGGGGCCGGACCGTTCGCCTGGCTCAACGACGCCGCGCTGGCCATGCCGTCGATCGTGCTGCAGGCCACGTGGGCGGCGGCCGGGACGAGCGTGCTCATCTACCTGGCCGCGCTCACCGCCGTCCGCCCCGACCTCTACGAGGCCGCGGCGCTCGACGGCGCGTCGGTGTGTCAACGCGTCTGGCACGTCACCCTTCCCCAGATGCGCACGATGATCCTCATCATGCTGCTGCTGCAGCTCATCGGTGCGGCCCAGGTGTTCACCGAGCCCTTCCTCATGACCTCGGGCGGACCGCAGAACGCCACGCTCACGATCCTGCTGCTGATGTACCGGTACGCGTTCGGCGGCTCCGCCGACTACGGTGCGGCCACGGCTCTCGGGCTCCTCCTGGCCGCGGCGCTCACCGTGCTGTCGGTGCTCTACCTGCGTCTCACGCGGAGGTGGCAGGCATGAGCGGCGGCCTGCTCACCCCGGCGGAGCTGCGGCGCCCGCGCACGCGGTGGGTGCTGCGCGGCGTGCACGCGGCCGTGCTGGCCGGACTGGTCGTGGCCGGGTTGGGGCCGCTGCTGTGGCTCGTCGCGGCATCCCTCGGCGAGACCACCGACGTCCTGCGCGACCCGCTCGGGGTCTTCGGGCGGATGACCGAGTGGCACCACTACGCCGACGCTTTCCGCGGCGTCGACACCGCGCGCCTGCTGGGCAACACGCTGGCGATGGCGGCGGGATCGGCGGTCACGACCGTCGTGGTGGCCCTGAGCGCGGGATACGTCATCGCGATCATGCGGCCGCGCTGGGCGCCGCTGCTGTCGGCCGGCATCCTGGCGACGGTCTTCCTGCCGGCGATCGTGTCGTTCGTGCCGCTCTACCTCACGGTGGTCGACCTGTTCGGCACCGGCATCTCGCTGCAGAACACCTTCTGGGCGGTGTGGCTGCCCGCGGGCGCCAACGCGTTCGCGGTGCTGCTGGTCACCGGGTACCTCCGCGGCATCCCGCGCGAGCTCATCGAGGCGGCCGAGATCGACGGCGCCGGGCCGCTGCGCATCCTGTGGAGCGTCGTGCTGCCGGCGGCGCGGCCCATCCTCGGTGTGGTCGCCCTGCTGGCCGCGATCGGGGCCTGGAAGGACTACCTGTGGCCCTCGCTGGTGCTCACCGACCCGAAGGTGCGGCCCATCTCGGTCGCGCTGCCGATGCTGGAGCGCACGAACGACCTGACGACCTTCTTCGCGATCCTCGTCGTCTCGGCGCTGATCCCCATCGGGCTGTTCCTGGTCTTCCAGCGTCCCCTCCTGGCCAGCGCCGGCCTCTCCGCGGGGATGAAGGACTGAGACCCGCCGCCGTCGCCCCCCGTCACCGATGCGGCCCCGCCGCCACGAAGCTCCCGCGCGCAACGGTGCGTGCGGACGAGAGAGGAGATTGGTCCATGACCGAACAGCCCATGTCGCGACCGGAGGGCCGCCGCCCCAGGTCGCGCCGCCGCGCGCTGGCCACTGCGCTCGCCGTCGTGCTCGCGACCGCAGGGGGCGTGCTGGCGGCCGAGCCCGCCCAGGCCGCCCCCACCGCGTACTACGTCGACAGTGTGAACGGCAGCGACGCCGCCGCCGGCACCAGCCCGGCCACCGCGTGGAAGTCGCTCGCTCCGGTGAACGCGCACACCTTCGCCGCCGGCGACAGCATCCTGCTCGCGCGCGGCGGCACCTGGACGGGACAGCTCGCTCCGCAGGGGTCGGGCACGGCGTCCGCCCCCATCACGGTCTCCGCCTACGGCTCGGGCGCGCTGCCGCACCTCAGCGGCGCGTCGCTCGCGTCGGGCGGCACCGTCCAGCTGCAGAACCAGAGCTGGTGGACGATCCAGAACCTCGACGTGTCGAACGACTCCGGCACCGACAACTTCGGCGATCCCACGGGCGGCACGCCCCGCTCCGGCATCCTGGTGCGCAACACCGTCGCGAACACCCTGCAGCGCGGGATCGTGATCCGCAGCAACGTCGTCAGCGACGTCAACGGATGCTTCCACTGCGCCGACATCGACGCGCACGACAACGGCGGGATCGTCGTGGACACCACCCAGCTCGGCGCGAGCTTCGACGGGGTGCTCATCGAGAACAACACCGTGCACGACGTCGGCCGCACCGGCATCGTCGTGTGGGACGCCAGCTACTTCACCACCGACATGACGGTGATCGTGCAGTCCGCCCTCACCTCGAACGTCCGCATCCGCGGCAACACCGTGATCGACCCCGACAGCGACGGCATCCTCGCCTTCGGAACCGACGGTGCCGTGCTGGAGTACAACGTCGTCCGCGGGGCGGGCCAGCGCACCACCGATGCGGGCAACATGCCGGCGTCGGCGGGACTGTGGCCCACGCGCGGCATGAACACGCTCGTGCAGTTCAACGAGGTGTCGGGCACCCGCACCCACGGCACCGACGGTCAGGGCTTCGACGTCGACATGGGCAGCAAGAACACCCGCGTGCAGTACAACTACTCGCACGACAACGAGGGCGGCTTCCTGCTCCTGATGGGCGGCTACTCGAGCGACGTGGTGGTGCGTGACAACCTGTCGGTCAACGACGCCTGGGGAGGAGTGAAGGGCGTCTTCACCTTCTCGTGGGGCGTGCCGGGACCGGTGAAGATCTACAACAACACCGTCTACATCCCCGCCGGATCGCCCGCGAACCCCATCTACTGCGACGGCGACGCCGGGGCCTGCGCCTCATCGACGCCGGGCCAGTGGTCGTTCGTGAACAACATCGTCGACAACCACGGCACCGGGTCGTACACGTACCCCGGCATGGGCACGAACGCGACGTTCGCCTCGAACGTGTTCTCGGGCAACCACCCCGCCAGCGAGCCGGCCGATGCCACGAAGATCACCGCCGACCCGCGGTTCGTCGCGGCGGGCACCACCGGCAACGGGTTCGCCGTCGCCGACGCCTACAAGCTCCTGTCGACCTCGCCGGCGATCTCCACCGGGCAGGTCGTGAGCCCCAACGGGTTGCGCGACTTCTTCGGCAACGCACTGTCGACGACCGCGGCGCCCTCCCGCGGGTTCCACGAGGCCGCGCCGCCCGCCGTCGCCCCGGCGCTCTTCGACCCGGTCAACGACTGGAGCATCAGCACGGCGCGCTCGGCGAACATCATGCTCGACACGACCGCTCCGGCATCCAACATGGCCGGCGACACCTCGCGCATCAAGCGCAGCGACGACCAGCCCGGCTGGGTGCGCTGGGATGCGGCGGCCGGCAAGACCGTGACCCTCTCGACCTTCTACTTCAACCAGGGGCCGAGCGCGTTCACGATCGTCGCCCTCGACGGCTCGGGCACCGCCACGACGGTGGCCTTCACCGCGACGGCGGCTACGGCCACGACCAACGGGTGGACCAAACGCACGATCACCAGCGCGGCGCTGCCGGCCGGCACGCGCGCCGTCGAGGTCCGGTTCGGGCTCGTGTCATCGTGGGGCGTGCAGATCGGCGACATCACGATCGGCTGAGTCCCCGCATCCGCAGAGCGGGCTCCGCGTCGTTCGCCGTCCTGGGCGACGCGGGGTCCGTTCTCGGGGGTGGTGCCCGTCGAGGAGAGGCAGGAGGAAGAAGGATGCTGGAGGGTGCGAGCGTGCTCCGCGCGCCGGAGGGATGGCGCGGTGCGCCGGGGTTCGTGCGCGCGTTCTCGGTGCCGGGCGGCGCCGCGCTGACCGCGGCGGTGCTGGAGGTGACGGCCGAGGGTCTGGTCGAGCCGCTGCTGGACGGACGGCCCGTGACCGCCGACGTGCTCCTGCCGGGGTGGACGGCGTACCGCCACCGGCTGCGCGTGGCGACCTACGACGTCACCGCGCAGCTGGGCCCCGGGCGCTCCCACGAGATCGAGCTGCGTGCCGGCAACGGCTGGTACTGCGGTCGCCTCGGATGGAGGGGAGCCCGCGCGCTCTACGGCGATCGGCCGGGTGTCGCCGCCGCGCTGACCCTGCGTTTCGACGACGGCTCGTCGCGCCGTCTCGTCACCGACGACGCCTGGCGGACGGTCCGCACGGCGACGCTCTCCGATGACCTCTATGACGGTGAGCACCTCGATCTGCGCACGCGCCGCGGCGCTGCGCATCCGGTCGTCGTGGAACACCTCGACCGCTCCCGGCTCGTGCCGTTCGCGGGGCCCCCGATCGTGCGGACCGCACGCGTCGCCCCCATCTCGGCGTGGAGCGACGGCCGCGGCGGCACGATCTTCGACTTCGGACAGAACCTGGTGGGTCGGCTGCGGATGAGGGTCCGGGGGCCGCGCGGCCATCGGCTCACCGTGCAGCACGCCGAAGTGCTCGAACGCGGAGAGCTCGCCCGCCGCCCGCTGCGCAGCGCCCGCGCCGAGGACGTCGTCGTGCTGTCCGGCGGCGACGACGACGTCGAGCCCGCCTTCACCTTCCACGGGTTCCGCTACGCGCGCATCCAGGGATGGCGCGCGGTGGAGGGCGACGTGGAGGCCGTCGTCATCGGCAGCGACCTGCGCCGCACCGGACGCTTCGCCTGCTCCGATCCGGTGCTCGACCGCTTCCACCGCAACGTGGTGTGGAGTCTGCGCGGCAACACCGTCGGCATCCCCACCGATTGCCCCCAGCGGGACGAGCGCCTGGGATGGACGGGCGACATCGCCGTGTTCGCCCCCACCGCCTGCTTCCTCTTCGACATGGACGGGTTCCTCCGGGAGTGGCTCACCGACCTTCGGTGCGAGCAGGACGATGCCGACGGGCGGGTGCCCTATGTCGTGCCCGATGCGCTGCCGGGGTGGAGCGTGCGCGCGGGGGAGCCGCCGGAGGCGGTGGGCGTCTGGAGCGACGCGGCGGTGTGGGTGCCGTGGGCGCTGTGGGAGTCGTCGGGCGAGCCCGCCGTGCTCGCGGAGAGCTGGGCGAGCATGACCGCGCACGTCGAACGGGTGCTCGGCCGCCTCTCCGCCGACGGGGTCTGGCGCGACGACTTCCAGTTCGGGGACTGGCTCGATCCCACGGCTCCGCCCGACGACCCGTTCGCGGCGATCGCTGACCCCGGCGCGGTCGCGACGGCCGCGCTGCACCGCAGCATCCTGATGCTGTCCCGCGCCGCGAGCGTGCTCGGCCGTCCCGGCGATGAGAGGCGGTGGGCGGCCCGCGCCCGGCGGCTGCGCGACGACTTCCGGCGGGCGTACGCCGAGCCCGGCGGGCGGCTGCGCTCGGATGCGCCCGCCGTGTATGCGCTCGCGATCGTCTGCGAGGTGCTCGACGGGGCGGATGCCGCGAAGGCCGGGCAGCGGCTGGCCGAGCTCGTCCGCGCGTCGGGACACCGCGTCATCGCCGGTTTCGCCGGTGCCCCCTACCTGTGCGACGCCCTCACGGCGACCGGTCATCTCGACGACGCGCTGGCGCTGCTCGTCAACCGCGAGACGCCGGGGTGGCTCGCCCCGGTCGACCTCGGAGCCACCACCGTGTGGGAGCGATGGGACGCGCTCCTTCCCGACGGAACGGTCAACCCGGGGGAGATGACGAGCTTCAACCACTACGCGTTCGGCGCTGTCGCCGACTGGATGCACCGCGTCGTCGGCGGACTCGCCTCCCTCGCCCCGGGGTGGGCGCGGGTGCGGGTCGACCCGCGTCCGCCCGCCGGCCTCGCCTGGGCGCGCACCTCGATCGACACGCCGCGGGGCACCATCGGCGTGCACTGGGAACGGGATGCCGAGGGCGCGCTCCACGTGGACTACGCCGCGCCCGAGGGTGTCGAGGTCGAGCTGGCCGAGGACATCGCCGATCGCGCGCGCCGCGTCCCGCCTGCGGCGCTCGCTCCGGCGACGGCATGACGGCCGGAGCGATCCGCCGCCTACGGCCGCTACCCAGAGCTGCGGCTGGGCTCAGCGTTGATCAGCACCCCGGCGACTTGCTCGAGCGCGGTCGGCACGAGACGGTAGTACGCCCACGTTCCCCGCTTCGCGCGGGTCAGGAACCCGGCATCCGTGAGCACTTTGAGATGATGCGACACGGTCGGCTGCGACAACCCGATCGGCTCGATCAGGTCGCACACGCACGCCTCCTGGTCGAGGCTGGACGCGACGATCGACAGCAAACGCAACCGGGCCGGATCTGCAAGAGCCTTCAACGTCTGCGCCAGCTGCTCCGCGTCAGGCTGCGACAACGGCTCGGCGACCAGCGGCTGGCAACACGTCACCGTGGAGACGTCGTGGACCTCGAGCATCGCACCCATGCATCGATGATAGTCGATATTGACAGTCATCGATAGATGAGTCGATACTTGCATCGACGCACATCGATATCTTGGAGGTCACGTCGTGATTCTGTTGGATCTGACTCCCCGCGCCGTGCACAGCGATCGTCTCGCGACGCTGCCCGTGGTGATCATCGGCGCGGGGCCGGTGGGGCTCGCAGCGGCCGCAAACCTCGCCGAGCGCGGCATCGACTTCGTCGTGCTCGAGGCGGCGGATGAGGTCGCGGCGTCGGTGAGGCTCTGGGGCCATACGCGCCTGTTCTCGCCGTGGCGGCATCTGATCGATCCGGCCTCGGAGCGACTCTTGGAGGAGGCCGGATGGGTCGCTCCGGCATCGGATGACGCCCCGACGGGCGCCGAGCTCGTGGAGGCCTACCTTGCCCCGCTGGCGGAGCTGGAGGCGATCGGGTCGCGGATCCGGTTCGGGGCGCGGGTCGTTGCGGTCAGCCGGGAGGGCATGGATCGGACACGCACGGCGGGCCGCGCACAGGCGCCGTTCCTGCTGCGGCTGCGACACCGTGACGGGTCCGTGGAAGACATCACCGGGCGGGCCGTGATCGACGCATCCGGCACCTACACGACGCCGAACCCGCTCGGTTCATCCGGGCTCTCCCCGATCGGCGTCGAGGCTGCCGGCGATCTGGTCGTGCACGCTCTCCCGGACGTGCTCGGCGCGGACCGGTCCCGGTTCACGGGCCTGCACACCACTGTGGTCGGCGCCGGTCACTCGGCCGCGAACACGCTGATCGCGCTGGCAGAGCTGGCGAAGACCGCGCCGGGAACCCGGGTCAGCTGGCTGATCCGCAACGCCTCCGCGATCCGCGTCTCCTCGTCCCCTGACGACGAGCTGGAGAACCGCGCGCTGCTGGGCTCGCGGGTCGACCAGCTCGTCGCGACCGGGCGCATCGACCTCGTCGACGGGTTCGAGATCTCCACCCTCCACCGCGGCAGCGACGGCGTGGTGCTGCACGGCTCACGGCGCGGGGAACCCGCGCAGCACAGCACCGACCTGGTCGTCAACGCGACCGGGTTTCGGCCCGACCTCGACATGCTCCGCGAGGTGAGGTTGGAGCTGGATGACATCGTGGAGGCCCCGCGCCGGCTGGCGCCCCTTATCGACCCGAACGAACACTCCTGCGGCACCGTCGAACCGCACGGGTTCCGCGAACTCACCCACCCGGAGCCAGGGTTCTTCCTGGTCGGCATGAAGTCCTATGGCCGCGCACCGACCTTCCTGCTCGCGACCGGTTACGAGCAGGTCCGCTCCATCGTCGCCTGGATCGATGGCGACATGCCCGCCGCCACCCAGGTCGAACTCGTCCTGCCCGCGACGGGGGTCTGCTCCACCGACATCGGCAACGGCAGCTCCTGCTGCTCATGACTCGTATCCGGCCGATGACCTCGGAGGACTGGGCCGCGGTCGAGGAGATCCTCGCTGCGGGGATCGCCGGGGGTGAGGCGACTTTCGAGACCACGGGCAGGGCATCGGCGCCGCGCTGCTGGACGCGTTCATCCACGTCGCCGACGACGCCGGCTACTGGACCATCCAGTCGAGCATCTTCCCGGAGAACACCGCGAGCCTCCGCCTGCACGACCGGGCCGGGTCCCGGCGCATCGGCACGCGGGAACGCGTCGCGCTCATGACCGTCGGCCCACACGCCGGCACCTGGCGAGACACCGTCTCGATCGAACGCCGCTCCACCCGCAATGGCGGCTGAGGGTCAGGTCAGGGCGAGTATCCGCGGTGCCAACCGCGTCACCCGCGCGGACAGATCCGCGAACGTCGCCTCGAACGCCTCGTCCGTCGCGACCGGCACCGGGTCGGGCACCGACCAATGCACCATCCCTGCGGGGAACTCCTCGTGCGCGCGGTCACACACCGTGATCACGAAATCCGTGTCCTTCACCAAGCCTTCGATCTGCTGCGGCGCCGCGCCGGCAAGATCCAGACCGTGACGCGCCGCGGCGGCGACGGCACCGGTAGCCACGTCGGCTGCGGGATGCGTCCCCGCGCTGACGGCGGGGATCTCGCTGACGTCGTTCCACAGCGCCTGTGCCAGCTGAGACCGAGCCGAGTTGGCCGAACACACGAACACGACCCGGTCGGCACCGGCCGTCGCGAACGATCCCAGTTCGACCAGTGCGCCCGGGATGAGCGCCACATACATCCTCCGGCCGTCGCCTTCGGACCGAGTCCGCGACACGATGCCCACCCGCTCCAGCACTTTCAGATGATGCGCGAGCAGGTTCGAGGTCATCCCCGGCAGCTCGTGCAGTAGCTCGGTCGGAGAGAGATCTCCGAAGGACAGCAGGTCCAGCATCCGCAGCCGCGCCGGATCGGCCAGGGCGGCGTGTTTCGCAGCCCGCACCTCGAGAGAATTTCGCTCAACTTTCATTACCTCAATCTTGACTGAGTTATAGTCGTGTCGTCAAGATGAGGGAGCCCATGAACACGATCGCGTTGCTGCGCCGCGTCGGCGCCGAGCTCCTCGGCACCGGGCTTCTGGTGACCGTCGTCGTCGGCTCCGGGATCGCCGCCGCGCGGCTCTCAACCGATTCGGGCCTGCAGCTGTTGGAGAACTCGATCGCGACCGCGCTCGGCCTTGCGGTGCTGATCCTGCTGCTCGGCCCGGTCTCCGGCGCGCACTTCAACCCCGTCGTCTCCCTCGCTGACACCCTCCTCGATCGTCGGCACGGCACCGGCATGCCGTTGCCGCTCTCGGTGTTCTACATCGTCGCGCAGGTCGCCGGGGCGATCCTGGGGGCGATGCTCGCCAACGCCATGTTCGAGATCCCGACCTCCATCGCCACCACCGCCCGCGCCACTGCGGGGACGTTCCTCGCGGAGATCGTCGCGACCGCCGGGCTGGTGCTGCTGATCTTCGGCCTGGCCCGCGCGCGCCGCACCGCCCCGACGATCGCTGCGGCGGTCGGGGCCTACATCGGCGCCGCGTACTGGTTCACCAGTTCCACCTCGTTCGCCAACCCCGCCGTGACCATCGGCCGGATCTTCACCGACACCTTCGCGGGCATCGCCCCGACGTCGGTGCTCCCGTTCCTGGCTGCGCAGCTGTTCGGCGCCGGCATCGGTGTCGCCCTCGCGGTGCTGTTGTTCCCGCGCGCCACCGTCACTGCGGACGACCTCGCCGTCACTCGTACCCTCACCGACCCCAAGGAAGCCTCATGACCCACATCGTCGCCATCGGCGGCAGCGACGCCGGCATCTCCGCCGCGCTGCGCGCCCGCGAACTCGACCCGACCGTCGAGGTCACCGTCGTGGTCGCGGACGCCTACCCGAACTACTCCATCTGCGGCATCCCGTACTTCTTCTCCGGCGACGTGAAGCCATGGCAGTCCCTCGCGCACCGCACCCACGCGGAGCTGGAAGCCACCGGAATGCGCCTGCGCCTGGACACCCTGGCCACCGGCATCGACGTCGCCGGGCAGCGGTTGAGCATCCGCGACCAGCACGGCCGCGAGGAACAGCTCAGCTACGACGAACTGATCGTCGGCACCGGCGCCCTCCCGGCCCACGCCGGCATCACCGGCCTCGACACCCTCGGCCCCGACGACGGGCTGCACGTCATCCACTCCATGGGTGACACGTTCGCCCTGCAACGGCAACTCGAGGAACAGAATCCCGGCTCGGCGATCATCATCGGCGCCGGCTACGTCGGCCTCGAAATGGCCGAAGCGTTCACCGCACGCGGCATGCACGTGCTGGTCCTGCAGCGCGGACCCGAAGTCCTCTCCACCCTCGACCCCGAGCTTTCCGGGCTGGTCCGCACCGAACTCGAAGACCACGACGTGCTCGTGCACACCGGCACCACCGTCCACACCGTCGAGAAGACCGCCGAAGGCCTCATCGTCCGCGGCACCCGCAACGGGCAGCCCGTCACCCACACCGCGCAGCTGGTCCTCGCCGTCGTCGGCGTCCGCCCCAACACGACCCTCCTCGAACAGGCCGGCGCGACCCTCGGGCCCGGCCGCGCCGTCGTCGTCGACGAGCAGATGCGCACCGGCCTGCCACACGTCTTCGCCGCCGGCGACGGCGTCATCACTCACCACCGCCTCCTCGGGCTCACCTACCTGCCCCTCGGCACCACTGCCCACAAGCAGGGCCGCGTCGCCGGGGAGAACGCGCTCGGCGGCACCGCCCGATTCGCGGGATCCGTCGGCACCCAGGTCGTGAAAGTCTTCGACCTGGTCGCCTCCCGCACCGGCCTGCGCGAGGACGAAGCCATCGCCGCCGGCTACCGTCCCGCGACCACGCAGGTCGCCGCCGACGATCACAAGCGCTACTACCCGGGCGCGCAGCCCATCAGCATCCGGATCACCGGCGACGCCCAGAGCGGCCTGCTGCTCGGCGCGCAGCTGGTCGGCCGCCTCGGCACCGAAACCGCCAAGCGCGTCGACACCTACGCCACTGCCCTGTTCGCCGGGCTCACCGTCGAACAGATCTCAGACCTCGACCTCTCCTACACGCCCCCACTCGGCTCCCCGTGGGACGCCGTCCACGTCGCCACTCAGGCCTGGTCCCGCACCCACACCCCCGCAGGAGTCCTCGCGTGAGCACCCCACCCACCGTCCTGTTCATCTGCCAGCACAACGCCGGCCGATCCCAACTCGGCGCACACCTCCTCGCTCACATCGCCCCCGGGCAGGTGAACGCGACCAGCGGAGGACTCTCACCCGCCGAGCACATCAACCCGGTCATCGCCGACGCCCTCGGCGAGTTGGGCATCGACACGAGCGCGGCCGTTCCGCGCGCCGTCACGGCCGCAGACCTCGCCGCGGCGGACATCGTCGTCACCATGAAGCCCCGGCTTGCTCTCCCCGGACCGGTGAGCGGGCGGCTTGTCGAATGGGAGTTCCTCGACCCCGAGAACTGGGGCATCGACGGCGTCCGCGGTCTTCGCGACCGCATCCTCGCCCACATCCGCATCCTGGCAGCTGACCTGGGCACCACGGCCGCGTCGAGCGGGCCGGTCACCGGCTGAGGGTGCGCTCCACGTGGACTACGCCGCGCCCGAGGGCGTCGAGGTCGAGCTGGCCGAGCAGATCGCCGATCGCGCGCGCCGCGTCCCGCCTGCGTCGCTCGCTGGAAGACTGTGACCGTGCCGGGCTTTCATCACGTCGAACTGTGGGTCGCAGACCGTCCGCGAGTGCGTCGCGAGTGGGGCTGGCTGCTGGGCGGACCGGATCACTACGCGGGCTGGCTGGAGGACTCCGCGGGAGCCAAAGCCGAGATCGTCGCCGACGACCGCTGACGACCCGCTCCTGCGCGGATCGAGCGCGGGCGAGCGCGGCGCTCCGGAGGTGGCCGCACATGCCCGGCGGGCGGGGTCACGCCGGGGCGAGGTCCTCGCGCACCAGTGCCCACACCTGCTTGTCGTGGAACACCCCGCCGTTGAGCCAGGCGCCGCGCAGGGTACCGTCCAGTGTCATCCCCAGCCGTCGCGCGACCGCGGCGCTGCGCTCGTTGTCGGCCCGGCAGCGCCACTCGACGCGGTTCAGGCCGCGCTCGCGCAGCGCATACTCGACGAGCACCCGGGATGCCGCGGTCACGAGTCCCCGTCCCTCGGCCGCGGGCTCGAGCCAGCATCCGATCTCGCAGTGGCCGGCGGCGGCGCTGAAGGCGACGAACATCACGCCGCCGACCAGCCGCCCGTCCGCCCAGATGCCGAACAGGCGCGCGCCGTCATCGGCCGCACTCGCTGCGTAGCGGTGCAGCGTGGCGCGGGCGCCCTCGACGGTGTCCGTGACGAACGAGGCGCCCACCCAGGGGCGGATGTGCTCGCGCGCCCGCTCCATGTGCGCGGCGAACTCGTCGGCGTGCCAGAGCTCCAGAGGTCGCAGCTCGGCGGAGGGGGAGAGGACTCGATGAAACATGGACGCCTTCCATAACGATCGTTATGTCGGGCAGTCTAGACCCATGCCTCCTGCCGAGCGGACCCGCCGCGACCGTCAAGCGGAGGTGGCCGAAGCCGTCTGGCGCGTGCTGGACCGCGACGGTTTCGTCGGGCTTTCCCTGCGTGTCGTCGCCGCCGAGATGGGTGCGACGACCGGAACCGTGACGCACTACTTCCGCTCGAAGAAGGAACTCACCGATTACGCACTCGACCTGCTCGCCGCGCGCCGGGCCGCGGATGCGGGATCGCCGTCGGAGAGTGCTCGATCGGCGCTGCGGGCGGCGCTGCGCGGCATGCTGCCGCTCGATCGGCCGTCACGGTCGGCGACGCGCATCTGGGTGAGTTCGTGGGATGCCGCGCTCGCCGAGCCCGACCGTGCGGCCGCGCACGCGCAGCGCTATCGCGACAGCCGCGCCAGACTCGCGCTCCTCGTGGCGGCGGTCCTCGACGAGACGTCGCCCCACCCGGACGATGCGGCCGCGATCGCCGAGCAGCTGCACGCCACGATGCTGGGCATCGCCACTCAGGCGGTGCTCGACCCCGAGGCGTATCCGCCCGAGCGCGTGGCGCGGCTGGTCGAGGCGGCCATCGCCCGATGGGTCACCGATCCGACGGAGGCTGGTGGCCCCTCGGGCGACGGCGCGCCCGCTCAGGCGAGCGGTTCGTAGACCTCGGTGATCAGCTCGGCCGGGCCCACCTCGGCGGGCGTGTTCAGGTAGATGTTGAACGCGCGTGCAGCCAGCGCGTCGTCGCTGCGCGGACGCAGCCCGTCGGCGGCGATGCGTTGGTTGATCAGGTCGTGCGCGGCGGTGATCTGATCGTAGGGGCCGACCACGCGCGCGACGAGGCAGTCGCGCGCGGGAAGCTCGACGACCTCGAGCGGGGCCTCGACACGCGTGCCGGGGGCGACGGGGACGAAGACCGAGAGGTCGACGTCGCGCTCGGTGTACTGATCGTCGTGCTCGATCACGCCGCACGGACCGAGCGGCGCGATCGACTGCGCGCCGAGAGCGGGCATCATCCGCTCCCAGAGCTGGCCCTCGTCGGCGTAGGTGGGCACGGTTCCGCGCAGGCACGCGAGCGTCATCGCGGGAACGGTGGTGCGACTGACAGTGATGGACATGGGTGTTCCTCCGTGGTCGAGAAATCTGTTGATGAGAGAGACACGTCCCTGGGCCGCGCGCTGTTCCTCGAGCAGGGACTCGCGCTGCAGGCGCAGCGCCGTCGTCCATTCCGGGGTGTCGCGGGCGGCGAGGAGGATGCCGATGGCGGAGACGCCGAACCCGACGTCACGCAGATTGCGGATGTCAGCGGCATCCTGGAGCTGCCGTGCCGCATAACGTCGGTACCCGCTCACGCGGTCGACGTCGGCGGGCACGAGGACTCCGTGGAGGTCGTAGTGACGCAGCATGCGCACGGAGAGTCTGCTCAGCGAGCTGAACTGTCCGATCGTCATGAGATCCGTGGTCTCGGCCATGAGGTCATGCTCCCGCGTGACACGGTGTGAGAGTCAAGTCCGTCGCGTGAACGGGAAGAGCCCGCCCCGACGATCGTCGGGACGGGCTCTCTCGCGCGGTCTGGGTCAGAGCGCGCGGATGTTCGCGGCCTGCATGCCCTTGGGGCCACGCTCGGCGTCGAATTCCACCTTCTGGTCTTCGCGCAGCTCCTTGAAGCCGTCGGTGACGATTGCGGAGAAGTGCGCGAACAGGTCGGCGGAGCCGTCGTCCGGCGCGATGAAGCCGTAGCCCTTCTCGGAGTTGAACCATTTCACGGTGCCAGTGGCCATCGTGTCTTTCCTTCTGTTTTTCGGGCCGCCGGGGCGGCCGGGTGTGCCGAGTCGACGAATGCGACGCGGACGTGTGGGGGTCTTGTGAGCGGTCGAGAGCGCCGCGGTCACGGCGGCTCGAGCCAGCAGCGGGCTGGTGTGGATGCCGAGGTCTTCGCCGCGCGCGCCGTGCGCGTGGGCTCCGGCGAGTGTGTCGGCGACGAAGCCGGCGTACTCACCGGCGATCGTGGCGACGTGGACGTCGGCGTCGGCCTGGCGCCAGAGGACCTCTGGCGAGGTGGGAGGGAAGGTCATGAATCGTTTCTGTAGCGCGCGATCACAGTGGTGCGCGGGCGGCGAAGGATGCCGCTGGTCGTAGATGGCGGTCCGAGGAGATGGCTCTCGGCATCGAGAGGGACGGAACGGACGCGTGCCCGAGATACGGGACGGTCAACTGTAGCACCCGACGCCTGTGAAATGGCCGGGCCGGCTCGCAGCGGTGGGCGGGTGCTGACATACAGTCGAGGGATGCGACGTTCCCTCCCCGCCGTGTTGATCCTCGCCGCCGCCACCGGAGCCCTCGCGTTCACGTCGTGCGCCGCGGGGGTCACGACGCCCGCCGCCTCGCCCACGACGACCGCCGGCGCGGCCACGTCCTCGCCGGGGACGTCCGCATCCGTGTCCGGCGCCGTCGGTGCTCCGGCGGTGTGTGACGCCGTCGAGCTGAAGCCCGGGGCGTCGGTCGCGGGCTCCGATCTGGCCGCGTGCGTCGTGGGCTTCTCGCGTGCCGCGGGAAGCGGCCGCGAGACGTTCACGGCCTCCGACGGCAGCTCGGGGCAGGCGGATTTCGTCTTCGGCGACGCGCCTGCGATGTCGGGAACCGTGACGGGGGCGGACGGCTCGACCTCGTTCGTGCTCACGCCCGATGCGGCGTGGATCACGATCGACGGCGTGTGGGTCGAGGGCGACGCGAGCAGCACCGACCCGAAGCGGATGCTGGCGGGCACCGTGGGGCAGGCCTATCGGGCCTTCGCCGATCCGTCGGCCACCACCGCCGTCATCTCGGCATCTGCGTCGTGGACGGTGCAGACCGATCAGGACGTCATCACGCTTCCCGACGACACCGAGGTCCCCGCGTGGCGGCTGCAGTCCGACGCCGCCTTCACCGCCGTGGGGGCCGACGTCCAGGAGATGGTCGTGTGGCTGACGTCGGCGCACGTGCCGGTCGGCGTCCAGGCGACCGCGAGCGTCGGCGGCATCCAGACCACCACCGTGCAGCACTACTACGGGTGGGGGACGCCGGTCGCGATCACGACGCCGCAGCCGTGAGCGCCGGATCTCGCGCCCAGCTCGCGCGCGTCGCGTCGGTCGCACTCTCCGCGGGTGCACAACGTCGGAACAATGCCCGCGCCGTCGCCCCAAACCGCGGGATCTCGTGCGCCCGCCCGCGGTTCTCCGACGTTGGTCACGCGCGCGGCGTGACGCCCTCCCGCGCGCGGCGGCGCAGCGCCCGGTAGCCGACGCCGACCGCCACGACCGCCGCGCCGCCGACGATCGAGGGCCAGGGGAGCGTCGCCACGAGGACGGCGCAGCCCACCGCGCCGACGATCTGCAGCGCGCGCGGGAAGCGCCGCGCCGCGGCACCCTGCCGATACGCCGCGACGTTCGCGATCAGGTAGTACAGCAGCACCCCGAACGAGGAGAACCCGATCGCCGCACGGAGGTCGGTCGTGAGGATCAGCACGCTCACGACCGCGGCGAGGGCGAGTTCGGCGCGGTGCGGCACGGCGTAACGCGGGTGGACCGCCGACAGCCACCGCGGCAGGTCGCCCGCGCGGGCCATCGCGAGGCTGGTGCGCCCGATGCCCGCCACGAGAGCCAGCAGCGCGCCCAGGGATGCCGCGGCGGCGCCGACCCGCACGACGGGTCCGGTCCAGGTCCAGCCGCCCGCGGCGGCCAGCTCGGCCAGCGGCGCCGGGGAGGCGGCCAGCCGCTCGGGCCCGAGCGTGGCGAGCGCCGCCACGGCGAGCGCGACGTAGACGATGAGGGCGAGGACCAGCGCGATGACGATCGCGCGCGGGATGGTCCGCTGCGGATCGCGCACCTCTTCGCCCATCGTCGCGATGCGCGCGTAACCGGCGAAGGCGAAGAAGAGCAGCCCCGCCGACTGGAGGATCCCGTACCAGCCATGCTCACCGGGCCCGATGGTCAGGTTGGCCGTCGTCGCCGCGCCGGATGCCGCGGCGGCCACCACCACGAGGACGAGCACCGACAGCACCACGACGACGATCGCTCGGGTGAGACCGGCCGTCCGCGTCACCCCGAAGGTGTTGACGATCGCGAGCACGATGACGGCCGCGACCGCGACCGGCCGCTGCCACGCCTCCGGCACCGCATACGACGCGAAGGTCAGCGCCATCGCGGCACAGCTGGCGGTCTTGCCGATGACGAACGACCAGCCGGCGAAGAAGCCCGACCAGGGGCCGATCATCTCCCGGCCGTACACGTAGGTGCCACCGGATGTCGGGAACTGCGCGGCGAGCTGAGCGGACGACGTCGCGTTCGCGTACGCGACGACCGCCGCGATCGCGAGACCGATCAGGAGCCCGCCGCCGGCCGCCGCGGCCGCGGGTGCGAAGGCGGCGAAGACGCCCGCGCCGATCATCGATCCGAGACCGATGGCGATCGCATCGATCAGGCCCAGCCGTCGTGCGAGCGCCCCCGACGCGCTCATCGGGGAGTGCTCGTCGACGACGGTCGTCGGGGCGTGGAGCGGGAGGTCACGCCGGGAGTGTACTCGGCGCCCGGCAACGCCTCGTGAACGGGTGCGCGCGACCCGCGCCGCGCGTGGACGGGGTGCTCTCCGCTACCCTGGGCAGCACCGACGGGAGGAGGCGGGCCATGATCGACACGCTCCGTTCCGTCGTGCGGGAGCTCATCTCCGGCATCGGCATGCTCGCGCCGGACGTCGCGCAGATCGGCGCGCTGAGCGCCGTGGCGGTCGCGGTCGCGACGCTCGCCGTCGTCGCGCTCGTTGCGACCGCCGCCTCCACCCTCGAGGGCGCATCGCCCACGCGCGTGCGGTCGGCGCGGTCGCGGCTGCTCGCTGCGCCGCTGGCGCAGAGCGATCCGGACGCTCCGGGGCATGTCCTGCGGCGCGGTCCGAGTCGGGCGGCACCGGCCGCCTAGCCACGCCGCGCGCGCCATCGCGCCTCGGCATCCCTTCGCGGTCGACCAGCCCACTCTGATCGCCTCGTTGGAACGGATGCCCCGTGGACTTCTTCGCCCTGCCGCCGGTGGCGGCCCTGCTCGACCTCGTCTCGACCGGCCTCATGGCCGTGATCGCTTTTCTCACCCCTGTCGCCGGATCGCTCGCGGCCGGCTTCTCCGTCGTGCTCATCACTCTCGGCGTGCGCACGCTCCTCATCCCGGTCGGGATCGCCCAGGCCCGGGCGGACCAGGCCCGCTCGCGGCTCGCTCCCCGTCTGCAGGTGCTGCGGCAGCGGCACCGGACGGACCCCGACCGTCTCCGACGCGAGACGATGGCGCTCTACCGCGAGGAAGGGGTGTCGCCCTCCGCGGGATGCCTGCCGCTCGTGCTGCAGGCTCCCGTCGTCGGCCTCGTGTACGCCGCCTTCCTGCACGCCTCGATCGCGGGACACGGCAACCCGCTTCTCGATCAGACGCTCCTGGGCGTCCCGCTCGGACGCAGCTTCGTGGGCGCGGTCCTCGCGCAGCAGCTGGATGCCGCGACGGCGATCGTGATCGGTGTGGTCGTCATCGTGATCGCCGTCGTGGGCGAGCTCACGCGGCGCCTGCTGCTGCCGTCGGCGGACGCGCGGTCGGGCGCCGCTGCGGTGCATCCGGTCGTCGGTGCGCTGCAGTTCGCCACCGCCGTGGTCGCGCTGTTCGTGCCGCTCGCCGCGGCGGTCTATCTGATGACCACCGCTGCCTGGACCCTGGGGCAGCGCCTGATCCTGCGGCGCCGGTACCCGCCGTTCAGCGCGCCGAGGTGAGGCCGCGGTGCGCGCGGGCGATCAGGGCGGCGCCGACGACGCTGACCACCAGGGCCACGACGGCCATGCCCAGCATGAGCGCGCCGAAGCCGTCGCGGTAGGCGCCGAGGGCGGCGTCGAACACCGCGGCATCCGGACGGGTTCCGTCCTTCGCGTAGGCGCCGACGCTCGTCAGAGCGGTCTGGACGGCGGCATCCGACATGCCCGATGACGACAGCCGCGAGGTGATGCCGGCCACCGTGAGCTGCGTGACGACGACCGTCGACAGCGCCGTTCCCAGCGAGTAGAAGAGCTGACCGAAGGTGGTGCGCGAGCTCGTGACCGGGCCGTAGAACTCGGCGGGCGCCTCGCTGAGTACGAGGGTGCCGTAGGGGAGCGCGGCGGCCGTGATCCCGAGGGCGATGAGGATGCCGGCGGGGACGAACGCCAGCGGTGAAGCGGCGTCGCGGGCGAGGAACGCCGCACCGAACCCGGCCGCCGACAGCACGCCGCCGACGAGCAGGGAGGTCTGCGGGCTCATCCCGCGGGTCATGAGCCGCCCGAGCACGATCGCGCCCAGGATCGAGGTGACCGACACCGGCAGCTGCCACACCGCCACCGTGCCGGGGGTGAGCCCCAGGACGTACTGCCAGAGGTTCGAGAGCTGGAGGAAGGCGACCGCCCCACCCGCGTTGAACACGAACCCGGCGCACAGCGCGGCGAGGAACAAGGGCCGGCGAAACAGTGCGACGGGGAAGAACGGATGCGCGACGCGCGTCTGCGACCACACGAACGCGCCGAGAAGCAGCGCACCCAGTGCGATCGCCGCCCAGGTGAGGGGGCTGCGCAGCGAGGACGCGAGCTGGGAGACGCCGAACAGCAGCACGACCATGCCGGTGATGAGGGCGATCTGTCCCCACACGTCGCGCTTCTCGGTGACGCTCGGAGCCACGGCCGGCAGCAGGGCGAGCACGGCGGGGATGCTGAGCGCGGACAGGAGCGGCACGAGCAGGAACGCCAGCCGCCAGTCGGCCCCGGCCAGCATCCCGCCCGAGAACGTGAAGACGACGCCCGCGGCACCCGAACACGCCGCGAACGTCGCGACCGCGGCGGGCAGGCGACCCGGCGCCGCGAGCACCTGGATGTAGGCGAAGGCGGCCGCGTAGACCGCTCCCAGACCGACGCCGGACACGGCCTGCCCGAGGATGTAGACCGCCGGCACCGGGGCGGCGGCGACGATCAGCTGCCCCACGAGCCCCGTGACGAGGGCGGCGACGAGCATGCGCCGACGTCCGATGCGGTCGGCGAGCAGGCCCGTCGTGATGACGGATGCCGCGATCGCGAGAGTCTGCATCGAGGCGGCGAGCGCCTGGTCTCCGCCGACCATGTCGAGGCCGCGGCTGGCGCCGACGAGTGCGGTCGCGGCGATGTTCGGCGCCGAGCCCTGCACGGCGGCGAGGACGCCGAGCAGGGGGACGGCGAGGACGGAGGGGGAGCGCACGACGGACGTCGGCAGGGTGCTGGTCATGAGAGGCCTTCGGGAGAGGGGGGAGGCGAGGAAAGGGGACAGGCGGGAAGGGGGGTGGGCGGCGAGCGGTCAGGCGGAGAACGCCGGGACGCCGTCGATGTAGGTCGCGTGGACGGCGATGTCGTCCCAGCCGGCGGGATCGCTCGTCCACGGATCGGCGTCCACGACCGCGAAGTCCGCGCGCATGCCCGCGCGGAGGCTCCCGCGATCGTCGGCGTGGATCTGCCAGGCGGCATCCGCGGTGATCGCGGCGAGCGCTTGGGCGGGCGTGGCGCACTCCTCGGGCGCGAGCACCGTTCCGTCGGCTTCGAGGCGGCGCAGGACGGCAGTCTGGGCGGCGTGCAGCGGGTGCACCTCGGTGACGTTGTAGTCCGAGTGCAGGCTCGGACGCAGCCCCGCACGCACGGCGGAGGCGAGGCGGTCGAGCCGTGCCGCGCGGTCGGGTCCGAGGATCGTGTCGCGGAAGGCGGCACCCCAGTAGTAGACGTGGTCCATCAGGAAACTCGGCGAGATGCCCGCGGCCGCCATGCGCACGAGCTGATCGTCGGTCGTCACGGACGCGTGCTCGAACCGGTGGCGCAGGTCGCCCCGGCGCCCGGGGAGCAGCTCCTCGGCGGCGCGCAGCGCGAACTCCACGGCCGCATCGCCGTTCGTGTGGATCATCAGCTGCCAGCCGTCGTCGAGGCCGGCGCGCATCACCTCGCGCAGGCTCTCCGGCGTCCAGTTCGCATGGCCGCCCGAGGTCTCGCCCAGGTACGGCTGCAGGAAGTAGCCCGACCGGCCCTGGTTGGAGCCGTCGGCGACGATCTTCCAGGCGTCGGCGCGCACCATCTCGTCTCCGCTGAAGGGGGTGACCCCCGCCTCCTTCCACGCGGCGGCGGCCTCGATCGGACCCGCGCAGCCGGCGAGTGCGGAGAACTGGGCCGTCGACACCCGCACGGGCAGGCGGGTGGCGCCGTTGAGCGCGTGCAGCATCGCGATCTCGCTCACCCCGGCGAGCGTGCCGGTCATCGCCTCGCGCATCGACGTGACGCCCCGGCTCGCGAAGGCGGTGAGCACCTGCCGGATGCCGCGGGCGATGTCCTCGCTCGTCGGCCGGGGCAGCCGCGCCAGCAGCATCGTGACCGCGGGGGACTCGCCGACCACACCGGTGAGGCGACCGTCGACCTTCTCGAGCGTGCCGCCGACGGGTTGCGGCGTGGCGTCGGTGATGCCGGCGGCATCCAGTGCCGCGCTGTTGGCGTAGGCGAAGTGCATCGACGCGTTCAGCACGATCACCGGGCGGTCCGTCGCGACCCGGTCGAGGATGTCGCGCGTCAGGACGGGCTCGCCGGGGTACAGGCTCGGGTCGAAGAGCTTCGCGAGGACGTACTGCCCGGGGGGCGTCGCGGCGGCGGCCGCGGTGAGCGCGGCCACGACGTCGTCGAAGCGCGGGCAGGCGCTGTGCGACACGTCGGTCCAGTCGAGGGTGAGCAGCGACACCCAGATGTGCGCGTGGGGCTCGATCAGGCCCGGGATCACGACACCGTCCGGTGCGAGCGTCGTCGTGGCGGGGCCGGTGAGCGCGTCGAGGTCGGCGCGGGAGCCGATGCCGACGATGCGCCCGCCGGCGACCGCCATCGCCTCCGCCGTCGGCGCGGCCGGGTCGCCGGTGGCGATGCGGCCCACGACCAGCAGGTCGGCGGCCGCGGCGGCCGGGTGCGCGGAGGCGTGGCGTGCGGGCGTGATCGTCGCACCCGCCGTGGCGATGGCGGGGGCAAGGTGGGTGCGGCTCAGGGGTGCGGCGGCGCTGCACGTGTCGGACATGATGCTCCTCGAGGGGGGTGGGGCGGGGCGAAGCCGGGGCGACGGGGGATCAGTGGAAGTCGAGGACCTGGTCGCCCCAGGCCGCACGCAGCGGCGCGTCGAGGTCGTCGACGACGCTGTCGTGCCGCTCGATCACCAGCGTGGCGCGGGCGATGTCCGCGGCGTCGGTCGATGCGGTGGCGTAGGCGGGCCAGTGGGGCGCACCGGGCACGCCCTCGGCGTCGGGGGTGCGCCCGTGGGCGAAGGCGGTCCAGCGGTCCTGCATCCGCACGGAGATCTCCTCTCCGGAGCGCTTGCCGCCGAGACGGAACGTGAGGTCCTTGGGGCCGCTGGAGAAACTGCCCCAGAGGTAGGCCAGCTCGCTGCCGTGGGTGGCGCCCAGCCCGATCAGCCGGAGGAAGGGCGTCGCGTGGTCGAAGCGGTACAGCCAGACGTCGGCGACCCGGCTGTGGCCCTCGGCGATCCACAGGGTGGGCATCCGGAAGCCGATGTCGCGGGCGACGCCCAGCCCCACCATGTTGTGGCGCACGTTCTCGTAGGCGGTCTGCACCTGCGCGACCGACGGCAGCTCGACGGTGGGGTTGTCGGCGGCCATGTCGGTGAACATCTTCATGATGCGCTCCTCGGTGATCGGGATGAGCGGCGACTTCATGAACTTGAACAGCGAGGCCTCGTCCTTGTTGGTGCCGATGATGAGCGGCACGGGCAGGCCGCGACCCTCGTGGAGCACGGTGGCGGGCGCCTCCGGCAGCAGCTCGCCGTCGACGATGGGCGCGAAGGCCAGCGTGCCGGGCGCCTCATCGGGCACCTGCGCGTACACGGCCATCCCCGCCGCGACGAGTCGGTCGGCGGATGCCGCGCGCAGCGCGGCTGCGGCGGCCGCGGCATCCGTGGTGTCGATGCCGAGCTCTCGGGTGAAGCGCTCGGCGACGTCGCGGGCGCGGTCCACGCCGTACATGCTGGAGGCGGGGGAGGACTGCGCGATGGCGCGGTGGAAGAGCCCGGCCGCCGACGGTGTCGCGAGCAGCGTCGTGACCAGGCCGCCCCCGGCGGACTCGCCGAACACGGTGACCCGACCCGGGTCGCCCCCGAACGCGGCGATGTTCCCCTGCACCCAGCGCAGGGCGAGCAGCACGTCCTTCAGGGCGAGGTTGCGGTCGAAGCCGCCGTCGGGCAACAGGCCCGACAGATCCAGGAAGCCGAACGCGGCCAGCCGGTAGTTGACGGTCACGACGACGACGTCACCGCGGTCGACGATCGACGTCGCGTCGTACATCTGCTGGCTCGACGCGCCGAAGGTGTAGGCCCCGCCGTGGATCCACACCATCACGGGGCGCGCCGCGGCGGTGTCGGTGTCGGGTGCCCAGACGTTGAGGGAGAGGCAGTCCTCGTCCAGCACCGCATCGTCGCCGAGGGCGATCGCCGGGGTGCGCACCTGCGGGCAGGCGGGGCCGAACGCGGTCGCGTCGACCTCGCCGTCGGCGGTCGCCGCGGCGACCGGGTCGCGCCAGCGGCGATCGCCTGTGGGTGCCTCGGCGTAGCGGATGCCGCGCCAGGAGCGGACGCCCTCGCGGACCAGCCCGCGGAAGGTGCCCGCGGGGGCGGTCGCGACGCAGGCGACGGTGGGGGTGTTCTCGATGGTGTTCGACATGACGGCCTTCTTTCGGGGATGCGCGGGAAGCGGAGAGGGGAGGACGCCGGTCAGGCGACCAGGCGGTGGATGACCTGTGCGGCCTCGTTCGCCGCGAGGATCGCGAACAGCACTGTCATCATGGCGGCGTTGTGGGCGATCAACTGGGATTTCAGTGCCTGCAGGCCACGGTGCACGCGTGCGGAGCCGGTCAGCTCGACCAGGGCGGGCACGATCAGCAGCAGCGAGCCGGTGATCGCGACGGCGAGGCAGAGGATCACGCCGATGAGGGGCGTCACGTGCGCCTCGCCGATGACGGCACCCGCCTTCAGAGCCAGCGGGATGTTCTTGGTGTTGGTGATCGCCATGACCAGCCCGAGGCCCACCGCAGACAGAGGGGTGACGCCATCGATCGCCGCCAGCCATTTCGGTGCGACGGCCGGCTGGCCGTGCGAAGGGCGTCCCGCCCAGCTCGCGATCGCGAAGACCGTGAACCCGATGGTCAGCACGATGGCCAGCACGAGCGAGACGATCCGCGAGTCGGCGCCGTTCGCCGACGATGCGCGGGCGGCGCCCGCGGCGCCGAGGCCGACGACCGCGATCGAGACGAGCGTGAACGCTGCGGTGTACACCGGAGCGCAGGCTCGCCCGCGCGGGGAGAGGAGGATCGCCACCACGGCCACGATCGGCAGGGGGGACAGGAGCATCCCCACGGCGAGGGGGAGGAGGGTGTGCAGCTCGTTCACGTCGGTTCCGTTCATCGGCGGGTCCCGACCGGATGTCGGGGCGCGATGACGACGTTATGACCCGGGTGTCGGCGCCTCTCCGCGATGTTCGGCTGACACGACAGGAGGGGCGGGGGCGAGCGGCAGCGCCGCCTCGAGCACCGCTCCGCCCGCCTCGGCGCGCAGCCGTGCGCCGAGATCACGCACGTGCGACGCGGGGCGCAGCTGGGCCCCCGCCGGCGCCGTGCCGAAGGAGCGCACCTCGACGCGCAGCCGCGGCCCCGCGCCGGTCGGGGCGACATCGAGGAGAACGCGAGCGCGCTTCTGCCCGCTGTGCTTGACCGCGTTGAGGAGGCCCTCGGCGACCACGTCGTACGCATCGCGCGCCGCCCACGGATCCCGGTCGAGCGCCGTCGCCGCCGCCGGGCTGACGCGCGCGTCCAGGTCGATCACGCGCCCCCACGTGTCGGTGAGGGCGGCGAGCGCCGCGGCGTCGGCCCCGCCGTCCGCGGCGGCGTACGTCGACGGCATCCGGTGCAGGAGGTCGCCGAGCCGGTGCTGCAGCAGGGCGATCTCGTCCGGGGTCGCCGCGGGATGCACGAGCACGAACTGCACGCAGGCGCCCTGGCCCTCGCGGTGCAGCAGCTCGGCGGTGCGGCGCAGCCCCTCGCGCACCGGGCGTGCCCCTTCCCTCGTCGCGCGCTGCGCGTGCGCGACCGCGCCGGACAGTCGCCGCTGCTCGCGTCGCAGCGCGTGCAGCGCGCCGGCGCACAGTCCGCCGGCGAGGGAGAAGGCCAGGTAGTCGACGGCCGGCAGCACGGCGACGACTCCGTGGTGGCCGTCCGCGAGGGCGAGCAGCGAGAGCAGCACGCCGGCGCCGGCCGCCGTGCCGAGGTAGGTCGCCGCGGCGGCGTGCGCGCTGCGCGCCAGGGCGCGTCGGCGCGACACCCCGTCCACGATCGCTCCCGCGAGCGCCACGGCGAGGAGTCCGACCGCCAGCTCGGACGGGGTGCTCGTGCGCAGCGCGTAGGGCAGGGTGCAGGCGATGTAGACGACGGTCACCGCGCCGCGCGGCGGCAGCCGGAACGGCGGAAGTCGCCGACGCCCGCCGCGCCCCGGGGGGCCGACGGGGGCGGGCGCCGTGACGGCGTCGCCGGGCGCGAGCGGTTCGTCCGCCAGATGCTGCAGTCGATGGCTCCAGGCGCGGAAGCTGACCGCGCCGAGTTCGCGCACCGGGTCGGTGCCGTCGTGCATGCCCAGCCGCTCGACGGCGACCGTGAGCGCGGATGCCGCGGCCTCCACCTCCCGCCGCGCGACGCGGTCGGCGTGGGCGGCGCGCGCACCCGCATCCGCCAGCTCATGGGCCACCTCGCGCAGGAGCGCGTTGGTGCGCCGGAGGGTGCGCAGCGCGTTCTCGAGCACCGCGACGACGGCCAGCACGACCGGCCACACCACGACGTTCGTCGCGATGCGGAACGGCAGCTGCGCGGCGGCCGGCGCCGGCAGGCCCAGCGCGCTCGCCCACGCATCCTGCACGACGGGACGCAGCGCCGCGCACACGACGATCCCCACCACGATCGACACCGCTCTGACGCGGCGACGGGGGAGGCGCCGCTCCAGCGCGGCGAGCAGGCCGAGCGCGAGCACGAATCCCGCCGTCGTGAGGGCGGTGGCCGGGGCGACCGCTCCGACGTCGACGCCCGCGCCGACCGGGGCCATGATCGTGAGCGAGAGGGGCGCCGTGAGAACGAGCGACCACACGCTCAGGAAGCGCCCTCCCGAGGCGGCGGCGCGCACCGCGAGCAACAGCCGCCTCATCGGGCGGTGCTCATCGCACGGGGCCGAACGCCGCGAGGTAGATCGCGGCGGCGGCGACGCGGGGACTCACCGTCGGATCGCCCGTGACGTCGAGTCTGTCGAACAGTCGACTGATCGAACGCTCCACGGCCCGCAGGGTCGATCCCGACTCCTGCGCGATGCGCTCGTTCGACCAGCCACGCGCCACCATCGCCAGGATCTCGAGCTGGTGCCGGGTCAGTGCGTCCAAGCCGTCGCGAAACCCTGCCGCGGGCGCGGCCGTCGCCTCGGGCTCCCGCCGTGTGGACAGTGCGCGCTCCAGCGCCGAGACGAGTGTGTCGGGGGAGTCCAGATCCTGCTTGGCGACGAAGACGGCGTGCGCGATCCCCATCGCCGTCGCGCCCGCAGCGGCCCGCGGATAGCTGCTGAGGAAGACGATCGCCAGATGCGGGGCGAGCTCGGCGAGCATCGCCGCCAGCTCGGCCCCGGAGGGGCGGCTGCCCAGGTCGATGTCGGTCAGCAGCGCGTCCGGGTCGAAGTCGGCGAACAGCCGCGTCGCGGTCGCGGCGTCGGCGGCCGACGCCGTCTCGAACCCGTGCCGCTCCAGCAGGTCGCACACGAGCATGCGCAGTGCGGCCTGGTCCTCCACCACGAGCACACGACGCGTCCAGTCCGAGCCCACGTGATCACCATAATGCCCGCGCCGACCGTGTCGTCGCGGTGCGATCCCGGGCATCGGCTGCGCCGGGTGCCATCATGGCGTCATGAGCGTCTCCCGCCGCATCCCGATGGTCGCCGTCGTCGTCGCCGTCCTGGTCGCCCTCACCGCATGCGCCTCGGGCGGGGGCGCGGGCACTCCCACCCCGTCGGGCGACGGGACCGCCGTGATCGCGCCCGTGACGATGAGCGCGAACGACCTCCAGGGCGCCACCGTCGATCTCGTCGTCGGCCAGAGCCTCAACATCCTCACCGGCGACCTCGCGGGCGACAGCTACACCGCGACGGTGTCGGACGAGCGGGTGGCCGAGTTCGTCCCCGGTGGCACGAAGGGGGATGCCGAGTTCAATCCCGGTGTCCGCGCGCTCGCGGTCGGCGAGGCGACCGTCGTCCTCGCGAACGCGGACGGCGGCATCCAGGATGTGACCTTCACCGTCGACGTGACCGCCGGCTGATCACCCGCGCGAGGCGGCCTCGCCGGGGCGGGCGTCGTCAGGGGAGCAATCCCGCGCGGCGCGCCCGGGCCACCGCGGCGTGGCGGGTGCCGGCGTCGAGCTTGGACATCGCCGCCTGCAGGTACGACTTGACGGTCCCCTCGCGCAGGCCGAGCGCGAGGGCGATCTCGGCGTTGGTCTGGCCGAGCGCGGCGCACGACAGCACGTCGATCTCGCGCGGCGACAGCCGGACGTCGAGCGTCTCGACGGCGGTCCCGTCTTCGCGGGTCAGCGCGGCCAGGCGGCGCTCCACCTCGCCGAGTCGTCGGCGGATACCCGCATCCGCGACGTCGGCGGCGATGCCGCGCAGCTGCGCGTAGGCGTCGCGAAGCTCCTCCCGGGCGGCGACGTCGACCCCGGTCGCGGGGGAGGTCGTGAGGGCCAGGCGCCGGCCCACTTCGTCGCGCACGCGCAGCTCGGTCGCCAGATCCGTTGCGACCTGGAGCGCGGTCCGCGCCGTCGACTCGCCGAACGGCGCCGGCGACCACGAGCCGCAGTACAGCACGCCGCGCGCGCGGCCCGAGACGACGACCGGCACCGCGAACAGGGTCGAGATGCCCTCCCCGAGGATGGCGCGGTCGTAGTCGTGGGTGATGTTGCGCGACGACCGGTAGTCCAGCGCGAGACGCGGGCGTCGCTCGACGAGGGCGCGTCCGCCGAGGCCGCGTGTGGCCTGCACGACGAGACCGGACAGATGCGGCGTGCGATTGCCGACCACCGAGGTCACCTCGACCGCGTTGGCGCGTTCGAAGCCGCCGAAGGCGACCGGAAGGCCGGTGCGGGTGGCGAGCTCGCCGACCGCTTGGGCGAGCAGATCGTCGTCGGTGGCGAGCGGCGTCACAGCCATCTCGCCTCCCTCATTTCGGGGGTGACGGCCGCGTCACCCGTGCCGACGACGATACCACCGGCCTCCCGCGGGACGGCGAGCGGGCCCCGCCGGGAAGGCGCCGCGACCGGCCTACACGGTCGCGGCGCCGTCGATCGACGTGGGCGGGACCGCACCGACGCGGGCTTCGAGATCGAGCAGGAAGCGCTTGCGTTCGGGATGCCCGCCGTACTCGCCGATCGAGCCGTCGGCGCGCACGACGCGGTGCGCCGGCACGACGATCGAGATCGGCGTGCGCGCGCACGCCGACCCCGCGGCACGGTGCGCGCCGGGAGACCCCGCCCGCACCGCGACCTCGCCGTACGACGCGGTCTCCGCATAGGGGATCTCGCAGATCGCCTCGAGTGCGCGTCGGGCGAAGCCGTCGACGGTGCCGAGGTCGATCGGCAGCGCGAACGTGCGACGGTGGCCGGCGAAGTACTCGTCGAGCTGGTCGACGACGTCCGCGGCGGGGCCGTCGTCCGGTACCGGAACGGCACCGAGCCGGGCGCTGATCTCCTCCAGATGTCGTTCGAGCTGGCCGGGCGACCCCTCGATGACGTCGAGGAAGGTGAGGCCCCCATCGGCGACGACGATGAGGGCCTCGCCGATCGGTGTCGGGTGCACCGAGAATGCGGGAGTCGAGGTCATGCGTCCATGATGGCGTCGGCCGCGGACGCGAGAGCCCCTTCCCCCGTCGGCGGTGGACACTCCGGAGGTCTCCGGGTGTGGGGAGGAGGCGATGGTCCGCCCGCATCCGGCATTCTCATCCGCCACATCCGCCCCAATACCGGCAAAACCCGCCGCGCCAACCGGGAACGCCGTGATCGGGACTTTAAGGTGTCGAGTGTGTGGAGAGCAGACGATGGCGCCGTGCGAGGCGTGGACGACGCCGACCACGGGTACGCCGTGACCCCCGCCGACCTCGACCTGTCGGAGCCGGGCGTCGTCGTGGCGCACGTCGCGGCCGGCGAACGCGCACGGCTGCGCGAGGAGTCGGGCTGGCTGGGCGGGCGCTCGACGCTCCTGCACTACACGGATGCCGGTGATGCCGGCATCGACATCACGAAAGCGCATCCCGGGAGCCTGCCGCAGTTCATCACCGGCCGCTCCACGCTGCTGTCCAACCTCTTCCGCGACGAGGTCGCGCTGCGCACCGCACGCCTGGCCGCGGAGCGCATCGCCGCCAAGGACGTCGAGCTGCGCACGACGCGCGGACTGGACACGGTGCATCTCGCCGTCGGCGTCGCGGCCTGGCGGATCGGCGGCGTCGCCTACGCGGCGCCCGTGCTGCTGCGCCCCCTCGCCATCCGCCGACACCATGCCGACTTCGATCTCAAACTGCACGGCGCCTTCACGATCAACCCCGAGCTCGTCGTCGCGGCACGCACGCATTTCGGCATCGTCATCGACGGTCGCGCGCTCGCGGAACTCGCCTACGACGCGGGCGTCTTCAAGCCGCAGCCGGTGATCGACCACCTGCGGGCGCTCACCGCCCACGTCGACACGTTCACGGTGCAGCCGCGTCTGGTGGTCTCGACCTTCGCCGACGTCTCCTCCCCGATGGGCCGCGACGCCGAGACCCTCGACCACCCGATCCTGAACGCCCTGGCCGGCCACGAGTCCGATCGGGAGGATCTCACGATCGTGCGGACCCCGCCGCCGAGCGTGAGCTCCGACGAGCGTCCGCCCGCCGCCGACCGCCTGCTCCTCGACGCCGACGCGGAGCAGGAGGCCGTACTGGCGCGCATCGTCGCGGGCCAGTCGCTCGCCGTCCACACCCTGCCCGGCACGGGCGGCACCCAGACCGTCATCAACGCCGTCGGCGAGCTCGTCCGCGCGGGAAAGCGCGTGCTGGTGGTCAGCGCACGGCGTTCCACGCTCGAGGGCGTGCGGCACCGCCTCGGCGGCATCGGGCTTCCCGGGCTCGCCGTCTCACCCCGCCACCTGCACCGCGACCTGATCCGCGCGATCACCCGCAACGAGAAGGCCGAACAGCCCAAGGTGGCCGACGTCGACGACGCCCTCGTGCGGCTGCGCACCGTGCTGCGCGACTATCGCGACGCGCTCACGCAGCGGCATCCGCGGGTCGAGGTCTCGCCGCTCGAGGCGCTGCGCACCCTGACCACGATCGCGGCGATGACGCCGCAGCCGTCGGCATCCACCCGTTTCGACCTCGCCACGCTGCAGTCGCTCGGCACCCGCCGCGCCGAAGCCGCGCAGGCGCTGGCGACCGCCGCCCGCCTCGGCGAGTTCCGCTTCGGCCCCGACGACTCGCCGTGGTACGGGGTCGCGTTCGCGTCCACCCAGGAGGCCCGCGACGCCCACGCGCTCGCCGGACGCCTTCACCGCAGCGACGTCCCGGCGATGCTCGAGCGCGGCTACGAGCTCATCGCCCAGACGCGCATGCGTCCGTTCTCGACGCTCGCCGAACTGGGCAGCTACGTCCAGTTGCTGCAGGGCATCCGCGCGTCTCTCGACCGTTTCAGCATGACGGTGTTCGAACGCCCGCTCGGAGAGCTCATCCAGGCGCACGCCCCGCGTCGTGACGCGCCCGCCATGACCTCGCCGCAGCGCCGCCGGTTGAAGAACCTCTCCCGCGAGTACGTGCGACCCGGCATGCACATCACCGACATGCACGAGTCGCTCGTGCGGGTGCAGCAGCAGCGCACGCAGTGGCAGCAGCTCGTCGACCCGGGTGTCATGCCCGAGATCCCCCTGGGGCTGGACGACGTCGCGATGGCGTGGCAGCGGGTGTCGGCCGACCTCGCCGCGCTCGACCGCGCCCTCGGGCGCACCGAGCCGCTGTCGTCGCTTCCCATCCCGTACCTCCTGCGGACCCTCGCTGGTCTCGCCGCCCGCTCCGACGTC
This sequence comes from Microbacterium hominis NBRC 15708, assembly GCF_001592125.1. Taxonomy (GTDB): domain Bacteria; phylum Actinomycetota; class Actinomycetes; order Actinomycetales; family Microbacteriaceae; genus Microbacterium; species Microbacterium hominis. The sequence continues at coordinate 75,486 of NZ_BCWI01000007.1, forward strand.
TTCGACAATCTGGTCGAGCGCGCGACGCTGCGCGGTGAGCTGGCCGAGATGGGGCTGGAAGACCTCCTCACCGAGCTGTCGGTGCGCCACGTGCCGGAAGAGCACGTCGCCGCGGAGTTCGAGTTCGCCTGGTGGCAGTCGGCGCTGGAGGCGATGCTGCGCTCGGATCGCGCACTGCTCGGCGCCAACACCTCGGTCGTCGACCGTCTGGAGCGCGACTACCGTCTCGTCGACGAGGCGCACGCCGCCTCGGCCGGACCGCTGCTGGCGGCAGAGCTGGCGACCACCTGGAAGATCGCGGTCGTCGATGAGGCCGGCGAGGCCGCGGCGCTCAAGCAGGTGCTGCGCGGCCCGGGAGCGACCGCGGCGGAGCTCGTCGCCGCGGCGCCGGCTCTCGTGCGCACGCTGGCGCCGGTCTGGCTCGCATCCCCGTACGAGGTGCCGGCGATCCCCGAGACGCCCCTGTTCGACGTGGTCGTCATCGCGGATGCCGCGGCCCTGTGCCTGGCCGAGGCGGCCCCGGCGCTGCGGCGTGCGCGTCAGGTCGTCGTGTTCGGCGACCCGGTCACCCAGCGCCCGACGCCGTTCCGGGTCGGGGCGGGCCACCCGACGCCCGACGACGAGCCCGAGGTGCCGTTCGACCACGTGAGCGTCTTCGAGCGGCTGTCCGAGCTCGTGCCGGTCGAGACCCTCACGCGCAGCTACCGCGCGGGCGGCGAAGACCTGGCAGAGCTCGTCAACGGCGCGTTCTACGGGGGCCGGCTCGTCTCGTTCCCCTGGGCGGGCTCGTACCTGGGACGCGGAAGCCTCAGCGTCGACTACGTCGAGGGCGGCACCGGCACCCCCGATCCGATCACGGGCGCCGTCGAGAGCCCCGACGCCGAAGTCGCGCGGGTCGTCACCCTCGTCGTCGAGCATGCGGTCAACCGGCCCACCGAGACGCTCATGGTCGTCACCGCGTCGGTGCGCCACGCCGAGCGCGTGCGCGCGGCCGTCGCCGCGGCGTTCGCGGGTCGCTCGGATGTCGCCGAGTTCGTCGGCCGTGACACGGCCGAGCCGTTCGCCGTGCTGGGCCTGGAGGAATCGGTCGCCGAGAGCCGCGACCGTGTCGTGTTCTCCCTCGGCTTCGGACTGACCAAGCACGGGCGCGTCCTCAGCGACTTCGGCGACCTCTCCGGGGCGGACGGGGAGCGTCTGCTCACCGTCGGCATGACACGGGCGCGCCGCTCGATGGTGATCGTCTCCTCGATCCGCCCGTCGGCGTTCGACGAGGGACGGCTGGAGTCCGGCGCGGCGATGCTGATGTCGATCCTCGGCGGCATCGCGGCACGGGCGCGGGAGTCGCGTCTGGAAGACCTCGCCGACCCCCTCACGCTGACGTTGGCCGGTGAGCTTCGCGCCCTGGGCATCGCCGTCGACGTCGACTACCGCGGACTGCTGCCGCTCGTCGCGCAGCACCGCGGCAAGGCCGTCGTCGTGGAGAGCGATTCCGACAGCATCGGCGAGACCCTGCGCGAGAGCCTGCGGCTGCGGCCCCAGGTGCTGCGGCGTCTCGGCTGGCACTACGTCCGCGTGCACGCGTTCGACCTCTACAGCGATCCCGCCGGCGTGGCGGCACGGATCGCGGCGATCCTGGGTGCATCGCCCGAGACGCCGAAGGCCGAGACGGCGACCCAGCCGCTCGACCTGCGCTGACGGCGATGTCGGACGCCGATCGTCAGCGCGTCGAGCGCGTTCCCGGCTCGCGGCGCGCGCGGCTCACGCCGGCACCCGGCACCGACCCATCGCCGGAGCTGCCCGCGCAAGCGCCCGACGCCCCGCAGCCGACGGGCGGCGGGGCGTCGGGGCCGAACGACGATCGGATGCGGCGGGACGTCCCGCCGCACTACTGAGGGCGTTTCGACTCGCTCCGCTCGCTCAACGACCGGGGGTGCGACGGGTGCTCGCTCAACGACCGGGGGTGCGACGGGCGCGTCAGCGCTGTGCGGCGTTCTTCTCCAGGAGGTCGCGGATCTGGATCAGGAGCTCCTGCTCGGTGGGCAGCTTCGACTCCGGCTCCTCCGCGACGCCGGCCTTGGCGGCCTGCCGCTCCTTGAAGTGGTTCATCGGCAACACGAAGGCGAAGTAGACGACGACGGCGACGGCGAGGAAGCTGATGACCGCCGAGATGAGGGTGCCGATCGGGAAGATCACCTCGCCGTAGAGCCCGTTGACGGGGATGCCGATGTTGCCGTTGGCATCCGCCTTCCAGAAGAGCGCGATCAGGGGGTTGATGATGGCTTCCACCACCGCATTGACGAGCGCGGTGAAGGCCGCGCCGATGACGACAGCGACGGCGAGGTCGATGACGTTGCCGCGCATGATGAAGTCTTTGAAGCCCTTGATCACGGTTCCTCCGATTCTCCGGCTCCCGCCGGTCACGACCCCGACGGTGCGGGCGAGGACTTCGCCTCGGACTTCGATGATGTCGAAGTCGATCCGCCGGCGCCAGGTGCCGCGCCGGAGGTGGACGCACGCGAGTCGGTGCGGTAGAAGCCCGACCCGTTGAAGGTCACGCCGACCGAGCCGTACTGCTTGCGCAGCGCACCGCCGCATTCCGGGCAGACCGTGAGCGCCGCGTCGGCGAAGGACTGGACGGCATCGAAACGGTGGCCGCACTGGGTGCAGGCATAGGCGTAGGTGGGCATGTGTCCTCCGGGGAACGGCTCAGCGTCGCGGTGCCGCGAGCGCGACGGTGCGGGTGGGGGTGACGACGCCGGTGACCGGCTGATCGTGGAGATCGCGCGGCACCTCGTCGAGGATCTCGGCGTCGAAGACGACCGCGTAGACGGGAGGGCAGTGCTCCATCGACCCGAGGGTCTTGTCGAAGTAGCCGCGTCCCCACCCGAGTCGCATCCCCGTGCGATCGACCGCGGCGGCGGGGATGATCAGCAGGTCGACGTCGTTGACGGCGAGGGGGCTGAGCACCTCGCCGACGGGCTCGGGCATGCCGAACAGACCTTCCGCGATGTCGGCGCCCGGCTCGGCCACGACCCAGTCGAGGAGCCCGTCGGCGCGCGTGACGGGCAGCAGCACGCGGATGCCGCGCGCCACGGCATCCGCGACGAACTCGTGCGTGCCGGGCTCGGTGGGAGCGGAGAGGAAGCACGAGATCGAGCGGGCGCCGAGGCGGTCGACGAGGGCGTCCAGCTGCTGCTTGACCCCGGACGCATCGGCGGTCCGCATCGCCTCCGACCGCTGCTGACGACGCTCGCGCAGGTCGGCGCGCAGTGCGCGCTTGGCGTCGTCGATCCCGTCGGTCATGGTCCGATTGTAGGCGGCGCGGCGAGCGGGGCGCCCCGCAGACGGCACGGAAGCGTCAGCGGGCCCCGATAGGGTGTCGCCATGTCTTCCCCCGCCATCAAGGCCGTCATCCCCGCCGCAGGACTGGGCACGAGATTCCTTCCCGCCACCAAGGCGATGCCGAAGGAGATGCTGCCCGTCGTCGACAAGCCGGCGATCCAGTACGTGGTCGAGGAAGCGGTGAAGGCGGGCATCGACGACGTGCTCATCATCCTCGGGCGCAACAAGAACAACATCTCCAACCACTTCGACTCCGTGCCCGAGCTCGAGTCCAACCTGCTGACCAAGGGCGCCCACGAGAAGCTCCGCGCCGTCCAGCAGTCCACCGAGCTCGCCGACATCCACTTCGTCCGCCAGGGCGAGCCGAAGGGGCTGGGCCACGCCGTGCTCCGCGCGCGTCATCACGTCGGAGAGGCGACGTTCGCGGTGATGCTCGGCGACGACCTCATCGACGAGCGCGACGAGCTGCTCTCCACGATGATCTCGGTGAACGCGGCATCCGGGCTCACCGTCATCGCGCTCATGGAGGTCGACCCCGACCACATCCACATGTACGGCGCGGCCGCGGTCGAGCCCACCGACGACCCGGGGGTCGTGCGGGTGACGGGACTCGTCGAGAAGCCGAAGAAGGAGGACGCCCCGTCCCACTTCGCCGTGATCGGCCGCTACGTGCTCACCCCGGGCGTCTTCGACATCCTCGAGCGCACCGAGCCGGGCAAGGGCGGCGAGATCCAGCTCACCGACGCGCTGCAGGAGCTGGCGGTCACCGACGGCGTGTTGGGAGTGATCTTCCGCGGTCGTCGCTACGACACCGGCGATAGGGTGGACTACATCAAGGCCATCGTCCAGCTGGCGGCCGATCGCGACGATCTCGGCCCCGAACTGCGACCTTGGTTGAAGGACTTTGCGGAGAAGCTCTAGCGCTGCTCCCGACGCGGCGCACACGAGGGGGAGCCGGTGGAGTTGACGGCACCGCGCGAGCACGGTCCGATCTCGATCCGACTCATCAAGCAGCGCGATGCCCGCGTCCTGCAGTCGGAACTGCTCGGCAACCGCGCCTGGCTGCGGCCGTGGGAGGCCACGAGCCCCGACGGCCCCGTCTCGTTCGACATGCGTCTGGGCATCCGGCGACTGCTGCAGCAGTACCGCGACGGCGGCGGCGTGCCCTTCGTCATGGAGTACGACGGTGAGATCGCCGGTCAGCTGAATGTGTGGGGGATCGCCCGCGGCTCGCTCTCGTCGGCGACGATCGGCTACTGGGTGAGCGAGCGGTTCGCCGGGCGCGGCATCACGCCGACCGCTGTCGCGCTGGCGACGGACGTCTGCTTCCGCGAGCTCGGTCTGCATCGCATGGAGATCTGCATCCGTCCGGAGAACCGGGCGAGCCTGCGGGTCGTCGAGAAGCTCGGTTTCCGCTACGAGGGGCTGCGGCGGCGCTTCATCCACATCGCCGGCGACTGGCGCGATCACTACGCGTTCGCCCTCGTGCGCGAAGAGGTTCCCGACGGGGTGCTCCAGCGCTGGCTGCAGGGGCGCGCGCCCCACGATGCCGCCACGATCCCTGCGCCGGATCGTCCGACGGGCTGAATCGACCTCTCGCCGCGGCGTCGAAAACCCTCAGGTTCCACATGAAGGTCAGACACGCGGTCGGATGTCGCGGCACCGGTGCCCGTCGCCCTTACCGTGGTCACCATGGGTGGTCAGGTTCTCGGCGGTGGGGTGGTCGTCCTCGTCGCCGTCGCGCTGTGGATGATCTACCTGCTGCCGTCGTGGCACGGCCGTCATCAGTTCAACGCCGCGGAGCGCAACGCCGTGCGCCTCAACCAGGCCCTGCGCATCCTCGCCGAGACGAGCGAGACGCCCGAAGAGGTCCGCCTCGAACTGAACGCGCGCACGGCGATGGCCCAGCAGCGGTTGGCGCGTCAGGCGCAGGCCGAACGCGAGCAGGCCGAGCTGGCCCGCGTGCGCGCCGAGCTCGAGGTCACCAAGCTCCAGGCCCGCGCCGAGGCCGCCGCGGCCCGTGAGGCCGCCGCGCTCGCCGCCGCCCGTGAGCGGGCACGGCCCGAGATCCGTCGCGCGCAGGCCCGTCGACGGGCCCGCCTGGTCATCAGTGTCACCGCGATCGTCGCGCTGGCCCTGGGCGCATGGGGCGGTGTCCGGCTCCCCACGACGGGCTCCCCGCTGATCCTGTGGGCCGCCGGCGCTCTCCTGGTCACCTGTCTCGTGCTGCTGCAGCGGATGTCGCGGGTGCGGCGTCGGGCCGTCGTGCGCGAGACCGTCGTCCCGGTCGCGCGTGTCGCACGCGAGGTGCAGGATCTGGCCGTCGGCTCCGAGCGGGCGTCCTGGGTGCCCCGCGAACTGCCCCGTCCGCTCACGGCCTCCGCCGGCTCGCGCGCCGCCGCGGTGCTCGACGAGGTCGACGCCCGCGAGGCGCTGCGTCGCGGCGCGCTCGAAGAGGCGATGCGTCAGCGTGCCGAGAGCCGGCGCCCGGTCGCGCTGCCGCAGCGGCAGGCCGCGCGCGAGGAGGAGCTGGTGGGCGGAGCCGCCGCCGGCGACGCCGCGATCGAAGCCCACGTGCGCCGTCTGCTGGAACGCCGCGCTTCCGGTCAGTGACCCGTCACCGGTACCGGTGACGGCGGCGATCAGCCGACCAGCAGCCGCCCGTTGCCGATGACCGCCTCGCGGCGCGGAGTGCGCACGAGGGCGTCCATGCAGTTCTCGGCATCCACGAGGACGATGTCGGCGCGATCCCCGACCTCGAGACGGTTCACAGGCAACCCCACGAAGGGTGCAGAGCCGCCCGTCGCGATCTCCACGACGCGCCGGAGATTGTCGTCGCGGACGACGCTCGACGCCCGCGCGTACTGCCAGGCGATGCCGAGCAGGTCGCCCGTGCCGTAGGGGCTCCACAGGTCGCGGATGCCGTCGGTGCCGAAACCGAACGCGACCCCGGCGGCGTCGAGCTCGTGAAGCGGAAGCTGGGGGAGCCGCAGCGGCGCGACCGTCGTCATCGTCACGCCGAGCGCCCCCATGCGGGCGAGCAGGTCGCGCCGACGGCTCGGATCGAGCTGCGCGACCGCGAACCCGTGGGCGATGTTGACGCGCTGCTGGAGCCCGTATCGCTCCACGCCGTCGAGGATCAGCTCGATCTGGAACGCGCCGAGCTCGGCGGGGTCGTGCAGGTGGATGTCGAGTGCCACCCCGTGCTCCGCCGACAGTGCGAGCAGGGCGTCGACCTGCCCGACGGGGTCGCGGTCGATCGTCGCGGGGTCGAGGCCGCCGATGTGCTCGACGCCGTCGCGGGCCGCCCGATCGAGCAGCGCCAGCACGCCCGGGCGGCGGAGCACGCCGTCCTGCGGGAAGGCGACGATCTGCACGGTGAGCGCGTCGCCGTAGGCGGCCACGGCTTCACGGACGGCGTCGATCCCGCGCAGATCCAGTCCCAGGTCGACGTCGACATGTGTGCGGATCGCGGTGGTGCCGTGCGCGACGAGCTGCTCGAGCACGTTGCCCGTGATGCGGGCCGACGGCATCCCGATCTCGTCACGGTGCGCGCGTTCGTGACGGATCCGTCCCTCGGTCGTCCCCTCGCCGCCGTACGACTGCCAGGGCAGTCCCCACCAGGACTTGTCGATGTGCGCGTGCGCGTTGACGAGCCCCGGCAGCGCCAGCAGGCCGCGCCCGTCGTAGCCGTCCGTCGCATCCGCCCGCGCCGGCGTGACCGCGGAGATGACGCCCTTCTCGATCGAGATGTCGACGGCCTCCGACGAGGCGGATGTCGAGAGCCGGACGTTGCGGACGATCGCGGGGGAGTCGGGGGCGGAGCTCATCACTCCATCCTGCCCGTGCATCGAGCACCCGAGACGCGTGATAACCTAGATCCTGTTCATGGGCCTATGGCGCAGTTGGTAGCGCGCCTCGTTCGCATCGAGGAGGTCAGGAGTTCGAATCTCCTTAGGTCCACCACATCGGTCGCTTTGGAACAAGTGAAGTTGTAAGAGCCATCCGCAAACGGCGCTTCTCCTTCCGGAGAGGCGCCGTTTGCCGTTTCGGACACGGTGACGATGCTCGCGAACGGTTCGGCCAGAACCCACTCGGCGGTCTCGTCGCGGGTGATGAGGATTCTCTTGAAGAAGGCCTGACTGTATGTGCGGCGAAGCGCGTCCGGCGCGCGCCGGTAGGCCTCGTAACAGTTCACGGCGAGAGCGATCGCGTCGTTCAGGGTCTGCTCAAGCACTTCGAACTCGGTCTTGAGGGCGTTGAGCCGGTCGCTGACGACGGTCATCTCACGGTTCACTCGTTCTTGTTCCTCCCGGTACAGCTGGCCCGGAATCGTGCCATGGAGGTGGCCATCGAGCAGCTTTCTACTTCGCCCCATGAGGTTGGTCTGCTGGGTCAGGAGCACCTGTTGCGTGCGTTTCGTCTCGGCCGCACCAGCCTCCACGGCGGCCTTCAAACGAGACCTTGTTATGGCTGCACCCTCGGGCGTGAGCGCGACCAGCTGGTACAGGTTCTCGACCTGCCGCTCGACGCCGTGGATGTTGATGGCGGACATGGTGCAGTTCGTGCGCTTCTGGTGGCGCCCGATGCAGACGAAGTATGGGTACACCACGCCGGCAGCGTTCTTGGAGTAGTGGATGATGAGTCGGCTCTCGCAGAGGCCGCAGAACAGCGAGCTTTAGAGGTAGTGGTTGTGCACTCGTGCCTTCTCACCGGTCAGGCGCGACGCGAACACTTCCTGGCACTTCTGCCATGTGCTCTGGTCAACGAGAGGCGTGTGTCGTCCGGGATAGCTCGTGTTCTGAAACGTAACGATGCCCAGGTAATACGGGTTGTTCAGGATCTTGTAGAGCTGGCTCGCTGTCAGCGGCCGCGCGGCTCGTTTGGGCGTCGGCGGAGTGGTGAGTCCGCGCGCGGTTAGCTCGTCGAGGAGCCGGTTGATGGTGTATTTGCCGGTTGCAAACGCCTCGAATGCCCAGCCGATCTGTGGGGCGCGAGCGTCGTCGAGCACGACGGTCCGAACCTCACGACCCTCGTCGTTTACAGCAGCGCGGTTGCGATAGCCGATCGGTGTTCGTCCGGGCGTGCCTCCGGTCTTGGCTTTTTGGCTCATGCCCTTCACGACCTCGTTGGCAAGATTGCGCGAGTAGAACTCTGCGATCGAACTCATGATGCCGTGAAGCAGCATCCCCGACCGGGGTGAGCGATTGCGCGAGCGAACGTTCATACCGCCCGTCAAGCCGCGCGGGTTACGAGCGATGGCTGAACTTGTCCATGGCCTTGCTCCGGCGTCGGGCCTTGCTGAGGACAACCAGTGGTCGCTCCGGTTCACGGAGCGAGTCCTCGAGCGGCATGCTCGAGCAGACGAGTTGCCCCTGAGAAAACTGCCCGTGCGCCACGGGCGCGGGAATGTCACCAGTATCAACGCGGCGAGGCGAGAGCGGGGGAGCCGTCGGTCAGTCTGAGAGGCGGCTGGCTGCGGGCCTGCTCTCGGTACGACGGGCATCGCTAGCCGCGGACCGCAGGTCAACTCGTGCGGTCCACTGGAACGTGCTTGGGCCTTGGAACTCGCGCCGCGCGGAAGTCCGAGTCTACGGCGCGGGGCTTGGGTAGCGTGGGGGTGTGACCTCGATACCTGCCCGCGAAGTGTTGATCGGCCAGCTCATCAAACGCGATCCGGTTCGCACGGAAGCGGACATCCAGGCTGACATCTATGGGCTGCTGACTGTCGGCGACCTGAACATTGGTGTTGATCAAGCGCACATGGAGGCTCCCTCCGCGGACGGCACTCGGCGTCGTATTGATGTCGAGGTCGGGCAAGTAGCGATCGAGGTCAAGAAGGATCTGCGCAACCAGACGGTGCGGGCTGATGGTGAGTCTCAGCTGGAGGGGTATATCTCGACACGAACCGAACAGACAGGCGCGCACTATTCCGGTGTCCTCACCGACGGCGTTCTCTGGCTGCTGTTCAATGTCGGATCCGAGGGGCGTCGACTCGTGGCCGAACTGGACATGACGGGAAAGGAACCGTCTGTCCTCGTGGGATGGCTCGAATCTGTCCTGTCGACGCAGACGCAGGTGAAGCCGACCCCAAGCGAGATCGTGCGGCGACTTGGAGCTAACTCCCCCGCTCACATGGTCGATGTCGCCGCATTCCGAGACCTGTATCAAGCGAATGCAGGTAACACGGAGGTCGCGCTCAAGCGTGAACTGTGGGCCAAGCTCCTTCGCACCGCTTTCGGGTCCGCGTTCGAAGACGACGAGACCCTCTTCATCAATCACACTCTGCTCGTTCTCACTGCAGAGATCATCGCTCACGCCGCCCTGGGGTTCGATGTGAGCGCTACGGGCGGGATCAGCGCCAAGCAGCTCAGCCTTGGCACTGAGTTCTCGAACGCACAAATCGTCGGTGTCGTTCAAGCGGACTTCTTTGACTGGCTCCTCGACGTTGACGGCGGCGAGGAGCTCATCGCGAATGTCGCCCGACGGATAGCTCAGTTCAACTGGGCTCATGTCGAGCACGACGTGCTGAAGCTCCTCTACGAATCGGTGATCGACACACGTGACCGAAAGGCGCTGGGCGAGTACTACACGCCCGACTGGCTGGCTCAAGCCATCGTTGACGCGAACGTAGATGAGCCTCTGACTCAACGCGTTGCGGACGTGGCGTGCGGCTCGGGCACCTTCCTGTTCCACGCCATTCGCCGGTATCTCGCCGCAGCGGAGCAAGCCGGCATGTCGAACGGCGACGCGATCAGCGGGGTGACGTCGCATGTGACCGGTATGGACGTCCATCCAGTGGCGGTCACCATCGCCCGCGTAACATACCTGCTCGCCATCGGCGTGGAACGGCTCACCGCCGACGACCGTGGGCCGCTCGTTGTACCTGTCTACCTTGGCGACTCCCTGCAATGGGAGCAGCAGACGGACATCTTCGCGTCAGAAGAGCAGCTCACCATAGCAACATCAGGTGCCGACCTTGTGGAGGCTGGTGCGGCGCTCTTCCACGACGATCTCGTCTTCCCGAAGTCGGTCCTGCAGGACGCGGCGAACTTCGATCGGCTCGTCAACGCGATGTCAGACAAGGCGTCGGACACAAGCAATCGGACCAGCAAGACGGTGATCTCGCCGACACTACGGCAGTTCGGCATCCCCGAGCGGGACATGGATGTCCTCGTCGCCACCTACGACACCATGCGCAGACTGCATGCCGATGGACGCGACAGCATCTGGGGCTACTACGTCCGAAATCTCGCTCGTCCCACGTGGCTGTCCGCGGACGACAATAAGGTCGACGTCCTCGTCGGCAATCCGCCCTGGCTTCGGTACGGGGCGATGACCGGCCCGATGCAGACGCGCTTCACCGCCATGCTTAAAGCTCGCGGCCTTATCACCGGCAGAGCCGGCGCGACGGGCAGGGACCTCGCTCCGTTGTTCGTTGTGCGGGCTACGGAGCTATACCTTCGGGCAGGCGGCAGGTTCGCCATGATCGTTCCCCACGGCATTCTCACCCGCCAACCCCACGCTGAGTTCCGGTCGGGGCGCTGGGGGAGCACGATTCTCGACCTGCGCGTGCAGTTTGAGCGCGCGTGGGATCTTCAGCATGCTGCCACCGGGTTCCCCAACCACGCAGCCGTCGTCGTCGGCAACCGCGGAACGACCTCCAAGGCGATGACCGCAGAGGTGGAATCATGGTCGACGAAGGGCGCAAAGTCCAACGTCACCTGGGATGAGATGCTCCCGCGTTTAACACGAGATGTGACCACGGTCGGGGTGACAAGCGAAGAAGACGCAGCAGTCACTTTTTCGATCTATCGGAAGAGATTCCGTCAGGGGGCGGTGCTCGCTCCTCGAATGCTGACGTTCGTCGAGGAGGGAAAGTCGAGCCCGCTAGGAGCTGGCGCTGGGCGTGTTCACGTCGTCTCCCGGAAGACGAACCAGGACAAGCCGCCGTGGAAGTCCCTGCCGGCGATCTCAGACGTAGTCGAGAAGACGTTTGTCCGCCCTGTCCATCTCGGTGAGACCACACTTCCGTTCCGGACGACGGCGCCACTCAAGGCAGTGCTGCCGATCTCACCGAAGACCGGGAAGCTTCTCACATCCGGCGAGATCGCGGAGCATGAAGGCCTCTCGCGTTGGTGGTCTGCCGCCGAAGAGATATGGGCTGAGAACAAATCGGCGAACGACCCGGGCGCTTTCCTCGATCGAATCGACTACATCGGGCAGCTTAGCGCCCAGCTTCCTGCTGCGAGCCAACGCGTGGTGTATACAAAGGCGGGAAACTCGATCGCCGCCGCACGAGTTGCGGACCCCGACGCGGTCATTGACCACATGTTGTACTGGGCGGCCACAAGCTCGGTGGACGAAGCGCGGTACCTGGTTGGCATACTCAACTCGGCGGCCGTGCTTGAGAGAGTCAAACCGTTCATGGCCGTCGGCCTTTTCGGCCCGCGACACTTCGATAAGAATGTCTTCCGGGCGCTCATAATGCCCTACGATCCGACGGACACCTCGCACCTCGCGCTGGCAAAAGCAGTCGGTAGCGCTGAGGGCGTAGCAAGTGCGGTCGATGTCTCCAGTGCTAAGACGTTTCAGGCGGCCCGAAAACTGGTACGGTCCGAACTTGAGCGTCAGGAGATACTTCGTGAAATTGAGGATCTCGTTCTGAAAGTAGTTCCCGAGGCCCGTGCCAACTCATCATCGCTTGTGTAGTTGGGACCTAACCAGCAATTATTCGCACGTGATCTGCCGGTGCTCGGTTGCGGGCTAGAAAATTAGTCCGTACCTTCTCCCGGAGGCTATCGTCAGGTCGATTGAGTTGACGGCGGCGCTTTTTAAATCGCGAATTGCTCTTTCGTCTGTCGCATCTAGCTCGAACCTATCTGCGGCCTCGTAATCCGATGCCAGGCGAGTGAAGAGCAGATACGAGTGATCGTACGAGTCAAGACCGTTCTGCTCTGGGATTGGAAGGTTGATCTTATCCATCTCGTTATTGCCGAAGCGCACTGATCGTTCCACGAATTGTGTGCCGGGTCGTCGCACTCGCATCTGGACCTTCCCGAAATTGTGGTTCTTGGGCACACGCGTGGATTCGAACCCGAAAAAGACGCGAGTACCTCTTGGGGTGTCTAGCTGGTTCCCCGGCTTTTTCGGCCCGCGGTTCTTCGGTATGGCGCCGGCATCAATCCAGAGGTGTCTCGCGTTAGCAAGCTGAATCGTCAGCGAGCTCGACACGTCCGGACCCGCCGTAGGCTTGAGGTACTGTCTTACGGCGGGGGTACGTTCCTCTGGCGGTTTCCGGGGCCGCGGCTTCCCGCGGTAGGCGTCACGGTACGCATCGCGGATATCGCACCAAGGTACAGAAGTCGCCCACGCGTCATCGAACCAGGCAATGGTGTCCCTCAATGTCTGGAGCTGGCGCCGCTCTGATCGTGAGGGACGGCTCGACCAAGACTGTCCAACGACAATCTCTGATCCGGTCGCGAGCGCACTGGCGGTGAGGTTGGCTGAGCCCATCACTGACGCGCAAGACTCGCTCCACGACGCGCCTCGGAAGATGAATGCTTTGGCATGGAAGGTCGCCCGGGGTAACAGACTCGGAGACGCTAGAACCTGAGACGCATTGGGTATCCGGACTTCGGAGTTGGACAGCTGCGCGATCCGGTCCAATGCCTGGGGCTGAGTGATCCCGAAGTCGATGCTGACCAAGAATCTTTTCGAGGCGCGGTCCCATCGTGGGTTGGTGAGCCTGTCTTCCAGCAGTCGAACTCCGGCCGTGCTCGCGTAGGCGACCGCGACATCGACCAATGTGTAATCGTCCGCAGCTGAGGCGGCACGCGTCAGCGCTCTCAGTACAGCCTCAACTCGCCCGCTCGAGACATCTTGCGCGTGTATTGCGGCGTGGTATCCCACCCGACCCCCGCTCTCTGGCTTGACGTGATGCTTGAACGCACCCGGTGCTCGGGCCTAGCTTTTCAGCCCCGGGCTCCGTGCGCCTACGAGTGATGCCCGGCGTGTCGCGCTTATCTCACGTCGCGCCTACAGTTCATCAGACATGCCCTGCTCAAGAAGGGGTGTCGGTCCAATTCCGGAGCATCCAAGCGGATGAGTCAGGCGGTTCTGTGTCCCGCTTGCGAGGGGGATCCCGGCCACCGGTTCACAGTAGATTGTCGGAGTGAGCGTTGCGAAGTATCACCACATCAACCCGCAGTTCGTACTTCGCGGCTTCGCGGACGAAGACGAGCGAATCAGGACCATCCGTCTACCGCAACGGAAGGGCCGCACCTCGCTGGTTGAGAAGACAGGCGGCGAGAACCACCTGAACTCGATACCTGGCCATCCGAGTGGCTCCGATGTGTTTGAGAAGCGACTGGGCGAGGGCATCGAGTCCGAGACCGCGCTCCTGTTCGAACGCGTTGACGGGGGTGAGTGGCCGCTGCCTGAGCCCGACCGCGACACTCTCGCGGAGTTCATCGCACTGCAGATGCTGCGCGGACCTGAGCGGCGCCGGCAGATGGAGTCGCTCGCGGGAGAGCTGTTCTCCAGAGCGGCAGGTCAATTGGGGCGAGCGAAGTTCGGGGAGATGGTGTCGGATGTTGCCGGGCGCGCGCTCAGTGAGGCAGACGTCGAAGCGCTTTGGTCTACCGTCACTGAACCCGGCGGCTTCCGGTTGCCGCAGACCGCTCGTGAGCACATCGAATTGATGAGCGAGGCCACCGGCGACATCGCTGGGTTCCTTGCGTATCGGCCGTGGACATTGGTGCGGTTCACGGACCGCGCGCTCATCACCAGCGATGCTCCAGTATCGTTGGTCCCTCACGAGCAGCCCGGTGCGTGGATGGGTGTTGGGGTGAGGGATGCTCGGCTTGTGCTGTATCCCATGACTCGGAGAATCGGTCTTGTCATGCGGAACCCGTTCGACGGCCGCTATCCAACCAATGACCTTGGCGCGCTCACTGATAACACGCGCTCGGGTCTTCTTGACGATCGCTCATTCGGAACTGCGGAGATCGAGAAGAAGATTAACGCGTGCACCGCTGCCTACGCAGTGAGTAACATTTATCATCACCTCGAGGACTCGCAGTTTGTCCCGTCCAATTTTCGGGAGAAGTAGGACGGTCTCGCGCCTGCGGTTGCGCAAGAGCTTCACCGGCGACCGAGTCCCTTGGCCCGCTGCCACCGGACGCCACGGAGCCGGCAAAAAATCCCCCAGCGAGCCCGCTCACATCCATTTGCGTCTCGAGCACGTGACGCCGCGTGAGTTTACCCGATGAGTTTGCTAGCGCAGCCGGACCGGGGATCCGCCTAGTCGCTAGGACGGGTTGCAACGATTCGCCACACCAGCCACCACACATAAAAGGGGTACGGAGAGCGCTCTTCTTCGTCGGGAATCTGGCCATGAGCTACGCGATGGCGAAGATTGGGACCGCCCACACCGCCGAAGAGAGCGCGAAGCTCGAAAGCCAACGAGGCCCCGAATGCTTGTCCGAGCTTCTCGGATTTGAGAAGCGAAGGCAGGCTGGTCTCGTCTTCCACTCCGTCGGCGTAGCGGCTGGTTCGATCTTCGATGGCCTTCAGCTGTTCGCGGACGAGGTGCTCGGTTTGCGGGATCAGGAGCTGGAAGGCGGTGAAGAAGTCGCCGGTGAACCCGTAGAACAGTGCTGTTCCGACCGATATCGTCCTGTCTTTGGGAGTCCTGTCGCTCTGGGAGGCGATGTCGACGAAGTCCGAGTGGGACCAGTGCTGTGTTTCGTGGAGGTGTCGCCAGACCGGGTGCAGAAGCTGGGGGACGATGGTGTGGACGCGAAATTCGTGGCTGCGCATCATCAGATGCCATACAGGGGAGGGGACCCCGAAGACCTGTTTCTTCGTGTCGCCGGTGGCTGCGCTCACCCGGCCGTCCTTTTCGATGGTCCGGCGGGGCGTGTCGGTGAGAAGGGCGAAGTTCTTGCGGGTGTTCTCCGCGACTGCGAGCTCTGCTGCGTATTCCGGGAGGTCTATGAGGCGAAGGAAAATCGCGCGGGCGTTTTCGTCTTTAGCGTTGGTGATCTGAGAGAGCGCATGTTCCCGCGCGGTGCTGAGGTCGGGGAGCGGCGTGCTTCTACGAGTGCTGCGGGACACGATGCTCTTCCCGGCGCCGCGGATGTCGGCGGTGAGTTCATTGCCGAGGTCTTCGAGACCCCGGGCGGTGCGGGCTTGGATTGAGGTCCGTAGGTAGTTTCTGTGTGCACGGTCGAGAAGTTCCGACGCGTAGAAAGCGCTGTCGACACGATAATCGGCGATGTGCCCTCGTGCATCCTCCTGGAGCGTCAATGCAAGATCGAGCAGCAGGTCGTCCGATCGAACGCGATCACCTGCGATGGCGGCCCATTCTGCTGCCTCCTCAAGCTCGAGGGCTGACCGGCTGTTTTGTGCGGTGAATGAGAACTGGCCGGCTAGCCGTTTGGCATGGCGGTGGGTGCGTTTGTCCTCACGTAAGCGTCGACTGAATGAGATGTAGTGCAGATCCGGTAAGGGAGCGAATATGAGCTCTACCACCCGGTCCTCAATCCGCTCCACGACGGCGCGATGCGCCGGACCAAAGCCACCCAGCTCCAGGGCGCGGCTCAGAAGGTCCATGTCGCACGGGTTGAAGTCCGAGCCCGCTATAGCTTCTCGCAGGCTCTCGAGCATGGTCAGCGTTGCGTCGGCTCGTGCGCGATCGGAGCTCCGCAGCGCGATCAGATCCAAGCAGCGGACCTGGAGTCGCCAACTGTCGGTCATGTCGGCGAGGTTGACGACGATCCGCATATCGTCTTCGCTGAGATCTGCCGGGCCGATATCGCCGGGGAACCACGGCTTGTATGGCACCGAACGATCAGCGGCGTCGAAGAGGTAGTCGCCCACCGAGGCGGCAATCTCTTTCGCGCGCTGGGCATCGGTGTCATGAGGGCTCACGTCCGACGCCAGTGCTCGCTTGACGGCGCCGCGCCACTGCGCATCATTGGTCATGCGGTGAGAGTAGCGCCAAGATCACAAGGCACGCGGACACGGGCATCCGCATGGCCTTGCTGCCAGAGTCGATCGCGTCGCGGTCCATCCTGTTCCGCAGACAGGACTCGCAGACGTTCCCTGAGATGAAGGGCCGGACGGTTCGGAGAGATTGTTTGCCGGTCGAGGAGACCGCAGTGCTTGCTGCCCGTCGCGATAACGAGTTACGAAGTGCGCGGTCGAGTCCTGGCCATCGTTTTCAAGAAGGCGGGTCAAGCTCGGTCGACGTCAAATCTTCCCATCGCGCTCGCGCTCATCAAATAGCACGTCCGTCGCGGTGGGGAGGTCGACAGACGGGAAGAGCTCGCTGTGGCGCTTACGAAGCGTGTCCAGGCTCGTCTCGGTCGTCGGATCATAGGCGAGTTTGTCGCGCACGAACTTTAGGCGGTGACGGGCGTTCTGGATGATTTGTGCCCACGTCACCGCATGAATCGTGACGTGGTGCTGGAGCTCTTCGTAATCCTCGACAACGTCAGGAGGCAGATTTCCTTGTCCTAGCTTGTGGCGGATCTTGTCGCTGATCTCGTCGCCGACGATCCAGAACTCCCACTTGGTGTTCACTGATGCAAACCGAGCGTCGTTGGCGACCGCGAGAGCGTAGGCCTCGATTTGATCGAGCTGTTCTTTCCCGATCGAGACGCTGGGGCGCTTCAGTTCGATGACGAGGTGCTCGCGATGGTCGCGCTGCTGTTCGATTGCCCCGCTCAACATGAGGTCAATGATCACGACTCGACCCTCGGCGTCGACGACTGGCTCCTCCAGGTCCTCCGGGGTGAGACCTTCGCGCCCAAGCAACTCGACGTGTGACTTCAGTGCGGTCTTGAGCGCGTTGTCGTTGGCAGTGAGTGCGTACTCTTCACGGAAGATCCAGGTGTTGCGAGCGACGAGCTTGTGAAGCTGAGATCGCTCCTTGGTGTGCTTCTTCAGCTCCGGATCGTTGACGATTTCCTCGAGTGCGGTGAGGAACT
This sequence comes from Microbacterium hominis NBRC 15708, assembly GCF_001592125.1. GTDB lineage: Bacteria > Actinomycetota > Actinomycetes > Actinomycetales > Microbacteriaceae > Microbacterium > Microbacterium hominis. The sequence continues at coordinate 92,825 of NZ_BCWI01000007.1, forward strand.
CCAGCCGCCCGACGATCTCTTCGCTAGCTTTAACGAGGGACTCGAGGGAGGTCTTCTTCAGCAGCTCGCTGAACGACTCGACTTGCTCGGCCGGAAGCTTCAGCACCTCTTCGAGGATGTGCCGAACGTGGGATGGGCTCGTCTCAACAGCGTTCTTGAGAAGTTCAAGCGATAGCCGCCGGGCCGCCTGATCGGTCTTCGCGATGACCGGCCCTGCCGCGGCAGCTGCGATGTCGAATATTCCGCGCACCGCGACGTCCTTCTGACTCCGGGGCGCTTCCTTGAACGGGTAACTACCCTCGTCCTGCCATGCCTTGAGATACTTGCCTGAGCGCTCCTGGTCGGCCTCCGCGAAATGTTCGCGCAGTTGCTGCTGGGCCGCCGCGATGATCGAACGAATTGGCTCCGGCGCCTGATCCTCGAGTGAGAGCATGTCTGCCTCGGCGACGAACCCTTGCCATTTCACGTAGGCCGTGAACGCGTGACCGGGAGCCTGGATGCCGGCCTTCATCTGATGCACCATAATGCCGCTGCCGTCGCACAGGTTGAGGTGGCGGGGGAGTTCGCGCTTCCACTCGACGATCGTCAGGGTTATGGACTCGTCGACACCATCCACGACGAGCGGGTAGTCCTGTTGCGCTTGCTTCAGCACCTCGACGTCGAGCCGCTGGTCACCCCAGAACAGGTCGATCCCATACTGCTCGATCTGCAATGCGAACGTGCTCAGGAGGTCATCGATGACGGCGTCGGACTGGAGGTACTTGCCGCCGTGAGCTGTGACGTTGAACACGTCGACTGTGCAACCAGTGGCTTCGCCGTCAGCGTGTGCGGGATCCGACACCCGGAAATCCTCGAGCGCAGTCTTGTTCGCGGTGATGCTGAATCGCACTCGACCGTCAGCAACGCTGTCCGCCGTCGACGTCCAGCGCACGTCTTGTCCGATACCCAGTGCAGCCCATCGACCGCGGCCGTTCTCGCCGTGGATTGCGCGGCCAGCTTCCGACACCTTGTTCATACGCTTTGACGAGAGGCCGAGGGTGCCGAACGTCTGCTTCAAGTTGTCGGGTGCGATACCCGTGCCGTCATCGACAACCGTGAGGCGGTCGACGCTTCCCAGGGCGTTTACGTCGACTCGGCATCGGATCGTCTTTGCGTCCGCATCGACGGAGTTCCAGATGATCTCTGCCAGCGCAGTTTTCGGGGAGGCGGCGAGCGATGCGAGGTGCGCCTTGTCGAGCACGACGTGGAGGTTCTCCATAGCGAGCAAGTTTGGCATGAGGGCCATTCTCGAGTTCAGACTTGTTGGGCAGCAGCGTTTAGAACTCCGGTCCTGCCACCGACTCCTGCACCGCGAACGTACGCGATGCCGCCGACATCACCGCTCAGACCTACGACTGCCCCTCAGCATGACGGTCAGTCGTTACCGTAGTCATAGTCATCCGGCTCGTACTCGCGCTCGACTGTGAAGGTCGTGGGCACATCCGCCTGCTCGAGGAACTCCACTCGGTCCAGAGCTAGATGGCAGTTCGGGCAGCCGAAGTAGATTGCATACACGCTGAGATTCTCGGTCGGAGAGGCAAATCCGTCTTCAGGATCTGGGTAGTCGATGACGACATCGCCGTAGTCTTCCCCTTCGAGTGAACCCTCGTCGCCGCAGACTGGGCACGCTGTCGTCGAGATGTACGTGAGTCCCGCGGATGGGTCGAAGGGCTTGGTGAGCTCGTCTCGGAGCGCTGCAGGCGTTCCCGGGTTGTCCCGCTGGTCGAGCCTCTGCCGGGCACGCTCTAGGAGCGCTGCGACGTGCTCCTGAACGTGATCCTTGTGCTGAGCCAAGTAGTCCTCGACTCGCGTGAGGAGGGAGCCGCCGACGAGGCTGTGCAGGTCTTTGTCGGTCGCCACGACAAGAATGCTCGCCTGGTTCCAGAGCTTCCCCCACCACACATCCTCGGGGTGCAGAGACCGTCCGCTGCCGCCACCATGCAAGTACTCGTTCCGGGACGAGCTGAACTGAGCCGCCTCCTTCCCGGAAAACGGACGAAACGTCTTCTCCGCACGAGCCCACAGGGCCTTCGCCTGAATCGTCTGAATGTCAGCGCCGTCGTGCGCGATCACCCCGAGCGTGGCGAGGATGTGCTTTCCGTCCGCATCAGGCGGGATGATTAGCAGCGGCGAGATGTGCGCGAGCGCAGCCTTCGCCAGGAACTCCAAAGCGGTCGTCGCCCAAAGCGAACGCTCGTCGAAGTCGCGGATCGTTTCATCACTCAACGAGCGGCGGGCGAAGATCTGTGCCTTCGCCCACAGGTCATCGAACGTAGGAATTGCCACTAGCTGTCCAATCCGGTGATCAAGGCGACACGGTGAACCCGCCGAGTTGGAGCATCCGCGGCTGAGGCTCGCGCATGTAGAACCCGGCGATTGGCGATCACTAGGACGGTACCGGGCTCCGTCCAGTGGTGCGGGTGAGCGGAGTCCCTCAACGCGGTGAACTCCGAGGCCGCCTGTCGGGAATCGTCATCCATCGGCGTCATGCAGCCCGGGTCGTAACGCCAGCGCCCGCTCCCGTCGACAGCAGGTGCGTAGAACCCAGAACGGCCGTCACCCACCTTGAACACGCCGACCCGTTGCGCGTCTGTGGGTTCGCCAGGATCGCAGATCAGTGTCGGCGTTGACGACGGCTCGGCGGCAGTAAGCAGGACAATATCCGGCATCGCTCGATGATGTGCACCGTCCGTGTGTAACGGCTGCGGGCCGGCGCCGAACTTTGCGCTGAGCGATTGCGGGTGCGCGTTGCCAGAATCGAGGACCTGCAAGGTGCTGAGAGCGGGCTCCCCGCGACGTATCGGAACCGGGCGCCATCCCAACTGTTGGGCTTGCTGCAGAAACTCTCGAATGTCAGCCTGGCGCGTGGCCCATCCGTTTCGAATCGCCTCGCCAGCGGCTCGCTGCAGGGTTGTCATCGCCCCGAGTCTTGCACACGGAGTGCCCTTGACAGAGCGCTCATGGAGTGCGGGCGGCGGACGGGTTAGGGGAAGGCTCAGCGGGACGATTTCGAATCATCCTCTTGATCGTCGCTGGGTCCCGTCTCAGCTGCCGTGCGATCTCCGCATACGTTGCACCGGCCAAGTACATCTCATGCGCCCTTGCTCGCTCGGCCTCCGTGATGGTCCGTCGCATCACGACGCCGGCAGCGGTCAGGTGTTGGGCGACGGTGTAGCGGTGCAGCCCATGCTTGCGGCCGACCTCGTAGATGCCGAGCCCTGATTGGTAGTCCGCCACGAGCTGCTCGCGGACAGCTGGAGTAACCTGCTTCATCTGTCGCGCCCCCGCTGGGACCTGGCGGATGAGTCCACGCAAAACCTGGGCAATCTCACCCTTGTGAAGCGCGGCTCGTAGCGCCAACAACGGCCGCGAGTTAATCGAAAGGGCTTCCGCTGGGGCCACCACATCGGTCGCTTTGGACCAAGTGACCTCGTAAGAGCCACTTGATAGCGGCGTGTCTCCCCGAGGAGATGCGCCGCTCTTGGTTTTCGCAGTGGTTCCAATGAGTGCGACGGCATCGTCGAGGTTCTGCTCACAGCAGCCGTGGCTCGGTTCACTCATCCCCGAGAACCTCTACGGACGGCTCAGCCTCAGCGCCGCCATGGGGCACCGTCGGTGGCGGTGTCAGTGCTGCACTGACGGGTGGAGTTCGGCTCCCTGCACCCTCAGAAGGAAGGCCGGTATTGCCATGACGGCGACGAAGAATGGTCCTCGATTTCCAGCTCTGACGGTCGAGTTTCGTGGCGTTTCGATTCTCGTCGGGACTATCCCCGTCGTGGCGCTCACGGGCAGGGCGAAGTCATCGCGCTCACTCCGCAGGCGCTTCTCCTCTTGGACGAGACAGGGAGAGCGCTAATGCGGCGACGGCTGCCGTCGTGACCGACGGCAGCCGTGCAGCGCGCGGCACGGGTGGTGGTTCGGCGCGAGCCATTTCCGGTCGCTCGTCCCAGCCCCGGCGCGATCGCCTCAGAGCTCTCGGCTCCGAGTATGGGCATCGCTACTTCGCGAGCTGCGGGTACAGCGCCTCGAAGGGTCCGGACAGCGCCGCCTTCAGCTGCACCGAGGTCTCATCGGCCAGCACCTCGTACTCGCCCGCCTCGGTGGCATCGAACACCTTCGCGACGAGCACGGCAGGGTCGAGTTTCGGATCGGTCGATCCTGCGGCCATCGCCGTGTCGACCCAGCCCACATGCACACCCAAGACCTGCACGCCGGCGGGGTGCAGCTCGAGGCGCATCGAGTTCGTCGCCGACCAGAGGGCGGCCTTCGTTGCCGAGTAGATGCCGCCGACGGCGAACCAGGCCATCGCGGAGTGGATGTCGATGATCGCGGTCTCTCCGGCCTGGGCCGACAACAGCGGGGCATAGGCGCGTGCGAGCATGAGTGGTCCGACGAAGTTCGTCTCGATGTTGCGACGGATTTCGTCGTCGGTGTGGTTCAGGATGCCGAAGCTCGAGGGCGATGCGCCGGCGTTGTTGATCAGGATTGTGACGTCGGGCGCGGCGGCGACGGCGGCCTCGATCGATGCGGCATCCGTCACGTCGAGCTGCAGGGGGACGATGCGCTCGTCGTCCCAGGTGCGGGGTGTGCGGGCGGTGGCGTAGACCTTCGCCGCGCCGCGGACGAGCGCCTCGCGCACGAAGTGGGTGCCGATGCCTCCGTTCGCGCCGGTGACGAGGACGGTGGCTCCGTTGAGTGAGGTCATGGGTGCGTTCTCTTCCTGTTTCGGGTCAGACGAGGGTGAGGGTGGGGTAGTCGACGTACCCGCGGGCGCCACCGGTGTACAGCGTGCCGGGGTCGACCTCGGTGAGCGGGGCATCGGCCTTCAGCCGCTCCACAACGTCGGGATTCGCCAGCGCGAACCGTCCGAGCGGGGTGATGTCGGCCAGGCCCGCCTCGATGTCGTCCGCGATCTGCTCGCGCGTGCGGCCGTAGCGGACGACCAGCACGGCCGTCGGCCAGGCTTCGCGCAGCGCGGCGAGCAACTCGTCGTCGCCCAGGTGGTGCACGTGGAGGTAAGCGAGGTTCAGGGGCGCGAGGCGCGCGACGAGGTCGAGGTACTGGGCGTGCACGTCCGCGCGCGCCCCCTCGTCGATGCCGCCGAGGGGGAAGGCGGGGGAGATGCGGATGCCGGTACGGTCGGCGCCGATCTCATCAGCGACGGCCGCGGCGACCTCGACGACGAAACGCGACCGGTTCTCGACCGACCCGCCGTACTGATCGGTGCGCTCGTTGGCGTTGGGGGAGAGGAACTGGTGCAGGAGATAGCCGTTGGCCGCGTGGATCTCGATGCCGTCCGCTCCCGCGGCGATGGCGGATGCCGCTGCGTGACGGAACTCCGCGATGACGCCCGGGATCTCGTCGGTGGCGAGGGCGCGCGGAACGGGCAGGGGCTGCGGGCCGGACGCCGTGAACATGTCCTGACCCGCGGCGATAGCCGACGGCGCCACGGGCTGGCGGTGGTGGGGGGTGTTGTCGGGGTGGGAGACGCGGCCCACGTGCATGAGCTGGATGAACAGGTGACCGCCCCCGTCGTGCACGGTGTCGGCGACCTTCTGCCAGCCGACGATGTGCGCGTCTGTGTAGATTCCGGGAGTGTTCACGTATCCCTGGCCGTCCGCGGAGGGCTGGGTTCCCTCGGTGATGAGCAGCCCGAGCGATGCGCGCTGGCCGTAGTACTGGGCGACCAAGTCGCCGGGGGTGCCGTCGGCATCTGCTCGGTTGCGCGTCATCGGTGCGAGCGCCAGGCGGTGGGGGAGTTCGAGGCGACCGAGCGCGAAAGGCTGCCAGAGAGCGTCGAGAGTCATCGTGAGTGTCGTTCCTTGTGTTGTGGGACAGGTGGTGTTGTGGGACAGGTCGTCACCGGGTCGAGGATGGGAGAATCGAAGGGGCCCATGACGTTAGTGACTACGCTCATAACCGGGGCCACTCAGTATTCATTCCCGGAGGAGCGAAGATGTCACCGACCTCACCGCCCGTGGGGCGTCGCGAGCGCAACAAGCAGGAGAAACTCGAGCGCATCATGGTTGCGGCCGGCGCGCTCTTCGCCGAGCGCGGCGTCGATGACGTCACGACGCAGGAGATCGCCGACGCCGCAGACATCGGCACCGGTACCCTCTTCCTCTACGCCAAGACCAAGGGGGAGTTGCTCCTCCTCGTGCAGAACGCCCACTACTCTCGAGCCCTCGAAGAAGGTCGCAGCGCCGCGGCTGCCACATCCGGAGCGATCGACGGTGTCCTCGCGCTGCTGGCGCCGGTCGTCGCGTGCAACCGGACGCAGGTCGACAACGGCCGCACATACCTGCGGGAGATGATCTTCGGTGACGCGGCGGAGCCGCACCACGCGGAGGCGCTCCGGGTCGTCAGCGAGAGCGAGCAGACCCTCATTGACCTGATCGTCACGCGCGCCGGTCGCAGCGAGGCCGATGCGGCTGTGTTGGCGCGGGTGATCTCTTCCGGGCTGGTGGTCGCGATGGCCTCGGCTCCGACGGCGGACACGAGCGTCGACGAGATCCTCGCGATCGTCCGCGCTCAGGTCACGGCGATCCTCTCCGGCGTCGAGGGCGAGACGTGGGTGCCGACCACGTAGCCTGCACCCGCCTCGTGATCGCGCCGCTCTCGCTGCGTCCGCCTGACGGGGCCCACGGCCCGGCTCGCACCTGCCGGGTGGCCTCGTCTGCGAGCACTTCGAAGCGATCGGCCTCGAGCCCGTCGCCGCCGGGGTGCGCGGCCATCGGTGTGTCGAAGACGTTGACCCCGAAGATGGTGTCATGCCCGAACGTCGGTGAGGAATTTCGCGGCGACCGGCGCGAACTCCTCCCAGTACTGGAAGATGCCACCGTGTCCGGAGTTCGGGTAGATGATGAGCTCGGAGCCGGTGATGCGGCGGTGCAGGTCCTCCGAGAGGATGCTGGGGACCATGCGGTCGTTGTCGCCGTTGGCGATGAGCGTGGGCGATGAGATCACCGAGAGGTCGGACGGTGCGGAGCGGCCGAACTTCACGATGGCCTTCAGCTGTGTGCGAAACGCCTTGGTGGAGATCGCCTTGTCGCGGTCGATGGTGCGCTCCTGGAGCCGCCCGATGAACGCCTTTCCGGCCCTCTTGCCCTGGGCGTCGCGGTTGAAGAAGAGGAACTCCTTAGGGTCCGAGCGCGTGAGGACCGACCGGAGGATGTCCCGGTAGGTCGTGCCGACGACTTTGTCCATGTCTTTGCCGCCGCGCGGACCCGTGCCGGTGAGGATGAGGCCGCGAACGAGGTCGGGGTGCTTCACCACGAGGTCTTGAGCGATCATCCCGCCCATCGAGAACGAGAACACATCGATCTTCTTCAGGCCGAGACCCCTCGTGATGAACCGGTAGGCGTCATCGGCGGCCTCATCGAGGGTGTCGGGCACGCGGCCGCTGGACGCACCGACGCCGAGCTGATCGAACGTGATCACGTGACGGATCTTCGCGATCGCGTCGATGATGCGAGGGTCCCAGTTGTCGAGGGTTGCGGCGAGGTGGACGAAGAAGACGACGGGGATTTCCTCCTTCGGGCCGAGCTCGCGGTAGGCGAAGGTGTCCGGGCCGACCGCGACGGTCTTCGCGGGGGCGTGGGCGTACGAGGTGATGATTGTTTCGTTCATGGGAGACGTCCTTGGGTTCGGTGGTGAGTGTGAGGGGCGCGGGTGGGCGGTGGGAAGGGAATCACGCGCCGAGGAGGACGGACTTTCCGCGGATGCCACCGCGGTGCAGCGACGCGAGAGCCTTCGGTGCATCCTCGAAGGGGGACGTGGCGCCCACGATCGGGCGGATCGCACCGGCGTCCACGAGTTCGGCGATGGCCCGCAGCTGCTCGCCGTCGGCGCGCATGAAGAGGAACTCGTAGGTGGCGCCGAGTCTCTTCGCTTGCCCGCGCACCCTCCTGCTCAGCGCGCCGGTCACGAGGCGCAGGGCCGGGCTCAGGTCGATCTGCCGGGCGAACGCGGGTGTCGGCGGGCCGGCGATGCCGACGGCCGTGCCCCCGGGGCGCAGGACGCGCAGCGACCTCGTCAGGTTCTCGCCGCCGAGGCTGTCCAGCACGAAGTCGTACCCCGACAGCTCCGCCGAGAAGTCCCGGCTGGCGTAGTCGATCACGATGTCGGCGCCGAGGGACCGCACGAACTCCGCGTTCTTCGCCGAGGCGGTCGTCGCCACCTCCGCACCGAGATGCTTCGCCAGTTGGATGGCGATCGTTCCGACACCGCCGGCCCCTCCGTGGATGAGGACCTTCTGACCGGCCTTCACGCCGCCCTTCTCGACGAGAGCTTGCCACGCGGTCAGGGCGACGAGGGGAAGGGATGCCGCTTCGACGAGATCGACCGACGAGGGAACGCGGGCGACATCCGCCTGATCGACCGCGATGCGCTCCGCGAAGGTTCCGATCCGATGGTCGCGCGCCCGGGAGAACACCTCGTCGCCGGGCGAGAAGGAGCGGACCTGCGCGCCCACCCGGATCACCGTCCCGGCCACATCGTGGCCGAGCGTGAACGGCGGTCGGTACGGGAGGAACGCCTTGAAGGCCCCGACGCGGATCCGCTCGTCCAGGCTGTTGAGTCCGGCCGCACCCACCGCGATGAGGACGTCGTTCGGACCGACGGTCGGCTCGGGGACGTCTGCCTCGTGGAGGGGCTTCTTGTAGCCGTCGATGACGAATGCACGCATGTCGAGATTTCCTGTTCTGGGAGAGAGGTTCGGGCACTGCGTCAGGCGCGCAGGAAGGACTGGATCCGACCGGTCACGATGTCGCGGTGCTGCGAGACCACGCCGTGCCCGGCATGCCGAATGGTCACCACATCGAGTGCGGAGAACGCCGTACGCAGCTGGTTCGCGTTGGCCACCGGGACGAGGATGTCGTCCTCGCCGTGGAAGGTGAGCGTCGGCGTGCTCATCCGCTCGTGGGCTGGGCCGGGCTGGGCTCCCCACCGCGCGACGGCGCGGAGCTGTGCGCGCATGACGCCCGGGGTGACGGCCGCATCGCGGTCGGTGCGGCGGCGCTTCAGCCGGCGTTGATACGCGGCCGCGGCACGCGTCCCGCTCTCTGTGCGGGGGAAGAAGAGGACGGAGGTCGCGGGGCGCGCGGTCATGACGCTGCGCGCGATGCCGCGGAGCATGACGCCCGTCATCCGGGTGAGGCCGGCGCCGCCCCGCGGGCCGGTTCCGGACATCACGAGGTGGTCCACCAGGGTCGCCTCCTCCTCGACGATCGTTTGGGCGACCATGCCTCCCATCGAGAGGCCGAAGAGGTCGATGCGGTTGAGGCCCAGCGCGAGCACGGCGGCGATGGTGTCGCGGGCCATGTCGTCGAAGGTGTCCCGCACCCGGCCGGTCGATCGACCCACGCCGCGGTAGCCGAGCACGATGACCCGGCGATCCTGCGCGAGCGCATCGATCACCTCGGGGTCCCACGCATCCAGATTTCCGCCGAGATGCGTCAAAGCCACGAGAGGCGGCCGGTCGCCCGATCCGATCTCGCGGTAAGCGATGTCGGCCCCGTCGACGTGCACCATCCGCGTGTTGGCGTCGATGATGGACGCTCTGCGGCGGTCGCCGCGCGAGCCCGTGGCCATATGTGCTCCCGGGGTCCGATGAGGATTGTGCAGCCCTCGCTTTTGCGAGCACACTCATTATTGACTGAACTCAGTCAGAGGTCAACGAGGCGATGTGATGCGGCGGTCCGGTTCGGTCGGGCGTCGGGGGAAAGCGAGACCGGCGGTGGATACCGCGCTCCTCTGTAGTGGGGCACGCACTGAGCCCTGACCGGTCGTCCGAGAAGCGCCGGCGTCAACTGCCGATGTGAACGCGTCCCGGAGACCTGCGCACGGACCGAACCGTGCAAAAGGCGCCGAATCTCGCCTCTTCGCTTTCGGTCATCGTGACGATCGCGGCGCGTCCTCGCGCGAGACGCGCCGTTGCCCCGTCGCGGCGGGGATGACCAGCATCACGGTCAGCGCGCCCGCGATCGCGTACGCCGCGGGGATCGGGAGCCATGCAGCGAGCAGTGCTCCAGCGCCGAGGCCTGCGAGGCCGGTCGCTTCGACGAGGAAACTGGCCGACGACATCGTGCGTGCGACGTCGTGGCTTCCCGCTCCCGATTGCAGCTCGCCGTAGAGGGTGGCCATCCCGACCGTTCCGCCGAAGGCGGTCGAGAACTCGATCGCCACCAGTGCGACGTATGTCCACGGACTGTTCGCAGGAGCGAGGGCCACACCGATGGTGGCGAGTCCCATCGTCAGGAGTCCGATCACGACGACCGTCGCCGTGCTCCAGCGGGCGTAGAGCCGACCGAGCGCGACGCCCCCTGTGATGCCGCCCAGTGCGCCCGTCGCCACGACAAGACCGAGCAGCGGAGGGTCTACGCCCAGCGTGTTCACGAAGTAGTAGACGCCCAAGGGGGCGGTGAGCGAGGAGAACAGGCCGGCCGCGGCGGCGATCCACAGCGTCGGGTTGCGCGACAACTGCCGGGCGATGAGCCTCAGAGAGGGCCGCGGCTCCTCCGCCGGATCCGCGTCGACATCGGGGATCCTCGTCCACGACAATGCTGCGATCCACGAGGCCACGGTGTCGATCAACAGCGCAAGGGGTGCCGGCATGAGGGCGATGAGAAGGGGTGCTCCCGACTGGCCGACGATTTCGCCGGTACTGGTCGCCGAGCTCAACAGGCCGACTTGTCGCACGCGGTCTTCGGGTTCGGTCAGGTGGTTCAAGACACCGTGACCCAGAACCGACAGTGCAGTGAGAAGCAGGACGTTCACCGCGAGCCAGGCGATCAGGGTGATGGGGGACAGTGCTCCGACCGACCACATGATCGGCACCACCGTCGACCACAGTCCTGACAGTGTCGCGGTCAGGATCATCAGCCTCACGTGTCTGCGGCTGCGGTCGGCCCAGACCGCGAGCGGAATCCGTAGAAGCATGCTCGTCGCGAGCATCACGGCCAACAGAGCCGCGACGTGGGCAGGCGTCCCGCCGAGTGTCGACACGAGGATGAGAGGCGCGAGGACCTCGGTCGCGGCCCCACCAGCGGAGGTGAAGACCCGCCCCGCGCGAAATCGTGTGACGTCGGAAATCACGGGCTCCTCCGACCCGAGTGCCTGACATTTGTGGCGATTGCCGTCAATTCTCGAGTTCCTCGCCCGTGTCGCCGGTGTGCCGTGGGAGGCAGGCTATTGCCGCCCGAATACGGCGTCAACGTCCCCGCCGAAATCCCACACTCTGGTCGAGCATTTCGAGCACGTCGTCCTCTCCGGTGAGAGGACGACGTCATGATGCTGAAGGGCTGCGCAACGCCGGCCGGGTGATGACCCGTCGCCCGGGGTCACGCGATGCCTCTGTCCTAGAGCGATGCCGGCGAATGGAATGCGCGGGCGAGGAAAGCCACGACGAGCCACACGAGTGCCGCGACAAGCAGCAGAACGCCGGGCCGTTCGGCGAGGAACGACTGTGGGCACCGATGAGAACGATCGTTCCCAGCGGTGCCCACGGTGTCGTGCGCGTGAATCCGATCAGTGCGCCGCGGTGTACGCCTCGAGCACGGCGGCGGGAACGCGTCCGCGCTCGCTGACGGTGTGACCATTGGCACGCGCCCATTCACGAACGACGCCGAGGTCCTTGCCGGAGGCCTTTCGCGATGAGCGGGCGCCGGTTCGCCGTGCGCCGCCGTTCGTCGCGGGCGAGGACGTACGTGCAGCGCTGATGAAAGGCGCGAGTGCGTCCTCGAGCTTCGCGAGATTCTCGTCGGAAAGGTCGATCTCGTAGGACTTCTTACCGAGCGCGAAGCTCACGCTGCCGCCCTTACCGTGTGCGATCGGGGTGCCATCGAGGTCGTCGACGAGCTCGACGATGACTTTCTGTGCCATGAGTGGGGCTTCTCTCAGGTTGTATGGGGCGCTGGGCAGTCGGGTTATCGACCCGTCTGCGGAAAAGCCTACTCACTCATTTGAGTGAAAGCGGTTCATTCCCCTGCCCCTTGACAACTTTTTCCCGGCGCCGCGGCGAGCGTTCCCGATTCGGTGCGCGGTGACATCGCGGTCGGGTGAATGCCACGTGCAGACACCGCGGGGCGAGCCCCATTCCGTCGCGGGCCGTTTGGCGGCGAAGGGCAGCCCTGGTTAGCCTTCGTGAGGACGGGAACGACGCGGAGAAGAGGCTGGTCCCGATGAGCTCCTACCGTCAGGCGGACTGGGACGCGAGCCCGACGCATCCCAGCTCGCTGCGGGCGCCCTACCTCATGAGCACGGGCGTCATCACCGCCGACGACGGCTCGTCGCGACCGATCTCGCCTCCGCACGCCCACCCCGACGCCCTGCTCGCGTGGTGCTACCGCGGCACGGTGTGGGTGTACCTGCGTGACGCCATGTGGCGTCTGGCCCCCGGCCAGGGCATGTGGATCCCCGCGGGCACGCCGCATACGGCACGCCATGAGCGCGACTCGACCGGCTGCTACACCTACATCCCCGACGCCTCGCTCGTCACCCCGGTGGTCGAGGTCACGCGAGTGCTCGTTCCTCGCGCGGTGCAGGAGATGCTGCTCCACCTCGGGACCGACGACATGCCCGACCGCCTGCGGGTGCGCATCCAAGCGGTGCTGCTGGAGATGCTGCAGCAGCCCGTGCGCGAGTCGTCGGACGAGTGGAGCGAGGTGCCGATGCCCGCCGACGAGCGTGTGCGCGCCCTCGTGCAGGCCGTGCTCTCCGATCCGGGCGACGTGCGGACCGCCCGTGAGCTCGTCGCCGCCCACGGCCTGCACGAACGCACGGTGTTGCGCGTGTTCACCCACGACATCGGGATGAGCTTCGGCCAGTGGAGGACGTGGGTGCGCATGGTGCTGGCGGCGCGATTGATCGTCGACGGAACGCCGATCGGGATGGCGGCCCGCCGATGCGGCTACGCGACGACGAGCGCATTCTCGGCCGCGTTCAAAGACAGGTTCGGGGTGACTCCGCGCCAGCACGTCGCGCGCGTGCGCGCGGATCCGGCGCACCGCCTCTACGGCCGCTGACTCCGAACGGCGGTTCGGCGGGAGAGGATGCGCGCCACGAGGTGTCGCTTCTGCGACACAACTCGTCCGTCCTGCGACACTGTCGGGCCGCAAGCGGCCCTAGCATCGTGTTTTTAGGTGAGCGTTACCTAACTTCCGGCCGCGTCGTCGCGGCATCCCTCCCACCCTCAGCTCGCAAGGAGAACAATGCCGCACGCTCTTGCGCGCCCGAAAGCGCGACGCGTATCCGCACTCGCCGCCGCCCTCGCCGTGGTGGTCGCCCTCACCGGGTGCGCTGCCGCCGATGAGACGGCCGCCTCCTCGACGGCCGCCTCGAGCGGGGTCGTCATCACGCACGCCCACGGATCGACCACGATCGCCGAGAAGCCGAAGCGCATCGTGGCCTTGGGATGGATGTCCGGTGACATCGTCGCCGCTCTGGGCGAGAACCCCGTCGGCATGGAGAAGGTCTGGGGCGCCGACGACAGCGGTTTCCAGCCCTGGTTCACGGACTACGCCACCGAGCACTACGGCGAGTTGCCCACCCTGATCTCCCCGCTCGACGAGGGTCCGAACTACGAGGCCATCAAGGCGCTCGAGCCCGACCTCATCCTGGGCCTCTACACCGGCATCAGCGACGTCGAGTACCAGCGGTTGAGCGGGATCGCGCCGACCGTGCCGTACATCGAAGGCCCGTGGAACCCCGGCACGTGGGAGGAGATGACCCGCACGATCGGTGCCGCGATGTGGGAGAGCGACAGAGCGGAGGAGGTCATCGCGGACACCGAGCAGCAGATCGCCACGCTCGCGGCCGCCCACCCCGAGTTCGAGGGGAAGACCTTCGTGTGGGGGCTGACTCTCAACGAGGGCGGCACCGACCTCGGGGTCTACCTGAAGTACGACCCCCGCGTGCGCATCACGGAAGCGCTCGGATTCACCTCGACCTCGGCGATGGACAGCTTCCTCGCCTCGGCAGAAGGCGACAACTGGTACACGGGAGTGAGTCTCGAAAAGCTCTACGACGTGCAGGCCGACCTCTTCGCCGCCTGGGGGAGCTCCGCCGCCGAGGGCACGTACACGGTCGAGAACAAGGTCGTGTCGCGGTGGCAGCCGATCGCCGCGAACGCGTACGTGATCTACGCCGATCAGGCCCAGGCGGCCGCGATCAGCGCACCGACCGTCCTCTCGCTGGCCTCTGTGCTGCCGACCTACGTCGACGACCTCGCCGCAGCCCTGCGAGGTACGCCGACCATCACGGGCGAGTGAGCACCGGGGTGTCCGCGCCGCTGTCGTCGCCGGAACGACCGGCGACGCCGGCGGGTGCCGACGCCCCGACCCACCACGCGGGGAGGCGGCGCGATCGGGCCGGCTCCCCGCGCCGCACCGCCAGGCGCGTTGCGGGGGTCGTCGTCGCCGGAGGGATCCTCGCGCTGACGGTGGTTGCGTCGCTCGCGATCGGCAACCGGCCGATCGACCCCGCGACGGTGCTGGCCGCGCTCACCGCCTATGACGACGACGACCCGATGCACCTGCTCGTGCAGCAGCTCCGCGTGCCGCGCACCCTCCTGGGCATCGCCGTCGGCGCCGCCCTCGCGGTGTGCGGTGCGCTCATCCAGGCGTTCACCCGCAATCCGCTCGCCGACCCCGGCATCCTCGGGGTCAACGCGGGAGCCTCGTTCGCCGTGACCTTCGCCGTCGCAGTGCTGGGGATCACCGCGCCCGGCGGCTTCGTGCCGTTCGCGCTGCTGGGCGCGCTCGTGCTCACCGTGCTCGTCTCCCTGCTCGGCTCGTTCGGCCCGTCGGGCGCGACGCCCATGAAGCTCACGCTCGCCGGCGTCGCCCTCGGGGCGGCGTTCACGGGATTCACGACCGCGATCGTCCTGCAGAACCGCACCTCTTTCGACGTCATGCGCTTCTGGGGCGTCGGCGCGATCGGCGGACACGCGATCGAGGAGCTCGTCTGGGCGGCACCCCTGATCGCGGCCGGACTGGCCATCGCCGTCCTCTGCGCCCGGTCGCTCAACGCGATGGCGCTCGGCGACGACCTCGCCCAGTCGCTCGGCGCGCGCGTGCGCACCACCCGCATCCTGGTGATCGTCGCCGTCACCCTGCTGGCGGGCACGAGCGTCGCGGCGGCGGGACCCATCGCGTTCGTCGGCATCATGATCCCGCACGTCGTGCGCTGGTTCACCGGTCCCGACCAGCGCTGGGTGCTGGCGTACTCGGTGCTCGTCGGGCCCACGTTCCTGCTGCTCGCCGACATCCTCGGGCGCCTCGTGCTGCCCAACGGCGAGGTCCGCGTCGGCATCGTCACGGGACTGCTGGGCGCGCCGGTGCTGGTGGCCCTCGTGCGGCGGCGGCGGGTGAGCGGGCTGTGAGCGTCGACGTGCGAACCGACCCTGACCGTCCGCTCGAGCCGTCCCGGCCGTCGCGGCTTCCCGCCACCCCGCAGGCGATCGACTTCGGCCGGCGTCACCTCCGGATCGACACGCGACGCGTCGCGGCTCTCCTCCCCGTGCGCACCGTCGTCGTCTGCGCGGCCCTGCTCGTGCTGATCGTGGTCGCGGGGCTGTACTCCATGACCCTCGGCGCGTACGACATCGACGTCGCCGGCGTCGTGCGCGGCGTGCTCGATCCCTCGTCCGACCCCGATGTGCGCCAAGTCGTCTGGGAATGGCGGATGCCGCGCATCCTGTTCGCCGTGCTCTGCGGCGCCGCTCTCGCGCTGTCGGGCGGGATCTTCCAGTCGCTGACCCGCAACCCGCTCGGCTCGCCCGACATCATCGGTTTCGGCGTCGGCGCGCAGTTCGGCGTCACGGTGACGATGGTGGTGCTCGAGCTGAACACGTACCTGTTCAAGGCCGCCGGTGCGCTCGTGGGCGGCATCCTCACGGCCGTCCTCGTCTACGCGCTCGCCGCCAAGAACACGATGTCCTCGTTCCGGCTCATCATCGTCGGGATCGGTGTCTCCGCGGGGCTCGGGTCGCTGACCTCGTGGATCCTCCTGTCGGTGAGCGTGGAGAAGGCGATGATGGCGGCGACGTGGGGCGCCGGCTCCATCGCCTCGCTCGGGTTCGACCAGCTCGCCCCGGCGGCCGTCGTGTTCGTCCTCGTCCTCGCGGCATCCATACCGCTGCAGCGCACACTGCCCGTGCTCGAGATGGGCGACGACGCCGCCTCGGCGCTCGGGGTCGCCCCGGCGCGCACGCGACTGGCGGCGATGGTGTGCGGTGTGGCCCTGATCGCCCTCGTCACCGCGGCCGCCGGACCGATCTCGTTCATCGCCCTGGCCGCGCCGCAGATCGCGCAGCGGCTCACCCGCGCGAACACGCCGATGGACATCGTGCCGGTCATGCTCACCGGTGCCGCCCTCGTCGTCGTCTCCGACGCGGTCGCGCAGCTCGCGACGGTGCCCGTCGGGGTGGTGACCGTCTCGGTGGGCGGCCTCTACCTCGCGTGGCTGCTCGCGACACAGTATGCGCGACGCGCCTGACCCGCCCCCGTCCGGAGGAACCCCATGACCGTCTCCCTGCTCGCCCGCGACATCACCCTCGGCTACGGCGACGCCCCGATCGTCTCCGACCTGTCGCTGGAGGTGCCCGACCAGTCGTTCACGATCATCATCGGGCCCAACGCCTGCGGCAAGTCGACGCTGCTGCGCGGGTTCGCGCGTCTGCTGCGCCCCACCACCGGCGCCGTGCTGCTCGACGGTGCGGAGCTGCGCAGTTTCTCCGCGAAGGAGCTGGCCCGTCGGCTCGGGCTGCTGCCGCAGTCGTCCATCGCCCCCGACGGCATCACGGTCGCCGAGCTCGTCGGGCGTGGCCGCTTCCCGCACCAGAGCGCGCTGCGCACCTGGAGTCGCGCCGACGAGCGCGCCGTGACGGAGGCGCTGGCCGCCACC
Organism: Microbacterium hominis NBRC 15708; assembly: GCF_001592125.1. Taxonomy (GTDB): domain Bacteria; phylum Actinomycetota; class Actinomycetes; order Actinomycetales; family Microbacteriaceae; genus Microbacterium; species Microbacterium hominis. Next base: position 109,766 of record NZ_BCWI01000007.1, read on the forward strand.
GCGACGACCGCGCTGTCGAGCCGCCTCGTCGACGAGCTCTCCGGCGGTCAGCGCCAGCGCGTCTGGGTGGCCATGGCCCTCGCCCAGCAGACCGGCCATCTGCTGCTGGACGAGCCGACGACCTTCCTCGACATCGCCCATCAGATCGACCTCCTCGAGCTGTTCGCCGACCTGCACCGCGCGGGGACGACGCTCGTCGCCGTCCTCCACGACCTCAACCATGCGGCGCGCTACGCGACCCATCTCGTCGCGATGCGCGACGGCGCGGTCGTCGCGCAGGGAGACCCGCGCGAGATCATCACGGCCGAGCTCGTCGAGGCGGTGTACGACCTGCCGTGCAGGGTGATCACCGACCCCGTCGCGGGGACGCCGCTGGTGCTGCCCCTCGGACGGCGAACGCCGTGACGAGCACGGCAGGGCGCCTGTTCCGCATCGCGCTCACCGCACAGGGCCGCGGTCTCGCGCTGGCCGCGGCGACGGCGCTGCTCATGGTGCACGCGCTCGCCGAGGCGGCGATCCCCGTGATCATCGGTGCGACGATCGACCGCGCCGTCCTCCCCGCCGCCCCGGCCGCCCTGGCCCTGTGGCTCGGCGTGCTCGTCGCAGTGTTCGCGGTCCTCACCAGCAGCTACCAGTCGGCATCCCGCCTGATGGTGTCGGTGTACGGCCACGGGGAGCAGCACCTGCGTCACCTCGCCCTCTCGCGGATGCTGCGGCCGCGTCTGTCGTCACGGATGCTGAGCTCGGGGGAGGCGCTGACCTTCGTCACGTCGGACACCTACCGGGTCGCCGGCGTCGCCTGGTCGGTGGCGCAGCAGTCGGCGACGGTCGCGGCGATCGCGGGCGCGGCGATCGCCATGCTCGTGATCTCGCCGATCGCCGCGATCGTCGTGTTCGCCGCGACGATCGCGATGATGGCGGTGATGCAGGCCGTCTCCCGTCCCCTCGAGCGGCGCGGCCATGCGGAGCAGAGCGCGGCCACGGAGGCCGGCGCCGTGGCCGCCGACGTCATGAGCGGTTTCCGGGTCCTGGTCGGCATGGGCGCCCGCCAGGAGGCGGTGCGTCGCTATGTCGCGGCGAGCGACCTGTCGCGCCGGGCGGCGACGTCGGCGGCCCGCGCGCTCGCCGACTACGACGCCGTCAGCGCGGCGCTGGCCGCCGTCGTGGCCACCGCGCTCGCCGGCATGTCGGCCTGGCTGGCCGCCGACGGGCGGATCAGCATCGGCGAGCTCGTCACGGTGCTCGGACTCGCGCAGTTCGTCAGCGGGTCGCTCGCCCACGTGGGATCGTTCCCCTCCAACTGGATCTACAAGGTGGCGTCCGCACGACGACTCGCCGATCTCATCGACGCCGCCGACCTGATCGACGCGCCCGACGACGCGGAGGCCCGGCACCGGGGGGAGAGAGGAAGCTCCGCAGGCGCGGTGCTCGCCGTCCGTACGGGGGCCAGAGACGCCGAACGCATCGAGGTCCACGAGGGAGAGCTGCTCGGCATCCGGCCGTCCTCCAGCGAGGCGGCGCGCCGGCTCTCGCGGGTGCTCGGCCTGCGCACGCGCGTCGCTCGCGGCGCCGTGTCGGTGCGCATCGGCTCCGACCGCTGCGACCTGCGCGACCTCGACCCCGTCGCGTACCGGCGCCACGTGCTGTCGATGCCGCACCGCCATGCGATCGCCACCGGCTCGCTGCGCGACGCGGTGTGCGGACGCTCGGGTGCGCACCCCCGACCGGAGCTCCTGCGCATCGCGGCGCTGGATGACGTCATCCACCAGCTCGGGGGCTGGGAGGCGCCGGTGGGCGAGTCCGGTCGGCGCCTGTCGGGCGGACAGCGTCAGCGCGTCGGACTCGCCCGCGCGCTGCACGCCGCGCCGAGCGTGCTGGTGCTGGACGAGCCGACATCCGCCGTCGACGCCGTGACCGAGTCGCACATCGCCCGGTCGCTGGCCCAGCGTGAAGGGACGACGGTGGTCATCACGACCTCTCCGCTGCTGCTGGCCGCCTGCGACCGCGTGGTCGACCTGCCCGACGACGCGCGGATCGACGCGGATGCCTAGGCCCGTGGTCGCCGCACCGACGCCCGCCCTCCTTCCGATCGCCGCGGCGAGGTCGGTGCGCGCCGTGCTGCGCGCGCTGCTGCGGCACCATCGCGGCCGCCTGGCCGGGGTCGTCGCGCTGCTGATCGTCGCCGCGGGGCTGGGCCTCGTGACACCGGCCTGCCTCGGACGGATCGTGGATGCCGTGATCTCCGGTGCCGGTCCGGCGGCCGTCGCGGCCTGGGTGCTCGCAGCGGGCGTCGGCGCGCTCGCGGCCGTCGGCTGCTCGCTCTGGGGCATGCGGCAGTTGGCCGCGCTCGTGCAGGACGTGCTCGCGCGGCTGCGCGAAGACGTGTTCGCGTCGGCGATGCGCCTGCCCGTGGCGATCATCGACGACGGCGAGAGCGCCGATCTGATCTCGCGCGTGACGGGGGATGTCGACGCGGTCGCCGAGGCCGGCGGCAACGTCGTGCCGACCCTGCTGTCCGCCGTGTTCGCGATCGCCGTCTCGCTCGTCGCCCTCGCCGCGCTCGATCCGTGGCTCGCACTGGCGGGGCTGGCCTGCGTGCCGTGTTACGTCGTCGGCACCCGCCGGTTCCTGCGGCGCTCGCGAGTGGTCTTCCGCGAGGTGCGTGCGCGGGAAGCCGCCCGCAGCCAGGCGGTGCTGGAAGCGGTGGAGGGCGGCGAGACGCTCGCAGCCCTCAACGAGCAGGACGAGGCCCTCGCTCTCGTGCAGGAGCGTGCTGAGTCGTCGATCGCGGCGCAGATCGACGGCGTGCGGCTGCGCAACCGGCTGTTCCGATGGATCAACGGGGGAGAGGCGATCGGTCTCGTGTGCATCCTCGCGACGGGGTTCGCTCTCCACGCGGACGGAGCCCTCACCGTGGGCACGGTGACGACCGCCGCGCTCGTGTTCCATCGCCTGTTCGACCCGATCGGCCAGCTCATCCTCGGACTCGATGAGATCCAGCGGGCCACGGTCGGACTCGCCCGGCTCGTCGGCGTGATCGAGCTCGCCCGGGAGACCCGCGAGACCCGCGAGGCCCGCGAGGCCCAGGAGACGGCATCCGCCGTCTCGACGGCGCGACCCGCGCGGGCTCCGCGGGCGCACGTCGGGGTGAGCGTGGAGGCGGTCTCGTTCCACTACGCGACGACACGGCGCGGTCTGCGTGACGTGACCCTCCGCGTGGAGCCGGGCACCACGACCGCGCTGGTGGGTGCATCGGGCTCGGGCAAGAGCACGCTCGCGCGGCTCATCGCCGGGCACTACCCGCCGTCGGCGGGGCGCGTGCGCCTGGACGATCCGACGGTGCAGCCGTACTACATCTCGCAGGAGCTGCATCACTTCCGTGGCGGCATCGCCGACAACCTGCGGTGGGCCGCGCCGGAGGCGACCCGGCACGAGATGGATGCCGCGCTGCGGGCCGTCGGCGCCGCGTGGGCGCTGGTGCCCGGCGACGGGGTCGACGACGACCGCGCGGGCGGTGGTCCCCGCCTGGACGAGGGGCGCATCCAGCAGCTCGCCATCGCGCGGGCTCTGCTCGCCGACCCGGCCGTCGTGATCCTCGACGAGGCGACGGCCGATGTCGGGCTGCAGCACCGGCCCGCCGTCGAGGCGGCGATCGAGCGGCTGCGCGTCGATCGCACCATCATCCTCATCGCCCACCGCCTGCACCAGGCGGCCACCGCCGATCGGATCGTCGTCTTCGCGTCGGGCGAGGTGCAGCAGTGCGGCACCCACGACGAGCTGAACGCGGTGGACGGGCCGTACCGCCGACTGTGGCGCGCCCAGGTCGGGCGCGACGCCGACCCCGAAAGGACCGAGATCCGATGAAGATCCACCGCGGCACCGTTCGCCGTGTCCACCCGCTGTCACCCCACATGGTGCGCGTCACGCTGGGCGGCGACGGCATCGCCGACTTCGTGAGCACGGGCGTCGGCGACGAGTACGTCCGGCTGTTCTTCCCGCACGGGGAGGACCCCACCGACGTGTCGCTGCCCGTCGTCGACGGCGACGGGTGGTCGACGCCCGAGGGGGAGCCCGAGGCGCCGATGCGCACCTACACGATCCGTGCCGTCCGCCCCGACGAGGCCGAGGTCGACATCGACTTCGTGGTGCATCGCGACGGCGTCGCGGGGCCGTGGGCGGCCCGGGCACGCTCCGGTCACGTGCTGGGGCTCAACAGCCCGACCGGCCTCTACGCGCCTCCGGACGACACCTCCTGGCAGCTCCTCGCCGGCGATCTCACAGGGCTGCCCGCCGTGGCGCGCCTGATCCCCGGCATCCCGGCGCACGTGCGCACCCGCGTGGTGATCGAGGTTCCCGACGACGCGGATCGCATCGAGATGGATGCCGCCGACCACGTCGAGATCACGTGGATCGTCGGCGGCAACGGTCGGGGTCCGAGCCGGCTCGGCGCCATCGTGCGCAGCATCATCGGCTCCGGGCGGTCGCTGGAGGACGGCTACATCTGGGTCGCGGGGGAGACGGTCGCCCTGCGCGACGTGCGGAAGTTCCTGCGCCGCGAGCTCGGCCTGCCCGCCACGCGGTTCAAGGTCGTCGGCTACTGGACGCCGATCGCCGATTGGGAGGCGAAGTACGCGGCGCTGCCGGAGGGGGTGCAGCGCGAGCTCGAGGCGATCTGGGACGAGGTCTCCAACGTCGAAGACGCCCAAGTAAGCGTCGAGGCGCGGCTGGACGCCCTCGGTCTGTGAGGCGCGGGCGGCGCTCGCCGTGACACGTCGCCGCCGCGCGGCCGGGCGCCGCACTAGGTGGAAGCGCGTAAATCCGGCCCCGAATCGGCTGTGCGCCTCGCATCCCGACCGTCGGTCTGTTTTGCTCGAAGACTGCGGCGGTGGTTGAGCCTGCCTGCCGCAGCCTGGGTGCCGACGAATCCTGGGGGATGCGTCGCCCGAACCGTCGCCGGGCACAGCCCCGTGCGTCGCACTCGGGGTGGGCGCCGCTCGCGGACCCACCACCCAGGCCTCATCTTCCCTGGGGGCGCTGTCCCGCCGCTCAGCGGATGGCGGCGGCGGACTCCAGGGCCGCGAGGCGCGCGGCGGGCGTGCCGGACAGCTCGGTGATGCGAAGGCGGTCGCCCACGAGGTCGGGATCGTCGATGAGCTCCATCAGGATGTCGTCCGTGACCTGGCGCAGCTCGAGGTGCTCGTCGGGCCCGACGTGGATCGGAGCGCTCGCGGCCAGCGGGATCACGGCGAGCAGGTCGAGGGTCTCGAGCGCCTCCGAGGTGAGCTGCGTCGCCCTCTCGAGGGTCCCGCGGTCGATCCGCGCCTCACCGATCTCGGCGAGGGCCAGCAGGTAGGCGAGGAAGTCGAGCGGTCCGCGCTCGGCGATGAGCGGTCCCCGGTGCGGCCGGTCCGTCAGCCGATCGGCCGCGACACGCAGTTGTGCGGCGAAGGAGGCGGCCGAGGGCGTGTCGCTCATCTCGTCGATCAGCTCGAACGGATCGGGGAGGACCGTGAACTCCGGATGCCGCCGCGCGAAATCCGAGATCACCGTGCTCTTGCCGCTGGCATGGGTCCCGGAGACGACGATTCGCACGGGGGCAGAGTACCGCGTCGCCGCAGCCCCGGGGCGGGCGCTAGCGAGTGGGCTGCGCGGGCAGCGGCGGGAGCAGTTCCTGCATGTCGACCTCGAGCGCATGGCAGAGAGCCACGATCGTCGCCAGTCGAGGATTCGTCGCAGGCCCGCCCTTCGTCGTGCTCCCGCGCTCGTACTGCTGGTAGGCGTAGAGGGAGATCTCGGCGCGTTCGGCCATCTGGTCCTGCGTAAGTCCACGGAGGGCGCGGAGGCGACGCAACTGCATTCCCAGGTCTCGCGCGAACGTCGCCCACTCGGGGGACGAGGCGAGGCCGGAACTCATTCCTCAAGCGTGGAAGGGATAAGAGTTGGTGTGAACCGATTTAAATCGGTGAAATTCTGGGATACCCTAGGGCGCCTTCCGTCGTCAGGGCGCCAGTCGCGCCAAGAGGGCGCCGAGCTCCGCGTGAAGCCGTGCAGCGCTCTCCGGGGTGAGCTCGATCTGGCGCGTCTCGGTGGCGATAGCGACCCAGGTCTCGCGGTCTGCCAGGTAGCGCACCGCGAGGACGCAGGCCTCCTCGGAGATCGCATCCCGCCGCAGCTCGCCTCCGGGGAGGAAGCGGCGCCGGAGGCTCGTCACCGGCATCCACTGCGGCTCCGACTGGTGTCGACGGTCGTCGGGCAGGCCGTGGAGGGCGTGGTCTTCCACGCACCACGGCGGGCAGGCCTCCGCGGTCGGCTCCGGTCGCTCGGTCGTCATGGCGCCCCTTTCGGTTCCGGCAGGGCACAGGCCGTCGGGGTCCATTGAACGACATGCCTCCGACATGCGGGGTCGCGCTCGTCCCGACGGCACCGCCGTGGCGTCCGCATGCGGCAAGAGTCGATAGGATTCATTCAGTTGAATCCAATCCGGAAGGGCACTCTCGCCATGACCACCTACAACGTCGGCATCATCATCGGCAGCATCTCGTCGACCTCGATCAACCGCCGCCTCGCGAACGCGCTCGTGCGCCTCGCCCCCCAGGCCGGCCTGTCGCTCACGGAGCTTCCCATCGCGGGCCTGCCGTTCTACTCGGCGGACAACGACGCGGCCATCCCCGCCGCGGCCGCGGAGTTCAAGACGTCGATCGAGGGTTCGGACGCCGTCATCATCGTGACGCCCGAGTACAACCGCTCGGTGCCCGGTGTCCTGAAGAACGCGCTCGACACGGCCAGCCGCCCGTGGGGCCAGAACAGCTTCGCCGGCAAGCCGTCCGCCGTCATCGGCGCCTCGATCGGGGCGATCGGCACCGCCGTCGCGCAGCAGCACCTGCGCTCGATCCTCTCGTTCCTCGCCTCGCCCGAGCTGTCGCAGCCCGAGGCGTACATCCACCTGCGCGACGGCCTGATCACCGACGAGGGCGAGGTCACCGACGAGTCGACCGCCGAGTTCCTCGTGTCGTGGCTGAAGGCCGTGCACACGCACATCGCGAAGTCGCTCAGCCCCGTCGAGTGATCTGACGGTCGCGCCCACCGCGCGTCGTGACGAACGGCGCCCGCCCACCCGGCGGGCGCCGTTCGCCGTCTCGCGCCGTCGACACGCGCCGTCGACACGCGCGGCCGCGCAGTGGCGGATCGACGACAGATGTCGATGCCGTGGGCGCCGCCGCCGGAGTAGATTGCCCCCGGGAGGTCACCATGGCAGAGTTCAGCAGAGGCTTCGGGGCACGCCGTCGCGCATCGGAGCCGCAGCTTCCACCCGGGCAGTACCTGACCGACGATTTCCCCGTGCTCTCGGCGGGCCCGACGCCGCGGGTGAGCACCCAGGAGTGGGAGTTCAGCATCGTGACCGAGTCCGGGGAGCGGACGTCGTGGTCGTGGCAGGAGTTGATGGCGCTGCCGGTGGAGGACATCCGCACCGACATCCACTGCGTCACCCGCTGGTCCAAGCTCGGCACCCACTGGCGCGGCGTCTCGCTCGACACCCTCCTCTCCGGCATCGAGACGACAGCACCCTCGGCGATGGCCCACTCCTACGGCGGCTACACCACGAACGTGCCGCTCGACGAGCTTCGCGGAGGAAAGGCGTGGGTCGCCGTCGAGTTCGAGGGCGAGCAGCTCGCCCCCGAGCACGGCGGGCCGGCCCGGCTGCTCGTGCCCCACCTCTACTTCTGGAAGAGCGCGAAATGGGTGCGCGGACTCGTCCTCCAGGAGCACGACGATCCCGGGTTCTGGGAGCAGAACGGCTACAACCTCCACGGCGACCCCTGGCGGGAGGAACGGTACTGGTGAGCGCCCCCGGCTGGCTCGCCGCACACGTCGCCGCGGTCGCCCCGCTCACCGCGCATTCGCGTTCGCTCCTGCTCGACGTGCCCGGGTGGCCCGGGAACCTCGCCGGCCAGCACCTGGACGTGCGGCTGACCGCCGAAGACGGGTACCAGGCGGAGCGCTCCTACTCCGTGGCGAGCGTCGGGACCGGCACCACGGTGGAGCTCGCGGTCGACGAGATCGTCGACGGCGAGGTCTCGCCGTACCTGGTCCGCGACATCCGCCCCGGAGACTTCCTGGAGGTCAAGGGACCGCTCGGCGCCTATTTCGTCTGGCGCGGCGACGAGCCCGCACCCGTGCAGCTCATCGCGGGAGGATCCGGCATCGTCCCCCTTCTGGCGATGGTGCGCGCGCACGCGGCATCCGCGAACGAGGCGCCGTTCCGACTGCTCTACTCGACGAGGAGCCCGGCCGACGCGATGTACGCCGACGATCTCCTGCGGCTGAGCGGCCCTCTCCTCGCGATCGACTGGGTCTACACCCGCGCGACGCCCGACGGGTGGCCCCGGCCCGCCGGAAGGGTCCGCCTCGACGAGCTCGCGCAGCGGTGCGTGCCGCCGGAGCAGCGCCCGCTGGTCTACGTCTGCGGCCCGACCGCCTTCGTCGAGACGGTCGCAGACGCCCTCGTGCAGATCGGGCACGCTCCGCAACGCGTGCGGACCGAGCGATTCGGAGGCGCAGCATGACCACGCACGACCACGACGACACGTCGACGGACGCCCACCGGACCGCCACGATGGTCGACGGCAACGCGCTCGCGGGCATGCTCTCGGCCGTCTTCGCCGACGACGCCACGGTGCTCACCCTCGAGTGCGGACACTGCGCAGACGCGCGTCCGTTGGCGCAGGCCCGGGTGGAGCGCGACGCGCAGGTCGCGATCGTGCGCTGCCGCGGCTGCACGCACACCCTGATGTCGGTCTCGACGGCCGGCGGCGCCGTCGAGATCCGGATCGCGGCGCTCGCCGCGATCCGGACGGCACCGTCGGCGTAGCCGCGCCGTCACGGGCGCGGCGCGGCATCCGGTGCGGCTCAGGCCCCCCGCTCGCGCGAGCGCAGATCTTTGCGCAGGATCTTGCCCGACGTCGACTTCGGGATCGCCTCCACGAACTCCACGCGGCGGACCTTCTTGTGCGGTGCGACGTTCTCCGCGACGAAGGCCATGACCTCCTCCGCCGTCAGCCCGGAGTCGGGCGCCGAGACGATGAACGCCTTCGGGATCTCCTGCTTGTCGTCGTCGAGCACTCCGATGACCGCGGCATCCATGATCTTCGGGTGCCCCAGCAGCAGCGCCTCCAGCTCGGCGGGGGCGATCTGATAGCCCTTGTACTTGATCAGCTCCTTCACCCGGTCGACGATCGAGAAGTAGCCGCCCTCGTGGTAGACCGCGACATCGCCCGTGTGCAGGAAGCCCTCGGCGTCGAGCGTCTCCGCCGTGGCCTGCGGCTGGTTGAGGTAGCCGAGCATCACATTGGGCCCCTTCACCCACAGCTCGCCCGGACGCGTGCGCCCGTCCTCCTCGATCGCCGTGATCTCCTCGCCGGTCTCGGTGTCGACCAGCTTGCACACGATGTTGGGCAGGATCGTGCCCACCGAGCTCACCGGGATGTCGTCGCGCGTGTACGGCATCGCGTGTGAGACCGGGCTCAGCTCGCTCATGCCGTAGCCCTGCATCATGCGCGCGTGGAGGCGGCGCCCCGCGATCTCGGCCGTCTCCCCGTCGAGCGGCGCCGCGCCGGAGAACACCGTGTGCACCGTCGAGATGTCGAACTCGTCGACGATCGGGTGCTTGGCCAGCGCGACCGCGATCGGCGGGGCGATGTAGAGGTAGGTGCAACCGTAGGTCTGGATGTTGGTGAGGAACTGCACGAGGTCGAACCGCGGCATGGTGACCAGCGTCGCGCGCTGCTTCAGCGCGAGGTTCAACAGCACCGTCATGCCGTAGATGTGGAAGAACGGCAGCACCGCGAGCACGCGGTCGGTGTTCTTCAGATCGATGTTGATGCGGCATTGCGCGACGTTCGCGACGAGGTTGCGGTGGCTGAGCATCACCCCTTTGGGGATGCCGGTGGTTCCCGACGAGTAGGGGAGGACCGCCACGTGCGTCGCCGGGTCGATCTCGATCTGCGGCGCCGGACGTCCTTCGCCCAGCAGCTGGCGAAGGTCGGGGTGGCCCTCGGCGCCGTCCAGCACCACGACGCGCTCGACGGGGATGCCGGTGGCCTCCGCGGCCTGCTGCGCCGCGGGCAGCAGCGGCGAGACCGTGAACAGCCACGTCGCGCCCGCGTCGCGCAGCTGTTTCTCGATCTCGCCGGCCGTGTACAGCGAGTTGATCGTCGTCACGGTCGCGCCGGCGCGGAGAGCGCCGTGGAAGACCGTCGCGAACGCCGGGACGTTCGGGCAGAGCAGCCCCACGACCGTGGAGGCGTCCACGCCGCGCGCCGCCAGAGCGCCGGCGAAGGCGTCCACCTGCGCCTTGAGGGCGCCGTACGTCGTCTCGGCCCCGCCGGCGGGATCGATCAGCGCGATGCGCGCGGCATCCTCGTCGGTGAGCCCGGCGAACAGGTCGTCGTAGATGCTGACGTCCGGGATCTCGACATCGGGGAAGGGGCTGGTGAACACGGCGGTCTCCTTCGACGGCACGGCGATCCCCGGCCACGCTGCCGGGTGCGTCCATCATGCCACTGGAGGGGGCGGATCCGACACGCGGTCTCTCGGAGGAAGAGACCGCGTGCCAGTCGTGTCCGCGTGGCAGGGGTGCCCGGGTGGCAGGGGTGCCCGGGTGCCCCTCGTGCGGAGCGGCGCCCGGACGGCGGCCGTCAGGCGAAGACGTCCGCGTGCTGGGCGCTGCGGCCGGCGGCGAGACGCTCCGCGGCCCGCTCCTCCGCGGCATCCAGCGGCGTGATGCCGCGCGCCGCGGCATCCGCGAAGATCGCCCGCACGGTGTCGCCGATGGCGCTCACCCGGTCCATGATCTCGGCGCGGGAGCCGAGCCGCTTGGCCTCCAGGTCGAGATAGACGACGCCGCCCGCGTTGACGACGAAGTCGGGAGCGTAGAGGATGCCGCGAGCGGCCAGTCGATCCGCCCCGGAGCGATCCGCGAGGGGGTTGTTCGCCGGGCCGCAGACGGCGCGGGCCGACAGTCGGTCGATGACCTCGTCGTCGAGGAGGCCGCCGATGCCGGCGGGGACGAAGACGTCGGCCTCGATGAGGTGCTCCGTGCCGGGCTCGACCCAGCGGGCGCCCAGCTCGGTCGCCAGGTCGCGCTTGGCGGGGTTGACGTCGGTCACCGTGAGCTGCGCGCCCTCGGCGCTCAGGCGCACGGCCAGACGGCTGCCGACCTGTCCGAGCCCGGAGACGGTGATGCGGCGTCCGGCGACATCGGGGGAGCCCGCGACCTGTTCGAGGGTGGCGCGCAGCGACTCGTAGACGCCCAGGCTCGTCGGACCGGCCGGCTCGCCGGAGCCGCCCACCGCGTCGGGCAATCCGACGACGTGGGAGGTGCGTTCGCTGACGACCAGCATGTCGTCGGTCGTCGAACCGACATCCTCCGCGGTGCGGTAGCGGCCGTCGAAGCGCTCGACGGCGTCGCCGAGGTCGAGGTAGGCGGCGCGGCGGCGACCCGCATCGAGCACCGTGCCGGGCGGCACGCAGATCACGGACTTCCCGCCCCCGGCATCCAAGCCCGCCGCAGCGTTCTTGAGCGTCATCGCGGCGGAGAGGCGGAGGGCGTCGCCGACGGCGTCGCTCCAGTGGGGGTAGGTCCACATCCGGGCCCCGCCGAGGGCGGAACCGAGGACCGAGGAGTGCAGCGCGACGGTGATGACCAGACCGCTGCGCGGGCCCATCGTCACCTCCACGCGCTCGTGGGAGAAGTCGGGCAGGGGCAGGGTGTGCGTCATCGCATCCTCTTTCGGCTGGCCTTGTGGGCTGTGCTCTGCGGATGCCGCGGCGTTACGGCATCCGTCACCCATTGTGCCCCGAGCCGCGCCGTTCCGTGCGGTCGCGGGCCGACGCGGCCGCGTGCCGGAGGGCGCGGCCCGCGCCGTGACGTACGTCGGATCCGCGCGGCGACGGGCCGCGCCAGGGCGTGGCAGCCGGGCTCGCGGTCCGAAAATCCGGCGTTCGTCACGGGCGGACGGGCGGACGATCCGACCCGCGACGGCGAGGGCTCCTCCCCAGAGCGGCCCTGAGTCGGGCTCTCCACGGGCTTTCCCGCCCGCGGTCCACCCCACGACGGCGAGCCGCCACGATCGGCGGATGGAAGAAGAGGCGAACGCGGGCGCGGGTCCGGTGTCGTGGCCCGTGGTGTCGCGGGCCGAGCTGTACGCGGAGGGGTGGACGTGGCGCCGGATCGAGCGGGCCGTCGCCGCGGGGTCGCTCTGCCGCGCCCGGAGGGACGCGTACCTGCCCGGGGAGGTCGACGCGCAGACGCGTGCCGCCGCCGAGGTCGGCGGTCAGCTGACCTGCCTGTCCGAGCTCGCCCGCCGCGGGGTCTTCGTGCTCGCCACCGGCGGGCTGCACGTCCGCGTGCATCCGCGGCGGGGACGGCGTCGGCCGGTGCACCCGGATGCGCGCGTGCACTGGTCGGGCGACGGTCTGCGGCGCACGGCGAATGCGCCTCTCGTGGAGGCCCTGGCGGCGGCAGCGCGGTGCCAGGGACCGATGGAGACGATCGCCTCGCTGGATTCGGCGCTTCATCGCCGTCTCATCGACGAGGACGACCTGGCCGAGATCTTCCGGATGCTGCCCCGTCGCTACCGCGCGCTCCGGGCGTTTCTCGACCGATCGGCGGAGGCGGGCAGCGAGAGCATCGTGCGCATCCTGCTGCGCAAGATGGGATGCCGCGTCGAATGCCAGGTTCAGATCGCCGGCGTCGGGCGGGTCGATCTGCTCGTCGACGGCTGGCTGATCGTCGAGTGCGACAGCGAGGCGCACCACGCGAGCTGGGCGCAGCAGAAGGAGGACCGCCGCCGGGATCAGGCCGCCGCGGCCCTCGGGTACGTCACCTACCGGCCGATCGCCGAGGACATCTTCTGGCACCGCGACCGCGTGCTGGCGGCGGTGCGGGGGCTCCGCGGCTCGACGCGCGCCGCGCGCCGGCACGGATGAGGCGGGCGACGGTGCGCGGGTGATCGCGGCGGTGACGAACGTCGGAGAAGCCGGGCGAGCGGCGGCCCGTCGCTCGTCGTCGCGCGACCGGCCGCGCAGAACTCCGACGCTCGTCACGCCCGGCGGGCGGCGGGCGGCGGCGACCGCCGGCCCGCCGCCGCTACGCTCGTGCCATGACGGAGAACCTCTCACCGCGCAGCCGCATCGTCCACGACGCCCTCCGCGCCGCCGGCGTCTCGGGCGAGATCATCACGCTCCCGGATGCCGCGTCCACCGCCGCGCTCGCCGCCGCCGCCCTCGGCATCGAGGTCGGGGCCATCGCCAACAGCCTGGTGTTCTGGTCCGACGGTGAGCCGCTCCTGGTGATGACCAGCGGCGCCCACCGCGTCGACACCCCGGCGCTCGCGGCGCGCCTCGGGCGCCGGAGCATCGTGCGAGCCACGCCGGAGCAGGTGCGCGCGGCCACGGGGCAGGCCATCGGCGGCGTCGCGCCGACCGGCCACCCCGCGCCGCTGCCCACCGTCGTCGACGAGGCGCTCGCCGCCTTCGACGAGATCTGGGCCGCGGGCGGAACGCCCCACACCGTCTTCCCCCTGACCTTCGACGAGCTCGTCCACCTCACCGGTGGCACGGTCAGCGCCGTCGACTGAGCGCGCTCAGTCCGCGCGGAGCACCTCCCACGCCGTGACGGCCGCCGCCGCCGTCCATGCCTGCGGGCGGCACGCGGCGGGGTACGGTGCGGGCGCCGACACCTCGTCCGCCCCGTCGCCTGCATACAGCTCGGGCACGCGGTAGGAGAACGCCTCCGCGCCGGCGAGCATCTCGGCCACGACTCGGCGCGCGTGGCCGTGCAGACCCGCGCGCGCCATGCCGCGCGCGACGATCGCCGTGTCGTGGATCCACACGCTTCCGCCGTGATAGCTGAGCGGCCAGTAGCCGCCGGCATCGGTCGACAGCGTGCGGATGCCGAAACCGGACGACATCCGCGGGTCGACGAGCAGGTCGGCGACGGCCTTCTCCTCGTCGGGGTCGAGGATGCCGGTGCCGAGGAGGTGGCCGATGTTCGAGGTCAGTGTGTCGACCGGTCGGCCGTCGCGGTCGAGGGCGATCGCGGGGAAGCGTCCGGACGGCGTCGTCACCCAGAAGCGCGCGGCGAAGCGGCGCTTGAGCCCCGCGGCCCAGTCCCGCAGCTCCCCGCCGCCCGGACGCCCGAACCGGTCGAGGAGTGCGGCCCCGCCGAGCGCCGCCTCGTAGGCGTAGCCCTGCACCTCGCACAGCGCGATCGGGCCGTTCGCGAGCGTGCCGTCCTGCCACTGGATGGAGTCGCCGGAATCCTTCCAGCCCTGGTTCGACAGTCCGTGGCCCGTCTCGTCGACGTATTCGAGGAAGCCCGATCGCTCCGCGGACGCGACGATCCAGCCGAGCGCGCTCTCCAGGGCGGGCAGCAGGCTCTCGACCTCGGCGGCCGGCAGCTGCGCGGCCGCATCGGCCAGGAGGGTGACCCAGAGCGCCGTCGCGTCGACGGTGCCGTAGTACAGCGGCGGCAGCACGATGCCCTCCCCGGGCATCGACAGCGTGGACGCGCGCAGCTCGTGCATGATCTTCCCGGGCTGCTGCGCGGTGGCGGGGTCGTCCCGCGTGCCCTGCAGTCGCGCCAGGACGCGCAGCGTGGAGGCCGCGACGGTCGCATCCACGGGCAGCATGAGGCGCGCCGCCCACAGCGAGTCCCGGCCGAACAGGGTGAAGAACCAGGGTGCGCCGGCCGCGAAGAACTCGTCGTCGGGGGCGTCGGGGAGCGCGAGGCGGAGGGCACGGAGATCGTCGAGAGCGCGGTCGAGCCAGCGCTGGAGCCGGGGGTCGGCTCCCGCGGGGGCGATCGGACGCGGCCACGGCGCGGGAGTCCGGGCGCCGCGGACCACGAGCGAGCGGTCGTCGAGGCGCGCGGTCCACGACACGCTCGCCGCGTCGCGTCCCTCGCCGTCGAGGTCCCAGACCAGCGTGATCTCTCCGCCGTCGGCGAGGTCGATCGCCGCCTCCGGAGCGTCGATCTCGAGCGTCGCTCCGCCCCGCCGGGCGGTGACACCGGCCTCGGTGACGGTGGGGTCGCCGGGATCGCCCGTCGGCGTGCCCGCCTTGACCTCCTGCAGCGCGCCGATGTCGATGCCGATGCGCACGCGCAGGCGGACGCGCACGGGCTTCTCGAGGTGGGTGCGCACGGTCAGCGTCTCGGACATCGTGCCGTCGGCCACCCGGCGCTCGCGCACGAGGCGCACCTTCGGGTCGGGGCTGGGGTCGTCGACGCCGCGGAGGAGCGCGTCGATGCGGACGTGCCCGGCGCCGACGATGTCGGTCGCGACGTGCTCCGGGGCGAGATAGGTCCCGTCCGCGGCGGCGTAGTCGACGCGGAGCGTCCGGACGAAACGCGTGTCGCCGTGGTAGATCCCGTCGATGACGGCGGATCCCATGTCGCCGTCACGGCCCGACCAGGCCTGCGTGGGCGCCGTCAGCGCCACGATCCGGTCGGAGAGGAATGGCTGCAAGCCGGCCGTCATCCCTTCACTGCTCCTTCGCTGGTGTTCATGATCTTCTTCTGGAAGAGGAAGAAGATCACGGCGACGGGGATCGTCATGATCGCCGCGGCCGCGAGTTTGAGGGGGTACTGCGTGCCCTGACTGAGCTGGCCCGACGCGAGCGAGGCGACGCCCTTGGTCAGCGTGGTCAGCTCGGGCGACTGGGTCGACACGATGAAGTGGCTCAGCTCGTTCCACGATCCCTGGAACGACAGGATCACGATCGTGATCAGGGCGGGTCGTGCCATCGGAAGCACGATCGACCAGAACACGCGGAAGGTGCCGGCGCCGTCGATGCGCGCCTGCTCCTCGACCGAGTCGGGGATCGACTCGAAGAAGTTCTTCATGATGAACACGCCTGCCGCGTCGACGAGCAGCGGCAGGATCATGCCCGCGTACGAGTCGTAGAGGCCGAGCTGGTTGAGCACGAGGAACTTGGGGATGAGGAGCACGACCGTCGGCACCGCCATCACGGCCACGACGAGCGCGAACACGACCCCGCGTCCCCGGAAGCGCAGGCGGGCCAGTGCGTAGCCCGCCAGCGAGACGAAGAACACGCGCCCGACCGTCACGCAGACGGTGACCACGGCCGAGTTCGCGAACCAGAGCGGGAAGTCGCTGTGCAGGAACAGCCGCTCGTACGCCGCCGTCGAGAAGGTGGCGGGGATGAGCGAGATCGGGTCCGCCGCGGCATCCGGCTCGGTCTTGAACGAGGTGGCGACCTGCACGAGGAACGGGTAGATGTACACGATCGCCAGCGCGGCGAGCATGCCGTAGAGCAGCACCTGTCCCGTCACGCTGCGCGGCGTCAGCCGTCGGCGTCGGCGCGGCGGCGGTGCGGATGCCGCGGCCTGCACCTCCACGGTGGTCAGCGTGGTGGTCATGATCGGGCCTCCTTCGAGGACGAGGCCGAGGCCGCACCGGATGCCGAGGCTGCGCGCGACTGGTAGGCGCGGATGCGCCGCTTCGAGACGGGCCGGTCCCGCAGCACCCAGCGCTGGAGGAGCGTGAAGGCGATGATGATCAGGAAGAGGATGAACGCGATCGCGGCGCCCACGCCCCAGTCCTGGTTCTGGAAGGCCGAGGTGTACGAGAGGTAGGCGGGCGTCACGGTCGTCTTGGCGGGGCCGCCCTGGGTTCCGGTGTAGATCTGATCGAACACCTGCCAGCAGCCGATCAGGCCGAGCGTGATCACGGTGAACAGCGTCGGGCGCAGCTGCGGGAGCGTGATGTGCCAGAAGCGCTGCCAGCCGTTCGCGCCGTCCATCATGCCGGCCTCGGTGAGCTCGAATCCGATGTTCTGCAGCGCCGCGATGAACAGCAGCATGAAGGTGCCGCTGGTCGTGAAAACCGCCATGAGGACGAACGCGGACATCGCGACGGACGGGCCGGACAGCCAGTCCCACCACGAGACGCCGAGGAGGCCGCTGCCGGTGAGCGCGTCGGGTCCGTCCGACACGCCCAGCGCGCCGAGGGCGACGTGGACGATGCCGCGCGAGTCGTTGAACCAGTTGGGGGCGGCGAGCCCGATCGCCGACAGGATCTGGTTGACGGGACCCGCGAAGGAGAAGAGGAACAGCCACAGCACGGTGATGGCGACCGAGCTCGTCACCGACGGGAAGTAGAACGCGGTGCGGAAGAAGCCGCGACCGCGCAGGATCCGGCGGCTGACCAGAACGGCCAGGAAGAGCGACAGGACGGTCTGGAGCGGGACGACGAGCAGCACGTACCACGCGTTGTTGCGCAGCGCCGTGCCGAAGTCGCGTTCGGCGAGCCCGCCGCCGGTGGTGATGGCGGCGTAGTTGTCCAGGCCGACGAAGCCGACGGAGGGGGAGAGGGGGCTGCCGCGCCCCGACCAGTCCGAGAAGCTGACCCAGAGCGCCATCAGCACGGGGACGAGCAGGAAGACGCCGAGGATCACGATGACGGGCGACACGAACAGCCAGCCCGCGCCGGCCTCGCCGCGGCGGATTCCGCGCGAGCGCGGATGCCGGGGCGAGACCGGACGCGGGGGCGTCGCGACCGGAGCGACGGGAGCGGCGGACATGATCAGCCGACGACGGCCTCGAGGTTGGACTGCACCGAGTCGAGGATCTTCTTCGGGTCGCCCGTCTTCAGCGACTCGAGCTGCGCGTTGAAGTCCTTGATGACGTCGGCGGCGCCCTTGTTGGTGGGAACGCCCTGCGCATAGTCGGCGCCGTCGAGGAACGCGACGAGCGAGGGGTTGTCGCTCTTCCAGGTCTCGGCGGCGGACTGCACCGACGGCATCGGGCCGAACGCCTTCGAGAACACGAGCTGCTGCTCGGCGCTCGTCAGGTACTCGACGAGGTCGAGCGCGGCCTTCTGGTTGGGGCTGTCGGCGGCCATGCCCCAGCAGTTGGTGAACTGCAGGGTGCCCTTGCCGGCGCTGCCGGCGGGCAGCTCCACGACCTTGGCCTTCACGTCGGGGTAGTCGCCGAGGGCACCGGTGATCCAGTTGCCCTCGATCGTCATGGCGCCCAGCTGCTTGCCGAACGCCTCACCGCCCCAGCCCGCGCCCACGTCGGAGGCGTACGCGAAGGTGCCGTCCTGCAGGTGCTGCTGCACGTAGGTGAGCGCGGCCACGTTGGCGTCGCTGTTCGCCTCGGCGGTCGTGCCGTCCTCCGAGACGAGCCGTCCGCCGGCCTGGGCCATGAAGGCGCCGAGGCGGGCGTACTCGCCGCCGAAGACGAGTCCCTTCGTGGTACCGTTCGTGAGCTTCGCGGCGACCTCTGCGAGCTGGTCCCACGTGGTCGGGATGTCGGCGTCGGTCAGTCCCGCCTGCGTCCACAGGTTCTCGTTGATGACGAGCTGCAGCGTGGAGAAGTCCTTGGAGGCGCAGTAGAACGTGTCGTCGACGGTGAAGTTCTTCACGAGCGACGGGTAGAAGTCGTCCTTGTTGCTCAGCTGGTCGCCGTAGGCCTTGAGCGACCCGTTGCTCGCGAAGCCCGCGAGCTGGTCGGTGCTGAGGTAGAAGAGGTCCGGCGGCGAGCCGGCGGCGAAGCCCTGGGACAGCTGCTGGGCGAGGTCGGTGGCGGCCACCACCGACGCGGACACGCCGGACGACGACGACCAGGCGGCCACGGCATCCTGCACCGCCGTGGTCTCGGCGTCGCCGGACGAGCCGATCATGATGGTCAAGGGCTTGTCGGACGAGGTCAGGTCGCCCGCGCTCGCCGAGCCGGCCGATCCCGACCCGCTGAATCCCTGGCCGCAGCCGGTCAGCAGCAGGCTCGTGGCAACGGCCAGGCCTCCCGCCGCGAGCAGCGTCCGTGCTGTCTGTCGCTTCATCGCATCTCCTTCGATCGCGTGGCCTGCGCCTTCCGGCGCGGCCTCATGGTGCCATCCCGGTGTCGGAACGTCGAAACGGTCCGCCGTTGGATCGATCATTTGATCGTTCAAATTGTGGGATGCTTGAAAAGATAGACGAGGATGCCGAGAGCGTCAAGGGAGGTCCGCGTGAACAGATCGGCGACGATCGAGGACGTCGCGCGCGCCGCCGGCGTCTCGCGACAGACCGTCAGCAACGTCATCAACTCGCCCCAGATCGTGCGGGAGGAGACGCGGGCGCGCGTCACCGATGCCATCTCGCGACTGAACTACGCGCCCCACGCCTCGGCGCGCCGGCTGCGCACGCGACGCAGTTCGACGATCGGCATCCACCTCGACCCCTACGCGGGCGGCATCTCCGGCGTGGTGCTCGACCGCTTCGTGCACGCGCTCACCGAGCAGGCGGGCGAGCGCGGGCTCCGCGTCATGCTCTACGCCGCCCGGACGCCCGATGAGGAGATCCGCCGCATGGGCGATCTGCGGGAGGGCGGCGAGATCGACGCGGTCGTGATCACGGGCACCTTCCCCGGCGATCCGCGCGCCGAGTGGCTCCTCGCCCGCGGCGTGCCGTTCGTCTCGTTCGGCAGGCCGTGGGGGCGCGACGACGTCGGCGCGCCGACGCATCACTGGGTGGACGTCGACGGGGCCGCGGGCACCGCCCAGGCCACGACGCACGCCCTCGCGACGGCGGGGGCGCGGGTCGCGTTCTTCGGCTGGCCGGCAGGGTCGGCGACGGGCGACGATCGCGAGAGCGGCTGGCGCCGCGCCCTCGCCGCCGCCGACGCGGGCAGCACCTGGGCGCCCGTACGCCTGACCAGCGAGGAGAACGTCGCGCGGGCGCGCGACATCGCCGCCCCGGTCGTCGCCCGCGACGACATCGACGCGCTGGTCTGCGTCAGCGACTCGCTCGCCGTCGGCGCGCACCTGGCCGCCGTCGCCGCCGGGCGCCCGCGGCTGCCGATCGTCGGCTTCGACAACACCCCCGCGGTCGAGGCCCTCGGGCTGTCGAGCGTCGAGCAGCTGCCCGAAGAGGTCGCGGTCGGTGCGCTCGACCTGCTCCTGGGCGGCGCGTCCTCGATCGACCCGCGCGACGCCGAGCCGGGCCGCGCGCACGTGCTGGTCGAGCCGCGCCTCGTCGTGCGCTGAGGCCCGCGCCGCGCTCAGCGCGCGCCGCGCTCAGCCGTAGAGGCGGCGCCGCAGCTCGCCCGCCGCGACGGCCACGGCGGGAGCGAGGGATGCCGCGTCGTGCGCCGAGTCGGCGGGCCACGTGATCGCGATCGCGGCGACGGGCCACTCGGCGTGATCGTGCACGGCGACCGCCACGGAGCGGAAGCCGAGCGTCACCTCGCCGTCCTCGTCGGCGAACCCCTGCCGGCGCGTCCGCCGCAGCACGTCGCGCAGCTCGCCGGGCCGGCGCGGGCCGCGCCCGGTGCGGTCGGCGAAAGCCGCGGCATCCGGGTAGAGGGCTCGCACCTGCTCGCGGGGGAGAGCGGCGAGCATCGCGCGCCCCGTCGCGGTCAGGTGGGCCGGAAGACGCACCCCGACATCGGTGATGAGCGCCGGCCGTCGCGGCGCGCGCTCCTCCACGATGTACAGCACGTCGCGTCCCGTCATGACGGCGAGATGGGCGCTCTCGCCCCAGCGGTCGGCCAGGGCGGCGACCAGCGGACGGCCGAGCCGGGCGAGCGGCTGCTGGCGCGCGTAGCCGCCGGCCAGCTCGAACGCGGCCGTGCCCAGGCCCCAGCGCCGCTCGTCGGGAAGGTGCACGACGAAGCCGTGCTCGGCCATCGCCGCGAGCAGGTGGTAGACGCTCGAGCGTGCGATGCCGAGCGTCTCGGCGATCGTCCGCGCCGCCACCGGTCCGCGCTGGCGCCCGAGGTACGACAGGATGCGCAACGTCTGATCGGCGGCCGGCACCTGCGGCGCGCTCACCGATGTGTCTGGGATCACAGACACAGATTGCCACAGCCCCCTGGTCGGCGCGCCGTCGCCGCGATGGAATCGGGGCATGACGACACCGCCCGACGCGACCGCCCTGCCCCTCCGCCCCCACGACGGCCCGGCCGAGGCGGGCTCCGTCGTCGTCGGAGAGCGCCCCCTGCAGGTGTCCGAGGTGGTCGCCGTGGCGCGCCACGGCGCACGCGTCGAGCTCGCAGCCGCCGCCGCCGCGCGCATCCGCGACGCGCGCCGGCTCGTCGAGCGGCTGGCGGGCGACCCCGAGCCGCACTACGGCATCTCGACCGGGTTCGGCGCGCTGGCCACGACGTTCATCGCGCCCGAGCGGCGTCGTCAGCTGCAGGCCGGCCTCATCCGCTCCCACGCCGCCGGCACCGGCGCCGAGGTCGAGCGCGAGGTCGTCCGCGCGTTGCAACTCCTGCGGCTGCAGACCCTGGCGACCGGACACACCGGCGTGCGCGAGGTCGTCGTGGACACCTACGTCGCGATGCTGAACGCCGGCATCGCCCCCGTGGTGCGCGAGTACGGCTCGCTCGGCTGCTCCGGCGACCTCGCCCCGCTGTCGCACATCGCCCTCGCCGCCCTGGGCGAAGGCGAGGTGCGCGATGCCGCGGGCCTCCTCGTCCCGGCATCCGACGCCCTGGACGCCGCGGGCATCGCCCCGCTCGTGCTCGAGGAGAAGGAAGGACTCGCGCTCATCAACGGCACCGACGGGATGCTGGGGATGCTCGCGCTCGCGCTCGCCGATCTCGACAACCTGCTGACGGTGGCCGATGTGACCGCGGCGATCTCGATCGAGAGCCAGCTCGGTACCGACGCCGTCTTCGCCGCCGACCTCATGGCGTTGCGTCCGCAGCACGGGCAGGCGGCCTCCGCCGCCAATCTGCGCGCGCTCCTGGCCGACTCGCCGATCGTCGCGAGCCACCGCGACCCCGCCGTCTGCACCCGGGTACAGGACGCCTACTCCCTCCGGTGCTCACCGCAGGTGCACGGCGCGGCCCGCGACACCCTCGAGCACGCGCGGGCGATCGCCGCCCGCGAGCTCGCCTCGGCGATCGACAACCCCGTCGTCACGTCCGACGGCCGCGTCGAGTCGAACGGGAACTTCCACGGTGCGCCGGTGGCGTACGTGCTCGACTTCCTCGCGATCGCCGTCGCCGACCTCGCCTCCATCGCCGAGCGGCGCACCGACCGCGCCCTCGACCGCACGCGCAGCCACGGCCTGCCCCCGTTCCTCGCCGACGAGGTGGGCGTCGACTCCGGCCTCATGATCGCCCAGTACGCCGCGGCGGGCATCGTCTCGGAGCTCAAGCGCCTGGCCGTCCCGGCATCCGTCGACTCGATCCCCTCGTCGGCGATGCAGGAGGACCACGTGTCGATGGGGTGGTCGGCGGCCCGCAAGCTCCGCCGGGGGATCGACGGGCTCGCTCGGGTGCTCGCGATCGAGCTCGTCACCGGATGCCGCGCCCTCGACCTGCGCGCCCCGCTGCGCCCGGGGCCGGCGACCGCCGCGGTGCGCGACCGGGTGCGCGCGGCGGGTGTCGCCGGCCCCGGACCCGACCGGTTCGTCAGCCCCGACCTCGAGACCGCGACGGCACTCGTGCTCTCCGGCGAGGTCGCCGCGGCCGCGTTCGCCACTTCCGCCCACCCGGCCTGATCGAAGGAGATCCACGATGACATCCCATGCCGAGACCCCCGACTCCGCCGCCGCCGACACCGGCGCGGCCGCCTCGCCGCGCGGCCCGATCCGTGCCCCGCGCGGAGCGCAGCGCACGGCGAAGAGCTGGGGAGCGGAGGCCGCGAAGCGGATGCTCATGAACAACCTCGACCCCGAGGTCGCGGAGCACCCGGAGGACCTGGTCGTCTACGGCGGCACGGGGCGCGCCGCCCGGTCGTGGGCGGCCTACGATGCGATCGTCCGCACCCTCGACGAGCTGGAGCCCGACGAGACGCTGCTCGTGCAGTCGGGGAAGCCGGTCGGCGTCTTCCGCACGCACGAGTGGGCACCCCGCGTGCTCATCGCGAACTCGAACCTCGTCGGCGACTGGGCGACGTGGCCCGAGTTCCGCCGGCTCGAGGAGCTCGGGCTCACGATGTACGGGCAGATGACCGCCGGATCGTGGATCTACATCGGCACCCAGGGAATCCTGCAGGGCACGTACGAGACGTTCGCCGCGGTGGCCCGCTCGCTGGGGCGCGACTCCCTCGCCGGCACCCTGACCCTCACGGGCGGTGCCGGCGGCATGGGCGGGGCGCAGCCCCTCGCGGTGACCCTCAACGGGGGAGCGGTGCTGATCGTCGACGTCGACGCGTCGCGGCTGGAGCGCCGGGTCGCACACGGCTACCTCGACGAGTACACCGACGACCTCGACGCGGCCCTGGCGCGCGTCGTCGCGGCCCGCACGGCGGGGCAGGCGCTCTCGGTCGGTCTCGTCGGCAACGCCGCCGAGGTCTTCCCGGAGCTCCTGCGACGCCGCCACGCGGGCGGCGCGCCGATCGACATCGTCACCGACCAGACCAGCGCCCACGACCCGCTCGCCTACCTGCCGATCGGGGTGAGCGTGGCCGCCTGGAAGGACGCCGCGGCATCCGACCCCGAGGGCTTCACGGTGCGCGCCCGCGCCGCGATGGCTGCGCAGGTGGCGGCGATGGTCGGGTTCCAGGATGCCGGGGCCGCCGTGTTCGACTACGGCAACTCGATCCGCCGGGAGGCCGAGCTGGGCGGCTACGACCGGGCCTTCGCCTTCCCCGGTTTCGTGCCCGCCTACATCCGCCCGCTGTTCGCGGAGGGTCGGGGACCGTTCCGCTGGGTGGCGCTGTCGGGCGATCCGGAGGACATCGCCAAGACCGATCGCGCGGTCGCCGAGCTGTTCCCGCAGGACGCGGCGCTGCGCCGCTGGCTGGACAAGGCGGGCCAGACCGTGCACTTCGAGGGGCTTCCCGCCCGGATCTGCTGGCTCGGCTACCAGGAGCGCCACCTCGCCGGACTGAGGTTCAACGAGATGGTCGCCTCGGGGGAGCTCGCCGGCCCGATCGTGATCGGCCGCGATCACCTCGACGCCGGCTCGGTGGCCTCCCCGTACCGCGAGACGGAGGCGATGGCCGACGGCTCCGACGCGATCGCCGACTGGCCGCTGCTGAACGCGCTGCTGAACACGGCGTCGGGGGCGTCGTGGGTGTCGATCCACCACGGCGGCGGTGTCGGCATCGGCCGCTCGATCCACGCCGGCCAGGTCACGGTCGCCGACGGTACCGCCCTGGCGGCGGAGAAGCTCGCGCGGGTGCTGACGAACGATCCCGGCACCGGTGTCATGCGCCACGTCGACGCCGGCTACGACCGGGCGCGGGAGGTCGCCCGCGAGCGGGGGCTGATCGTTCCGATGCTCGGGGATGCCGCCCCGTGAGCACGCTGCTGATCACCGGCATCGGCGAGCTGACGACGAACGTGACCGGGCTCGGCGACGACCCCCGCGACCCCACGGGACTGATCCGCGGCGCCGCCCTCGCCGTCGTCGACGGGCGCGTCGCCTGGGTCGGCCGCGGCACCGAAGAGCCGCGTCTCGATGCGCCGCAGACAGGGGCGACGCCGGAGGTCGAGGTCGTGGACGCCGGCGGCCGCGCGATCCTCCCGGGCTTCGTCGACAGCCACACGCACCTCGTGTTCGCCGGCGACCGGGCGGACGAGTTCGAGGCGCGGATGGCCGGACAACCTTATGCCGCGGGCGGCATACGACGGACGGTGGCGGCGACCCGCGCGGCATCCGACGACGAGCTGCGGGCGCGACTGGCCGGCCTCGCGGCGGAGCTGTACGCGCAGGGGACGACCACGTTCGAGGTGAAGACGGGCTACGACCTCACGGTGGAGGGCGAGGCGCGGCTCGCCCGCCTGGCCCGGGAGGTGACGGACGAGGTCACCTTTCTCGGCGCTCATGTCGTGCCGGCGGAGTTCGTCGATGACCGCGCGGCGTACGTCGACCTCGTCTGCGGACCGATGCTCGCCGCCGTAGGCCCGTACGTCCGGTGGATCGACGTGTTCTGCGAGCGCGGCGCGTTCACCGCGGAAGAGACCCGCCGCATCCTGCGGGGCGGCGCGGCCGCGGGTCTCGGCACCCGGCTGCACGGCAACCAGCTCGGACACGGTCCGGGGGCGCGGATCGCGGCCGAGCTGGGTGTGTTCTCGCTCGACCACGCGACCTACCTCCACCCCGACGACGTCGCCCGGCTGGCCGAGGCCGGGGTCGTCACGACTCTGCTGCCCGGTGTGGAGTTCTCGACCCGGCATCCGTACCCCGATGCGCGCCGGCTGATCGATGCGGGAGTCACGGTCGCGCTCGCGAGCGACTGCAACCCGGGCACGAGCTTCACGAGCTCGATGCCGCTCATGATCGCGCTGGCCGTGCGCGAGATGGGGATGACGGTCGCCGAGGCCGTATGGGCGGCGACGGCGGGCGGTGCCCGGGCCCTCGACCGCGATGACGTCGGCACCCTGGCCCTCGGGACGCGGGCCGACCTGGTGATGCTGGACGCGCCGACGCGGACCCACCTCGCGTACCGCCCGGGGGTGCCGCTCGTGCGCGCCGTCTACCGCGGCGGGGAGCTGATCGTTTAGGCGTTTCGACTCGGCGCTGCGCGCCTCGCTCAACGTCCGGGTCCCACCCTCGCTCGCTCCCGGTCGGGCGCGGCCGCGAGTCGAAACGCTCTGCGCCCCGTCCGCCTCCCGGTCGTTGAGCGAGCGGCGC
>NZ_BCWI01000008.1 GCF_001592125.1 Microbacterium hominis NBRC 15708
CCCAGCGCGCCCGCCGCGCCGGCCGCTCCGGCTCCGGCGGCCCCCGCCGCAGCGGACGCTCCGACGCCCGCCACGCCGGCCGCCGCCGCGCCCGGTGCGGCCACGCCGCAGGCGCCGCGCCCCGGTGGCGCTCCGCGTCCCGGCAACAACCCGTTCTCCTCGTCGCAGGGGATGGGCCAGCGTCCCGCCGGCCCGCGTCCGGGCAACAACCCGTTCGCGTCCGCGCAGGGGATGGGTCAGCGTCCGACGCCCGGCAACATCCCGCGCCCGCAGGCTCCGCGCCCCGGCGCTCCCCGTCCCGGTGCCCCGCGTCCCGGCGGCGCCGGTCGTCCCGGAGGCGGCGGTCGTCCCGGCGCGCCGTTCCAGCAGCGTCCTGGCGGTCCCGGTCGTCCCGGCGGTGCCGGCGGCTTCCAGCGTCCCGGCGGCACCGGCGGTCCCGGAGCGCCCGGTGGCGGCTTCGCGGGTCGTCCCGGTGGCGGCGGTGGTCGTGGCCGTGGTCCCGGCGGTGGCACCGCGGGTGCCTTCGGCAAGGGCGGCGGCAAGAGCAAGCAGCGCAAGTCGCGTCGTGCGAAGCGGCAGGAATTCGAGATGCGGTCGGCGCCCGTCGTCGGCGGCGTCAATGTCCAGAAGGGCAACGGCGAGATCATCCGCCTGCGTCGCGGCGCGTCGATCGCCGACTTCGCGGACAAGCTCGAGGCCCTGCGCGGCTACACCGTGCAGCCCGGCACGCTGGTGACGATCCTCTTCAACCTCGGTGAGATGGCCACCGCGACCGAGTCGCTGGACGAGGCCACCTTCGAGGTGCTCGGCGCCGAGCTCGGCTACAAGATCCAGATGGTCTCGCCCGAGGACGAGGACAAGGAGCTCCTCGAGGGCTTCGGTCTCGACCTCGAGGCCGAGTTGGAGGCGGAGAGCGAGGACGACCTCGAGATCCGTCCTCCGGTCGTGACCGTCATGGGTCACGTCGACCACGGTAAGACGCGACTGCTCGACGCCATCCGCCAGACGAACGTCGTGGCGGGCGAGGCCGGCGGCATCACCCAGCACATCGGTGCGTACCAGGTGTGGACCGAGCACGAGGGCATCGAGCGCGCGATCACCTTCATCGACACCCCCGGTCACGAGGCGTTCACCGCCATGCGTGCCCGTGGTGCCCAGGTGACCGACATCGCCATCCTCGTGGTCGCCGCCGACGACGGCATCATGCCGCAGACGGTGGAGGCCCTGAACCACGCCCAGGCGGCCGGTGTGCCGATCGTGGTCGCGGTCAACAAGGTCGACAAGCCCGACGCGAACCCGGCCAAGGTGCGCCAGCAGCTCACCGAGTACGGCCTCGTGGCCGAGGAGTACGGCGGCGACGTCATGTTCGTCGACGTGTCCGCACGCCAGGGCACGAACATCCAGGAACTGCTGGATGCCGTGCTGCTGACGGCCGACGCGGGACTCGACCTCACGGCGAACCCGAACAAGGCCGCCCGCGGTGTCGCGATCGAAGCGAAGCTCGACAAGGGCCGCGGCTCGGTGGCGACCGTGCTCATCCAGTCGGGAACGCTGCGCGTCGGCGACGCGATCGTGGCCGGCACGGCCTACGGCCGCGTCCGCGCGATGATCGACGAGAACGGCGACGCGGTCGACGAGGCCTACCCCTCGCGTCCCGTCCAGGTGCAGGGTCTGAACTCCGTGCCCCGTGCCGGTGACGTGTTCATCGTCACCGAGGAGGACCGCACGGCTCGCCAGATCGCCGAGAAGCGCGAGGCCGCCGAGCGCAACGCCCAGCTGGCCAAGGCCCGCAAGCGCATCTCGCTCGAGGACTTCACCCGCGCTCTCGAAGAGGGCAAGGTCGAGTCGCTCAACCTCATCATCAAGGGCGACGTGTCCGGTGCCGTCGAGGCGCTGGAGGAGTCGCTCCTCAAGATCGAGGTCGACGACTCGGTGCAGCTGCGCATCATCCACCGCGGCGTCGGCGCCATCACGGAGTCGGACATCAACCTGGCCACGATCGACAACGCGATCGTGATCGGCTTCAACGTCCGCCCCGACACGAAGGCGCGCGAGCGCGCCGCCCGCGAGGGCGTGGACGTGCGCTTCTACTCGGTCATCTACAACGCGATCGACGACGTCGAGCAGTCGCTCAAGGGCCTGCTCAAGCCGGAGTTCGAAGAGGTGCAGTCGGGTGTCGCCGAGATCCGCGAGGTGTTCCGCTCCTCGAAGTTCGGCAACATCGCCGGTGTCATCGTCCGCAGCGGAACGATCACGCGCAACGCCAAGGCGCGCGTCATCCGCGACGGCGTCGTGCTGGCCGACGGTCTGCAGATCGAGTCGCTGCGCCGCTTCAAGGACGACGTCACCGAGGTCCGCACGGACTTCGAGGCCGGTATCGGACTGGGCAAGTACAACGACATCCAGATCGGCGACGAGATCGAGACGACCGAGATGGTGGAGAAGCCGCGCGGCTGATCCTTCCTGTTCGGCTGCGGCTGCGCCGGTCGCGCCGCGGAGACAAGAGCGGGGCCCCTACCCCGATTGTCTCCGCGGCGCGACCGGCTCCGCCTCCGCCGACCTCCCGGCTCCGCCGGGCGCAGAAAGAGGTAAGAGAGATGTCTTCAGAACGGCAGGCGAGACTCGCCGACCGCATCCGCGTGCTCATCGCCGAGCGGCTCGAGAAGGGGCTGCGCGACCCGCGCCTCGGCTTCGTGACGATCACCGACGTGCGCGTCACCGGAGACCTGCAGCACGCCTCGGTGTTCTACACCGTGTACGGCGACGACAAGGCGCGCGAAGACTCGGCGGCTGCCCTGAAGGCGGCCACCGGGATGCTGCGCAGCGAGGTCGGCAAGCAGCTCGGCGTGCGGCTCACCCCGTCGCTCGAGTTCATCCCCGACGCGCTGCCGGAGAACGCCGGACACATCGCCGAGCTCCTCCGTGAGGCGCAGGAGCGGGACGCCGCCGTCGCCGGGCTCGCCGCCGGTGCCGCCTACGCGGGCGACGCCGACCCCTACGTCAAGCCGCGCGAGGACGACGACGAGGACGACTGAGCCTCAGCGCCCGAGCGCGCGTCCCCACGCGGTCGCGCGTTCGAGCTCGCCCTCCTCGAGGGGGCCGCTTCGTCCCGTCACGAAGAAGTCCTCCACGGCATCCACCGACAACCCGTGCGCCCGCGCCGCCTTCGCGGCCGCCGTCGCCGCCGACCCGCTGAGCCGGCCGTGCCCCTGCTTCGTGCCGAACGTGGCGACGCGAAGACGTCCCGAAGCGGAGGAGGCCTGCGCGAGCCATTCCCGGATGCCGCGCCGGGTCGGCGTCGGCGCGTCCTTCGCGGCATCGGCCCGCGTCTGCACCCGCGACATCGAGAACACGTGCGTCGGACCGCCCACGAGGAGCAGGTCCACATCGTCGGGCAGGACCGTCGGGGCGGTGTCGACCGCGACGACCTCGACCCGACCGCTCGTCGCGACGCCCTCCGCGATGGCCCGGGCGACCTTCTCGGTGTTGCCGAACTGAGATTCGTACACGATCAGCGCCTTCATGAGGCGGACCGTACGCCGCCGCACCGGGTGACGCATCGGCCCCTCGCCGTGACAATGAGGGTGCGCCGCGCTCGGCGTCGTCAGCGGGGCAGACGCAGCAGCATCCCGTCGGACTCGATGAGTCCGTCGACCAGCAGCGAGTCGATGGCCCGCCCCCGCTGCGCCGGATCGGGCCAGTCGGCGATGACCGCCGCCTCGGCGACCTCGTGCGCCTCCGCCGCCCGCAGCGTCCGCAGCACCGCGCCGCGCGCCTGACGATCGCTGCCCTCGTAGGATGCCTGCTTCCGGCGGGCGTCGCCGGTGTCGGGATACCCGGCGGCGCGCCACGCACACAGCGAGGCCACCGGGCAGACGTCGCAGCGCGCCGCCCGCGCGGTGCAGACCACGGCGCCGAGCTCCATCATCGCGGCGTTCATCACCGCGGCATCTGGCAGCTCCGCCGGCAGCAGCCGTTCCATGTCGGCGAGGTCCCGGCGCCCCGGGGGTCCGGGCTGCGACCGGCCCTCGACCGCCCGCGCGATGACCCGCCGCGTGTTCGTGTCGACGACCGGATGCCGGTCGCCGTACGCGAACACCGCGACGGCGCGCGCGGTGTAGTCGCCGATCCCGGTGAGGGACAGGAGCGCGTCGACGTCGCGGGGGACCACGCCGTCGTGACGGTCG
This sequence comes from Microbacterium hominis NBRC 15708, assembly GCF_001592125.1. Taxonomy (GTDB): domain Bacteria; phylum Actinomycetota; class Actinomycetes; order Actinomycetales; family Microbacteriaceae; genus Microbacterium; species Microbacterium hominis. The sequence goes on from NZ_BCWI01000008.1 coordinate 4,188, forward strand.
CGGATCTCGACCGCGGCGCGGTGCAACCACAGCGCGCGGCGCGGGTAGCCGAGGTTCGCCCACTGCGCGACGGCGGCGGCGGGCGGGTCGGCGGCCAGCGCGGTGGGAGTCGGCCAGCGCGTCAGCCACGCCTCCAGACGCGGGATCACGCGGGTCACCGGCGTCTGCTGCAGCATGAACTCGCTCACCAGCACGCCCCATGCGCCGAAACCGGGCGCCCGCCACGGCAGGTCGCGCGCGGTGTCGCGATACCACGCGATCAGCGGCGTCGCGAGCTCTGGCACCGCACCAGCCTACGGCCGCGGGCGGGTTGCGTTCTCCGGCCGCGCGTCGGCCCGGCCTAGGCTGGAGCAATGCCCGCGTCACCGTCCGTCCCGAACGGCATCCTGCTCGTCGACAAGCCGCAGGGGATCACGAGCCACGACGTCGTCGCCCGCGCGCGTCGCGCGCTGAACACCCGAAAGATCGGGCATGCGGGCACCCTCGACCCGATGGCCACGGGGCTGCTCATCCTCGGGGTGGGGCCCGCGACCCGGCTGCTGACCTTCATCGTCGGCCTCGGCAAGACGTACGAGGCCACGATCCGGCTCGGCGTCGCCACCGACTCCGACGACGCGGACGGCGTCGAGACGGCTCGAGCGGATGCCGCGGCCCTCGCCGCCGCGACGGACGAGCGGATCGCGGCCGGCATCGCCGCGCTCTCCGGCGAGATCGACCAGGTGCCGAGCACGGTCTCGGCGATCAAGGTCGGCGGCAAGCGCGCCTACGATCTCGCGCGCGCGGGCGAAGCGGTCGAGCTGACGGCGCGGCGCGTCACGATCGACCGGTTCGAGGTCCTGGCCCGACGTGCGGGCGCGGACGGCACCATCGACCTCGACGTGGTCGTGGACTGCTCCAGCGGGACGTACATCCGCGCCCTCGCGCGTGACCTCGGCGCCGCCCTCGGCATCGGCGGGCACCTCACGGCGCTGCGGCGCACCCGCATCGGCGCGTTCGAGGTCGCCGACGCCGTCGCCGAGATCACCCCCGACGCGCCGCTGGAGACGCCGGCGCGCGTCGCGGCAGCCGTGCTCGGCGCGTTTCCCGTCAGCGCCGACGAGGCGCGCGACCTGCGCCACGGCAAGAGGCTCCACGCCGCGGCGGAGCGCCTCGACGGATCCGCGACCGCGACGCCCGCCGCGATCGACCCCGACGGGCGACTGGTCGGCATCGTGGAACGCCGCGGCGCCGACGTGAAGAGCGTGATGAACATGGCGGAGGACGCATGATCGAGTGGTTCGCCATCGTGCAGGTCGCGGTCGCCGTCGCGGCGGGTCTGCTCGCGGTCGTGCTCGGCCTGGCCGGGCGTCGTCCCAGCGACCTCACGGTTGGGGCGATGGCCCTCATCCTCGTGCTCCTGCTCGCGCAGGTCGTCGTCGCGATCGTCGCCCCGCTCGTCGGCAACCCCCCGTCGGGCAGCGCGCTGGAGTTCTGGGTCTACCTCGTGTCCGCGGTGCTCATCCCGCCCGCGTCGGTGGTCTGGGCCCTCATCGAGCGCAGCCGCTGGAGCACCGTGATCATGGGGATCGCGGCGCTGTCGGTCGCGGTCATGGTCTGGCGCATGCAGGTCATCTGGACGACCGTCGGCATGTGAGCCGGCGCCCGTCGCCCCCGTCGGCGCCGCCTATCATTGACAGGTCATGACTTCGCCACACCTCGACGCGACCGGGCACACCCGGATGACCGGCATCGGCCGCGTGCTCGTGGTCGTCTACGCCATCATGGCCCTCGCGGCGACCGGACGCTCGTTCGTCCAGATCGTGCAGGACTTCTCCGCCGCCCCGCTCGCCTACACGCTGTCGGCGGCCGCCGCCGTCGTGTACGTACTGGCGACCGTCGCCCTGGTGAAGTCCGACAGCCCGCGCTGGTACGTCGTCGCGTGGATCGCGATCTGCTTCGAGCTGGCGGGGGTGCTCATCGTCGGCACTCTGAGCCTCACGCATCCGGAGCTGTTCCTCCACGATGCCACCGTCTGGTCCGGCTACGGCTTCGGCTACTTCTGGGTGCCGCTCGTGCTTCCCTTCGTCGGGCTCTGGTGGCTGCGCAGCGGCGGACGCGGGGCGGACCCGGTGCCGGATGCCGCGGCATCCGACGACGAGCCCGTCCGGCACGACACCGTCGGCACCGATCGGAGGTCGTCCTGGTGATCGTCTTCCACGACCCCGCCGAGATCCCCGAGGGGTTCGGCCCGAGCGTCGTCGCCATCGGGAAGTTCGACGGCGTGCACTCCGGCCACCGCGCCGTGATCGATCGCGCCCGGGTCGCGGCGGCCGAGGCCGGCGCGCGGGTGGTCGCCGTGACCTTCGACCGCAACCCGCTGAGCCTGCTGCGGCCGGAGCTGTGTCCCGAGCCGGTGTGCAGCGTGGGCCAGAAGCTCGACCTCCTGGCGGCCGCGGGCGTCGATGCCACCCTCGTCCTGCGCTTCGACGAACAGCTCGCCGCGCTGGAGCCGCGGGCGTTCGTGGAGCACGTCCTGCTCAGCCTGGGCGTCGTGACCGTGATGGTCGGAGACGACTTCCGCTTCGGCCGCGGCGGGGCGGGAGATCCCGCTCTCCTCACCGAACTGGGCGCCGAGTACGGCTTCGCGGTCGACGTCGTCGGCGACGTGCAGGGCGGCGGCCGCCGTGTCTCGTCGACGTGGGTGCGCGACCTGCTGGCCGCCGGTGACGTCGAGGGGGCCGCGCGGCTGCTCGGACGTCCGCACGCCGTGCAGGGCGAGGTCGTCCACGGCCTCAAGCGCGGCCGGGAGCTCGGTTTTCCGACGGCGAACCTGTCCGCGTCGGCGGAGGGCTTCATCCCGGCCGACGGCGTGTACGCCGGCTGGCTCGTCGACCTCGGCGCGGACGGAACCGCCGTCACGACCCGCTACCCCGCGGCCATCTCCGTCGGGACGAACCCGACGTTCGACGACGTCCCCGTCCGTCAGGTCGAGGCCTATGTCCTCGACGAGACGGGACTCGACCTGTACGGGCACCGCGTGCAGATCCGCTTCACGCATCGCATCCGCGGAATGGTCGCCTTCGCCGGCATCGAGGCGCTCATCGCGCAGATGGACGACGACGTCGCCCGTGTGCGTGCGGCTCTGGCCTGAGCCGCCGCACCCGACGACGGCGGGTCAGTACGAGGAGGCGTCGACGGCGCCGACGGCCTGCTCTCCGGCATCCACCCGGCGCGCCTCGCCGAGGATCACCGCGCTGCCGCTCGTGCCCAGTCGGGTCGCCCCGGCGGCCAGCATCGCCAGCGCGTCGGCGTAGCTGCGGACGCCGCCGGAGGCCTTCACCTGCACATCGGGTCCGACGTTCGCGCGCATGAGCTCGACGTGGGCGACGCTCGCCCCGCCCCCCGCGAATCCCGTCGACGTCTTGACGAAGTCGGCGCCGCCGGCCTCGGTCAGACGGCTGCCGCGGGCGATCTGCTCGTCGTCGAGCAGCGAGGTCTCGAGGATGACCTTCGTCACCTTGCCGGATGCCGCCGCGACGACGGCCGCGATGTCGGCGACGACCGCGTCGTCGAAGCCCGAACGCAGGGCGCCGATGTTGATGACCATGTCGAACTCGACGGCGCCGTCAGCGAGGGCCTGACCGACCTCGGCGACCTTGGCGGCGGTGGAGGTGGTGCCGTGGGGGAAGCCGATGACGGTGCCCACGTTCACTCCGGTGCCGGCCAGGCGGTCGACCGCGTGGGCGATGTCGCTCGGACGCACGCACACGCTGAAGACGCCCCACTCCGCGGCGATGTCGAGCTCGGCGTCGACGTCGGCGCGCGTCAGTTCGGGCTTGAGGATGGCGTGGTCGATGGTCGCGGCGAGGTCGCGCTCGGTGATGGTGGACATGGTCCCAGCCTACGCCAGCGGGTCCTCGGGAATACCCCAGGGGGGTATCATGGTTGTCAGCGAGAGCCGCAGCCGAACGGGCGTGCGGCGAGAGGAGACACCATGTCCACGCAGACGTACGCCGTCGACGGCATGACCTGCGCGCACTGCGCCGGAGCGGTCACGCGCGAGGTGCGCAAGGTCGACGGGATCGATGACATCGCCGTCGACGTGACGGCGGGAACCCTCACCGTCACCGTCGACGACGGCGCGGCCGGTGCCGCGCTCGACGCCGAGATCGCGGCCGCCGTCGACGAGGCGGGCTACACCGTCGTCGCCCGCTGACGGGGCCGACGATGACCGGCCTGTCGACGGATGCCGTGTCGATGCCGCACGAGGAGGCGGTGCTCGACATCGAGGGGATGACCTGCGCGAGCTGCGTCGCGCGCGTGGAGAAGCGGTTGGAGCGCCTCGACGGCGTCTCGGCATCCGTCAACCTTGCGACCGAGTCCGCACGCGTCGACTACCCTCGCGCCCTGGACCCCGCCGCACTCGTGGCCGCGGTGCGCGAAGCGGGGTACGAGGCGCACCTGCGTCCGCGGCGTTCGACCCCCGACCGGGGTCACGAGTCGTCGCCCGGCGAGGCGCACGCGCACGACCACGCGCCGCACGCGGAGGGAGCGGAGGGCCACGTCCACGACGTGGAGGATCGCCCGGGCGCCGTCACGCTGCGGACCCGCCTGATCGTCAGCATCCTTCTGGCGCTGCCCGTCGTCGCGCTCGGGATGGTCCCCGCGTGGCAGTTCTCGGGCTGGCAGTGGGTGTCGCTCGTGCTCGCGACGCCGGTGGTGCTCTGGGGCGGGTGGCCGTTCCACCGCGCGACGATCGCCAATGCGCGCCACGGCGCGATGACGATGGACACGCTCATCACCCTCGGCACCGGCGCGGCCTACCTCTGGAGCGTCTGGGCGCTCCTGTTCGGCACGGCCGGCGAGCTCGGGATGCGCCACGACGGCGGGATGTTCGCCCCCGTCCACGACCCGTCGTCGCTCGTCTACTTCGAGGTCGCCGCCGCCGTGACGGTGTTCCTGCTGCTCGGACGCGTCATCGAGCAGCGCTCCAAGCGGCGCGCCGGCGCGGCGGTGCGGGCGCTGATGGATCTCTCGGCGCGCGACGTCGAGCTGCAGGACGGCCGCCGCGTGCCGATCGACGCCCTCCGGGTCGGGGACGCGTTCGTCGTGCGCCCGGGGGAGAAGGTCGCCACCGACGGTCGTGTGGTCGCCGGGCGCGCCTCGATCGACGAGAGCATGATCACCGGCGAGGCGGTGCCCGTCGAGGTGGATGCCGGTGCGATCGTGACCGGCGGCACGATCTCCACCGACGGTCGACTGGTCGTCGAGGCGACCTCGGTCGGCGACGACACCCGTCTCGCCCGGCTGGCGCGGCTGGTGGAAGACGCCCAGGCGGGCAAGAGCCGCGTCCAGCGGCTCGCCGACCGGATCTCCGGCGTGTTCGTGCCCGTCGTCATCGTCCTGGCGGCGCTGACCCTGCTGGCGTGGCTGATCGTCGGCGGGTTCTCGGGCGAGGCGATCGCATCGGGGTTCACCGCCGCGGTGGCGGTGCTGATCATCGCCTGCCCCTGTGCGCTCGGACTGGCGACGCCGATCGCGATCCTGGTCGGCACCGGGCGCGGCGCCCAGCTGGGGGTGCTGATCACCGGGCCGGAGGCGCTCGAGGCGGCCGACCGCATCGACACGGTCGTCCTCGACAAGACCGGAACCGTGACCGCCGGAACCATGACGGTCGCGACCGTGACCCCCGTCGCCGGCACCGATCCCGACGACATCGCGCACCTCGTCGGCTCGCTGGAGCACGCATCCGAGCACCCGCTCGCGCGTGCCGTCGCCGCCCTCGCCGACGCCCCGGCGGAGGTGACCGACTTCGCGGGCCGGGCCGGGCTCGGCGTCATCGGCACGGTGGAGGGGCGCCGCGTGTTCGCCGGCCGTCCGACCTTCGCGGCCGAGCAGGCTGCGCGGGCGGCGGATGCTGCGCGGGCCGCGGATGCCGAGCCGATCGCGGGTGCCGCGGATGGTGCGCCCGACGAGATCGCCGCGGCGGTGCGCGCGGCCGAGCAGCGCGGCGCGACCGCGATCGTCGCGGGATGGGACGGACGGATCCGCGCGGTCATCGCCGTCGCCGACACCGTGCGCGCCGACAGCGCCGACACGGTCGCGGCGCTGGCGGCGATGGGGTTGGACGTCGTGCTCCTTACCGGGGACAACGCTGGAGCCGCCCACGCGGTGGCGGAGGCCGTCGGCATCCGCAGCGTCGTCGCGGGCGTGCTTCCGGAGGGGAAGGTCGCCGAGATCGAGCGGCTGCGGGCCGGGGGACACCGTGTCGCCATGGTCGGCGACGGGATCAACGACGCCGCCGCCCTCGCGAGCGCCGACCTCGGAATCGCGATGGGCTCGGGAACGGATGCCGCGATGCACGCCAGTGACATCGCGATCACCGGGCAGGGCCTGGCACCGGTGCTGACGGCGATCCGGCTGAGCCGTCGCACGATGCGGATCATCCGCGGCAACCTCTTCTGGGCCTTCGCCTACAACGTCGCGGCGCTCCCGCTGGCGGCCCTGGGGCTGCTGAACCCGATGATCGCCGGGGCCGCGATGGCCTTCTCGAGCGTCTTCGTCGTCCTCAACAGCCTGCGCCTGCGTTCCTGACCCCCACCTCCCTCCCTCCCTCCCCCCCACCCTCCTCGCGAGCCGCCATCCTCTGTGCGAGCCGCCATGGTTCGTGCCGGCCGGATCATGGCGGCTCGGCCGCGTCGTGGCGGCTCGCGGGTGCGGGGGTGGCGCGCTAGACTGGGCGCGAGGCTACCCCCGTCGCCGCAGCTCGCAGAAGCGAGTACCCGCAGCCGGAGGATCCGTGCCTCGTCCCGACCCCGCGGCATCCGCCCCGGGAAACGACTGACCGGTCTCTGGACCGGAAGCCCGCCGGTCTCCCGGCGACTCACGCTCAGGAGGAGCATGCCGACCACGGCATCCATCGCCCCCGCGTCACGCCGACGCGGCTCGTCCCATCGCAGCTCGTCCGCTCGTCGCGACGACGACGCGCCGCTGATCCCGATCCTCGCCCGCAAGGTGCGCGAGGTCGAGGCGAAGGCGCAGAAGGGCAAGCTCGGGCCCACCAACCGGGTCAAGTTCCAGGTCATCGCCTTCCTCGTGCGCGAGGAGCGGGCCCGCGTCAAGGCCGACGACGCGATCGCCGGCGCCGCCCGCGCCGAGCTGCTCAAGCGCCTCGACGGCGTCGCGACGATCCTCGCCAAGACGGCCGCACGCGACACCTCGCTCATCCAGCTGCTCGAGGTCGACCAGGCCACGTCGCCCGTCGCCAAGCGCATGCGCCGCGACTGGCTGCTCGAGTCGGGCGCGGACCTGCCCGAGGACGAGCTCATCATCACCGACGTCGCCCAGAACGCGCAGAGCTGGGGGCAGACCCCGGTCGTGCCCGCCGCGCTCGCCGAGCGGCAGGTCATCCCGCCGCAGATCGAGGCGCGCCGCGAGGCGAACCCGTTCCTCGCGCCCGATGTGGCCCTGCGCGCCCCGGCATCCACCGCCCGCCGCCGCCTCGACGGCTGGGAGCTGATGGGACCGCTCTACAAGGCGTTCGAGACGGGCGCCGGAGGCGCGAGCGCGTCGATGGAGCTGCCCCCCGTGCCCGAGTTCGACCGGCTCTCGCCCAAGGGGCTCGAGATCATGCCGCACCAGTCGCGGTTCCTCGAGGCGGTCCGGGCGGGTCATCGCTCGTTCCTGCTCGCCGACGAGCCCGGCCTCGGCAAGACCGCGCAGTCGGTGCTCGCGGCCTCCGTCGCCGACGCCTATCCGCTGCTGGCGGTCGTGCCCAACGTCGTGAAGATGAACTGGGCGCGCGAGGTCGAGCGGTGGACGCCGCAGCGTCGGGCCACCGTCATCCACGGCGACGGCGACACGGTCGACGCCTTCGCCGACGTCTTCATCGTCAACTACGAGGTACTCGATCGCCACCTGTCCTGGCTCGGCTCGCTCGGGCTGAAGGGCATGGTCGTCGACGAGGCGCACTTCATCAAGAACCTCACCTCGCAGCGTTCGCAGAACGTGCTGGCGCTCGGTGGACGCATCCGCGAGCAGGTGCGGAACCCGCTCATGCTGGCCCTCACCGGCACGCCGCTGATCAACGACGTCGAGGACTTCGACGCGATCTGGCGCTTCCTCGGCTGGACCAACGGTGAGAAGCCGGGCCCGGAGCTCATGGAGAAGCTCGACGCGACCGGGTTCACCCCGGCGGACAAGGCGTTCTACCCCGAGGCCCGCGAAGCGGTCATCTCGATGGGCATCGTCCGTCGCAAGAAGAAGGATGTCGCCTCCGACCTCCCCGACAAGCTGGTCGCCGACCTGCCCGTAGAGCTGGACGACGAATTCGGCCGCTCCATTCGCGAGGCCGAGCGCGAGCTGGGTGCGCGCCTGGCCGCCAAGTACCGCCGCATCATCGAGGCGCGCGGCGACAAGGTGCGCATCGGCGAGATCGACGAGGACATCGTGCGCCTCGTCGCGCACGGCGAGCTCGAGGACGCCAAGTCGTCGTCCGCCGGCGCCGACAACGTGTTCACCATGGTGCGAAAGATCGGCCAGGCCAAGGCTCACCTCGCGGCCGACTACGCCGTGCAGCTGCAGCGCTCCGTCGGCAAGGTCGTCTTCTTCGCGAAGCACATCGACGTGATGGATGCCGCAGAGGCGCACTTCGCGGCATCCGGCCTGCGCACCATCTCCATCCGCGGCGACCAGTCCACGCCCGCCCGACAGCAGGCGATCGACGCGTTCAACACGGATCCCGACGTGGCCATCGCCGTGTGTTCGCTGACGGCCGCCGGCGTCGGCCTGAACATGCAGGCGGCCTCCAACGTGGTGCTCGCCGAACTGTCGTGGACGGCGGCCGAGCAGACGCAGGCCATCGACCGCGTGCACCGCATCGGTCAGGACGAGCCGGTCACGGCGTGGCGGATCATCGCCGCCCACACGATCGACACGAAGATCGCGGAGCTCATCGACTCCAAGCAGGGTCTTGCCCAGCGCGCGCTGGACGGCGCCCAGCTCGACCCCACCTCGAGCGACTCGGTGCAGCTGTCCGCGCTCATGCACCTGCTGCGGCAGGCGCTCGGCGCGGCCTGAGGCGGGCCGGGATTATCGACGGCGGATGCGGTGGCATCCGCCGTCGATACGGCGATAGTGTCGAGGATGGCAGCGTCGCCGAACCACATCCCGAACCATCGAAGGATCTCCACATGAAGATCGGCATCCTCACCAGCGGCGGAGACTGCCCCGGACTCAACGCGGTCATCCGCGGCGTCGTGCTCAAGGGCACCACGAACTACAACATCGAGTTCGTCGGCATCCGTGACGGATGGCGCGGCGTCGTCGACGGCGACTTCTTCCCGCTCACGCGCCACGAGGTGAAGGGGCTGTCCAAGGTCGGCGGCACGATCCTCGGCACGAGCCGCACCAACCCCTACGAGGGTCCGCGCGGCGGCGCCGAGAACATCGCGAAGACGATGTACGGCCACCACATCGACGGCATCATCGCCATCGGCGGCGAGGGCACCCTGGCGGCCGCGAACCGGCTCTGGAACGACGGCATCAACGTGATGGGCGTTCCGAAGACGATCGACAACGACCTGCGCGCCACCGACTACTCCTTCGGCTTCGACACCGCGGTCAACATCGCCACCGACGCGATGGATCGCCTGCGCACCACCGGCGACTCCCACCAGCGCTGCATGGTGGCCGAGGTCATGGGCCGCCACGTCGGCTGGATCGCCCTGCACTCCGGCATCGCCGCGGGCGCCCACGTCATCTGCATCCCGGAGGTGCCGATGTCGATCGACGAGATCGCGGCGCAGGTGCAGAAGGCGCACGACCGCGGACGCGCCCCCCTCGTCGTCGTGTCGGAGGGCTTCACCCTCAAGGGCATGGACGAGGCGTTCAGCGACAAGGGCCTCGACGCCTTCAACCGCCCGCGTCTCGGCGGCATCAGCGAGGTGCTCGCTCCCGAGATCGAGCGCCTGACCGGTATCGAGACCCGAGCCACCGTGCTCGGCCACATCCAGCGCGGCGGCTCGCCGTCGGGCTTCGACCGGGTGCTCGCGACGCGCCTGGGGCTGCACGCGGCCGACTCGGTCTACGAGCAGGCCTGGGGTCAGATGGTGTCGCTGAAGGGCACCGACATCGTGCGCGTGCCGTTCGCGGAGGCGCTCGGCGAGCTGAACACGGTCCCGATCTACCGCTACGAAGAGGCCGCGGCGCTCTTCGGCTGACCCCCGGCCCCCCGGGACGCCGGCCCGCCCGCCCACCGGGACGCCGGGGCGCCGCGGATGCCGTGTCCCACTTCTCGCCGGCGTTGTCCCACTTCCGTCGTGGCATGTCCCACTTCTTGCTCTGCGGGGCACCCCTGCACAGCTGGAAGTGGGACACGTCGTGTGAGCGTCACTCTCACTGTCCACGCCCGACGGAGGTTCCTCCCTGGCCGCGTCGGGCGTCGAAGTTTCCACCGTCGGGCGCTCAGCCGCCAGAGCGTCGCCGCGGATGCGTGACGCTTGCGCGATGACGACCTCGAGCGACCTGCCGCGGAGTCTGCCGGAGGCGTTCACCGTCGCGCAGGCGCGAGATGCCGGCGTGAGTCCCGGGCGGCTGCGGGGACGCGATCTCTCGCGTCCCTTCCACGGCGTCCGCGCGCGGACGGAGCCCACGCCCGGTTCGCTGGAGGCGTCCTGTCGGGCGCTGCTGCCGCGGTTGCGGAACGGGCAGTTCTTCAGCCATGAGACGGCCCTATGTCTTCTCGGGGTGCCCCTGCCGGAGTGGCCCTATGCCCCGAGCATCCACGTTTCCACCCACCGTCCCGCGCGCGAACCCCGCACTCACGCCGTGGTGGGTCATCGCCTGCAGCTGCGGGAGTCGGCCCACACGACGGTGCGCGGGATGCCGGTCGAGCACCCGGCGCGTGCCTGGCGTCAAACGGGCACGCTGTGGCGGCTCGATGACCTCGTTGCGGCCGCAGATCACCTCATCTCAGGCCGGAGCCCGCTGACGGACGCGGCCGAGCTTCGGCGTGAGATCGAGGTGATGGGCGACGTGCGCGGCGGAATCCTCCGCAGGGCACTGGCACTCGCTCGCGGTGGCGTGCGCTCTCCTCGCGAAACGCGGTTGCGGCTGCTGCTGAGCCGTGCGGGACTGCCGGAGGCCGAGGTGGCCTGGAATCTGTTCGACGATCGGGGGACGTTCGTCGCCGAACTCGATCTGGCCTTTCCTCGCTATCGTCTCGCCGTCGAGTACGACGGGCGCGTCCACGCTTACGATGCGCGTCAGTTCGCGCGCGACGCCGATCGGTGGGCGGCCATTCGCGGCCTGGGGTGGCAGCACGAGCGCGTGCTGGCGCATCACCTCGTCGGCGATGGCCGGCTCGCGGTGTCGATGGTACGAGACGCCCTGCAGCGCGCAGGGTGGACCCCCGGGCGCTGACGCCGGTCACTGCTGCCGGTCGCCGGGCGCTGTGTCCCACTTCCTGCTGCCTGGGAGCGGTGCCAAGCGCAGAATGTGGGACACACCTCGGCATAAGTGGGACATGCCGAGGCATGGGTGGGGCGGGGTGGGGCGCGGTGCGTGGGAGTGCGGAATCAGTCGGCGGCGAGACCGAGCACGTCCAGCAGCCAGGCGAGCTCGAACGAGCGCTGGTGCCACGAGTTGTAGCGTCCGGAGACCCCGCCGTGGCCGGCGACCATCTCGCACTTGAGCAGCGCGTCCGCGCCCACCTCGCGCAGACGCGCGACCCACTTCGCGGGCTCGACGTAGTACACGCGGGTGTCGTTGAGCGAGGTGGTCGCCAGGATGCGGGGGTACGTGACGCCCGCGCGGACGTTCTCGTACGGCGTGTACGACTTCATGTACGCGTACACCTCGGCGTCGTGCAGCGGGTCGCCCCACTCGTCCCACTCGATGACGGTCAGCGGCAGCGACGGGTCGAGGATCGTGGTCAGCGCGTCGACGAACGGCACGTCGGCGAGGATGCCGGCGAACAGCTCGGGGGCGAGGTTCGCGACGGCGCCCATCAGCAACCCGCCGGCCGATCCGCCCTCGGCGACGAGCCGGTCGGGGCTCGTGACGCCGGTGTCGACGAGGTGCCGGGCGACGTCGACGAAGTCCGTGAACGTGTTGCGCTTGTGCTGCAGCTTGCCGTCCTCGTACCACTGGCGGCCGAGCTCGCCGCCCCCGCGCACGTGCGCCACCGCGAACACGACGCCGCGGTCGAGCATCGACAGACGCGCGACGGAGAAGCCCGGCTCGATCGAGTGCTCGTACGAGCCGTAGCCGTACAGATGCACGGGTCGCGGCCCGTCGCCGGGGTCGCCGAACGAGCGCTTCCAGACGAGCGAGACGGGTACCCGGGTGCCGTCGGATGCCGTGACCCACTCCCGCCGCTGTGCGTACTCCTGCGGCTCGTACCCGCCGAGCACCGGCTGTCGCTTGCGCAGCAGCAGCTCGCCGGAGGCCACCACGTAGTCGTAGACGGTCCCGGGGGTCACGAACGAGCCGAACCCGAGCCGCACCATCGGGGGAGCCCACTCCGGGTTGCCCGCGGCGCCGGCGGTGTACAGCTCCTCCGGGAAGTCGAGCTCGTCCACGGCGCCGGTGCGGTAGTCGAGGATCCCCATGCGCGACAGGCCGTCGCGGCGGTACGACACCACCGCCCAGTCCCGGAACGCCGAGACGTCCAGCAGACGGCGTCCCGGCGTGTGGGGGAGCACGACCTCCCGCGCGCCGAGAGGGTCGGATGCCGCGACCCGCACGAGCTCGAAGTCGAGCGCATCCTGGTTGTGCACGATGTAGAGCACGTCCTCGCCGTCGACGACGGCGTGGGTGCTCGAGTACTCGACGCCCTCGCGGCGCGGCCAGATCGAGCGCGGCTCGGCCCCGGCGCCGAGCTCGGCGGCCTCCAGGAGGTACTCCTCCGTCGTGATGGACGATCCCACCTCGATCACGAGGTACTTCTCGCTGCGGGTGAATCCCGCCCCCACCCAGTAGCGCTCGTCCGGCTCGTGGAACAGGCGGACGTCGGCGGCCGCGTCGGTGCCGACCTCGTGCAGCCAGACGGTGTCGGGGCGCCAGGCGTCGTCGACCGTCGTGTACACCACGTACCGGCCGTCGGGGGAGAAGGAGGCGCCCGCGGACGTGTTCTCGACGACGTCGCCGAGCGTCTCGCCGGTGGCGAGGTCGCGGATGCGCAGCGTGTACCGCTCGTCGCCGGCGACATCCACGCCGTACAGCAGACGCCTGCCGTCGGTGCTCACGTCGAAGCTGCCGAGGGAGAAGAACTCGTGGCCGTCGGCTTCGACGTTGCCGTCCAGGAGCACCGTCTCGCCGGGGACGTCGACGCCGGGGGTGAGCACCGGCGGCGTCCAGTCGTCGGGACCGGACAGCGGCGCGCGGCAGTGGATGCCGTACTGCTTGCCCTCGACGGTGCGTCCGTAGTACCACCACGCGCCCTGACGGGTCGGCACGGAGAGGTCGGTCTCGAGCGTCCGGGCCTTGATCTCGTCGAAGATCCGCTGGCGCAGTCCCGCGAGGTGCGCGGTGCGCGCCTCGGTGTAGGCGTTCTCGGCCTCGAGGTGCGCGATGACCTCGGCATCCTCCTTGGCGCGCAGCCATTCGAAGTCGTCGCGGACCTCGTCGCCGTGATGCCGGCGGATCGTGGGGCGTACCGGGGCGATCGGCGCGGACGGCGGCGTGGAGGCGAGGTCTCGGGTCACCGCTCCACGCTAATCGACGACCGGCGTGTCGGGGGCGAAGCGGCGTTCGGCGCCGGCCCGCGGATGTGGGAGTATTTCTGTGGTCCGGTTGCCGGAGTATGAACCCACGGTGAACTCTTCGTTCGCACCGCCGATCCCATCGGCTCCCTTCCCACGAATCCCGACGAAAGCGAACTGTGGAAACCGCTGCACTCATCGTCGTGCTGGTGATCGCGCTGGCGCTGTTCTTCGACTTCACGAACGGCTTCCACGACACCGCGAACGCGATGGCCACCCCGATCGCGACCGGAGCGCTCAAGCCCAAGGTCGCCGTCCTCCTCGCCGCGAGCCTGAACCTCGTCGGTGCCTTCCTGTCCACGGAGGTCTCCAAGACGATCTCCCACGGGATCATCCGCGAGGACCAGATCGAGCCGCTGGCCTTCCTGCCGATCATCTTCGCCGGCCTCATCGGCGCCATCACCTGGAACATGCTCACGTGGCTGCTCGGGCTGCCCTCCAGCTCCTCGCACGCGCTGTTCGGCGGCCTCATCGGCGCGACCCTGGTCGGCGCGAGCGTCGCGGCCATCGACTTCGGCATGGTCTTGAGCAAGGTCGTGCTGCCGGCGCTGATCGCGCCGTTCACGGCGGGTGTGATCGCGTTCCTCGTCACGCGCCTCGCCTACGCGGTGACCCGTCGCTACGACAACAAGCCCGACGGACGCGACGGCTTCCGCTGGGGCCAGATCTTCACCTCGTCGCTCGTCGCCCTGGCGCACGGCACGAACGACGCCCAGAAGACGATGGGCGTCATCACCCTGGCGCTGATCATGGCGGGCTGGCAGAACTCCGCCCACGCCGATCCGCAGCTGTGGGTCATCCTCGCCTGTGCGTTCACGATCGCGCTCGGCACCTACATGGGCGGCTGGCGCATCATCCGCACCCTCGGCAAGGGCCTCACCGACGTCAAGCCCGCGCAGGGCTTCTCCGCCGAGACCTCCACGGCGGCGACGATCCTGGCCTCCAGCGCGCTCGGCTTCGCCCTGTCCACGACGCAGGTGGCGTCGGGATCGGTCATCGGCTCGGGGCTCGGCCGCCGCGGCTCCACGGTCCGCTGGCGCACCGTGGGCCGCATCGCCGTCGGCTGGGTGCTCACCCTGCCGGCCTCCGCCGCGGTGGGCGCCCTGGCCGCGCTGCTGGTGGTGTGGTTCGGGAACGTGGGCATCTTCATCGACGCCGTGATCGCGGTCGCGATCATCGTCGGCCTCTTCCTGCGCTCCCGCCGCAACCAGGTGGACTCCTCGAACGCCATGAGCGAGGTCGCCGACTCCGGCCTGGCCGTCAAGGTCAAGCGCAACCCGCCGCCCACCCGCCGCCAGCGTGCGATCCTGCGCGAAGAGCGTGCACGCGAGAAGGCGCAGCGGGCGAAGGACAAGGCCGACCGCGCGCACCGTCAGGGGAAGGACCCGCGCTGATGGGCATCATGATCGACTGGTTCGCCTTCGTCCAGGTCTTCGCCGCGGCGCTCGCCGGTGCGCTGCTCGTGGTCGGCTTCTACGCGGTCGGCCTGCGGCTGCTCGTGCGCGGCGGCCGCGCACCCGTCGTGGCGCCGGCGGAGTTCACGGACGCCATCACCGTCATCAGCGAGAAGGAGGCCAAGCGGGCCGCGAAGGCCGCCGCGAAGGCCGCGAAGAAGAGTCCCCTCACCGACGGGCAGAAGCGTGTGGCCCTCGTCGGCGCCTACCTGTGCTTCGCGCTGTGCGGCGTCGCCGTGCTCGCGGGCCTCGCACTGATCGTGGTGCGCTGAGCGGGCACCCGACGCGGCGTCGCGACCCCCGCCTAGGCTGAGGGCATGGCCACAGAGTCGATCCGCTTCGGCATCCATCCGCCCGCACGGCGCGTGATCGTGCACCTGAGCGACACGCATCTGCTGGCAGGAAACCGGCCGCTGGGCGGGCGCTACGACACGGCGGCGAACCTCACCGCCTCGTTGGCGGCGGTGGAGCGCACCGGCGTGCGACCCGACGCGATCGTCTTCACGGGCGATCTGACCGACCTCGGTGAGCCGGAGGCCTACGCGGCGCTTCGTGCCACCGTCGAGCCCGTCGCCGCACGCCTGGGCGCGCCGATCGTGTGGGTCGCGGGAAACCACGACGAGCGCCCCGCGCTGCGGGCGGGGCTGCTCGACGGGACCGCGTCGGCCGAGCCGATCACCGGCGTGTGGGATCTGGGCGGGCTGCGGCTGATCGCCCTCGACTCGTCGGTGCCGGGCTGGCACCACGGCGATCTGGATGCCGCGCAGCTCGACTGGCTCCGCGGCATCCTCGCCGAGCCGGCACCGCTCGGAACGATCCTGGCGCTGCACCACCCGCCGCTTCCGAGTCACATCCCCTTCTTCGACATCCTCGAGCTGCGGCACCAGCACGAGCTCGCCGCCGTGCTCGCCGGCAGCGACGTACGGGCGATCCTCGCCGGGCACCTCCACTACGCGACGTCCGGGACGTTCGCGGGCATCCCGGTGAGCGTCGCGTCGGCGACCTGCTACACGATGAACCTCCAGCGCCCGCCGCAGGAGGTCAACGGCATGGACGGCGGTCAGTCCTTCCATCTCGTCCACGTCTACGACGACACGATCACCCATGCGGTGGTGCCCGTGGGGGAGGGCGAGACGGCCGAGGTCTTCACGCCGGAGTGGACGCGACGCATGGCGGCGCTGAGCGCCGAGGAGCGCCTGGAGGCGTTCTCACGCAAACGCTGATCGCGTCGTCGCCGACCCGCTTGACTGAGAGTGCACTCTAAGTTCTAGCGTGGGGGCATGACCCTCCTTCACGACGGCGTCTCGATCGCCACGGTCGCCGAGGCGACCGGTGTGTCCGCCCACACCTTGCGCTACTACGAGCGCGAGGGACTGATGCTGGCGCCGATCGACCGCGCCTCGTCGTCGCACCGGCGCTACACGGAGGCCGACATCGCGTGGGTCCGTTTCCTCACGCGACTGCGCATGACCGGAATGCCCATCGCCGGCATCCGGCGGTACACCGAGCTCGTGCGCGTGGGGGAGTCGACGGTGCCGCAGCGGCGCGAGCTCCTCGTCGAGCACCGCGAACGCGTCCGCGCACAGCTGGAGGAGATCACCGCCAGCCTGCGCGCCATCGACCACAAGATCGACATCTACGACAAGGAGATCGCACACTCATGAAGACCACCACTCTGGGAGCCTCGACCCCGATCCAGGTCAGCCGCATCGGCCTCGGCCTGATGGGGATCAGCGCCTTCTACACGGGAGCCGGTCAGGACGACGTCGACGGCGCGCGCACGATCCTCGGCGCCCTGGACCGCGGCGTCACCTTCCTCGACACGGCCGAGATGTACGGCCCCTACACGAACGAGGAGCTGCTCGGGCGCACGCTGGCCGAGGCCGGTCGCCGCGACGAGGCCGTCATCGCCACCAAGTTCGGCACCGTCCGCCACACCGCCGGTGACGAGCGGGGACTCGACGGCACGCCCGAGAACATCCGGTTGGCCGTCGAGGGCTCCCTGCGCCGCCTGCGCACCGACCGGATCGACATCTACTACCAGCACCGGATGGATCCCTCGACGCCCATCGAGGACACCGTCGGCGCGCTCGCGGAGCTCGTCGCCGAGGGGAAGATCCGCGGCTACGGCCTGTCGGAGGCCTCCGTCGCGACGATCCGCCGGGCGCACGCCGTGCACCCGGTGACCGCCGTGCAGACCGAGTACTCGCTGTGGACGCGCGACCCCGAGAGCGAGCTGCTGCCCGCGCTTCGGGAGCTCGGAATCGGCTTCGTGCCGTACTCCCCGCTGGGCCGCGGCTTCCTGACCGGGACCATCCGGTCGCTGGACGTGCTCGACGACGACGACTTCCGCAAGAGCAATCCGCGCTTCGCCGACGGGGCCCTGGAGGCCAACCTCGCCATCGTCGAGGTCGTGGAGGGCGTCGCACGCGACGCCGGGGCCACGCCGGCGCAGGTGGCTCTGGCCTGGCTGCTGGCCCAGGGCGAGCACATCGCTCCGATCCCGGGTACGCGCAAGCTGACGCGGGTCGAGGAGAACATCGGCGCGGCCGAGCTGTCGCTCTCGGCGGCGCAGCTCGCGGCGCTGGACACGGTGGCCGCGCCGGTGGGCGAGCGCTACGCGGACATGTCCACGGTCAACCGCTGATCGGACGGCGCCCTCCGCACCGGTCGATGACCGTGGCGGAGGGCGCCGGCGTCTCCGGTGTACGTCGTGTACACCGGACGCGCCGCGTCGCCGCGGGTAGGCTCGACCACGACCACCCGAGGCGACGACCCAAAAGGACCTGCACTCATGGCACTGGACGCAACGACGCGCACCGAGACCGACTCCCTGGGATCGATGGAGATCCCCGCGGATGCCTACTGGGGCATCCACACCGCCCGCGCTCTGGAGAACTTCCCCATCTCCATGCGCCCCATCTCCGTCTACAAGGACCTCGTCACCGCCCTCGCGATGGTCAAGCAGGCCTCCGCCCGCGCGAACCTGGAGATCGGCGTGCTGGATGCCGAGCGGGCCGACCTCATCGATCGCGCGTCCCAGCGGGTCATCGACGGCGAGTTCCACGACCAGTTCGTCGTGGGCGTCGTCCAGGGCGGCGCCGGCACCTCCACCAACATGAACGCGAACGAGGTCATCACCAACATCGCGCTGGAGCTGGCCGGACGCCCGAAGGGCGACTACGCGTTCCTCTCGCCGATCGATCACACGAACCGCTCGCAGTCGACCAACGACGTGTACCCGACGGCCGTCAAGGTGGGCCTCAGCCTCGACCTCAAGACGCTGCTGGAGGAGCTCGACCTCCTGCGCCGCTCGTTCCTGGCGAAGGCCGTGGAGTTCCACGACATCCTGAAGATCGGTCGTACGCAGTTGCAGGACGCCGTCCCGATGACGCTCGGGCAGGAGTTCCACGGGTTCGCGACGACCCTCGGCTACGACCATCAGCGCCTCACCGAGAACGCCTATCTCCTGTTCGAGATCAACATGGGCGCCACCGCCATCGGCACGGGCATCACGACGCATCCCGGCTATGCGCCGGCGGTGCTGCGCCACCTGCGGGAGATCACCGGCCTCGACCTCGCGACCGCCGACGACCTCGTCGAGGCGACGAGCGACACCGGCTCGTTCATGTCCTTCTCCTCCACCCTCAAGCGCAACGCCATCAAGCTGTCGAAGATCGCCAACGACCTGCGGCTGCTCTCCAGCGGTCCTCAAGCGGGTCTCGGAGAGATCAACCTGCCCGCGCGTCAGGCGGGCTCCAGCATCATGCCCGGCAAGGTCAACCCCGTCATCCCGGAGGTCGTCAACCAGGTCGCGTTCTCTGTGGCGGGCGCCGATCTCACCGTGACGATGGCGGTGGAGGGCGGCCAGCTCCAGCTGAACGCGTTCGAGCCGATCATCGCGCACTCGATCTTCCAGTCGATCACCTGGATGCGCCGGGCCATGCGCAGCTTCCGGATCAACTGCGTCGACGGCATCACCGCGAACCGCGAGCGCCTCGGCGCCATGGTCGGCTCCTCGGTCGGCGTCGTGACGGCCCTCACGCCGTTCATCGGCTATGCCGCCTCGGCGGCCCTCGCCAAGACGGCGCTGCTCACGCACCGCAACGTCGGCGACCTCGTCGTCGAAGCCGGTCTCATGAGCCGCGACGACGTCGACAAGCAGCTGTCGCCCGCGCGGCTGTCGGGGTTGGAGGCGATCACCCAGGCGATCCCGATCGTCCAGCCGGCGGAGAACCTCGTCGAGAGCTGAGCGCAACCCTTTGCGGGCGGCCGTCAACGCCCGATAGCGTACGTCTCAATCCGGCACCCTGTACCGAATCACCGAGGAGAGACATGACCGACCCCACTCAGCCCCCCGTCAACCCGCCGACGCCCCCGTCGGCGCCGCCCGTCGCACCGCCCGCCTACCAGGCGGCTCCCGCGTACGCCGGACCGCCCGCCCCCGGGGCGCCGGTCCCCGGCCGCACCCTCGGCATCGTCGCGTTCGTGGTGGCGATCTTCTTCAACATCATCGGCCTCATCCTGGGCATCGTGGCTCTCGTGCAGAGCCGCAAGGCGGGGGTCAAGAACGGCTGGGCGGTCGCGGCGATCATCGTCGGTGCCGTGCTGGCCGTGGTCGGCGTCATCGTCGGCATCATCCTCGTGGCCGTGTTCGCCAACGCGGCAGGCGATCTCATCCAGTTCTGCGCCAACAACCCCAGCGGGGTGTACGAGGTGAACGGGCAGACCGTCACCTGCAACGGCGGCTGATCCCGCGAACGTGCGACGGCCCGCTCCTGCGCTTCGGCGCGGGGCGGGCCGTTCGTCGTCGAGCGGTCGCGGCCTCAGTCCAGGATGCGGCAGTGCGTCGTGAGCTCGCCGATCCCGTCGATGCCGACGGTCACGGTGGAGCGGTCCCGGAGGAAGATCTGTGGGTCGCGCGAGTAGCCCGCACCGCCGGGGCTCCCCGTGGAGATGAGGGTTCCCGGCAACAGCGTCGCCGACTGGGAGAGGTGCGCGATCAGCGTGGCGACCGAGCGGATCATCTGCCCCGTCGAGGCGTCCTGCACCATCTGGCCGTCGACGACGGCCCAGATGTGCAGATCCTGCGGGTCGGGGATCTCATCGGCCGTGACGACGAACGGGCCGTTGGGGGTGAACCCGTCGAACGACTTGCACCGCGACCACTGCGCCTCGGAGAACTGGATGTCGCGCGCCGTGATGTCGTTGACGACGGTGTATCCCCACACGTGATCGAGCGCGTCCTCCGCCGGGACGTCCTTCGCGGGCGCGCCGATCACGACACCGAGCTCCGACTCGTAGTCGACCGACTCGCTGAGCGTGCGCGGCCAGCTCGTCGTGCCCTCGTTGCCGGCCAGGGAATTCGGCCACAGCGTGAACACGGTCGGTGCGGTGTCGGCCTTCAGGCCGAGCTCGCTGGAGTGCGCCGCGTAGTTGAGGCCGACCGCGAGGACGATGGGCGGCGCGGCGACGGCCGGCCCGAACACGAGCCCCGCGAGGGGGATGCCCTCGGCATCCGCGGCCGCCTCTCGCACCCGTGCGAGCAGGTCGTCGCCGCCCTCGATGAGGGATTGCAGCGTGCGCGGCGCGCCCGCGAACAGGGCGCCCACCGGGGCGACACGTCCGGGGGCGACGACGGCGACCAGCTGCGGATCGTCCGTCTCGGGCAGCACGACGTGGGCGAAACGCATCCCTCCAGGGTAGTGGGGACGGCGCGACGGCGCAGGTTTTGGTGATTACGGTCGCGACGCGGGTCTCCGCAGGTTGCAGTGGGAAAGACTCAGCGCCCGGTGCCGCGGCGATGCCTGCGTGTCTCCCGGGCGCTGAGTTGGCCTACAGTCATTGTCCGTCGGTGCTCTCGGGGGTGTCAAGAGGGTGCCCGCGGCATCCGCGCATGCTTGGATGGAGGCATGACCGAAGAGCGCACCAAGCCCGAGTTCGACGCCCCGACGGGGCCTGCTCCCGCGGACCTCGTCATCCGCGACCTCATCGTCGGTGACGGCGACGAGGCGAAGCCCGGCGACAACGTCACCGTCCACTACGCCGGCGTCGAGTACGAGTCCGGTGAGGAGTTCGACTCCTCCTGGGGCCGCGGCGAGTCGATCCAGTTCCCGCTGCGCGGCCTGATCCAGGGATGGCAGGACGGCATCCCGGGCATGAAGGTGGGCGGTCGCCGCGAGCTCGTGATCCCCCCGCACCTGGCGTACGGACCGGCCGGCGGCCACTTCCTGGGCGGCAAGACGCTCATCTTCATCATCGACCTGCTGAAGGTCGGCTGACCACTGGACGTTCCTCGGGGGCGGATGCCGCGGCATCCGCCCCCGAGGTGTTCGCCGAGAGTTTTTTCATTCTTGGGAATACATACCCGGTCGACGTGTTGACTATGCGCAGACCGGTTCCCCCGACGAAGGACGACTGACATGACCGACACGACCACCACCGCCCCCGAGATCCCCGGCTACAAGGCCGGCACCTGGGTCCTCGACCCCGCCCACAGCGAGGTCACCTTCAGCCTGCGCCACATGATGATCTCGAAGGTCCGCGGCGTGTTCGGCCTGAAGAGCGCCACCATCGAGGCGCCCGAGAACCCCCTGGACGCCAAGGTCACCGCGACCGTCGACGTCGCCTCGATCAACACCAACGACGAGAACCGCGACAACCACCTGCGCAGCGCCGACTTCTTCGACGTCGCCCAGTTCCCGACCATCGAGTTCGTCTCGACCGGTGTCCGTCTCGACGGCGGCGACTTCCTCGTCGACGGCGACCTGACGATGCACGGCGTCACGAAGCCGGTCACCTTCACCCTCGAGTTCGGCGGGTTCGGAACCGACCCGTACGGCAACTACAAGGCCGGTGCGACGGCGACCGGTGTCATCAACCGCGAGGACTTCGGCCTGACCTGGAACGCCGCCCTCGAGACCGGTGGCGTCCTCGTCGGCAAGGACGTGACCATCACGCTCGATCTGCAGGGCGCGCTGCAGGCCTGATCCGATCCGATCGACGGCGGTCGCCCCCGGCATCCCGGGGCGGCCGCCGTCGTGGCATCCGCAGCCGGTTCTGCGCCAGGAGGATGCCGAGGAAGACGACCGCCGCACCGACCGGCTCGTGCCAGCTGACCTCTTCGCCGAGCACGAGCACGCCGAGTGCGACGCCGACCACGGGGGTGATGTAGGTCACGGTGGAGGCCGCCGTCGGCCCCCAGGCGCGCAGCGTGTTCTGGTTCCAGATGTAGGCGACCCCCGTGCCGAGACATCCCAGCAGGACCATGCTCCCCACGATCCAGGGATCGAGGGTGACGGGCGAGAGCGCGATCGCCGGGGCGATGAGCGTCATGAGGACGGCCGCGATGCCGATGTTGACGAACGAGAAGGCGAGGGGCGTCATCCCCGAGTCGCGGAGGAAGCGCCGCATGTAGGCGAGGCTGAACCCGTAGCACGCCGTCGCGCCGAGCAGGGCGAGCTGTGCCACGAGGCTGTGCGTGAGATCGAGCCCCGTCCACGGCGCGATGATCACCACGACGCCCGCGATGCCCACGGCGATCCCGGTGATCTGGACGGGCTTCAGTCGTTCGACCCGGAACACGGCGGCCGCCATCACGGCCGTCATGATCGGCGTGGTCGCGTTGTAGATGCTGCCCAGACCCGAGGAGACGTGCTGCTCCGCCCAGGAGAAGAGCAGGAACGGCACGACGCAGAAGCTCACCGCGAGCACCGTCATGTGGCCCCAGACGCGCGCGCCCGCGCCGCGGACGGCCGGCAGGCGGTCTCGACGGGCCAGGACGAAGAGCCCGAGGGTGAGCGCGCCCAGCACGAGCCGCCCCCACGCGACCTGCGCGGGGGAGATCCCCTCCAGGGCGACCTTCATGAACAGGAAGCTCGAGCCCCAGATGACGCCGACCAGCACGAACTGCACGGCGATCACCGAGGAGGCGGGCCCTGCCCCGGGGCGCGGTGCGGCCACGGCGGCGGCGGGCGTGGAGACGGTCACGCGGCGACTCTAGCCGCGGCATCCGACGTCGGGACGGGTCCGCGAGCGTGACGTCCGAAACCCGCCGACGGCTGGCAGGAATGCGACGGCGCACCTCGCGCCCGCTCGGGCGCTGCGCTCAGGCGAGAGGGTTCTCGGCGTCGTACGCGCGGAAACGGGGGCTCAACCGCGCGAGCGTGGCGACGATCGCGATGATCAGGATGCCGCCGACCAGCGGCGGGAACCACAGAGTCGTGATCGTCGCCAGCGTGCCCGCGTAGAGCGCGCCGACGCGCGGACCGCCCGCGACGACGACGATGAAGATCCCCTGGAGCCTTCCGCGCACGGCGTCCGGAACGGCGGCCTGGAGCATCGTCGAACGGTAGATCGCGCTCACGTTGTCGGCGGCGCCGGCCACCGCGAGCGCGACGCAGGCGGCGACGATCATCGGCACGTTCGCGTGCTCGGCATCCACCGTCGCCGGTGCGCCCAGCCCCACCGCCGCCAGCAGCAGCGCCAGGGCGAAGGCGCCGATGGCCCCGCCGTACACCTCGATCGCCCGCGTGATGCCGCGCCCGTGCCAGCGGTAGCCGCCGACCCGGCCGGAGAACAGACTCGACAGGAAGGCGCCGGCCGCGATGGCGGCGGTGAGGGCCCCGGCCGTCACCGGTCCGCCGCCGAGCAGCACCATGCCCAGGGCGGGGAACAGCGCCAAGGGCTGTCCGAACGTCATCGCGACGATGTCCATGACGAACTGCAGCCGGATGTTCGGGGCGCGCTTCAGGAAGGCGATGCCGTCCTTCAGTGACTCCAAGCCGGGTCGTACCGTCTCGCCCTCCGGTCGCATCGTCGGCAGCGTCCACAGGCCCAGGAACAGGCTCAGCATCAGGACGACGTCGAGGGAGTACGTCCACGCGTAGCCCGTGGTGGCCACCAGCACACCGGCCAGCGCGGGCCCGGCCATCACCATGATGCCGACCGTCACCCCCTGCAGTGCCGCGGCGGAGGGCAGCAGCTCGCGGGGGAGCAGGCGGGGGATGATGGCGGATCGGCTCGCCATCACGATCGAGTTCGCCGCCGAGTTGACGACGCTGAGCACGTAGAGCGACCAGACCGCCTCCTGCTGCGTCCACGCGAGGACCGCGAGCAGCAGGGTCGAGACGAAGGTGACCGTCGCCGCGGTGAGCGCGACCGTGCGCCGATCGAAGGCGTCGGCCAGCATGCCGCCGTAGATCCCGGCGAGCACCATGGGCACCAGTCCCGCCACCGCGATCATCGACACCGCGAAGGTCGATCCGGTCAGCGCGTACATGTGCAGCATGACGGCCATGATCGTCAGCTGCCCGCCGAGGCCCGACAGCGTCGACCCGATCCACAGACGGGCGAAGGCCGGGCTCCGCCGGAACGGCGTGAGATCGATCAGATGGCCGCCGCTCACCGGTCGACCTCGACGCGCTTGTGGCGCGAGGCGTGTCCGCGGAGGATCGTCACGTCGCGCGGCGGGACACCGAAGTGGGCCGCGAGGGCCCGCACGACGCCGTCGTTGGCCGCGCCGTCCACGGCGCGCTCGCGCACGAAGACCGTGAGGCCCTCGGCATCCTGCTCGACGAGGGGGCCCTTGCGGCTGCCGGGCTTGACGTGGACGGAGAACTGCACGTGACCGAGCCTACGAGTTTCCGCGACGGCGTCGGCGCTGGTAGACTCCTGAGGTTGCCGTTCGATCGGCCGCGGAGAAAGAGAGCCCACGCATCAGGCGTCGGGCGCCGCGCAACGAAGAGGAAGGGGATCACCTATGGCACTGGAAGCAGACGTCAAGAAGGCGATCATCGAAGAGTACGCGACGCACCCCGGTGACACCGGATCCCCCGAGGTGCAGGTCGCGATGCTGACGCAGCGCATCAAGGACCTCACCGAGCACCTCAAGGAGCACAAGCACGACCACCACTCGCGTCGTGGGCTGTTCCTGCTCGTCGGTCAGCGTCGTCGCCTGCTGGGTTACCTGCAGGACATCGACATCAACCGTTACCGCTCGCTCATCGAGCGTCTCGGTCTGCGCCGCTAAGGCTTCGCGCCCCCGCGTTCAATCGCGCAAAACATTCTTGGAGAGCCTCCCCACGGTGTGGGGAGGCTCTCGTCATTTCCCGGCCCGATCCGCTCCTCGTATGCTGATGCCACATCGAGAGGGGGTCGTACCGTGCACACCCGCAGGCGCACCAAGATCATCGGGATTCTGTTCGTCGTCGCGGCATCGGCCTCGATCATCCTGTTCGTCGCGATGCCCGACTCGGTCTTGCAGCAGGCGCTCGCCGCCGCAGCCACCGTCTTCGCCGCGGTGGCCATCTGGTTTCAGATCAAGGCCGAGAAGGACGTTGCGATCGGTGAGTTCATCATGAACCTCAACAACAGCTTCAACGACAACGCCTCCATCGGGAGGGTGTACGGACGGCTGGTCAGGGAGAAGCGGCTCGCGGACCGCGATCAGTACGACGCGATGGTGTACCTCACGTTCTTCGAAACCTGCTACCTCTTGCACGCTCGCCGGGTCGTGGATATCGCGCTCCTGGATGATCTGTTCGGATACCGTTTCTTCGTCGCGATGCACAATCCCGACATCCAGCGCATCGAGCTGATTCCCGATCGCTACAGCTACCGGAACCTCATCACCCTGTACGACATCTGGCGCGACCACGTACGGGCGCAGGGTCGGTGGGACGAGTACGCGTCATCGACCGAACTGGAAGCGGCGTTGGGTGCGGAGTACGGCGAACTCCTGCACTCGGCCGCGGGCCGGCGGAAGGGTGCTCGACGTGGTTCAGCTGCGTAGGCCGCATCCTGACGAGGCTCCGACGATCCATCGGCTGCTCGAGGAGGCCTCGAGGACCGAACCCGAGGGTCGTTTCATCGTGGATCCGCTCGACGTCGTCGCGCGTCACCTTGGCGGCCCGGACGGGTTCACGGTGGTCGCCGGCGACGGCGATCTCGTCGTCGCCGCGATGATCGTGCGGTTTCCTCGGGACGCCGAGGACAACCTGGCACGCGGTCTCGGATACGACGATGCGACCGTCTTGGCGGCTGCGCACATCGAGTCGGTTGCGGTCGCACCGTCGTACCGCGGCCGTGGACTGCAGCGGGCACTCCTGAGCTCTGTCGAGGAGGAACTCGTCCGTGACCACGTTCCCGTCGCGTTGGCGACGGTGTCGCCTGACAACGAGCCGAGTCGTCGCAACTTCCTGAAGGCCGGCTACGTCGACCTGGCACGCCGCAAGATGTACGGCGGTGTGGATCGGATCATCATCGGCAAGCAGCTCTCCTAGGCGCGAGCGGCCAGCAGGTCGGCGTGCCAGCGCTCGGCCACGTCGGGGTGTGCCCGCAGCCGGGACTTCAGCGCGTTCTCGCCGTAGAGGGCGTGGATGGGGTTCGTGGGGTCCTGCGTGACGCCGCGCGCCTGTGCGGCGAGCTCGGGGGGCAGCTCGATGAGCGGGAGCCGGGCGTCGAGGGCCGGGTTGAAGAAGAACGGCACCGAGATGCGATCCTCGGGCGCGCGCGGCGATACGACGCGGTGGTTCGTCGCGATGAGGTAGCCGCCGGTCGCGTACTCGAGCATCTCGCCGATGTTGACCACGAACGCCCCCGGCACCGGGGGCGCATCCACCCATTCGCCGTCGCGCTCGACCTGCAGGCCGCCCTTGCCGGGCTCGACCCACAGCAGCGTGAGGACACCCGAGTCCTTGTGGGCGCCGACGCCCTGGGCCGGCTCGGGCGCGCTCGAGCCGGGGTAGCGGACGATCTTGAGCAGTGTCGACGGTTCGCCGAAGTGGTCGTCGAAGTAGTCCTCGGGCGCGCCGAGGGCCAGAGCCCACGCGCGCAGCAGCCGCCGGGCGACGCCCGTCAGATGCTCCTGCCAGGCCGACGCGACCTCGCGCAGCTCGGGCTGCGCCGCGGGCCACAGGTTCGGCCCGATGAGCCGTGCGAACGCCGGGGCGTCCGGGTCGTCGACGACATCGCGCTCGGGGCCGATGTCGATCTGCTCGCGCCAGTCGACCTTGCCCTGCGTGCGCTCGCCGCCGATGCGCGTGTAGCCGCGGAAGTGTGCACTGGTGACGTTCTCGATCGCGAGCTTGTCGGCATCCGGGAGGGCGAAGAAGTCCCGCGCGGCGCGGTGCAGCCGTGCTTCCAGCTCGCCGTCGACGCCCGTGCCGGTGAGGTAGAAGAACCCGACGTCGTGGGTCGCCGCCCGCAACTGCTCGCGGAAGAGGGCGGCCTGTTCGGGGCCGGCTTCGAGGAGGGCGAAATCGAGCACGGGCAGGTTCAGGTCGCTCATGAAGGCGAGGGTAGGCGGATGCCGACACCTGCGCGCGCTGTGTTGCGCCCGGTTACCGCTCGGGCTCGCGGTGCGGTCGCGGCCGCGGGTCCTGACGGGGTCGGCGCGAGCCGGTGGGGTCGGAGCGATGGCCTTCGCGCCCGGCCAGCGTCGGGTCGGCGAACAGCCAGCGGGGGCGGGGCTCGACGAGCGGCCGGAAGACCGTGCGCACGGGCCGCGTCGCGAGGCCGAGCGCGATGACGACCGACAGGACGACCAGCGTCGGCAGCCAGAGCCACGTCGGCTCGGCGCTGCGCAGCAGGCCGGTCTCGCGGAACGGGTACAGCACGAACGAGTGGAGCAGGTACACGTACATCGTGTAGCGCCCGAACGCCGTCCACCCGTACGCGCCGCGGGGGACGAGGGCGAAGAACGCGACACTGAGGACGAGCGCGATCGCCATCAGCGCCAGGCGCACCGCGGCCGACCACCAGGGGCCGCCGAGCGCGGCGTAGTCCTGGTCGTAGAACAGCCACTGGCGCAGGTCGACCGCGCGCCAGGTGTCGGCGAACAGCCACGCCACGGCGCCGGCCGCGGCGAACAGGGCGACGGCCGCGATCCGCGGACCCCTGCGGCGACGGCGGAGCAGGTCGAGCCGTTGCACGATCCGGTGGTGCGACACCCACCACCCGAGGGTGAAGAACGGGAGCAGGCCCAGCGTGCGCGACAGCGACAGGGTCGAGTCGACGTTGGGCCAGTAGCCGACGGCGAGGGAGACGGCGACGGTCCACGCGAGCGGCCACCGCAGGAGCGCGAGGTAGGGCAGCACGAGCCGGAAGATGGCGAGCGCGAGCAGGAACCACAGCGTCCAGGACGGCTGGGTGAGGTTGGGGTTCGCCTCGCCCTCGACGAGCCACTTCGTCAGCGTCCACAGGCTTTCGAACACCACGTAGGGGGCGACGATGTCCGTCAGCACCCGGGCCATCTGCCGCCGCGACGGCCCGTCCGACGTCGAGAAGTAGCCGGAGATCAGGGCGAAGGCGGGCATGTGGAACGCGTAGACGACGAGGTAGAGCGCCAGCGCGGCGTCGCTGTCGTACGTGAGGCGTTGGATGGCGTGGCCCAGGACGACCAGCACGATGCAGGCGAAGCGCGCGTTGTCCCACAGTGGCACCCGTCGTTTCGCCGGGCGCGGTGCCGGGGAGGCGGGCGAGGGGACAGGGTCGGTCATCGTCTGGTCACCCTACCGGGGGAGCAGGACGGGGCGGGAATAACCTGGACAGCACCGCGTTGCACCAGATACATTCATTTGCATGTATTGGATGCCGAGGCATCCGGAAGGCGAAGGACACCGTGAACGAGAAGAGCCCGCAGATGCAGTTCGGCATCTTCACCGTCAGCGACATCACGCAGGACCCGACCACGGGCCACACGCCCAGCGAGGCCGAGCGCATCCGCGCGACCGTCGAGATCGCGAAGCACGCCGAAGAGGTGGGCCTGGACGTCTTCGCCCTCGGCGAGCACCACAACCCGCCGTTCTGGTCGTCGTCCCCGACCACCACGCTGGCCTACATCGCCGCCCAGACCGAGCGGCTCATCGTCTCGACCTCGACGACGCTCATCACGACGAACGACCCGGTGAAGATCGCCGAGGACTACGCCATGCTGCAGCACCTCTCGGGCGGACGCATGGACCTCATGCTCGGCCGTGGCAACACCGGCCCGGTCTACCCGTGGTTCGGCAAGGACATCCGTCAGGGTCTGCCGCTGTCGATCGAGAACTACGCGCTGCTGCACACGCTGTGGCGTGAGGACGTGGTCGACTGGGAGGGGAAGTTCCGCACGTCCCTCCAGGGCTTCACCGCGACCCCGCGGCCGCTCGACGGCGTCGCGCCGTTCGTCTGGCACGGCTCGATCCGCACGCCCGAGATCGCCGAGCAGGCCGCCTACTACGGCGACGGCTTCTTCGCGAACAACATCTTCTGGCCCGCCGAGCACTACCAGCGCCTCATCGGCCTGTACCGCCAGCGCTGGGAGCACTACGGTCACGGCGCCCCCGAGACGGCGATCGTCGGCCTCGGCGGACAGGCCTTCATGGCGAAGAACTCGCAGGATGCCGTGAACCAGTTCCGTCCCTACTTCGACAACGCCCCGGTCTACGGTCACGGCCCCTCGATGGAGGACTTCACCGAGATGACGCCGCTGACGGTCGGCTCGCCCCAGCAGGTCATCGACCGCTACGCGGGCATGCGCGACATCTTCGGCGACTACCAGCGCCAGCTGTTCCTCATGGACCACGCCGGACTCCCGCTGAAGACCGTGCTCGAGCAGCTCGACTTCCTCGGCGGCGACGTCGTGCCCGTCCTGCGCAAGGAGTTCGCGAAGGACCGGCCGGAGAACGTGCCCGACGCGCCCACGCACGCCTCGCTCGTGCGCGCCGCGTACGGCGACGGCCCGGCACGCCAGGCCACCCCGCGCGCCAACCGCGGCGACAACCTCAGCGGCCCGTCGCCCTATCAGGACGCGCCCGCGCCGGCCGGCGCCGCGTTCGGTGTGGGGGCGACCCGATGAGCGCCCGGCGCATCGCCGTCGTCTCCGCCGGCCTGTCCAACCCGTCGTCCACCCGCATGCTCGCCGACCGTCTCGCGGCCGCGACCGTGACGGCGCTGGGGGAGCAGTCGGGACCCGACGGCGCCCCCATCCAGGCCACCGTCGACACGATCGAGCTGCGCGATCTCGCGCACGACATCACGAACAACCTGCTGACCGGCTTCGCGCCGCCCGCGCTGGAGTCGGCCATCAACACGGTGGTCTCGGCCGACGCGCTCATCGTGGTCACGCCGATCTTCTCGACGAGCTACTCGGGCCTGTTCAAGTCGTTCATCGACGTGCTCGATCCCGACGCCCTCACCGGCATGCCGGTGCTGATCGGGGCCAATGCGGGAACGGCGCGGCATTCGCTCGCGATCGACTACGCCATCCGCCCGCTGTTCGCGTACCTCCACGCCGAGACGGTCTCGACCGGTGTGTTCGCGGCATCCAGCGACTGGGGAGCCGCCGCCGATCAGGTCGCACCGCTGAGCTCGCGCGTCGAGCGCGGCGCCCGCGAACTGGCCGAGGCCGTCGCACGCCGTCAGCCCGCCGGCAGCGGCGACCCGTTCGACCCGGCGAACTACCTCGGCGAGGGACGCTCGTTCGGCCACCTGCTCGGCGGTCTCGCCGGCGAGTGAGCCCGCACGTCGACGCCCCCGATCACGCTCCGGCGCGGTCGGGGGCGTCGCCGTGCGCCGCCTCGGCGCGGGCGAGGGCGGATGCCGCGCGCACCAGCGCCAGGTGCGACAGCGCCTGCGGGGTGTTGCCGGCCTGGCGTCTGCCGGCCACGTCGTACTCCTCCGACAGCAGGCCGACGTCGTTGGCGCGCGAGCAGGCACGGTCCATGAGCGCGCGGGCGTCGTCGAGCCGGCCGCTCGCGGCGTACTGCTCGACGAGCCAGAAGGAGCAGGCGAGGAACGGGTTCTCGGTGCCCTCGAGGCCGTCCACGCCGGACTCGGTCCGATAGCGCAGCACGAGGCCGTCGACCATCAGCGTGCGCTCGATCTCGGCGACGGTCGCCAGCATCCGCGGGTCGTCGGCGGCGCAGAAACCGACCACCGGCAGCAACAGGAGCGACGCGTCGACCGCATCGGTGCCGGCGTGCTGCACGAAGTGCCCGCGCGCCGACACGCCGCGCCGATCGATGTCGGCGCGCACGCGATCGCGCAGACGCTCCCACCGCTCGTCCGGCCCGTCGAGGCCGAACTCGCGCACCGACCGGACGCCGCGGTCGAACGCCGCCCACACCATCGCCCGCGAGTGCGTGAACAGCTGCGGGTCGCCGCGGATCTCCCAGATGCCGTTGTCCGGCTCGTCGATGCGCTTCTCGGCCCGGCGCAGCAGGGCACGCTCGAGCGGCCACGAGATGTCCGACTGCTCGATGCCCGCCTGCCGCGCCGCGAACAGGCAGGTCATCACCTCGCCCGTGACGTCGGCCTGGTACTGCCCGGCCGCGCCGTTGCCGATGCGCACGGGGGCGGCGCCCCGGTAGCCGGGGAGGCTCTCCAGCTCGCGCTCGGCGAGGTCGCGCTCGCCCGCGATGCCGTAGACGATCTGCAGGTCGGCGGGATCTCCCGCGATGGCCCGCAGCAGCCACCGCTGCCAGTGCTCCACGACGTGCGCGAAGCCCTGTCCGAGCAGCACCTCGATCGTCAGGGACGCGTCGCGCAGCCACACGAACCGGTAGTCCCAGTTGCGGCCGCCGCCGAACTGCTCGGGGAGGGACGTGGTCGGTGCGGCGATGATCCCGCCGGTGTCGCGGTGCGTCAGCGCGCGCAGGGTCAGCAGCGAGCGCACCACGGCCTCGCGGTGCGGGCCGTGCACGTCGATGCGCTGCGCCCACGTGCTCCACCAGTCGCGGGTGCGGGCGAGAGCCGCGTCGACGTCGAGCGGCTCGGGCGCCGGACGGTGCGAAGCGTGCCAGGTGAGGGTCAGGTCGCGCCGCTCACCCGACGAGACGCGGAACGCACCGCGGTGCAGATGGTCGGTGGCCGTGAGGGCGGCGCCGCGCAGGACCACCGCATCCGGGCCGGCGATGGCGGTCAGCTCGGGCGCCTCGGCGGTGCCGGTCTGGCGCACCCAGGGCAGGGCCCGCGCGTAGTCGAACCGCAGCCGCACGCGCTGCTCGAACTCCACGCTGCCGGAGAGGCCGACCACGCGCCGGACGAGGTCGGTGCGGCTCGCGGTGTCGAGGTGGTGCGGATCGACCGGGAGGCAGTCGTGCACCTCGGCGACACCGTCGGCGCTCTCCCAGCGCGTGACGAGCGTGAACGTCTCGCCGTCGTAGCGCCGCGTGTGCTGTGCCTGCGGATCGGTCGGGCGCAGCATCCACTGCCCGTGGTGCTCGTCGCCGAGAAGCGCGGCGAACACCGACGCCGAGTCGAAGCGCGGCAGGCAGAGCCAGTCGATCGACCCCGATCCCGACACCAGCGCCGCCGTGCGGCTGCTGCTCAGCAGCGCGTAGTCCTCGATGGGCGCGGGCGAGGAGTCCGATCCTGCAGGTGCATCTGCCACGCAACGATTCTGCCGTCTCCCCGGGGCGGAGGGGGCCACGTAGGGTGTGCTCATGGGCGACGTGTCGACACTGGCCATCATCGGAGCGAGCGGCGATCTGACCGAGCGGCTGCTGCTGCCCGCGGTCGCCGACCTGCTGAAGAGTCAGCCCGATCGCCGCATCCATCTGCTGGGGGTGGGACGCACGGCGCTCAGCGATGCGCAGTGGCGGCGTCGCGTGCGCACCGCGTTTCGCGAAGCGGATGCCGAGGAGGCGTTCGCCGCGGTGGCCTCCACGCCCTACCTCGCCGTCGACGCGACCACCGCCGCGGGGTTGCGCCGCGTCGTGCGCGACGCCCCCGACGGCCGGCTCGTGCTCTACTTCGCCGTGCCGCCGGCGGCCGCGGCGGCCGCGTGCGCCGCGCTGTCGCCGGGCGACCTGCCGGCGGGGACCGTGCTGGCGCTCGAGAAGCCGTTCGGCGAGGACGAGGCGAGCGCCCGCGCGCTGAACGAGGTGCTGCGGACGCTGCTGCCGGAGGAGCAGATCTTCCGCGTGGACCACTTCCTCGGCCGATCCACGGTGCTGAACGTGCTCGGCGTCCGCTTCGCCAACCGCCTGCTCGAGCCCGTGTGGACGGCCGAGCACGTCGAACGGGTCGAGATCCGATTCGACGAGACCCTGGGCCTCGAGGGGCGCGCGGGCTTCTACGATCGCGCGGGCGCCCTCGTCGACATGATCCAGAGCCATCTCCTGCAGGTCATGGCGGTCGTCGCGATGGAGCCGCCCGCGGCGCTGAACGCGACCGACGTCCGCGACGCGACCGCCGCGGTCCTGCGCGCCACGCACGTCTGGGAGGACAACGCGGTGCGCTTCTCCCACCGAGCCCGCTACACGGCCGGCACCGCCGGCGGCGAGCAGATGCCCTCCTACGTCGACGAGTCGGGCGTCGACCCCGCACGCGAGACCGAGACGCTGGCACAGGTCACCGTGGAGGTGCGCAACGCGCGGTGGGCGGGCGTGCCCTTCACGCTGCGGTCGGGGAAGGCCCTGGATGCCAAGCGTGCGGAGATCGACGTGGTGCTCCGGCCGGTCCGCCACCTGCCCGCGGGCTTCACCGGCGACGCCGCCGGCAGCGTCATCCGCTTCTCCCTCGGCCCCGACCGGGTCACGATGGACATCTCCGTCAACGGCGGCGACGGGCCGTTCGCGCTGCACCGGGCCCGCCTCGAAGCCGATCTCGGCCTGGGCTCGCACCAGGCCTACACCGAGGTGCTGGCCGCGATCCTCGACGCGGACGCGATGCTCTCGGTGCGCGGCGACGTCGCCGAGGAGTGCTGGCGGATCATCCAGCCCGTCCGCGACGCCTGGCGGCGCGGCGACGTGCCGCTCGAGGAGTACGCCGCCGGATCGAGCGGGATCGGGTGGGACGACGCGGGTGCCGCGGCATCCGGGCGCTGATCAGCGCCAGCGGTACTCCGTCTCGGGGCGCCCGCGCGTGCCGTACCGCGGCGAACGCTCGACCCGTCCCGCGTCGGCGAGGTGTTCGAGGTAGCGGCGCGCCGCCACGCGCGACATCCCCAGCGCATCGGCGGCCTCCGTCGCCGAGAGGGGGCCGCGGTCGCGCACCGCGTCCGACACGCGATCGAGGGATGCCGGAGACAGGCCCTTCGGCAGCACGACGGGACCCGTCGGGCGCAGAGCGCCCAGCATCGCGTCGATCTCCGACTGCGTCGCCGCTCCGGTCGCGGCACGGGCTCGCGCGCGATACACGCGGTACTGATCCAGTCGATCGTGGAAGGCGGCGAACGTGAAGGGCTTCACGAGGTACTGCACCGCACCGAGCGCGATCGCCTGACGCACCACGTCGGCGTCGCGCACCGAGGTGATCGCGATCACATCGACGTCCGCGGCGCGCGCCCGGATATGGCGCAGGACGTCCAGCCCCGTGCCGTCGGGCATCGTCATGTCGAGCAGGACGAGATCGATCCGCGACCGCTCGGGCGCCTCGAGCACCGCCGCGACGGCGGCGCGCGCGCCGGCGCATTCGGCGACGACCTCGAAGCCCGGCACGCGGCTGACGTAGGTGCGATGCAGCTCGAGGGTCAGGGCCTCGTCGTCGACCAGCAGCACCCCGATCATGACAGTCCCGTCGGCAGCACCACGCGGAACGTCGTCGGCGACAGCCCCAGCGAGATCGTCCCGCCGACCTCGTCGACGACCGCGCGCACCAGGGCCAGACCCACCCCCCGGCCGTCCGCGCCGGCGGGCTTGGTCGAGAAGCCCCGCTCGAACATCCGCGCGCGGGTGTGCTCGTCGGGTCCCTCGCCCGAGTCGGCGACGCTGAGCAGCAGCTCGTCCTCAGCGGTGCGCGACATGTGCACGCGCACCCAGCGCGGCTCCGGGCCCGCGGCCGCGGCATCCAGGGCGTTGTCGATCAGGTTGCCGACGAGGGCGACCGCGTCGATCGGCCGGAGCAGCGAACGGGGCGCGTCGGCGGCGATGTCCGCGCTCCACTCGATTCCCCGCTCCATCGCCTGGGACGCCTTGCCGAGCAGCAGCGCCCCCACCGTCGGGTCGCCGTCCGTCCGCGCGGCGACCTGGTCGACCAGCGCCTGGCTCTGGCGTGCAGAGTCGGTCAGGATGCCGATGGCGTCGGCGCTCCGGCCGAGCTCGATCAGGGCGACGGCGGCGTGCATCCGATTGCCGTGCTCGTGCGTCTGCGCCCGCAGCGCCTCGCCGAGCGTGCGCATCGACTCGGCCGAGGCGAGGGTGTCGCGGATCGCTCCGGCGGGGAGGTCGCCGGCGACGCTCCGGGTCGCTCGGCGTGCGAGCACCGCCCCCGCCAGTCCCGCCCCGACGAGGGCGAGCCCGACCGCCGCGACCACCAGCAGCCGCGGCACGACCTGCGCGGTGACGGTGCGCACCGTCACGCCGACCGACACCCAGCCCACGAGGCGCCCGTCCGCCTCCACCGGCACGATCGTGCGCAGCGACGGACCCAGGGTTCCGGTGAACTCCTCGGTGATCGTCTGCGGCGAAGGCGGGATCGTGCCGATGTAGTGCTGGCCGATCTGGGCCGGGTCGCGGTGCGTGATGCGGATGCCGGCCGTGTCCATCACGGTGACGAAATCGACGCCCGCGCTCGACATCACCTCGCGCGCGATCGGCTGGAGCGTGCGCGTGGCCGCCTCGCCGTCGCCCGCCGCGAGAGCGGACCGGACCTCGGGAAGGCCCGCGAGTGTCGCGGCGACGGCCTGGGTCGCTCGCTCCGCCTCGGCGCGGGCCGCCCGCTGGGCCTCCAGCACGAGCAGCCCCGCCGTCCCCAGCGCCAGCACGAGCGCCGCACCGGCGAGCCACAGGAACAGCCGGGACGCGGCGCTGCGTCCGATGCTGCGGGCCATGGCGCCCCTCTCGACGGTGAACGGCGGTGGCGTGCGTCGCCGCCCGGGGGCGGGACCAATACGACCACAAGTGAACCACGTGGTCCCGGCGGGCGCACTCTGGGCACGTGGCCGCCAACGTCGGCGGTCCGCGAACAACGACCCGTTCACACCTGGAGGCGGACATGGCCCTCTCGACGACATCTTTCAGACTCCCCGGCTACAACTGGCGCCGCGGCAAGACGTCCTGGGACAAACACACCTGGCTCTACGTGTCGGTGATCATCGCCGTCGTGCTGGGCGCCGTCGTCGGCCTCGTCTGGCCCGAGTTCGCGAAGGGGCTCGAGCCGATCGGCAAGGCGTTCGTCAACCTCATCAAGATGATGATCGCGCCGATCATCTTCTGCACCATCGTGGTCGGCGTCGGTTCCATCGCCAAGGCCGCCACGGTCGGCAAGATCGGCGGGCTGGCCCTGGGCTACTTCATGGTGATGACGACGTTCGCGCTGTTCATCGGCCTCGTCGTGGGCAACATCATCCACCCGGGCACGGGACTGGACATGTCGAGCTCGACCTACGACGCATCCAGCATCGAGGCCACCTCGACCACCCAGTTCCTCATGGGGATCATCCCCACGACGTTCTTCTCGGCCTTCACCGGCGAGAGCGTGCTGCAGGTGCTCTTCATCGCGCTGCTGGTCGGTTTCGCCCTGCAGGGACTCGGCAGCAAGGGCGAGCCGATCATGTACGCCGTCAAGCAGCTGCAGGTGCTCGTGTTCCGCATCCTCGGGATGATCCTCTGGCTCGCCCCGATCGGCGCGTTCGGCGCGATCGCCGCCGTGGTCGGCAAGACCGGCTTCGCCGCCATCGTCAGCCTCGGCATCCTCATGATCGCGTTCTACATCACGTGCGCCGTGTTCGTCTTCGGCATCCTCGGGGTGCTCCTGTACGCCGTCACCCGCGTGAACATCCTGCGACTGATGAAGTACCTCGGTCGCGAGTATCTGCTGATCGTCGGCACCTCCTCGAGCGAGTCCGCCCTTCCCCGGCTGATCGCCAAGATGGAGCACCTCGGCGTCTCGAAGCCCGTCGTCGGCATCACCGTCCCGACCGGCTACTCCTTCAACCTGGACGGCACGGCCATCTACCTGACGATGGCGTCGCTGTTCATCGCCGCGGGCATGGGAACGCCGATGTCGTGGTCCGAGCAGATCGGCCTGCTCGTGTTCATGATCATCGCCTCCAAGGGCGCCGCCGGGGTCACGGGGGCGGGTCTGGCGACGCTCGCCGGCGGGCTCCAGGCCTTCCGCCCCGACCTCGTCAACGGGGTGGGCGTGATCGTGGGCATCGACCGGTTCATGTCCGAGGGGCGCGCCGTCACGAACTTCACCGGCAACGCCGTCGCGACGCTGCTCATCGGCACCTGGACGAAGCAGATCGACCGCGACCGCGTCCGCGAGGTGCTCGCCGGTCGGGCGCCGTTCGACGAGTCCACCCTCACCGGTGACGGCCACGACGGCATGTCCACCGCGACCGGCGCCGTCGGCACGCAGGGACTCGAGCAGGCCGCCCTCGATGAGGCCGCCGCGAAGGAGGAGCGCGCCCGCCGCCGGGCGGCCGCGCACTGACGGCGCGGTCACGTCGCCGCGTCCGGGCGTGCCTGTCCTCAGGCCTCCGGGGCGCGGCGTCGCCGCGCGCGGCCCGCCACGGCGTCGGCGGCCGCGCCGAGGGCGAGCGCGAGGGCGATCGAGACCGCGACGGCGACGACCGTGCCGCCGGGCACGATCGCGGCGACGGCGGCTCCCAGCAGCGCCTGATAGAGCGCCCACGCCGTCGCCGCGGGAGCGGCCAGCAGCAGGTACCGCGGCACCGGCATGCGGGAGGCGCCCGCCGCGAGATTGACCGCCAGGCGGGCGAACGGGATGAAGCGGGCCGTGAACATCAGCGTCGCCCCGCGCCGCGCGAGGGCGTCGCGGGCCCAGCCGAACGCGGCGGTCACGCGCGGCCCCCGCATCCATCGCCAGCGATCGAGGCCGACCGTTCGTCCGAGGGCGTAGCAGCCGAGGTCGCCGAGCAGGGCGGCCAGCGCGGCGACGGCGATCACCGCGATCAGCGGCGGCGCGCCCTCGGCCACCGCCAGCGCGCCGAAGGTCGTCACCGCCGCCTCGCCGGGGATCACGACGAGCAGCGCATCGCCCAGCACCAGCCCCGCCATCGCCGGCAGCGCCCACGGGCTGTGCGCGAGAGCCTGGAGCCATGCGTCCGTCACCGTCCCGGAGTAGCACGGGCCCATGAACGCGCGGCGAACGCGCGCGGCGGGGATGACCGTGCGGTGACCGTCCGCGGAGCGTTCGGGGAACACTGCGTTCCCGGGGCCCGTCAGCACGCCCCCGGGGCCGCGCACCCGCGACCCTGGACCCATGAGAGTCGCGTTCGTCGCCGAGTCGTTCCTGCCTCACATGAACGGCGTCACCGGATCCGTCCTGCAGTCCGTGCGTCATCTCACCGCACGCGGCCACGACGCCCTCGTCATCGCGCCGGGAGCGCCGGGTGCGCGCTCGGATGCGACGACCACCCTGCTGCCCTCCGTGCCGCTGCCCGCCTACCGCCAGGTGCGCATCGCGCTGGGGCGCACCGGGACGCTCGCCGGCATCCTGCGCGACTACGCGCCCGACGTCGTGCACCTCGCCTCGCCGTTCGTGCTCGGCTGGCGCGCCGTCGCGGCGGCGGAGGCGCTGGAGCTGCCGACCGTCGCGGTCTACCAGACCGATGTCATCGCCTACGCCCGCAAGTACGGCGTCCCGCGGGCGACCGCCCTGACCGCCGCGCACGTGGCCCGTCTGCACGGCCGGGCCACGCTGACGCTCGCGCCCTCGTCGTCGGCGCTGCGACAGCTCGACGAACTGGGCGTCGATCGCACGCGGCTGTGGGGCCGGGGCGTCGACACCCAGCGCTTCCGCCCCGAGCACCGCAGTGAGGCGTGGCGTTCCTGGATCGCGCCGGGCGAGGTGATCGTCGGCTACGTCGGGCGTCTCGCCCCCGAGAAGCAGGTCGAAGACCTGGCGGTTCTCGCCGACATACCCGGCGTCCGCCTGGTGATCGTGGGCGACGGCCCCGCCCGCGCGCGACTGGAGCGCGCGCTGCCGCGCGCCGTGTTCCTCGGCCACCTCGCCGGCGCCGAGCTCGCCCAGGCGATGGCCGGCTTCGATGTCTTCGTGCATCCGGGGGAGAGCGAGACGTTCGGGCAGACCATCCAGGAGGCCCACGCCAGCGGCGTACCCGTGGTCGCGACCGGTCGCGGCGGCCCCGTCGACCTCGTGCGCTCCAGCGTCGACGGCTGGCTCTACCGGCCGGGCGACCTCGACGACCTCCGCGATCGCGTGCGCGACCTGGTCGGCGACGCGACCAAGCGTCAGGCCTTCGGAGCGGCGGCGCGGGCCGGCGTCGAGGGGCGGACCTGGCCTGCCCTCGTCGACACGCTGGAGCAGTACTACCTCGAAGCGCGGCGGCTGCACGGCGCGGAGCGCGGCACACGCGTCGGGTCGACCTCGGCCCCCGCGGCGGAGCGTCCGGCGCCGCCGCCGCGCGGATGGTCGCGCATCATCGCCCTCGGCGACTCGTTGACGGAGGGGCTGTGCGACACGTCGCGGATGCCGGAGGGGGAGTACCGCGGCTGGGCGGACCGGCTGGCGACCCTCCTGGCCCAGCGCTCGCCGACACCGGTGCGCTACGCGAACCTCGCCGTGCGCAGCCGCCGTGTCGGCGACCTCCTGGACGAGCAGCTCCCGCGCGCGCTCGCGATGCGCCCCGAGCTCGCGACCGTGCTCATCGGCGCGAACGACCTCGTGTCGCACCACGTCGACGCCGACACCGTGGCCGCCCGGGTCGACGACGCGGTCGGCCGCCTGCGCGCGGCGGGCAGCGATGTGCTGCTGGTCACGCCGTTCCTGCCCGACCGCCGCGCCTCACGGCTGTTCTCCCGCCGGTTCGCCCGCTTCGCGGTGCGGCTGCGCGAGATCGCCGCCCGGCACGGGGCCTTCCTGCTGGACCTCGAGAGCGATCCCGACATCGGCGAGCGCGAGAAGTGGGCGCACGACAAGGTGCACCTGAGCTCGCGCGGGCATCGGTTCGTGGCGTACCGCGCCGCCGAGGTGCTCGGGCTGCCCGACGTGGAGGCGCTCGGTGCGCTCGACGCCGCCCTGCACGCCGACGACGACCGCCCGGTCAGCGGCACGTGGCTCACCCGCGACGCGCTGCCGTGGGCGTGGCGGCGGCTGCGCGGGCGCACGGCCGGCGACGCCGTGACGGCGAAGCACACCGACTACGTCGATCTTCCCGCCGGCGGGTCGTCCGACCGTGCGCGCACGCCGCAGCGCTGACCCGCGATGACCGCGGGGCGCGTCGGCGCGTCAGCCGCTCTTGCGGCGGAACTCCCGCTTGGTGACCGCGCCGTGCGTGCCGTGCACGGCCGAGTCGCCGTCCAGGTGCGCCTCGCCGGTGCGGCTCTGCGCGTTCTTCTTGTCGAGCGCCTCCCTGAACTTGCGCTTCATCTCCTCGGATGCCGTGGTGTCATCGGTGCTCATGCCCCCAACCATACGCAGGCGAGGGCGCGACTGATAGGCTTGGGCAGGTTGCCGTGGATCTTCTGCGGCATCCGGAGCAGGCCGGCAGGAAGCTGGTCCCCTGTGGTGGGTTCCCGTTCGACGCGATCCGATGCGAACGGTGGCTTTCTACTGGTGGCCAGCGCTGACCGTCCCGGCGGCGCCTCACGCGGTGCCGCCGCGCGTCTGGATCTGCCCGTTCCTGCTCCTTCGCACGATCTCGTGCGCGAAACGCGCGCGCGAGTCTAAACAAAGAAGGAGAGACCTCTTGGAAGGTCCAGAAATCACCGCCGCCGAAGCCGTTCTCGACAACGGCCGTTTCGGCACCCGCACGATCCGGTTCGAGACCGGACGACTCGCGCAGCAGGCACAGGGTGCCGTCGCCGCGTACCTCGACGAAGAGACCATGCTGCTGTCGGCCACGAGCGCGGGCAAGCACCCGCGTGAGGGCTTCGACTTCTTCCCGCTGACCGTCGACGTCGAGGAGCGCTCCTACGCCGCCGGCAAGATCCCCGGCTCGTTCTTCCGTCGCGAGGGCCGCCCCTCCACCGAGGCGATCCTCGTCTGCCGCCTCATCGACCGTCCGCTGCGCCCGTCGTTCGTCGACGGCCTGCGCAACGAGGTCCAGATCGTCGTGACCGTGCTGAGCATCGCCCCGGGCGAGTACTACGACGCGCTCGCGATCAACGCAGCATCCCTGTCGACGCAGATCTCCGGTCTGCCGTTCTCTGGCCCCATCGCCGGTGTGCGCCTCGCGCTCATCCCGGGTCACGGCGAGCACGCCGACCAGTGGGTCGCGTTCCCGACGGCCGCCCAGGTCGAGGAGGCCGTGTTCGACCTCATCGTCGCCGGTCGCGTCCTGGAGGACGGCGACGTCGCGATCATGATGGTCGAGGCCGAGGCCACCGAGAACAGCTGGAACCTCATCAAGGCCGGCGCCACCAAGCCCAGCGAGGAGATCGTCGCGCAGGGTCTGGAGGCCGCCAAGCCCTTCATCACCGCGCTCGTCGCCGCGCAGAACGTCGTCGCGAACACCGCGGCCAAGGAGATCCAGCCGTACCCGGTCTTCCCGCCGTACGCGACGGAGACCTACGACTTCGTCGCCGGTCGCGCCTACGACCGTCTGGTGCCGGTGTACCAGATCGCCGACAAGATCGAGCGCCAGAACGCCGACGACGCCGTCAAGGACGACGTCAAGGCTCAGCTGGTCGCCGCCGTCGAGGCGGGCGAGCTGCCCGACAGCG
The DNA here is from genome assembly GCF_001592125.1 of Microbacterium hominis NBRC 15708. Taxonomy (GTDB): domain Bacteria; phylum Actinomycetota; class Actinomycetes; order Actinomycetales; family Microbacteriaceae; genus Microbacterium; species Microbacterium hominis. The sequence continues at coordinate 45,963 of NZ_BCWI01000008.1, forward strand.
CGCTGGCCGAGTTCGGCGCCGCCTACAAGTCGGTCACCAAGCTGATCGTCCGCGGCCGCATCCTCACCGAGGGCGTCCGCATCGACGGCCGCGGCCTGGCGGACATCCGTCCGCTGGATGCCGAGGTCCAGGTCATCCCGCGCGTGCACGGCTCCGCGATCTTCCAGCGCGGTGAGACCCAGATCCTGGGCGTCACGACGCTGAACATGCTCAAGATGGAGCAGCAGATCGACTCGCTGTCGCCGACCACGAGCAAGCGCTACATGCACCACTACAACTTCCCGCCCTACTCGACCGGTGAGACCGGCCGCGTCGGGTCGCCGAAGCGTCGCGAGATCGGGCACGGCTTCCTGGCCGAGCGCGCGCTCGTTCCGGTGCTGCCCAGCCGCGAGGAGTTCCCCTACGCGATCCGTCAGGTGTCCGAGGCCCTCGGCTCCAACGGCTCGACGTCGATGGGCTCCGTCTGCGCCTCGACCCTGTCGCTGCTGAACGCGGGTGTGCCGCTGCGCGCCCCCGTCGCCGGCATCGCGATGGGTCTGGTCTCCGACCAGGTCGACGGCCAGACGCGCTACGCCGCGCTGACCGACATCCTGGGCGCGGAGGACGCGCTCGGCGACATGGACTTCAAGGTCGCCGGTACCAGCGAGTTCGTCACGGCGATCCAGCTCGACACGAAGCTCGACGGCATCCCGTCGTCGGTGCTGACCGCCGCGCTGACGCAGGCGAAGGACGCGCGCATGACGATCCTGAACGTCCTGAACGCCGCGATCGACGGCCCGGACGAGATGGCTCCGACGGCGCCGCGCGTCATCAGCGTGCAGATCCCGGTCGACAAGATCGGCGAGCTGATCGGCCCGAAGGGCAAGACGATCAACGCGATCCAGGACGAGACGGGGGCGCAGATCTCCATCGAGGAGGACGGCACCGTCTACATCGGCGCGACCGACGGCCCCTCGGCCGAGGCCGCCCGCGCCCAGGTGAACGCGATCGCGAACCCGACCAACCCCGAGGTCGGCGAGCAGTTCCTCGGAACGGTCGTCAAGCTGGCGGCGTTCGGCGCGTTCATCTCGCTGCTTCCCGGCAAGGACGGCCTGCTGCACATCAGCGAGGTGCGCAAGCTCGCCGGTGGCAAGCGTGTCGAGAACGTCGAGGACGTGCTCGGCGTCGGCCAGAAGCTGCTCGTCAAGATCACGAAGATCGACGACCGTGGCAAGCTGTCGCTCGAGCCCGTGCTCGAAGAGGCCGCCGACCAGGAAGGCCGTGCGGCCGCCAGCGAGGGCCCGGAGGCTCCCGCCGAAGGCTGAGCGCACGCGGCGCGGCACCCCGTAGGGTCGCCGCGCCGCCCAAGGACACGGATGCCCGCTTCCTCCCGTCTCGGAGGGGCGGGCATCCGTTCGTTCACCGGATGTCCACCGAATGGCGGACATCCGGTGCCCCGCGACGGCGTCGTGACGGAAGCGTTATGGAATGTTTACCGTTCGTTCGGCGCGATGCGCGGCGCCGGTGCGGGGCTGGCCTACCCTCGGAACTACACATCGGGGGGTGGGTATCGAGACACACGGGGCCGCAGCGGCGGCAGCGTGAGGGGGTGAACGGATGGGTTACTTCGGCATCGGCGCCACGGCGGCCGGGTCGCGCGTCGTCGCGGCGCCGCACCCCTCCGCGCCCATTCCCGTCCAGGGGGCTCCCGTGGGATCCGTCATCCGCACCGGGCTCGGCGAGTCCGGGCTCGACGTCTTCCCCATCATGCTCGGCGCGGCCGAGTTCGGCTGGCACGTCGACCTCTCCGCCGCCCACGGCATCCTCGACGCGTACCGCGAGTGGGGCGGCAACGCCGTGCACACCTCCGACGGGTACGCCGCCGGGCGCAGCGAGCACATCGTCGGCCAGTGGCTGGGCCGCCGCGGCATCCGTGACGACATGGTGCTGGCCGTGCGGATCGGATCCAACCCCGACAACCCCGGCCTCGGACCGGTCAACCTGATCCGCGCCGTGGAGGCCTCCCTCACGCGGCTGCAGACGGACCGGATCGACCTGCTGTACCTCGACGCGACCTCCGACGACGCGACGACGCTCGAGGACACCCTGGCGACCGTCGAGTGGCTCATCGAGTCGGGGAAGGTGCGCGCCGTCGGCGCGTTCGGTCACTCGGCGGCGCAGCTCGTCGAGGCCCGCATCCTCGCCTCGGCGGGATACCCGCGGTTCACGGTGCTCGACGTGCCCTACAACATCCTCCGCCAGAGCGAGTTCGACGGCGATCTGCGCCTGGTCGCGGGGGCGCAGGGCATCGCGGTCACGCCGTCGCAGGCGCTCGAGCACGGCTACCTCGCCGGAGTGCACCGCGACCGCGCCAACGTCGCGTACTCCGTGCGCGGCATCCAGCTGGCGGCGTCGATGAACAGGCGGGGGTCCCGCACCCTCCGCGCGCTGGATCGGATCGGCGCCGAGCTGGCGATCCCGCCCTCCGCGGTCGCGATCGCGTGGCTGCTCGCGCAGCGCGCCGTCGTCGCACCCATCGTCAACGTCTTCGCCGTCGGTCATGTGGAGGAGCTCGTGCAGGGCGTGGGAGCGCGTCTGAGCCGGGCGCATCTGGCGGAGATCGCCCGCGCGATCCAGTAGTCGGGGCGGCGGCGCGCGGCGCTGTCAAGACCCGGTCGGGCCGCGTCGGCCTGACGTAGGGTGGAAGAGCCCCACCCCCAGGCGAGACGAGTATTGACGTGACGCATTACCTGTACCTCGTGCGACACGGAGAGCATCTCGACGCGGAGCACGGGCTCGAAGACGGTCCGCTGTCGCCGCGCGGTCGCCGCCAGGCGGAGCTGCTGGCCGACCGGCTGTCCGGCGTTCCGCTGGATGCCGTGTGGCACTCTCCCCTCGAGCGCGCCGCCGAGACCGCCCGCGCGGTCGCGGGCCGCCTGCCGTCGGTCACGCCCGAGCCGTCGGCGCTGCTGTTCGACTGCATCCCGACCGGCATGCTCCCCGAGACGCCGTCGATCTACGAGCCGTTCTTCGGGTCGTACACCGAGGCGGAGATCGACGCGGGGCGCGCGCAGATGGGCGACGCGGTCGCGGAGTTCCTCGTGCGCAAGCCCGCCGCGCACGAGCTGCTCATCACCCACAACTCCGTGATCGCCTGGTTCGTCCGGGAGGTGCTCGACGCGCCGGACTGGCGCTGGATGACGATCAACCAGGCCCACTGCGGCCTCACGGTGCTCGCCCAGCGCAAGGGGCGGCCGTGGGCGCTCGTGACGCACAACGATCTGGCGCACCTGCCGATGGAGCTGCGCACGGGCCTGCCCGAGGTCCCGCCCGTCTGAGCTCCGGCGTGCGGGAGTGTCGGCGTGCGGGAGTGTCGGCGTGCGCAACGTCGGATTCGCTGTCGCCGAGACCCTCCACGTGCCGTGATCGCGGGGGCTGTGCGGCCCCGACCGTGAGGATCTCCGACGGTCGTCACCCGACGGCGCCGCCGTGATTCACAGCGCCTTGCGCAACCACACCGTCGCGTTGGGGTTGTCGTTGTAGGGCTCGACGGCGGTGAAACCGGAGCGGGCGTAGAGCGCACCGGCCGCGTCGAGGGTGTGGTGCGTGTCGAGCACCAGCTCCGCGGCGCCGAACCCGCGGGCCCGCTCCTCGAGCGCCTCCAGCAGCAGCCGTCCGCATCCCCGGCCGCGCGTGCGCGGCTGGAGGTAGAGGTGCTTCACCTCGTAGCGCGGTCCCGCCGGTCCGTCCTCGATCCGACGGATGCCGCCGCAGCCGGCGTCCGTCGCGTCGGCGCCGTCGTCGTCCACGACGACCAGGAACACGCCGGCCGGGCGAGTGAACACGGATGCCGCGGGAAACACCGGCTGGTAGGCCTGTCCCTGCGGGAAGGCCGCGGCACGCATCCGGAAGTACTCCTCCAGGAGGGCACGCGAACGGGGATCGTCGGCGGTGAGCGGCTCGAGACGGACCATCCCTCGAGCGTAACCGTGTCGGGTCCACGCCCTAGGCTGGAGCCATGACGACGAGAGTGGCCCTCGTGGGCGGCACCGGCAAGCTCGGTGCGATCATCGCCGGCGTGATCGACGAGATGGACGACTTCGAGACGGTCGCCGTGCTCGGCTCGTCGAGCGACCTCGCCGAGATCGACGCCGCCGACCTCGTCGTCGACGCCTCCACGCCCGGCGTCTCGATCGACGTCGTGCGCGCCGCGATCGAGCGGGGCCGGAACGTGCTCGTCGGAACCTCCGGGTGGTCGACCGAGCGGATCGCGCTCGTGCGCCCGCTCGTCGAGGCGGCCGGCACCGGCGCCGTCTTCATCCCGAACTTCTCGCTCGGCTCCGTCGTCGCGACGGCCATCGCCGCGGCCGCCGCACCGCTGTTCCCCTCGATCGAGATCGTCGAGACCCACCGCGAGACCAAGGTGGACTCGCCGAGCGGCACCGCCGTGCGCACGGCCGAGCTCATCGCCGATGCGCGCTCGGCGGTCGGTCCCGTCGCCTCGCCGCACGTCGATCAGCGCGCCCGCGGCCAGCAGGTGGCGAGCGTGCCGATCCACTCACTGCGACGGCCCGGCGTCATCGCGAAGCAGGAGACGATCCTGTCGGGTCCGGGCGAGTCCCTGTCGATCGTGCACGACACGGTCGACCCGGCCCAGGCGTATGCCCCCGGCATCCGTGTCGCCCTCGTCGCCGCCCGCGATGCGCGGGGGGTGACCATCGGCCTCGACGCGCTCATCGACCTCGGGCTCGGTTCCCGCCGCGACGCGGCGCCGGCGGAGGCTCGCGTCGACGAGGGCGCGGTCCCCGGCCAGGTCGCCCGCGTCACCGGAGCATGAACGCCCGCATCGGCGTCGCCGTGATGGCGGTGCTGCTGGCGCTCTACATCGTGCTCGTCGCGCAGCGCGCGTGGCTGCTGCTGGTCTCGGGCGAGCCGATCGGCATCGCGATGGGGTTCGCCCTCGTGGTGCTGCCGGTCATCGCGGCGTGGGCCCTGTGGCGCGAGCTGGCCTTCGGCCGTGCGGCCGAGCGGCTCGCGAAGCGCCTCGAGGCCGAGCGGGCGCTGCCGGCGGAGGAGCTCGACGTCCGCGTGAGCGGCCGTCCCGACCGGGAACAGGCCGACGCGGTCTTCCCCCTCTACCGCGCGGATGTCGAGCGCCACCCCGACGACTGGCGCGCGTGGTTCCGCCTCGGCCTGGCCTATGACGGCGCCGGCGACCGCCGGCGCGCCCGCGAGGCGATCCGCCGGGCGATCACGATCGAGAAGAACCCGCCGACGGGCTGATCACGCGGGGACGGCGGCGGCCACGGCATCCTCCACCGTGGGGTGGGAGAACGTGAATCCGGATGCCGTGAGCACCTCCGGCACGACGTGCATGTCGCACGTCAGCAAGCCCTCCGCGGCGTCGCGCCCGAGCACGAGCGTGAGCGCCCATTCGGGCACCCGCAGGAGGTAGGGCCGGTTCATCCGGCGTGCGAGGGCGAAGCCGAGGTCGTTCGCCGTCGCGCGCTGGGGCCCCGTGAGGTTGACCGGTCCGGTCGTGCCCGTGTCGATGATGTGGCGGATGGCCCGCACCTCGTCGTCCAGCGAGATCCAGGGCCACACCTGGGTGCCGCGTCCGAGGGGTCCGGAGAGCCCGAGTCTCGTGAGCAGCAGCAGCGGCTTGAGCACGCCGTCGGCGTGCACGACGGGGGCCGTGCGCAGGGTCGCGACGCGAGCCCGGTCGCCCGCCCCGCGCAGCGCCGCCGTCTCCCATTCGCCGCAGAGGTCGGCGAGGAAGGACTCGCCGCGCGGCGAGGACTCGGTGAGGGTCGCGCCGGGGACGGAGGGGTAATAGCCCACCGCGGACGACGAGACGAAGGCCGGTGCGTCGTCGCCGAGGCTGCGCACGGCCGCGGCAAGCGCCTGGGTCGGTGCGATCCGCGACCACACCAGGTCGTGCTTGTAGCGGCGCGTCCACGGGAAGCGTCCCAGGGTGGCGCCGTTGAGGCCGACGACCGCCCGCGCGCCGGCGAGCACCGCCGGGGGCAGGGGCGTGCGGCCGGGGTCCCAGGTGACCTCGTCGCCGGCCGTGCTCTCGCGACGGACGAGGCGGGTCACCGGGATGCCGTCGGCGCGCAGCGAGTCCGACAGCGCTCGTCCGATGAGGCCGGAGGCGCCGGCGAGGACGACGCGGCCCTCGGCGGCGGTGTCAGGCAAGCGTGGCCTCGAGCGTGATCTCGATGCCGGTCAACGCCGCCGACACGGGGCAGCCCGACTTGGCCTCGCCGGCGATGCGCGCGAACTCCTCGGCCGACAGCCCGGGCACGACCGCATTGACGTTGAGGTGCGATCCCGTGATGCCGGTGCCGGGGATGAACGTGACGGATGCCGTCGTCTCGATGCTCTCGGGCGGGGTGCCGTTGCCGGTCAGGGCGTGGGAGAGGGCCATGCTGAAGCAGGAGGAATGGGCCGCGGCCAGCAGCTCCTCGGGCGTCGTGACCGACGAGGAGCCCTCGCTGCGGGCCTTCCAGTCGACCGCGAACGGCCCTTGATTGGAGCTCTCGAAGGCGATCTCTCCGGATCCGTCGGTGAGGGATCCCTTCCAGCTCGTGGACGCTTCGCTCGTGACGCTCATGACTGCTCCTCGATGTCGTGGGGATTCGTTCCCGAGCCTAGACGCGCCCGCCCCGCGACGGAACGGGGGGATGCGTGGAGCGCCCGGTCAGACGGCGGCGGCCGCGGTGACGCGATCGAGCTCGAGCTCGATCGCATTGCGGTTGGGCGTGCCGCCGAAGCGCGTCTGGACGACGCCGTGCCGATCCAGGATGAGCGTCGTCGGCGTCTGCAGCACGTGGAAGTGCTTCGCGATGTCGGGGCGGTGCGTGAGGTCGACGTCGAGGTGGAGGACGCCGTCGTGCGCGTCGGCGATCGATCCCAGCACGCGGTGCACGCCCGGGCAGCGGGAGCACATCTCGGTGCTGAACTGCAGGAGCGTCGCCCGCTCGCCGAGCGCCGGGGCCCCGAGCCGCTGCGGCTCGACGACCTCGTCGGGGTTCTGCCGGCGAGGACGGCTCTGCTTCCAGCGGAGGAAGAGGCCGACGCCGACGGTGACGGCGAGAAGCGCCGTGAGCAGGAGCACGGCATCGACGATGGTCACAATCTGCCACGATACCGCCGCTTCGGGCTTCGAGGCGCGGTGCGCGGGCAGATGACGGGCCGTGCGTAACAGAGCCGATGTCCGCGCACGCCGGTAGTCTGACTGGCGTGACCGCGGCATCCATCCCCACCCCGTACGAGGATCTCCTGCGCGACGTGCTCGCCCACGGCGTGCACAAGGACGACCGCACCGGAACGGGGACCACGAGCGTCTTCGGTCGGCAGATCCGGTTCGACCTCGCGCAGGGCTTCCCGCTCATCACGACCAAGCGCGTGCACCTGAAGTCGATCGTCTACGAGCTGCTGTGGTTCCTGCGCGGCGAGTCGAACGTCGCATGGCTCCAGGAGCACGGCGTGAGCATCTGGGACGAGTGGGCGGATGCCGACGGCGAGCTCGGTCCGGTCTACGGCGTCCAGTGGCGCTCCTGGCCCACGCCGTCGGGTGGTCAGATCGATCAGATCTCGCAGGTCATCGAGCAGATCCGCAGCAACCCCGACTCGCGGCGGCTCATCGTGTCGGCGTGGAACCCGGCGGACATCCCGCAGATGGCGCTGGCTCCCTGCCATGCGCTCTTCCAGTTCTACGTGGCGGACGGCAAGCTGTCGTGCCAGCTGTACCAGCGCAGCGCCGACATGTTCCTCGGGGTGCCGTTCAACATCGCGTCCTACGCGCTGCTGACGCTGATGATCGCGCAGCAGACGGGGCTCGAGCCGGGTGATTTCGTCTGGACCGGGGGTGACTGCCACATCTACGACAACCATCTCGAGCAGGTGCGCGAGCAGCTCTCCCGCGATCCGTATCCGTACCCGCGGCTGTCGTTCGCCCGCACTCCGGCGTCGATCTTCGACTACACGTACGAGGACGTCGTCGTCGAGGACTACCGGCACCACCCCGCGATCCGCGCGGCCGTGGCCGTATGACGCGACTGGGGCTGATCTGGGCCGAGGCGCGCGGCGGCGTGATCGGCAAGGACGGCGGGATGCCGTGGCACGTGCCCGAGGATCTCGCGCACTTCCGCGCCGTGACGACGGGTGCTCCCGTGGTCATGGGCCGGCGCACCTGGGAGTCGTTCCCGCCGCGTTTCCGGCCGCTCCCGGGGCGGCGCAACATCGTGGTCAGCCGCGATCCCGGCTGGGCCGACGACGGCGCCGAGCGGGCCTCCTCGCTGGACGACGCCCTGGCGCTGGCGGCGCCGGAGCCCGAGGTGTGGGTCATCGGCGGCGCGGGACTGTTCGCGGAGGCGATCGCGCGCGCGGACGTGCTCGAGGTGACCGAGCTCGACCTCGAGGTGGACGGCGACACCTTCGCTCCGGTCCGCGCGGGCTGGAGCGTCGCGCGCATCGACCCCGCCGAGGGCTGGACGGTGTCGCGGACCGGCGTCCCCTACCGATTCCTGACGCTGATCCGTCCCTGATCCTCCCGATCGGCACTAGCGTGGCCCCATGCCCAGGACAGCACTGATCACGGGGGCGAGCTCGGGTCTCGGCGCCGAGTTCGCGCGTCAGCTCGCCGCCCGCGGAGCCGATCTGGTGCTCGTCGCGCGCGATCGCGCCGCACTGGAGGCGCTGGCCGCGCGATTGCGCGCGGACACGGGCGTCGGCGTCGAGGTGCTCGCCGCCGACCTCGTCGCCGACGAGGGACTGGCCGCGGTGGCGGAGCGCGTCGCCGACCGCCGGCATCCGATCGAGATCCTCGTCAACAACGCGGGCTTCGGTCTCGACCTCGACTTCGCCGCGAACGACATCGCCGACGAGCAGCGCCACCTCGACCTGCACGTGCGGGCGACGATGCGCCTGAGCCACGCGGCACTCGGCGGGATGCTCGAACGGGGGAGCGGTCGCGTCATCAACGTCGCCTCCGTCGCGGGCTTCCTGCCGCGCGGAACCTACGGCGCCGTCAAGGCGTGGGTGATCTCGTTCAGCCGCTGGGCGAACGCGGTCTACCGGCCGCGCGGCGTGACGGTCACGGCCGTCTGCCCGGGCTTCACCCACACCGACTTCCACGCGCGTCTGGGACTGCCCCCGGGGGAGGAGGGCATCCCCGCCGCGATGTGGCTGGAGGCCGCCGACGTCGTCCGTGAGGGGCTGTGCGACGCGGCACGCGGCACGGCGGTGTCGATCCCGTCGCTGCGCTACAAGGTGCTCGTCGGCCTCGCACGCGCGCTGCCCGCGGCCTGGGCGGCGCGACTCGCCGCGACCGGGCGGTGACGGCCCGCTCCGACCTCCGCCCCGCGAGCCGCTAGCCTGGAGGCATGACGCACTCGGGCAATCCCTTCGGACAGGTCCTCGTCGCGCTCGTCACCCCGATGACGGCCGACGGTGAAGTCGACTGGCCCGCCGTCGAGAAGCACATCGACGACGTCATCACCGCCGGCGCCGACGGCATCGTCGTCACCGGCACGACGGGGGAGACGAGCACGCTCACCGACCCCGAGAAGCTCACGCTCGTCGAGGTCGGCAAGTCGGTCTCCGCCGGCCGCGCCAAGATCATCACCGGCGGCGGCTCGAACGAGACGGCGCACGCCATCGAGCTCTACAAGGCGAGCGAGAAGGCCGGCGCCGACGGCATCATGATCGTCACGCCGTACTACAACAAGCCGACGCAGGCCGGCATCCTGACGCACTTCCGCCTCGTCGCCGATGCGACCGACCTCCCGGTCATCCTCTACGACATCCCCGGCCGCACCGGGGTGCCGATCAAGTACGAGACCATCCTGCGGCTGGCCAACCATCCGAACATCCTCGCCGTGAAGGACGCCAAGGGCGACTTCAGCGAGGTGAGCCGGGTGCTCAACCAGACCGATCTCATGTACTTCTCCGGCGACGACGCCAATGTGCTCCCGCACCTGTCGATCGGCGCGGCGGGTCTGATCGGCGTGACGGCGAACATCACCGCGACGCCCTACCGCGTCATCGTGGACGCCGTGAACCGCGGCGACCTGGCCACCGCCACGGCCGCCCACCAGCAGCTCGAACCGCTCGTCCGCGCCGTCATGACCCACGTCCCCGGCACGGTGAGCGCGAAGTACATCCTGCACGGCCTGGGCCGCATCTCCAGCCCGCGCGTGCGTCTGCCGCTCGTCGGCCCCGAAGAGTGGGAGGCCGCCCTCATCGAGGACGAGCTCGCGCTCGTCACGGGCGTCGACGGTGCAGACTTCTCCAACTTCCGACCCGACCGCAACGCCGCCGCCGGCGGCGCGCTCCCCAAGGTCCACGGCACCACCCGCTGAGCGACCGCGATACCGGTGGATGCCGCGGCATCCACGAAAGGCAGACGATGCCCACGACGTTCTCCGAGCCCCCCGCGCTCGCCCCTCAGACCCTCCGCGTGATCCCGCTCGGCGGGCTCGGCGAGATCGGTCGCAACATGACGGTCTTCGAGTACGAGGGCAAGCTCCTCGTGGTCGACTGCGGGGTGCTCTTCCCCGAGGAGCACCAGCCCGGGGTCGACCTCATCCTCCCCGACTTCGAGCCCATCAAGGACCGGCTCGACGACGTCGTGGGCGTCGTGCTCACGCACGGCCACGAGGACCACATCGGCGCGGTGCCCTACCTGCTGCGCCTGAAGAGCGACATCCCCCTCATCGGCTCGAAGCTGACCCTCGCGCTCGTGGAGGCGAAGCTCAAGGAGCATCGCATCAAGGCGTACACCCTCACGGTCGAGGAGGGGCAGGAGGAGCAGGTCGGCCCGTTCGATCTCGAGTTCGTCGCGGTCAACCACTCGATCCCCGACGCGCTCGCCGTCGCGATCCACACGGATGCCGGCACGGTGCTCGCCACGGGCGACTTCAAGATGGACCAGCTGCCGCTGGACGGCCGCCTCACCGACCTCCGCGCCTTCGCCAGCCTCGGCGAGGACGGCGTGGACCTGTTCCTCGTCGACTCGACCAACGCCGACGTCCCCGGCTTCACGCCGCTCGAGCGCGACATCGGCCCGGTGCTCGACCAGGTCATCGCCAAGGCTCCCCGTCGCGTCATCGTCGCGAGCTTCTCCAGTCACGTCCACCGTGTGCAGCAGGTCATCGACGCGGCCGCCGCCAACGGGCGCCGGCTCGCGTTCCTCGGCCGCTCGATGGTGCGCAACATGACCATCGCCGAGGACCTCGGCTATCTGCACGTGCCCGACGGCGTGCTCATCGACTACAAGAAGGCGCAGGACCTGCCGGACGACAAGATCGTCTACATGTCGACGGGGTCGCAGGGCGAGCCGATGGCCGTGCTCAGCCGCATGGCCAACCTCGACCACGCGATCGAGCCCGGTCCGGGCGACACCGTGATCCTCGCCTCGAGCCTCATCCCGGGCAACGAGAACGCCGTGTACCGCGTGATCGACGGCCTCACCAAGCTCGGCGCGAACGTCGTGCACAAGGGCAACGCCAAGGTGCACGTGTCGGGTCACGCCGCCGCCGGCGAGCTGCTCTACTGCTACAACATCCTGCAGCCGCGCAACGTCATGCCGGTGCACGGCGAGTACCGGCACCTCATCGCGAACGCGAAGCTCGCGCAGGACACCGGCATCCCCGCGGAGAACACGATCATCGCGGAGAACGGCACGGTGGTCGACCTCAAGGGCGGCGTCGCCCGCGTCGTCGGCCAGCTCGACCTCGGCTTCGTCTACGTCGACGGCTCGACCGTCGGCGAGATCACGGATGCAGACCTGAAGGACCGCCGCATCCTCGGCGAGGAGGGCTTCATCTCGGTCATCGTCGTCGTGGACGCCGCGACCGGACGGATCATCACGGGCCCCGAGATCCACGCCCGCGGCTTCGCCGAGGACGACAGCGTCTTCGACGACGTCAAGCCGAAGATCGCCGCCGCGCTCACGGAGGCGGCGCAGTCGGGCGTGCGGGACGCCCACGCGCTGTCGCAGGTCGTGCGCCGCACGATCGGCCGCTGGGTCAACCAGCGTCTGCGCCGGCGGCCGATGATCGTGCCGCTCGTCATCGAGGCCTGAGCGGTCGCGGCGGGGCGCTAGCATCGGCTCCATGCCCGTCAGCTTCCGTGTGCGCCCTGCGACGCAGGCCGATGGCGCGTTCCTCGGCGACATGGTCGTCGAGGCGGCGAACTGGCGGCAGGGCGGAGCGCGTCCGCGGCACGAGGTGCTGACGCATCCGGACCACACCCGCTACATCTCGGGCTGGATGCGGCCCGGCGATGCCGGCTTCATCGCCGTCGACGCGCAGGACGATCCGCTCGGAGCGGCCTGGTACCGGATGCTGCCGCGCACCGACCCCGGCTTCGGCTACATCGGCACGGGCGTGCCCGAGCTCATCATCGGCGTGCGTCCGATCTGGCGAGCCCACGGCGTCGGCCGGGCCCTGCTCCAGCGGCTCTGCGAGCACGCCCGGGCGCAGGGCTACGGCCGGATCAGCCTGTCGGTCGAGCGGGGCAACTACGCCCAGTCGCTCTACCGCAGCGAGGGCTTCGCCGTCACGCAGGCCGGCCACGGTCGCGACACGATGGTCAAGCGCCTGCGCTGATCCCCGGCGGGGCCGGCGAGGCCGGCGCGATCCGGAAGGCGGCGCCGGATGCGGGCTCGGGCCGCGTCAATCCGGCGATCCGGGGTCCCCGCGGCCTACCGTGGAGTAATGGCACGATCCACGAGCACGCCCACGAACGCCCGCGCGTCCGCGAAGGGCTCCTCGTCGCGTGCCCGCAAGCCCGCGCCGGCACCCAAGAAGTACGTCGACGAGGAGGAGCACCCGCCCGTCGCCGTGCGCGCGTGGCTCGGCGTCGCCCATGCCGTCGGCGGAATGTTCCGGGCGTTCGGCCAGGAGACGCTCGAGAAGGACCAGCGTCGCGACGGCTTCCCGTTCCTGCTCGTGCTGCTGGCGACGGCCGGTGCCGTGGTCGAGTGGTTCCTCATCGGGACCGACGTCGGCGCGACCATCAGCGCGTTCACCGTCGGCGCGCTCATCGGGCGCGTCGCGTTCATCATGCCCGTGCTGCTGATGCTGCTGGCCGGGTGGCTCTTCCGGCATCCGCCGTCGGTGCACGACAACGGCCGCATCGGCATCGGGTTCGGCCTGTTCGTCCTGGCGATCGCGGGTTTCTGCCACGTCGCCGGGGGGCGTCCGCAGCCGCGCGAGGGACTTCCCGCGCTCAGCACCGCGGGCGGCCTGTTCGGGTGGACCGTGGGCGAGCCGCTCACGCTGCTGACGGAGATCGGCGCCTATCTGGTGCTCGCCGTCGTCACCTTCTTCAGCGTGCTCATCATCACCAAGACTCCGCCGAACCGGATCGGGCGGCGTCTCGGCGACCTGTACGCGTGGATGTTCGGCGCGGAACGGCCGGAGCCGGCACCCGCGGGCGAGACCGCGCCGACCGTCGCCTTCGCCGAGGGCGAGGACGCCGCGCAGAAGGAGCTGCCCTGGTGGCGCCGCAACAAGTCGGGACGTGAGGAGGACGTCGACGGTCATCTGGGCTCCGACGACCTGACGGCCCTTCTGGACACCACCGGCGACGGCGGCTTCGAGCAGGCGGTCGCGGTGCCGCCCGTCCCGCCGCTGCCCCTTGCCGACGCGCCCACCGAGATCATCGACCCCTCGGTGATCGCGAACGCGAAGAAGGCCGCCCGCCGTGCCGACACCGGCATCCGGGAGGACAGCGGCGAGATCATCCTCGACGACGGCACGCTTCCCGGCATCTCCGCCCTCGGCGACGACCACGACGGTCGCCCGCCGCAGGCGCCCTACGTGCTGCCCTCGGTGGCGGCGTTGGCGCAGGGAACGCCGCCGAAGGCGCGTTCCGAGGCGAACGACCGCGTCGTCGCGGCGATCATGGGCGTGTTCGAGCAGTTCGGCGTGGACGCCCGCGTCACGGGCTTCTCGCGCGGACCGACGGTCACCCAGTACGAGATCTCCCTCGGCCCGGGCGTCAAGGTCGAGCGCATCACGGCGCTGACCAACAACATCGCCTACGCCGTCGCCTCCAACGAGGTCCGCATCCTCGCGCCCATCCCGGGCAAGAGCGCGATCGGCGTGGAGATCCCCAACACCGACCGTGAGATCGTCACCCTCGGCGACGTGCTGCGCTCCCCGGCCTCCACGGGCCAGACCCATCCGATGACGATCGGCGTCGGCAAGGACGTCGGCGGCGGGTACGTCGTCGCGAACCTCGCGAAGATGCCCCACCTGCTCGTGGCCGGCTCCACCGGCTCGGGCAAGTCGAGCTTCGTGAACTCGATGATCACGAGCCTCCTCATGCGCGCCAAGCCCTCCGAGGTGCGGATGGTGCTGATCGACCCCAAGCGCGTCGAGCTCACGAGCTACGCCGGGGTGCCGCACCTCATCACGCCCATCATTACGAACCCCAAGAAGGCCGCCGAGGCGCTCCAGTGGGTCGTGAAGGAGATGGACATGCGCTACGACGACCTCGCGTCGTTCGGCTTCCGTCACATCGACGACTTCAACCGGGCCGTGGTCGCGGGCGAGATCAACCTCCCCGTCGGCAGCGAGCGCGTGCTCAAGCCCTACCCCTACCTGCTGGTCGTCGTCGACGAGCTCGCCGACCTCATGATGGTGGCCCCTCGCGACGTCGAGGACTCGATCGTGCGCATCACCCAGCTCGCTCGCGCGAGCGGCATCCACCTCGTGCTCGCCACGCAGCGCCCCTCGGTGGACGTCGTGACCGGTCTCATCAAGGCGAACGTCCCGTCGCGGCTCGCGTTCGCCGTCACGAGCGTCACGGACTCCCGCGTCATCCTCGACCAGCCCGGCGCCGACCGCCTGATCGGCCAGGGCGACGGCCTGTTCCTCCCGATGGGCGCCTCGAAGGCCATCCGCGTGCAGGGGGCGTGGGTCGCCGAGAGCGAGATCGAGAAGGTCGTCACCCACGTCAAGAACCAGGCGCGACCCGACTATCGCGCCGACGTGCAGGCGGTCGCCGAGAAGAAGGAGATCGACGCCGACATCGGGGACGACCTCGACCTGCTGCTGGCGGCCGCCGAGCAGATCATCTCGACGCAGTTCGGGTCGACGTCGATGCTGCAGCGCAAGCTCCGCGTCGGCTTCGCCAAGGCCGGACGACTGATGGACCTCCTGGAGTCCCGCGAGATCGTCGGCCCCTCGGAGGGCTCGAAGGCCCGCGACGTCCTCGTCACACCGGACCAGCTCCCCGAGGTGCTCGCGCGCCTCCGCGGCGACGATCCGCCGGCGGCGGCGTCGGCCGACCCGTACGGTCCGGATGCCGTGACCTCGCAGTTCGAGGGCCTCGAGGTCGTGGACGGCGACGAGGGCTCCGAGGATGCCTGGGGTCTGACCGGCCGCGACTGAGCGCGGCGACGCGACGAGCCCGCGGGTAGGCTCGGCTCGTGGCGATTCCCCGGCAGCTCCCGAACGCGATCACGATCGTGCGCATCCTGTGCGCACCGGTCTTCCTCTGGATGCTCCTCGCCGACCAGGGCGCCGACGGGGCCCTGCGCTGGTGGGCGGGCGCGCTGTTCATCGTGGCCATCGCGACCGACGGCATCGACGGCTACCTCGCCCGCCGGTACGAGATCGTCACCGACCTCGGCAAGCTCCTCGACCCCATCGCCGACAAGGCGCTCACCGGCTGCGCGTTCGTCGGCCTCTCCCTCCTGGGCGAGCTGCCCTGGTGGGTCACGATCCTCGTGCTGGTGCGCGAGGTGGGCATCACGGTGCATCGCCTCGTCGTCGCGAGCGACCACGTCGTGGCCGCCGCGTGGATGGGCAAGCTCAAGACGGTGGCCCAGGCCGTCGCGCTCTCGCTCGCGCTGCTGCCGCTGTGGACCCTCGTCGGGGACGGGATCCACGTCGTCAACACGATCGCCATGGTCATCGCGGTCGTCCTCACCGTCGCGAGCGGTCTCGACTACGTCGTGACCGAGGTGCGCGGCGCGCGCGCGTCGCGGGCGGCCGGATCCGGGGAGCCCCGGCGATGACCGCGTCGCCCACCCCCGCGTCCGGCGAGACCGGCCTCGCCGACGACCTCGAGAGCACCCTCGTCTCGGTCGGTCGCCGCACCGACCCCGAACGCCTCGTGGCCCGGTTGGCGGAGCTGGGCTGGACCATCGCCGCCGCGGAGTCGCTCACGGGCGGTCTCGTCGCCGCCTCCATCGTCTCGGTGTCGGGGGCGTCGCGGGTCTTCCGCGGCGCGGTGGTCGCCTACGCGACCGACGTCAAGGCGAGCCTGCTCGGGGTGGAGCAGCACCTCCTCGACGCGCACGGGCCCGTCCACCCGCGGGTCGCGAGCCAGATGGCCGAGGGGGCCCGCCGCGCCCTCGGACGCGACGGTGTTCCGGCCGATGTCGGCATCGCGACCACCGGCATCGCCGGCCCGGTCTCGTCCGACGGCCAGCCGGTGGGCACCGTGCACATCGCCGTCGCGACGCCCCTGGGCTCGCGGGTGGAGTCGGTGCAGCTCGACGGCGACCGGGACGGCATCCGTGCCGAGACCGCGGCGCGCGCCATCCGACTGGTGCTCGACGCGCTCTGACGCGCCCGCCCGCGCGCGGGCGATGTCGCGGGGAATACCGTTCGTGTCGCGCCGGTTACGTCTGAGCGATTCCCAACCATTACCCAGCACGTGAGGGCTATCGTGGCCAGCAAGTCGGGTACTGTTGTCCACCCGGGTACCGAAACCGGCGAGGGAACACGAGTAGAGGAGGGGGCCCGAACATGATCCTGGTTCGTCAGGAGATCGGCGAAGTCCTGCGCGACTTCCGTCTGCAGAAGGGGCGCACCCTCCGTCAGGTCGCCGGGCGCGCGAGCGTCGCCCTGGGCTACCTCAGCGAGGTCGAGCGCGGTCAGAAGGAGGCGTCGAGCGAGATCCTCGCCGCCGTCGCCGAGGCCCTCGACGTCCCGATCTCGACCATCATGCGCGAGGTGGGCGACCGCCTGTCCGTCCTCGAAGGCCTGCAGGTCTTCCCCGACGTCGTCCCCGACGATCTGGCCGCCCTCGACGGCGGTCTGGTCCAGCCCGAGCTCTCGCTGCGCTGACGTGCGGCGCAGTGAGTTCGCGCGCGCGGTCGCGGACGAATTCGGTCCCCGCGGATCGAGCCTCGTCGCCGATCTCGCCCTGTCCGGCGTCGGTCATCGCACCGCGGCGCAGGCGCTGGCCGACGGGGTGGATCCGCGGGAGATCTGGCTCGCGCTGTGCGTGGAGACCGACGTGCCTCTCGCGCGCCGACACGGCGTGGGCATGATGGAGCCCCGTCGGCGCTGACGGTGTGCGCGGCGCCACGGCGTGTCGCGATCTCGAAACTCTGTTCGAGGAGCGTAGGCTCCTGCACATGAGGTAGAGCGAGATGTTTGTCCACATCCGTGGGCGTGCCCCCGACCGATGTCGGAGGCGCTCCCTAGCGTGGACATCGTCATCACGACACCTCCGCCTTGTCGCAGCGTCCCTCCCGTCGGGTGGGAGCGCGACAGCCTACAGGCGACGGAATCCCCGACGCGGCCGAGCCGCCGACGGCAGAGCACAAGGAGCACGTCATGCCCTCACCCGCCGACCGCGAGAAGGCCCTCGAATCGGCCCTCGCCCAGATCGACCGGCAGTTCGGAAAGGGCTCGGTCATGCGACTGGGCAGCGACGAGCGCGCCCCCGTCGAGGTCATCCCGACCGGATCCATCGCGCTGGACGTCGCCCTCGGCGTCGGGGGTCTGCCGCGCGGCCGCATCATCGAGATCTACGGTCCCGAGTCGTCGGGTAAGACGACCCTGACGCTGCACGCGATCGCCAACGTGCAGCGCGCGGGCGGCATCGCCGCCTTCATCGACGCGGAGCACGCGCTCGACCCCGACTACGCCCAGAAGCTGGGCGTCGACATCGACCAGCTCCTCGTCTCGCAGCCCGACACGGGGGAGCAGGCCCTGGAGATCGCCGACATGCTGGTGCGCTCGGGCGCGATCGACCTCGTCGTGATCGACTCGGTCGCCGCGCTGGTGCCCAAGGCCGAGATCGAGGGCGAGATGGGAGACTCGCACGTGGGTCTGCAGGCGCGACTGATGTCGCAGGCGCTGCGCAAGCTCACCGGTGGGCTCAACCAGACCAACACCACGATGATCTTCATCAACCAGCTGCGCGAGAAGATCGGCGTGTTCTTCGGCTCGCCGGAGACCACCGCCGGTGGTAAGGCGTTGAAGTTCTACGCGTCGGTGCGCCTCGACATCCGTCGTATCGAGACCCTCAAGGACGGAACCGAGGCGGTCGGAAACCGTACGCGCGTGAAGGTCGTCAAGAACAAGATGGCTCCGCCCTTCAAGCAGGCCGAGTTCGACATCCTGTATGGCATCGGCATCTCGCGCGAGGGCTCCCTCATCGACTTCGGTGTGGAGCACGCGCTGGTGAAGAAGTCCGGTGCCTGGTACACCTACGACGGCGAGCAGCTGGGGCAGGGCAAGGAGAACGCGCGCAACTTCCTGCTGAAGAACCCCGACATCGCCGCCGAGATCGAGACCAAGATCAAGCAGAAGCTCGGCATCGGACAGCCGCGCGGCGCCGCCGAGACGGTGCCCGCCGACGATCTGGCTGCGCGCCGCCCGGCCTGATGAGCGGTGCGCGCGACGGGGGCGAGCGCGATGGCCTCGCCCCCGTGATCCCGCTGTTCGGCGGAGCACATCACGCCCGGCGCGACGACGGGGCCGCGGAGGACGCGACTGCGGAGGACAGGACTGTCGGGGACGCGGACCGCGGGGGAGTGACCCCGTTCCGCGACGCCCCGTCGACGACGTGGCACACGACGTGGACGGACGAGCAGGACAGCCCGGAGGCGAACGCCTGGGATGCCGACACGGCGACTCGTGCGGAGGACGCCGAGGCTGCGCTCGTCAAGCGGCTACGGACGCGGTCGCTGTCGGAGCGGGAGGCGAGGGCCTTCCTCCGCGAGCGCGACCTCGCAGACGACGCGATCGAGCACGTGCTGGCGCGGATGCGCGGCCTCGGCTATCTCGACGACGCGGCGCTCGCGGAGCAGCTCGTCCACAGTGGCGTCGAGCGGAAGGGTCAGGGTCGGGTCATGCTCGCGCAGGCGCTGGCCAAGCGCGGCATCCCTCGTGATGTGGTCGACGAGGCCCTCGGGGCGTTGCCGGACGACGAGGCCGAACGCGCGCTCGACTTCGCGCGCCAGAAGGCGCGATCGCTGCGCGACCTCGATCGCGACACGGCGCTGCGGCGACTGTCCGGCCAGCTTGCGCGGCGCGGTTACGGCGCGACGGCGCTGTCGGCCGCCCGGCAGGCGCTCGACGAGCTCGGCCGGCCCGTACGGCGACCGCCCGCGGGTACCGTCCGCTTCGACTGAGCGGGCCCGCCGCCCGCCGCGCCCGCAGTCGCACCGGAGTCCGACGCGTCGTCGGATCGTAGAATGAAGGCACCATGACCTCTCCGTCCGCCGCCCCCACGCTGATCGCGCCGTCGCTCGCCGCCGTCGCCGCCGACGGCCGCACCCGCACCTACGAGGTGCGCACCTTCGGCTGCCAGATGAACGTCCACGACTCCGAGCGGCTGTCGGGTTCGCTCGAGAGCGCGGGATACGTGCGTGCGGATGCGGGGACCGAGGCCGACGTCGTCGTCATCAACACGTGCGCCGTGCGCGACAACGCCGCGGGCAAGCTGTACGGCACGCTCGGACACCTCAAGAGTCGTAAAGACCGCCACGAGGGCATGCAGATCGCGGTCGGCGGCTGCATGGCGCAGATGGACAAGGATGCCGTCCTCGAGAAGGCGCCCTGGGTCGACGTCGTCTTCGGCACCCACAACATGGGATCGCTTCCGCGCCTGCTGGAGCGCGCACGGCACAACGGCGACGCCGAGCTCGAGATCCTCGAGGCCCTCGAGGTGTTCCCCTCCACGCTGCCCACCAAGCGCGACGCCGTCCACAGCGGCTGGGTGTCGATCTCCGTGGGCTGCAACAACACGTGCACGTTCTGCATCGTGCCGAGCCTGCGCGGCAAGGAGAAGGACCGCCGCCCCGGCGACATCCTGAACGAGATCCGGCTCCTCGTCGACGACGGCGCGATCGAGGTCACGCTCCTCGGTCAGAACGTGAACAGCTACGGGGTCGAGTTCGGCGACCGCCAGGCGTTCGGCAAGCTGCTGCGCGCCGCCGGTCAGATCCCCGGCCTGGAACGCATCCGTTTCACGAGCCCGCATCCGGCGGCGTTCACCGACGACGTGATCGACGCGATGGCCGAGACGCCGCAGGTGATGCCCCAGCTGCACATGCCGCTGCAGTCCGGCTCCGACCGGATCCTGCGCGCGATGCGGCGCTCTTATCGCAGCGACCGCTTCGTCGGCATCCTGGACCGGGTCCGCGAGCGGATCCCGCACGCGGCGATCTCCACCGACATCATCGTCGGCTTCCCCGGCGAGACCGACGAGGACTTCGAGGACACGATGCGTGTCGTCGAGCAGGCCCGTTTCGCGAGCGCGTTCACGTTCCAGTACTCCGTCCGCGAGGGCACGCCCGCCGCCACGATGCCCGACCAGATCCCCAAGGCCGTCGTCCAGGAGCGCTACGAGCGCCTGGTGGCCCTGCAGGAGCGCATCAGCCTGGAGGAGAACCAGGCCCAGATCGGACGCGAGCTCCAGGTGCTCGTCTCGACGGGCGAAGGGAAGAAGGACGCCGAGACGCGCCGCCTGACCGGCCGCGCGGAGGACAACCACCTCGTGCACTTCGAGCTGCCCGACGGCTCCGCGGTGCCCCGCCCGGGCGACGTCGTCACCGTGACCGTCACCCACGCCGCTCCCTTCCACCTGCTCGCCGACAGCACCGACGGCGCCCCGCTGCAGATCCGCCGCACACGCGCCGGCGATGCGTGGGACCGGACGCAGGCGGAGTCCTGCGGCGTTCCCGCTCCCGCGGGCGTGGAGGGCGGTGCGCCGCGCGCGGTGTCGCTGGGCCTTCCCACGCTGCGCCTCGGGTGACCGGGCGCCTCTGGGCCGTCGTCGGAGCCACCGGCACCGGCAAGACGGACCTGTCGCTGCGCCTCGCCGAGGCGCTGGGCGCCCGCGGACGCGCGGCGGAGATCGTCAACGCCGATGCCATGCAGCTCTACCGCGGGATGGACATCGGGACTGCCAAGCTGCCGGTCGCCGAGCGTCGCGGCATCCCGCACCACCTCTTCGACGTGCTGGAGGTGACCGACGAGGCCGCGGTCGCGGCCTACCAGGATGCCGCGCGCACCGCGATCTCCGACATCTTCTCCCGCGATGCCGACGCCATCCTCGTCGGCGGCTCGGGGCTGTACGTGTCGAGCGTCGTCTACGACTTCCGCTTCCCGCCGCACGACGACGCGGTGCGCGAGCGGCTCGAACAGGACCTCGCCCAGGACGGCCCCGGCGCCCTGCTCGCACGCCTCCGCCTCCTCGATCCGAGGACGGCCGAGCGCATCGACGCCCGCAACGGGCGTCGGATCGTCCGTGCGCTCGAGATCGCTCTGCAGGGCGACCGCGGGCACGGCGCGGCACTGCCCGCGGAACCGGTGCGGTGGCATGAGCCTACGATGCTCGTCGGCGTCGAGCTCGACCGTGCGCAGCTCGTCGCGCGCCTCGACGAGCGCGTGGAGCGCATGTGGCGCGAGGGGATGTTGGCCGAGGTCGAGGCGCTCCGCGCGCGAGGCCTCGAGCGCGGGGTCACGGCGAGCCGTGCCATCGGGTACGCTCAGGCCGTCGACCAGCTCGCCGGACGCATCGACCAGGCGGAGGCGATCGCGCAGACCCAGGCGTTGACGCGGCGCTACGCGCGGCGACAGGTGTCGTGGTTCCGTCGGTACCCCGGCATCCACTGGGTCGCGCCCGACGCGGACGCCGCCGCGCTGGCAGACTCGATGGCGTGACCGCCGTCGAGATCCGCCCCTTCGCCACCGCCGATACGGACGCCGTCGTCGCGCTCTGGCGAGAGGCGGGGCTGACGCGGCCCTGGAACGACCCGTACCGGGACATCGCCCGCAAGCTCACCGTGCAGCCCGAGCTGTTCCTCGTCGCCCACGATCGGGGCGACCTCGTGGGCACCGTCATGGCCGGCTACGACGGGCATCGCGGGTGGCTGTACTACCTGGCGACGGCCGCGGAGCGTCGCGGCGAGGGGATCGCGCGCCGCCTCGTGGAGACGGCGGAGGAGGGCCTGCGCGCCCTCGGATGCCCGAAGGTGGAGCTGATGGTGCGTCCGGAGAACACCGCGGTCCACGACTTCTACGCCCGCCTCGGGTACGAGCCGTTCGATGTCTGGATGACCGGCAAGCGGCTGATCGCCGACTGACGCGTGCCCGCCGTCCACCCCGCCGGTGCACAGCGCGCGGCCCGTAGACTGGCCGGGTGGCAGAGCCGATCGCATTCACCAAGGGTCACGGCACGGGCAACGACTTCGTGATCGTCCCGGACGACGACGGTGCCCTCGACCTGTCGGCCGACCAGATCGCCGCGCTCTGCGACCGCCGCTTCGGCATCGGCGGCGACGGCATCCTGCGCGTCGTCCGCAGCGCCCGCCTCCGCGAGGGTGAGGCGACGGCGGATGCCGAGTGGTTCATGGACTACCGCAACGCCGACGGATCGGCCGCGGAGATGTGCGGCAACGGCACCCGCGTGTTCGCGAAGTACCTCGTCGACACCGGCCGCGCGAACATCGATGACGCGCCGCTGCGCATCGGCACCCGCGCGGGCGTGAAGACCCTCACTCGCAGCGACCTCGGCTTCGAGGTCGACCTCGGCGTGTTCCGGGTCGACGGCGATGTCGTGGTGAAGGCGAGGGGCCTCGACGTCGCCCGGCCCGGACAGGGCGTCGACGTCGGCAACCCGCACGTGGTCGTTGCGCTCTCCAGCTCCGCGGAGCTCGACGGACTCGACCTCACGGTGCAGCCGCAGCTGCACCCCGACCCGGTCGAGGGCGCCAACGTCGAGTTCGTGGTCCCGGCCGATCCGCTCGTGCAGAACGGCGTCGGAACGATCCGGATGCGTGTGTTCGAGCGGGGCGTCGGGGAGACCCTGTCGTGCGGCACCGGTGTCGCCGCCGCCGCGCTGGCGGTCCGGCACTGGGCGGGGGCCGCGGCGCCGGACCGGTGGAGCGTGGAGGTGCCCGGCGGCACGCTCGGTGTACGCATCGTCGCCGAGGCCGACGGAGAGCACGTCCTGCTGTCCGGACCGGCGGCGCTCGTCTACTCGGGCGAGGTCCGTCTCGCCTGAGGCCGGCGCGCCGCCCGCGCCGGCGCCAGGGGCACGTCAGGGAAGCTCGATGGCTCCCGTGCGCACGGCGCCGTGCCGGCGCACCTTCAGCACCCGGAATCCTCGCCCGGTCGCGGCCCGTGTCACGGAGTAGCCGTCGTCGAAGGTGGCCGCGAGCCAGCGCTGCAGAGAATCCGAGCCGAGGTTGCGCTGCACGACGAGCCAGGCGTCGCTGCGCTCGTCGAGCCGCGGAAGCCAGCGCTCCAGAAGGCCGTGCAACTCGTTCTTGCCGACCCGGATCGGGGGATTCGACCGGATGCCGCGGAAGCGGACGTCCTCCGGAACATCGTCTGGGCGTGCGGCGTTGACGTTGTCAAGTCCCCACTCCGCGGCGTTGCGGCGGACGAGATCGAGGGCCCGGTCGTTCACGTCGACCGCCCACACGGTGGCGTGGGGAGACTGGACGGCGAGGCTCAACGCGATCGGCCCCCACCCGCAGCCGAGGTCGAGCAGATGTCCTCCCGGCGGAGGCGGTGGCGTGTTCGCCAGGAGCACGGCCGTCCCGCCATCGACGTGGTCGGGGCTGAACACCCCGCCCGCGGTCGTGACCTCGCCAGAGCGTCCGGCGAGGGACACACGGATGCGGCGGAGGTTCTCGGCGCTGGACGGGGAGGCGCTGAAGTAGTGGTCACTCCCCATCCTGCGAGCGTACCGGAGCCACCCGCCCCCGCGGGAGGCTAGACTGCAAGGCTGACCTGGAAGGAATCCATGACCCACACCACCGAGACCACCGACGCGCACGGCGACGAGACGCCGATCGACCCGGTGGATCGCGTGCTGGCCCACGCCGAGGGGCGTTCGAGCGCGCGCGTCTTCGGGACCGCCCAGGCGCTGCAGGACTCCGCGACCGTCGCCTATGGCGACACCGACGGCGACCAGTGGGACCGTGAGGAACGCGCGGCGCTGCGCCGCGTGCCCGGGCTGTCGACCGAGCTCGAGGACGTCACCGAGGTCGAGTACCGCCAGCTGCGGCTGGAGAACGTCGTGCTCGTGGGCGTGTACCCCCAGGGATCGCACGAGGATGCCGAGAACTCCCTTCGCGAGCTCGCGGCGCTCGCCGAGACCGCGGGAGCCGTCGTGCTCGACGGCGTGCTGCAGCGTCGCCCGCACCCCGACCCCGCCACCTACATCGGCCGCGGCAAGGCCGCGGAGCTGCGCGACCTGGTGGCGGCCGTGGGCGCCGACACCGTCATCGCCGACACCGAGCTGGCCCCCAGCCAGCGCCGTGCGCTGGAGGACGTGGTGAAGGTGAAGGTCATCGACCGCACCACCGTCATCCTCGACATCTTCAGCCAGCACGCGAAGAGCCGCGAGGGCAAGGCCCAGGTCGAGCTCGCCCAGCTCGAGTACCTGCTGCCGCGCCTGCGCGGCTGGGGCGAATCGATGAGCCGTCAGGCCGGTGGCCAGGTGGGCGCCGGTGGCGCCGGCATGGGCTCGCGCGGTCCGGGTGAGACGAAGATCGAGCTCGATCGCCGCCGCATCCGCACCAAGATGGCCCAGCTGCGCAAGCAGCTGCGCGACTTCGCACCCGCCCGCGAGGCCAAGCGCAGCGAGCGCAAGCGCAACACGATCCCCTCGGTGGCCATCGCCGGCTACACCAACGCCGGCAAGTCCAGCCTGCTCAACCGGCTGACCAGCGCCGGCGTGCTCGTGGAGAACGCGCTGTTCGCGACCCTGGATGCCACGGTGCGCCGGGCCGAGGCGGCCGACGGCCGCGTGTACACGCTGACCGACACCGTCGGGTTCGTGCGGAACCTCCCGCACCAGCTCGTCGAGGCGTTCCGCTCGACCCTGGAGGAGGTGGGCGACGCCGACGTGCTCGTGCACGTCGTCGACGGCTCGCACCCCGATCCCGCCGCGCAGCTCGCGACCGTGCGCGACGTGATGGGCGACGTCGGGGCGCGCTCCACGCGCGAGATCGTCGTGTTCAACAAGGCGGACCTCGTCGACGAGGACACCCGGCTCGTGCTGCGAGGTCTCGAGCCGGGCGCGCTGTTCGTGTCGTCGCGGACGGGCGAGGGCATCGACCAGCTCCGTGCCGTCGTCGAGGAGGCGCTGCCGCTTCCGGCCGTCGAGGTGCGTGCGCTCGTGCCGTACGACCGCGGCGACCTGATCAACGCCGTGCACGAGTCGGGGCACATCGTCTCGACGTCGCACGAGGAGGACGGCACGGCCGTGCACGCGCACGTCTCGGAGCGTCTCGCCGCGGAGCTCGCGCCCTACGCCGTCTGACGGTCGGGCGTTTCGACTCGCTGCGCTCGCTCGACGACCGGTGGCGGCGGTGGGGCGTTTCGACTCGCTGCGCTCGCTCAACGACCGGTGGTGACGGTCGGGCGTTTCGACTCGCTGCGCTCGCTCGACGACCGGGCGGGGCGGTGGGGGACGGGCCCGGTCGTTGAGCGACGAGCGCAGCGAGGAGTCGAAACGCCCGCACTCACGCGAGCGTGATCGGCGGCACCCCCGGGGTCTCGAAGCCGAACACCTGCCCGAGGAACGCGAGCTCGCTCTCCAACGCGTGCACGACCGACTCCGCGCGCCGGAAGCCGTGCCCTTCGCCCTCGTACAGGACGTACGCGTGGGGGACCCGCCGCGCGGCGAGGGCATCGCGGATCGCCTCGGCCTGCGACGGCGGCACGACCGCGTCCTCCGCGCCCTGCAGCAGGAGGACGGGTACCGCGAAGCCCGCGATGTGCGTCAGGGGCGACCGTTCGACGTACAGGTCCTCGGCCTCCGGCAGCGGGCCGATGAGGCCGTCGAGATAACGGGACTCGAAGTCGTGGGTGTCCGCCGCGAGGGCGCGCGCGTCGCCGACGCCGTAGCGCGAGATGCCCGCGGCGAAGACGTCGGTGCGGGCGAGCGCGGCCAGTACCGTCCACCCGCCGGCCGACCCGCCCTTGATCGCCAGCCGGTGCGGGTCCGCCGCGCCGGACGCGGCGAGACCGGATGCCGCGGCCGCGACATCCTGCACGTCCACGACGCCCCACTGGCCGCGCAGGCGCTGCCGGTACGCCCCGCCGTAGCCGGTGGAGCCGCCGTAGTTGACCTCGAGCACCCCGATGCCGCGACTCGTGAAGAACAGCGTCTTGCCGTCGGCGACGCCGCCCTCGTGGCCGGTCGGGCCGCCGTGGACGAGCACGAGGTACGGCGGACGCTCACCGGCGGGGCCCGCGGCGTGCGGGTTCGTCGGCGGATGGACGAACGCGTGCACGGGCCCGGTCGGTCCCTCCACCGTGAGCGGCCGCGTCGGCGGCATCCACGAGCCCAGCTCGTCGCCGGGGATCTGCGCCGGCGCCCCGACGACGCGCATCACATGCGCCGCGTCGGGACCGTCGGTGAGGTCGACGAGCCAGATCCCGCTGACTCCCGGGGCCATCCCCGACACGAGCGCCCGACGACCGGCGACGGCCTCGACGGCCAGCGACGCGGTGGCGGGGACGTCGACGGCGGTCGCGGTGCCGGCGGCATCCACCGCCACGAGCTCATCGGCACCCTCGGTCCGCACGGCGAGCAGCCCACCGTCGTCGAGCAGCCCGTACCAGCGGCTGCCGAGAGACCACAGCGGCCCACCCGTGTCGGCGTCCGCGGGGGCGAGTGCGGTACGCGGCAGATCCGCATCGAGCCGCACCCGCCACGGGTTCCAGTGCCCGCTCGCATCGTCGAGGTAGACGAGGTCGTCCTCGTCGGCCCATTCGGGCTGCAGCGCCGCGGAGGCGCCGTCGGTCACGTCCGTCCACTCGACGACGGCGCCGTCGTCGATCCGCCCGACGCGCAGGACCGTGCGGTCCCAGGGCATGTCCGGATGGTTCCAGGCGACCCAGGCGAGGCGATCGCCGCGCGGCGAGAGCACCGGCTGCGCGACGAAGTCGCTGCCGGCGACGAGGTCGCGCGCGCCGGAGCCGTCCCGCTCGATCCGCACGATCGCCCGATCGCGCCCGCCGCGCTCGCGGATGCCGAGGAGCACTCCCGCACTGACGCGCAGACCGCCGTAGCGGACGTCGGGCTCCGCCGTGAGGGGGCGCGGCTCGTGACCGGGCTCGATCACCCAGACCTGCTGATCGCTGCGCTCGACGAAGAACAGACGGCCCTCGTCATCGGCCGCCCATGACCCGCCGCCGTACTCGTGCACGCCCGAGCGCGCGTTCCACGGCGCCGGCAGCACGGTGTGCACCTCGCCCTGCGCGTCGCGGCGGAAGACGGCCGTGCGACCGGCCTCCTCGGGGACGGACTGCCCCCACCACACCTCGTCGCCGACGACGGCGGCGCCGTCGATGCGCGGGGAGGCGGCGGAGGCCCACGCGGCGGTCAGCGGGGAGGGCCAGGATCCGTAGGGGCGTGCGTCGACCATACGTCCCACGCTACGCCGCGGGGCGACGGCATCCTCCCCGCCCGGAGTGAAACGTGTCGTCACACAACACCGGATGCCGCCGTCGTGGCCCTACAGTGGTGCCATCGACGCCCGCGCCAGCGGGCCGCCCGGTTCGCCCGGGCAGGAGCGACAGCCGAGCCCGGCACCCGCCCGCGAGAACCGCACCTTCGTGCGCCCCGCGGCCGACCGGCTGAACGACCCTGACCCGAGAGCGAACCGAGCCATGATGTCTCACGAGCCCCGCGCCACCGCGCCGATCGTCGACGACGTGTCCCCGAGGTCCGCTCGGACGGTGCCCTTCTCCTTCGAGATCTATCCGCCCCGGACGGCCGAGGGGCTCCCGGCCCTCCACGAGACGATCCGTGTGCTCGCCGCCACCGGGCCGCGCTTCATCTCCGTCACGTTCGGGGCCGGCGGATCGACCACCGACCGCTCGCTCGCCGTCCTCACCCACATCCTCCGCGAGACGCCCGTGCCCCCGGTGGCCCACCTCACGTGCGTCGGCAGCAGCTACGCGGAGGCCGCCACCGTGATCCGGGAGTTCCTCGACGCCGGCATCACCCGCTTCCTGGCCCTGCGCGGCGACCCTCCCGCGGGGGTCGCGGAGGACGAGGTCGCGCTCGGCGACCTCGAGTCGGCGGCGCAGCTCGTGCAGCTGATCGACCGGGTGCAGGCGGAGCGCTCGCCGTATCGCGAGCAGGAGATCCCCGGCGTTCCCGGGGCCGCGCAGGTCGCCGCCGGGGAGCGGGTCGAGATCGCCGTCGCGGCCTTCCCGAACGGCCACCCGCGCTCGCGCCACCGCTTCGAGGACATCGATGCGCTCCTGGCCAAGCAGGCGGCGGGAGCGACCTCGGCGATCACGCAGCTCTTCTTCCGCTCCGCCGACTACCTCGACTTCGTCTCGCGCGCCCGCGCCGCCGGCGTCGTCATCCCGATCCTGCCCGGCATCATGCCGATCACCTCGCCCGCACGCCTGCGCCGCGTCCTGGAGCTCACCGGCGACCCCCGGCCCGACGACCTCGCGGTCGCCCTGGAGGCCGCGACGGATGCCGCCGCGCAGCGCGCGGTGGGCATCGCCCACGCCGCGGACCTCGCCCGCGCCGTGCTCGACGGCGGAGCGCCCGGCATCCACCTCTACGCCTTCAACAACCACGACACCGTCCTGGCCGTGCTCCGCGCCGCCGGGCTCATCCCTGAGGAGACGACCCCATGACCACGTCCTTCCCCGCCGGCACGATCCTCGGTTACCCGCGCATCGGCCGCCGCCGCGAGCTCAAGCGCGCCGTCGAGCGCCACTGGGCCGGTGTGCTCGACGAGGCCGGCCTCGAGACCGAGGCGGCGGCCCTCCGCCGCGCGACGCGCGCGCGGCTCCTCGACCTCGGCCTCGGCCGCGACGACTCGTCCATCCCCGAGACCTTCTCCTACTACGACCAGGTGCTCGACGCGGCGACCGCCGTCGGCGCCCTCCCGGCGCGCTTCGACGCGCTCCGGGGCGAGGACGGCGCCGTGCCGCTCGCGGCCTACTTCGCCGCCGCGCGCGGCGACGGTCATCGTCAGCCGCTCGAGATGACGAAGTGGTTCGACACGAACTACCACTACCTCGTTCCCGAGATCGCTCCCGAGACCCGCTTCGCGCTCTCGCACGACCGGTTCGCCCGGCAGGTCGCGGAGGCCGCCGCGGACGGCGTGACCGTGCGCCCCGTGGTGGTCGGTCCGGTGACCCTCCTCGCCCTGGCGAAGCCCGCCGACGGCGCGCCCGCGGGCTTCTCCCCGCTCGACCGCCTCGAGGATCTCCTTCCGGTCTACGCGTCGCTGCTGCAGTCGCTGCGGGAGGCCGGCGCGTCGTGGGTGCAGCTGGATGAGCCGGCGCTCGTCAGCGAGAGTCTGGGAATCGACGCCGACCGGCTCGCCGCCGCGGCGGAGCGCGCGTACGCGGTGCTGGGAGCCGTCGCGGACCGTCCGGCGATCCTCGTGGCGGCGCCCTACGGGCCGCTGACGGCCGACGCGTGGAGCGTGCTGGCCGCGGCGCCCGTCGAGGCCCTCGCGATCGATCTGCACCGCGCCGCCGAGGCGCCCGCCTCGCATCCCGGCCTCGCCGGCAAGACGATCGTGGGCGGTGTCGTCGACGGTCGCAACGTGTGGCGCGGCGACCTGACCGCCGCCGCGGACCGGCTGGAGCGGCTCCGTGCGGTCGGCGCGGCCGCGGTCGCCGTCGGCACCTCGACGTCGCTGCAGCACGTGCCGCACGACGTCGCCGACGAGCCGGCGCTCGACCCGCGTCTCGCGGCGTGGCTCGCGTTCGCGGATCAGAAGGTCTCCCAGGTCGCGACCCTCGCGCGCGGTCTCGTCGCCGGGCGCGCCGCGATCGCCGACGAGCTCGCGGCGGCCGACGCCGCCCTCGCCGACCGTCGGTCGGCGCCCGGGGTGGCCGACGGCGACGTGCGCGCGCGTCTGGAGGGGCTGGACGCCGCGGCATCCGACCGCGCGCCGTTCGCCCGGCGATCCGCCGCGCAGACGGCGCTCGGTCTGCCCACGCTGCCGACGACGACGATCGGCTCGTTCCCGCAGACCGCGGACATCCGCCGGGCGCGCGCGGCCCACACGCGCGGTGAGCTGTCGGCAGCGGAGTACGAGGAGTTCCTGCGCGCCGAGATCGATCGCGTCATCGACCTGCAGGAGGACCTCGGCCTCGACGTCCTCGTGCACGGGGAGGCCGAGCGCAACGACATGGTGCAGTACTTCGCCGAGCACCTCGACGGCTTCGCGGTCACCCAGAACGGCTGGGTGCAGTCGTACGGCTCGCGCGCCACCCGCCCCTCGATCCTGTGGGGCGACGTGTCGCGTCCCGCGCCCATGACGGTCGGGTGGTCGACGTATGCGCAGTCCCGGTCGGAGAAGTACGTCAAGGGGATGCTGACCGGACCCGTCACGATCCTCGCGTGGTCCTTCGTCCGCGACGACCAGCCGCTCGCCGCGACGGCCGACCAGGTCGCCCTGGCGCTGCGCGACGAGATCGCCGACCTCGAGGCCGCCGGCATCCGCATCATCCAGGTGGACGAACCCGCCCTCCGGGAGCTCCTGCCGCTGCGGCGGGCCGACCAGCCCGCCTACCTCGACTGGTCGGTGCGCTCGTTCCGCCTCGCGACGGCGGGGGCGGCCGACGCCACCCAGATCCACACCCACCTCTGCTACTCCGAGTTCGGTGTCGTGATCGACGCGATCGCCGCGCTGGATGCCGACGTCACCTCGATCGAGGCGGCGCGCAGCCGCGGTGAGGTCATCGACGACATCGCGGCGTCGGGCTTCTCGCA
Organism: Microbacterium hominis NBRC 15708; assembly: GCF_001592125.1. GTDB lineage: Bacteria > Actinomycetota > Actinomycetes > Actinomycetales > Microbacteriaceae > Microbacterium > Microbacterium hominis. The sequence goes on from NZ_BCWI01000008.1 coordinate 76,932, forward strand.
CGGCGTCGGGCCGGGCGTGTACGACATCCACTCCCCGCGCGTGCCGAGCGTCGACGAGATCGAGGAACTGCTGCAGCGCGCCGCGGACGAGCTTCCGCTGCACCAGGTCTGGGTCAACCCCGACTGCGGGCTGAAGACGCGCGGCTACGAGGAGACCGTGGCGGCGCTGCAGAACCTCGTCACGGCCACCGCGCGCGTGCGGGAGCGCGTCGGCGCGTAGCCCGCGTCGACCCGGTCCCCGCGCGCGGACCGGGTCCGCACGGCTAGAACGCGCCCGTCGTGATCCCGGCCGATCCCGACGGGGGAGTGTTCAGTACGTTGTTGCCGCCGGGCTCCCACGCGTCGGCCGTGTTCGGATTGCCCGCTTCCTGCCGCTTGATGCACTTCCACTCGATCGCGCTGGACGGCGGGAGGTTCTCGATCACACCGGTCCAGGTCGGGTACGCGCTCGGGTTCAGCTTGATCGCGCTCGCGGGCGACCAGTTGCCCAGCTGCGGGATGTTCCCCACGACGTAGACCGACTGGCCGAACGTCGTCGTCGCGAACTCGCACGCGAAGGTCGCCCACACCGGGTCTTCGCCCAGGGTGAAGGCGAAGGCCTTCGCGGTGCCGACCGCGCTGCTGGCGGCCTTCGCGATGACCGTGTTGCCACCGGCGTTGTACCACCCGCTGGCGGCGGCGTCGAAGGCGGCCTTGTTCGCGTGCTCGGTGAGCGCGCTGCCGTTGAGGGTCACCGAGGCGGCCTGCGTGTCGTCGGTGACGAGCTTGACGATCGTCGGCCGCGTTGACGGGGCGCCGGCGTACGTGCCGGATGCCGCGCCCACGGTGACGGTGGCCACGCCGCCGGACGTCGACTGGCTGATCGGCGTCGTGCGCACCGCACCGCTCTGGTACGCGGTGCTCGTGCCGTCGTCCTCGTACAGGGTGAAGCTGGTCGCGGTGTCGTCGGCGTAGACGGTCGTGATCTGCTCGTCGTGCACGGTCGAGTCCGAGCGCAGGCCCGTGATGTCCTTCGTCTCGGCATCGACGAAGGCCTGCGGGATGATCGCTCCCGCGCGGGCGTAGGCGGGCAGCGTGAACACGCCATTGCGCCACAGGGGCACGTCCGTGATCCACTGACCCGTGCTGGCGATGCGCTCGTTCGTGTGGATGTCGATCCAGTCGCCGGCGGGCAGGTACACGTCGCGCTCGCGCTCGCCCGACCCGGCCACGATGGCGACCATGAGGTCGCGGCCCAGCATCTTCTGGTGGCCCATCTCGCGGACGTTGTCGTCGTTCTGGTAGTAGTACACGAGCGGCGGAGCCACCGGTTCGCCGTACCGGTTCGCGCGGTGGGCGAGCGAGTACGTGTAGGGCGCGTTCTCGTAGCGGCGCACCAGGTTCGCGCGGTTGCTGTCGACGTCGCCGATCGCGTCGGGCGTGGTCTCCAGGCAGTTGCAGAGGTTCTCGGTGTGCGGGCGCAGCGGCGTGTCGAACCAGGCGCTGTCGGCGAACCACTGCGTGTACAGCTCGTCGGCATCCGCGTCGAGCATCTCGCGGCGGAACCCGCCGACATCCGAGCCGTAATAGTCGATGCCCGACATCGACATGTGCAGCTGCGTGTTCTGCTGCGACGCGAGGGCCTTCATCGTGGAACCGATGTCGGCCGACCACATGGCCGTCCCGAAACGCTGGATGCCGCCGGCCGCGGCGCGCGAGAGCAGGAACGGGCGGGCGTCCTCGTCGTTGCGCTCGTAGCCGTCGGCGATGCTCTGCGCCCACAGGAGGTTGTAGGCGTTGTGGTAATCGGCGTGCGCGTGCTTGCCGGGGAGGATCCCGGCCGTCCAGTCGTTCGCGTCGTACATCTCCGGCTCGCCGAGGTCGAGCCAGTGCCCCATCACGCCCTCGTCCACGAGGTGCTGGCGCTGCTCGTCGTGCCACGCGGCACCGGCGGCGGGCTGCGTCCAGTCGATCATCCCGCCCTTGCCCCACCACGGGTTGCCGGTGAGGTAGGCCGGGGAGCAGGTCGAGCATCCGGAGCGCACGAGGTAGCCGTCGGCGGCCATGTCGGCGTGCTCGGGCAGGTTCTTGCCGACGTACGACTCCTCGATCGGGATGATGCCGACGCCGTCGGCCTTCAGCGCGGCGATCTTCGACGCCGGGTTCGGGAAGCTCGACGTGTCCCAGTCGAGGGTGCCCATGCGGGTGTCGTCGGAGTCGGCGGTCACGCCCCCGAACCACTGCACGTCGAGCATGGCGCCGTCCACGGGGAAGTCGGCGGCACGGAGCCCGGAGATGGTGTCGTCGAGCTCGGACCAGTCGTCGTAGCCGAACTCCGAGACCCACAGTCCGAACGCCTTCTTCGGGGGCACGGGCGGGGTGCCGGTGAGCTGCATGTAGTCCTCGCGAAGGTCGGGCAGGTCCGGCCCCGCCATGAGATACCACCGCAGCTGGTCGCCCCACGTGCGCATCGTCCACGGGTCGCCGGTCAGGTTCCACTCCTGCTTGTACAGCTGGTCGACGAACAGGCCGTAGTTGGCGTTGGCGTCGCCCACGGCGAACAGCACCGGGATCTGCGTGTTGCCGACCGGGCCGTTCTCCGCGTCGTAGACCATCGCGTTGCCGTAGGTGCCGCCGGGGGAGCGGACGCGCCCCACCCAGTCGCCGTCGGCGCTGGCTCCCGTGAAGAACTGCTGCCCGAGGCCGTAGGCGTTCTCCATCGACGACTTCGTGATGTTCAGGCCCTTCCACGCCTGCGTGAGATCGACCGGGCAGGTCGTCTGGAGGACGAGCTCCGGCGTCCGGGTGATGTCGGTCGCCGTCACGCACAGCGTCGACGTGTCGACGTCGAGTCGCAGCCCCGCGGTCTGGATCGTGCCGCCGCTGCGCGTGTAGGTCTCCGGGCCGGGGTAGTCGGTCTTCGCGATCTGCGGCGTCGTGAACAGCGCCGTCGACGTCCCGGGCGACGTGCCGCCGCCGGCGACCTCGAAGTGCACGAGGTCGTCGTCGAGCACCTCGACCACGAGGTAGCTCGATCCGGAGGTGAACTCGGCCCGCTGCACGCCGAGCGGTGCAGCCTGGGCGGGCGCGGCATCCGCCCAGCCCCCGAGGGCGGTCAGGGAGGCCGCCGCGATCGACGCGATGGCGAGGGTGGCGACGCGGCGCCGCAGGGTCAGAGCGATCATGGTTCTCTCCGCGGGATCCGGCTCAGCGTGCGAGCACGAGGTTGTCGAGGTTGATGCCGCCGGCGCTGCCGCTGTCGTACTCGATGCGCACGGTGTGGCGGCCGGGAGTGAGACTCGCGCCGATCGAGGCGATGCCCCAGCTGTCCCAGGAGCCGGTCGAGGGCAGGGTCAGCGTGCCGACGGACGTTCCGTCGACGCGGACGGTGCGCACGGCCGAGGTCGCCGCGCCGTTGCCGTAGCGCACGCGCAGCTGGTGGGTCGCGTTCGCGTCGGCCCACACGTCGAACTGCACGGCGTCGCCGCTCGTGGCGAACCCGTCCACGAAGCCCGTGCCGGTGTAGCCGGGGTGATCCGTGTTCGTGCCCACGCCCGTCTGCGCGGCGAACTCGGCCTCGTACGCGGCTTTGTCGACGCCGGCCAGCGCGATCGTGCGCGCGGACGTGCTCGCTGCGACCTTGATGGAGGTCAGCTGCTGCACGGCATCCCAGAACCAGCCGGTGCTCGCGGCGGCCAGCGCCGCCACCGACCCGACCTCGGTGAGCGCCGACCCGCCGACCGCCACCGCGGTGGGCTTCGTGCCCGACACCTGGTAGGTCGCGGCGGTGGTCAGCGCCGGAGCCGAGATCGACACGGTGCGCGCCACGCGGTCGGAGGTGACCGCGATGGCGCGGTGGGCGTCCGCCGCGTCCTCGAAGTAGTCGTACGTGCTGGAGGCCGACGGGTAGATCCGGAACACCAGGTTGTCGTACGCCTCGACGTCGTTTCCGATCGTGCCGCCCAGCTCGAAGGCGTCGTTGAGGTTGAGGGGGATGACCGCGCCGGCCCGTGCGTACACCGGGATGCTGTCGGTGGCGGCGTAGTACGGCTTCACGCCGTCGCCGAGCGCGCGGCCGCCGTTCCAGAAGTCGTACCACTCGCCGGCGGGCAGGTAGACGTCCTTCACGGTCTGGCCCTGCGTCGTGATCGGGGCGACGAGCAGCTGCGAGCCGAACAGATACTGCTGGTCGTAGGTCGCGGCGGTCGCGTCGCCCGGGAAGGCGAGACTCATGGCCCGCATCATCGGCACGCCCGTCGAGGCGCTGTCGTCGGCCTCGGTGTACAGGTAGGGGACGAGGTTCATGCGGACGTTCGCGAACTTCGCGAAGGTGGGGACCACACTCGTGTCGCCGGTGCGCGCCTGTACGTTCCAGGGAGTGCGGGCCTCGGACGGCGTGGGGTCGGACTTCTCGGAGTGGTACTGCATGATCGGCGAGAAGGTGGCCTGCGACGTCGAGCGCAGGTAGAGCTCGGCGCTCGGGAACGAGCCGGTGAAGCCCGCGAGGTCCCACGCCCAGAACGGGACGCCCGACTGCCCGGCGCTCTGTCCCGCCCGCACCGCCTCCTGGAAGGCGCCGAAGGTGGAGGACTGGTCGCCCGCCCAGAAGATCGACTGGCTCTGGGCGCCGGAGGTGCCCGCGCGGCTGAAGAGCGTGCCGTCGCCCCCGGTCTTCTGCTGCACGACGTCGTTGTAGGCGCGGGTGTACTCGTTCGGGTACGCGTTGTGCATCTCGTCGCCCCGGCGTCCGTCGGCCACCTGGAGGTCGCGGCCGAACAGCGCCTCGCTGCCGTCGGTCTTGAAGCCGTCCACGCCCAGGTCGTCGAACAGATAGGCGCGCTTGCTCATCCACCAGTCGGTGGCGGCGGTGCTCGTGAAGTCGGGCACCGTGCTGTCGCCGAACCACTGGCCGGTCGGGATGCGGTAGGGCTGACCGGCGCCGTCCTTCACGAGGAAGTCCTGCGCGGCGGCGTAGGCCTTGTCGTTGAGGTGCTGCTGCGGAGCGGTGGAGGGGTTGGAGGTGAAGTTCTCCTTGAGCACCGGGATCTGCCAGAGGATGACCTTGATGTTCTGGTCGTGGGCATCCTGGATCATCTGCTTCGGGTCGCTCCACGCCCCGCCGGAGGGGAAGGTGAGGTCGGCGTAGTCGAGGCTGCCGCTTCCCGCAGTCGGCGTGTACTGGGCGTCCTTCCAGAGGTAGAAGGTGGCCTCGTCGCTCCACTGCTCCAGAACGAGGGCACTGTGCGGGATGCCGGAGGAGTCCACCTGGTTCAGCCACGTGTCGACCTCGGCCTGCGTGTTCCACTCGTTCGCCGATCCCCAGAGGCCGAAGGCCCACTTGGGCGGCAGGAGCGGACGGCCGGTCTCGGCGGTGAAGTCGTCGAGCATCTCGGTCTGGTCGCCGGTGAAGAACTGGTACGTGAGAGTCGAGTTCACCGCGCCGCCCGTGTCGACGGTGAACCCGGCCATGTCGGAGCGGTAGGTCGCCAGGTTGAAGATCGCGTACCGGGTGCTGGGGACGTGCACGCCGTAGCCGGCGGAGTTCGCGAAGTAGGGCACGGAGTAGTACGTGCGGCGGGTCGCGCCCTGGTCCTGGTACTGGTTGTAGACGTAGTTGTGCACGTCGGTTCCGCGATGGTCGAGTCGGTCGTAGCGCTCGCCGAAGCCCTCGAACCGCTCGCCCGCGGGGCTGAGGAAGTGGTCCTCGATCTTGGTCACGGTGGAGTTGCCGTCGCTGGCCCAGCCGATGTTGCGGAACTGCGCCGGGTCGTACTGGCGTGTGATGAGCGTCGTGCCGTCTCCCTTGTAGACCGAGAGGCGGTAGGGGCTCTTGTCGATCTTGAGGACGAGCTGGCTCGTGGCGATGGTCACCTGCGACGCGCCGTTGGTGAGGGTGTAGTCCGTCAGCCCGCTCAGGTTCAGGCCCGATCCGCTCGGCGCGATCTGCACGTCGTAGCCGTCGAGGCGGGGGAAGGCGAAACGCACCTTCGGAGTGAAGTCGCCGGCGCTGTCGCCCGTCACGATGTCGACCGAGGTGCCGTTGTCGATCACGTTCGTGACGTCGGTGACGGTGCTCCACGAGGTGGTCGCGAACGAGAACGGTCCGATGTCGCGCTGGCCGGCGCCGTTCACGTCGGCGTGCACGGTGTACTGCACGTCGTCGCCGCGGGCGAAGGATCCCAGATCGATCTTCCAGTACGTGTTGTTGCCGGAGTTGTAGTCCCAGCTCGCGCCGCGCGGGGTCTGGGAGACGCCGTTGACGCTCCAGGTGACCCACACCGACTGGCCCGAGGCGATCGGCCACGTCGTGGCGCGGACCGTGACGTCCTCGCCCGCCATCGGGTCGCGCGGCGATCGTTCCGTCGGTTGCGCGGCATACAGCTCGTCGTCGCCGTACGGGTCGTGCCACACCCCGTCCAGCGTGCTCGCCTGTGCCGGGGTCGCCGCGAGGAGGGCGATGACGAGAGCCGTCACCAGACCCGCGGCGAGCACGATCGCGCGCCGGGGGCCGACGAGGGGAACAGTCCGTGCAGCAGAAGACATGGGAACCTCTTTGTTCAGGTCTGAATTTAGTGGAGAGTATGGACCACCTGTGCGTCGGATATCAACCCTTCGTTCTCATCCAGCAGTCGCGCGCCGGGCTGATCGGGGCGAAGGGGAATCGAGTTGACGTTCGCGCGCGTCGTGTCCTAATGTTCTTTCAGGCCTAAACAAAGGGGTTCCCGTGCCGTCTTCATCCGCCCGAGCCGATGTCACTCGATCGGCCGTGCTCGCCTTCATCGGCGGCAGCGGTCCCACCTCGCGGGCCGACCTGGCGCGCGAGCTCGACGTCTCGCCCGCGCTCATCACCCAGCACACACGTCAGCTGATCGCCGACGGGCTGCTCGTCGAGCTCGACCACAGCCCCTCCAGCGGCGGACGCCCGGCGCGGCTCCTCGGACTCGTGGCCGACGCGGGTCGCGCGATCGGCGTCAAGGTCGTCGCGGACCACATCACCGTCGTGGAGGTCGGGATCGACGGCACCGTCGTCCGGTCCGCGACCGAGCCCTTCGATGCGGCCTCGGGCACCGCGACGACACGCCTGGCCGAGAAGCTGCGCGCGTTCATCGCCGGGGGCGACGGCGCCCCGCTCCTCGGTCTCGGGGTGGGCGTGCCCGGCAACGTCGAGGAGCAGGCGGTCGGCACCGTCGACTCCACGCAGCTCGGCTGGCAGCGCGTGCCCCTCGGCGAAGCGCTGCGTCGCGAGCTCGACCTCCCGGTCCTCGTCGAGAACAACGTCAACGCCCTCGCGATCGCCGAGGCGCTGCACGGCCAGGCGCGGGGGCACGAGAACGTCCTCGTCCTCACGATCGGCACCGGCGTCGGTGCGGGGCTCGTGGCCGACGGCCGCGTGCTGCGGGGCCGGAGCGGCGGGGCGGGCGAGATCGGGCACGTCCCCGTGGAGGAGGACGGTCCGCTCTGCCAGTGCGGCGGCCGCGGCTGTCTCGAAGCCATCGTCGGCCAGGACGCCCTCGTGCGCCGCGCCCGCGAGCAGGGGATCATCGGCCGTGATGCCGGCATCGGCGCGCTGCGCTCCGCGGCGGACGCGGGCGACGCGGGCGCCCAGCAGCTCTTCTCGCACGCCGGACATCTGCTCGGTCGGGTCCTCGCGGGCGTGGTCAACGTGGTCGACCCCGAGATCGTGATCCTCCTCGGTGAGGGCGTCGAGTCGTGGCGACACTGGTCGTTCGGATTCGAGCCGGCGTTTCGCGCCGGCCTCATCCCGCGCAACCGGGCCGTGCCGGTGGCGGTCGAGACGTGGCAGGACGACCGCTGGGCGCAGGGCGCGGCCTCGCTCGTGCTCTCGACCCCGTTCGACGACCAGGGGCGCTCGGGGGAGCAGGGACGTCTCGTGCGCGAGCGGCTCGCCGTGGCGCGTGCGGTCGAGCCCGGAGAAGGCGGCGGCGCGAGATGACCCTCACGGCCCGGCCTCTCCCGGCCACGACGGGACGCGCGGCGATCCGGACCCGGCCCGTGCGGCGGCCCCGGCGACGACTGCGCTACGCGCTCACGGTGCTCGCGTTCCTGCTGCCGAGCGCCATCCCGCTCGCCCTCTTCACGATCTACCCGATGTTCGGCGCGCTGTGGACGAGCCTGCACGAATGGAACCTGCTCGCCCCCATGAAGTGGGTCGGGCTCGACAACTACGTCCACCTCGTGCAGGATCCGGCGACGCAGCGGGCGTTCTTCAACACGCTCTACTACCTCGTCGGCTACCTGCCGCTCGTCTACATCGGCGGTCTCGCCCTCGCCCTCGCCCTCAACGTGCCGCTGCGTGGTCGCAACATCCTGCGCGGTGTGTACTTCCTTCCCGTCGTGACGAGCTGGATCGTGGTCGCCCTGGTGTGGCGCTGGCTCCTCAACCCGTCCGTCGGCATCGTCAACGCGACCCTCGCGGTGTTCGGCATCGACGGGCCGGGCTGGTGGACCGACCCGGCGTGGTCGATGCCCTCGATCATCCTGGCCTCGGCGTGGAAGGACCTCGGGTTCGTCATGATCATCCTGCTCGCCGGGCTCCAGGCCATCCCGCAGGAGATGTACGAGGCCGCGAAGGTGGACGGCGCGGGCCCGTGGCGGCGCCTGTTCAACGTGACCCTGCCGTTGCTGTCGCCCTCAACGTTCTTCGTCGTCGTGATCTCGCTGATCAACGGCTTCCAGGTCTTCGACCAGGTCTACGCGATGACCGGCGGCGGTCCGGCCGGCTCGAGCACCGTCGTCGTGCAGCAGATCTACGACCTGACATTCCGCTACGGCGCCGCCGGTGAGGCCTCGGCCCTCTCGTGGATGCTGTTCATCCTCGTGCTCGGCGTCACCGTCGTGCAGATCGTCGGCCAGAAGAAGTGGGTGACCTATGCGTGAGAAGACCCAGCGCGCCCTCCTGGCCGCGGTGCTGATCGCCGGCGCGGTCGTGATGTTCTTCCCGTTCCTGTGGACGCTGTCGACGTCGTTCTCGCCGGGCGCCGGCCTGGACGCGACGCCCCGCCTCATCCCGGAGGAGCCGTCGTTCTCCGCGTATCAGACGCTGTTCGCGGAACTGCCGTTCGCCCGCATCATCGCCAACTCCCTCGGTCTGGCCGTCGCCACCGCGCTGCTCCAGCTGATCACCAGCTCGCTCGCGGCCTACGCCTTCAGTCGTCTGCCCTTCCGTGGGCGCTCCGTGGTGTTCGCGGTGTACCTCGCGACGATGATGATCCCCATCCAGGTGCTCATCGTGCCACTGTTCGTGCAGATGCGAGACCTCGGCCTCGTCGACACCTATCTCGGTGTGCTGCTGCCGGGCGTCGCGAGCGCATTCGGCGTGTTCCTGCTCCGGCAGGCGATGAACGCCGTGCCGCGCGAGCTGGACGAGGCCGCGACCCTCGACGGCGCGGGCCACTTCCGCATCTTCGGCACGGTCGTGCTGCCGCTGGTGGGGCCGACGCTCGCGACGCTGGCCGTGTTCTCGTTCATGAACAGCTGGAACGGCTTCCTGTGGCCGCTCATCATCCTGCGCTCGGCCGAGCTCAAGACCCTGCCGCTGGCGCTCGCCGGGCTGCAGGGCCAGTACACGACCCAGTGGGACGTGATGATGGCGGGCTCGGTCGTCAGCATCCTCCCGATGCTGGCCATCTATCTGTTCGCTCAGCGCTACGTCATCCAGGGCGTCGCCTCCAGCGGCATCAAGTAAGACCCGCACGACCTCACCTCGCACACCCGTATCGAAGGAGATATCGCATGAACCGCACAGCACCCATCGCCGGGATCGGCGTCCTCGCCGTCGCCGGCCTCGCCCTCGCCGGATGCTCCGGCTCCGGCTCGCCCGCCGCGGGGGGAGACGTGACCATCACGTACTCGAACTTCATCTCGGCCGGCGGCAACGAGAAGAACCTCCAGGCGATCGTCGACGCCTTCGAGAAGGAGAACCCCGGCATCACCGTCGAGGTGAAGACGCTGCCCTACACCGACTACTTCACGGCGCTGCAGACCGACCTGGCCGGCGGCACGGCGGCGGACGTGTTCGACATCGAGTTCGCGAACTACGCCGCGTATCAGAAGAGCGGCGTCCTCGCCGCGCTGGACGGCGTGGACACGAGCGTCTACCAGGCCTCGCTCGTCGACGCCTACGCCACCGACGGCACCTCGTACGCGCTGCCGAGCTCCTTCTCCAACGTCGTGCTGTTCTACAACGCCGACCTGTTCGATGCCGCGGGTCTCGCGTACCCGACCGCCGACTGGACGTGGGCGGACGAGAAGGCCGCCGCCGAGAAGCTCACCGACGCGGGCGCCGGGGTGTGGGGCGACTACCAGCCCATCTCGTACCACGAGTTCTACAAGGCCGTCGCCCAGGCGGGCGGGCAGTTCCTCACCGCCGACGGCAAGGTCGGCTTCAACAGCCCGGAGGGCATCGCCGCCGCCACCTGGCTCGTCGGCAAGAGCGGCACGACCATGCCGACGGCCGAGCAGGGTGCGGGCACCCCCGACTTCGACAGCAAGCTGTTCGCGGACGGGAAGCTGGCGATGTGGCACAGCGGCATCTGGATGTTCGGGGGCCTGGCCGACGCCGGCATCTCCTGGGACATCGCCGTCGAGCCGGGTGACACGCAGCACGCGAGCGCGCTGTTCTCCAACGCCGTGGGCGTGTCTGCGGGCACGAAGAACAAGGAGGCGGCCACGAAGTTCGCCGAGTTCCTCACGAGCTCGAAGACGACCGTCGACACGCGTCTGACGGCCGGCTGGGAGCTCCCGCCGATCGCCGACCAGACGGCGCTGTCCGCCTACCTCGACATCACCCCGCCGGCCAACCGCCAGGCCGTGTTCGACTCGCTCGAGGAGGTCGCGCTCGCGCCGTCGATCGGCGACGGCCAGGCCGAGATGCAGGACATCGTCACCGAGGAGCTGACCGAGGCCGCCGCCGGCCGCAAGACGGTCGAAGCGGCCCTCGCCGACGCCGAGAAGCGCATCACGCCCCTCCTCGGCTGACATCCCCTCAGGTCGGGGCGGGTCCGCCCGCCCCGACCACCGCGACTCCCACGGAACGGACCCATGACCACCACACCCCGCGTCGCGCTCGACGCCCTCCTCGACCGCTCCCGCACCGTCATCACCTCGTTGCAGGAGCCCAACGGCGCCTACCCGGCGTCGCCGTCGTTCTCGGCGTACCGCGGGTACTGCTGGTTCCGCGACGGCTCGTTCATCGCCGACGGCGCCTCCGCCGCGGGCGAGGCGGCCTCCGCCTCGGCGTTCCATGACTGGTGCGCGATGGTCGTCGCCCGCTACGCCGACCGCATCCGCGACATCGTCGAAGCGGCGGATGCGGGCACCCCGCTGCCCGACGAAGAGATGCTGCCCGCCCGTTTCACCTTCGACGGCGGACTGGGCTCGGACGACTGGTGGGACTTCCAGCTCGACGGCTACGGCACCTGGCTCTGGGCCGCGGCCACTCACTGCGACCGACACGGCATCGACCCCACGCGGTGGGCGGATGCCGCCGCGCTCACCGTCGACTACCTTCTGAGCTCGTGGGCGCGCCCCTGCTACGACTGGTGGGAGGAGCACGACGAGGCCGTGCACGCCTCGACGCTCGGGTGCATCGCCGCGGGCCTGCGTGCGGCGGCCGACGCCGGACTGGTCACGGGCGAGCGCGCCGCGCGGGCCCGCGCGGGAGCGGCGGAGGTCACCGCCCGTCTCACGCGGGACGCCGTGGTCGACGGGCACCTCGTGAAGTGGATCGGCTCGGATGCCGTGGACGGCAGCCTCAGTGCGCTCCTCGCACCGCTGGGTGTGATCGATGCGCATTCCGCACTGGGGGCGGGGACCCTCCGCGCGGTGTCGGAGCAGCTGGAGGTCGAGGGCGGGGTATACCGCTTCCGCGCCGACACGTTCTTCGGCGGCGGACGGTGGCCGCTCCTGTCGTGCTTCCTCGGTCTCGCCTACGCGGCGGCGGGCGAGCGCGACGAGGCCCTGCGCCTCCTGGAATGGGCCGCGTCGACCGCCACCGCGGAGGGGATGCTGCCCGAGCAGGTCGACGGGCATCTGCTCGCGCCCGGGTACCGCCAGGAGTGGCTCGAGCGATGGGGGCCGGTCGCGACCCCGCTGCTGTGGAGTCATGCGATGGTGCTGCGCCTGGCCGTCGAGCTGGGTGTCGACCGGGGGGAGCTCGCGGCATGATCCGTCATCGTCCCTCCGGGTCCGGGCATCCCTACTCCGACGACACCGAGCAGCGCAGTCCGGTGCAGCCGGTGGCGGGCGAGCCGGTGCGCCTCGGCGTGCGCACGTCGGGAGACATCGACGCGGTCACGGTCGAGCTGCGGGTGGACGGCGCCGACGCGGTGATCCTCCCGCTCGCGCGCGTCGCCCGGTCGTCGCGCGGACAGGCCGTCGACGGCGGGCACCTCGCCTCGGCCCAGGCGCGCACCGCGCGGGCCGCGGGCGGATGGCAGGTGGAGCTTCAGGCTCCGCCGGCCGGCAGCGTGCTGCGCTACCGGTTCGCCGCCGCCGGCACCGACCGCGGCGGCTCCACCCGCTGGTTCGAGACCCGGGTCGCGGCGTGGCGCGACGCGGATGCCGCGGCGCTCGCGGTCGAGGGGACCGCCGTGGACGTCGTGCCGGGCACGCTCCAGGTGCTCGACGACGGCGAGCGGATCCACCGCCTGCGCTTCGCCCTCCCGCTCGCGCCGGGGGAGCACGTCACCGGATTCGGTGAACGCTACGACGCGCTCGATCACCGCGGGGCGCAGTTGGACGCCGTCGTGTTCGAGCAGTACAAGAGCCAGGGGGCGCACCGGCGCACCTACCTGCCCATGCCGTTCGCGCACGTCGTGGGCGGCGCCGGTTGGGGGCTGCACGTGCGCACGTCGCGTCGCGTGTGGTTCGACATCGGAGAGCAGGTCTCCGATCGCCTGGTGATCGAGGCCGACGTGGATGCCGCCTCCGGCGCGCCGGCCGCACTCTCGCTCGCCCTGTACACGGGCGATCCCACGACCGTGCTCGACGCCTTCCTCGCGGAGACCGGACGCCCCCGCGTCCTTCCGGACTGGGTGTTCGGGCTGTGGGCCAGTGGCAACGAGTGGAACACGCAGGCCGAGGTGGAGCGCCAGATGGCGCTCCACCGTGAGCACGACATCCCCGTGCGCAACGTGGTGATCGAGGCATGGAGCGACGAGAAGAGCTTCACGATCTTCCGCGACGCGCAGTACGCGGTGCGCGAGGACGGCGGCCCGATGCGCTTGGCCGACTTCACCTTCCCCGCCGACGGCGCCTGGCCCGACCCGAAGGGCATGGTCGACGCGCTGCATGCGCACGACGTGCGTGTGCACCTGTGGCAGATCCCGCTGCTCAAGCTCCGCCCGCATCCCACCGGCCAGGCGGCCGCGGACGCGCGCGCCGCGCTCGCTGAGGGCGTCGTCATCCGGGAGAGCGCTCCGGACGGGACGCTGCGGCCGTACCGCAACCGCGGGTGGTGGTTCCCGCTCTCGCTCATGCCCGACCTCACCGACGAGCGTGCCGCCGCGTGGTGGACCGAGAAGCGCCGCTACCTCGTGGAGGAGGTCGGCATCGACGGCTTCAAGACCGACGGCGGCGAGCACGCGTGGGGCGAGGATCTCGTCTACCTCGACGGCTCCTCCGGCGACGTCGCCAACAACCGCTTCCCCGTGGCCTACGCCGCCGCGTACGGTCGGCTGCTGGAGTCGGCGGGCAAGGCTCCCGTCACCTTCAGTCGCGCCGGCTTCACCGGCTCACCCGCGCACGGGGCGTACTGGGCGGGAGACGAGAACTCCACGTGGGAGGCGTTCCGCTGGTCGATGTTCGCGGGGCTCTCCGCGGCATCCTGCGGGATCGTCTACTGGGGCTGGGACATCGCGGGCTTTTCCGGTCCCATCCCCGACGCGGAACTGTACGTGCGGGCGATGGCGGCGAGCGTGTTCGTGCCGATCATGCAGTACCACTCCGAGTTCAACCACCACCGGCTGCCCTCCAACGACCGCACGCCGTGGAACATCGCCGAGCGGACGGGCGACGAGGCGGTGATCCCCGAGGTGCGCGCGCTCGTCCGGCTGCGCGAGCGCCTCGTGCCGTACCTCGCCGAGGCGGCGGCGCGCGCCGTCTCCTCGTCGGTGCCGATGATGCGCCCCCTGTACTTCGACCACCCGACCGATGCGGCCGTGTGGCGGCATCCGCTGCAGTGGATGCTGGGCAGCGACCTGCTCGTCGCCCCCGTGCTCGAGCCCGGGGCACGGGAGTGGCCGGTGTACCTGCCGTCCGGATCGTGGGTCGAGGCGCGCACCGGCGCGGCGCTGACCGGCGGACGCGTGGTCACCGTCGACGTGTCGGCGCGGGACGCCGTCCCGGTGTTCGTCCGCGCCGAGGCGTGGGTCGCCTTGGCGCCGGTCCTCGCACCGGAGCGGGAGCCGCACCGCGACGAGGACTGAGGCCGTCTCTCACGCGGTGGGCTCGTCGGCGGCTGCCTCGTCTGTCCGGTGAGCCCACCGGTGGGCCACGCGGCGGCGCAGCGCCACGGCGCGCTGCGAGGCGCCGGCGAGCCAGCCCGCTCCGACGAGGACGAGGGCCACGATGAGCACCACCACGGCCGTGCCCACGGCGCCGGCGAGGAGCCGGTCGTAGATCGCGAGCGCCGCGGCGGAGGAGAAGTCCGCCTGCGTCGCGGAGGACGCCACCCACGGGCGGCCGACCCCCGCGGCGATCAGCAGGATCGCCGACCCGATCCCCGCGGCGATGCCCGCCCGGGCGAGAGCGGCGGCGCGGCGTCGCGCGAGCACGACCCCGCCGATGAACAGCACGGCCGTGACCACCGGCATCCACCCGCCGAGAGCGACGCCGACGGCGTAGCCCGTCCGGATCGCCGAAAGGGTGTCACCCGAACCGATGATCACGACGTGGTCGACTTCGGGGATGAACGGAGCCAGCGGAGCGCCCTGCGCGACGAGGCGCTCTTCGACGGCCGCGACGATCGCGCCGATCTGGATGCCGAGGCCGTCGGCCGTCTGCACGACGACGCCGCCGCCGTCGGAGGTCGCCGCGACGGTCAGCGCCCGATGGGAGCGGCGGACGACCTGCTCCCAGACGGTGCTGAACGCGTCCGAGCGCACGGCGTCGGCCACGGCGACGTGCACGAGCTGCTGCAGCGCCGTCGCCGCCGGGCCTTCCAGGCGCCGCAGCGCCTGCGCCGCGCGGTCGCCCATGCCGAGGTCGATCAGGCCGTCGATGACCGTGCCGGTCAGCGCCGCCGTGTCGAGCCGCTCATCGATCGCCGTGGTCGATGCCGCGATCACGGCGTCCTGGACCTCGACGGCCTGCGACAGCGGCGCGAGGGTGGCCGCGAACGCGTCCTCGTCGACGAGCTGCGTGCGCGCCCATCCGCTGACGATCGACAGGGGCAGCAGGACCGCCGCGACGACGATCACCGCCGTCGACGCCACCCCGCGCGCGGTGGCCATCCTCAGACGGCGCGCAGAACTGCGACGACGCGGCCGAGCACCACGGCGTCGTCGCCGAGGATCGGTTCGAACGCGGAGTTGCGGGGGAGCAGCCACGTGTGGCCGTCGCGCTGGCGGAAGGTCTTGACGGTGGCCTCGCCGTCGAGCATCGCCGCCACGATCTCGCCGTTGTCCGCCGTCGGCTGCGAGCGCACCACGACCCAGTCGCCGTCGCAGATGGCGGCGTCGATCATCGACTCGCCGCTGACCTTGAGCATGAACAGGTCGCCCTTGCCCACGAGCTGTCGCGGCAGCGGGAAGATCTCCTCGACCTGCTGGTCGGCGGTGATCGGCACGCCGGCGGCGATGCGGCCCACGAGCGGCACGAGGGCGGCATCGCCGAGGGCGGGCGCGAGGTCGGCGGGGTTCTCCGCGGCCGCGCCGGGCAGGTCGATGAGCACCTCCATCGCGCGGGTCTTGCCCGCGTCGCGGCGCAGGTAGCCGCTGAGCTCCAGCTGGTTGAGCTGATGGGTCACGCTCGACAGCGACTTCAGTCCGACGGCATCGCCGATCTCGCGCATGCTCGGCGGGTAGCCGTGGCGGGCGATGGAGGTCTGGATCACCTCGAGGATCTTCAGCTGCTTGTCGCTGAGGCTCTTCCGCCTGCGTGTCTGAGGCTTCTCGGCCATGTCGCGCGCTCCTTCGATCGCGTCCCCCCGAAGGCGTCGCCTTCGAATGTCGGAGGTAGGTGATGGGGTCGTCTTGTCGAAACCGTATCCGGTTTTCGCAGCCTCGACCGGCACGCGCCCGCGTGTCGCCTTCGATTCATCTGCGAGAACCGTGTGCTTGACACCCGAACACCATCGAAGATACATTCGGAAGAGAGATTCGCATCCGGCCCTCCCGGCCGAGGATCGGATGCGAATCTCTCGACACCCGGAGACACCCGTCCTGAGGAGGAACCCATGACCACGATCGACATCCTCGGCGCCTCGCCCCGTGGCCGTCTCGTCGCGGCGACCCCGATGACGACTGTCCGCACGACGAACACCCCGACGCGACTGCGTCTCACGGCACGGGGTCGGCGGGTCCTCGCGCTGCTCGCCTCCGTGCCCGCGGTGATCGCCCTCAGCATCGCGATCCTGTCCGGTGGCGGCGCGCTCGCCTCGAACGAGAACGGCTCCGGGGTCTCCTTCGCCCACGTCACGGTGCAGCCCGGTGACACGCTCTGGTCGATCGCGCACGCCGTCGCGCCCGATGCCGATCCGCGCGACGTGGTCGACGCGATCATGCGGCTGAACGCGCTGCCGTCGGGAAGCCTCGACATCGGCCAGAGCGTCGCGATCCCGGCGGAGTACAGCGCCGGGCGCTGATGCTCCCGGCGCCGGGAGCCCTCTCGGGGCGCCGCGCCGTGCAGTGCGCCGTCTACGATGTTCAGGGTGAGCGTCCGACTCGATGACCTTCCCCTCCGCGACGATCTGCGCGGGCTGACACCCTACGGGGCGCCCCAGGCGCCGCTGCCGGTGGCGCTGAACGTCAACGAGAACACCCACCCGGTGCCGGAGGACGTCGCCGACGACATCCTCGACAGCGTCGCGCGCGCGCTGCGCGAGGTGAACCGGTACCCCGACCGGGAGTTCACGGCTCTGCGCGAGGGATTCGCGGAGTATCTGGGTCACGGCCTGTCGGCGGCTCAGATCTGGGCCGCCAACGGGTCGAACGAGGTCCTCCAGCACCTGCTGCAGGCCTTCGGAGGTCCGGGACGCACCGCCTTCGGCTTCGCTCCCACCTACTCGATGTACCCGCTGCTGACGCGGGCGACGGGGGCGACCTACGCGCACGGCACCCGGGGCGTCGACTACACCCTCGCCCCGGAGGACGCCGCCGCCCAGATCGAGCGCGCCCAGCCGGACATCGTCTTCCTCTGCGCGCCGAACAACCCGACCGGCACCCCGCTCGGCCTCGACGTCATCGAGGCGGTGTACGACGCGGCGCCCGGCATCGTGATCGTCGACGAGGCGTACCAGGAGTTCGCGCCGCGCGATTCGCGCTCGGCGCTCACGCTCCTGCCCGATCGTCCGCGTCTGGTGGTGTCGCGCACGATGAGCAAGGCCTTCGCGTTCGCGGGTGCCCGTGTCGGCTATCTCGCCGCCGACCCCGCCGTGATCGACGCCCTGCGCCTGGTGCGCCTCCCGTACCACCTCAGCGCGCTCACCCAGGCCGCCGCGACCGCGGCGCTGCGGCACGCGCCCGCGATGCTCGCGATGGTCGACGACATCGTCGGTCAGCGCGACCGCATCTCGGCGACCCTCGACGCGCTCGGCTACCGCCCGTTCGAGAGCTGGACGAATTTCGTCCTCTTCGCGGGCGTGGAAGACCCGGCCGCCACGTGGCAGGCCCTCTACGACCGGGGCGTCCTCATCCGCGACGTCGGCATCCCGCACAGCCTGCGGGTGACGGCCGGCACCGAGGAGGAGTCGACCGCGTTCCTCGACGCGCTCGCCTCGCTGGGCCCGGGCGGAGCCACCGCGCGGTAGCACGCGCCGGTAATACGCGGAAGCGGTCGTGCGGGCGCTCGGTAGACTCGGCGCATGAGTACTTCTGCCCCCCGCACCGCCTCGCTCCGGCGCGCGACGAGCGAGTCCACGATCGAGCTCGAGCTCGATCTCGACGGGTCGGGGCAGAGCCGCATCGACACGACGGTCCCGTTCTTCGATCACCTGCTCACCGCGTTCGCGAAGCACTCGCTCACCGATCTGACGGTGCGCGCCTCCGGCGACACCCACATCGACGCCCACCACACCGTCGAGGACACGGCGATCGTGCTCGGCCAGGCGATCCGGCAGGCACTGGGCGACAAGAGCGGCATCTCGCGCTACGGCGACGCGCTCGTGCCGCTCGACGAGGCGCTCGCGCAGGCCGTCGTGGACATCAGCGGACGGCCCTACCTCGTGCACACGGGGGAGCCCGTCGGCTTCGAGCACCACCTCATCGGCGGCCACTTCACCGGCTCGCTCGTGCGCCACACCTTCGAGGCGCTGGCGTTCAACGCCGGGCTCACGGTGCACGTGACGGTCCTCGGCGGGCGGGACCCCCACCACATCGCCGAGGCGGAGTACAAGGCGTTCGCCCGGGCGTTCCGCCAGGCGAAGGCGCAGGATCCGCTCGTGCACGGCATCCCCAGTACGAAGGGAGCCCTGTGACGGACGGCGACGCGCAGGTCGGCACGCGACCGCTGGTCGCGGTGCTGGACTACGGATCCGGCAACGTCCATTCCGCCGTCAAGGCGCTC
Organism: Microbacterium hominis NBRC 15708; assembly: GCF_001592125.1. GTDB lineage: Bacteria > Actinomycetota > Actinomycetes > Actinomycetales > Microbacteriaceae > Microbacterium > Microbacterium hominis. Next base: position 95,655 of record NZ_BCWI01000008.1, read on the forward strand.
GTCGCCGCCGGGGCGGACGCGCGGCTGACGGCGGATCGCGGGCTGATCCAGGATGCCGCGGGCCTCGTGGTGCCCGGAGTCGGCGCCTTCCGTGCCGTGATGGATGCGCTGCGCGCGACCCGCGGCGACGAGATCATCGAGCGGCGCCTCGCCGGCGGCCTGCCCGTGCTGGGGATCTGCGTCGGCATGCAGGTGCTGTTCGAGCACGGGGTGGAGCGCGGCGAGGAGACCGAGGGGCTCGGCGAGTGGCCGGGCGCGGTCACCGAACTCGACGCCCCGGTGCTGCCGCACATGGGGTGGAACACGGTGCGCGCGGGGGAGGGGACGACGCTGTTCCGCGGCATCGAGCACGAGCGGTTCTACTTCGTGCACTCCTATGCGGCGCAGCACTGGACGCTGGAGGTCACGCGGCCGTTCCGCGAGCCGGCGCTCACCTGGTGCGACTACGGCTCGCCGTTCCTCGCGGCGGTCGAGAACGGTCCGCTGTCGGCGACCCAGTTCCACCCCGAGAAGAGCGGCGAAGCCGGCATCCGTCTGCTCGGCAACTGGATCTCGGCGTTGCCGTCGGCCCGGTAGTCTCTCTGCTTGTGTGTCACCGTGTCCGCAGTGCGCGGTCACTGAACCCCTTCCTGGAGCCATGAACGATTTCGCGTCGACCCCTGAACTGATCCTGCTTCCCGCCGTGGACGTCGCCGACGGCAAGGCCGTGCGCCTCACGCAGGGTGAGGCCGGCACCGAGACCAGCTACGGCGATCCCGTCGAGGCGGCCCTCACCTGGGCCCGCGACGGTGCGCAGTGGATCCACCTCGTCGACCTCGACGCCGCCTTCGGCCGTGGCAGCAACGCAGCCGTGCTCCGCAAGGTCATCAAGCAGCTCAAGGGTGTGCAGGTCGAGCTGTCCGGCGGCATCCGCGACGACGCCACGCTCGAGGCGGCGCTGGACTCCGGTGCGGCGCGCATCAACCTCGGCACGGCGGCGCTGGAGAACCCCGAATGGGCGGCCGACGTCATCGGTCGCTACGGCGACGCGATCGCGGTCGGCCTCGACGTGCGCGGGACCACCCTCGCGGCGCGCGGCTGGACGCGCGACGGCGGCGACCTCTGGCAGGTGCTCGAGCGCCTCGAGGACGCCGGCTGCAGCCGCTACGTCGTCACCGACGTCACCAAGGACGGCACGCTCAAGGGACCGAACCTGGAGCTGCTGCGCGAGGTCACGGCGCGCACGGTCAAGCCGGTGGTCGCATCCGGCGGCATCTCCAACCTCGACGACATCGCCGCGCTGCGCGAGCTCGTGCCGCTCGGCGTCGAGGGCGCCATCGTGGGCAAGGCCCTGTACGCGGGCGCGTTCACGCTCGCCGAGGCTCTGGATGTCGCCGCAGGCTGAACGGCCCGGGGACGGCGCGGAAGGCCACTCCTGCGCCGCCGACTCGGCGGGCGTGCCCTGGGAGGGGCGCTCGTTCGAGGCGAACCCGCACGCCGGTGATGACGGATCGGCCGATCCCGCGCTGCTGGCGGCACTGACCGCGTTCCGCGACGGCAGCGGCGACGCGGTCGCTGTCGTCGACGCCTACCGCTCGGCTCGGCTGCTCATCCCCCTGGTCGCCGAGGCGGGGGAGGTCGGCGTCGCACCGTCGGGCCACCTCGTCGACAAGACGCAGGAGCTCTCGATCGTGACCGTCGCGGGACCGGACGGGCGCACGGTGCTGCCGGTGTTCACGTCCGTCGCGACGATGGCCGCGTGGGACCCGAAGGCGCGGCCGGTGCCGGCCGACGGCATCCGCACCGCCCTGTCGGCCGCGGCCGACGACACCGACCTGATCGTGATCGACCCGGCATCCGCGACCGAGTTCGTGCTGCGCCGACCCGCCGTGTGGGCGATCGGTCAGGCGCTGCCGTGGGAGCCCGCCCACCTGTCACCCGAGGTCATGGCCGGTCTGCACGCGTCGATCGGCGCCGAGCTCGGCGTGCTCGACCTCTCGGTGGCCAGCGGCGACCCGGAGGCGCGCCTGCGCGGACCGGAGCTGATCGTGCGCCTGCACCTCGTCGACGGTCTGGACCAGACGCAGCTCGACGCGATCCTGCAGCGCCTCGCCGCCCGCTGGGCGGCGGACGATCGCATCGCCGTGCTCGTCGACTCCCTGACGGTCAAGCTCGTCCGCGGCTGACCGTGCCGCCGGTCAGGTGACCGGGCCCGTCCACTTCTCGCCCGGTCCCTTGCCGATCGGATCGGGGATGACGGATGCCTCACGGAAGGCGAGCTGCAGGGAGCGCAGCCCGTCGCGCAGCGACCGCGCATGCATGTCGCTGATCTCCGGAGCGCCGGCGGTGATGAGACCCGCCAGGGCGTTGATGAGCTTGCGGGCCTCATCCAGGTCGAGCTGCGTGGCCGGGTCGTCGGCCAGTCCCGTCTTGACGGCCGCAGCGCTCATGAGATGCACGGCCGCCGTCGTGATCACCTCGACGGCCGGGACGTCGGCGATATCGCGGCTCGCCGCCGCGGCGGCGCGCTCGCGCTCCTCCCATCGGGCGAGCCGTTCGGCCTCGTGGGGGTCGGGGGAGGAGGGAATCGTGTCCACGTGCTGCTCTCTGCTAGACTGTGCGGGCGCCGGAGTGTTCTGCTCCGGATCGAAAGAGGATCACATCCCACCCGCGCTTGCCGCTCCAGGCTACCGGGTCACGCACTCCGCCCCGTCCGACGGGGCCGCCACGACGGGATCCGTTGCGGGTGAGGGTGCAGGAACGAAGCCGACGTGCGCGTCGTGCGGGGTGGACGTGACGATCTTCCGCCCGAGACACATCCCTGTGTCCGGTGGCACCCACCCGTACGACTAAGGAGTTCCGCATCAGCGATCCCCGCACCAATGACCGCATCCGCGTTCCCGAGGTCCGCCTCGTCGGACCCGCGGGTGAGCAGGTCGGCGTCGTCCGCATCGAGGTCGCGCTGCGCCTCGCTCAGGAAGCAGATCTCGACCTCGTCGAGGTCGCCCCCAACTCGAAGCCGCCCGTGGTCAAGATCATGGACTACGGCAAGTTCAAGTACGAGGCCGCCCAGAAGGCCAAGGAAGCGCGTCGCAATCAGGCCAACACGGTCCTCAAGGAGGTCCGTTTCCGTCTGAAGATCGAGGCTCACGACTACACGACCAAGCTCAAGCGCGCCGAGGGCTTCCTGCAGTCGGGTGACAAGGTCAAGGCCATGATCCTCTTCCGCGGTCGCGAGCAGTCGCGTCCCGAGCAGGGTGTGCGTCTGCTGCGCAAGTTCGCCGAGGACGTCGCCGAGTACGGCACGGTCGAGTCGAACCCGACGATCGACGGTCGCAACATGGTCATGGTCATCGCCCCGCACAAGAACAAGTCCGAGGTCAAGACCGAGCAGAACGCCCAGCGTGCTGCCAACAAGGAGGCGGCACGCCAGGCGCGCACGACCCCGGGCGCCGAGCCCGAGTCCGCCCCCGCCGAGACCGCTCCCGCGGAGTAGGTCGCCCGGCCCGCGGCCCCGCCGCGTCGGCCCCACGAGCTCCCGCCCCGCGGGAACCACAACGAAGGATAGAGACATGCCGAAGCAGAAGACCCACTCGGGTGCCAAGAAGCGCTTCAAGGTCACCGGTAGCGGGAAGATCAAGAAGCAGCAGGCGAACCTCCGCCACAACTTCGAGGGCAAGCCCACCAAGCGCACGCGCCGCCTGTCGGCCGACAAGATCCTGGCTCCCGGCGACGCGAAGGTCGCCAAGAAGCTCCTCGGCATCTGAGCGCTGACGCAGACGAGAAAGTAGAAGAAAATGGCTAGAGTCAAGCGGGCCGTCAACGCCCACAAGAAGCGTCGCGTCATCCTCGAGCGCGCCTCCGGTTACCGCGGTCAGCGTTCGCGCCTGTACCGCAAGGCCAAGGAGCAGGTCACCCACTCCCTGGTCTACGCGTACCGCGATCGTCGCAAGCGCAAGGGCGACTTCCGCCGCCTGTGGATCCAGCGCATCAACGCCGCGAGCCGTGCGAACGGCCTCACCTACAACCGCTTCATCCAGGGCCTGGGCCTGGCCGGCGTGCAGGTCGACCGTCGCATGCTCGCCGAGCTGGCCGTCAACGAGCCGAAGACCTTCGCGTCGCTCGTCGAGACCGCCAAGAAGGCGCTGCCGGCGGACGTGAACGCGCCCAAGGCGTAATCACCGCAACACAGCACACAGAAGGGGTGTCCTCCGAACGGGGGACACCCCTTCTTCTTCTCTAGGATGAGAGCGTGCTCGAAAACCCTCGCTCTCCGCGCGTGCGCGCCGTCGCCAAACTGACCAAGCGCAGTGCACGTCAGGAGACCGGGCTGTTCCTGCTCGAAGGGCCGCAGGCCGCCCGCGAGGCGCTGGCCTTCCGCCCCGACACCCTCGTCGAGCTCTTCGCGACGCCCACGGCGATGGAGAGGCACCAGGACATCCGCGACGCCGCGCGCGACGCGGGGCTGGAGATCGTCTTCACGACGGAGGCGGTGCTCGACGCGATGGCCGACACCGTCACGCCGCAGGGCATCGTCGCGGTCGCGCGCCAGTCGCCGACGTCGCTGAAGGACGTGTTCGCGGCATCCCCGACGCTCATCGCGATCTGCGAAGAGGTGCGCGATCCCGGGAACCTGGGCACCATCATCCGCGCCGCCGACGCGGCGGGCGCGGATGCCGTCGTGCTGACCGGGCGCACCGTCGATCCCTACAATCCCAAGGTCGTGCGGGCCACCACCGGGTCGCTCTTCCACCTGCCGGTCGCGGTCGGCGCCGAGCTGTCCGCGACCGTCGAGCGTGCTCACGCCGCGGGGATGCGGGTGGTCGCCGCCGACGTCGGGGGCGACGACTTCCTCGCGCGCCGCGAGGTGCTCGCCGAGCCCACCGCCTGGCTGTTCGGCAACGAGGCGCGCGGCCTCGAAGACGCCGCGCTGGGCCTCGCGGACCTCTCGCTCCGCCTGCCGATCTACGGGCGCGCCGAGTCCCTGAATCTCGCCACCGCGGCCAGCGTCTGCCTGTACGAGACCGCCTTCGCGCAGCGCGGAGGGCGCTGACGCGCATTGTCGCGGGTCGGTCACGACTCGGTCAAGATCCTGTGCATAAGTTGTGCCACGTCGAGGTGATCTGCCTAGGCTGGCCCGCATGTCGACTCCCCACCCGGCTCCGGCGACGTCCAACATCACGGTCCGTCGAGGCGATCCCCTGGTCGTGATCGATGCGGTCGAGAAGCACTACGGCGACTTCCACGCCCTGAAGAACATCGACCTGACGGTGAACCGCGGCGAAGTGGTGGTGGTCATCGGGCCGTCCGGTTCCGGCAAATCGACGCTGTGCCGCACGATCAACCGGCTGGAGACGATCACCAGCGGCACGATCTCGATCGACGGCACCGAGCTGCCGAAGGAGGGCAAGGCCCTCGCCGCGCTCCGCGCCGACGTCGGCATGGTCTTCCAGTCGTTCAACCTGTTCTCGCATCTGACGATCCTCGAGAACGTCACTCTCGGGCCGATCAAGGTCAAGAGGATGAAGAAGGCGGATGCCGAGGCGGAGGCGAAGGTCCTCCTCGAGCGCGTCGGCGTCGGCCACCAGGCGGCGAAGCTGCCGGCTCAGCTGTCCGGAGGTCAGCAGCAGCGCGTCGCGATCGCGCGGGCGCTGGCGATGAAGCCGAAGGTGATGCTCTTCGACGAGCCCACCAGCGCGCTGGACCCGGAGATGATCAACGAGGTGCTCGACGTCATGGTCGGCCTCGCCCAGGACGGCATGACGATGATCGTCGTCACCCACGAGATGGGGTTCGCCCGCAAGGCCGCCGACCGCGTCGTGTTCATGGCCGACGGGCAGATCGTCGAGCAGGCCCGGCCCGAGGAGTTCTTCACCGCACCGAAGAGCGACCGCGCGAAGGACTTCCTCTCCAAGCTGATCACGCACTGATGAAGACGTCCGCGCCCGGCACCGGCGCGGTCAACGAGAGATGGATACGAAACAGGAGGATCACATGCTGAAGAAGAATCGCATCGCCGGCGCTTTCGCCGGTCTGGCCGTCGCGGCCCTCGCCCTCACGGCGTGCAACAGCGGCACCCCGGGTGCAGAGCCCGGTGCGACGGAGGGCGCCGGCGGCGCCGCCGAGACCCCGTGGACGGTCGCCACGGATGTGACGCTCGAGGGCAGCCCCACGTTCGACAAGATCACGAGCGCCGGCGTCGTCAAGGTCGGCGTCAAGGAGGACCAGCCCGGTCTCGGCTACCTCGACCCGGTCACGAACACGCGCAGCGGCTTCGACGTCGACATCGCGCGGTGGATCGCGGCGTCGCTCGGCTACGACGAGGACAAGATCGAGTTCCAGGCGATCGCCTCCGCCAACCGCGAGCAGGCGCTCGTGAACGGCGACATCGACTACTACGTCGGCACCTACTCGATCACCGACAAGCGCAAGCAGCAGATCTCCTTCGCCGGTCCCTACTTCATCACCGGTCAGGGCCTGCTCGTCGCCGCCGACAACGACAAGATCACGGGTAAAGACGCGCTGACCGCGGACGACACCGTCTGCTCGGCCACGGGCTCGACCTCGATCCAGCGCATCAAGGAGGAGACGCAGGCCAAGACGAAGGAGTACGACACCTACTCCGCGTGCGTCGAAGATCTCAAGAACGGCCAGGTCGACGCCGTCACCACCGACGAGGCGATCCTCATCGGATACGCCGCGCAGGCGCCCGACCAGCTGAAGGTCGTCGGAGAGCCCTTCAGCGAGGAGCGCTACGGCGTCGGCATCGCGCAGGGCGACACCGCCTTCCAGACGTTCATCAACACGATGTTCACCGACGGCGGATCGACGTGGCAGGCGATCTTCGACAAGAACCTCGGCGCCTCGGGCGTGAAGGCGACCCAGCCGCAGGTCGACGCGGCGGACTGATCCGCCCCGGCGGCGGCGCTGCGGCGCCGCCGCCGGAACCCGACCATGACGACAACGACGGAAGGCGGAGCGGTGGAGGTCATCACCGACAACCTGGACCTGTGGGGAGAGGCCCTCACCGGCACGCTGGTGCTGTTCTTCGGCGGCGGCGTCCTCGCGCTCGTGCTCGGCTTCGTCGTCGGCGCGATGCGCGTCTCGCCGATTCCGGCGGCGCGCGCGGTGGGCGCCGTCTACGTCAACTGGATCCGCAACACCCCGCTGACGCTGGTCATGTTCTTCTTCGCGTTCTGCCTGCCGATCCTGCTGCGGGAGCGCATCGACGCGATCCTGCTCGCGACGCTCGCCCTCGGCGTGTACACGGCGACCTACGTGGCCGAGACGCTGCGCTCCGGGATCAACACCGTGCCGGTCGGTCAGGCCGAAGCCGCCCGCGCGCTGGGTCTCACCTTCGGTCAGGTGATGACGCTCGTGGTGCTGCCGCAGGCCACCCGCTCGGTCATCCCGCCGATGATGAGCGTGCTCATCGCGCTGTTGAAGAACACCACCGTGGCCGCCGGCTTCTCCGTCCTCAACCTGGGGTCGGTCCGCAGCAACCTCAGCGAGCGCGGCGAGAACCAGCTCGTCACCCTCCTGTGGGTCATGGTCATCTTCGTCGCCCTGGTGCTGCTGCTCGCGTGGCTGCAGCGAGCGATGGAACGCCGATGGAAGGTCGCACGATGAGCTCCGTCCTCTACGACGTCCCGGGTCCCCGCGCCGTCGCCCGCAACCGGGTGCTGGGGCTCGCCACGATCCTGCTCGTCCTCGCGATCGCCGGGTGGGTGATCTGGCGCTTCGCCGCGACCGGGCAGTTCTCCGCCGACAAGTGGGAGATCTTCACGTACGCGACGATCTGGCAGCGGCTGCTCGACGGCGCGCTCGCGACGCTCGCGGCCTTCGCCGCGGCGGCGGCCGGTGCGCTCGTGCTCGGCTTCGTCCTCGCGATCGGGCGCTTGTCCGCGCACGCGTGGATCCGGGTGCCCGTCGGCTGGATCACCGAGATCCTGCGCGCCGTCCCCGTCCTCGTCTTCATGATGCTGCTCTACTACGGTCTGCCCGTGGTGGGCATCCGGATGGAGCCGTACTGGGCCGTCGTCATCGCCCTCGTCGCCTACAACGGGTCGGTCCTGGCGGAGGTGATCCGTGCGGGCGTCGAGTCGCTGCCGCGCGGCCAGAGCGAGGCGGGCTACGCGATCGGTCTGCGTAAGGCCGGCGTGCTGCGCCTCATCCTGCTGCCGCAGGCGATCCGCGCCATGATGCCGGTCATCGTCGCCCAGCTCGTCGTCACCCTGAAGGACACGGCGCTCGGCTTCATCATCACCTACCCCGAGCTGCTCTACGTCATCAAGCTGTTGGGCTCGAACGCGGTGTACAGCTCGCCTCTCATCCAGACCGCGATCGTCGGCGGCTCGATCTACGTGGCGATGTGCCTGGCCCTCAGCTATGTGGCGTACCGCATCGAACAGCGGTCCCAGCGGCGTCAGCAGCAGCAGGCGGCCGAGGGGGGCGCGCCCCATCATCCGATGGGAACCGGTGGCACCGACACCGAGCTCATCGCCCTGCAGGCGCGGGCGGGCAAGCTCGATCCGGGGAACACGTCGCAGATGTGATCCGCGGGGCGGTCGCCGGCGCTGTCCCGGCAGCCCGCGCCGCCGCCGGTAGACTCCTCTCTTGTGTCTGACGCACCCGAGATCACTCCCGCGATCACCGCCGAGAACGTGGATGCCGCCGTCGCCGACGCCCTGACGGCGATCGCCGCGGCCGGTTCCACGGCCGAGCTCAAGGCGGCGCGCGCGGCCCACGCCGGCGAGGGGTCGCCCCTCGCGCAGCTGAACGCGCAGCTGCGTCACGTGCCGAACGACCAGAAGGCCGCGTTCGGCAAGCTCGTCGGCCAGGCGCGCGGGCGCGTCACGCAGGCGCTCGTCGCCCGGGAGGAGGAGCTCGCGGCCGCGGAGAACGCGGCGAAGCTCGAGGCCGAGCGGGTCGACATCACGGCGATCGCGCCGCGGGGACGCGTCGGCGCCCGGCATCCGATCTCTCTCCTGCAGGAGGAGATCGCCGACCTCTTCGTCGGCATGGGATGGGAGATCGCCGAAGGACCCGAGCTCGAGCACGAGTGGTACAACTTCGACGCGCTCAACTTCGACATCGACCACCCGGCGCGCCAGATGCAGGACACGTTCTTCGTGGATCCCGTCGAGCGCCACTTGGTGCTGCGCACGCAGACCAGTCCCGTCCAGATGCGCTCGATGCTCGAGCGTGAGCTGCCGATCTACGTGCTGTCGCCCGGACGGGTGTACCGGACCGACGAGTTCGACGCCACGCACCTGCCCGCCTTCCACCAGTTCGAGGGCCTCGTCGTCGACAAGGGCATCACGATGGCGAACCTCAAGGGCACCCTCGACCACGCCGCGAAGGTCCTGTTCGGCGCCGAGGCGAAGACGCGTTTCCGCACCAACTTCTTCCCCTTCACCGAGCCGTCCGCCGAGCTCGACCTGTGGCACCCGACCTTCAAGGGCGGCGCGCGCTGGATCGAGTGGGGCGGCTGCGGCATGGTCAACCCGAACGTGCTGCGCGCGGCCGGGATCGACCCGGAGGTCTACTCCGGGTTCGCCTTCGGAATGGGCATCGAGCGCACGCTCATGTTCCGCTCCGACGTGCAGGACATGCGGGACATGGCCGAGGGCGATGTCCGCTTCAGCGAGCAGTTCGGAATGGTGGTCTGATGCGCGTCCCTCTGTCGTGGCTGCGTGAGTACGTCGAGCTTCCCGAGGACGCCACGACCGACGACGTCTTCGCGGCGCTCGTGTCGGTGGGCTTCGAGGAGGAAGAGGCGATCGGCTTCGAGATCACCGGTCCGGTCGTGGTCGGCCAGGTGCTCTCCTTCGAGGCGGAGCCCCAGTCCAACGGCAAGACCATCCGGTGGTGCCAGGTCGACGTGGGCGCGGCCAACGGCGACGTCCGCGGCATCGTCTGCGGCGCCTCCAACTTCGTCGCCGGCGACAAGGTCGTCGTGTCGCTGCCCGGCGCCGTCCTGCCCGGCCCGTTCCCGATCTCGGCGCGCAAGACCTACGGCCACGTCTCCGACGGCATGATCGCCTCGGCGCGCGAGCTCGGCCTCGGTGAGGAGCACAACGGCATCCTGCGTCTGGTCGAGCTCGGACTGGACCCGGAGGTGGGCGCCGACGCGATCGCCCTGCTGGGCCTCGACGACGTCGCGGTCGACGTGAACGTCACGCCCGACCGCGGCTACGCCCTGTCGCTGCGCGGGATCGCGCGCGAGTACTCGCACGCCACCGGAGCCGCCTTCCGCGACCCCGCCGACCACGAGTGGGCGGACGTCGCGCCCGGCAGCGGATTCCCGATCGTCGTCGACGACCGGGCACCGCTGCGGGGCCGCGTCGGAGCGAGCGAGTTCGTCGCCCGCGTCGTGCGCGGGGTCGATCCGACCCGCCCCACGCCGCCCTGGATGGTGGCGCGGCTGACCCTCGCGGGCATCCGCTCCCTCGGCATCCTGATCGACATCACCAACTACGTCATGCTCGAGCTCGGCAACCCGATCCACGGGTACGACCTCGACCGGCTGCAGGGCGGCATCACCGTCCGGCGCGCCGGCGAGGGGGAGAAGCTCACGACCCTCGACGGCAAGGAGCGGACGCTCAGCGCCGAGGACCTCCTCATCACCGACGAGTCGGGCCCGATCGGCCTCGCCGGCGTGATGGGCGGCGGGACGACCGAGATGACGGATGCCACGCGCAACGTGCTCATCGAAGCGGCGACCTTCGACCCGATCACGATCGCGCGCACGGCCCGTCGCCACAAGCTGCCGTCCGAGGCCTCGCGCCGTTTCGAGCGCGGCGTCGACCCGCTGCTGCCTTTCGTCGCCGCCCGCCGCGTCGCCGACCTCATGGTCGACCTCGCCGGCGGAACTCTCGACACCGAGCTGGGCGGCGCGCTGTTCGGCGAGGTGTTCGTGGAGGGCATCGACCTGCCGCGCGCGTTCGTGCCGACCCTCATCGGCGTCGACTACACGGATGCCGAGATCACGGACGCCCTCGAGATGATCGGCTGCGAGGTGACGGATGTCGATGAAGCGTTCGTCGACGGGGTCGTGTTCGACGAGGCCGTGCCCGCCGACATCCCCGGCGGCGGATGGATCGTCATCCCGCCGACGTGGCGCCCCGACCTCACCGACAAGTGGACGCTGGCCGAGGAGGTCGCGCGCATCCACGGGCTCGACCGCATCCCGTCGATCCTGCCGACGCCCCCGTCGGGTCGCGGCCTGACCGCGCTGCAGAAGGGGCGTCGTCGGGTCGCCAACGCCCTGGCGGCCGCCGGCTACGTCGAGACGCCGTCGTTCCCGTTCTCGACCGCCGAGGCGAACGCGCTGCACGGCTCGGCCTCCGGCGAGCCCGTGGCCTCGGTGCGGCTCGCGAACCCGCTGGACGGACAGGCGCCGTATCTGCGCCGCTCGCTCATCCCCGGGCTGCTGGCCGTGGCGCACCGCAACCAGGCCCGCGGGTTCACCGACCTGGCCCTGTTCGAGACGGGACTCGTCTTCACCCCCGAAGACGGCGTCGTCTACGGCACGGCGACCGTGCCGCCGCTCGCCGTGCGCCCCGATGACGAGACCCTCGCGGCCCTCAACGCCTCGCTGCCGCCGCAGCCGCGCCACGCGGCCGTCCTCCTCGGCGGCGACATCGTCGCCAAGCAGCCGGGTCAGCCGGCCGTCGCGGCGGAGCTGTCGGACGCGCTCTTCGCGGTGCAGACGATCGCCGCCGCCGCGGGCGTGCGCATCGACGTGGCCCAGGGCCGGCGCGCCGCGCTGCACCCGGGACGCACCGGGATCCTCTCCGTCGACGGCGTCGAGGTCGGCTACGTCGGCGAGGTGCTGCCGCAGGTCGCCGCCGACGCCGACCTGCACGGGCGGGTCTACGTCGCCGAGCTCGATCTCGATCGCATCCTCGCCCTCGCGGGCGCTCCCGCGGTCGCGCCGTCGCTGTCGGGCTACCCGGCCGCGACGCAGGACGTCTCGCTCGTCGTGGGCGCGGACGTCGTCGCCGGCGACGTCGAGGCGGCGCTCGTCGACGGCGCGGGCCCGCTGCTGGAGACCGTGCGTCTCGTCGACGACTATCGCGGAACGGGACTCGCCGACGGCACGAAGAGCCTGACGTTCGCGCTGCGGTTCCGGGCGCCCGATCGCACGCTCACCGCGGCCGAGGCCACGGAGGCCAAGCTCGCCGGTGTCGCCGTCGCGACCCAGCGCTACGCGGCGACGATCCGGGAGTAGCGCCCGCTCGGGGCCGTCGCGTGGCCCTCGTGACGGATCTGCAAGCCCTCTTGCGCGACACGCCGGAGGCGAGCGTCGAGCGTCCCGCGTGTCGCGTCGGGGCCCTTGCAGTTCGGGCTTCGGCGATGCGGCCATCGTGCCGGCGCGCTCCGACACCGGCGGATGCCGCGGCGTCGGCGACGGGGCTGTGACCGCGCGCGCCGGTCGGGCTAGGCTCGGTGGGGATGACTGACACCCAGCTGGTCCCCGCCCTGCAGCTCGCGGGCCTCGTCAAGCGCTTCGGCGACAAGACCGCGGTCGCCGGTGTCGACCTCCTCGTCCCGCCGGGCTCGTTCTACGGACTCGTCGGTCCCAACGGCGCCGGGAAGACGACGACCCTGTCGATGGCGACGGGACTGCTGCGCCCCGATGCCGGGACGGCGTGGGTGCACGGCGTCGATGTGTGGGCCGATCCGGTGCGCGCCAAGGCGATGATCGGGAACCTCGCCGACGGCGTGCGTCTGTTCGACCGCCTGACGGGGGAGCAGCTGCTCACGTACACCGCGATGATGTTCTCGGTGCCCCGGGAGCAGATCGCCGGGCGCGTGTCCGACCTGATCGCGCTCATGGATCTCGGTGAGGCCGCCGGCACGATCGTCGCCGACTACTCGGCCGGCATGACCAAGAAGGTGGCGCTGGCCTGCGCGCTCGTGCACGCCCCGCGCCTGCTCGTGCTGGACGAGCCGTTCGAGTCGGTCGACCCGGTGTCGGCCGCCAACATCGAGGACGTCCTGCGCTCGTACACGTCCTCGGGCGGCACGATCATCGTCTCGAGCCACTCGATGGACCTCGTGCAGCGCATGTGCGACCACGTCGCGATCATCGCGACCGGGCGCGTCCTCGCCGCCGGCACGGTCGACGAGGTGCGCGCGGGCGAGAGCCTGCAGGACCGCTTCCTGTCGCTGGTCGGCGGCCGCCACACCTCGGAGGGCCCGCAGTGGTTGCGACAGTCCTGAGGCTGCGCTACCGCATCCTCGGCAACACGCTCGCCCGCCGGCCGTGGCAGCTCGTCGGCTTCTGCTTCGGCATCCTCTGGGCGCTCGGCATCCTGGGGTCGGTGATCACGGGCCTCGTCGCGATCGCGGTCTTCCAGAGCCTCGACGTCGCCCGCGCGGTGGCCGTGACCGGCGGCTCCGCGCTGCTGTTGGGCTGGGTGCTCGGCCCGGTGCTGGTCACCGGCATGGACACGACGGTGGATGCCGACAAGCTCGCCCCCTTCCCGCTCACCACCCGCCAGGTCATGCTCGCCCTCGCGGCCACCGGGCTCACCGGCATCCCGGGCATCGCGACCTCCATCGCCGCGCTCGCGACGGTCGCGCTCTGGGTGCGCTGGCCCGTCGCGGCCCTCGTCGCGGTGCCGTGCCTCGCGCTCGCCGTGCTGACGTGCGTCGTGGCCTCGCGCCTCGTCTCCGCGCTGTCGACCGGGCTCGGCGGCAACCGGCGCGGCCGCGAGCTCGTCGGCACCGTCGTGCTGGTGCTGCTGATCATGTCCGGGCCGATCATCACGGGGACGCTGGCGCTGCTGGGCTCGGCGCGCGACCTCGGCGAGCAGGTATGGCAGATCGCCGGCGTGCTCTCGTGGACCCCGATCGGGGCCACCTGGGCGGTCCCCGGCGACGTGGCGGCCGGTGCGTGGGGGAGCGCGGCGCTGAAGCTGCTGATCGCCCTCGCGACGCTCGGAGTGCTCTGGATGCTGTGGGCGCGTGCGCTGCACGGCGCGACGACGGCGCCGCGACAGCGCGCCGCCAAGGTCGCCCGCTCCGGTGCTCTGGGCCTGTTCGGTCGGATGCCGACCGGTGGCGTCGGCGCGACCTGGGCCCGCTCCCTCACGGCGTGGCTGCGCGATCCCCGCTACCTGCGGCAGCTGCTGGTGGTGCCGCTGTTCCCGCTGCTGTTCGCCTTCACCGGCGGCATCGACGGCTTCATGTTCTCGTCGTCGGCGATCCTCGTCGCCTTCGTGCTCTGCCTCGCCGGGTACACCGACGTGTCCTACGACGGCACCGCGTTCGCCTCGGTGCTCGCGACCGGCATCCGCGGCCGCGACGACCGGCTCGGCCGGGCGCTCGGTGCGGCGAGCATCGGCATCCCGCTGGTGGTCCTCGTCGCGGTCGTCACCACCGCGGTCGGCGGTCGCTCGGCGGAGCTCCCCGCGATCCTCGGCGCCGCGCTCGGGCTGCTCCTCGGCGGGTACGGCGTCAGCGCGGTCTCGTCGGCGCTGATCGTCAGCCCCGTCGCCGCGCCCGGAGACAGCCCCTTCAAGAGCGTGCCGGGGCAGACCTTCCTCACGGGCCTGCTCGTCTTCGTCGTGATGGGGGCGTGCCTCGTGCTCGGTGCCCCGGCGATCGCGTTCGCCATCGCGGGCCTCGTCACGGGTGCACCGCTGTGGGGCTGGGTGGCGCTCGCCGTCGGCATCGGCGTCGGTGGGGGAGCGGCGGCGCTGGGCGTGTGGCTCGGCGGCCGCGCGCTCGATCGCAGCGGACCGGATCTGCTGCAGCGCATCAAGGCGTTCCCGACGACATGACCGAGATCCTCGTCCTCGGCGGCACCGGGTGGCTGTCGGGCCGGATCGCTCGGCGGTGGCGGGATGCCGGCGCCGCCGTGACCTGTCTCGCGCGCGGAGGCCGCCCCGTGCCGGACGGCACGCGGCTGGTCGTCGGCGACCGCGACTCCGCCTCCGCCTACGAGGGCCTCGCGGACCGCGAGTGGGACGAGGTCGTCGACATCTCCTCCACCGCCGCCCACGTGCGCGCGGCCGTCGACGCCCTGGGCGGTCGCGCCCGGCACTGGACCTACGTGTCGAGCGTGTCGGCGTACGCGGACGACGACGTGGTGGGCGCCGACGAGACCGCGCCGCTGGCGCCGCCCGCCGGACCGGGCGAGGAAGGCGACTACCGGCGGGAGAAGTCGGCCGCCGAGGCCGCGGTCCGCGCCGCGTGCGGTCACCGCGCCGCCGTGGTACGCCCCGGGCTCATCGTCGGACCGGGCGATCCGACCGACCGCTTCGGCTACTGGGTCGCGCGATTCGCGGCCGCGGGAGCCGAGCCGGTGCTCGTGCCCGACGTGCCGGCGGCCCCGGTGCAGGTGATCGACGTCGACGACCTCGCGAGCTTCGTCGTCGCCCTGGGCGGTGCGCGGTTCACGGGCGCCGTCAACGCCGTCGGCGACGCCCTGCCGCTGGACACAGTGCTGGCGGCCGCCCGCGCGACGGCGGGACACACGGGGGAGGTGGTCGCGGCATCCCCCGACTGGCTGGTCGCCCAGGGGGTGGCCCACTGGGCGGGGGAGCGCTCGCTGCCGCTGTGGCTGCCGGAGGGCATGCCCGGGTTCGCGACGCGATCGAACGCGGTCTTCCGTCTGCTCGGCGGGCGGCTCACGCCGCTCGGCGCGACGCTGGAGCGTGTGCTCGCCGACGAGCGCGCCCGCGGACTCGATCGCCCGCGCCGGGCCGGCCTCACCCGCGCCGACGAGCGCGCGCTGCTCGCCGCCCGCGCGGGCGGCTGAGGCCGATTTGCGACGCACCCCGTCCGCGCGATACGGTCGCCGCATGCATCCGGCCGCTCCTCTCACCGTCACCACGGTGCGACGCGCGCGCCGACGCCAGGCCGGCCGCCGACTCTAGGCGACCCCGCGAGCTCCCTGTCGCCGTGACGGGTCGAGCCGCCGGTGTCGCCGTTTCGAGCCCACCGTCTGCAGACCACAGTCACAATAAGGTTGAACAATGACCCTTTCGGTCGCCGTCTCCGGCGCTTCCGGCTATGCGGGCGGCGAGATCCTGCGCCTGCTCGCCGCTCATCCCGACATCCGCATCACGACCGTCACCGCGCACAGCAACGCGGGCGACGCGCTCGTCCAGCACCAGCCGCACCTGCGCTCCCTCGCGCACCTGACGCTCCAGCCGACCACGCCCGACGTGCTCGCCGGCCATGACGTCGTCTTCCTCGCGCTCCCGCACGGCCAGTCCGGCCAGTACACCGACGCGCTCGCCGACACGCCCCTCGTGATCGATGCCGGCGCGGACCACCGGTTGACCTCCCCGGCGGCCTGGGACGCGTTCTACGGCGGCGCCTTCCACGAGCCGTGGACCTACGGCGTGCCCGAGCTCCTCGTCGGGGCGGGCGGCGCCAAGCAGCGCGACGCTCTCGTCGGCGCCTCGCGCATCGCGGCCCCCGGCTGCAACGCCTCGACCGTCGCCCTCAGCCTCGCCCCCGGTGTCGCCGCGGGCGTCATCGACCCGTCGGACATCGTCAGCGTCCTCGCCGTCGGCCCGTCCGGGGCCGGCAAGAGCCTGAAGACCACCCTGCTCGCGTCCGAGATCCTCGGCTCCGCCAACCCGTATGCCGTCGGCGGCACGCACCGCCACATCCCGGAGATCCAGCAGGCGCTCGCCGCTGCGGCGCCCGCCGCCGCCGACGTGCGCATCTCATTCACGCCGGTGCTGGTGCCGATGGCCCGCGGCATCCTGGCGACCTCCACGGCGCCGATCGTCGACGGGGCGACGGATGCCGAGATCCGCGCCGCGTGGGAGGACGCCTACGGGTCGGAGACGTTCGTGCAGCTCCTTCCCGAGGGACAGTTCCCCCGGACGGCGGACGTCCTCGGCGCCAACACGGCGCTCGTCGGACTCGCGATCGACCGCCCCGCCGGCCGCGTCGTCGTCGTGACAGCGGTCGACAACCTCGTCAAGGGCACCGCGGGTGCCGCCATCCAGTCGATGAACATCGCCCTCGGCCTTCCCGAGGCCACGGGCCTGACCGTGAACGGAGTGGCACCGTGAGCGTCACCGCCCCCGCAGGATTCGCCGCCGCCGGCGTCGTCGCCGGCCTCAAATCGACCGGCAAGCCCGACGTCGCCGTCGTCGTCAACCGCGGCCCGCTCAAGGTCGGTGCCGCCGTGTTCACCAGCAACCGCGCCAAGGCGAACCCGATCCTGTGGTCGCAGCAGGCCATCCAGGACGCGACGGTCGAGGCCGTCGTGCTGAACTCCGGCGGTGCCAACTGCTTCACCGGCGCGTTCGGCTTCCAGACGACGCACCAGACGGCCGAGAAGGCCGCAGAGCTGCTGGACGTGAGCCCCGGCGATGTGCTCGTCTGCTCCACCGGGCTGATCGGCACCGGCGACGAGGTCTTCCGCGCGAAGGTGCTCGCCGGCACCGAGGCGGCGATCGCGGCGCTGTCGGACGACGGCGGCGACGACGCGGCGCGCGCGATCATGACCACCGACACCGTGCCCAAGACCAGCGTGTTCGAGGGGGAGGGGTGGAGCATCGGCGCGATGGCGAAGGGCGCGGGCATGCTCGCCCCGGGCCTGGCGACGATGCTCGTCGTCCTCACGACCGATGCGGTGCTCGCCGCCGGCGACGCCGACGCGCACCTGCGTGCGGCGACGCGCGTGAGCTTCGACCGGCTCGACTCGGACGGCTGCATGTCCACCAACGACCAGGTCACCCTCCTGGCCAGCGGCGCCAGCGGCGTGACGCCCGATGCCGCCGCCTTCCGCGCGGCGCTCATCGAGGTCTGCACGAGCCTCGCGGTCCAGCTGCAGGCGGACGCCGAGGGCGCGAGCCACGACATCACGATCCGGGTCGTGGGCGCGGCATCCGAGGACGACGCCGTCGAGGTCGGTCGCTCGGTCGCCCGCAACAACCTCTTCAAGGCCGCGATCTTCGGAAACGACCCCAACTGGGGCCGGGTCCTCGCCGCGATCGGCACGACGCAGGCGGCCTTCGACCCCTACCTGGTCGACGTGAGCTTCAACGGCGTGCGGCTGTGCAGCGCGGGTGCCCCCGACCGCCCGCGTGAGGAGGTCGACCTCACCCCGCGCGCGACGGACGTGCTCATCGACCTCAAAGCGGGAGAGGCTGCGGCGACCATCTTCACCAACGACCTGACGCACGACTACGTCCACGAGAACAGCGCGTACAGCTCATGACCGAGAAGATCCAGCACACGACGCCCGAGGAGGCCGCCGAGAAGGCCGCCGTCCTCATCGAGTCGCTGCCCTGGCTGCAGCGCTTCCGCGACCAGATCATCGTCATCAAGTACGGCGGCAACGCCATGGTCTCCGAGGAGTTGCAGGACGCGTTCGCGCAGGACATCGCGTATCTCCGTTTCGTGGGCGTCAAGCCCGTCGTCGTGCACGGCGGCGGTCCGCAGATCTCGCAGATGCTCGACCGCCTCGCGATCCCGAGCGAGTTCAAGGGCGGGTACCGGGTCACCTCCACCGAGGCGATGAGCGTCGTGCGGATGGTGCTCACCGGGCAGGTGAACCCCCAGCTGGTGGCGCGCATCAACGCCTACGGTCCGTTCGCGGCGGGGCTCTCGGGCGAGGATGCCGGACTGTTCCACGGCCGCCGCCGCGGTGTCGTGATCGACGGCACCGAGCACGACCTCGGTGCGGTCGGCGACGTCGTGCGCGTCGACCCGCAGCCGGTGCTCGACCAGCTCGCCGCCGGCCGCATCCCCGTGGTGTCCTCGATCGCGCCGGATCTCGACCACCCCGGACAGTCGCTCAACGTCAACGCGGATGCCGCGGCCGCCGCCCTCGCCGTCGCGCTCGGCGCCGCGAAACTGGTCGTGCTGACCGACGTGGCGGGACTCTACGCCGACTGGCCGAATCGCGACTCGCTCGTCTCGCATCTGACGGCCGACGAGTTGCGCGCGATGCTGCCGCGCCTGGAGTCGGGGATGATCCCGAAGATGCAGGCGTGCCTCGACGCGGTCGACGGCGGCGTCGACACGGCGGCGATCATCGACGGACGCCAGCCCCATTCGGTGCTGGTGGAGATCTTCACGGAACAGGGAATCGGAACAGAGGTGGTGGCGCAGTGAGCGGCGTGCAGGAGCAGACGACGGCAGCGACGATGTGGCAGGAGGACGCCGGGCGCGATCTCGTCCGCAACGCTGGCGACCGGATGGCCCTCTTCGTCCGCGGTGAGGGCTCGTCGCTGTGGGACGCCGACGGCCGCCGCTACCTCGACTTCCTCGGCGGCATCGCCGTGACCTCGCTCGGTCACGCCCACCCCGTCTTCGTGGATGCCGTCGCGCGCCAGGCCGCGACCCTCTCGCACGTGTCGAACTTCTTCGCGACGCCGCCGCAGCTGGCGCTCGCCGCCGAGCTCAAGCGCCTCACCGGCGCGGGCGACGCCGGACGCGTCTACTTCGCCAACTCCGGAGCCGAGGCGAACGAGGCGGCCTTCAAGCTCGCGCGCCTCCACGGAGCGGCGGGCGGGGCGGCGGACGGTGCGCGCGCGCCGCGCCCCCGCATCCTCGCGCTGAAGGACGCCTTCCACGGCCGCACGATGGGCACCCTCGCCCTCACCGGCAAGCCCTACATGCAGGCGCCGTTCCTGCCGATGGTCCCCGGCGTCGAGTTCCTCGACTCCGCGGTGGAGGCCCTCGAGGCCGCGATGGGCGACGACGTCGCCGCGCTGTTCGTCGAGCCCATCAAGGGCGAGGCCGGGGTCGTCCCGCTGCCGGAGGGCTACCTCGCGGCGGCGCGGGAGATCACGGCGCGACACGGTGCGCTGCTGATCATCGACGAGATCCAGACCGGTGCCGGACGCACCGGAGCCTGGTTCGCGTTCCAGCACGAGGGGATCGTCCCCGACGCCATCACCGTCGCCAAGGGCATCGGCGGCGGCTTCCCGATCGGTGCGCTCATCACGTTCGGCGCGGCGAGCGACCTCTTCTACCCGGGCACGCACGGCTCGACCTTCGGGGGTAATCCTCTCGCGACCGCGACGTCGCTCGCCGTGCTCGGCGAGATCGAGCGTGCGGGCCTGGTCGAGAACGCGGCCGTCCGCGGCGTGCAGCTGCGCGCGGCGATCGAGTCCCTCGCCTCGCCGCTGATCGAGGGATGCCGCGGACGCGGACTGCTGCTGGGCGTGGCCCTGCGCCACCCCGTCGCCGGCGCCGTCGTCGCGGCCGCCCAGCAGCACGGGCTCATCGTCAACGCCGCCAACGACAGCACCGTGCGCATCGCGCCGGCTCTCACCATCGGCGACGTGGAGATCGACGAGTTCGTCGACCTCTTCGCGCGCGCCCTCAGCACCGTCGCCGACGCTCTCGTGCTCGACGACACCGAAACCCCCACCTCGACCCCGGAGGCCTCCGCATGACCCGCCATCTGCTCCGCGACGACGACCTCAGCCCGGCCGAGCAGGCCGAGATCCTCGACCTCGCGGTCTCGCTCAAGAAGGACCGTTGGAAGCTGAAGCCCCTCGAGGGGCCGCAGACCGTCGCGGTCATCTTCGACAAGAGCTCCACCCGCACGCGTGTCTCGTTTGCGGTCGGCATCGCCGACCTCGGCGGCTCGCCGCTGGTGATCTCGACGGCGAACAGCCAGCTCGGCGGCAAGGAGACCCCCTCCGACACCGCGCGCGTGCTGGAGCGGCAGGTCGCCGCGATCGTCTGGCGCACCTACGCGCAGGCGGGGCTCGAGGAGATGGCGCGCGGCACCACCGTGCCGGTCATCAACGCGCTCAGCGACGACTTCCACCCCTGTCAGCTGCTCGCCGACCTGCTGACGATCCGCGAGCACAAGGGCGAGCTGAAGGGGCTGACGCTCACGTTCTTCGGCGACGGCACCTCCAACATGGGCCACTCCTACGTGCTGGCGGGCGTGACGGCGGGGATGCACGTGCGCGTCGCCTCGCCCGCCGCCTACGCCCCGCGTGCCGATGTCGTCGCCGACGCCGAGCGCATCGCGGCGACCACCGGCGGCTCGGTCACCCTCTTCACCGACCCCGAGGCCGCGGCCGCGGGAGCGGACGTCGTCGTCACCGACACGTGGGTGTCGATGGGCAAGGAGGAGGAGAAGATCCAGCGCGTCCACGACCTCGGCGGCTACAAGGTGACGCAGCACACGATGTCGCTGGCCGATCCCGCGGCGATCTTCATCCACTGCCTGCCCGCCGATCGCGGCTACGAGGTGGATGCCGACGTGATCGACGGCCCGCAGAGCGTCGTCTGGGACGAGGCCGAGAACCGCCTGCACGCCCAGAAGGCGCTGCTGGTCTGGCTGCTGCGTCAGCAGTGACCGCGGCGCGCGGCGAAGACCCGAGACGATGACGACCGCCCCCGCGCACCGGGACCGCCGCCTGGGCGGGTCCGGGCGCCTGGCGGGAGTCGATCTCGCGCGCGGCCTGGCGGTGCTCGGCATGTTCGCCGCCCATCTGCTGGTCATCGACGCGTTCGACCCGTGGCAGCCGTCGACGTGGGTCGATGTCGTCAACGGGCGCTCGTCGATCCTGTTCGCGACCGTGGCGGGCATCTCGATCGCCTTGATGACGGCGACCCCGGGCACGGCCGGCACGCGTCCGGCATCCGGTGCCGTGCTCTCGGTGGCACGGCGCCGCCTCGCGGTGCGCGCCGCGATCATCTGGGCCATCGGCATGCTCCTGAACGCGACCGGGGTCCCCGTCTACGTGATCCTGCAGGCCTACGGCATCCTGTTCCTGCTGGCGCTGCCGCTGGTGGGTCTGTCGGCGCGGACGCTGTGGACGATCGCGGCCGCGATCGCGCTGGTCGCGCCGTGGCTGCTGCCGGTGCTCGACGGCGCGCTGGCCGCGGCCGGTCCGGTCGGCGGCGACCTCGTGCTGCTGCTCGGCTGGCACTACCCGTTCCCGCTCTGGGCCGCGTTCATGATCGCGGGCATCGCGGCGGCGCGGTCCGACCTGCGCGCGACCCGCACGGTCGTGGCCCTCGTCGCGGTCGGGGTCGGCTGCGCGGTCGCGGCGGGCGCGGCATCCGCCGTGGCGTCGTTCCCGCCCGATTCGTACCTCGGGCTCGTGCTCTCCGACGCGGCGCACTCCGGAGGGCTCCTCGAAGCCGTCGGGTCGGGCGGCTTCGCGCTCGCCGTGATCGGGCTCTGCCTGCTCGTCTGCCGTCTGCCGGTCGCGTCGTCCGTTCTGCTGCCGATCCGTGCGATCGGCTCGATGCCCCTGACGGCATACGTGGGGCAGATCCTCGTTTGGGCGGCGTGGGCATCCCTCGCGCTCGGCGATGTCGGGGACCTCTCGGGTTTCCGTGCCCTCCAGCCGTTCTGGCCGTTCGTCGTCGTCACTGTCGTGTTCTGCACCGCGTGGGCGCTGCTGCTCGGCCGCGGCCCGCTGGAGCGTGCCCTCGCGCTGGCGACGCGTCTCGCGGTCCCCGCCTGAGCGTTCATCCGTCCCCTCACGTCGCTTCGGATGCCGCGACACGACCACTCGGGACGGACGAACCCGCTCCGCGACGCAGGGCGTCGCGGATGCGCGCGTACGCAGGATCTTCCGCCGCATCCGGCTGCTCTCGTGCGCCGTCGGCGACGCATCGTCGGCGTCGCGATCCTCCGCGGAGCGGCGCATCCGCACGCCGCGGAACGGAGCGTCCAGATCCCGTGCGCGCAGGCGCCGCACCGTGACCCCGGCATCCCGGGCGGCGCGCACCGCGAAGGCGTCCGGCAGGGTCTGCGGCAACGGCGACGGCTCGCGGCTCATGCCTGCGAGCGTGCCCGCCCACCCCACCCGCGCCCTCCCTCCCCGCCCCCCTCCGTGGACGCCCTCCGCCGCACGCGCGCGGGGGAGGAGGCGGCGCCGCTCGCTCATCCGTCCCGTGTGGTCGTCTCGGATGCCGCGACGCGACCACACGGGACGGATGAAGGGGTGCGGCGGGCGGCGACGCGGCGCTCGGTAGGCTGGTGCGGTGAGCGAAACGACACCGCACGGCACGAACGACGGCGCCCTCTGGGGGGCGCGCTTCGCCTCCGGACCCTCGCCGGAGCTGGCGGCGCTCAGCCGCTCGACCCACTTCGACTGGGTGCTCGCGCCCTACGACCTCGCCGGCTCGCACGCGCACGCCGCTGCGCTCGCCGCGGCGGGCTACCTGACGGGCGACGAGGAGGCCCGCATGCACGCCGGTCTCGACGCCCTCGCCGCCGCCGTGCAGGACGGCACCCTGGTCGCGCAGCCCGGCGACGAGGACGTCCACGGCGCCCTCGAGGCCGCGCTCATCGCGGAGATCGGCCCCGCGCTCGGCGGCAAGCTGCGCGCCGGTCGCAGCCGCAACGACCAGATCGCGACGCTGGTGCGGCTCTATCTGCTCGACCACGCGCGCGTCATCGCCCGCGATCTGCTGCGCGTGATCGACGCGATCGTCGCGCAGGCGGACGCGCACCCCGACGCGATCATGCCCGGTCGCACGCACCTGCAGCACGCGCAGCCGATCCTGCTGGCGCACCACCTGCAGGCCCACGGCTGGCCGCTCGTGCGCGACCTCGAGCGCCTGCGCGACTGGTCGGCGCGTGCCGCCGTCTCGCCCTACGGCGGGGGAGCGCTCGCCGGCGCGACGCTCGGTCTCGACCCGCAGCTGGTGGCCGATCGGCTGGGGCTCGACCGGCCCGCCGAGAACTCCCTCGACGGCACGAGCGCGCGCGACGTCGTCGCCGAGTTCGCCTTCATCGCCGCGATGATCGCGGTCGACATCTCGCGTTTCGCCGAGGACGTCATCATCTGGAACACCCGCGAGTTCGGTTTCGTCACCCTCGACGACGGCTACTCCACGGGCTCGAGCATCATGCCGCAGAAGAAGAACCCCGACATCGCCGAGCTCGCGCGCGGCAAAGCGGGCCGGCTCATCGGCAACCTGTCCGGACTGCTCGCGACGCTGAAGGCGCTGCCGCTGGCCTACAACCGCGATCTGCAGGAGGACAAGGAGCCCGTCTTCGATTCGGTGCTCACGCTGGAGACCGTGCTCCCCGCCTTCGCCGGGATGATCGCCACGCTGCGCTTCGACACGGAGCGGATGGCGGCGCTCGCGCCGACCGGCTTCTCCCTCGCCACGGATGTCGCGGAGTGGCTCGTGAAGCAGGGCGTGCCGTTCCGCGACGCCCACGAGATCTCCGGCGCCCTCGTGCGGGCGTGCGAAGACCGGGGCATCGGCCTCGAGGATGCCGACGACGCGCTCCTCGCCGAGGTGTCGCCGCAGCTGACACCGGCGGTGCGGCAGGTGCTCTCGATCGAAGGGTCGGTCTCCAGCCGGACGGGGGCCGGCGGCACCGCCGGCGTGCGGGTGGCGGAGCAGCGCGCCGAGCTCGTGGCGCGGGCGCAGAGCGCGGCGCATACGCTGATCGATCCGAAATAACAGCCAGAGCCTGATAATTCAGGAATATCAGCTATAAGCTGGTCTTATGAGCGTCGCCGTCATCGCCGACATCGTCGGATCGCGCACCCTCCCCGACCGGGCGGGTGCGCAACGCGCGCTCGAAGACGCCGTGGCGCGGGTCGAGGAGGATCTCCCGCTCGCCGAGCGTGCCCTGCGTCCCACGGTCGGCGACGAGCTGCAGGGCGTCTATCCGTCGTTGGAGGCCGCGATGGCCGCCCTGCTCATGCTCCGGCTGGCACTGCCGGACGGCATCGACTGCCGGTTCGGCATCGGCGTCGGCGCGCTCGGCGAGGTCCCCTCCCGCGTCGGCGCGCTCGCCGAAGGCCCCGGCTGGTGGGCGGCGCGGGAGGCGATCGACGTCATCCACGCCAAGCAGGCGCGGACGATCCCCGGCGCGCGCACGTGGATCGCCGCCGCCGCGGATGCCGCCGACCCCGGCATCCGGGTCGCGAACGCCTACCTCCTGGCCCGCGATCGCATCGTCAGCGAGATGACCGCGCGCGCCCGGCGCCTGACGTACGGCCGGCTGCGCGGAGCGACGCAGGCCGAGCTCGCATCGACCGAGGGGATCACCCAGTCGGCCGTCTCGCAGGCCCTCGGCTCCGCCGGCGCCGCGGCGCTGATCGAGGGGTTCCGCCAGCTGATCGAGGCCGCGGACGTCGAACCGGGCAGCTGAGTCACCAGATCGCGAGCCACACGACGCCGGCCACGGCGCACGCCCAGAGCAGGCTCGCCAGCGTGCCGACGATGAACCGCTCGCGCGCGGCGGGGGTCGCGAGCTCCGTGAAGCGGCCGACGCCCTTCACCGCGACGACCACCGCGACCGCGCCGGGAAAGCCCGCCACGATCCCGAGGGCGGTGCACGCCCGCTCGAGGTAGCCGATCGTCGTGCCGCCGCGGAGGATCTCCTCCTCGCGCGGAGGGCCGCCCGCGCTCTCGGCCATCATCTCGACGAGGATGCCGCCGCGCGGTCCCACCGAGGTGCGTCCGCCGTCCGCGATCCCCAGCACCCAGCGGGTGAACGGGTCGCCGCCGACCACCGCGAGCGCGACGCCGGGAAGGGCCAGCAGCACGCCGAAGACGACCGGGACCGTGAACGGGAGGATGCTGAGGACGACCAGGGCCACCGCCACGATCGCCGCCGCGGCCGCCAGCATCGCGCCGCGTGGGCGGCGGAGGGAGAGCGTGACGAGCACGAGGGCGGCGCAGAGTGCGGCGAAGACGGCGATCACGACGATCGTCGTGACGATCGCGTCGGTCTGCGGGTCCATGCCCGTCAGTCTCGCACGCGCCTCCGACCCGGCGACGTCGGCGGGCCCGGGCCCCGGCATCCGGCGCTGATAGCCTGGGTCGCGTGTCTGAAACCGCCTTCGTGAGTGCCTCCGCGCCCGCGCGCGCACTGGCCCCCGCCAACGACCCGTCGTTCGAGAACGTCTGGGACGAGATCGTCTGGCGCGGACTCGTGCACGTGTCCACCGACCAGACCGCTCTGCGCGATCTGCTGGGCGGCGAGCCGATCACGTATTACTGCGGTTTCGACCCGACGGCGCCCAGCCTGCACCTCGGCAACCTCGTGCAGCTGCTGCTCATGCGCCGTCTGCAGCTCGCCGGGCACCGCCCCCTGGGCCTCGTCGGAGGCTCGACCGGACTGATCGGCGACCCGCGCCCGACCGCCGAGCGCACCCTCAACACCAAGGACACGGTCGCCGAGTGGGTCGCCGCGCTGCGCGCGCAGGTCGAGCGGTTCCTCAGCTTCGAGGGCGACAACGCCGCGCGCATGGTGAACAACCTCGACTGGACCGCGCCGATGAGCGCGATCGACTTCCTCCGCGAGATCGGCAAGCACTACCGCGTCGGCACGATGCTCAAGAAGGATGCCGTCGCGGCCCGCCTGAACTCCGAAGCCGGCATCAGCTACACCGAGTTCAGCTACCAGATCCTGCAGGGGATGGACTACCTCGAGCTGCACCGCCAGTACGGGTGCGTGCTGCAGACCGGCGGATCCGACCAGTGGGGCAACCTCACGAGCGGCGCCGACCTCATCCACCGCGTCGAGGGCACCTCCGTGCACGCGATCGGCACCCCGCTGATCACGAACAGCGACGGCACGAAGTTCGGCAAGAGCGAGGGCAACGCCATCTGGCTGGATGCCGCGATGTGCAGCCCGTACCGCATGTACCAGTTCTGGTTGAACACCGACGATGCGGATGTCGTCGAGCGCCTCAAGATCTTCACGTTCCTCACCCGCGCCGAGATCGAGCAGTACGCCGAGCTCGTCGCGGCGGAGCCGTTCCGTCGCGCTGCGCAGAAGCGTCTCGCCCTCGAGGTGACCACGACGGTGCACGGCCCGGAGGCCGCGGCCGCCGTGATCGCGGCATCCGAGGCGCTGTTCGGAGCGGGGGATCTGTCCGCGCTCGACGCGGCGACGCTGCGCACCGCGCTGGAGGAGCTGCCGCACGCCGCCATCGCCGCCGGGACGACGGTCGTGCAGGCGCTCGTGGAGACGGGCCTGTGCACGAGCCTCAGCGAGGCGCGCCGTTCCATCGCCCAGGGCGGGGTCAGCCTCGACGGGGTCAAGATCGACGACGAGTCCACGGCGATCACGGGCACGCTGCCGGGTGGAGTCGCGGTGCTGCGCCGCGGCAAGAAGACCCTCGCCGGGCTCTTCGTCGCGCCCGCGGTCTGATCCGGTTCGCCGCCGAACGCCGGGAGTCGCATGCCGTTCACCGTCTCGCACGCCGTGGTGGCGCTGCCGTTCGTGCGCACGCCGCTTCTGCCCGCGGCGATCGCGATCGGGGCGATGACGCCCGACCTCCCGCTGTTCGTCCGCGGGACGCCGGTGTCGTACCAGCTGACGCACACGAACCTCGCCGTGTCCACCCTCATCGCCGCCGGACTGACCGTGCTGTGGTACCTCCTGCTGCGTCCCGCCGTCCGGGCGCTGTCGCCGACCTGGCTCGCCGCGCGGCTGCCGGCGGAGTGGGACCGTGTCGGCATCCCCGCGTGGTGGAGACGCCGGCCCGCGTGGGTCTCGGCACTGCTGGCCGCGCTCTCGCTGCTGCTGGGCGTCGCCTCCCACATCGCGTGGGACGCGTTCACGCACGA
Source organism: Microbacterium hominis NBRC 15708 (assembly GCF_001592125.1). Lineage (GTDB taxonomy): Bacteria > Actinomycetota > Actinomycetes > Actinomycetales > Microbacteriaceae > Microbacterium > Microbacterium hominis. The sequence goes on from NZ_BCWI01000008.1 coordinate 123,150, forward strand.
GGGGCGATGGGGGACGGCCCTGTTCCCCGCCCTCGACGAGCGCTGGGGGCCTCTGCTCGGCCTCAAGTGGCTGCAGTACGGCTCGAGCGCGTTCGGTCTGATCGTGCTGGCCGTCGCCGCGTTCCTCTGGCTGCGCCGTCGTCCGCCGTCCACCCCGGCCACCGGCATCCCCGCGGCCGTCCGCTGGTCGTGGTGGCTGTCGCTGCCGCTCGTCCTGGTGTGCGCCTGGGCGATCGGCGTCGTCGTCCACGGTCCGTTCACGCCCGCGTGGACCGTGCAGCACCTGGCCTACCGGGTGCTGCCGCCGGCGTGCGCCGTATGGGGCGCCGCGACGCTCGTCCTGTGCATCGCCATCGCGGTGCGCCGGCGCCGTGCGGCGTGACGGCGAGCCCGCGACCGCGGTAATGTGAACGTGCACATCGAAGGCGAGGGCACCGTGTCGGCTGGCGAGGAGAAGGCGCGTAGCGCGAGCATCCGCGACGTCGCGCGTGCCGCCGACGTGTCGTACCAGACCGTCTCCAGAGTGCTCAACGGACACCCCTCGATCCGGCCGGAGACCAAGCAGCGCGTGCTCGACGCGATGGCCGATCTGAAGTACCGGCCCAACCAGGCCGCGCGCGCCCTCGTCACGAGCCGATCGCAGACGCTGGGCGTCGTGCTGGGCTCGCGCGGGGAGTACGGCCCCTCGTCGAGTCTCGCCGCGCTCGAGGATGCGGCCCGCGAACGTGGCTACTGGGTGAACTCCGCCTATCTGCGCGACACGCGTCCGGAGACCATCGCCGCCGCCGTCGAGCACCTGCGACGCCAGTCGGTCGAGGGCATCATCGTGCACGCGCCGCAAGTGCGGGTGTTCGACGTGCTCGCCGAGCTCGACGTGGACATCCCTTACCTCGGACTGCACAGCGCCGAGCGCGGGATCGCGGAGCTCGCCGACGACCAGGTGCGGGGGGCCCGCCTCGCGACCGAGCACCTCATCGGCCTCGGCCATGCCGAGATCGTGCATCTGGCCGGCCCTCAGGACTGGATCGAGGCGGAGAGCCGGATGCAGGGCTACCTGCACGCGCTCTCCGACGCCGATCTGCCGACGCGACCTCCCATCCTCGGCGACTGGACGGCGGACTTCGGATATCACGCCGCCGTGGAGCTGTCGCGGCGGCTCGACTTCACCGCCGTCTTCGCGGCGAACGACGCCATGGCGCTGGGCATGATCCACGGCTTCCGCGCCGTGGGCGTCGACGTTCCGCGTCAGGTGAGCGTCGTGGGCTTCGACGACATCCCGCTCGCCGCCCACGGGTGGCCGCCGCTCACGACGGTGCACCAGCAGTTCGCGGGGCTGGGGGAGCGCGCCATGATCGCGCTGCTGCGCGCGATCGGCGCGCCGGACGTCGCGGTGGATGCCGTTGACGGCATGAATCTGGAGCCGTCCCTCGTCGTCCGCGAGTCGTGCGCGGCGCCGATCTCCGCCCGAAGATGACGCTTCGATAACGGCGGATTCGGGCGATTGACAACGTCGCTCGGAGGGTGCACGATGTTCAAGCGATGTGAACGGTCACATTGACGCTCGATCAAAGAAGAACGACAACCGACGACGAGGAGGTCGCGCACGATGGCGGATGCAGTGCCGATCCTGGAGATGCGCTCCATCACGAAGGAGTTCCCGGGGGTGAAGGCCCTCAGCGACGTCTCGATCACGGTCGCGGCCGGCGAGGTCCACGCGATCTGCGGCGAGAACGGCGCGGGCAAGTCGACGCTCATGAAGGTGCTCTCGGGGGTCTACCCCTACGGCACCTACAGCGGCGACATCTGGTACCGCGGGGAGGTCGTGCAGTTCCGCGACATCCGTGCCAGCGAGAACGCCGGCATCGCGATCATCCATCAGGAGCTCGCGCTGATCCCCGAGCTGTCGATCACGGAGAACATCTTCCTGGGCAACGAGATCGGCCGCGGCGGCGTCATCGACTGGGCCCAGGCGCGGCTGCGCGCCGTGGACCTGCTCGCCCGCGTCGGCCTGCGCGACGACCCCGACACGCAGATCAAGCACCTCGGCGTCGGCAAGCAGCAGCTCGTCGAGATCGCGAAGGCCCTCGCCAAGGACGTCAAGCTCCTGATCCTGGACGAGCCGACGGCGGCCCTGAACGAGGACGACTCCCAGCACCTGCTGGATCTGATCCTCTCCCTCAAGGGGAAGGGCATCACCTCGATCATCATCAGCCACAAGCTCAACGAGATCGAGCAGATCGCCGACTCCATCACCATCATCCGCGATGGGCGCACCATCGAGACCCTGGACGTCGCCTCCGGCACCGTCGACGAGGACCGCATCATCCGCGGGATGGTGGGGCGCTCGCTGGAGAGCCGCTTCCCCGACCGCACGCCGCACATCGGCGAGGTGTTCTTCGAGGTGCGCGACTGGACGGTGCGCCACCCGCAGATCCCCGAGCGGCTGGTCGCCAAGCACTCGAACCTCCACGTCCGCCGCGGCGAGATCGTCGGCATCGCGGGCCTCATGGGCGCCGGCCGCACCGAGCTCGCGATGAGCCTGTTCGGCCGCTCGTACGGCGTGTACGAGTCGGGCCAGATCCTCATCGACGGCAAGGAGGTCGTGATCAAGGACGTGCAGTCCGCGATCGATCACGGCATGGCCTACGTGAGCGAGGACCGGAAGGTCCTCGGGCTGAACCTCCTCGACACGATCAAGCGCTCCATCGTCGCGGCGAAGCTGTCCAAGATCGCGCGCAACGGCGTCATCGACCCGTACGCCGAGAACGACATCGCAGACGACTACCGCAAGAAGCTCAGGATCAAGACCCCGAGCGTCGACGTCGGCGTCTCGAAGCTGTCAGGCGGCAACCAGCAGAAGGTCGTGCTGGCGAAGTGGATGTTCACCGACCCGGAGCTGCTCATCCTCGACGAGCCGACACGCGGCATCGACGTGGGGGCCAAGTACGAGATCTACACGATCGTCCAGCAGCTGGCCGCACAGGGCAAGGGCGTGATCCTCATCTCCAGCGAGCTGCCCGAGCTGCTCGGCATCTCCGACCGCATCTACACGATCTTCGAGGGCCAGATCACGGATGATCTGCCCGTCGCCGAAGCAACCCCCGAGAACCTCATGCGCAGCATGACCTCCGCACGACAGAAGGCACAACGATGAGCACCGAGACGGTACCCACCAAGAGCTCAGGCGGTTTCTCCGACCTGAAGAAGATGTTCGGGGGGAGCACGTCCTCCCTCCGACAGTTCGGCATCCTGGCGTCGCTGATCGCCATCATCCTGATCTTCCAGATCTGGACCGGCGGCACGACCCTCTCGCCGCAGAACCTCATCAACGTCGTCAGCCAGCAGTCCTACATCCTGATCCTCGCGATCGGCATGGTGATGGTCATCATCATGGGCCACATCGACCTGTCGGTCGGCTCGGTCGCCGCCTTCGTCGGGATCATCGTCGCCAAGTCGATGAACGAGTGGAACACCCCGTGGCCGCTCGCCATCGCGATCGGCCTCGTCGTCGGCGCGCTCGTCGGCGCCTGGCAGGGGTTCTGGGTGGCGTACGTGGGCGTGCCCGCCTTCATCGTGACCCTCGCCGGCATGCTCATCTTCCGCGGCGGCAACCAGTGGATCGGGCAGTCGACGACGACCCCCGTGCCGCCGGAGTACAGCTACATCGGCTCGGGCTACCTCCCGGAGCTGCCCATCGCGGTCGACTTCAACGTGCTCACGATGCTCCTGGGGCTCATCGGCGTGGCCTGGATCGTGTACAACGAGTGGCGCCTGCGCCGCCAGCAGGCCAAGATCGGCGCTGAGTCCGCCCCCGTGTGGGTGTCGGTGGTCAAGGTGGTCATCCTCTCCGCCGCGATCCTCTGGGCCGCGTGGCTGTTCGCGACCGGCCGCCCCGGCACGAGCTTCCCGATCTCGGGCGTCATCCTGCTGGTGCTCGTGGTCATCTACTCCTTCGTCACCAACCGCACCGTGTTCGGCCGCCACATCTACGCCGTCGGCGGCAACCGCCTCGCGGCCGCGCTGTCGGGCGTGAAGGACCGTCGCGTCGACTTCTTCGTGATGATGAACATGTCGGTGCTCGCGGCGATCGCCGGGATGATCTACGTCGGTCGCGCCACGGCATCCGGCCCTCAGGACGGCAACGGCTGGGAGCTGGACGCGATCGCGGCCGTCTTCATCGGCGGCGCCGCGGTGTCGGGCGGCATCGGCACGGTGATCGGCTCGATCATCGGCGGCCTGGTCATGGCCTTCCTCAACAACGGGCTCCAGCTCATCGGCGCCGGCGCCGACTCGGTGTCGATCACGAAGGGCCTCGTCCTTCTGCTCGCCGTCGCCGTCGACGTCATCAGCAAGCGTCGCGGCGGCCCGTCCATCATCGGTCTGCTCATGCGTCGTCGCGACCGGAGCACCGAGCTGATCACAGACGTCCCCGCCGTCATACCGACGTCGGGCACGAACGAGTCGAGCCAGCCGGCCGACCTCCCCAAGGTGTAGGTCCGGGACCGACTCGCCTCACCCTCACCAGAGAAAGTGATGAATCAATGAAGAGAATCGCTCTTGCGGCAGCCACGGTGGCCGCCGTCACGGCACTCGCGCTCACCGGCTGCTCGAGCTCCGGGCGCGGCGGCGACGCGACCGCATCGGCGGGCGCGGCGGCGGGCTTCGCCGCGGACGCCACGATCGGTATCGCCCTGCCCGACAAGACGTCGGAGAACTGGGTGCTCGCCGGCGGTCTGTTCGAGGACGGTCTGAAGGCGGCCGGCTTCAAGGCGGACGTGCAGTACGCCCCGGCATCCAACACGGTCGCCGAGCAGCAGAACCAGATCTCGGCCATGATCACCAACGGCGCCAAGGTCATCGTCATCGGCGCCAAGGACGGCAAGCAGCTCGGCACGCAGCTGCAGCAGGCGGCGGATGCCGGTGTCACGGTGATCGCCTACGACCGCCTCATCGAGAACACGCCGAACGTGAACTACTACGTCGCGTTCGACAACTTCAAGGTCGGCGAGCTGCAGGGCCAGGCCCTGCTCGACGGCCTCGAGAAGCGCTCGGGCCACGGTGCGCCGTGGAACGTGGAGCTGTTCTCCGGCTCGCCCGACGACGCCAACTCGGCGGTCTTCTTCAACGGCGCCATGAAGGTGCTCCAGCCGAAGATCGACGACGGCACCCTCAAGGTCGTGTCGGGTCAGACCGACATCCAGCAGACGGCCACGCAGGGCTGGAAGGCCGAGAACGCACAGAGCCGGATGGACTCGCTGCTCGCCGCCAACTACACGTCGGCGACGATCGACGGCGTCCTGTCGCCGAACGACACGCTGGCGCGCGCCATCATCACCTCGGTGAAGCAGGCCGGCAAGAACATCTCGCAGTTCACCGTGACCGGTCAGGACTCCGAGGCCGAGTCGGTCAAGTCGATCATGGCGGGCGAGCAGTACTCGACCATCAACAAGGACACCTCGCTGCTGGTCGCCCAGACCATCAAGATGATCCAGTCGCTCCAGAAGGGCGAGGCGCCAGAGGTCAACGACACCACCCAGTACGACAACGGTGTCAAGGTCGTCCCGGCGTACCTGCTGCCGCCTGTCATCGTCACCAAGGAGAACGCGGCCGAGGCCTACGCGAACAGCCCGAAGCTCCTCGAGATCGTCAAGGCCGCCCAGTAAGCGACCCTGCCTCTCACGACGGCCCTCGCTCTGCGGAGCGGGGGCCGTCGCCGTTCAGCGCGGCAGCCAGGCGGGAGCGTCGCCGCCCCATTCCCGCGGCGCGGCGAAGCGCAGGGGAGCGCCCGCGTAGGCGATCGCGGGAGCCGCCGTCACGACGCTCCGGCCGCGCACCGTGAAGCGCTGCAGATGGCGATCGGGGTCGGGGACGGGGGCCAGATCGTCCACCCCCGGTCGTGCGCGCGGCATCCCCAGGAGCTCGGCGGCGATGCGCCGCAGCGACGTCTCGACGAGCCAGCTCCCGCCCTCCGCGCGCCGGCGGCGCAGCGTCGCCATCGTGTGGGCGGCCAGCAGGTAGCCCGCGGTGTGATCCAGTGCCTGCGCCGGGAGGGCTCCGGGAACGTCGGCCGTCGTGGACTCGATCCACGAGATTCCCGATGCCGCCTGGACGAGACTGTCGAAACCCCGCCCTCCGCTCTCGCCCCAGGCGCTCAGCCGTACGACCACGACACCCGGCCGCAGTGCGGCCAGTGCGTCGGGCGACAGGTCCAGGCGCGTGAGCGCGGCCGGACGATAGCCCAGCACGATCGCGTCGGCATCCGCGGCGAGGCGCCGGAACACCGCGCGATCGGCGGGACGGTCCAGGTCGAGGAGGGTGCTCCTCTTGCCCTGGCCCGTATCGAGGTGCTGGGCGGCCGGCTCGGGCAGACGGGGGGAGTCGACGCGGAGGACGTCGGCGCCCAGGAGTGCCAGGGTGCGCGTCGCCACCGGGCCGGCGATGACGCGGGTCAGATCCAGCACGCGGATGCCGCGCAGCGGCGCATCGGCGGGCGACGCGCGCCCGGGGCGCGGGGCCGCCTCCCCGATGCGTGTCACCGACACCGCGGGGGAGGCGCGCAGGCGCTCGTCGGTGGCGTGCTGCGCCGGGACGACGGCGACGCACAACCCGCCCGCGGCCGTGATCGACGCCTCCGCGTGCGCCGTGGAGAGCGTCGCCAGCCGCTCCCGCACCCGCTCGGCATCATCCGCGGCGGCGGAGGCCTCGGCCGCGCCCGCCGCGTCGATCCCGAGGGCGGAGCGCAGCGCGCGGGCGTGGTGGGGATAGTTCGCGTGCGTGCGCACCCAGCCGTCCCGCGTGCGGAAGAAGCCCGATAGCGGGGCGAACGCGGTGATCGGTGCGTCGTCCAGACGCATCCACCGCTCGCTCGTGTACGCGACCGTCACGGCAGCCGGATCCGGGTCGACCGGCGCCGCGCCCGCCCATCTGGCGGCTTCGTCGCCCGCGGCGCGGACGGCCGCGCGGGCGAGGCGGCCGACGGGGAGACTCGCGTGGAGCGGACGGGTGTCCATGTGGGGAGCCTACGACCCGCGACGCCGCAGGACGGCGGCGCGGAGGGCGCGACACGCCCGAGATGCAGCCCAGATTTGCCCGATGTCGGCACGCCGCGTAAGTTATTACTTGTTCGCCCCACAGGGAAGAGCGAAGGGCCGGAAGGCCTCGCCCCCTCAAGCGGAGAACCACCCCCATCCCAAACCTCTCGGTAGAGAGAACAGGACTTCTGGTCTAGGATGGGAATCCTCCCTCCTCGAGATCGTCGCAGACGGATCGTGGGAGTGAGTGCGGCAGACGCGAGAGCGACTCTGCCGCCGCAGCGAGTCCTGCGTGGACCCTCCTTCGGGATGTGTCCGTGCCGAGCTCGTCGCACACGTGACGTTGCCCCGTGAAGAGAGCCGAGAGGCTGGAACAC
>NZ_BCWI01000009.1 GCF_001592125.1 Microbacterium hominis NBRC 15708
GGCCGCGAGTCGAAACACCCTGCCCCGTCTCGCCCCCCGGTCGTTGAGCGAGCGGCTGCGCCGCGAGTCGAAACGCCCCGCGCCCCGTCTCGCCCCCCCGGTCGTTGAGCGAGCGGCTGCGCCGCGAGTCGAAACGCCCTGCGCCCCGTCGCGTCAGGGGCGGTCGAAGCTCCACTGCTCCGGATCCGTCGCCGTCGCGACATCCCAGTCGTCGGTGGCCCACACGAACGTCGCGACGGCACAGGTCGGCATATGACCGATCCCGCCGCCGGAGAGCCGCTCCGCGAGCGCGGTCATCCCCGGGTCGTGCGCGACGACCATCACGGCCGGAACGCCGCGGTCGGCGGCCGCCCGCAGGAGCGTGGCCGCCGCAGCCCCGTACAGGTCGCCGTCCAGCTCCGCGTCGAGGCCGAACGCTTCGGCGAAGAAGGATGCCGTCGTGCGGGCACGCAGCGCCGTCGACGACAGGATGGCCTCGAGCCGGATGCCGGTGCCGGCCAGCCGCGCCGCCAGGGCGGGCGCATCGCGCAGGCCGCGGGCGTTGAGGGGGCGGTCGTGGTCGTCGAGGCCGGGATCTCCCCAGTCGCTCTTCGCGTGGCGGACGAGGACGAGCGTCGTCATGCGGACACCTTTCGTGTGTGGAGGCCCGTCAGCAGTTCCAGCACGCACAGGGCGGCCAGCCGCACCGTACGCCCGTCGGGGGCGTCGGCCGTGGCATCCACTTCGACGATATCGGCGCTGCGCACCGCGGGGGTGGCGGCGATCCCGCGCACGAGCGCCCGCAGCTCCCACGCCTGCAGCCCGCCGGGCACGGAGGCCGGGCACCCGGGCGCCACCGCGCGGTCGCACACGTCGACGTCGACATCGAGGTGGATGCCGCCGCCCCCGCGTCCCGCGATCTCGCGCGCCTCCGCCACCACGTCGTCGATCCCGCGGCGCCGCACCTCGTCGAGGGTGATCACCCGGATGCCGAGGTCGGCGGCGCGCCGGGCGTAGGCGGCGGAGTTGGCGAAGTCGGCGATGCCGACCTGGACGACGCGGCGCGGATCGAGCCCGCCGTCGACCAGCCGCCGCACGGGAGAGCCGTTGGACACGCCGTCGCGCAGGTCGAAATGGGCGTCGAGGGTGATGAGACCGGCGGCATCCGCGCCCTGGGCCGCCGCGTAGGTGATCGAGTTGTCGCCGCCGATCGCGATCACCAGCTCGCTGCGCTCCCGCAGCTCGCCGACGCGCGCACGCAGCAGCGCCTCTCCGTCGGGACCGTCGGGCTCGGCGACGTCGCCCGCGTCGGCGAGCCGGAGCGCATCGGCGAGGTCGACGGGCGGGGGACCCAGGAGCGTCGGGCTGAAGCGGCGGAGCGCGTCACGCACGGCCGCCGGCGTCGCGTGTGCCCCGGTGGGCGACAGCGAGGTGCGGAAGGCGGGGGCGCCGAGCAGTGCGGCGTCGAGGCGATCACCGGCGGCGAGCTGGCCGATCGTGGGCCAGTCGCCCGCGCGCGGCCAGAGCGGATCGTGGGAGAGCGCCATCAGCCGACGTACACCCACGCGGTCCGGCCGCTGCCCAGCCTCACCCGGACGCGGCGGTACAGCGACACCTCGTACTCGTCGGCGGCGTCGATCTCGTCGGCGGTGAGGTGCAGCACCCGTCCGACGACCTTGTCGACGGCGTTGCCCGTCTCGCGGAGCACGGGATGCACGGAGGCTCCGGAGAGGTCGACCACGCGCTGGTCCTCGATCTCGACGTAGTCGATCGTGTAGCCGGGGAGCACGTCGGGCTCGCCGGCGATGAGGCGTCCGAACGTGTCCAGCTGCACCTCGGCGTACTGCAGGGTGCCGTAGGTGAAGAGAAGATCGTCGGCCGGATCGTCCATGCCGTCAGGCTACTGCGCGCCGGGTGCCCGCATCCAGACGGCGCCGACGTCGGCGCCGTCGAAAAGGGGTGCTCAGCCGAGCAGCGCGTGGGCGACCGCGAAGATCGCGAGGCCGGCCAGGGCGCCGACGATCGTGCCGTTGAGACGGATGTACTGCAGGTCGCGGCCGACCATCAGCTCGATCTTCTCGGTCGTCTCGGCCGGATCCCACTTCTCGACGGTGTCGGTGATGATCGAGGCGATGTCGTGGCGGTAGCGGTCGACGACGAAGACGGCCGCGTCCGCGATCCGGTCGTCGACACGGTGCTGCAGCGCGGCATCCGTGGCCAGACGCTCGCCGATCTCGACCAGCGCCGCCGTCACGCGCCGGCGCAGACCGCTCTCGGGGTCGGCCAGCGCCGCGAGCAGTCCCGTCTTCGCGGTGTTCCACGCGTCGGCGGCGAGCTCGCGCACGCGCGGGCTGTCGAACACCGCGGTCTTCGCGTCTTCGAGGCGTGCGATGGTCGTCGGATCGCTCTGCAGGTTCTCGGCGAGACGGGTCAGGTAGCCGTCGACGGCGCGCCGCGCCGGGTGATCGGGGTCGGCCTGGATGGCTGCGACGAACTTGACCGCCTCGTTGTAGACGGTGTCGTCGACGAGGCGCATGGCCACCGACGGCACCCACGAGGGGAGGCGCCGGGAGACGAGCCCGCTGAAGGCCTCGTGGTTCGCCCGCAGCCACGTCGCGATGCTGTCGACGCCGAGGTCGACGGCGCCGCGATGCGCGTCGGCCGCGACGACCCGCCCGAGCCACGCGCCGACGGTCGGACCCCATTCGGGGCTCAGCAGGTGCTCGCGCGCCAGGTCGCTGATGAGGTCCTGCACCTCGTCGTCGCTGAGGGCGCGCAGGATGCCGGAGGCCACCGCCGACGCCTCGCCCGCCACGGTCTCGGCGTGGGCGGGCTCGCTCAGCCACGTGCCGGCGGTGCGGGCGATGGGGGTCGACTCGAGCTTCGATCGCACGACCTCGGCCTCGAGGAAGTTGGTCTCGACGAACTCTCCGAGGGTGCGGCCGATCTCGTCCTTGCGCCGGGGGATGATCGCGGTGTGCGGAATGGGGATGCCGAGCGGGTGGCGGAACAGCGCCGTCACCGCGAACCAGTCCGCCAGGGCGCCGACCATGCCGCCCTCCGCCGCCGCGCGGACGTATTCCAGCCAGGGATAACGTTCCTGGAGGACGAAGGCGACGACGAACACGACCGCCATCAGCACGAGCGCGCCCAGCGCGACGCCCTTCATCACCCGCAGAGCTCGCCGGCGCTCCTGATCGGCCGGGCTGAGCAGCTGCGTGGGAGTGGGCGCCATCCCCGTAGTCTCGCACGCGGCGTATCCTGGCCGCGTGATCGAAGACATCCAGAAGCGCGCCCTGCACCGCACCAGCATCCTCGAAGGACAGGTGCGCGGGCTCGCGCGGATGATCGAGGGCGAGGAATACTGCATGGACATCATCGCCCAGTCCCGGGCGATCCAGAAGGCGCTGGCCTCGCTCGACAAGCTCCTGATCGAGAACCACCTGCGCACGCACGTCGCCCACATGTTCGCCGAGGGCGGCGATCAGCGCGACCTCGCCGTCGCCGAACTGCTCAAGGCGTACGACCTCGAGACCCGCTGACCGCGTCGTCGGCGGGGCTGTCGGGCCGGGTCGGGCGCCCGAACTGCAAGGCCGTCGGTGCGACACGCGGGGTCCGTCACTCCGCCCACGGCGCGTCGCGCGGCATCCCTTGCAGTTCGGTCGGCTGCGGTGCGGTGCGGTGCGGCGGGGTGGATGCCGCGGCGGGCGCGGTCGGGGAGGCTAGGCGCCGACCGGACCGAGCCAGGCCGCGGCGACGGTCGCGTGCGCCGACTCGGGGTCGGACGGGTGGAACATGCCGGCCAGCACGTCGCGGTACAGGCGGCTGAGCTCGTTGCGGGTGAAGTAGGACGAGCCGCCCGCGACGAGCATCGCCTCGTCGACGATCTGCTTGGCGGACACCACCGCCCGATGCTTCAGGCCCGACAGCTTCGGGAACCACAGTCCGCCGTGGTCGACGAGCGCGTCGACGTCGTGCGCGATCGCCGCGACCTGGGGGAGCAGGCCGTCGTAGGCGAGCGCCATCTCGGCGATCCGCCACCGGATGTCGGGGTCGTCGCTGTAGGGACGGCCGGTCTTCTTCGAGCTCCGCGTCTTGGCGGCGGCGACGGCCAGATCGAGCGCCCGACGCGCGACGCCGGTGTAGACGGATGCCAGGAGCACCTCGAACACGCTGAAGATGCCGAACACGATGGGATCGGGGTTCGGGCCCGGGTCGACACGGCGCACGACCCGGTCGGCGGGGGCGACGACGCCGCTCAGCACCGTCGTCCGCGACTGGGTGCCGCGCATGCCGAGGGTGTCCCAGTCGTCGCGGGTGTCGACGGCGTCGGTGCGGGGAACGAAGGCGTAGACCATCTTCGGGTTCGCCGGGTCGGTCGTGTCGAGTCCGTGCAGTCCCAGCTGGGTCCAGACCGGGCCGAGCGAGGTGAAGATCTTCGTCCCCGTGAACGTGTACGAACCGTCGGGTCCGGGGACGGCGGCGGTGTCGCTGCCGAAGAGCACGAGGTCGTTGCCCGCCTCGCTGATGCCGAAGGCGAAGACCTCGCCGGCGACCGCACCGGTCTGCACGAACCGCAGGTCGTCGATGCCGCGGTCGGACATGACCTTCGCCACCCCCGTCCACACGAGGTGCATGTTGATCGCGAGCGCAGTCGCCGGCGCGGCGCTCGCGAGTCGCTGCTGCAGCACCGCCGCTTCGGCGAGACCCAGTCCCGCGCCGCCGAGCGCCGTCGGGACGAGGATCGCGAGATACCCGGCATCCCTCAGCTCGGCGAGGTCCTCGTCGGGGAACCGGTTCTCGGCATCCACCGCCGCGGCGCGCGAGCGGATGCGCTCGAGCAGGTCGTCGGGGAGGTACGCGGTCGGGTCGAAGTCACTCACCCTTCCATCCTGCCCCTCGCCGCGGGAGTCGGGCCGTTCGGCGTCGAGGTCGCGTGTCCCGAACTCCTCTGCCTGGAGCCGGGCCGGGGCCCAAGAGCCGGTGAGGCGGCCGGGGCGTGCGGCATTGGAGGAGTTCGGTCCGGCGTGCCGCGATGCCCGGGGCGGCCGGGGCTTCGCGGGATGGCCCGGCCGCGGCGCGGGTGGGGGAGGATGGGGGGCATGATCTCGACCGAGTTGGCCGTCGCCCTCCGCGATGCGGGGCTCGTGTGGCGCCCGGCATCCGGTGACCGCTTCCAGCTCGACGAGCCGGAGTTCGAGGCGGACGTGTTCACCGTCAGTGAGATGACGATCGAACCCCGCCAGTACGCGACGGGTGCGATCCTCGCGTTCAACGGGACGACGGAGTGGGCGTTGGATTCGGTCGCGCAGACCGATGCGCTGTGGCTGCCGCGCGAGGATCAGCTGCGCGAGCTGCTGCGCGGCGCGTTCCGCCGCCTGGAGCGGCTGACCGACACCCATCGCGTGGAGATCGAGTTCGCGGGCGAGCGCCACGTGTTCGAGCATCCGCAGCCCGAGGACGCGTACGCCCTCGCGCTCCTGCACATCCTCCGCCGGATCGCCTGAGCCGCGGGTGCCGCGGCGCCCGGGTCGCGCCGACCGAACGGCAAGGCCCCGCGGCGCGACACGCCGACTCCGCGCACACGGATGCGGCGTGTCTCGCCGCATCCCTTGCAGTTCCGGCGCGTGCCCGCACCCTCGTACGCGCGAGCAGGGCGGGGCGTCAGGTGATGACGGGGACCGGCTCGGTGTCGGGGATGGGGCTCGCGTCGCGGCCGCGCAGGTCGGGGAAGCCGCGGACGAAGGCGGTCGCGACCAGCGCCCCGACGATCGCGAAGGCGGCGGCCGCCGCGTACGCCCCGGCATGCCCGATGCCGTCGATGAGGAACCCGGCGATGGCGGAGCCGAGCGCGGCGCCGATGAGCTGTCCGGTGCCGATCCATCCGTAGGCCTCGGCGGTCTCGCTGAACTTCACGGATGCCGAGGTCATCGCGAACATGACGGCCAGCGCCGGCGCGATGCCGACGCCCGCGATCACGAGGCACGCCCCGATCCACCACGGCGTGGAGGCGCCGATGCCACCCACGATGAAGACCGCCGCGACGAGTCCGACCGCGACGACGCTCATGCGGCGCGCCATCGCCCACGGCCCCATGGGGATGTGCCCGAACGCCAGGCCGCCGGCGAGGCTGCCGACGGAGAAGACGGCGAGCACGAGGCCGGCTTCGAGGCCGCCGTGTCCGAATGTCGCGACGACGGCCGCCTCGACTGCGGCACAGGCGCCGATGAGGAGGAAGCCGATGACCGTGGCGAGCAGCACGACGGGCTTGCCGAGCACCTTCCCGAACGCGCGGCGGCTGCGCGGGATGCGCACCCGGCCGACCTCGGGGGAGAGGATGAACCACGCGCCGCCGGCGGCGAGGATCGTGACGATGAGCAGGAGCGCCGGCACCGTGCCGACCTGCGTGGCGACGACCGTGATGACGACGGGCGCCAGGATCCAGATGATCTCCTGCAGGCTCGCATCGAGCGAGAACAGGGCGGTCAGCTGCCGTGCGTTGACGAGCTTGGGGTAGATCGTGCGCACCGCGGACTGCACGGGCGGCGTGGACAGGCCCGCGATGAGGCCGAACACCATGTAACCCACGACGCCCATGGGGATCAGGGCGAGGGCGAGCAGAGCGGCGGCGCAGACGGTCGTCGTGAGGGTGAGCACCCGGCGCATGCCCCATCGGCCCATCCACCGGCTCGTCACGGGGCCGGCCGTCGCCTGACCCACGGATGCCGCCGCCAGCACGAGACCGGCGGCTCCGTACGACCCGGTCATCTGCTCGACGTGCAGCAGGATCGCGAGGCTCGTCATGCCGTTCGGGAACCGCGCCGTCAGCTGAGCCGCGATGATGCGCGCCACGCCCTGCGTGCGCAGCAATTCCCGGTATCCCGCCACCCCTCCACGCTACCCGTCGGGGCGACATCGCGACACGCCCGAGGGATGCCGCGACACGCCGACGACTCCATTCCACAGGCCCGGGAGTGTCGGAGGCGGCGGCTAGCGTCCGAACTGTGGATGAGCGGGCGCGGCCCGGGGGAAATGCCCGTGATTCAGGCTTTTTCCCGACGCCGGATCGCTCGGCCTCCTGTGGATGAAACGGTGGACAACCTGTGTTGTACATGGGGAGAACGGTGCAAAACTACACGGATGTAACTACTAGCCCTTGTGGTGCTATCCAACGTCCGTACCCATATGTAGTATTGGACTCCCGGCGGGGGCAGGGCCGGGACCACAGGCGACAAGACGACGACAACCGCAGAGATCGATCCGCTGGGATCAAGGGGAGAGAAAGAACGACATGGCAATCACGGTGTACACCAAGCCCTCCTGCGTGCAGTGCAACGCGACCTACCGCGCGCTGGACTCCAAGGGCATCGACTACGAGGTCCTCGACCTCTCCGAAGACCCGGCGGCCCTCGAGCACGTGAAGTCGCTCGGCTACCTGCAGGCGCCGGTCGTCGTCACGGACGAGGACCACTGGTCGGGCTTCCGTCCCGACAAGATCGACGAGCTCGCGAGCCGTCTGGCCTGAGATGCCGACGCTGACGAGCGCCCCGCTGCTCGTCTACTTCTCGAGTGTGTCGGGCAACACGGCGCGTTTCATCGAGAAGCTCGGCCTGCCGGCCGCCCGCATCCCGCTCACCCCTGGCGACGCCCCCCTCGAGGTCGACGAGCCGTTCGTGCTCGTGACACCGACCTACGGGGGCGGCCAGGGGCGTGGCGAGGAGAAGGGGGCCGTCCCCAGACAGGTGATCCGGTTCCTCAACGTCGAGCACCATCGTCACCTCATCCGCGGAGTGATCTCCGCGGGCAACACCAACTTCGGCGAGTCGTTCTGTCGCGCCGGTGACATCATCAGCCGCAAGTGCACCGTGCCGCACTTGTATCGGCTCGAACTTTTCGGCACGCCTGACGACGTCGTTCGTGTGAGCGACGGATTGGAACGATGGTGGAAGCTGCAGTGAGCCCGGCGACATTCAAGACCGACGCGCGCTTCGAGGGGATGGACTACCACGCCCTCAACGCGATGCTCAACCTCTACGGCGAGAACGGCCAGATCCAGTTCGACGCCGACAAGCGCGCCGCGCGGGAGTACTTCCTGCAGCACGTCAACCAGAACACCGTGTTCTTCCACTCGCTGCAGGAGCGCCTCGACTACCTCGTCGAGAAGGAGTACTACGAGGGCGCGGTGCTGGAGAAGTACCCCTTCGCGTTCATCCAGCGCCTGAACGACCGGGCGTACGGCGCGAAGTTCCGCTTCGAGACGTTCCTCGGCGCCTTCAAGTACTACACGAGCTACACGCTGAAGACCTTCGACGGCAAGCGCTACCTCGAGCGCTTCGAGGACCGTGTCGTCATGACCGCCCTCGGGCTCGCCGACGGCGACCAGCAGCTCGCCGAGAAGCTCGTCGACGAGATCATCTCCGGCCGCTTCCAGCCGGCGACCCCCACCTTCCTCAACACCGGCAAGGCCCAGCGCGGCGAGCTCGTCAGCTGCTTCCTGCTGCGCATCGAGGACAACATGGAGTCGATCGCCCGCGGCATCAACTCCGCACTGCAGCTGTCCAAGCGCGGCGGCGGCGTGGCGCTGCTGCTGAGCAACATCCGCGAGGCGGGCGCGCCGATCAAGCAGATCGAGAACCAGTCCAGCGGCATCATCCCCGTGATGAAGCTGCTCGAAGACAGCTTCAGCTACGCCAACCAGCTCGGTGCGCGTCAGGGCGCCGGCGCCGTCTACCTCTCGGCGCACCACCCCGACATCCTGCGCTTCCTCGACACCAAGCGCGAGAACGCCGACGAGAAGATCCGCATCAAGACGCTCTCGCTCGGCGTCGTGATCCCCGACATCACGTTCGAACTCGCCCGCAACGGCGAGGACATGTACCTCTTCTCGCCGTACGACGTCGAGAAGGTCTACGGGGTGCCGTTCGGCGACATCTCGGTCACCGAGAAGTACCGCGAGATGGTCGACGACGCGCGCATCAAGAAGACGAAGATCAACGCGCGCGAGTTCTTCCAGACCCTCGCCGAGATCCAGTTCGAGTCGGGCTACCCGTACATCATGTTCGAGGACACGGTGAACAAGGCCAACCCGATCAAGGGTCGGATCAACATGTCCAACCTGTGCAGCGAGATCCTGCAGGTGAACACGCCGACCTCGTACAACGAGGACCTGTCCTACGACCAGATCGGCAAGGACATCTCCTGCAACCTGGGCTCGATGAACATCGCCCTCGCGATGGACGGCAAGGACCTCGCGGGAACGGTCGAGACCTCGATCCGTGCGCTCACGGCGGTCAGCGACCAGAGCCACATCCGCTCGGTCCGCTCGATCGAGGACGGCAACGACCGCTCGCACGCGATCGGCCTGGGTCAGATGAACCTCCACGGCTACCTCGCGCGCGAGCACGTGCACTACGGGTCGGAAGAGGGCATCGACTTCACGAACATCTACTTCTACACGGTGCTGTTCCACGCCCTGCGCGCCTCGAACCGCATCGCGATCGAGCGCGGCACGGCCTTCGACGGCTTCGCCGACTCGACGTACGCGTCGGGGGAGTTCTTCGACAAGTACCTCGAGCAGGAGTGGGTGCCGCAGACCGATCGGGTCGCCGAGCTGTTCGCGGGCATCCACATCCCGACTCAGGACGACTGGCGTGAGCTGAAGGCCTCGATCCAGGCGCACGGCATCTACAACCAGAACCTGCAGGCGGTGCCGCCGACCGGCTCGATCTCGTACATCAACAACTCGACGAGCTCGATCCATCCGATCGCGTCGAAGATCGAGATCCGCAAGGAAGGCAAGATCGGCCGCGTCTACTACCCGGCGCCGTTCATGACGAACGAGAACCTGGAGTACTACCAGGACGCGTACGAGATCGGCTACGAGAAGGTCATCGACACGTACGCCGCGGCCACGCAGCACGTCGACCAGGGCCTGTCGCTGACGCTGTTCTTCAAGGACACCGCCACCACGCGCGACATCAACAAGGCGCAGATCTACGCGTGGCGCAAGGGCATCAAGACGATCTACTACATCCGCCTGCGTCAGATGGCACTCGAGGGCACGAACCTGTCCGAGTGCGTCAGCTGCATGCTGTGACGCTGCGTTCAACGACCGCTGAAGGAAAATCATGACCCCCTCTGAGCCGCTCAAGCTCATCGATCACGTCCAGGCGATCAACTGGAACCGCATCCAGGACGACAAGGACCTCGAGGTCTGGAACCGCCTCGTGAACAACTTCTGGCTGCCCGAGAAGGTGCCGCTGTCCAACGACATCCAGTCGTGGGCGACGCTCACCCCCGACGAGCAGACCACCACCATGCGGGTGTTCACCGGGCTGACGCTCCTGGACACCATCCAGGGCACCGTCGGCGCCGTGTCGCTCATCCCCGACGCGATCACGCCGCACGAGGAGGCGGTGTACACCAACATCGCGTTCATGGAGTCGGTCCACGCGAAGAGCTACTCGTCGATCTTCTCGACCCTGTGCTCGACGCCGGAGATCGACGACGCGTTCCGGTGGTCGGTGGAGAACCCGAACCTCCAGAAGAAGGCCCACATCGTCATGGACTACTACCGTGGCGACGAACCGCTCAAGCGCAAGGTCGCCTCGACCCTGCTGGAGTCGTTCCTGTTCTACTCGGGCTTCTACCTGCCGCTGTACTGGTCGAGCAAGGCGAAGCTGACGAACACCGCCGACATCATCCGCCTCATCATCCGCGACGAGGCCGTGCACGGCTATTACATCGGCTACAAGTTCCAGAAGGGGCTCGAGAAGCTCACCCAGCCCGAGCGCGACGAGATCAAGGACTACACCTTCTCGCTGCTGTACGAGCTGTACGACAACGAGGTGCAGTACACGCAGGACCTCTACGACGGCATCGGCCTGACCGAGGACGTCAAGAAGTTCCTGCACTACAACGCCAACAAGGCGCTGATGAACCTCGGCTACGAGGCGATGTTCCCGTCGCAGCTGACCAACGTGAACCCCGCCATCCTGTCGGCCCTGTCGCCGAACGCCGACGAGAACCACGACTTCTTCAGCGGGTCGGGCTCGTCGTACGTCATCGGCAAGGCCGTCGCGACCGAGGACGACGACTGGGACTTCTGATCGCGTCACCGTGAGGCGGATGCCGAGCCCCGCGCGCGCCCCCTGCCGACCTGCTCCCTGAGCATCTCGGCAGGGGCGTCGTCGTGTCACGACTCGGCGGCGTCCGGCCGGGCCTCACAGGGAGTGCTCAGGCACCAACCCCTCCTTCAGTTATGCTGAAGGAATGCTCCGCACACCCCTGTCCCTGTTCCGCACGCTCGCGTTCGCCGAAGCCGTGTCGTGGACGCTGCTCATCGCGGGGCTCATCGTCCGCGCGACCACCGGCTGGGCGCCGGCGGTCACCATCGGCGGCGGCATCCACGGATTCGTGTTCCTCTCCTATGGCGCGACCGTCGTGCTCGTCGCGCTGAACAACCGCTGGCCGGCGGGTCCGACGGCCGTCGCCCTGATCTCCGCGATCATCCCCTACGCGACGGTCCCGACGGAGCTGTGGGTGCACCGTCGTGGCCTGCTCGCGGGTACCTGGCGTGTCGAGCAGGCCGCTGACGCGACCGATGCGCGCTGGTACGACGCGCCGCTGGCGTGGTTCCTGCGCCGCCCCTGGCTGCTGTTCGTCGGCATCCTCGTCGCGGTCGTCGCGATCTTCGCGGTGCTCCTGATCCTCGGCCCTCCCGGCGGCGCGAAGGGCTGACGATCCGATCGCCGCTGCCGCGTCTCGCGCCGCGTCAGGCGAGGCGGGACCCGTCGGAGAGCGTGTGCCACGTGCGGTTGTGATAAACGAGGGGCGACGCGTCATCGGCGGGCTCGTCGTTCCACGACTCGATCGCCTGCACGACGAACAGCGTCGCGGCCCCGGCATCGACCTTGTTCACCACGCGTGCGCGGATGCGGCGGTGCGGGCCGACGAAGTAGGGCTCCCCGGTCGGCAGCGTGCTCCACAGGTCGGTGTCCGCGAAGCGATCGATGCCGCTCGTCGCGCCGAGCACCGCGATCTCGTGGCTCTCCGCGTCGATGAGGTGGATCACCAGGGTGTCGGCGGCCAGCAGGGCCGGCGTGCTGGATGACAGCGCGGATGCCGAGAACACGATCAGCGGTGGGGCGACGCTGACCGAGAAGAGCGAGGAGGCGGTCATCGCGACCGGGCCGCGGTCGGAGGGCGCCGTGATCACGGCGACGCCGGAGGGGTGGTTGCGGAACAGTCCGCGCAGGGCGTCGGGGGAGATCCCGGCCGCAGGCTGGTCGCTCGCGAGGATGCGGGCGACCGGCCCGGTGGCCGTCAGGGTGTCGGGCATGCGGTGCAGGTGGTCGGTCATGGACGGCGCCTTTGCTGTCGAAGGGAGCCCTGAGCGGGCAGATGCCTTACGCTAACATGTCAACCACGTCTTGTGAACAATCAAAAGGTCGTCATCTCCACGCATCCACGGAAGCGGTGTCGTGGAGGGCGAGCACCCACGCTTGGGCAACCGACGCGACGTCGCCGCCCACGACCGCCACCTTGATCGACCCGGGCGCGTAGACCGGCACCTCCTCGTCGTCGCGTCGAACGAGGTAGTCCCGCGGGAGCGTGCGAGGCAGGCCCAGCTCCATGCGGGCACGCGTCGCGGGCCAGAACCCGCTCGAGCGCAGCCGGCCCAGGGGCGCCACGGCGTGGCGGTACAGGTGGCCCTCGACGTCCTGCTTGCTCATGCCCGCATCGGCCAGCGCTCGCGCCCGCTTCGCGCTGAGCAGCACGAGCGCCCCCGCGGGAAGATCCGCCAGTGACGCGAGCGAGCGCGCGATGTCGTCGAGATCTCCGTAGTAGAACGTGCCGTCGTGGGCGAAGCCCATCGTGAACAGGGAGGATGTGCTCTCGTCGGGGGCGAAGCCCTCGCTGACGTGGAACGGCTCCCACGGCGACTGCGCCGTGTTCTCCGTGAAGGCGAAGCCCCATCCGGCCGGCGTCCCCTGGGTGACGCTGGTCGTCACGCCGTCGACGGCGTGACCGAGGTTGCGGATCATCAGGTGCAGCGCGCGGCCGATGGTCGCGTTCGCGCGGTGCCCCGGTCCGAGCGCGTTCAGGCCGCCGTGCAGGCCGGCTGCCGCGGCGTACGGACCGCTGATCAGTTGCGCCCAGGCGAACGAGTTGACCGATCGGGTCTGCGACTCGAAGGCCTGGTCGCCCATCATGCTCGCCGCCGCGAGGATCGCCGGCAGCTGCGCGGGACGGGCTCCGGCCAGGACGGCGTTGATCGCGACGTTCTCGACGGTCGCCGGGAGGCCTTCGGGGCGGAATCGCGTCGTGACGATCTCCTCGCGACCGCGCGTCGTCCCGGTGAGCATCTCCTCGACGGCGGCCCGTGTGGGGGGAGTGATCGGCAGTCCGTCGCTCCACCCGCGGGTGAGGAACGCGTCGTCGATGTCGCGAAGGGTGCCGCGGACGGCGATCTCGGGCTCCCGTCGGGCCGGACGGATGCCCGTGGCGGTCTCCTCGGCGGACAGGGGGCGCGTGAGCTCGGCGATCGCGCGGTCCGCCGCCTCGGCGGTGGCGTCGGGCTCGGTGGCGGCGGGCGCCGCGACCCACCGCAGGGGCGCCGCCGCCCGATCGCAGACATGCCGGGCCGTCTCGACGAGGGGAGTGAACACCGTCGTGACCGTCGGCACCCCGGAGCGCTCGAGCTCGACGGCGTACTGCAGGCTGAGGGTGACGCTCGTCGCGCCCGGTCCGGCGACGAGGATCACCGCGTCGGCCTCGGCGGCGAGCTCCGCCCGCTCCTGCGGGTCGTCCATCACGAACTGCCGTCGCAGACGTCCGGTCGCCTCGATCGACGGACCCGACTGCGCCAGCCGGTGCTCGAGTGCCTCCGCGATCGGCTCGAGGCCCGACCCGGGCGGCATGGTGCGCAGCACCACCACGCGCAGGCGCGCGGGATCCGTGGGCCGATCCGCCAGTGCGTTGCGCGCGCGTGCGGGGATGTCGCTACGCGGGGAGCGCACCGCGTATGAGGGCTCTTCGCCGGCCGGAGTGATCATGCCGTCTCCTTCGTCGCTGCGCGCGGGCTCGGATGTCGCACGCGGGTGGAGCGTAGGCTATCACTCGCGCAGTGTTGACATGTCAAGCGCCGGAACGGCGGGCGGGAGGCGTCAGCGGAACGAGAGGGCGACGTCGGCGAGGGACGTGGAGGTCGTCACCCAGTTCATCGTGTGGCGGCGAGCGTGCTCGATGAACGCCGCCGCCTGCCGCTCGGCCGTCGCGGGATCGAAGTCCGCCAGGACGGGCTGCAGGGGAGCCGAATCGCCGTGGGTGGTCGTATCCCAGTAGGCGAGCGTGAAGATGCGATGCATGTCGCCCTGGAGGCGACGGAAGATCTCGGCGAGCAGCGCGTTGTCGACGGCCTCGGCCAGGATGCGGAAGAAGGCGTCGGCGTACTCGACGGCCTCGCGCGCCGTGTAGTTCGGGGCCAGGGCGGGCAGGCTCTCGATCTCGCGGCGCTGCGCCGGGGTGAGGCGCGACATGCCGAGTCCGACGAACGGCGGGCCGATGATGGCCCACGTCTCGAAGAAGGCGGTGACGCCGCGAAGGGTGATCGGCGCCACCTGGTACCCGACCCGGGGGATCGAGGTCACCAGACCGTCCGATGCGAGTCGGGCCAGGGCGGCACGCGTCGCGGCGATGCCGTGGTCGAGCTGCTGGGCCAGTGCCCGCTCGCTGACGAACTCGCCGGGGGCGATCACGCAGTCGAGGATCCGAGACCGGATGTCGTCGTACGCGCGATCGGAGAGCAGCGTTCGTTGCGATGAATCTGCCATGCGTCGAGTCTAGTGTGCGCGATTCACTTGACAGTGTTGCAATGTCAGTCACATACTGCTGACCGGTCATCAAGCAAGGAGGCGACAATGACACACAACGAAGTGACGCTCGACGCGGGCGTGGTGTTCACCCCGGGGACGGTGGACGCGGACGGGTTCACCGTCCGATACGAGGTCGCGGGTGAGGGGCCCGACCTGATCGCCCTCCACGGCGCGGGCGGCTTCTCGCACGGGTCGGGAGGGTTCACCCATTCCCGCGGCATCGATCTGCTCACCGCGGGCAACCGGGTGTACCTGGTGGAGCTGCCCGGGTTCGGGCAGGAGCGCAACGAGCGCACCGCGGACGGCCGCGACATGGCCCGCACGGTGCTCGCGATCGCCGACGCCCTCGGTCTCGCCGAGTTCGCGCTGCTGGG
Organism: Microbacterium hominis NBRC 15708; assembly: GCF_001592125.1. Taxonomy (GTDB): domain Bacteria; phylum Actinomycetota; class Actinomycetes; order Actinomycetales; family Microbacteriaceae; genus Microbacterium; species Microbacterium hominis. The sequence continues at coordinate 15,230 of NZ_BCWI01000009.1, forward strand.
GACGTCGATGGGGGGAGTCGTCGCATCCTGGGCCGCCGTCCTCGCCCCGCGCCGGCTGACGCGGCTCGTGCTGGAGGTGCCCGGCGCGTTCCGGCCCGACGGGAGCGATCCGTCGAAGCTCTCGCCCGAGCAGATGGCGCGAGCCTTCCACGCCCACCCGGAGCGCAAGACGATCGTCCCCGCCGATCCGGCCCACATCGCGGCGATCTGGCCGCTCGTGGAGCGGATCATGGGCCCTCTCCACGACATCGACCTCGAGCGCAGCCTCGCCGACGTGCACACCCCCACCCTCGTGCTCACCGGGACCGCGGACGGACTCTTCGGCACCGAGGTCGGCCGCACATACCGGCGCATCATGCCCAATGCGACGTTCGCGATCGTCTACGACGCCGCGCACGATCTCAGCGGAGACCGGCCCGAGGCCTTCGCCGCGATCGTCGGCGACTTCCTGCAGCGCGGATCCGAGTTCGTCATCGAAGACCGCTCGACGCTCATCTACCCCTGACCACCAGACCGACAAGGAACTGCCGACAATGAAGTTCTCCGTGTTCCACCCCTTCCCGACCTACGACCTGCCGCGCCACGGATCGTGGCCGGCCCCGCCGCGTGTGTCCCGTCAGCCGGGCGTCTCGTCGACGTCGCTGCGCGGCGCGATCGACTTCGCGCACGCCGTGGAGGCGGCCGGGCTCGATCAGATCTCCGTCGCGGAGCATCACTACAGCTCCGCGCAGCTCTCGCCCAACTCCGTGACGGCCGCCGTGCTGCTCGCCCGTGAGGTCGGCATCGACATCGGTCTGCTCGGCTCGACGCTGCCGCTCGTGAACCCCGTGCGTCTGGCGGAGGAGATCGGCATGCTGAGCGCGCTCGCTCCGGGGCGGCTGCTGGTCGGCTTCTTCCGCGGCACCCCCAACGAGCTGCTCACCTACGGCACGAACCCGTGGGAGTCGAAGGAGGTGTTCTACGAGCAGATGGAGCTCATGAAGGCGATCTGGAGCGAGCCGGAGCCGTTCGCCTGGATCGGCCGCCACTTCGAGTACCGCACCGTCGCCGTGTGGCCGCAGCCCGAGGCGGACCTCCCGATCCTCGTGTCGGCCAACTCGCCCGACTCGGCCACGTATGCGGCACGCAACGGCTACATCGCCGGCTTCTCGTTCGCCCCCGCCCCCGTGATCGCGACCTTCGCCGAGGTCTTCAAGGCGGAGGCGCAGAAGGCAGGTCGCACCGTCGCGGGCGAGGACATGCTCTACCGCGCGTTCGCTCTCGTGGCCGAGACGGATGCCGAGGCGGAGAGGATCGCCGACGAGACCGGCTTCGGCAACCTGATGAAGCTCTTCGCCGCGCCGGCACCGCTGATGGCGCGACTGGCGATGGGGATGGCGGGCGTGCCGGCGTCGGTGCCGCTCCCGACCGAGCCGAAGGGGATGTCGATGCCCGTGCGGCCGAACTTCATGGGCGGACCCGAGAAGGTCGCGCGCGAGATCGCGGACTTCATCCTGCTCACCGGCATCGAGCGCATCGAGGTGACGCTCACCGACGCCGCGCTGCCGACCGAGGTCTCGCTGCGTTCGCTCGAGCTCTACGGGCGCGAGGTCCTCCCGCGCGTGCGTGCGCTCGTCGGCGAGCGCGTCGCGGCGTGAGGGGCGGACGGACCGTGAGGAGCGGGCGATGATCGTGACGGTGCGCCCGGACGGCGACGTCCAGCTCGAGGAGCCCGCGGACACGGCGAGGCTCGAGATCCATGCCCCCGTCGGGGGCGCCGTCTCGGCCGCGCTGGCGGGTGCCGGCCTCGGCGGAGAGCGCGTGGGCGCGCTGCACCACTGGCTCGACATCGCGCGCCTGCGGGCGCTCGCCGAGGAGCAGGTTGCCGAGGACGACTGGGCACCCCGGTGGGACGACATGATCGCCTTCGCCGCCCGTCACGGCTGGACGAGCGCGGACGGTGCCTCGGTGATGGCGCACACCGTCGTCGGCGCACCCTGATGACGCGGCGGGTGCGGGACACCTCGGCATCCCGCACCCGCCGTCGTCGCGGCGCTCGCTCACGGTCGCGCCTGAGGCCGTGTCCGCCGGTGGCTCGCTAGCATGGGGCCATGACCCAAGAGAGCCCCCGCTTCAGTCCGGTCATCGCGCTGCTCGCGGTCTCGGCGATGTGGGAGGAGCAGCTGGCGGCGATCCTGAAGGACCTCGGCATCAGCACCCGCAAGTTCGGCCTCCTCGGGCACATCTACGCCGAGCCGGGGATCTCCTTCTCCGAGCTCGCCCGCCGCTCTCACATCACGGTGCAGTCGGCGCACACCGCCGTCCGCACGCTCGTCGACGACGGCCTCGTCCAGGATGCGACGGCCCACGCCGGAGCGGCCAGCGACCTCCACGTCACCTCCAAGGGCGCCCGCGTCCTGCAGGACGCCCGGGAGCGCCTGTTCGAGCTCGACGGCGTGCTCGCTCAGCGCCTCCCCAAGGTCGCCGACTCGCTGGACGGCATCCGCGCCGGCATCGTCTGATCGGGCGGCCCGTCGCTCGCTCCGGCGGGATCAGCGCCTCGTCGACACCGTCACCGTGAACTTCGCGTCGCGCGCGATCTGACGGGTCGGACCGACCAGCCGATCCAATGCGGGTCGGTATCGCAGGGGCGAGTTCCACACGCACCACAGCTCGCCGCCGGGGCGCAGCACCCGTCCCGCGTCGGCGAACAGGCGTTCGGCGATGCCCGCGGTCAGCGCGGCGCCGGAATGGAAGGGCGGATTCAGGGCGATGAACGACGCGGACGCATCCGCGCGCTGCTCCAGACCGTCGGCACGAGCGACCATCACGCGGTCGGCGAGGCCGTTGGCGGCCGCCGTCGCCCGGGCGGATGCCACGGCGACGGCCGACGGGTCGCTCGCGTACACGTGGGCCGCCGGATGCCGCCGGGCGAGCCAGGCGCCGATGATCCCGGTGCCGCACGCGAGGTCGATCCAGGGATCGTCGGGGGTGCCGCCCGCCGGGGCGGCGGGCGCCGCGTCCAGCGCCGCCAGCAGCGCGCGCGTGCCGATGTCCAGTCGCGCGCCGGCGAACGCGCCGCCGAACGCCCGCACCTCCAGCCCGTCGATGCGCGCCGCGGCCGGCACGGGATCGCCGCCGACGCCGCGCGGGTCGCGGGCGATCAGCACCCGCGACTTCTGCCGCGCGTGCGTGACGTCGAGAGTGTCGAACGCGCTGCGCAGCACGTCGTTCATCGCGACGGTCATGTGCTTGAGCCGCCCGCCGGCGACCACGACGACATCGGATACCGCGTGTGCGGCGATCAGCCCGGCGATGTCGCGCAGCGCATCGAGCGCGCGCGGCAGTCGCAGCAGCACGACGCGCGCCCCCGACACCAGCGCCGCGTCCAGAGCACCCGACGACACCCGGTCGTCCAGGCCGAGCGCCCGCGCGTTCGCGGCGAGCGCGCGTTCGCCCGAGAGCGCGTCCTGATGCACCCGCACGTCACGCGCGCCGGCGAAGGCCGCGCCGAGTGCGAGGGCGCCGTAGCCGTCCCCGATGACGACGATCTCACCCGGCCCCGCCGCGGTGCGCAGCGCCGCCGACTCGTCGAGGATGAGCCGGTCCGCGGCATCCGCGGCGACCAGACCCTCACCCTCGATGTCGGGCGCGCGACGCAGGCGCTCGAACGGGAAGCTCACGCCGGGTCCGCATAGTGCAGCACGGCGTCGTCCGGCGTGCACTCATCGCCGATGCGGATGCCGGTGGACAGGGCGCCCGCGTCGCGCAGCCCGTGCAGCGTCGCGACCGCGCGGCGGCGCAGCTCCCACGGATCGATCGTGTTGACGTAGATCTTCGTGCCGCCCTCGAATCCGGCGGGCGTCGAGATGCGCCACTTCAGCACGACCCGCCACGGCATGGGCCACGGTGCACCCGGCGGTCGGTAGTGCCATTCCTCGTTGGTCGGGACGTGGACGCCGGTGGCGGCGTGCAGAGCGTGCAGCAGGTCGGACACGGCGCGGATGCCGGCATCCGTGTGGTCCTGCGGCAGATTGGCGTCGGAGGTCGAGAAGATCTCGAAGGCGGGATAGCGGTGGCCGACGCCGGCGAACGCGACGGCGCCGTCGTTCGCGGCGACGACGAGGCGTTCGGCCACGGCGAGGTCGGCGATCTCGTGCTGGTAGAGGTCGCGATCGTGGGAGAGCAGCCGCAGCTCGTGGTCGACCTGCGGCCCGTGCTCGTCGATCGCGACGAGCTGCTTGTGGAGGTGCTCGAAGGAGGCGCCGGCGGGGCGCAGCCAGTTCTGGAACACGCTGACGTAGGCGGCGTGCGGCTGCGCGGCCTGGATCTCCGCGAGGGCCCGCACCGTGAAGGCGACGTACGCGGCGTGCTCGCCGGGCGTGAGGGTGCCCGAGGAGGCCAGCTCGGCGTCGGTGGTCGCGCCGTCGACGACATGGCGTCGCGCCACCACGACGTCGTGGGAGCCGCCGAGCAGATCCAGAGCCGCCTCTTCGAGGCTGGTCTCGGTGCCCGCGGCCTGCGCGCGGATCTCGGCGAGCTTCTCGAGGTGGACGCGCCCGACGGGGTCGGACAGGTACTCCTCGGCCCACCGGAAGACGTGCGCGGGCTGACGGAAGCCGTGGTTCTCGCGCCAGTACTCCGCCGAGACGATCTCGAAGAGGTTCGCGAAGCGCCGGAACTCGGCGACCGTGTCGTTCAGTGCGGAGGCGGGGACGCGTCGCAGCTCCTCGAAGCGCGGTCCCACCAGGCGGGCCTTCTCCGGCGTGGTCTCGAAGTAGCGGTCGACGCAGAAGGCGCAGAGCCGCCGATCCTCGCCCGGGCCGAGCCGGCGGGTGTCGTCGCGGGCGAGCGCCAGAGGGCGGCTCGCCCGGCCCGGGACCGTCCACACCCGCGTCCCGGTCAGCGGGCCGATCTGCTTGACCGTGCCGTCGGGGAGGCGTCGGATCGCTCGTGCCGCACCGTCGCTCATCCCTTCAGCCTACCGACGCGGCCGACACCCGCCGGGGCGTACTGGCCGGATGAAGACGTTCGCGCGACGGGACGGCGACGCCGCCCGCCTCGTGCGGCTCGCCGCCCCGCCGCTCCTGGCCGAGTGGGCGCTGCTCGCCACGCGCGACTGATCGGGCGGCGAGGGGGCGGACGCCGCGGCATCCGCCCCCTCGACGTCCGCGGTCAGCGGCCGGCCTGAACGCGGACCGTGCCGGTCTCGGCCACCAGGCGCTCGCGGTCGACGCGGTCGAGCTCGTGGAGCGAGCTGCCCTTCGTCTCGCGCATCGAGACCACCGCGACGAGCGTGATGGCGGCGGCGACGGCGAGGTACAGCGCGACCGGGATGTAGGTGCCGTAGGCCGACAGGAGTGCGGTCGCGATGATCGGGGCGAGCGAGCCGGCGACGATCGAGGTGACCTGGTACCCGAGCGAGACGCCCGAGTAGCGCATGCGGGTCGGGAACATCTCCGACATGATCGCCGGCTGCGGGGCGTACATGAACGAGTGGATGACCAGGCCCAGGCAGATCGCCAGGATGATGATGAGCGGCTGCGTCGTGTTGAACATGGGGAAGGCGATGAAGCCCCAGGCGGCGGCGCCGACGGTGCCGATCGCGTAGACGGGCTTGCGGCCGATCCGGTCGGCGAGGCCGCCCACGAGGGGGATCACGATCATGTGCACGATGTGGGCGATCACGAGCATCCCGAGGATCTCGGCCGTGTCGACGCCGAGCGCGATCTTCAGGTAGGTGATGGAGAACGTCACGACGAGGTAGTACATGATGTTCTCGGCGAAGCGCAGGCCCATCGCGGTCAGCACGCCGCGCGGGTAGCGGCGCAGCACCTCGAAGACGCCGTAGCGCACGTGCTTCTGCTCCTCGACCTCCTTCTGTGCCTCGAGGAAGATCGGCGCGTCGGTGATCTTCGTGCGGATGTAGTAGCCGATCGCGACGATGACCACCGAGAGCCAGAAGCCCACGCGCCAGCCCCACGCGAGGAAGGCCTCGGGGGAGAGCGTGCGGCTGAGCACGAGCAGGACGATCGTGGCGACGAGGTTGCCGATGGGGACGGCCGCCTGGGGGAACGAGGCCCAGAAGCCGCGGGTCTTGTCGGGGGAGTGCTCGGCCACCAGGAGCACACCGCCGCCCCACTCTCCGCCGACGGCGAAGCCCTGGGCGAACCGCAGCAGCACGAGCAGCGCCGGAGCCCAGTAGCCGACCTGCTGGAAGGTGGGAAGGCACCCCATCAGGAAGGTGGCGACGCCGACGAGGATGATCGCGAGCTGCAGCAGCTTCTTGCGTCCGTACTTGTCGCCGAAGTGGCCGAAGACGATGCCGCCGAGAGGGCGCGCGACGAACCCGACGGCGTACGTGACGAAGGCGGCGATGATGCCCGCGTACGGATCGTCCGACGGGGGGAACATGATCAGGTTGAACACGAGCGTCGCGGCCGTGGCGTAGAGGAAGAACTCGTACCACTCGACGATCGTGCCGGCCATCGAGGCGCTGACGACCCGGCGGAGCCCGGACGACGGCTGCGTGGTGTCTGGCGGGGTGGCTGAAGCCATGCGCTGATACCTCCTTGTAGAGCGCGGTGCGGCGGGGGGATGCCGCGACGTGGACGCTACCTGAAAAGTGATTCAGGTACAAGGTTCAGTGCCGCACAGCTCCTGTGCGCTCACGCACGCACGCGCAGGTAGCGGTGCTCCGGGCGTCCGGTGGTGCCGTAGCGCAGACGCACGTCCACGACTCCGCGGGCCGCCATCGCCGACAGATGCCGCTGCGCGGTGGCGCGCGAGACGCCGGCGCGGTCGGCGATCTCCGACGCCGACGACTCGTCGTCGCCGAGCGCCTCGAGGATCACCTGCTCGGTCGCCGACCGCGACACCGACGGGGTCTCACCGCCGGCGCGCAGGAGCGCCAGCGCGCGGTCGATCTCCTCCTGCGAGACGGTGCGCGACTCGTCGAGCAGGTTCCGGAAGCGCAGATAGCGATCCAGCAGGTCGGTCAGTGCGCGGCGCTCGAACGGCTTGACGAGGTAGCCCAGCGCCCCCGCGCGCAGCGCGCGGCGGACCGTCGCGGCGTCCGCGGCGGCGGACAGGACGACGGCGTCGACGCCGCAGGCCTGCACGAAGCCGATGCCGTCGCCGTCCGGGAGGTACGCGTCGACGAGCATGAGGTCGGGCCGGTCGGCCCGCACGACGGCGCTCGCCGCGGCGAGGGTGCGCACCGGCTCCAGCGCGGTGTAGCCGGGACGCTCCGCGACGATGTCGCGGTGCAGGCCGGCGACCCGGAAGTCGTCGTCGACCACGAGGACGCGGACGGGTGAGCTCATCGGGCGGAGTCCTTTCCGGATGCGGGGTCCGCGGCGGTGCCGGCGTCCAGCACGTCCACGAGACGCGCGCCGAACACGGCCCCCGTGCCCGAGCCCGCGGGGCCGCGTCCGCCGGGATCGATCAGCCAGACCTCGCCGCCGCGGCGCCGGGCGAGCTCCCGCGACAGCGGAAGGCCGACGCCGAGCCCGTGCACGCGGTCGAGATCGGAGGCGGGCCGTGCGGAGCGACGGAAGAGGTCGGCGTCGTCGGGGACGCCCGCGCCCGAGTCGGCGACCGTGAGGACGAGGTCCGGGCCGTCGCCGAAGCAGCCGATCCGCACCTCCCGCGGCTCGGGACCGGCGACCGCCGCCCGCACGGCGTTGTCGACGAGATTGCCGAGCACGGCGGCGACGTCCTCGACGTCGCGCAGCGGCGACAGCAGCAGGGAGTCGGGATCGATCGACACGCGGACGCCGCGCTCGCCGGCTTCGAGCGCGTGGGCGCCGATGAGCGCATGCAGGAGGGCATCGCCGATCAGATCGAGGTTCTCGACCGGATAGTCCACCGGGCCGCGCTGCAGCTGATCGCCCAGGAACTCGCGCGCCTCGCGGTCGCGCCCCGCGTCGAGCAGGCCGGCCGCGACGTGCAGGCGGTTGGCGAACTCGTGTCGCTGGACGCGCAGCGCGCCGGTCATCGCGCGCACGGTGTCGAGCCGCTCCGTGAGGGCCACGATGTCGGTGCGGTCGCGCACGATCAGGACGGCCCCGAGGTCGCGCCCCTCGCGACGGACCGGCTGGGCGTCGACGTAGAGCACCCGATCGCCCACCACGATCCCGTCGCCCGCGGTCCCTTCGCGCACGGCGACGAGGATGGCCGGTGCGACCCCGAGTTCCTCCAGCGTGCGCCCCTCGGGGGCGTCGAGATCGAGGAGCCGGCGGGCGGTCTCGTTGCACAGGCGCACCGTCCCCTCCCCGTCGAGCGCGACGACGCCGTCGCCCACGCCGTCGAGCACCGCGGCCTGGTTCTGCACCAGGGCGACCAGTTCCTCCGGCTGCAAGCCCAGCGTCACGCGTTCCCACCGCCGTCGCAGCACCAGTCCGGCGAGCGCGGCCACCAGGATCCCCGCGCCGGCCGCGGCGGCGATGCCGCCCAGCAGCGCCGGGAGGTCGTCGAACACGCTCGAGGGCTCGAATCCGACGCTCACTTCGCCGACGGGGGCGGTGCCCTCGCCGTCGGGCGGGAGGATCGGCACCTTCGCGCGCGCCGAGACGCCGAGGGTCCCCTCCTCCCACGTCACGACCTCGTTGCCGGCGAGCACCTGACGGTAGTCCGTGCTGACCGGCCGGCCCAGCTGGTCGGGGTCGGGGTGGGCGAGACGGATGCCGTGGTCGTCGGCGATGACGACGAACAGCGTCCCGGTGCGCGCCGTCACGGCGTCGGCCAGGCGCTGCAGCTCTCCGTCGCGGAGCTCGGCACCGTCGGGCGTGCCCGGATCGGCGCTCATCGCGGCGACCTCGGCGCGCACCTGCGGATCGACGGCGATCGTACGGGCGATGTTGAGCGCGGAGGTCTCCGCCTCGGCGCGCAGCAGCTGGACGCCGAGGATCACGAAGACCACGACGCACACCGCGACGACGGCGACCACCGTCGCCAGCAGCAGCAGCGCCGCGCGCGTCGCGAATCTCATCTGGTGAGCATAATGCGCTGAACTCGCGCTTCGCGCAGAAGTCGCGGGAATGAGAGATAGCGCGCGCCGCCGCGGCGCGGTCCCTAGATTCGCGGCATCCGGTCGACGACGAACGTCGGCCGCTGACGAAGGAGTCGAGATGCCCCCTGTTCCCCTCGGTCTCGTCGCGGCCGCCGCCGACGACGGCTACGATCTGGCGTTCACGCCCTCGGACGGTGTGCTCGTCGTGCTCGGGTTCACGATGGTGCTGACCTTCATGGCGCTGATCATGACGCGCCGCCTGACGCCGATGGTCGCGCTCATCGTGGTGCCGACGATCTTCGGCCTGTTCGCCGGTGCCGGTCTCGGGCTCGGCGACATGATCATCGACGCGATCAAATCGATGGCGCCGACCGCGGCGCTGCTGATGTTCGCGATCATGTACTTCGGCATCATGATCGACGTCGGGCTGTTCGACCCCCTGATCCGCGTGATCACGCGGGTGCTGGGGGACGACCCCGCGAAGGTCGTGCTCGGCACGGCGCTGCTCGCCGGGGCCGTGTCGCTGGACGGCGACGGATCGACGACCTTCATCATCACCACCTCCGCGATGCTGCCGATCTATCTCCGGCTGGGGATGAGCCCGGTCGTGCTCACCTGCGTGGCGGGGCTGATGAACGGCACCCTGAACATCGTGCCGTGGGGCGGGCCGACGGTGCGCGCGGCATCCGCTCTCTCGCTGGAGCCCACCGACATCTTCGTGCCGATGCTGCCCTCGCTCGCGACGGGTCTCGTGATCTCCCTCGCCTTCGCGTGGTTCCTCGGCCTGAGCGAGCGCCGCCGCCTCGCCGGCGTGGTCGACACCACGCGGATCGAGGCGACCCGCGGCGACGGCATCTTCGGCGCGCCGCGTCTGTTCCGCGGGGCCGAGCCCAAGCCGGGAGCCGCGGCGACGCTGCGTACAGGGAACATCGTCACCGTGCGCGGCGCCCGCGAGGCCGTCGCGGCGACCGCCCTCGTGGATGCCGCCGACACCGCCATGGCCGACACGATGCTCGATCCGAACCGGCCCACGCTGCGCCCGCGGCTCATCTGGTTCAACCTCGCGCTGACGGTCGCGGTGATGGTGCTGCTGATCCTGGACCTGTTCCCGCTGGCGTTCGTCTTCATGGTGGGAGCGGCGATCGCGCTGATCGTGAACTTCCCGAAGCTGAAGAGCCAGGCCGACGAGATCGTCGCCCACGCCCCGTCGATCGTCGGCGTGGTGTCGATGGTGCTCGCCGCGGGCGTGCTCGTGGGCGTGCTCAACGGCACGGGCATGGTGACCGCGATGGCCTCGTGGATCACCTCGGTCATCCCCGCCGAGCTGGGCCCGTTCCTCGCCGTGATCACGGGAGTGCTGTCGATCCCGTTCACGTTCTTCATGTCGAACGACGCCTTCTACTTCGGCATCCTGCCGGTGCTCGCCGAGAGCGCGTCGCACTTCGGGATCGCGCCCGTCGAGATGGCGCGGGCCTCGATCACCGGCCAGCCGGTGCACCTGCAGAGCCCGCTCGTGCCGGCGATCCTGCTGCTCGTGTCCCTCGCGAACGTCAACCTCGGCGACCACCACAAGAAGGTGCTGTGGCGGGCGACGCTCGTCTCGCTCGCGATGCTCGCGGTCGGCGTCCTGGTCGGGGCGATCCCCTTCGCCGGCTGACCGCTCGTCCGCCCGGCGCGGCCGGCGGGGGTCAGCCCTCGTCGGCCGCGTCGGACGTGTGCGGGCGCACGCGGACGATGTTCGTGGTCTCGTCGATGTCCGCGACGGTCGGGTGCGCCTTGACGAAGTCGGAGAACGACCGGTGGCCGAGAGCCTTCTCGCTGAACGAGGGGTCCATCCGCTTGAGGAGGTTCTTCACGGCCGACAGATGCACCCATTCGTCGTCGGTGCGCTCCTGCTCCAGCCGCAGGGCGCGGCCCAGGAGCTCGGCCGTCGGGTCCTCCGCCTTCTTGCGGCGGCGGGAAGACGTCGTGGCCGCGGCATCCGTCTTCTTCTGTGCGGTGGCGGCCGCCGCCGGCGGAACGACGCCGGGCAACGAGTCGTAGGCGTCGAACTGGTCGCACGCCGCGGCGAGCGACTTCGCGGTCGACCCGGCGACGCCGACCCCGACGACGACCCGGCCGAGACGCTTGCAGCGCTGCGCGAGCGGCACGTAGTCGCTGTCTCCCGCCACGATGACGACGTGGGTGAGGTCGGGCAGGCGGAACATGTCCTCGACCGTGTCGACGGCCAGGCGGATGTCGGCGCCGTTCTTCGCGTACGCGGCGGCCGGGAACAGCTGGACGAGGTCGACGGCGCGCGCGACGAGCTGCGAGCGGTACAGCGCGTTCACCGGCGACGACCAGTCGGCGTAGGCGCGCGTGAGCACCAGGGTGCCGAAGGATGCCGCGTAGTCGATGATCGCGCCGACGTCGATCGTCGCGTCCTTGAGGCGCTGGGCGATCTCGGGCGCGTCGGGGTCGGCGATGATCTTCTGCCGGTCGGCCGCGTAGGAGTTGCGCCCGTGCACGCGGTCGTACCAGCTCATCACGATGTTGTCGAAGTCGAGATACACCGCGACGCGGTTGCCCTGCAGCTCGGCCATGTCAGCGCCCCTTCGGGTAGGTCACGCCGAGCTGGGCTCGCACGCCGTCGAGGGCGGCCATGATCGCGATCGACTCGTCGAACGGGAGGAGGTCGCTGTCGGTGCGTCCCGCGCGCAGCAGCGCCTCGGCGTACAGAGCCTGGAACTGCATGCCGCGCCCGTCGACGGTGGAGCGGTACTCCTCGATGACCGTGCCGTCGGTCGCGGTCACGCGGAAGGAGGTGGGCTCGTACCACACGCGGTCGATGTCGATGCGGGCGGCCGTGCCGATGACGTGCGCCGCGTTCGGTCCGGCGGCGCGCGAGCTCGTGACGAGCGACGACACCGCGCCTCCTTCGTGGACGGCGGCGATCGCGACCTCGGTGTCGGCGCCCGTCTCGCCGAGCCGACCGACCGCGCGCACCTCGGTCATCGGTCCGAGCACATCCCATGCGAAGGAGACCGGGTAGATGCCGAGGTCCAGCAGGGCACCGCCGCCGAGCTCGAGGGCGTTCAGGCGGTGGCCGGGATCGAGCGGGAGCGACTGGGTGTGGTCGGCCACGACCGTGCGCACCTCGCCGATCGTCCCGTCGGCGATGAGCTCGCGGATGCGCACCATGTGCGGCAGGTACCGCGTCCACATCGCCTCCATCGCGAGCAGTCCGCGGCCGGCCGCGATGTCGCGGATCGCGACGGCCTCGTCGGCGTCGAGCGTCACCGCCTTCTCGATGAGGACGTGCTTTCCGGCCTCGAGAGCGAGGACGGCGTGCTCGCGATGATGACTGTGCGGCGAGGCGACGTAGACGATGTCGACCTCGGGGTCGGCGACCAGCTCCTCGTACGAGCCATGGGCGCGGGGGATGCCGTGCTCCTGCGCGAACGCCTCCGCGGACTCGGCGCGACGCGAACCGACCGCGGTGACCGTCAGCCCCGCGGTCCGGAGATCCTTCGTGAAGGCGTGGGCGATGCCGCCCGTCGCCAGGATGCCCCAGCGGACGGGGGCGCCGGGGATCGGGGAGGCGGCGCCGGGGCTGCCGGGAGCGATGTCGGTCATGCCTCGAGCCTATCGGCGGCCGCGTAGGCTCGAGCCGTGAGTGCCGACAACGCCGCCTCGATCGCCCGGTTCCGTGAGCTGCTGCAGATTCCGACCGTCTCGCATGCCGACGAGGGCCTCATCGACTGGGAGCCCTTCGACCGGCTGCTCGACGCGGTTGTGCGCCTGTATCCGGCGCTGCATGCCGTGCTGGAGCGCGAGGTCGTCGACGGGCATTCGCTGCTCTACCGCTGGCCGGGCGCCCGCGGCGGGGCGGACCCGCTCGTGCTGATGGCGCATCTGGATGTCGTGCCCGTGGTCGAGCAGGAGTGGGATCTCCCGCCGTTCGCCGCGGAGATCGCCGGCGAGGGCGCGGATGCGGCCATCCACGCGCGCGGAGCGATCGACGACAAGGGCGCGCTCGTCGCCATCCTCGAAGCGGTCGAGGCGCTCGTCGCCGACGGCTTCTCACCCGAGCACGACGTCTATCTCGCCTTCGGGCACAACGAGGAGACCGCCGGCGGGGGCGCCCGGGCGATCGTCGCGCTGCTGCGCGAGCGCGGCGTGGAGCCTGGTCTCGTCCTGGACGAGGGCGGCGCCGTGGTGGAGGGCGTCGTGCCGGGGATCTCGGTGCCCACCGCGATGGTGGGTGTCGCCGAGCGAGGCGTCATGACGCTCCGTCTCACCGCCCGGGAGGGCGGCGGGCACGCGTCGACGCCGCCGGCCTTCCCGGCGACGGCGCGCCTGGCCCGGGCGATCGACCGCATCCACCGGCATCCGTTCCCCGCGCGCATCGCGCCGCCGGTGCGGGCGCTCTTCGCCACCCTCGCCCCGCACGCCGCTCAGCCGCTGCGCACGGTGTTCGCCAATCTGGGCCTGCTGGCGCCGGTGGTGGCGCGGGTCTTCCCCCGGCTCGGGCCGGAGATGAACGCGATGGTGCGCACCACCGCCGTCGCCACCGAGCTGTCGGGCGCCCCCGGCGAGAACGTCCTCGCGACGACCGCGCGCGCCGCGGTCAACGTCCGCCTGCTCACGGGCGACACGGTCGCCTCCGCGACGGCGCGGATCCGCCGCGTCGTCGCTGACCCGCATGTCGAGGTGGAGGTGCGCCACGGGTCCGATCCGTCGCCGGTCTCGCCGTGGCGCGGACGGCCGTGGCGGCGCATCGCCACGGCGGTCCGCGAGACGCTGGGCGAGGAGGTCGTCACGACGCCCTACATCCAGCTCGGTGCGAGCGACAGCCGGTGGTTCACCGCCATCAGCGCGCACGTCTACCGCTTCACGCCGTTCCACCTCACGCGCGCCGAACGCGACGCCCTGCACTCGCACAACGAGCGCATCCGGGTCGCGTCGTGGCTGGCCGGCATCCGCTTCTACCGGGCCCTCATCGCGGCCAGCTGAGCCGGGAGGGTCAGGGGACCAGCACGATCTTGCCGTCGGCGCCGGCGGCGACGAGCCGGTGCGCCTCCGCGGCCTCGGCCAGCGGCAGCCGCGGTCCGAGCTCGATGCGGAATCGTCCGGCAGCGAGGAGGGCGACCGTGACCGGGACGGCCTCGGCCCGCCACGCCTGCTCCTGCGCCGTCAAGGGCACCGGGCTGCCGCCGCTGAAGGCCCGGATGCCGAGAGCTGCGGCATCCTTCCCGCGCACGAGCGTCGCGATGCGGCGATGGTCGGCGACGAGCTCGCGTGACTGCTGCAGTGCGTCGTCGGTGCCGGCGAGGTCGATGGCGACCGTGACGCCCTGCGGCGCCATCCGGCGCACGTCGTCCACCACGGTGGCGCCGTAGGGCAGGGGATGCGCGCCGAGCGCCCGCACCCGGTCGGCCCGACGGTCGCTCGTGGTCGCGAGCACCGTCGCGCCCGAGAGCACCGCGTGCTGGATGGCGGCCTGCCCGACGGCTCCCGAGCCGCCGTGGATGAGCACGGTGTCATCGGCGCCCACCGCGAGCGAGCGGAGCGTCTGGTACGCCGTCCCGACGGGGATGCCGAGGGCGGCCCCCTCGGCGGCCGACACCTGCGGGGGACGCGGTGAGACGTGCGCGGCGGAGGTCGTCAGCGCGCTCGCGTAGGTGCCGGCGGCGCCGAAGACGACCACGGGGTCGCCGACCCGGAAGCCCTCGACCTCGGATCCGACCGCCGTGACGATGCCGGCGGCATCCGAGCCCAGGCGGCGCGGCTCGACGATCGGGTCGGATGCGCGCAGGCCCGAGCGCAGCTTGTGGTCGATGGGGTTGACACCGACCGCCTCAATGCGGACGGTGACCTCGCCGGGCCCGGGGGCGGGCACCTCGACGTCGGCGACGGTGAGGACCTCGGGTCCTCCGAACTCGGTGTACACGATCGCGGTGCTCATGCGGGATGCAACGGCCCCGCCCCGCCCGTATTCCGCGTCGGAGCGGCCGGATCAGGCGCTGAGCGCCTTGGTGATGCGGGGGAGCGAGACCGGCTCGGCGGTGCCGAGCGCCTGCGCGAACAGGCTCACCCGGTACTCCTCCAGCAGCCACCGCGCGTGCACCAGCGCCGGCGTCGCGTCGGCGGGCAGGGGCAGCGTGCCCCCCGCGTCGGCGTAGAGCGCGGCGGCGCGCTCGAACTCGGTCAGCCGCTGCCGGTCGCGGCCGGGGTTGTCGGCGAGGGTCCGGACGCGTTCGAGCGCGCCCTGCAGGTAACGCGGCAGGTGCCGGAGGCGGTCGAGACCGGACCGCGACACGAACCCCGGGAAGATCAGTCCCGCCAGCTGCCCCTTCACGTCGCCCAGCGCGGTGAGCAGCGTCATCGAGTTCTGGCCCTTGATCGCCCTGTCGACCTCGCGCTGGAGCGTGAGGATGCGCGCCGTGAGCGACACCGCCTGGAAGAGCTCGTCGACCACGGCGGCCGAGAACGCGTCGCGGACGGCCGCGAACTGCTCGGGCGTGCGTACGCCGCCGGGGGCCACGCGGTCCCGCACGGCGTCGGCGACCGCGACGCGCGCATCCTCGATGAGAGCCTTGGCCGACGGGTACGGGGACGCGGCCAGCGAGAGCTTCTCGGCCGCGGTGAGGTGATCGAGCACGTAGGCGCTGGGGGAGGAGACGGCCAACAGCAGCAACCGGCGCACGCCGGCATGGGTGAGGCGTTCGGCCCGTTCCGGCGTCGCCTCGATGCGCAGGGCGACGGCATCCTTCTCGTCGACGAGAGCGGGGTAGCCGCGTACGACGCCGCCGGCGACCTTGGTGTCGACCACCTCCGGCAGCGTGCCGAGGTCCCACGTGAGGATGCCGGTGCGCTCCGCGAGAGCGGGGGCCGCGGCGGCCGGCGGCGCGCCGGCCGCCGCCCGTGCGACGCGGGCCGCGGGCGGCGTCTCGCGCGCGAGGGTGCGCGCCACCTGCTCACGGGCACGGCCCGCGAGCCGATCCTGCAGCTCGCCCAGATCGCGCGAGGTGCCGACCGAGCGGCCGCGGTGGTCGACGGCGCGGAACGTCACGAGCAGGTGGGAGGGCACGCGGTCGAGGTCGAAATCGGCGACCGTGACCGGCTGGTTCGCGATGCGCTGGATGCGGCTCGCGAGGGCGGCGCGCAGCGTCTGCGGCGGAAGCCCGTCGTGATGCTCGGGCCCGGCGTCGCTGAGCTCCTCGCCGAGGCGGGCCGCCCAGTCGGCGGCCGGCACCACGTGGCGGCGGATCGCCTTGGGCAGCGCCTTCAGCAGCGCGGTGGTCAGTTCCGCGCGCAGCCCCGGGACCTGCCAGTCGAAGCCGTCCGGTCGGAGCCCCGCCAGCAGCGGAAGCGGGACGACCACGCTCACGCCGTCCTCGGGATCGCCCGGCTCGAAGCGGTACGCGAGGGAGAGCACCTGATCGCCCTGATGCCACCGGCCCGGGAACGCGCGCTCATCGGAACGCGACGCGTCGCCCTGCAGGTCGGCCTCGGTCATGTCGAGCAGCCGCGGGGTGCGCGCCGAGGCGTCGCGCCACCACGACTCGAACGAGCGCACATCGAACACGTCGGACGGCAGGCGGGAGTCGTAGAAGGCGAAGACGGCCTCGTCTCCGACCAGGATGTCGCGGCGGCGCTCGCGCTCCTCCACCTTCTCGAGGCGGCGACGCAGGTCGAGGTTGCGCCGTTCGAAGGCCGTCAGCCGCTTGTCGAGGTGCTGGCTGTTCCAGTCGCCGTCGACGAGCGCGTGCCGCACGAACAGCTCGCGTGCCAGCGGCCGGTCGATCCTCGCCAGCTGCACCCGCCGGCGGGGGATGATCTCGACGCCGAAGAGCGTGACCTTCTCCGCGGCGACGGCGGCGCCGGCATCCTTCGACCAGTGCGGATCGCTCAGCTGGCGGTGGGCGAGATCGCCGGCGAGCTCCTCGGCCCACGCGGGATCGATCGCCGCCACGGTGCGCGCGAACAGACGCGACGTCTCGACGAGCTCGGCGGCCATGACGGCGTCGGGGGTGGCCTTGCGCAGCGCCGAACCGGGGAAGATCGCGAACGCGCTCCCGCGTGCGCCGCGGAACACCTGGATCGGCTTGCGCTTGTCGGCGGGCCGGCCGCTGGCCTTCGCCGCTACGGAGCGGGTGTCGAGGATGCCGATGTGGGAGAGCAGCCCCGCGAGGATGGCGCGATGGACCAGGGCGGGATCGGCGGCGCTCCCGTCGGTGCGCGGCGAGTCGCCCGCGGCGGTGCGCGAGGACGTGCCCATCAGCTGACGCAGCTGTCGGTGCACGTCGACCCACTCGCGCACGCGGACGTAGTTCAGGAACTCACTGCGGCACAACCGCCGGAACGCGCTCGACCCGAGCTCACGCTGCTGTTGCTGCAGGTGGTTCCAGAGGTTGAGCAGGGTGAGGAAATCACTGGTCGGGTCGGTGAACCGCGCGTGGAGCCGATCGGCCTGCTCGCGTCCGGCGCCGTCCTCCACCGACGGCCGCTCGCGCACGTCCTGGATGGACAGCCCGGCCACGATGGCCAAGACGTCGGGCAACACCTGCAGGCGCCGCGCCTCGATCAGCATGCGCGCGAACCGCGGATCGATCGGGAGGCGTGCGATCTCGCGTCCGAGCGACGTCAGCCGCCGCGACGGCGTGACGGCGCGCAGTTCGGTGAGCAGGTCGAACGCGGCCTTCACCCCGCGGCTGTCGGGCTTGGTCAGGAACGGGAAGTCCTCGATGTCGCCGAATCCGAGGGAGAGCATCTGCAGGATGACCGACGCGAGCGACGTACGGAGGATCTCGGGCTCGGTGTACTCCGGCCGCGAGCGGAAGTCGTCCTCGCCGTACAGCCGGATCGCGATGCCGTGCGACGTGCGTCCCGCACGGCCGGAGCGCTGCTGCGCCGAGGCCTGCGAGATGGCCTCGATCGGCAGGCGCTGGATCTTGGAGCGGACGCTGTAGCGCGAGATGCGCGCGGTGCCGGCGTCGATGACGTAGCGGATGCCGGGGACGGTGAGGCTCGTCTCGGCGACGTTGGTGGCGAGGATGACCCGGCGCCGCACCCCGGCGACGCCGGACGGCTCGAAGACGCGGTGCTGCTCCGACGCCGACAGACGGCCGTACAGGGGGAGGACCTCGGTCGGGCGGGTGTCTCTGGCGTACATGCCGCGCACGGCATCCATCGCGTCGCGGATCTCGGCTTCCCCGGGCAGGAAGACGAGCACGTCGCCGTCGGCCTCGCGATCGAGCTCCCGCAGCGCGGCGAGCAGCGCGTCGACGTCGTCGCCGTCGGCGGGCGTTTCGACTCGGCCCTTCGGGCCTCGCTCAACGACCGGGGCGGCGTTCGGGCCTCGGTCGGCGACCGGGGTGCCCTTCGGGCCTCGCTCGGCGGCCGGGGTGGCGTTCGGGCCTCGCTCGGCGGCCGGGGTGGCGCGGGGGCCGCGGTCGGCGACCGGGGCCTCGGGGACGTGCGGACGGTAGCGGATCTCGACCGGGTAGGTGCGGCCGGAGACCTCGACGATCGGCGCGGGGGTGCCCTCCGCATCCGCGAAGTGCCGTGCGAAGCTCTCCGGGTCGATCGTCGCCGACGTGATCACGACCTTGAGGTCGGGACGCTCCGGGAGGATCCGGGCGAGGTAGCCCAGGAGGAAGTCGATGTTCAACGACCGCTCGTGCGCCTCGTCGATGATGATCGTGTCGTAGCGGCGCAGCAACCGGTCGCGGTGGATCTCGTTGAGCAGGATGCCGTCGGTGACCAGAGCGACCTGCGTCTCATCGGAGACGTGATCGGTGAAGCGCACCTTGTAGCCGACGGCGCCGCCGAGGGGAACCTGCAGCTCGTGCGCGATGCGTTCCGCGATCGTGCGTGCGGCGATGCGGCGCGGCTGGGTGTGGGCGATGCGGGTGCGGCCGAGCTCCAGGCAGATCTTCGGCAGCTGCGTCGTCTTGCCCGAGCCGGTCGCGCCGGCGACGATGACCACCTGATGCGTCGCGATGGCGCGCGAGATCTCCTCCCGCGCGGCGCTGACGGGCAGCTCCGGGGGGTAGGAGATCACGGGGACGACGGGAGGCATAGCCCTCCATCGTATTGCGCGTCAGCGCGCCACGGTGCCCGCGTGGTCCACGACGGGCGCGGATGCCGGGCGAAACCCCGAGACCTCGACGATCGCGTCGAAGTAGGCGAGGAGCGCGTTCGGGATGTCGCCGAGCGGGGTCGACAGCACGACGAGGCTCAGCTTCTTCGAGTCCGGCACGGGATACCAGTACTGGGCGACGAGCCGCCGCTGGGTGAACGGGGCACCGTCCTCGAACTCGACCGACTCGTCCACGCGATGCGCGCGCACGACCTCTCCGTCGGAGAACGGGCGTCGCACGGCGGTCGCGGCCATGTCGGGCGCGATGGTGGGCAGGGCCTCTTCGAGCACCGCCAGCACGTGCTGCGGGTTCGTGCCGATCGACGGGCTCATGCGGAGGCGATCGTCGTCGAACAGCGTCAGCATGGCCGACATCGGCTCGCCGGGACCGAGCTCCGTCTGCAGCAGCAGCAGTCGTCCGTGCGCCTCGCGCGCGGCCCGCGCCGCCTCCACGAGGTCGTCGCGCATCCGACGGCGGGCCGTCGCGTGCTGATCGGCGGTGCCGAGCGTGCCGCGGGCGACGTCGGTCGCCGAGGCGCGCGCCTCCTCGTCGCTGTCCAGCGCCACGGGCCACCAGGTGCCGACGAGGCGGAACACGAGCTCCGGGACGGCGTCGTCGCTCACAGCTTCTCGAGGTCGACGCGACTGAGCGTGACGCCGCCGTCGTGCAGCGCCGTCACATCGTCGGGGAGTCCCGCGACCGCCGCGGACAGGTCGACGATCTTCTCCTCGTCTGCGGCATCGCGGGCGATCACGGTGACCGTCTCGATGCTCGCGGGCGTGGTGTCGCGGATCGCGACGAAGATCGCCACGAGGCGCTCGGCGGTGACCGGCTCGTCGGCGGACACCAGCACGCTCACCGACAGGGTCTTCGCCATGCCGGAGGTGCTCACGGTGCCCAGCGGATCCTCGACCCCCGGATCGGCCGCCGAGACGGCGGCGTAGACGCTCTGCAGATCCACGTCGGTTCCTTCCTGTGCGGCGCTGGACGCGGCGGGCGCGCCGCCTCCGCCGGTGCATGCGGTGAGCGCCGCCACCGCGAGGACCGCGGCGGCCGCGGCGACGGCGAGTCGAGTCGTTCCGGGCATCATTTCTCCTGCCAGGAGTAGTAGGTCGTGTCATAACCGTACGTGCTGCCGTCGCCGATGAAGTACGCGTTGAGATCGTCCTGCGTGGCGGGCGGCACCCGATCGATCTGGCTCTGCAGCGTCGAGTTGTAGGCGGAGGCGTTGTGGATGCCGCCGACGCCCTGAGCCGCCAGAGGCGACGGCGTGTTGATCGTCGTCCAGTTCGGCCGCTGCTGGGCGTATCCGCCGGTGCCGAGGGAGATCACCGAGTCGAGGCGCGGCACCGGGTCGCCGTCGTGCTGCACCGAGACCACGGTCGTCGAGGACGGGATGGGCATGCTGTCGATCGGTGCGCCGGCGACCACGACCGCATCCCAGTTGTAGTCGGAGTTGTAGGCCGCGAGGTGGCCCGCCATGATCCCGCCCTGGCTGAAGCCGACGAGCATCACCGGGTCGTCCGGCCCCACCCCGGCCTGCTGCATCGCCTGCAGGACCGCGCGCTCGTACTGCGAGCGCAGGGAGGGCGTGAGCATGAGGGCGAGGTTGCTGTCGAGGTCGTTGACCGCTCCCTGGTCGCCGTTGAACCGCGAGAGCCACTCCTGCGTGCTCGGCAGCGCGACACGCCACCGCACGACCCCGTCGCCGTCGACCACCTTCGTGACCTTGATGACGGTCTCGTCGGCGCTGTCGGCGGTGTAGTGGCCGAAGGAGTCGACGTAGCCGGCATCTTTGATGGCGTGCGCGAGATCGGTGGGCTCGCCCTGCGAATCGCGCTTCTCCCGCCGGGTGCGGTCGTACTCGCTCACCTGCGGGGTGGGCTTGAGGACGTCCGAGAGGATGCTCGAGAGGAGGAACCCCGCGAGCAGTCCGACCACCAGGGCCGCGATGAGCGGACCGATCACGGGGATGAGCGAGAGCAGCGCATAGACCAGCGCGAGGATCAGGACGGTCCCCACCAGGGCGAGCACGGTCGAGACGAGCCGCTGGAGCTCGTCCCACAGATCCTGAAGGAAATCGCCGACCCACTTCGCCAGATCGGCGAAGAACGAGCCGAGACCCTCGAAGAAGTTGCCGACGCGATCGAGCCACCCCTCGTTGGTCGCGTCGATGGCGCTGTCGATCAGCGCCATCGCGCGCTGCGCCGCCTCCTCCATGTTGCGTCGCGCCTGTTCGTGGGCCTCGCGAGCCGCCGAGGCGGCGTCGTCGTACCGTCGGGCCGCGGCGCGCGCGTCGGCGAGCTGACGCTCCGCGGTCTCGATGTTCGCGGCGGGCGCGGCCGACTGCTCCAGGCTGCGCACGTGCCGGTCGAGCGCGGAGACCTGCGTGCCCGCGCTGCCGGCGTGCCGCTCGGCGTACGCCTCGCTCGCGTCGGCCTCGTCGGCTTTGCGGTGGGCGTCGCGAAGCGCCGCCGCATACTCGACCAGCGCGTGCGCCGTGCCCGCGTAACGGCCGTGGGCGGCGCTCAGGTCTCCGGCCACCTGGCCGCTGCGCTCGCGGATCGCGTCCAGCGAGCGGGCGGTGCTCGCATACGCGAGCGCCCGGAGGTCGTCGGCGGCGCGTTCGATGCGGCTGGCCGACGAGACGTAGGTCGCCGCGCGCTCGGCCAGCGCGTCGGGGTTGCCGGGAAGGGTCATCAGCGGTCTCCGTCCGTCGGGGGCGTCGGTGCCGGGCCCGGTGTCGGCGTCGGGACGGGGGCGGGCGCGGGCGCGGGCGTGGGGGTCGCGGAGGCCGCGTCGCGCACGTCGGCTGCGGCTGCGGCGTCGCCCGACCGGCTCTGCTGCACCGCGGCGGCCAGGTCGGTGTCGAGGTCCTCGAAGGTGTCGACGACCGCGCGCAGGTAGTCCGCGATGAACGTGAGGTTGTCCTCCAGCTTCCCGCGTGCGATGTCCCACTTGCCGCCGAAGTCGCGGACCTTGCCGGCCAGCCCGTCGTGACCCGTGTAGCCCGCCGTCTCGTCGGCGATGCGCTCGGCCGTCGAGAAGTCGGCCGCGATCCTCTCGGCGCGCGACGCGCTCGACAGGACCTCGCTCACATCGATCTTCAGATCGCTCATCCGTCCGCCTCCCTCCTGACAACCTAGGGGAGCCCTCGACGCGTCGCGATGGGGAGAACAACCCATGCTCCGGATGCCGCGGCATCCGCCCGCAGGGCGATCGGGCGCACCTACGCTGGAGGACATGACGATTCCCCTCCTGACACTCAACGACGGTCACACCATCCCCCAGCTCGGCTTCGGCGTCTTCAAGGTCGACCCGGCGCAGACCGAGAGGATCGTCTCCGACGCGCTCGAGGCGGGCTACCGCCACATCGACACGGCCGCCATCTACGGCAACGAGGAGGGCGTGGGCCGTGCCATCGCCGCGAGCGGTCTGTCGCGGGACGAGCTGTTCGTGACCACCAAGCTGTGGAACGACCGCCAGCGGGGCGACGAGCCGCTCGCCGCGATCGACGAGAGCCTCGAGAAGCTCGGCCTCGAGGCCGTCGACCTGTACCTCGTGCACTGGCCGGCGCCGGCCAACGGCGCCTACGTCAACGCGTGGGAGAAGATGGTGCAGATCCGCGACGCCGGCAAGGCGCGCAGCATCGGCGTCTCGAACCACCTGCCCGCGCACCTGTCCGAGATCATCGCGGCGACGGGCGTCACCCCCGCCGTCGACCAGATCGAGCTGCACCCGGCCTACCAGCAGCGCGACGTCACGTCGTTCGCGAAGGAGCACGGCATCCTCATCGAGGCGTGGGGCCCGCTCGGTCAGGGCAAGTACCCGCTGTTCGACGAGGAGCCCGTCGCCGCCGCGGCCGCGGCCCACGGCAAGACGCCCGCCCAGGTCGTGCTGCGCTGGCACATCGAGCAGGGCCACATCATCTTCCCGAAGTCGAACAACCCCGAGCGCATCCGCGAGAACCTCGACCTGTTCGACTTCGCGCTGACCGCGGACGAGGTGGCGGCCATCACGGCGCTCGAGCGCGGCGGTCGCGTCTCGGCCCACCCGGACGAGGTCAACTGACGCCCGGCTTCGCCGGGGCGGCATCCCGTCGCCCCGGTGGAGCTCGCGCGCGGGGTCAGACCCAGCCCTGCATCCAGTTGTGCAGCCGGTAGAAGTCGTACGGCACCTGCATCGCCGACCAGAGCGGATACCAGAACGCGGACAGGACCACGGCGACGACGAGGAACACGATCACCACGCGCTGTCCGGCCGTGCGGCGCGCGGGTTCGGCATGGGCCGCACCCGCGATCTCGCGGAGCGCGAACGCGAGCGCCAGCAGCAGGAACGGCCAGATCGCGATCGTGTAGAACTGGAACACGGTCCGCTCGGGGTACAGCAGCCACGGCACCCACGTGGCCGCGATGCCCACGAGCACGACCGCGTGGCGCCAGTCGCGATCGACCGCGAAACGGTAGACGAGGTAGAGGGCCGCGATCACCGAGGCGTACCACAGCAGCGGGTTCGGCATGCTGTAGAGGATCTGCAGACAGCCGTTGTCGCCGGTGCACCCGTTCTGCCCGTCGGCGCTGGAGAAGGCGTACATCGAGGTGGGCCGCCACAGGAACGGCCACGCCCAGGCGGCGCTGGAATAGCTGTGGGGAGATGTCATCCCGACCATCGATCCGTAGATCGTCTGGTGATAGGTCCACAGGCTCTGGATGGGCAGCGGCACCCAGGAGAACAGTCCCGTGGCGGGGCTGATCTCGGCGGCGTTGCGGTCGTAACCGCCGTCGCTGAGCAGCCATCCGCTCCATGAGCCCAGGTAGACGACGGCCGCGGCGGGCACCAGCAGCACGAACGAGACGAGCCCCTGCCGCACGGCATCCATCGGCCAGAAGGTCACCCCGAGCCGGCGGCGTTCGAGGGCGTCGGTGACGACGAGGTAGATCCCGATCCCGGCGAGCACCCACACGCCCGACCATTTGACGGCCGTCGCCGCTCCCGCCGCGGCGCCGGCCGCGATGATCCACGGGCGGTTCCACAGCACGGCGCCCCACGCCGGCGGGGCGTCGTCGGACCGGAGCGCGACCGTCGCGGCGGCGAGGCGATCGAGATGGCGGCGGCGGTCGAGGAGCGCGAACCAGAAGGCGAGGAGCACGAAGAACGCGAGGAACACGTCGAGCAGGGCCACCCGGCTCATCACGATCCCCAGACCGTCGATCGCCAGCAGGAACGACGTCACGGTTGCGAACACGGTCGAGCCGGTGAGGGTCTTGGCGACCAGGAACAGCAGCAGCACCAACGCCGTGCCGAACAGAGCGGTCATGAACCGCCACCCGAACGAGCTGTCCGGGCCGAACAGCCACATCCCGATGCCG
Source organism: Microbacterium hominis NBRC 15708 (assembly GCF_001592125.1). Lineage (GTDB taxonomy): Bacteria > Actinomycetota > Actinomycetes > Actinomycetales > Microbacteriaceae > Microbacterium > Microbacterium hominis. Next base: position 39,718 of record NZ_BCWI01000009.1, read on the forward strand.
ATGAGGTACTTGCCCAGCGGCGGGTGCACGACGAAGCTCGGATCCGTCGTGAAGATGCCGGTCTCGCCCGCCGCGAAGCGTGCGTCGGCGCCGTCCGGCCAGGTCGCGGCGTAGCCCAGGTTCCACTGACTCCACGCGTCTTTCACGTAGTACGTCTCGTCGAAGACGAGGGCGTGCGGATGCCCCAGGTTCCCGAAGCGCAGGATGCCGGCGAGCAGCGTGACCAGCAGCGGCGCCAGCCAGGCGTACAGCCGCTGGAGGCGGGGCTCGGCGGCGACGCGCTCGCGCCAGCGGTCGTAGGCGGACGTGCGCGCGGGCGGCAGCAGCGGCGGAAGCGACTCGGCGGTGGTCGACACGGCCACAAGCCTAAGCTGAAGCGGTGATCATCCTCGGCGCGACTCCCATCGGCAACCTGGGCGACGCCTCGCCGCGGCTGGTCGCGGCCCTGGAGCAGGCGACGGTGATCGCGGCGGAGGACACCCGCACGACGGTGCGGCTGCTGCAGGCGCTCGGCATCGCCAATCGGCCCCGCCTCGTGGCGCTCCACGACCACAACGAGAAGCAGCGCGCGGCCGAGCTCGTCGCCCGTGCCCGCGACGAGGACCTGCTCGTCCTCAGCGACGCCGGCATGCCCACCGTCAGCGACCCCGGATTCGGCCTGGTCGCGGAGGCGGTCGCGCAAGGCGTGACCGTGACCGCACTGCCCGGTCCGAGCGCGGTGGTGACCGCGCTCGCCGTGGCAGGGCTGCCGACCGACCGGTTCACCTTCGAGGGTTTCCTTCCGCGCAAGGCGGGGGAGCGGGCGCGTGCACTGGGTCTGCTCGCCGCGGAGCCGCGCACGATGGTCTTCTTCGAGGCGCCCTCACGGGTCGCGGAGACGCTGGACGCCATGGCCGCCGCGTTCGGCGCCGACCGCCCCGCGGCGCTGTGCCGTGAGCTCACGAAGCTCCACGAGGAGGTCGTGCGCGACGGCGTCGGGGCTCTGGCGGCGTGGGCGTCCAGCGGCGTCCGCGGCGAGATCGTCCTCGTGGTGGGCGGTGCGCCCGCCCGGGAAGTGTCCGCCGCGGACGCCGTCGCACACGTGCAGGCGCTCGTGGCCGACGGTGTGCGGCTGAAGGATGCGGCGGCCGAGGTCGCGGCCGCGACGGGGCTGTCGAGCCGCGACCTCTACCAGGCGGTGCTCGCCGCCCGATGACCGGGGAACCCGGTCAGAGCTCCGGTCCGCCGAGCTGGGCGAACGCCTCCGGCGTCGATTCGGCGGACGTCGCGCGGGCGGCGGGAGCGTCGACGCCGGGAAGCGCCCACGCGGCGAACGACGCGCCCGTGCCGCGCAGCCGCACCGCGCCGCTCGGGTCGGCGTCGAGGCGGACCGCGCCGTACAGCGGCCGTGCCGCGTCGACGCCGATGAGCGCGCCGCTGGGCAGGATCACGTCGAGGTCGGTGGAGGCGGCGACCACGAGCACCGCCTCTTCGGCGCTCTCGCGCACGAAGGCGACGGAGCCGGCGTCGGCGTGCAGCCAGCGCAGGCCGCCGGTCGAGAGTGCGCGGTGGCCTCGGCGCAGCCCGATGAGCTCGCGGTAGAGCGCGATGCGGGCGGCGATCGCGGGCTCGTCGGCCCGGTCCCAGGGGATCGGCGTCCGGCTCATCTCGCCGTCGACCGCCTCGAGGCCGAACTCGTCGCCCGCGTAGACGACCGGGATGCCGGGGAGGGTCATCGACAGCCCCACCGCCGGCACGATCGACTCCTCCGTCGCGTACGTCGCGAAACGGGCCGTGTCGTGGGTGTCGAGCGCGTTCATGGTGCCCAGCTGCACGCGCCACGGGATCTGGCTCGTGAAGCGCTGCAGCTGTCGGACGAACTGCTCCGCGGTGTAGCTCGGCATCCCCGTCGGCAGACCGAAGAACCACATCTCGTCGGTGACGCGCCCGTCGAACCCGCGGTGCGGGAGGGAGCGCGGTTCGGCCAGCCAGGCCCAGACGCCCCGCGTGAACGCCGGATACGTCATCCCGCCGTGCCAGGCGTCGCCCTGCAGGTCGCTGGCCGCGTCGTTGGTGGACTCCGCGAGCAGCAGGGTGTCGTGCGCGACCTCGACCATGGTGCGTCGCAGTGTCTGGCGCACCTGCGCGTTGCGGTCCTCGGCGCCGAGACGGCCCGTCATGTTGGCGACGTCGATGCGCCACCCGTCGATGCCGTAGGGGGCCGTCAGCCAGCGCGCGACGACCGACTCGGGGCCCTCGATGAAGCGGCGGCGCAGCTCCGCCGAGCTCCAGTCGAACTTGGGCAGCGTCGCGGCATCCAGCCAGGTCTCGTAGACGGTGTGGGCCTCGTCGCGGAAGTAGTAGAACGCGGCTTCGGGGGCCTCGGGAGACCCGTAGGCGGCGCGGAACCACTCGTGCGCCGCTCCGGAGTGGTTGGTCGTCAGGTCGCCGATCACGCGGATGCCGCGGCCGTGCGCGGCCGTGATGAGCCGGCGATACGCGTCGTCGCCTCCGAGCAGTGGATCGACGAGGTCGAAACGGGATGCGTCGTAGCGGTGGTTGGACTCGGCCGGGAAGACGGGGGTGTGGTAGAGCGCCGTGACGCCGAGGTCGACGAGGTGGTCGAGCTTCTCCGCGGCACCGTCCAGGTCGCCGCCGTAGAGCTGGCGGCTGCGACCGGGGTGGGTCGGATCCAGCGGTTCGTCCCACGCCGCCGGCAGCGCCCACGGCGGGGCGGGGCGATCGTCCGCCGCGGCGGAGCGCGCGAAGCGGTCCGGGAAGATCTGGTACAGCACGGTGTCGGTCATCCAGGTGGGCGGCGGGTTCCCGGCGACGAGGGCGAAGTCCTGCGCATCGAGGGCGTCGATGTCGGACAGTCCCGCCTGGCTGAGCACCTCGACCCGGCCGTCCGCCCCGACGAGGTGGAAGCGGTAGCCGTGGCGGGGGTTGGCGACCACGATGCGCGCCGACCACCACTCCCATCCCTCGGCGGTCCCGTCGTGCACGGCCTCGACCCAGGCCGGCTCGTGGTCCGGGTTGCTGCGCACGACGACGCGGACGACCGGTCCGTAGTGCGCGGGGACGCGCAGGCGGACGGTGACCTCGTCGCCCAGCGCGGGGTCGGCGTGCGAGACGTGCAACGGCGAGCCGTCGTGGTGCGGGCGTGCGGGATCGATCATGAGAACCTCCGGAAGGATGCCGACGCGCACGTCGGCGATGGATGCGACGTGGTTGCACGGAGGTCCGTGACAGAGCCCTCTGATTGTGTTCTGGTGGCGTGTGGTCTGGTGGCGCCGCCGAGCGGCGGAGCCCTACTTCACCGAGCCGGCCGTGAGTCCGCCGACGATGAAGCGCTGCAGCGACAGGAAGAGCGCCATCGGCAGGATGGCGGCGAGCACGGCCCCGGCGGCGAAGACGCTCCAGTTGCGCGCGGTCTCCTGCGACACGAATTGATACAGCCCCACGGCCAGCGTCTGCTTGTCGGGATCGACGAGGATGACCGAGGCGATCAGGAAGTCGTTCATCGTGCCGATGAACGAGAGCAGCCCGATCACGGCGAGCACCGGCGCCACCAGGCGCAGGATGATCGTGAAGAAGATGCGGGCGTGCCCCGCCCCGTCGATCTTCGCGGCCTCGTCGATCGAGGCCGGGACGGTGTTGAAGAACCCGTACATCAGGAACGTGTTCACCCCGAGCGCCCCGCCCAGGTAGACCATGATCAGTCCGATCTGGGAGTTGAGTCCCAGTGCCGGGAAGATGTCGCCGATCGCGCTCATCAGCAGGAAGATCGCGACGACGGCGAGCAGCTGCGGGAACATCTGCACCAGCAGCAGCGTGAGCAGTCCGAACCGGCGCCCCGAGAACCGCAGGCGCGAGAACGCATAGGCGGCGAGCGCGCACAGCACGACCGTGAAGAACGAGGTCGTGAGCCCGATGAACACGGAGTTCACGAACCAGTTGCCGTAGGGCCGCAGCGGATCCTGGAAGAGGGCGATGTAGCTGCCGATGTCGACCTTGGCGAACAGGCTGTTGGCCGTCAGCAGCGTTCCGCCGGGGTTCAGCGACGCCGACAGCACGTAGACGAGCGGGAACGCCGCGAACACGAGCATGACGATGCCGACGAGGTGGCGCCAGCCGGTCTCGCGGAACCAGCGGCCGAAGGGGCGCCGCGGGTGCGTCGCGGCCGTCGCGGCCGGTGCCGCGGGTGCCGCGGCGGTGCGGGGGAGGGTGTCCGGGACGGTCATGTCAGTTCAGCTCCTCGAGAACCTTGGTCTGGCGGAAGCTGAGGTAGGAGATGACCGCCACCAGCACGAAGATGATGATCGAGAACGCGCTGGCCAGTCCGTAGTCGCGCTCCGCGCCGACGAAGGCCACCTTGTAGACCATCGAGATGAGGATGTCGCTCGCGCCCACGTTGATGGAGGCGTCCGCGAACCGCGGCCCGCCGCCGGTCAGCATGTAGATCAGGTTGAAGTTGTTGAAATTGAAGGCGAACGACGAGATCAACAGCGGCGCGACCGACACCAGCAGCAGCGGGAACTTGATGTGGCGGAAGATCTGCCACACACCCGCGCCGTCGACGCGGCCGGCCTCCTGGATGTCGTCGGGGATGGCCTGGATCGCCCCCGTGGTGACGAGGAACATGTAGGGGAAGCCGAGCCAGAGGTTCACGACCAGGATGGAGATCTTGGACAGCAGAGGGTCCTGCAGCCACGGGATCGACGCCCCGCCCAGGAGCGTCTGGTTGATGAAGCCGAAGTCCTGGTTGAACATGCCCTGCCAGACCAGGGCGGACAGGAAGGCGGGGAAGGCGTAGGGCAGGATCATGATGACCCGGTAGTACTTCTTGCTCTTCATCCGCGGATCGTTGAACACGATCGCCAGGAACAGGCCGAGGGCGAACGTGGTCGCCACCGACAGGATCGCGAACACGAACGTCCAGACGAGCACCGCGAGGAACGGGCCCCGGATGGACTCGGTCGTGAACGCCCGTACGAAGTTGTCGCCGCCGACCCAGACCTGCCAGCCGGTGGCGAGGGTCTGTCCGTCGGCGGACGCGAACGAGCCGTTGCCGTTGTCGGTGTAGACGACACCGGTGTCGGTGTTCGTCATCGTGTCGGCATCCGCGTCCCACACGAGCGTCGAGACGTACTGGTAGGCCGTCGAGCCGTCGCGGGTCTGCAGCGTGCCGTCGTTCGGATCGTCCGAGAAGGGCACGGCCATCGCGGACACGGCCTGCTGGTCGGCGACGAGACGGGCGAAGTCCAGCGTCGTGTAGCCGGGGAGCGAGACGGCGCGGTCGCCCGAGAACTCGGCATCCGGCGCCGCGGCGAGAGGCCGGTCGGCGCCGCCGATCTCGGCCTGTCCGTCCGGCGTGGTGACCAGGAAGAAGAGGGCGCCGTCCTTCTCGAGCACCGACACGGGGTAGGCGGCGGAGTCCTCGACGCGCTGCTGGTTCTGGATGAGGAGCGCGTTGACCGCATCGTCCTTGCTGGACACGTGGCCCGAGCCGTAGTTGGTGAAGGCGATGTAGATGCAGTACAGGACGACGAAGATCTGGAAGACGAAGAGGAAGACGAGCCCGGGGGTCAGGTACTTCGCGGGAAGCAGGCCCGGCTTCAGGTACACGACGTTGATCGCGAGGATGCCGAGGGCGACGACGGCGGCGACGAGGAGGCTGTCCTTGGTCAGCAGCACCAGGATCGCGTAGACCGCCATCGCGTCGATGATGCCGAGGCAGACGATCTTGACCAGCCACACCTTCCAGCCGGCGCCGGCGGCTTCCGCCCAGGCCTCGGCGCGTCTGCGGCGCCGAGCGGCGGCGCGGTCTTCGGGCGCACGCGTCGGGGGCGGCGCGGCGATGGTGGGGCCAGTCATCTTCGACTCCTGTCGGAAAGGGTGGGGGAGCGGTCGAGGAGGGGCGGCGGTGCGGCCGCCCCTCCTCGCGGGATCAGCCGAGCTTGCTCGTGATCGAGTCGGCCATCGTGGTCCACTCCGCGGCCGGGTCGGAGACACCCTTGATGAGGGCGGCCTCCGTCTTGCCCCAGTCGTCCCAGACCGAGCCCATCTGCGGGATCGAGGGCATCGGCACGGCGTTCGCGCCGACCTTCGCGAAGCCCTCGACGATCGGGTCGGACTGCGCCGCCTCGAAGGCGGCGGTCAGTGCCGGCGGACGTCCGCCGGCCTGGAAGAGCGCCGTCTGGACGTCGGCGGTGGCGATGTAGTTGACCAGGAACTCGTTGGCGATGAGGGCGTTGCTGCTCTTGGCGCTGAGGAAGAACGTCTGCACGCCGGCGAACGGCTGGGCGTCGCCGCCGCCCGCGGGCGGGATGGCGTCGACGGCGACGTCGATGCCGGCCTTCTGGGCATCCGCGACGTTCCACGGGCCGGTCAGGAAGTACGGCGACTTGCCGGCGTTGAAGGCCTCCTTGGCGAGGTCGCCTGAGAGGTTCAGGTTCAGCACCTTGGTGCCGGTGTCGCCCTGCGCGGCGAGCCAGGCGGCGAACTTCTGTCCGCCCTCGTCGCCGATGGTGAGCTTGCCGGCGTCGTAGGAGCCGTCGGCGTTGCGGGCGAACACCGAGGTGCCGAACGACGTCTGGAACGGGTAGAGGTGGTACGGGTCGGATGCCTGCGGGTCGAGTCCGACGACGAACGGGTACTCCGTGCCGGCGGCGCGGCCCTTGGCGATCATCTCGTCGTAGGTGGCCGGGGTCGAGTCGGCCAGCGCGGTGTTGCGCAGCACCGCGATGTTCTCGATCGCGTAGGGCAGTCCGTAGGTCTTGCCTTCGTAGGTGACGGCTTCGACGGCGACCTTCTCGAAGTCGGCGGCCTTGTCGCCGAGCTCGACCGGGGCGACGATGCCGTCCTTGACGAACGCGCCGATCCAGTCGTGGCCGCCGATGGTGATGTCCGGGCCCTTCCCGGTCGGAACCTGCGCGGTGAACTCGTCGCGGATCTTGCCGTAGTCCTTGACGACGAGGTTGACCTTCACGCCCTTGTCCTGCTCGAACTTCCTCGCGACGTCCTCCAGGGCGCGTGCGCGGTCGGCGTCGACCCAGACGGTCAGCTGGCCGCTGGTCGCGGCCCCCGCGTCTGCGCTGCCGGTGGGCTGTGCACTCGAGCCGCCGGAGCAGCCGGCCAGTGCCAGGATGCCGGACGCGACGAGCAGTCCGAGGGCGACGGCGCCCTTCTTCTTCACCTTCATCGGTGTGCCTCTCTCTGGGATCACAGGGGGAGAGGGGCCGTAGCTCGGCTGCTCCGCCGCCCTGGGGTGATGTCGCACCGGGTGCGAACGCCCTCAATTGTGCGGTCGGAAATCGAAAGATAACGGCTTCGTTATCGAACTGTGACCGGTTACAGTCTTCCGACTGTGATCGGTTACAGTGAGGGGTGCTCTTCGAGCCGGAATCGTTGTAGACACCGGTAGAGTCGGCTCTCGTGACACCGAGTGACGTGCCGAGGAAGCCGACCATCCGCGACGTGGCCGCGGCGGCCGGCGTCTCGTACGGAACGGTGTCGCGTGTGCTCAACGGCGGACACTGGGTGTCGCCCGAGGCCCGGGCCGCCGTCGACGCCGCGATCGTCTCCACGGGCTACACCACCAACCAGGCGGCGCGGAGCCTTGCGACCGGGAAGACCGGCTCCCTCGCCTTCCTGCTGACCGAGTCGCAGCACGTCCTCCTGTCCGACCCGAACATGGCGCTGCTGCTGCGCGGCGCGACCGACGCGGTCTCCGAGCGGGGGATGACGCTCGTGCTGCTCATCGCCGACACCGAGCGCGAGCAGGCCAACGCCGAACGCTACGTCCGCGCCGGTCACGTCGACGGCGTGCTGCTCGTCTCCTCGCACGACTCCGACGACCTGCTCGGCTCGCTCGTGAACGCCGGCGTGCCGACGGTGTGCTCCGGCATCCCGCTGTGGGAGGGTCTCGCCGTGCCGCACGTCGCGATCGACGAGGTGGGCTCGGCGCGGACGATGACGCGGCACCTCATGGATGCCGGACACCGCCGCATCGCCCTGATCACCGGGCCGCTGGACACCCCCAGCGGACGCTTCCGCCTCGACGGCTTCCGCGAGGAGCTCGGTGAGCGCTTCGACGAGGACCTCGTCGAGGTCGTGGCGTTCACGCGCGACGCCGGCGCCGCGGCGATGTCCCGCCTCCTGGAGCGGGCCCCCGACGTGGATGCCGTGTTCGCCGCCAGCGACCTGCTCGCCGTCGGCGCGGCGCAGACGCTCGCCGCGCAGGGGCGCCGCATCCCGCAGGACATCGCGCTCGCCGGCTTCGACGACTCGGGTCTCGCCGAGGCGCACACGCCGCCTCTGACCACGATCCGCCAGCCCTGGGCGCAGATCAGCGCGACCATGGTCGAGATGGTCATGGACGCCATCGCCGGCCGCCAGCGCGACGCCGTCGTCCTTCCCACGACGCTGATCGTCCGCGAGAGCGCCTGACGGCGCGAGAGGGCTCCGCGGCGTCGTCACACGGGGGAGGCGACGGTCGCCCCGAACTAGAATCGACGGGTGACATCTGGTCAGTCCTTCTACATCACGACGCCGATCTACTACCCGAGCGATCTGCCGCACATCGGCCACGGGTACACGACGGTCGCCGTCGACACCCTCGCGCGCTGGCATCGCCAGGCGGGAGACGACACCTGGATGCTCACCGGCACCGATGAGCACGGGCAGAAGATGCTCCGCGCGGCGGCCGCGAACGGCGTGACGCCGCAGGAGTGGGTCGACAAGCTCGTCACCGAGTCGTGGTTCCCGCTGCTGAAGACGCTCGACGTCGCCAACGACGACTTCATCCGCACGACGCAGCCGCGCCACGAGGAGCGCGTGCAGCAGTTCGTGAAGGCGCTCTACGACCGCGGCTACATCTACGCGGGCGAGTACGAGGCGCTGTACTGCGTCGGCTGCGAGGAGTTCAAGCCCGAGGCGGAGATCGTCGACGGCACCGGGGCGTTCGAGGGCCTCAAGGTCTGCGCGATCCACTCCAAGCCGTTGGAGTTGCTGCAGGAGAAGAACTACTTCTTCAAGCTGAGCGAGTTCCAGGACCGCCTGCTGGAGCTCTACAAGACCGAGCCCGACTTCGTGCGGCCCGAGTCGGCGCGCAACGAGGTGGTCTCGTTCGTGCGGTCCGGGCTGAAGGACCTGTCGATCTCCCGCTCGGCGTTCGACTGGGGCATCACCGTGCCGTGGGACCCGTCACACGTCATCTACGTGTGGGTCGACGCGCTGCTCAACTACGCGACCGCGGTCGGGTACGGCACCGATCCCGACCAGTTCGCGCGGCGCTGGCCGGCCTACCACGTGGTCGGCAAGGACATCCTCCGCTTCCACGCCGTCATCTGGCCCGCCATGCTGATGGCGGCCGGGCTCGACGTGCCCCGCGGCGTGTTCGCCCACGGGTGGCTGCTCGTCGGCGGCGAGAAGATGTCGAAGTCCAAGCTGACCGGCATCGCCCCGACCGAGATCACCGACGTGTTCGGATCGGACGCGTACCGGTTCTACTTCCTCTCGGCGATCGCGTTCGGCCAGGACGGCTCGTTCTCGTGGGAGGACCTGTCGGCGCGCTACCAGGCCGAGCTCGCGAACGGTTTCGGCAATCTCGCCTCGCGCACGACCGCGATGATCGAGAAGTACTTCGAGGGCATCGTGCCGCCGCCGGACGCGTACACGGAGGGCGACCTCGGCATCCAGAAGATCGTGGCGGATGCCGCGTCGGCCGCCGATGCGGCGATGGAGCGGTTCCGTCCCGACGAGGCCATCGCCGCGATCTGGACGATCGTGGATGCGCTGAACGGCTACATCACCGAGAACGCGCCGTGGGCGCTGGCGAAGGACGACGCCCAGCGCGCGCGCCTCGCAACGGTGCTGTACACGGCGGCGGAGGGTCTGCGCGCCCTCGCGGTGCTGCTCAGCCCGGTGATGCCGGTGGCGACGCAGAAGCTGTGGGTGGCGCTCGGGCATGCGGGGCGTCTGCAGGACCAGCCGCTGCGTGAGGCCGGGAATTGGGGCGTGCTCGTCCCCGGTACGAGCGTGAACGGGCTCGAGCCGCTGTTCCCGCGCATCGAGCAGTAGGAATTCCCGCCCGTCTCGCCCGTCTGTGTCCCACTTGCGGCGCGGCATGTCCCCAAAGATGCTCCCTGGGGGTGCGCTATTCGACAGAGAGTGGGACACGGAGGGGCGGCGGGGACAGTGCGCCGGAGCGAAGCAGAGAGGGGATGCCGGTGAGCGAGGCCGTTGATCCGTCGACGTACGTCCGCGTGCGTGAGAAGAGCGCGCGCGACGTCTCGTACCCGCCGGCGCCGGAGCCCCTGCCCGTGCCGGTGTACGACAACCACACGCACCTGGAGATCGAGGACGGCGAGGGGCTGCCGCTCGACGAGCAGCTGCGTCGCGCGGTCGAGGTCAACGTGATCGGGGCCGTGCAGGCCGGCGGCGACATCGAATCGAGCCGGTGGTCGGCGTGGGCCGCGGCATCCCACCCCCGCGTGCTCGCGGCGGTGGCGATCCATCCCAACGAGGCACCCGCGTATGCCGAGCGAAGCATGCTCGCCGAGGCGATCGCCGTGATCGACGAGCTCGCCGCGCAGCCGCGCGTGCGCGCGATCGGCGAGACCGGGCTGGACTTCTTCCGCACCGACGAGGCGGGACGTCCCGCGCAGTTCGAGAGCTTCGAGGCGCACATCGCGCTGGCGAAGAAGCACGCCATCGCGATGCAGATCCACGACCGCGACGCGCACGAGGCCGTGCTGGAGACGCTGGAGCGGGTCGGTGCCCCCGAGCGGACGGTGTTCCACTGCTTCTCCGGCGACGCCGACATGGCGCGCATCGCCGCCGACCGCGGCTACTGGCTGAGCTTCGCGGGCAACATCACCTTCAAGAACGCGCAGAACCTGCGCGACGCGCTGGCGGTGACGCCGCGTGAGCGGATCCTCGTCGAGACCGACGCGCCGTTCCTCACGCCCACGCCGCTGCGCGGTCGACCGAACGCGCCGTACCTGATCCCGGTGACGGTGCGCTTCATGGCCGAGGAGCTCGGGATGCCGCTCGCCGAGCTGTGCGCGCAGTTGGCGGCCAACACGCTCGAGGTCTACGGCGCGTTCGAGGACTGAGCGGCGCCGATCGGCCCACTCGCCCCACTCGCTCCCGGCATCGCCCGCCGTCCGTCACACTGGGGATATGGAGTTCGGCGGGGTTCTCCCGGAAGACGCGCCCGATCCGAGTGTCGCCTCCGACGCGCGGCTGCGCGCCGTCGCGTTCCCGGTCTTCCAGTTGCGCCCGCAACCGGGCATCACACGTCTGCCGATCACGGGCTTCACGGAGAGTTCGGGGTGGGCAGGTCACGAAGAGCTGACGGTGGAGTTCTCCTACACACTGTGGCGGTACCCCGAGGACCGGTCCGATCCGAGGAATGAGATCGAACTCGACGAGCAGACACGGCGTTCCATCGAGGAGGAACCGCCGTGGGGGCGACCAGCCTGGCTCGTCGAACAGGCCCAGTTCCTCCGATACCCGATGCTGTGGAGCGCCGTCCGCACGGCGTGGCAGGCATCGCCCGACCCGGAGAGGCATGCGCTCGCCCCGCTGCTCGTCGACCACACCAATGACGTGCTGCGCAACGTCTACCGCGAGGAGCTGGGGCTGCCGGCGATTCCCACAGGTTTCCCGGATGACGGCGGCTGGCGCGCGACGCCGACGGCGGTGGCCCCGGCCTCGGTCACCGTCGACGGCCGCGACCGCTCCGGCCTGCACATCGACACCGACCCGTTCGTCTACGCGTTCGGGTTCCGTGCAGACGACAGTGTCGTCTGCACGATCGTGCTGCCGCGGGACAGTCTGCCGTTTCTCGACCTGGGGATCACGACCCTCCCACGATGAGACGCGCACGCGCGGACGTTCGTGCCTCGTCACCGGGGCTCGTCGGCACCGCTGTCCGTCTCTGCCAGCACTGGCTTCGCCGCGGCGATCGATGAGATCGAGCGCCAGACGAGGAGGAGCGTCAACGCCGATCCGCCGAACGCGAACCACCAGGGCGCTGTGAGGCCCCAGGTCTGAGCGATCACGCCGCCGAGGGCCTGACCGATCACGAGCCCGGCGAAGACGCCGACCATGTTCACCGACGCGATGCGGCCCTGCAGCGCCAACGGCACGAGGCGCTGGCGGACGGTGGTCGAGATCGTGGCCCACACGAACGCGTACACGCCGAAGCCGAACATGATCACGAACGCGATCGCCGGCACCGTCGTCAGCGCGAAGGCGAGATGCATGACCACTTCGAGCGTCAGACACACCCGCATGAGCGTCGCGAACGAGACCCGCCTCTCCAGCGCGCCGAAGATCCCGATCCCGACGAGCCCACCCAGCGCGGATGCCGTCGTCAGCGCTCCGTAGCCGACCGGCCCCATGCCGAGGTGGTCGGTGGCGTACAGGACGAGGATGCCCCAGGGGGCGGCCCAGGTGATGTTGAAGACCAGGATGATCATCACGAGCGTCCGCACCGGCGGGTTCGCGCGCAGCCAGCGAAGGCCCTCGCGGATCGGCTGGGCGGGCCGCTCGGCATCCGCCTTTTCGCGCTCGGGGATCGGCGTACGGGCGATCCGTGCGATGAGCACGATGGCCAGTGTCACGCAGACGATCTGGGTGACGAACGGCCAGAACGATCCCATCGCGAACAGGAAGGCGCCGAGCGGCGGACCGGCGAGCTGGTTCGCGACCAGGTAGCCGGCCTGAAGCCGGGCGTTGCCGAGACCGAGATCCGCGGGGCGGACGAGCATCGGCAGCAGCGTGCTGCCGGCCGTATCGGCGAACACCTCCGCCGTGCCGTACAGGAACGCGGCCACCAGCACGATCCACACGGTCACGGCGCCGGTCACGAGGAAGGCGACCAGGCCCGCGACGACGAGCGCGCGCAGGGCGTTCGCGACGATCACCAGGCGGCGGCGGTCGTGATGGTCGGCGACGGAGCCCGCGAACAGTCCGAACAGCAACCAGGGCAGATACTGCATCATCGCGCCGGCGGCGACGAGGATCGGCGAGCTCGTCAGCGAGGCGATGAGGAGCGGGGATGCCGACAGTGCGATGCCGTCGCCGAGGTTGCTCGTCCATGACGAGGCCAGCAGCCAGCGGAAGTCGCGGCCGAGGCGGCGCGGCGCGACGATCTCGCCGACGGAGCGGCGGGTTCCGAGCGTGGGCATCCTGACATCGTAGGTGCGGCCGCCGACGTGCCGAACTCCTCCAGAATCATGACCGCCGCGCGGCGGACGCCGCGAAACCGGGGCCCCGCGGCCGCGGGCCGGCGTCGTTGGAGGAGTTCGGGACGAGTCGGCGGGCGGCAGGCCGCGCCGGCCGTCGGGCTCAGCGGGTGGTGGAGCCGCGGACGAGCTCGTAGGGCAGCTCGATCGAGCGCGGCGCCTCGCCGGCGTCGAGCGCGGCGAACATGACCTCGGGGGCCTTCTCGGGGTGCAGGCACAGGTGGGTGACGCCCAGTCGGGTGTTCATCTCGCAGTCGATCGTGCACAGGACGAGCAGTTGCACGTCGCGCGGCATGACCGTGTCGATCTCCTCCAGGTGCAGGTAGATCTCCGGCCCCTCCTCGCAGTACGCGAAGACGGCGTCGACGTCGGCATCCAGGAGCTCGTGCAGCGCGGGCACGAGGCGTCGTCGCCCGGCGTCCACCCGGGCCACCAACGGTGTGCGCCTGTTGAGGGCGCTCCAGGCCAGGTAGGCGCTCTCGCCGAGCTGGTCGCGCGGGACCTCGCTCTCGTCCACGAGGAACCCGATGCGCTGCGCTCCGGCGTCGGCCAGATGCGCGAGGCCCGCGCGCACGGCCGCGGCGTAGCCGGTGCGGATCGTCAGCACCCCGCCGGGGACGGTGAGGTCGTTCGCGGCGACGGGGATGCCGGCGGCCACGGCGTCGCGCAGGATCGTGCGATCATCGGCGGGGTCGGGGAAATAGAGCGCGTCGATCTGCGCGCCCGACAGGAGGTCGGGGCGGCTGTCGGGCAGCACCGTCACGGTGAAGCCCCGCGTCGCCCCCGCCTCGACGAGCGCGTCGAGCTGGCGTGCGCGCTGCAGCGCCCGGCGCCCGTCCTGCAGCGAGTTGGCGGCCATGACGAAGCCGATCGACATCGTGCGGCCGCTGCGCAGCGCGCTCGCGTGCTTGTTGGGCGCGTAGCCCAGTTCGGCCGCGACGGCCTTGATGCGCTCCCGCGTCTCCGCGCTGAGGTTGCCGCGGCCGTTGAGCGCCTGGCTGATTGCCGCCGTCGACACCCCCGCCCGCGCGGCGACGTCGCGGAGCGTGACGCGTGTCATCCGCGTCCGCCGTCGCCGTCGCCGTGGTCGCGCGCGTCGCCGGCATCCGTGCGGGTGCGGGGATCGCCGGCGGCGGGGAAGACGGTGTCCACCGCGTGGGTCCAGGCCGTTCCGGAGCCCGCGGCGGCCAGCGTGTGCCCCTGGGAGATCAGCCCGTGCAGCAGCGCGCCGGAGAAGTGCCGCAGAGCGGCCTCGGTCTCCGCGCTCCCGCCGCGGGTGCGCGCCCGCTCGAGCTCGCGGTCGAGCACCGCTTGAACGTGGGTGCGCATGTGGACCACCGCCGGTGCCACCTCGTGCACGCGCCGCGCCATCGCGTGACGCTGCGCCGCGGTCTGCACGATCAGGCGGGCCTCGCCGATGGTGGCGAACTCGTCGATCGGTGCGTGCACGCGGATGGTGTCGAGGTCGAGCAGCTCGATCTCCGGAAGCGATCGGAGCCCCGGATCGACGTTGCGCGGCATCCCGAGATCGATGATCAGCTGCGGCGTGGCCAGTCCGGCGCGCGCGGCGCCGTGGTTCTCCACGTCGAGGGCGTAGGTGTCGGTCGTGGTCGTGCAGGTGACGATGACGTCGGCGCGGGCGGCCTCGGCGGCGAAGTCCTCGGCCGACACCGCCGTCAGGTGCTCCCGTTTCGCGAAGCGGTCGCGTCCGGAGCGCGAGTGCACGCGGATGTCGACGGCGCCGACGTCGCGCAGGGCCGCGAGGGATGCCGCGGCGTAGCGCCCCGTGCCGATCAGGAGCACGCGGGCCTGTTCCCAGGAGCCGAGGCGGGAGCCGGCGAGCTCGACGGCCAGCCGCACGAGCGATCGGCCCGACTCGCCGAGCCTGGTCGAGTTCTTGACGGCGCGCGAGGTCTCCGTCGCGCGCTGGAAGAGATGCTCGAGGGGCGCGGTCGTCACCCCCTCCCGCCGGGCGGCATCGAGGGCGCGGCGCACCTGTCCGGCGATCTCGTCCTCGCCGACGGCGACCGAGTCCAGGCCCGACGCCACCGAGAAGAGATGCTGCGCGACGTGGTTGCCGTGCGCGAAGTCGACCGTCTCGCGCACGTCGCGGAAGGGAAGCGCCGACAGCTCGGCGAGGCGTTCCATCGCGGCATCCATCGCCGGCAGCGGCGAGGCCTCGTCGGGCCCGTCGGCCAGGTCGAAGTAGGCCTCGAACCGGTTGCAGGTGGCCAGCACGACCGCTCCGCGGATGCTCTCGTGCGCCGCCGTCAGGTCGGTCGCGACGGTGTCTCCGACGACCGACAGCCGCTCCAACGCCTCGAGGGGAGTGGTGCGCTGATGGGCGGAGAGGCAGACGAGCACGCGGGTCCAGTCGGATTCGGATCGGAAGGGAACGTGATTAGTATAACGATTAACGCCCACTCGAGTCCGTCCCGTCGGGAGCATCATCATCACCTCCTCCACCGCCGCCGCCGCTCACCCCCTGACCGCGCACGGCACCTCCGCCTCACGTCTGGTCCGTGCCCTCCGCGGCGAGCGTCCCGAGACGACGCCGGTCTGGTTCATGCGCCAGGCCGGGCGCTCCCTGCCCGAGTACCGGGCGCTGCGTGCCACCGGCACGATGCTCGACGCGTGCCTCACCCCCGAGCTCGCCAGCGAGATCACGATGCAGCCGGTGCGGCGGCACGGCGTGGATGCCGCGGTCTTCTTCAGCGACATCATCGTGCCGCTGCACCTCGTCGGCGTGGAGGTCGAGATCGCGGCCGGTCGCGGTCCCGTCTTCCGCCACCCGGTGCGGACGGCGGCCGAGATCTCCGACCTCGTGCGGATCGACCCCGCTCTCGTGGAGGAGCGCGGCGACGTCGTCGTGGAGGCGGTGCAGCGCACCGTGGCGATGCTCGCGGAGGAGGGTGACCGCCGCGGCGAGGCGCTTCCTCTCATCGGTTTCGCCGGCGCGCCGTTCACGCTCGCGGCCTACCTCGTCGAGGGCGGTCCGTCCAAGGACCACCTCGCCGCCCGCAGCCTCATCCACTCCGAGCCCGCGGCCTGGGCCGACCTCACCGCCTGGCTCGCCGAGGTCACGGGCCGCTTCCTCGCCCTCCAGGTGCGTGCCGGGGCGAGTGCGGCGCAGCTGTTCGACTCGTGGGCCGGCGCGCTCGCCCCGGCCGACTACCGGCGTGCCGTGCTCCCGGCATCCGCGGCCGCGCTGGAGCCCGCCCGCGCCCTGCGCGGGGAGGGCATCGACGTGCCCCTGATCCACTTCGGCGTCGGCACGGGTGAGATTCTCGCCGACATGGCCTCGATCGGCGTGGATGCGCTCGGCGTCGACTACCGCGTCGACCTCGACGACGCGGTGGCCCGGATCGGCCGCGACGTGACGGTGCAGGGAAACCTCGACCCGGCGCTGCTGTTCGCTCCGGAGGACGTGCGCCGCCGCGCCGCGCAGGCCGCCCTCGATGCCGGTCTCGCCGCGCGGGCGCACGTGTTCAACCTCGGCCACGGCGTGCCGATGAACACCGATCCCGCCGTGCTCACCGACCTCGTGCGCACCGTGCACGACTGGCGCGCCCCCGCGGAGTCCGTGCGGTGAGTGCCGTCTCCCCGGCGCCGCCCGCGACGGATGCCGACGTCATCGTCGTCGGCGCCGGCATGGGCGGGCTCGTCGTCGCCCATGACCTCGCCCGCGCCGGGTACGACGTGATCGTCGTCGACGCGGCGTCCGAGGTCGGCGGGCTGCTGCGGTGGGGAACGCTCGCCGGCGTGGACATCGACCTCGGCGCGGAGTCGTTCGCCACGCGCACCGACGCCGTCGCCACCCTCGTGGCCGATGCCGGGCTCGACCTCGAGCTGGTCGCGCCGCGCCCGCAGGGCGCGTGGCTCGCGGTGGCCACCGAGCACGGCGTCACCCGCGCCCGCCTGCCGCGACGGACCGTCCTCGGCATCCCCGCCGACCCCGAGGCCGACGACGTCGTCGCGATCATCGGTGTCGACGGCGCCGCGCGGGCCCGGGCCGAGCGGCGCCTGCCGGTCGAGGCGGATGCGGAGCCGTCGCTGTACGACCTCGTCGCCGATCGTCTCGGCGCTCGCGTGGCCGACCGTCTCGTCGACACGCTGTGCCGCAGCGTCTACTCGCGGCCCGCCGCCGACGCGCGGCTGTCCGCGCTGCACCCCGGCCTCTGGCGCGAGTTCGTCGCGCGGGGCTCGCTCCTCGAGGCCGCGGATGCCGTGGCGACCGGTCAACGCGCCGGCGCCGCCGTCGGCGGTGTCCGCGGGGGCATGTGGCGGCTTCCGGCGGAGCTCGCGGATGCCGCGGCGGCGCACGGCGCGAAGATCCGCACCGGCGTCGCGGTGCGTGCCGTGCGGTCGGATGCCGAGACGGTCACGGTCGACACGGCCGGCGGATCGCTGTCGGCGCGTCACCTCGTGATCGCGACGGGCCCCGCGGAGGCGGCGCGTCTGCTGGCGGGTGCGGGCGTTTCGACTCGCTCCGCTCGCTCAACGACCGGGAGCGCCCCCCGGTCGTCGAGCGAGGAGCGTGTCCGCGCCTCCCGGTCGTTGAGCGAGGAGCGTGTCCGCGCCTCCCGGTCGTTGAGCGAGGAGCGTGCCCGCGCCCCCCGGTCGTCGAGCGCGGAGCGTGTCCGCGCCCCCCGGTCGTTGAGCGAGGAGCGCAGCGACGAGTCGAAACGCGCCCCCGCGCCGACGGCGGCGGGTGTCCGCCTCGTCGCCGCCGCCATCGCGCACCCCGGACTCGCCGCCGAGCCGGTCGGATCGGGCGTCATCGTCGACCCGACGCTGCCGACGGCGGCCAAGGCGCTCACCCACATCTCCGCCAAATGGGACTGGGCGCGCGCGGCGGTCCCCGACGGCATCCACCTCGTGCGGCTGTCCGCCCGCGACGCCGCCGCCGGCACCCTCGCCTCGGCCGACGACGTCGCGCGCGAGGTCTCGATCCTCACCGGCGTCGAGGTGGCCGCCGCCGACGTTGTCGACCTGGTCGTCCAGGAGTGGCCGGATGCCGTCGCCGCGGCCGCCGCTCCCGACGGGCTTCCGGCGCACGTCCATGCGGCCGGGGCCGTCGCGGCAGGGACGGGCCTGGCCTCCGTCATTCCGCACGCCCGCGCGCTCGCCGCCCGCATCGACGGTGCGCTGGCCGCATCCCCATCGCCGACCTCTCTTCCCACCCACCCGGTTTCCTAGGAGCACCGCATGACCGCACAGACCCCGCTCGGATACACTCTCTTCGCCGTCCTCGCCGGGCCCCGCCCGCGCGTCGCCGCGACGGACGCGGCGGCGATCGCCGAGCTCTCCGAGGCCGTCGCCGCGGTGACGGCCGGCGGCGTCACCGTCCGCGGCCTGTACGACGTCACCGGCATGCGCGCCGAGGCCGACCTCATGATCTGGCTGCACACCACGCCCGGCGAGGTCGACGACCCGGCCATCCTGCAGAAGGCGCTGCGCACCCTCCGGCGCACCGCGGCGCTGGAAGCGCACACGGCGGTCTGGACGGCGATGGGCGTGCACCGGGAGGCGGAGTTCAACAAGCGGCACGTGCCCGGCTACCTCCGCGGCGAGAGCGCCCGCGGCTGGCTGTGCCTGTACCCGTTCGTGCGCAGCTACGAGTGGTACCTGCTGCCCGACGAGGAGCGCGCCGGCATGCTCGCCGAGCACGGCCGCAAGGGTGCCCGCTTCACCGACGTCGTCGCGAACACCGTCTCCACGTTCGGCCTGAGCGACTACGAGTGGCTGCTGCCGCTGGAGAGCGACGACCCGATCCACCTCGTCGACATGATGCGCGACCTGCGCGCCACCGACGCGCGCCGCCACGTGCGCGAAGAGGTGCCGTTCTACACGGGCCGACGGCTCGAGCTGGACGAGCTCGCGGAGGTGCTGAGCTGATGGCCGAGAACATCGCCCCCCGCGCCGCGGGCGCGGCGCCGTTCCGCCCCAAGCCGGCGCGCGCGAGCGCCGCTCCCGTCTGCGGCGACGGATGCCGGGTGCCGGCCGCGACGGCGGCGACGTGCGCCGGCGAGCCGCACGTCAGCGTCCCGACGGCGTATGACGGCGTGCTGCTGCTGGGTTTCGGCGGCCCCGAGGGTCAGGACGACGTGATCCCGTTCCTGCGCAACGTCACGGCGGGCCGCGGCATCCCCGACGAGCGCCTGGAGGAGGTCGCGCATCATTACCGCCACTTCGGCGGCGTCTCGCCGATCAACGAGCACAACCGCGAGCTGAAGGCGGCCCTGGACGCCGAGCTCGCCGCGCGCGGACTCGACCTGCCGGTCTACTGGGGCAACCGCAACTGGATGCCGTACGTCGCCGACGCGCTGCAGGATGCTCACGATGCCGGTCATCGGCGCCTGCTCGCGATCGCGACGAGCGCGTACAGCTCGTACTCGTCGTGCCGGCAGTACCGCGAAGACCTGGCGGATGCCGTGGAGGCGACCGGCCTGTCCGGCGAGGTCGAGATCGACAAGGTGCGCCAGTTCTTCGACCACCCGGGCTTCGTCACGCCGTTCGCCGAGGGCGTCGCCGAGGGACTCGCCGCCCTCCACGCGCAGGGCTTCGCCGACGATCAGATCGAGATCCTCTTCTCCACCCACTCGATCCCGAACAGCGACGCCGACCGCTCCGGTCCGCCCGAGCGCGGGTTCGGCGCCGGCGGGGCCTACGTCGCGCAGCACACGGCGGTCGCCGAGGCGATCATGGCGCGCCTCGCCTCGTCGTGCGCCTGGCAGCTCGTCTTCCAGAGCCGGTCGGGCCCGCCGCAGGTGCCGTGGCTCGAGCCCGACATCAACGACGCGATGGCCGAGCTCCCGGCCCGCGGGCGCCGGGCCGTGCTGATCGTGCCGCTCGGCTTCGTCAGCGACCACATGGAGGTGCTCTGGGACCTCGACACCGAGGCGATGGAGACCGCCGAGGAGCTCGGCCTGATCGCCCTGCGCACGCCCACCCCGGGCACGCATCCGGCGTACGTGTCGGGTCTCGTCGATCTGATGGTCGAGCGCCTGGACGGTACCCCGGCCGTGGGCCGCCCCCACGAGACCGACCTCGGCCCCTGGTACGACGTGTGCCGTCCCGGATGCTGCGAGAACAAGCGCCTGGGCTTCCAGCCCGCGCTCGCCGGGATCGCGCCGTGACCGTGACCGACGCGTCCGGCGCCGCGCCGCTGCGCCTCGGCACCCGTGCGAGCCTGCTCGCCACCACGCAGTCGGGCCACGTCGCCGCGGCGCTCCGGGCGGCGACCGGCCGCGAGGTGGAGCTCGTGCCGATCACGACGGCGGGCGACGTGCTCACGGGGCCCCTCGCACAGCTCGGCGGCACCGGTGTCTTCGTCGCGGCGCTTCGCGAAGCCCTCCTCCGCGGGGAGTGCGACCTCGTGGTGCACTCGATGAAGGATCTGCCGACCGCCGAGGTCGACGGCCTCGCGATCGCCGCCGTGCCGCCGCGCGCACCCGTGGGCGATGTGCTGTGCGCCCGCGACGGTCTCACGCTCGACACCCTGCCGCACGGTGCGGTCGTCGGCAGCGGCTCGCCCCGCCGGGTCGCACAGCTGCTCCGGCGCCGGCCCGATCTGCAGGTCCGCGGCATCCGCGGCAACGTCGACACACGGCTGCGGAAGGTCGACGAGGGGGAGTACGACGCGATCGTGCTCGCCGAGGCCGGCCTCACCCGCATCGGCCGCACCGACCGGATCACCGACCGCTTCGCCGCGGACGGCTGGCCGACATCGGCCGGGCAGGGTGCGCTGGCGGTCGAGGTGCGATCGGACTCCGCGGTCGCCGCGCAGATCGCCGCGATCAGCGATGCGGATGCCGAGGTCACCGCGCTCTGGGAGCGCGCCGTGCTGCGGCTGCTGGAGGCCGGCTGCGCCGCGCCGGTCGGCATCTCGGCCCGGCTCGCGGAGGCCGCGGGCCCGGACGTTTCGATGCGCCCCGCTCGCTCAACGACCGGTGGTCTCGTCCCGGTCGTTGAGCGAGGGCCGCAGGCTGTGCCCCCGGTCGTTGAGCGAGGGCCGCAGGCCCGAGTCGAAACGCCCGTCACGCTGGTCGCCGAGGTCTACGCCCTCGACGGCGCCCGCGCCGTCCGCGTCGCGCACACCGCCACCCGCGAGGAGCTGGCAGACGCCGCCGGGCGCGATCTCGCCGCGGCATCCGTCGTCGCGGCGCTCATGGATGCCGGCGCCGGCGATCTCGCCGACCTCGGCCCGCGCGCCACCGGCGCGGAGGGAGCCGGACGGTGACCGCCCTGGAGGGGGCGCGGGTGCTCGTGCCGCGCGGCGGCGCCTGGGGTGAGCGGGTCGCGCAGGAGCTCGCGGCGCGCGGCGCCCGGCCCGTGATCGCACCCGTGATCCGCACCGCGCCGCCCCGCGACGCCGCCGCGCGCGACGCGACGTTCACCGCGCTCGCCGACGGGCGCTACGCGTGGCTCTTCGTCACCAGCGCCGCGAGCGTCGAGCAGCTCGCCGGCTTCCTCTCCGCGCGGCGGCGGACCCTGCCGGACACCCTCGAGATCGCCGCCGTCGGTCCGTCGACGGCCCGCGCGGTGGGTGCCCTCGGTGCGCGCGTCGCGTTCGTCCCCGGAGGACGCTCGTCGGCGCAGACGATGATCGTGCAGTGGACCGCGGCGCACGACGCGGCATCCACCGGGCGCTGCCTCGTCGTCCGCTCGGACCTCGCCGCCGCGGTCGTCAGCGACGAGCTCGAGCTGCGCGGCTTCGCGGTGGACGTGTGCATCGGCTACCGCACCGTCGGCGTCGACCTCGACCCGGCGGTCGCGGGGGAGCTGCACGACGGGCGGTTCGACATCGTCCTGCTCACCTCGCTGAGCGTCGGCCGCGAGCTGCGCCGCCAGGTCGGCACCCTCCCGGCATCCACCCTCGTCGCCTCGATCGGCCCGGGCACGACGCGCGACGCCGAGCGTCTCGGCTTCACCGTCGGCCACACCGCCCGCACGCAGAGCATCGACGCCCTCATCGCCGAGCTCGACTCCTCATCCCGACGTCTGGAGGTCACCCCATGACCACGTTCCCCGTCCGCCGCCTGCGGCGCCTCCGGCAGACGCCGGCGCTGCGCCGGCTCGTGTCCGAGACCGACCTGAGCGCGCGTCGTCTCGTGCTGCCGGTGTTCGTCAAGGAGGGCATCGCCCAGGCGCAGCCCATCGCCAGCATGCCCGGCGTCCAGCAGTACCCGATCGAGCAGCTCGCCGCGCTCGTCGACGACGCCGCGGAGGCCGGCATCGGCGGCATCATGCTCTTCGGCGTTCCCGCGGTGCGCGACGCCGTCGGCAGCGGCGCGACCGACCCCGACGGCATCCTCAACCGGGCGATCGCCGTCGCGGCGCGCGCGGCGGCCGGGCGCCTCACGGTGCAGGCCGACCTCTGCCTCGACGAGTTCACCGACCACGGCCACTGCGGCGTGCTCGCCGCCGACGGGAGCGTCGACAACGACGCGACCCTCGAGGTGTACGCGCGGATGGCCGTCGCCCAGGCGGAGGCCGGCGCCGACGTCCTGGGTCTGTCCGGCATGATGGACGGCCAGGTCGCCGCGTGCCGTGCCGCCCTGGATGCGGGGGGACGCAGCGACGTCGTGATCCTCGCCTACTCCGCCAAGTACGCCTCCGCCTTCTACGGCCCCTTCCGCGACGCCGTCGAGTCGACGCTCACCGGCGACCGCCGCACCTACCAGCTCGACCCGGCCAACGGCCGCGAGGGCGTGCAGGAGGCGCTCGCCGACATCGACGAGGGCGCCGACATCGTCATGGTCAAGCCCGCCGGGCCCTACCTCGACGTGCTGGCCGAGGTCGCCGCCGTCTCGTCGGTGCCGGTCTGGGCCTACCAGGTGTCGGGCGAGTACGCGATGATCGAGCACGCCGCCGCAGCCGGGGTCATCGACCGCGAGCGTGCGATCGGGGAGACCCTCCTCGGCATCCGCCGCGCCGGCGCCGAGGCGATTCTGACGTACTGGGCGATCGAGGTCGCCGGCTGGATCCGAGAGGGACGCGCACTCGCATGACCGACACCAACGACGCCCTGTTCACCCGGGCCCGCGCGGTCATCCCGGGCGGTGTGGACTCGCCCGTGCGCGCCTACGGGTCCGTCGGCGGCACGCCGCGCTTCCTCGTCGAGGCCGCGGGTCCGTACGTGACGGATGCCGAGGGCCGCCGCTACGTCGACCTCGTCGCCAGCTGGGGTCCGGCGCTGCTCGGCCACGCCCACCCCGAGGTCGTCTCCGCCGTGCAGGAGGCCGCGGCACGCGGCCTGTCCTTCGGGGCGCCGACGCCCGCCGAGGCGGAACTGGTCGAGCTCATCGTCGCGCGGGTGCCCGCCGTGCAGAAGGCGCGGCTGGTCTCCACCGGCACCGAGGCGACCATGACGGCGATCCGTCTGGCGCGCGGCGCCACCGGCCGCGACCTGCTCGTGAAGTTCGCCGGTCACTACCACGGGCACTCCGATGGCCTGCTCGCGGCAGCAGGGTCGGGGCTCGCGACCTTCGCGCTGCCCGGGTCGGCCGGCGTGCCCGAGGCGGTCGCGGCGCAGACGCTCGTCGTGCCGTACAACGACCGGGTCGCGCTCCAGGAGGCCTTCGCCGCCCACCCCGGTCGCATCGCCGCGGTCATCACCGAGGCCGCGGCCGCGAACATGGGTGTCGTGGCCCCGGCATCCGGGTTCTCGGCCTTCCTCGCCGACCTCTGCCGGCGTGAGGGCGCCCTGCTGATCAGCGACGAAGTGCTCACGGGTTTCCGTGCTGCACCGGGCGGCTACGCGCAGGTGCTCGCGGAGGTGGGGGAGACGGTCGTCCCCGACCTCGTCACGTTCGGCAAGGTGATCGGCGGGGGTCTGCCGGTCGCGGCCGTCGGCGGTCGCGCCGACGTCATGGATCTGCTGGCCCCGCTCGGTCCCGTGTACCAGGCGGGGACGCTGAGCGGGAACCCGGTCGCCGTGGCCGCGGGACTGGCGACCCTCCGTCTCGCCGATGACGCGGCCTACCTCCGGCTGGGACAGGCCGCCGACGCGGTCGCCGACGCGACCACGCGCGCGCTGGCCGAGGCCGGTGTGCCCCACGTGCTGCAGCGGGCGGGAACCCTCTTCAGCGTGTTCCTCGGTGCGGACGTCGTCGGCGGGGTGCCCGACTACGGGGCGGCGCAGCGACAGGACACCGCCGCCTACGGCCGGTTCTTCCACGCGATGCTGGATGCCGGGATCTCGCTGCCGCCGTCCGCCTTCGAGGCCTGGTTCCTCACCGCCGCCCACGACGACGCGGCCGTCGCGCAGATCGTCGACGCCCTGCCCGCGGCCGCCCGCGCCGCGGCCGCCGCGTAGGTTCCCGAGGAGAGGACGGGATGCCGCGGGCCGAGCCGCGGCATCCCGTCCTCGATTTGCGACATCTCCTCGGCAACGGCAGCGGCCCCGGCACCGGCCCGGCCCGGCCGCGGCGGACGCCGTGTCGGAGGCTCCCTCTAGCGTGTCGACCATGGACACCGACGAGCTGTTTCTGCGTTCCGACGCCGCCCTGCGCGACGTGATCGACCGGATCGACCCGGCCTATCTCACCCGTCCGGCACCGTCCGAATGGACCTCCACGGCGGATCCCACCTTCCGCGACATCCTTCAGGCGCACACCTACGACGAGGCCTGGGTCCCCGACGTCCTGCGCGGGCGCGCATCGGCCGACGGCGACGACCTGCGGGGAGTCGACCTGCTCGGCGACGATCCGATCGGCGCGTACGACGCCCGCAACGACGCCGCGACGGCGGCGGTGCGCGCCGGCGGCTACGCCGACACCTTCCGGTTCAGCTACGGCGACTACCCGGCCGCCGAGGGTCTCGCCCACCTCGCCACCTACCGGGCGTTCCAGGCGTGGCTCATCGCGAAGCACCTCGGCATCCCGTTCCACTTCACCCCCGAGCTGATCGCCGGTCTCGAGGAGCACGTCGTCTCGTTCGCCGAGGAGTGGCGCGCGTGGGGTGTGTTCCCGCCGGCGATCGATCCGCCCGAGGGGGCCGACGACGAGACGCGCCTGCTGTGCGCCGTCGGCTACTGGATCGCCTAGGCCGCGGATCCCGCCGGACCGGGCGGCCGCACGCATCACGGATAGGCTGGTGCGCATGCCCGTGACCCTGCTCGGAGCCGCCGAGATCCGCGCGCTCGCCGCCGACCTCGACGTCACTCCGACCAAGAAGCTGGGGCAGAACTTCGTGGTCGACGCCAACACGGTGCGAAAGATCGTCCACGTCGCGGAGGTGACCGCCGCCGACCGCGTCGTCGAGGTCGGGCCGGGTCTCGGCTCGCTCACCCTCGCCATCCTCAAGACGGGCGCGCCCGTCACCGCCGTCGAGATCGACCACCGCCTCGCGGAGCGGTTGCCGGCCACCGCCGCGGCCCACGGCGTCGCCGACGGTGCGCTGACGGTCGTGGATGCCGACGCCCTCCGTGTCACGGCGCTGCCGGGCGATCCGAACGTGCTCGTCGCGAACCTGCCCTACAACGTCAGCGTGCCGGTGCTCCTGCACTTCATGGAGACCTTTCCCGGTCTCGAGCGCGGCGTCGTGATGGTGCAGGCCGAGGTGGGGGAGCGTCTCGCGGCGCCTCCCGGATCGAAGGTCTACGGCGCCCCGAGCGTCAAGGCGGCCTGGTACGGCGCGTGGCGGCTGGCGGGCACGGTGTCGCGGCAGGTCTTCTGGCCGGTGCCCAACGTCGACAGCGTGCTGGTCGGATTCCGCCGTGATCCGCAACCCCGAGGCGACGAGACCCTCCGCCGCGCCACCTTCCGGGTCGTGGATGCCGCCTTCCAGCAGCGCCGCAAGATGCTGCGCCAGGCGCTCGCCCCGCTCCTCGGCGGCTCTTCGGCGGCGGCGACCGCGGTGCTGGAGGCGGCCGGAGTGGACCCCACGGCCCGGGGCGAGCAGCTGACGATCGACCACTTCGTGGCGGTCGCCCGCGCCTCCCGCTGACCGCGCGCCGGCGGCGACCTCGACACGACGCGCAACGTTCACCGCGCGGTCACGAAACATGTCTGTAACATGACGCGCATGCGAATGGCCGAGCATCCTGCTCCCGAGCGGATCGTGCTTCATCTCAGCGACACCCACCTCCGGGCCGGGGGCTCGCGCATCTGGGACGCCGTCTCCGGCGAGGAGCACCTCGCCCGCGCGCTCGACGGCATCGAGTCCTCGGGCGTGCGCCCCGACGCCATCGTCGTCACCGGCGACCTCGTCGACCTCGGCGAGCGTGCCGCGTACGCGACGCTGCGGGCGATGGTGGAGCCCGTCGCCGCGCGCCTGGAGGCGCCGGTGGTGTGGGTCATGGGAAACCACGACGATCGCGCCGCGTTCCGCGCCGAGCTGTGGGACGATCCGGCCGCCGATCTGCGCCCCGTCGACCGGGTGGACGAGTTCGACGGCCTGCGCATCGTCACCCTCGACACCTCGGTTCCGGGCCACCACTACGGCGAGCTCTCCGACGCCCAGCTCGCGTGGCTGTCCGCCGTGCTGGAGACGCCCGCGCCGCTCGGCACGATCCTGGCGATGCACCACCCGCCCGTTCCCAGCGTGCTCGCGTTGGCGGCGAGCGTCGAGCTGCGCGGTCAGGCGCGTCTGGCCGCCGTCGTCCGCGGTACCGACATTCGTGCCATCATCGCGGGGCACCTGCACTACTCGACGTTCGCGACGTTCGCGGGCATCCCCGTGTCGGTCGCGTCATCCACCTGCTACGCGCAGGATCTCACCGTCCCCGTCGGCGGCACCCGCCCGCAGGACGGGGCCCAGTCGTACAACCTGGTGCACGTCTACGACGACACGGTCGTCCACTCCGTGGTCCCCGTCGACGTCCCCCGCGTGATGGAGTACACCGACCCGGAGGCCGCCCGCCGGCGGCTCGCCGAGGCGGGCATCACGGGCGTCGGCGTGCAGAGGCCGAGCGCCCCGCCGACGCGGCCGTTGTCCGTGCTGCGCTGACCGGCACCTCCCACGGCGCCCGCACCGGGAACATGCGCTCGAGCGTGTCGCGCAGCAGGCGCACGCGCATCTCCTCCGGCACCTCGGTCTCACCGCCGTCGTTGAGGCAGAACATGTCCGCGTCGCGGCGCTCCTCCAGCCGGCGCATCTTGCGCAGCGCGGAGACCATGGTGGTCTGCACGTAGGTCACCCGCGGTGCGGTCGTCGCCACGGCCCGCCCGGTCATGAGGGCGTAGTAGTGGTAGAGGCTGTTGGTGACCGACACGTCGCTCGCCGAGCGGAACCGGGATGCCGCGGTGCGCGCGATGTCCTCGGCGAACTCCCGTTCGAGCTCGGCGGCGATGCTGCGCCTCATCGGCGCGGCGCAGTGCTCGAGGTCGCGCACGATCGAGCGGCCGAAGCGTTCGAGCAGGAGGGCGCGGTTCACGCGCAGGGCGTTGTCGTGCCCGGACCGCTCGCTGCGCGCCGCCCCGGCCCCGATGCGCACGTCGCACTCGACGAACGTCGTGAGCCCGCCCGCGGTGAAGAACATCTCCGGCGCGACGGGACGGCCGAAGAACATGTCGTCGTTCGAGTACAGGAAGTGCTCGGCGAGGCCGTCGATGCGATGCAGCTGCGCCTCGACGGCGTGCGAGTTGTGGGTGGGCAGAACCGAGGGGTCGGCGAAGAACTCCTCGCTGCGCACGATCGTGACGCGCGGGTGCTCGGCCAGCCAGGCGGGCTTGGGCGAGTCGGTGGCGATGAAGATCCGTCGCACCCAGGGGGCGTACATGTGCACGCTGCGCAGTGCGTAGCGCAGCTCGTCGACGTGGCGGTAGCGCGCCGGCCCGTCGTCGCCCTCGCCGACCACGTACTCCTCGAGCTGCGCGGCGCGCTGGCGCTGGAACTCGCTGGCCGAGCCGTCGACCCACGAGAAGACCATGTCGATGTCGGCGGTGACCTGATGCGGGCGCGCGTCGAACATGCCCACGACCGTCCTCCAGGAGCGGCCGTGGCGCCACACCGTCGTGGGGGTGAGATCGGATGCCGGGAACACCCGCCGCGTGAGGGCGTTGGCGCGCGGCGCGTGCACGAGCCCGTCCGCTCGGCGCCACGCCTCGAGGCGCACCGACTCCGCCGTCCCGTAGCGCAGCGAGCCGTTGGCGCTGATGCGCGGGCGGTACAGACGCATCCCCCAGACGTCGTCCGGGTCGGGGAGGGGCAGATCCACCGCGAGGCGCGCGACGGCGCCGGCGGGCTTGGCATAGAGCGGTTCGTCCGCGCCGGCCGCGGCCAGGGCGCGGACGGCGGCCGGGCCTTCGGCGGCATCCACGACGATCACCGCGCCGCCGTGGTCGTCCTGCGCGAGCATCGGGTCGAGGCCGGCGGCCGCGAGGGCGTCGGCGACGAGGCCGATGTCGGCCGTCCGGGCCATTTCGGGGGTGAGGTCGTCGTGCACGAGGTGGAGGACACCGTCGACCCATCGGAGGTCGTCGCGGGCGAGCAGACCTGACCAGGGGTGCGGATGCGGTGAGAGTGCCTCCAGTGGTGTCACGCAGACCTTCTTTCGTCGCCGGGGAGCCTTCAGCGTACGCGCATGTCGTTTCCTCCGCGTTTCGGCCACCGGCCGCCGCCGGCGCCCTGCGCTCGATAGCCTGGACGGGTGACCGACACCCCCGAGCGTTTCGCCGCGTCGCGCGGCGGCGACCTGCACCGTCCCTACACCGCGGCCCCCGACCGCTACACCTCCGCCGGCTACCGACAGGTGGGCGCCAGCGGCCTCTACCTCCCCGCGATCTCGCTGGGGCTGTGGTGGAACTTCGGCGACAACGTGCCGTTCGACAATCAGCGCGCGCTGCTGCGCCACGCCTTCGACCGCGGCATCACCCACTTCGACCTCGCCAACAACTACGGCCCGCCGTACGGCAGCGCGGAGACGAACTTCGGCCGCATGATGCGCGAGGACTTCCGGCCCTACCGCGACGAGCTCATCATCTCGTCCAAGGCCGGCTACGACATGTGGGACGGACCCTACGGGCAGTGGGGCTCGCGCAAGTATCTGCTGGCCAGCGCGGAGCAGTCCCTCACGCGGATGTCGCTCGACTACGTCGACATCTTCTACTCGCATCGCTTCGACCCGGTGACGCCCATCGAGGAGACGGTCGCCGCGCTCGACACCCTCGTGCGACAGGGCAAGGCGCTCTACGTCGGCATCTCGTCGTACGAGCCCGAGCAGACCGCGCGGGCCGCCGCCGTCGCGCGTGCGCTCGGCACGCCCCTGATCATCCACCAGCCCGCCTACTCGATCCTCAACCGTTGGATCGAAGACGGTCTGACCGGCGTGCTGCAGCAGGAGGGCATGGGCGCCATCGCGTTCGTCCCGCTCGCGCAGGGGCTGCTGACCGACCGCTACCTCGGCGACGGCACCGCGACCCGCTCCCAGGACCGTTCGTCGCTGCCCGGGCGTCGCCTGACCGATTCCGCCCTGGAGGGCCTGCGCGCTCTCGACGTGATCGCCCGCGAGCGCGGGCAGAGCCTCGCGCAGCTGGCTCTGCAGTGGGTGCTGCGCGACGGTGTCGTGGCCTCGGCGCTCATCGGGGCCTCGCGGACCGCGCAGCTCGACGAGAACCTCGCCGCGCTGGACGGGCCCGCCTTCGACGCCGAGGAGCTCGCGCGCATCGACGTGATCGCTGCCGGCATCGGAGAGATCTGGGTGGACGCTTCGTGACCATCGCCGGGCTGGCCGGTCGCCGGGTGCACGCGCGCGCGCCCGGCAAGATCAACATCGCCTTCGACGTCGGCGACGTCCAGCCCGACGGCTACCACGACGTCGCCTCCGTGTACCAGGCCGTGTCGGTGTACGAGGACGTGTGGGCGCGGGTGGCCGACGACTTCACGATCGCCGTCACGGGCGACCTCGATGTGTCCGGCGTCCCCCTCGACGCCACGAACCTCGCCGTCCGGGCGGCGCGGCGCGCCGCCGAGCGGCTGGGCTGGCAGGGCGGCATCCACCTCGACGTCCACAAGGGCGTGCCCGTCGCCGGCGGCATGGGGGGCGGGTCGGCGGATGCCGCGGCCGCCCTCGTCGCCGTCAACGAGTTGCTGGGCGGCGGGCTGACGACGCTCGAGCTGCAGGAGCTCGGTGCGCCCCTCGGCGCGGACGTGCCGTTCGCGGTCCTCGGCGGCACGGCGATCGGAACCGGCCGCGGCGACGAGCTGGCGCCGGCGCTCGCCCGCGGGCGCTTCGACTGGGTGCTCGTGACCAGTGCGGACGGGCTGTCGACGCCGGCGGTCTACGGCGAGCTCGACCGCCTGCGCGACCTGCCCGACATCGCCCCTGATCACGGCGTGCCGTCGGCCGATCCCGTGGTGCTGCAGGCGCTGCGGGCGGGCGACCCCGCGGCGCTCGCCGTCGCCGTCCGCAACGACCTCCAGGATGCCGCGCTGTCACTGCGGCCCGCACTCGCCGACACCCTGCGCGCCGGACGACGGGCGGGCGCCCTGGCCGGTATCGTCTCGGGGTCGGGGCCCACGGTCGCCTTCCTCGCGGCCGACGAGCGCGCCGCCGTCGAGCTCGCCGCCGACCTCGCGGCCACCGCGCCGGCCCGTTCGCGTGTGCTGCACGCGCACGGTCCCGTGCCCGGCGCCCGCGTCGTCACGGCCTGAGCGCCGCCATCTCGCACACCCCCTCGAACGGAGAGCACCATGACCGATCGTCACCGCCCGCACCACGACGCCTCGCTCGACAGCACCCTGGTCGATGAGCTCGCCGCGCGCGACCTCGTCGTGCGGCGGGTCGACGACGCGCTGCGCACCGAGACCGACCCGTGGCTGGAGGCCGTCTCGCGCGGGTTCCTCGACGGCGAACGCACCGAGACGCAGCGCGAGGCGTTCTTCGCCGGCTCGGCGTACCGTCGCAAGCTCGGCGTCTTCGACGAGACGGCGCCGCAGCCGGAGGTGCCGGTCGCGACCTTCGCGTCGTGGGCCGCGGAGCTCAGTCTCCCCGGCGGGGCGGTGCCCGCCTGCGCGATCAGCTCCGTGACCGTCGCCCCGACCCATCGCCGCCGCGGCATCCTGCGCTCGGTGATGGCGGGCGAGCTGCGCACCGCCGTCGAGCGGGGCCTTCCGGTGGCGATCCTCACCGTCAGCGAGTCGACCATCTACGGCCGCTTCGGCTTCGCCCCCGCGGCGCTGGCCGCGCAGTGGCGGATCGACGCGCGCCGCGCACGGTGGATCGGACCCGACGCCCCCGGACGCATCGACTTCGTCACGCGTGCGCAGGGACGGGAGATCGCCGCGGAGCTGCACGAGCGGGTCCGCGTGCACGCGCCCGGTGAGATCGACATGCCCGGCGGGCACTGGGATCGCTTCTTCGGCACGAGAGCGGACGTCGAGAAGGCCGAGCAGCTGCGGGCGGTGCAGTACCGCTCGCCGTCCGGCGACGTCGAGGGCGTCGCCGTGTACCGCGTCACCGAGAACGAGCACGACTTCGCTGCATCCACCGTCGAGATCGGCCTGCTGCTCGCCGCCGGCGACGAGGCGTACGCGGCCCTCTGGCGCTTCTTCCTCACGATGGACCTCATCGGCACGGTGGAGGCCAGCGAGCTGTCGGTCGACGAGCCGCTGTGGTGGATGATCGCCGACCAGCGCGCCGTGACGGTGACGCTGCGCGACCATCACTACACGCGCATCCTGGACGTGCCGGCGGCGCTCTCGGCGCGGACCTACGACGTCGTCGACACGGTCGTGCTCGACGTCACCGATCCGCTGGGCATCGCCTCCGGGGTTTTCCTGCTGACGACGGATGCCGACGGCACCGCTGCGGTGGAACTCGTCGACGAGCCGCCGGTCGGCGTGCCGACGGTCACGCTCGGGGTGGCCGAGCTGTCTGCGCTGCTGCTGGGCGGCGTCTCGCCCGTGACGCTGGCGCGCGCGGGCCGTCTGGTCGCCGACGACGCCCCCGCGCTCGCACGGCTGTTCGCCTCCACGGTGCCGCCGCGGCTGAGCTTCTGGTACTGACCGCCGGGACCTCTCGCGTAGCCTGGAGCGGATATGGCGCATCTGCTCGGGGCTGAGGGCCTCCACCTGGAATTCCCCACGAAGGTCGTCTTCGACGGCGTCTCTCTCGGCGTCGACGAGGGGGATCGCATCGGCATCGTCGGCCGCAACGGCGACGGCAAGTCGAGTCTGATGGCGATGCTCGCGGGGCGTCTGGAGCCGGATGCCGGTCGCGTCACCGTGCGCGGCGGGGTGCGCGTGGGCGTGCTCGATCAGGGCGACACGCTCGACGATGCCCTCACGATCGCCCAGAGCGTCGTCGGCGACCGCGCCGAGCACGACTGGGCGGGCGATGCCGGCGTCCGCGACGTGATCTCAGGCCTGGTCGGCGACCTCGACTGGGACGGCCCCGTGGTCGGTCTCTCGGGCGGGCAGCGCCGGCGCGTGGCGCTCGCGCGACTGCTCGTCGGCGACTGGGACGTCCTCGCCCTCGACGAGCCCACGAACCACCTCGACGTCGAGGCGGTCGCCTGGCTCGCCGCGCACCTCAAGCGCCGCTGGTCCGCCTCGACGGGGGCGCTGCTGGTCGTCACCCACGACCGGTGGTTCCTCGACGAGGTCTGCACCCGCACGTGGGAGGTGCACGACCGCATCGTCGAGCCGTTCGAGGGCGGCTACGCCGCCTACGTGCTGCAGCGCGTCGAGCGCGACCGCCAGTCGGCGGTCATCGAGCAGCGGCGGCAGAACCTCGCCCGCAAGGAGCTCGCGTGGCTGCGCCGCGGCGCGCCCGCGCGCACGAGCAAGCCCCGCTTCCGCATCGACGCGGCCAACGCCTTGATCGCCGACGTCCCCGAGATCCGCGACGCCGTCCAGCTGCAGTCCCTCGCCGTCTCTCGCCTGGGCAAGGACGTCGTCGACCTGCTCGATGCCGGCGTCGCGTACGACGGGCACCCGGTGCTCACCGACGTCGAGTGGCGCATCGCGCCGGGCGAGCGCACCGGCATCCTCGGTGTCAACGGCGCCGGCAAGTCGACGCTCCTCGGCCTGGTGGCCGGGACGGTCGAGCCCACGAGCGGCCGGGTCAAGCGCGGCAAGACCGTGAAGGTCGCGACGCTCACCCAGCGGATGGACGAGCTGAACCAGTACCGGGACGACCCGGTGCGGGTCGTGATCTCGGGCCTGCGCACGAGCTACACGATCGGCACGGGCTCGAAGGCCGCCGAGCTGACGCCCGGCCAGCTCCTGGAGCGGATGGGTTTCAGCTCCGCCCAACTGTCGACGCCGGTCAAGGATCTCTCCGGCGGTCAGCAGCGCCGGCTGCAGCTGCTGCTGATCCTGCTCGACCAGCCGAACGTGCTCATCCTCGACGAGCCGACGAACGACCTCGACACCGACATGCTCGCCGCCATCGAGGATCTCCTGGACTCGTGGGCGGGGACCCTGCTGGTCGTCAGCCACGATCGGTACTTCCTCGAGCGCGTCACGGACCAGCAGTACGCCGTGCTGGACGGGCGCCTCCGGCACCTGCCCGGCGGCATCGACGAGTACCTGCGCCTGCGCGCCGCGCAGCTGTCCGCACCGGCCGCCGCTCCCGCGGCATCCGGCGCCGCCGCGTCCGGTCCCGCCCTCGCCGGCGCCGACCTGCGCGCAGCCCAGAAAGAGGTGGCCGCCGCGGAGCGGCGCATCCAGAAGCTCACGTCCCAGGTGGATGCCGCGCGCACGGCACTCGCCGACCACGATCAGTCGGACTACGTCGGCCTGGGGGAGCGGATGCGGGCGATCGGCGCGCTGGAGGCGGAGATCGCCGCGCTGGAGGAGCGCTGGTTCGAGCTGTCCGAGCTTCTCGGCTGACGCCCCGCGACGGAGGAGTTTCGGTCGCTCGTGGCGTCCGAAACTCGCTGGGGCGCCGTTTCGGGCGCTCGAGGCGACCGTAACGCGAGCCTGTGTCAGGCGTCGAAGCCGAGGGAGAGCTTGCGCAGCAGGGCGGCGAGGCGTTCCCGGTCGCCGCGGGAGAGCACGCCGAGCAGCAGGGCTTCGGCGTCGACGAGACGCGTGATGGCGGCATCCACGCGGGTCTTCCCGTCGTCGGTGATCGTGACGAGCACGCTGCGGCCGTCGGCCGGGTCGGCTTCGCGGCGCACGAGACGGCGGCCCACGAGCCGATCGATGCGGTTGGTCATCGTCCCGCTGGAGACGAGGGTCTGCTGCAGCAGCTGCTTCGGGCTCAGCTGATAGGGCTCGCCCGCGCGGCGCAGGGCCGACAGCACGTCCCACTCCCACGGCTCGAGGTCGCTGCGGCGGAACGCCTCACGTCGCGCCCGGTCGAGGTGGCGCGACAGACGGTCGACGCGGGAGAGCACCTCGAGGGGCGAGAAGTCGAGGTCGGGACGCTGGGCACCCCACGCGCCGACGATCCGGTCGACTTCGTCGTGTTCGGTGGCCATGGCTCCATTATCGCGGGAGGCGATCCGCCCGATTTGGCGCGCTATACCCCCGGGGGTATATTCGGGCGAGAACTGAACCTGAAGGGGGAGCACGGATGCGCATCGTGATCGTCGGAGGCGTGGCGGGAGGGATGAGCTGCGCCGCACGCGCGCGCAGGCTCGACGAGTCCGCCGAGATCGTCGTCCTCGAGCGCGGGGAGCACGTCTCCTTCGCCAACTGCGGTCTGCCCTACCTCGTGGGCGGCGAGATCGCCGACCCGTCTGCACTGCTCGTGCAGACGCCCGCGTCGCTGAAGGCCGCGCTGGCCCTGGACGTACGCACCGGACACGACGTGACCCACCTGGATGCCGCGGCCAAGACCGTGACGGTCGTCACCGCGGACGGGGTCGACACGCTCGCCTACGACGCCCTCGTGCTCGCACCGGGCGCGCAGTCGGCGCGCCCGCCGATCGCCGGACTCGACTCCTCTCGCGTGCGGACGCTGCGCACCGTGGAGGATGCCGTGGCGCTGCGCGACCGCGTCGCCGCCGGTGCGCGCCGGGCGGTCGTGCTCGGTGCCGGCTTCATCGGCGTCGAGGCCGCGGAGGCGCTCGCCCAGAGGGGCCTCCACACCACGGTCGTGGAGCTCGCGCCCCACGTCCTCCCTCCGCTGGAGGAGGAGCTCGCGACCCTCGTGAGCGCCGAGCTGCACGCGCTCGGCATCGAGGTGCGCGCCGGTGCGGCCGCGACGGCGATCGAGTCGGGCGTCGACGCCGACGTCGTCGTCCTCGACGACGGATCGCGGCTCGACGCCGATCTGGTGGTGCTCTCGGTCGGGGTCCGGCCCGACACCGCCGTGTTCGAAGAGGCCGGCGTCGCCTGCGTCCGCGGGGCGATGATCGTCGACGACCACGGCCGCACCTCGCTGCCCGACGTCTATGCGGTCGGCGATGCGACCGCGGTGGCCGACGCCGTGACGGGAGCCGTGCGCCCCGTCGCCCTCGCCGGCCCCGCCAACCGGGCGGGCCGCCTCGTGGCCGATGCGATCCTCCGCCCGCACACGGCCCGCGCGATCCCACGACCGGTCGGCACCGCCATCGTGCGCGTCGGCGCGCAGACGGTCGCGCTGACGGGCGCCAACCGTGCCGCACTGGCGGCCGCGGACGTCGAGATCGACACCGTGCACCTGCACCCGGGCCAGCACGCCGGCTATTTCCCCGGTGCCTCGCAGATCCACCTCGTCGCGCACGTCCGGCGCGACGACGGTCGTCTGATGGGTGCGCAGGCCGTCGGCGCCGACGGCGTCGACAAGCGGATCGACGTGCTCGCCACCGCCATCCGTGCCGGGTGGAGCGTCGAGGACCTCATCGATCTCGATCTGGCCTATGCGCCGCCGTACGGTTCGGCGAAGGATCCCGTGAACCTGCTCGGCATGGTGGGGGAGAACGTGCGCTCCGGCACGCTCCGCCTCTGGTACGCGCAGGAGCTCGAGGAGGTGCTCTCGTCGGCGCTCGTCCTCGACGTCCGGACGCCCGCGGAGCTCGCCACCGGCCGACTGCCGGACGTCCTGGCGATCCCGCACACGCAGCTGCGGGCCCGCCTCGACGAGGTCCGCGACGCCGCCGCCGGCCGCCCCGTGCGCGTGATGTGCCAGTCGGGCGTGCGCTCCGCGATCGCGCATCGGGTGCTCGCGCAGGCCGGGTTCGACTCGGCATCCCTCTCCGGCGGCATGCTGACGCTCCGCGCCGTCCTCGGCGACCGCGCGGGCACCCTGCTCGTGACCGATCGCACCGCCGTCTGAACCCCCCCCACACCGACACCGAAAGACGAGGAGACCTCACATGTGCTCTGCCGTGACGTGCACCACCTGCGGAAAGACGACCTGGGCCGGCTGCGGCCAGCACGTGGACCAGGTGATGCGCAACGTCCCCGCCGCGCAGCGCTGCGCCGGACACGAGACCGACAGCGGATCGGGCTTCTTCTCCCGACTGTTCTCGCGCTGATGGCGACCTCGACGCACGACCCCGCCGCCCAGCGCAAGATCGCCAACCGGCTGCGCCGCGCCCGCGGGCAGCTGGACGCCGTGATCGCGGCCGTGGAGGAGGGGCGGCCGTGTCGCGACGTCGTCACGCAGCTGGCGGCCGTCTCCCACGCGCTGGACCGCGCGGGCTTCGCGATCGTGTCGACCGCGCTGCGCGAATGCCTCGCCGATCCGGCCGCCGCCGAGATCGAGGACGGCCTCACGACGGAGGAGCTGGAGAAGCTCTTCCTCATGCTCGCCTGACGGCCGATCGATGCGGTCTTCGGCGCCGGAGACTGGCAGACTGGACCGGCATGCCCGCCGTCTCGCGGGGTGCGGTCCGCCGTAGTGTAACGGCAGCACGACAGCCTTTGGAGCTGTGAGGTTCAGGTTCGAATCCTGGCGGCGGAGCATGACAGAGAACACGTGGGACGCGTCCCTGGCCGTCGTGATCCTCGCCGCCGGGCAGGGGACGCGCATGCGATCCGCGCTTCCGAAGGTGCTGCATCGCATCGGCGGGCGTCCGCTCGTGGGCCACGTCCTCGACACGGCGCGCGACCTCTCCGCCGCGCACGTGCTGGTCGTCGTCCGGCA
This sequence comes from Microbacterium hominis NBRC 15708, assembly GCF_001592125.1. Classification (GTDB taxonomy): domain Bacteria; phylum Actinomycetota; class Actinomycetes; order Actinomycetales; family Microbacteriaceae; genus Microbacterium; species Microbacterium hominis. Next base: position 76,924 of record NZ_BCWI01000009.1, read on the forward strand.
CGAGCGCGACCTGGTCGCCGACGCCGTCACCGGCATCTCACCCGAGGTCGTCGTCGTCGATCAGGACGAGGTGCCCGGGACGGGCCGCGCGGTCGAGGTCGCGCTGGCCGCGGTGCCGGCCTTCGACGGCGACGTCCTGGTGCTCTCGGGCGACGTCCCGCTGCTGGACGCGCCGACCCTCAGCGCCCTCGTCCGCGATCACCGCGACTCGGGCGCCAGCGCGACGCTGCTGTCGGCGGTGCTCGACGACGCGACCGGCTACGGTCGCGTCATCCGCGCGACCGACGGCACCGTCGAGCGCATCGTCGAGCAGAAGGACGCGACGGCGGCCGAGGCGGCCGTGACCGAGATCAACGCCGGCGTCTACGTCTTCCGCTCCGCCGCCCTCCGCAGGCATCTGGCCGGCGTGGGCACCGACAACGCGCAGGGGGAGAAGTACCTCACCGACGTCATCGGGCTCGCCCGTGCCGCCGGGGAGCAGGTGGTCGCCTCGATCGTGGCGGACGTCGCCCTCACGCTCGGCGTCAACGATCGCGCCCAGCTCGCCGAGGCGGGGCGGCTGCTCAACGCCCGCACCGTGCGCCGCTGGCAGCTCGAGGGCGCGACCATCCAGGACCCGGCGACGACGTGGATCGACGTGACGGCGACCCTCGCCCCCGACGTCACCGTGCTGCCGAACACCCACATCCTGCGGGCGACGGCGGTGGCCGCGGGCGCCACGATCGGCCCGGACACGACGCTGGAGGACTGCGAGGTCGGCGAGAACGCGGTCGTGCGCCGCGCCGACGCGACGCTCGCCGTGATCGGCGCGGGCGCCACGGTGGGCCCCTTCGCCTACCTCCGACCCGGCACCGTGCTGGCCGCCGGCGGCAAGATCGGCACGTTCGTCGAGACCAAGAACTCCACCATCGGCGAGGGCAGCAAGGTGCCGCACCTGTCGTACATCGGCGACACGACCATCGGTCGCGGGGTGAACCTCGGCGCCGGCGCGATCACGGCCAACTACGACGACATCGCCAAGCACCGCACCGAGATCGGTGACGAGGTGCACTCCGGCTCGCACAACGTGTTCGTCGCGCCCGTTAGGATCGGAGACGGCGCCAAGACCGGAGCCGGCGCGGTGATCCGCAAGGATGTCCCGCCCGGAGCCCTCGCCTTGAGCGTTGCCCCTCAGCGCAACGTCGAGGGGTGGGTTGAGAACCACCGACCGGGAACGGCCGCGGCGGCAGCTGCCGCGCAGTCCCGGTCTGCACAGGAAGCGGACGATGGCGCGCAAGAAGCACACGGTTGATCTGGACGTCGAGCGCGGGATCGCCCCGGGACTCGTCGCCAAGACCAAGAAGCGTCTGGTCGTCGCGAGCGGAAGCTCCCACCCGACCCTGTCCCACGACGTCGCCGCGGCCCTCGGCACCGAGCTCGTCCCGACCGAGCACCGCACGTTCGCGTCGGGGGAGATCCTGACGCGGTTCGAGGTGTCGATCCGCGGATGCGACGCGTTCATCATCCAGTCCTTCGGGCCTCCCGTGAACGAGTGGCTCATGGAGCTGCTGATCATGCTGGATGCCGCCAAGCGGGCATCCGCCAAGCGCATCACGGTCGTCGCGCCCTACTATCCGTACTCGCGCCAGGACAAGAAGGGACGCGGCCGCGAGCCGATCAGCGCCCGTCTCGTCGCCGACCTGCTGAAGACGGCGGGTGCCGACCGGGTCATGAGCGTCGACCTGCACGCCGCGCAGATCCAGGGCTTCTTCGACGGTCCCGTCGACCACCTGTTCGCCAAGCCCGTGCTGCTCGACTACTTCCAGAAGAGCCTGTCGCCGGAGGACCGCGAGAAGCTGACCGTCGTCTCGCCCGACACGGGACGTGTGCGCGTCGCCGACCAGTGGTCGGACTCGCTGGGGGCGCCGCTGGCGATCATCCACAAGCGGCGCGATCCGAACGTGGCCAACCAGGTGACGGTCAACGAGATCGTCGGACATGTCGAGGGTCGCGTCTGCCTGCTGGTGGACGACATGATCGACACCGGCGGGACGATCGTGAAGGCCGCGCAGGCGCTCAAGGCGAACGGCGCCGAGCGCGTCATCGTCGCCGCCACGCACGCCGTGTTCAGCGACCCCGCCACGCAGCGCCTGCAGGATGCCGCCATCGACGAGGTCGTCGTCACCGACACGATCCCGCTGCCCCCCGAGAAGCGTTTCCCGGGACTGACGATCCTGCCGATCGCCCCGCTGCTCGCGCGCGCGATCAAGGAGGTCTTCGAGGACGGCTCCGTCACGAGCATGTTCGACGGCGCTGCCTGAGTCGGCATCCGCCGTGTTTTCCCCCGCCGCGCGGACGGCGAGTCGGGCGCGCACCTTCTAGGATCGCGCTATGACCCTTCCCACCGTCGACGCCGAGTTCACCGTCGCAGGCCCGCACGCACGTGAGGTCGACGAGGTGCGGCGCGCGCTGCGCGTCGACGATGCCGGCCTGACCACGTCCGAAGCGACGTCGCGACTCGATGTCGTCGGGCCGAACCTCCTGCCCGAGCCCCAGCGGACCCCCGCGTGGCTCCGTTTCCTGTCGCATTTCAACGACACCCTCATCTACATCCTGCTCGCCGCCGCCGCCATCAAGGCGGTGATGGGCGACTGGCTGGACTTCTGGGTGATCATGGCGGTCGCGATCATCAACGCCGTCATCGGCTACGTGCAGGAGGGGCGCGCCGAGAAGGCCTTGGCGGGCATCCGCGGCATGCTCTCGTCCGATGCGACCGTGCGTCGCGACGGCCGGTGGGCGACGGTGCCGGCGGCCGATCTCGTGCCGGGCGATCTCGTGCGACTCATGCCGGGCGACAAGGTCCCCGCCGACGTGCGGCTGGCGGAGGCGACCCAGCTGCGGATCGACGAGGCGGCGCTGACCGGCGAGTCGGTGTCGTCGTCGAAGGACCGCGCCCCCGTCGCCGGCGACGCCGGCGTGGGCGACCGCTCGTCGATGGCCTTCTCCGGGACCATCGTGACGGCCGGACAGGGCCTCGGCATCGTGACGGGCACGGGCTCGTCCACCGAGATCGGCAAGATCCAGGCGCTCGTCGGCGACGCCGGATCGCTCGACACGCCGCTCACCACCCAGCTGAACGCCTTCGGCCGCAAGCTCACGCTGGTGATCCTGGGCATGGCGCTGACGATGATGGTCATCGGCCGCTACCTCCACCAGATGCCGCTGCCCGAGCTGGTGTCGGCGACCATCGGCTTCGCCGTCGCCGCGATCCCCGAGGGCCTGCCCGCCCTCGTCACCATCACGCTGGCGATCGGCGTGCAGCAGATGGCGCGGCGCCACGCGATCACGCGCAAGCTCCCCGCGGTGGAGGCCCTCGGGTCGGTGACCACCGTGTGCTCCGACAAGACCGGCACGCTCACCAAGAACGAGATGACCGTCCGCACGATCGTCACGCCCGTCGCACGCTACGAGGTGTCCGGCCTCGGCTACGACCCCGCCGGCGACATCGCGCCGGCCGGCGGCGCCGATCTCGCGGCCCTCCTCGCCGTCGCCGACCTGTGCAACGACGCATCCCTCGAGCGCGTCTCCGCGGGAGCGGATGCCGAGCGGGCCGGCGCCGCCGGCTGGGCGCTGGTCGGAGAGCCCACCGAGGGCGCGCTGAAGGTCGTCGCGATGAAGGGGGGAGTGGACACCGCCGGCACGCGCCGTATCGGCGTCGTGCCCTTCGACTCGGCCCACAAGTTCATGGCGACCCTCAACGAGAGCGCTGACGGCTCGCGCGCGATCCTGGTCAAGGGCGCGCCCGACCGCCTCCTGGACCGCGCGCTGACCCAGCGCGGGGCCGACGGCTCGGAGCCGCTCGACCGCGGCTTCTGGGAGCGGGCGGTCGACGAGCTCAGCGGGCAGGGCCTGCGCGTGCTCGCCGCCGCACGCAAGCCCACCCGCGCCACCACTGTCGAGGTCGACGACCTCCAGGACCTGGAGCTCCTCGGGCTGTGGGGCATCGTCGACCCGCCGCGTCCCGAGGCCATCGCCGCCATCGCCGACTGCCATGCCGCCGGCATCCGCGTGAAGATGATCACCGGTGACCACGCCGGCACCGCCCGTGCGATCAGCCGCGAGATGGGTCTGGTCGCCGACGAGGACGCCCCGGTGCTGACCGGCGCCGAGCTGGAGGCGCTCAGCCAGGAGCAGCTGAAGGTCGTCGTGCGCGGGGTCGACGTGTTCGCCCGCACGAGTCCCGAGCACAAGATCCGTATCGTCCGCGCCCTGCAGTCGCACGGCGAGGTCGTCGCGATGACCGGCGACGGCGTCAACGACGCTCCCGCGCTCACCCGTGCCGACGTCGGCATCGCGATGGGCATCAAGGGCACCGAGGCGACGAAGGAGGCCGCCGAGATCGTCCTGGCCGACGACAACTTCGCGACGATCCGCAGCGCCATCGCCGAGGGACGGCGCATCTACGACAACCTCCGCAAGTCGGTCGTCTTCCTGCTGCCGACCAACGGCGCGCAGTCGCTGGTGATCCTCGTCGCCGTGCTGTTCGGCCTGACCCTCCCGCTGACACCCGTCCAGGTGCTGTGGGTGAACATGGTGACCGCCGTCACCCTGTCGCTCGCGCTCGCCTACGAGCCGGCCGAGCGCGGGATCATGACCCGTCCGCCGCGCGCCACGGGCGGATCCATCGTGTCGGCCCGAGAGCTCGGTTTCGTGCTCTCGGTGTCGCTGCTGATCGGCGGCGCGACGCTCGCGGTGTTCGCCCTCTCGCTCGCGCGCGGCTCGGACGTCGACGTCGCGCGCACGGAGGCCGTCGCGATGCTCGCGTTCGGTCAGCTGGCGTTCCTGCTCAACTGCCGCTTCCTCGGGCGATCGAGCCTCACGGTGGACGTCCTGCGCGGCAACCCGGTCATCTGGTGGTCGGCGCTCGCTCTCATCGTGCTCCAGGTGCTCTACACCTACCTGCCGTTCCTCAATGGGCTGTTCGGCTCCGAACCCCTGGATGCGGTGGGCTGGATCCTCCCGGTCGGCATGTCGGTCGCGGTGTTCTTCGCGGTGGAAGGGCTCAAGGCGCTGCGGCGTCGGTCGGGCCCGGACGTCGCGGCGGTGCGCTGAGCGCGCGCGTCTTTCAATGCGAATGCATAGGCAACGCCTGGCAGACGCCAACCCGGCCCCCGCTACCGTGGAACTGCCACCGCGATGCGCCCCCGTGCATCTGAAGCGGCAGGGCACGACAGAAGGAGGACCATCATGATCCGCACCACCGCCGTACCCCGTTCCGTCCGCGCCGGCGCCGCCGCCGCGTCCGTCCTCGGCATGGTCGCCCTCGCGGGCTGCTCGGCCACGACGACGGCCGACGCGACGGCCAGCTCCACGCCGGAGAAGACGACCGCCGCCACGGCATCCGCGACGCCCTCGTCGACCGCCGCGGCGGAGTCGACCGCGTCCACCAGCGTCTATAAGGACGGCACGTACACCGCGGACGGCTCCTACTCGACCCCCGAGTCCGTCGAGACCATCTCGGTCACCGTCACCCTGGCCGACGACGTCATCACGAGCGTCGAGGTGTCGGGCAACCCCACCAAGCGCGAGTCGGAGCAGTACCAGAGCCAGTTCATCGGCGGGATCAGCAGCGAGGTCGTCGGCAAGAACATCGACGAGATCTCGGTGTCGCGCGTCGCGGGATCGTCGCTCACGAGCGGCGGGTTCAACACGGCCATCGCGGAGATCAAGTCCGAAGCGAAGGCGTGACGGCGACGCCGCCGCGCGGAGGCGACATGCTCGAGCGGGCCCGGTGGGAGTTCGAGGCGATCGGCACGCGGTGGCGGATCGACACGTCGGCGCCGCTCGCACCGGCTCTCCGCACCGCGGTGAGCGCGCTCATCGACGACTTCGACCGGACCTGGTCACGGTTCCGTCCGGATGCGCGGATCGCGCCCCTCGCGTCGGAGCCCGGCGCGATCCCGGCTCCCGCCGACGCCGCCGCGATGCTCGAGCTGTACGGCGCACTCAGCGAGTCCACCGAAGGGGCGGTCAACCCCCTCGTGGGCGACGCGCTCGCGCGCCGCGGATACGACGCCCGCTACGGCCTCGTCGATCGCGGCGCGCAGTCGGCGCCGGCACGCTGGCGGGAACTGCTGACGTGGACCGACGGGACCCTGACGCTGCGGGAGGCCGCCACGATCGACGTCGGGGCGCTCGGGAAGGGACGCCTGGTCGATCTGGTGCTCGCGACCCTCGCCCCCCGCACCGACGGAGACGTCACGGTCGACGCGGGCGGCGACATCGCCCTCCGCGGCAGCGAGACCATCGCCCTGGAGCATCCCTTCGACGCGGCGCGTGCGATCGGCGTGTGGCAGGTGATGGATGCGGCCCTGTGCGCGTCGGCGACGCAGCGCCGCGCGTGGCCGGGTGCGGACGGCGGCGGCCTGCACCACGTCCTGGACGCCCGCACGGGGGAGCCGGTGCGGACGATCGCCGCCACGTGGGCGGTGGCGCCCGACGCGATGACCGCGGATGCCGCGGCGACCGCGCTCTTCTTCGATGGCGGACCGCGTTTCGCCCATGCCCACGGCGTCGCGTGGGTCCGCATGACCACCGACGGCCGCGTGGAGTGGTCGCCCGACAGTAAGGCAGAGTTGTTCCTGTGATGACCTCGCTGACCGCCGCCTGGAACCGCACCCTCGCGGTGCTCGGCCGCGTCTCCATGTACCGACTGGTCGTGCTCGCCCTGGCGGTGCTCGCGGCGATCTCGTTCGTGCTGTCGTTGTTCGGCGCGGTGGGGCCGTCGCCGTGGGAGCTGCTGGCCACCGTCGCCGTCCTCGCGCTGGCGTGTGCGGGCACGGATGCCGTCGCGCACCGCTTCCTCGGCAAGGACTGGCGCTGGGAGTCTTCCCTCATCACCGCGCTCATCCTGCTGTTCGTGCTCCGGCCCACCGTCGAGCCGCTGGGACTCGTGGGCGTCGTCGTGGCGGGCGTGGTGGCCTCGGCATCCAAGTACCTTCTGGTGTGGCAGGGGCGACACATCTTCAACCCGGCCGCCGTCGGCGCCACCGTCCTCACGATCCTCAGCGTCTGGCTTCCGGACCTCGGCGCCTCGGCCTGGTGGGTGGGATCCCCGTTCCTCGCCGGCCCGGTGATCCTGCTCGGACTGGTGGTGCTCGTGCGCACCGAGAAGGTGCGCATCATCACGCTGTTCCTGCTGATCGCGGTCGCGGTCGCGTTCGTGCGCACATCGGTGCAGTATCAGCAGGCGGGACTCGCCCTCGACACCGGCACCGTCTTCTGGAACATCCTGTGGTCGTCGCCGTTCCTGTTCCTCGGCGCCTTCATGCTGTCCGAGCCGCTCACCCTCCCGCCCCGTCGCTGGCAGCAGTTCGCCGTGGCGGCGCTCGTGGGCGTGCTGGCCGGCTGGCCCATCGACATCGGCGACGTCAGCCTCGGCCAGGAGCGCGCGCTGCTCATCGGCAACCTCCTCGCGTTCGCCTTCGCCGCCCGCACGGCCGTCCGCCTCACGTTCCAGGACCGCGTGGCGCTGACGCCGACGGTGCGCGAGCTCTCGTTCCGTGCCGAGCGGCGCTTCCGCTTCGTGTCGGGGCAGTACCTCGAGCTCGAGGTGCCGCACCCGCGCCCCGACGCGCGCGGCACCCGGCGGGAGTTCAGCATCGTCTCCGCCCCCGAAGAGCTCCCGGAGGTGCGCATCGCACTGCGGGAGGGATCGCAGTCCAGCTACAAGAAGGCGCTCGCCCTCGTCGAGCCCGGCCAGAGGCTCGCCGTCACCGGCGTCTGGGGCGATTTCGTCCTGCCGGCGCGGCCGTCCGCCCCCGTCCTGATGGTCGCCGCGGGCATCGGCGTGACGCCGTTCGTGTCCCAGCTGCGTCACCTGCGCCTGTCCGGCGAGGACCGCGACGTCGTCTTCGTCTACGTCGCCTCGGATGCCGAGGAGCTCGCGTTCCGCAGCGACCTGGAGGATGCCGGCATCCCCGTGATCGTCTTCACGCGCAACGAGCCCTCCACCCTGCCGCCGCACTGGCGCTGGGCACGCGGCGTCCGACTCGACGCCGACGGCCTGCTCGAGGTGGTTCCCGACCTCGCTGCGCGGCATGCCTACATCTCGGGGCCGCCGCGTCTCATCGCCGATCTCGCGCCCGCGCTCGAGAAGGCGCGCTCCCTGACGACGGACGCCTTCTCCGGCTACTGAGCCCCGGCCGCGAGCCGGCCGCCCCGTCTCGGGCGGGTACGTGAGCCGCCCGCGCGCGGGTCAGCCCGCGGCGAGCGGGCGCGACCAGGCGACCTCTCGGCTCAGCCGTCCGGTCTGCTGGAACATACGCACCTGATGGGTGTCCGCGAACGTCGCGACGAGCTCGTCGCGGTCGGTCGGCTCGAAGCCCAGGCTCTGCCAGAACGGGCCCGACCGGCGGCTGAAGAGCCACGCCCTCCGGGCGCCCTCCGCGACGGCACGCTCGAGCGCGAAGCGCGCCAGCGCGGTGCCGCGACCACGGGAACGCCGCGTCGGGCCGACGGCGACGCTGCGGATCAGCGCATGACGGCCGTCGCCGCTGATCTCGTAGCCGACGCTGCCGACGATCGCACCCGTCCCGTCGCGTTCGAGCCACAATCGCACGCTCGGTGCGTCCAGTCCGCTCAGCGTGAGGTCCACCGCTGTGAGGAAGGCCGTCAGCGCCTCGACATCAGCCGCACGGCACCGCTCGAGATCCACGCACTAAGTCAACCAGTCGTGACCGTGAGGAGGCGAACCGGGATGCCGGCCGCCGCTCGCGGATGTCGCCGTCAGGCGGCGTCGACGGCGGTCGAGGCGCCCTCCGCCCCGGGGGTGGCGGGCCGCGCCGGCAGGCGCACCTCGAACACCGTCCGGCCCGGCACGCTGTCGACCGTGATCGTGCCGTGATGGGCCGTCACGATCGCCTGCGCGATCGAGAGTCCCAGCCCCGTCCCGCCCGTCTGCCGGGCGCGTGAGGTGTCGGCGCGCGAGAACCTCTCGAACAGCTCTCCCGCGATCTCCGGGGCGATGCCAGGGCCGTCGTCGGCGACCTGCACGACGGCCTCGCCGTCGACGAGCGCGATGGATGCGGTGACGGTGGTGCCGGCGGGGGTGTGGACGCGCGCGTTGGTCAGGAGGTTCGCGATCACCTGGTGCAGGCGCATGGCGTCGCCGGCGACGACCACGGGTTCCTCCGTGGCATCGAGCTGCCACTGGTGCTCGGGACCGGCCACCTGCGCGTCGGCGACGCCGTCCAGCACGACACGTGTCAGATCGACCGCGCCGTAGACGAGCTCCTTGCCCTCGTCCAGGCGCGCGAGCAGCAGGAGATCCTCGACCAGGGCCGTCATCCGCAGAGACGCCGACTGGATGCGCTCCAGGCTGTGCTCCGACTGTTCGGCGCTGACGGCGACCTGCGTCGCGGTCGCGGCGTCGCCGGCCGCCTGGACCGTCCGCAGAGAGCGCAGCGACAGCTCGGAGTACCCGCGGATAGCGGCGAGCGGGGTGCGCAGCTCATGGCTCGCGTCGGCGACGAAGGCGCGCATGCGCTCCTCGTTGCGCTGGCGCGCGGTCAGCGAGACGTCGACGTGATCGAGCAGCGAGTTCAACGCCGCGCCGACCCGACCGATCTCGTCGCTCGCATCGGCCTCGGTCGCCGGGACGCGCTCCGTGATGGTCACGTCGCCCGAGTCCAGTCGCTGGGCCGCCACCCGGGTGGCGGTCGCCGCGACGGCGCGCAGCGGTCGCAGCGAGTGTCGGATCACGATCGCGATGACCGCCGCCAGCAGGAGCAGGCCGCCCGTCGTGACCAGGGCGACGGTCGTGAGGATCTGGGCGATCGTCGAGCTGATGGACGACAGCGGCAGCCCGACGGCGATGACGTAGTTGTTGCCGGCGCGGGTGGTGAACAGCCGGTAGGCGCCGAGGTCGTCGACGGTGGCGGTCGTCGCGGGAGAGGTGTCGAAGGCGGTCACGATCTGCTGCACCTGGGCGTCGGTGAGCTGGTTGACGGTGTTGCCGTCGAGGTAGGCGCCGTCGAGGGCAGTGGGGGAGCGCACGACCAGCAGGACGCCGGGGGTGCGCACGCGGGCGTCCTGGAGGACGCTCAGCGCCGTCTCGACCGAGCCGTAGTCGGAGTGCGGACCGACCAGCTGCGCACTCACGCTGCCGGCGGCGTCGCGCACCTGGGTGTCGAGCTGACCGGACAGGATGTTGCCGAGCAGCGCGCTCGTGGCCAGGCCGATCATCGCGAGGATGAGGGTCACCATGCCGACGACGGCCGTGATCAGGCGGGTCTGCAGGCTCCAGCGCCGGCGCACGTGACGCCCGGGGGATGAGGGGGTCGTGGCGCTCACTGAGGGGCTTTGATCATGTAGCCGACGCCGCGGACCGTGTGGATGAGCGGCTCGCGTCCGGCGTCGATCTTCTTGCGGAGGTAGGAGATGTAGAGCTCGACGACCGACGAGCGACCGCCGAAGTCGTAGTTCCAGACGCGGTCGAGGATCTGCGCCTTCGACACGACGCGCCGCTGGTTGCGCATGAGGAAGCGCAGGAGCTCGAACTCCGTGGCGGTCAGCTCGATCTCCGCGTCGCCGCGCATGACCTCGTGCGAGTCCTCGTTGAGCGTCAGCTCGCCCACCCGGAGGATCGGGTCGGCCGTGCCGGCGGTCGCCGTGCCGGCTCGCCGCATGAGGCCGCGCAGACGTGCGACCACCTCTTCGAGGCTGAAGGGCTTGGTCACGTAGTCGTCGCCGCCCGCGGTGAGGCCCGCGACGCGGTCCGCCACGGCATCCTTCGCGGTGAGGAAGAGCACGGGCACGTCGTTGCCCGCGTGCCGCAGCCGCTGCAGCACCGACATGCCGTCCAGGTCGGGCATCATGATGTCGAGCACCATCGCGTCGGGGTCGAACTCGCGTGCCTGGGAGAGCGCGTCGTAGCCGGAACCGGCGGTACGGACGTCCCAGCCCTCCATCCGCAGCGCCATCGACAGCAGGTCGGTGAGCATCTGCTCGTCGTCGACGACGAGCACGCGGAGGGCCGAACCGTCGGGACGGTGGAGGGTGGGAGCGGCGGCGAGAGCGGTCATGGGTTCATTCTCGTGCCCCTCCTGTGAGGAACCTATGCCGAGCACTATGAGCCTGCTGTGTATCGCCGGCCCGCACTCATAGCTCCTGCCTAACCCGGACCGAGACGGCACATCGACGCCCCTCTTACCGTCGAGGCGTCGGCGTGGCCGCGCACACCGCAGCGGGCGCCAGAAGGGGACTCGATGTATTGGACATATCTGCGCCGCGAGCTGTCCGGCCGGAAGAAGCAGACGACGATCGTGGCCATCGGCCTCGCCGTCGCCGTCGCACTGGTGATCATGGTCAACGCGCTGTCGGCGGGCATCCGGGACGCGCAGGCCGAAGCGCTGCAGTCGGTGTACGGCGTCGGCACCGACCTCACCGTCACGGGCGCCCAGGCCGAGCCGGGCTCGGGCGGCCCCGGCAGCGGCGGCCGCTTCGACTTCGGCGAGGGCGGCGGTCAGACCGGGACCGACGGCACGACGACCCTCAGCCAGTCGCGACTGGTCACCGACTTCGGACGCAGCACGCTGGACGCCTCGGTGCTGGAGACGGTGGCGGATGTCGACGGGGTGTCGGCCGCCACGGGTGCGCTCAGCCTGACGAACATGACCTTCAGCGGCGAGCTGCCGCAGGCGCCCTCCGACGCCGGCACCGGCGACGGCACCGGGACGATGCCCGAGCAGGGGCAGGGCGGCCAGGGTGGCCAGGGCGGCGGCGGCTTCGGCGGCGGGTCGTTCGGCGTCGACTCCTTCACGGTGCTCGGCATCGACCCGTCCGCGACGGCGGTCGGACCGCTCTCGGCGGTCTCGCTGAGCGACGGGCGTGCCCTCGACTCCAGCGACGCCGGCTCCGACGTCGCGGTGCTGGATGCCACCTACGCCGCGACCGCGGACGTCGCCGTCGGCGGCACGATCGACATCGGCGGCACGAGCTTCGAGGTCGTCGGCATCGTGGCGTCCGCCTCCTCGTCGGCCGACACGGCGGCGAACGTCTACATCCCCCTCGACGTGGCCCAGACGCTGTCCGGCGCGGGCGACGTGGTGTCGACGGTGTACGTCCAGGCGACCTCCAGCGATCGCATCGCCGACGTGCAGACGGCGCTGGCCGCCGTGCTGCCGGACGCGACCGTGAGCTCGCAGTCCGAGCTCGCCTCGACCGTCTCCGGCTCCCTGACGAGCGCGAGCTCGCTCATCACGAGCCTCGGGACGTGGCTGTCGATCATCGTGCTCGCCGTCGCCGTCGCCCTGGCCGTGCTGTTCACGATCTCCGGCATCTCGCGTCGTACGCGTGAGCTGGGAACGCTCAAGGCGATCGGCTGGTCCAACTCGCGCGTCGTCGGCCAGGTCGCGGGGGAGTCGATGGTGCAGGCGCTGATCGGCGGTATCGCCGGTGTCGTGCTCGGCTTGATCGGCGTGGTCATCATCAACGTCATCGCGCCCACGATCTCCTCCACGCCCGCGACAACGACGGGCGGGCGAGGCCCCGGCGGCATGGGACAGGCCCCGGGAGGAGGCCAGGGCGGGTTCGGTCAGCTCGCACAGACCGCCACCGACATCGTCCTGCACGCGCCCCTCTCGGTCTGGATCATCGCGCTCGCACTCGGCCTCGCCGTGGCCGGCGGCCTCGTCGCCGGTGCCTTCGGCGGATGGCGCGCGGCCCGCCTGAGCCCCGCCGAGGCACTGCGAGCCGTCTCGTGAACGCCACAGCATCCCACCCCACCGACCCCCGTAACGAAGAGAGCTCCGACATGACCCTCATCGACCCGACCGTCGGGAGCGCCGCCGACCCCGCCGGCGCGCCCGCCTACCGGCTGACCGCCGTCACGAAGACCTACCGACAGAAGGGGCGCGAGGTCCAGGCGCTCCGGGGCGTCGACCTCGAGATCCCCACCGGCGAGTTCGTGACCATCCAGGGCCCGACCGGGGGCGGGAAGTCGACCCTCCTGCAGCTGCTGGGGGCGCTCGACACGCCGACCACCGGGAGCGTCGTCATCGGCGAGACCGACCTGGCCTCGGCATCCGGCGCGGACCTCGAGCGCCTGCGCGCGCACGAGATCGGCTTCGTGTTCCAGGCGTTCAACCTCATCCCGACGCTGACCGCAGCGGAGAACGTCGCGATGGGCCTCGAACCGCTCGGACTCGACCGGGCCGAGCGCGACGTGCGGGTCGCCGAGGCGCTCGACCACGTGGGGCTGTCCGACCGCGGCGCCCACCGCCCGGGTGAGCTGTCGGGCGGCCAGCAGCAGCGCGTCGCGATCGCGCGCGCCATCGCGAAGCGCCCCCGCGTGCTGCTCGCGGACGAGCCCACGGGCAATCTCGACGAGCACATGCGCGACGAGATCCTCGTGGTGCTCGAGCAGCTCAATGCGGAGGGGCTGACCCTGGTCATGGTGACGCACGACTCCGCGGTCGCGAAGCGCGCACGCCGTCGGCTGCGCCTGGAGAAGGGGACCGTCCGCGACATCAGCCGCTGACGCGCGACGCACCGGGGCGGGGCCTAGGGTGGCTCTCATGGCCCAGCCCCAGTGCGTCGTCTACGACGGCGGCATCGCCCACCCGATCGATGCCTCCCCGGCCGAGGCGCTCGCCGAGGCGCGCCGGCGCGGCGGGATGCTGTGGATCGGGCTGACCGCGCCGACCGACGACGACGTGCACGAGCTCGCCGAGGTGCTCCACCTGGAGCGCCTCGGCGTCGCCACGGCCCTCCGCACGCATCAGCGGTCGAAGCTGGAGCGCTTCGGCGAGCATCTGTACGTCGTCGTCCAGCCCTCCCAGTACGACGACACCACCGAGACGGTGCAGTGCCGAGAGGTGGACCTCTTCGTGGGCGCCGACTTCTTCGTCGTGATCTCCGGCGACGGCGCGGTCGACGTCGACCGGCTGCGCGCGCTACTCGACGAGCATCCCGACATCGCCGCGCGCGGACCGCTGGGCGTGCTCTGGGGGACCTTCGAGTACGTCACCCGGGGCTACCGCGACGTGATGGACGGCATCGAGCACGACATCGACGAGATCGAGGAGGAGCTGTTCGGCGAGGACGAGGGCGTGTCCCGGCGCATCTTCGCCCTGCAGCGCGAGGTGATCGACCTGCGACACGCGACGGCGCCGCTGCCGGCCATCATGGACCGACTCGAGCACTACGTCGCCCTTCGGACGCCGAACGGCGAGGCACCCGGCTACCGCGAGCTCGCCGACCGGGCCCGGTACATCGACGCGAGGGTCGCGGCGTTCCGCGAGACCCTCGACAACGCGCTGACGATCCACGCGACGCTCGTCGACCAGCGTCGCAACGATCAGATGAGCGAGATGACGCGCCGGAGCATCGAGCAGAACGACCAGGTCAAGAAGATCTCGTCGTGGGCGGCGATCGGCTTCGCGCCGACGCTCGTCGCCGGCATCTACGGCATGAACTTCCAGCACATGCCGGAGCTGGCGTGGCCCTGGGGGTATCCGTTCGCCCTCGGGCTGATGGCGGCCGTGAGCGCGGGGCTCTACGTGGTCTTCAAGAAGAAGGACTGGCTCTAGGCGTTTCGGCTCACGGCTGCGCCGCGCGCTCAACGACCGGTGGTTGCCGTCCCGGTCGTTGAGCGCGCGCAGCGGGTCGAAACGCCCCGCTCAGCCGCGTCGCCCGCCTCAGTGGGTGTCTTCGGCCTCGACCTCGGTGCGGTCGCCGGACCACAGCGTGTGGAAGGTGCCGGGCTTGTCGATGCGCTTGTAGGTGTGCGCTCCGAAGAAGTCGCGCTGGCCCTGGATGAGCGCCGCCGGCAGACGCTGTGCGCGCAGGCCGTCGTAGTACGCGAGCGACGACGAGAACGCCGGCGCCGGGATGCCGGCGGCGGCGGCCCGCGCCACGATGGTGCGCCAGGCATCCTGGGCGCGGGTGAGCGCGTCGACGAAGTACGGCGCCGTCAGGAGCACCGCGAGGTCGGGCTCGGCGGCGTAGGCGTCGGCGATGCGGTTGAGGAACTGGGCGCGGATGATGCAGCCGGCGCGCCAGATCTTGCTGACCGCGCCGAGGTCGATCGACCAGTCGTAGTGCGCGGCGCCGGCGCGGATCTCATCGAAGCCCTGCGAGTAGGCGACGATCTTCGAGGCGTAGAGGGCCAGGCGCACCTGCTCGATGAACGCGTCGGCCTCCGCGCCGCTCAGGGGCGCGGCGCCGTCGTCGTCCGGTCCCGGAAGGCCTCCGGAGATCGAGCGCTGCTCGGGGTGGCTCGACAGCGACCGGGCGAACACCGCCTCGGCGATGCCCGAGACGGGCACACCGAGGTCGATCGCCGTCTGCACGGTCCAGCCGCCGGTGCCCTTGGCGCCGGCCTGGTCGAGGATGACATCCACCAGCGGCGCACCGGTCTCGGCATCCACCTGGCGCAGCACCTCGGCCGTGATCTCGATGAGGTAGCTCTCGAGCTCGCCGGTGTTCCACTGCGCGAACACGTCGGCGATCTCGGCGGGGGTCTTGCCGGTCGCGCGACGGATGAGGTCGTAGGCCTCGGCGATGAGCTGCATGTCGGCGTACTCGATGCCGTTGTGCACCATCTTCACGAAGTGGCCGGCGCCGTCGTGACCGATGTGGGTGACGCACGGCTCGCCCTCGGCGACCGCCGCGATGGAGCGGAGGATGGGGCCGAGCGTGACCCACGCCTCGTCGGGACCGCCGGGCATGAGCGACGGGCCGAGGAGGGCGCCCTCCTCACCGCCCGAGACGCCCATGCCGACGAAGTTGAACCCGCGCTCGCGCACGGCCTTCTCGCGACGGATGGTGTCGGTGAACAGGGCGTTGCCGCCGTCGATGATGATGTCGCCGGGCTCGAAGACGTTCATCAGCTCGTCGATGACCGCATCGGTCGGGCCGCCGGCCTTGACCATGATCAGCGCCGTGCGCGGCTTCTGCAGGCTGGCGGCGAACTCCTCGTAGGAGAAGGCGGGCACGAAGCCGGCTTCGGGGTGCTCGGCGACGAGCTCATCGGTCTTGGAACGCGACCGGTTGAAGACGGCGACGGTGTTGCCCTCGCGCGAGGCGAGGTTGCGGGCGAGGTTCGAGCCCATCACCGCGAGCCCGACGACTCCGATGTTGGCCGTGGGCGACACGGGCGTGGTGGTCTCGGCAGCGGTCTGTTCGGGCACGTCGAACTCCTCAGGGATCAGTCGGGGATTCACAAGTCAGCGTAGTCCGCCGCGGGGGTCGTCGGCGCAGCATGACGACGGGCGGTGAGCCGACGCGTCACCGAGATGTCCCGGTCGCCGAGTCCCTCCGCGACGATCTCGTCGAAGATGTCGCGCAGGGCGGGCAGCAGAGCGGGGTGGATGCCGGTGGCCCCGGCCACGTCGGCGGCGAAGCCGAGATCCTTCACCATGTATTTGGCGGCGCCGGAGGGGGAGTCGTCGCCGGATACCAGTCGGTGCCGCCGGCTGGTGAGGAGGTTCGAGCCCGCGTAGCCGCCGGACAGGAGCGCCCACAGGGCGTCCAGATCCAGCCCCGACCGCGCGGCGAGCTCGGTCGCCTCGCCGAGCGCCGTGATGGTCGCCGCGACGACGAGCTGGTTGCACGCCTTGGCGACCTCGCCGGCGCCCAGCGGTCCGAGATGCACGGCGCGCCCGCACGGAGCCAGGAGCGCCGCCGCGCGGGCCGCGTCGTCGCCGGCGCCGCCGATCATGATGGACAGGGTGCCGTCTTCCGCGCCGTCCGCCCCGCCGGAGACGGGACAGTCCACGACCCGGACCGCCCCGCCGCTGGTCCGATGGAGCCGCTCGGCGAGCGCGCGCACGCCGGTCGGCGACGAGGTCGAGCCGATCATCAGCAGCAGTCCGTCCGCGCCGGCGAGCAGCCCGTCCTCGCCGTCCAGGACGGCTTCCAGCTCGGGGAGGTCGGGGAGCATCACGAGGATCGCGTTGCTGCGGGCCGCGAGCTCGCGCGGTGTCGCGACGAGCGTGGCACCGCCGGCCTCGAGGTCGGGGCGCGGGGATCGCGTGAACACGCTCAGGGATCCGCGGGCGTGCAGCAGGCGACGCGCCATCGGCGCTCCCATCGCGCCCACACCGATCACGCCGAGGCGGACGTTCTCGTCATCGAGAGGAAGGGTCATGGAGGCCACGATAGCGGCTGTCCAACAGGATGGACAATGTTCAACAAAGTGGACGTGCGATAGAGTGGTGATCACGCCCACCCGATGAAGGGATCACGCATGTCGGACACGTCGATGGAGATCACCCCGTCCCCCGATGCGGGGTCCCCGACGGCCCCGTCGCTGCGCGCCGTCGCCGCCGTGCCGCTGCGGGAGGAGCTCTGCCGCCTCATCGAAGCGCTCGAGCCGCGCGTGCAGCTGGTGCGCGATCACGAGCTGGTCCCCCCGATGCGCGGGCCGGCCGACTGGTCGGGCGATCCGTCCTTCCGGCGCACGCCGGCCCAGCAGGAGCGCTACGAGCGCATGGTGGACTCGGCCGACGCGCTGTTCGGCATCCCCGACGTCGAGCCGGCGGCCCTGGCGCGCACCGTCGCCGCCAATCCGCGTCTGCGCTGGGTGATGACCACCGCCGCCGGCGGCGGTGCGCAGGTGCGCGCGGCGCAGCTGGCGCCCGAGGCGCTGGAGCGGATCGTCTTCAGCACCACCGCGGGCGTCCACGGTGCGGCGCTGGCCGAGTTCGCCGTCTTCGGCATCCTCGCCGGGGCGAAGGACCTGCCGCGGCTGCAGCGCGACCAGGCCGCGCGGGAATGGCCGTCGGCGCGCTGGGAGATGCGCCACCTGGACGAGCTCACCGTGCTCGTCGTCGGGCTGGGGGGCATCGGCTCCGCCTGCGCGGAGCGCTTCCACGCGCTCGGTGCGCGTGTCTGGGGGACGACGCGCTCGGGAGAGCCCGTCGCCGGCGTCGATCGGCTCGTGCCGCTCGACGAGCTCGCCGACGCGGTGGCGCAGGCGGATGCCGTCGTCGTCACCCTTCCCGGAACGGAGCAGACGCACCACCTCATCGACGCGCGCATCTTCGCCGCCGCGCGCCCCGGACTCCTCCTGGCCAGCGTCGGGCGCGGCAGCGTCATCGACGAGCGTGCGCTGCTGGCAGCGCTCGACGACGGCACGGTCGCCTTCGCGGCTCTCGACGTGTTCGAGGTCGAGCCCCTTCCGCGCGAGTCCCCGCTCTGGTCGCACCCGCGCGTGCTGGTGAGCCCCCACACGGCGGCACTGAGCAGTCGCGAGGAGGAGCGCATCGCGCGGCGGTTCGCGTCGGATGCGACGCGGCTGCTCGATGGCGCGCCGATGCACGCGGTTGTCGATACGGTCGAGTTCTACTGACGTCCGCGCGTGCCGGCGGACTCCGCGCGAAGGAGGACCATGAGCGACGACCTCGATGACCGCGCCGGACGCGACCCTGCGCCCGCCGTGACCCGCAGCATCCGCCTGCTGGAGCTTCTGGCCGAGGCGCGCCGACCGCTCAACCTCACCGAGATCGCCGGGGGGCTGGGGCTGGCGAAATCGTCGACCGCGAACCTCTGCCTCGCGCTGGAGGCGGCGCGCATGATCGAGCGCGGTGCCCAGGGGTACCGCCTCGGACTGCGCACCGCCGAGCTGGGCGGCGCCTTCGCCGCGCAGTTCAACCAGGTGCGGGAGTTCTATGACATCTGCGACGCCTCGCCGGTGCTCGCCGGCGAGCTCGTGCAGATCGCGATCCTCGACGGTGCCGACGCCCTCTACATCGCCCGGCACGAGGGGTCGCGGTCGCTGCGCATCGGGACCCCGTTGGGCTCGCGGCTGCCCGCGGCCCTCAGTGCGACGGGGCGGGCGATGCTCTCCACGCTGACGGATGCCGAGGTGACGGCCCTCGTCGGGCGGGACGCGGTCTTCCCCCCGGTGACGCAGAACTCGACGCGCGATCTGGCGGGGCTGCTGAGCCGGCTCGTCGAGGCGCGCGAGCGCGGGTGGGCACTCGACGCCGAGGAGTCGTTCCCGGGCATCGTGGGCGTCGCCGTCCCGCTCGAGGGGTGGGCGCCGGGCGACCCGCAGCTCGCGATCGGTGTCGGCATCCCCGTCGCCGAGGCGACGCCGGAGCACGTCGACGCCGTCGCCGCGGCGCTCCGCGACGTCGCGCGACAGCTGACGAACCCGTTCAGCGCGGCCGCACGTCGCGGCTGACGACCTCACGCCGGCCCGGGAAGCGATCTTCTGCGCGCTGACTGCGTTCAACATATTGAACTATGTCCACTGGGTTGATACTCTGATCGCACACGCGGCCCAGCCGTGCCGATCAAAGGAGATGGCAGTGACAGAGCTTCGACCCCCCGTCACCGCGAGTGCGGCCGACGACCCCGAGTACGCGGCGAACCTTCGCCGGGCCACGCTGGCCTCCAGCATCGGCAGCGCGCTCGAGTACTTCGACTTCGCCCTCTACGGGCTGTCGACCGCGCTGATCTTCAACGTGCTCTTCTTCTCGCAGGACGACCCGGCGATGGCGACGGTGGCGGCGTTCGCGACCTTCGGCGTCGGCTTCGTCGCCCGCCCGTTCGGCGGCCTGTTCTTCGGCGTGCTCGGCGACCGCCTCGGGCGCAAGTGGGTCCTCGTCATCACGATCCTCCTGATGGGCGGAGCCTCCACCGCCATCGGGCTGCTGCCCACCTATGCGCAGATCGGCCTGTGGGCCCCGGCCCTCCTCGTGCTCATGCGCCTTCTGCAGGGCTTCGGCGCCGGCGCCGAGCAGGCGGGCGCGACCGTGCTCATGGCGGAGTACGCCCCGGTGCGCCGACGCGGCTTCTTCTCGGCGCTGCCTTTCATCGGCATCCAGGCCGGCACGCTGCTGGCCGCCGTGGTCTTCAGTCTGATCACCCTCCTGCCCGATGACCAGCTGCTCACGTGGGGGTGGCGCGTCCCGTTCCTGTGCTCGTTCGCCCTCATCCTCGTCGCCCTCTTCATCCGCATGCGCCTTCGCGAGACGCCGACGTTCGTCGAGCTGGAGAAGCATGAGCAGATCAACGACCGTCCGGTGCGGGAGATCTTCGGCCACGGCCTGCCCGGCGTGATCGTCGGCATCGGTCTGCGGATGGCCGAGAACGGCGGCTCGTACATGTTCAACACCCTCGCGCTCACCTTCTTCGTCGCCGTCGCCGGGCACAACGCCGACAAGAGCCTGCTGACCTGGGGCGTCACGCTGGGCTCGCTCATCGGCATCTTCACCGTCCCGCTGTCGGGCGCCCTGTCGGATCGGATGGGACGGCGCACCGTCTACCGGATGGGCTCGCTGTTCCTGCTCGCGTACGCCTTCCCCGCCTGGTGGCTGCTCACCCTCGGCAACCACGCGATCGCCATCGCGGTGATCGCCGTCGGCATCGGCTTCGGGGTGAACGTCATGCTCGGACCGCAGTGCGCGATGCTGCCCGAGCTGTTCGGCAACCGCCACCGCTACCTCGGCGTCGCGATGGCGCGCGAGCTGTCCGCGGTGCTCGCGGGCGGCCTGGCCGGCGTGCTGGGTGCCTACCTGATCGCCGTCAGCGGCGGCAACTGGGTGCTCCTCGGCATCTACATGGCGACACTGGCCCTCATCACCACGGCCTCCACCTTCCTCGTCCCGGAGACGCTGCGGCGAGACCTCACGCGCCTGGACGACGCCGTGAAGGTGTCGCGCGACGAGTCGGGGGAGGGCGTGTCCTCCACGACCGTGACGATCCGGACGGTCCGCTGGTGACGCGGTCCGCGCGCCCGGGGGAGGTCGCGGGGGAGTTCGCGGGGGAGTTCCCGTGCTGATCGGTCGCGCCCGCATCGGAGGGGAGATCGTCGATGTGCGGTGGAGTCCCGACGGTCCGGTCCCGATCGGCTCGCCGTTCGCGGCCTTCGCGTCGGGGACGCTCCCGGTCGACACCGGCGCGCCGCGAGGGGACGCCGTGCTGCTGGCCCCGGCCGACCCGGGGGTGCTCGTCGGCATCGCGCAGAACGGTCCCGATCACGTCGCGCCCGTCCAGGCGTGGCTGAAGAGCCCCCGCACGGTGGTCGCCTCCGGCGTCGCGGTCCGCCTGCGCCGCGACGCGGGCCGTACGGTCGCGGAAGGCGAGATCGCGGTCGTGATCGGCCGCGACACCGCCGGTCTCACCGCGCAGACGGCGGAGCGCTATGTGCTGGGCGTGACGGCCGTGAACGATCTGTCCAGTCCCGATCGTGCGACGGTGGACGTGCGCAACTTCGAGTCCAAGTCGGGCATCGGGTACACGCCGCTCGGCCCGTGGATCGACACCGCGGCCGACATCGACCGCGTCGCGCTGCGTCTCGAGATCGACGGCGCGGCGGTCGCCGAGACGGATGCCGCGGCCCTGCCGGTCCCGATCCGCGACTGCCTGGCCTACGTGGCGTCGTGGACGCCGCTCGGCCCCGGCGACGTCGTGATGATGGGGGCGCCGTTCAGTGCCGGCGAGGTGAGACCGGGTCAGCGGATGGATGTCGTGGTGGGCGCGGTGCGCCTCACGACGCCGACCGCGTGAGGGCGGCGTCCCGGTCAGAGGTGAGCGACCTCGCGGGAGACGAGCGTGAGGTGCTCGCGCGCCGAGGCCTCGGCCGTCGCCCCGTCGCGGAGGGTGATCGCCCGGGCCGTCGCCACGTGCGCTTCCAGCGTCCCCACGCGCGGCATGCCGGGGGTGAGGCCGCGCACGGCGCGTCCGCGCAGGATCTCGGCGATCGGCGCGCTGAGCTTGCCGAAGAGCGGATTGCCGCCGGCCTGCAGCAGCAGCGAGTGGTAGGCGATGTCGACCTCGAGGTACTCGTCGGAGTCTCCGAGTCCCTCGGCGCCGAGCTCGCTCAACCGCACGGCCAGCTCCAGGAGCCGCGCGCGGTCGGCATCGCTGCCGCGCTCCGCCGCCACCCGGGCGGCGATCGGCTCCACGGCGATGCGCAGCTCGGTCAGCTCGACCAGCACGTCGCGGCGGCGCGGACCGTCGAGGCTCCACTCGATGACGTTCGCATCGAGACTGTCCCATTCCTCCCGCGGGCGCACGACCAGGCCGACCCGGCGTCGGGAGCGCAGGAACCCGTGGGCCTCGAGCACGCGCACCGCTTCCCGCACGACGGTGCGGGAGGCCGCGAACTCCTGCTCCAACGCTGCGACGGTCATGCCCGTGCCGGGGCTGAGCTCGCCGCCGGCGATACGGCGGCCGAGGGTCTCGACGATGTGCGCGTGCGACGCGGTCGGGGTCGTGGGGGGCATCGGTGTCCTTCTGTCCCGGCCCACGCTACCGGTGCGGGTGCGCCTCGGAGGAGGGGTCGCCGGGAAAAAGTATGATCAATGGGTTGCAATAAGTACTACTTTTGTGTCAGCGTGGTGACGCCGCCGGGAACGACCCCGGCGCATGGACGATTCATCGGAGAAGCCCCATGCAAGACTGGACACAGACCCTGGGCGCCGTGCCCCTGCTGCTCATCGCGGCCGGCGCGATCGCCCTGATCCTCGTCCTCATCATCGGAGCGAGGATGCACGCCTTCCTCGTGCTCGTGCTCGTCTCGCTGCTCACGGCGCTCGTCACCGGCATCCCGATCGACAGCGTGGGCAAGGTGCTCATCGACAGCTTCAGCGGCACCGTCGGCGCCGTCGCGCTGCTCGTGGGTCTCGGCGCCATGCTGGGCGCGCTCGTGGAGACCTCGGGCGGTGCGCGCGTGCTGGCCGAGAAGATGGTGTCCGTCTTCGGTGAGAAACGGGCCGCGTTCGCCCTCGGCGTGGCCTCGCTCATCATGGGATTCCCGATGTTCTTCGACGCGGGACTCATCGTGATGCTCCCGGTGATCTTCGCCGTCGGACGACGCATCGGCGGCAAGCACATGCTGCTCTACGGCATCAGCGCCGCCGCCGCGTTCTCGGTCATGCACGTCTTCGTGCCGCCGCACCCGGGGCCCATCACGGCCAGTGAGACGTACGGAGCGAATCTCGGGCTCGTCCTCCTCATCGGTCTCGTCGTCGCGCTGCCGACGTGGTACCTCACCGGCTACCTGTGGGCGAAGTTCACCGACAAGCGCATCCCGCTGGCGATCGTCGACCTCTTCGGCGGCCGCGACGTCGAGCCGACCAACCCGCCCAAGGCGGGCACCGTCATCGGGGTGCTCGCGATCCCGCTCGTGCTGATCCTGCTCAACACGGGCATGTCGGCGCTCGTGTCGGCCGGGGTCGTGGACGGCACGCTCGTCTGGGTGCAGGCGCTGCGCCTGATCGGCACCAGCCAGATCGCCCTGCTCATCTCCGTGCTCGTCGCCCTGTTCGTGCTCGGCACCCGCCGGGGTGTGCACGGGACGGCGCTCGAGAAGATCGTCGACTCCGCCCTCGGGCCCATCTGCTCCGTCGTGCTCATCACCGGCGCCGGCGGCATGTTCGGCGGCGTGCTGCGGGCCTCCGGCATCGGCACCGCGCTGTCCGACTCGCTCGCCTCGATCGGCATCCCGGTCATCTTCGCCGCCTACCTCATCGCGGTCGTCCTGCGCGTCGCCCAGGGCTCGGCGACGGTGGCCCTGGTCACGGCCGCGGGCCTGGTCTCGCCCGCGGTCCTCGCCGCCGGCTTCAGCCCCCTGCAGGTCGCCTGCGTCGTCCTGGCGACGGCCGCCGGGTCGGTCTTCGCCGGCCACGTCAACGACTCGGGCTTCTGGCTCGTCGGGAGGCTGATGGGCATGGACGTGAAGACGACGCTGAAGACCTGGACCGTGCAGCAGGCGCTGGAATCGGTCGTCGGCTTCGCCTTCGTCCTCGTGATCTTCGGGGCGGTGTCCCTTGTCTGAGCTCTTCGACCTCACCGGCCGGCTCGCCCTCGTCACCGGGTCGTCGCGCGGCCTCGGACAGAGTCTCGCCGCAGGCCTGGCCGATGCCGGGGCGCGGGTCGTGGTGCACGGCCGCGATCGCGCGACGGTCGACGCCAGCGCCGACCTGCTGGCCGAGCGGACCGGCGCGCGCGCGGAGACGGTCGTCTTCGACGTGACGGATGCCGCGGCCGTCGAAGCGGCGATCGCCGAGCTGACGGCGCGCGTCGGCGTCCCCGACATCCTGGTCAACAACGCCGGCATCCAGCGCCGCGCCCCGTTCGCCGAGTTCTCGGTGTCGGACTGGGACGACGTGATCGCCACGAACCTCTCGAGCGCGTTCTACGTCTCGCGTTTCGTGGCTCCCGGCATGATCGCGCGCGGCTCGGGCAAGATCATCAACATCGCCTCCGTGCAGTCGGCCCTGGCCCGGCGGACGATCGCCCCGTACTCGGCCAGCAAGGGCGGGATCGCCCAGCTCACCCGGGGCATGGCCGCCGACCTCGCCGGCCACGGCATCCAGGTCAACACGCTGTCGCCGGGCTACTTCGCGACCGAGATGAACGCGGCGCTCGTGGCCGACGCCGAGTTCACGGCCTGGGTGTCGCAGCGCACGCCGGCGGGGCGCTGGGGTCGGGTGTCGGAGCTGCGCGGTCCGCTCGTGTTCCTGGCCTCCGCGGCGAGCGACTTCGTGAGCGGGCAGAACCTGTTCGTCGACGGCGGCATGACCGCGGTCGTGTGATCGAGAGAAGAGAACGATGGATGCTGTTGTCATCAGCGGGCGCGAGGCGCTGACGGTCGAGGACCGGCCGCTGCCCGCCTGCGCGCCCGGACAGGTGCTGCTGCGCGTGGGGTACGTCGGGATCTGCGGATCGGACCTGCACTACTACTTCGACGGCGCGAACGGCGCGTTCGTCGTGACCGAGCCGCTCGTTCCCGGGCACGAGGTGTCGGGCTGGGTCGCCCACGACCCGTCGGGGGCGCTGGTCGAGGGGGCGCCGGTGACGGTGCATCCCGCGCGCTTCGGGCAGCGCACTCCCGCGCTCGCGGAGGCGCCGCATCTCTGGCCCGGCGGCTCGTACCTGGGCAGCGCCTCGACGACGCCGCACACCCAGGGGGCGATGGCCGCGTACGTCACTGTCGAGGCGTCGATGGTGCGCCCGCTCCCGGACACGCTTCCCGTGCGTCGCGCGGTCCTGGCCGAACCGTTGGCCGTGGCGCTCCACGGGGCCTCCCGGGCGGGGGCGCTGACCGGCACGCGCGTGCTGGTGTGCGGCGCGGGGCCGATCGGCCTGCTGGCGGCGGTGGCGGCTCGCGCCCGCGGGGCCGCGAGCGTCGAGGTGTCGGATCTCCTCCCCGAGGCGCTGGAGCGCGCGAGCGCGGTCGGTGCGGATCGCGTCCGGCGGGTCGGCGTCGACGCGATCCCCGACGACGCCTACGACGTGGTCCTGGAGTGCTCCGGGGCTGCCGCCGCGGTGAGCACGGCGATCGCGGCGGTGCGCCGACGCGGCACGGTCGTGCAGATCGGGATGCTGCCGAACGAGCCCCGCCCCGTGAACCTCGCCCCGCTCGTGGCGAAGGAGGCGACGCTGCGCGGGGCGTTCCGCTTCCTGGACGAGATGGAGGAGGCGATCGGGCTGCTGGACGCGCAGCCCGCCGTCGAGAGTGTGATCACGCACGAGTTCTCGCCGCGCGAGGCGGTCGCCGCGTTCGAGACCGCCCGCCGATCGGCTGTGAGCGCGAAGGTCGTCGTCGCCTTCACGGGCGCCGGGGCGACGGAGGGATGACGATGGTGCACCGCGAAGCGCGGATCGTGGTGATGGGGCCGAGCGGGTCGGGCAAGACCGCCGTCGGCGCCGCCCTGGCCGTCGATTTCGGCGTCGATTTCGTGGACGCCGACGATCTGCACCCGCCGGCGAACGTCGCCAAGATGGAGTCGGGCGTGCCCCTCGACGACGACGACCGGATGCCGTGGCTCGATGTCGTGGGCGCGCGGCTGGCCGCGTCGCCGGGACTGGTGATCGCCTGCTCCGCTCTGGCCCGTCGCTACCGCGACCGCATCCGCGCCGCCGCTCCCGACGTCCGTTTCGTGGAGCTGCGGGTGTCGCGGGCGGAGCTGGATCGGCGCATGCGGTCGCGTCAGCACTTCATGCCGGTGGCGCTGCTGGAGTCGCAGCTCGCGACCCTCGAGCATCTGGAGGCCGACGAGGACGGCGTCGCCGTCGACAACGTCGGGGGCATCATCGAGGTTGCCGGCCGCGCCCGCGGGCTGCTGGACGCGGCGCCGCACCCGTAGCCGGCCGACGCGCCCCGGCGGGGGAGCGTGCACCGGCCGTCGCCCCGATACGCTCGAATCGAGGCGCGTCGCGGGCACGGGGCGGCGGGCCGCGGGATGCCGAACGGAGGTCGAGATGGCGCGGATCGTACTGATGGGGTCGACGGATGCCGCGGTCGAGCTCACCGGAGCAGCGCTCGCCGCGCGCCTGCGTGCCCGCTACATCGACGGCGACGAGTTGCGGCCGCCCGCGCGCCGGCGGCGTCGGCGCGGGGAATCGACGCCGGCGGCGTCGGATGCCGAGATCTGGCTGGATGCGCTTCGTCTCGTCCTCGTGGAGGCGCCTGCGGTCGTGGTGACGACGGGCCCCCTCACCCGCGTCGCCCGAGACGCCGTGCGCGCGCGCGTGCGCGACGTCGTCTTCGTCGAACTGGTCGGCCGCCAGAGCGTCGGCGAGCCCCTCACTCAGGACGAGGCGGGCTTCCGCCTGGCTGCGGGCACCGATCTGCAGGCCGTGGTCGATCGGGTCGCCGATCTGCTCACGGCGCGGTGAGATGCGCCGCCCCGGGCGGAGGCGCGGCGCGGCGGTACCGGATCAGTCCTTGCGGTAGCCGGAGCGGCCGAGTGTGAAGAGGGCCCCGATGACGGCGACCGTCGCCCCCACCGACATCAGGCCGATGATCCACAGGAGTGCGTGCGACATCCAGCCGTAGTCCATGGGTTCCTCCGGAGTGAGAGACGGGTGAGCGGGGCCGGGGCCGCGCGAGAGCGCCCGATCCGGGCACCGTCTCCATGCTAGCGGGGTCGCTGATAGACTGCTGTCCTCCCTCGGCGAGGGATGCCGCGCGTACTCGCACCGGCATCCGTGATCGACGCGGTGTTGCGGGCCCACGCGACTCGGACGACAGTCCGGGCGGGCTCTCCTCACGTGCACACGTTCGAGTCGAGACCCAGACCCAGACCAGGGCGCCACAGCCCGCAAGGAGAATCCATCATGTCGACCGAGACCGACACCAAGGTCATCGCCGAGCTTCGCGAGAACTTCGGCAAGGGCTTCGCCCGCCGCCTGCGCGCCGCCGGCCAGATCCCCGCCGTCATCTACGGCCACGGCACCGACCCGGTGCACGTCGCCCTGCCCGGCCACCAGGTCGCGCTGCTCATCCGCCGCGCCAACGCGGTGCTCGAGCTCGACGTGAACGGCACGCAGCAGCTCACGCTGGTCAAGGACGTCCAGAAGGACCCCGTGCACCAGATCATCGAGCACATCGACCTGCTCGTCGTGAAGAAGGGTGAGAAGGTCCAGGTCGACGTTCCCGTCGTCGTGCTGGGCGAGCCCTTCGCGGGCACGATCGTCAACCTCGACAACGCGACGGTGTCGCTCGAGGTCGAGGCCACCCACATCCCCGAGAACGTCGAGGTCGACGTCGAGGGACTCGAGGACGGCACCCACATCACCGCCGCCGACCTGAAGCTGCCCGCGGGCGCGTCGCTGGTGACCGAGCCGGAGACGCTCATCGTCGCCATCTCGGTGCCGGCTGCGACCAACGCCGAGGCCGACGAGATCGAGGCGGCCGACGAGGCCGTCGCCGAGGAGCAGTCGGAAGAGGCCGCCGAGTAATCGACGCGTCATGACCGGAGCCCGCCGCCACCGATACTGGTGGGGCGGGCTTCGTCGTCCCGCGATCAGTGGAGGAGAGGACATGCCCGAGACCTGGCTCGTGGTCGGCCTGGGAAACCCCGGCGCACGGTACGAGAGCACCCGGCACAACGTCGGGCAGATGGTGATCGCGGAGCTCGCCGCCCGCCGGTCCGAGACGCTGCGCGCGCACAAGGCCCAGGCCCGGGTCGCGGAGACCTGGCTGCGCCCCGGCGGCGCGAAGCTCGTGCTCGCGGCGCCGAACTCCTTCATGAACGTCTCCGGCGGTCCCGTCTCCCAGCTGGCACGGTTCTACGACATCCCGGCGGAGCGGATCGTCCTCGTCCACGATGAGCTCGACATCCCCTTCGACACCGTGAAGCTGAAGACGGGGGGCGGTCACGGCGGTCACAACGGCATCCGCGACGTCGCGAAGGCTCTCGGCACGCCGGACTTCCCGCGGGTGCGGGTGGGGATCGGTCGCCCGCCCGGCAGACAGGATCCCGCGGACTGGGTGCTCGACCCGTTCTCGAGCGCGGAGCGCGCCGCGCTGCCGGTGCTCGTCTCCGACGCCGCCGACGCGGTGGAGCTGCTCGTCGAGGACGGCCTCCTCGCGGCGCAGCAGAAGCACCACGCACCGCGCTCCTGATCTCGCGGGCGCGGCCGAGCGTCCGTTCTCGGACCGGGGCGGTTCAGTAGTACACGGGCGTCGCGGCGACGATACCGACGATGACCGCGGCCGTGACGGCGACGCCGTAGAGGATCGGGCCGGCCGCGGCCACGATGACGGCGGCGATGCCCTGCCCGCGCCCGCGCCGCGTCGTGATCGCGACGATGCCCTGCACGAGGGCCCACAGGCCCAGGACGGTCCCCGCCCAGAAGCCGATCTCGGCCCAGAGCACGAGGCCGCGCACGGGGCTGAGCAGTGCCAGCACCTGGTCGTCGGAGAGGTTCTCCAGCGCCGCGGTCGAAGACACCCCCGCGTGTGCGACCGCCCCGCTGGCGGCGGCGAATGCGGTGACGGTGCTCAGCACCGTCGCGAGGACGACGGCGACGATCGCGATGATGAGCGCGATCGTGCCGAGGGCGCGTGACGGCGACGCGGCGGGTGCCGCCGCGCCCGGATACCCGGGTGCGGTGCCATAGGTCGGGGCGGTGCCGTGGGTCGGGGCAGCGCCGTAGGTCGGGGCGGCGCCGTACGTCGGCGCGGGTGCCGGCGCGGAGCTCGGCGCGGGCGCGCCCGCAGCGGTGACGGGAGACGGGGCGGCCTGAGGGGGCGCCGCGGGGTGGGGCACGGCCGCCGGGGGGACGTAGACGGGAGGCGCCCCGGGAGCGGGCTGGACGTAGCCGCCGCTCGTGGAGGGGGCCGCCGGCGCGGTGGGCTCGAGGGGCGCAGCGGGCTGCGGGTTGTCGCTCACGTGCTCATCCTAGGCAGAGCCGCCGCTCGGCGCGTGTCGGAGCGGCGTCGCGGCGAGCGGCGCGCAGCGTCCGGTGTCGGCGGTGCGCCGTAGACTCTTCCGGTGACAGTTTCCGGGATCGTTCGCGCCCTCATCCAGGCGGACACGGTCCGCGAAGCCGTCGAGTCCGCGCTCGCCGACACCGACTTCTCGCTCGTCGCGGGACTCGACGCGCCCGTCCTCGCGGCACTCGTCGAGCGCCGCCGCCGCGCCGGACACCCGGCGGCCCTGCTCGCCGTGGCGCCGACCGGCCGGCGGGCCGAAGCGCTCGGCGCGGCGCTGTCGAGCGTCCTGCCGGATGCCGAGGTGCTGCATTTCCCCGCCTGGGAGACCCTGCCGCACGAACGGCTGAGCCCGTCGCCGGAGACCGTCGGGCGGCGCCTCGCCGTGCTGCGCGCCGTCGACCACTGGGACGGCTCCCACCCCCTCATCGTGACCGCCTCGGTGCGCAGCGCGCTGCAGCCGATCGCGGCAGGGCTGACCGACGCCGGCGTGATCGAGCTGTCGGCCGGGGGTCGCGGCTACGACCTCGACGGCGTGACGCGCCGGCTCGTCGACCTCGCGTACCACCGGGTCGACATGGTGTCGCGGCGCGGTGAGTTCGCCGTACGCGGCGGCATCCTCGACGTGTTCCCGCCCGCCGCCGACCACCCGTACCGCGTCGAGTTCTTCGGCGACGAGGTCGACCAGATCCGCGCGTTCTCGGTCGCCGATCAGCGCTCGTTGCCCGGCGAGGTGGCGGCCGTCACCCTGCTGCCCAGCCGTGAGCTGCTGCTGACGCCGGCCGTGCGCGAGCGCGCAGCGGGTCTTCGCGACCGGTTCCCGGGCCTGCGCGGCATGCTCGAGAAGATGAGCGAGGGCATCCCGGTCGAAGGGATGGAATCGCTCCTTCCGGCCCTCGCGGACGCCGTCGTGCCGCTCGTGGACTATCTCCCCGCCGCGACGGCGGTGGCCCTGGTCGATCCCGAGCGCGCGGTGGGTCGGGCGATGACGCTGGGGGAGACCAACCGCGAGTTCCTCGAGGCGGCCTGGAGCGCCGCCGTCGCCGGCGCCGACACCCCGATCGATCTCGGCTCGGGCGACTTCCTCGCCCTGCCCGAGCTGCGCGCGGCGACCTCGGCGCGCGGCGGTGTGTGGTGGACGCTGAGCGGGTTCGACTCGGGCGACGCCGACGCGGCGGCCGACCTCGCGGGCATCGACGGCGGGCACCGGGCCGATGTCGTGCGCGTCCCCGCCTCCGCGGTGCCGTCGTTCCAGGGCAACGTCGACGGCGCCACGGCGCACGTGGGCGACCTGCTCGCCGACGGCTGGCGCGTCGTGATCGCGGCCTCCGGCGCCGGGCTCGTCGACCGTGCGCGCGACGTGCTGGCCGAGCGCGGCATCGCGGCGCGCACGGTCGACGCGCTGGCCGAAGCCCCCGAGTCGGGCGTGGCCGTCGCCGTGCTCGGGGCGCTCGAGAGCGGATTCGAGCAGCCCGACGCCCGACTGGCGGTGCTCACCGAGGCGGAGTTCTACGGGCGCACCATCGGTGCCGACAGCCGCGTCGTCAAGAAGCTCGCATCGCGGCGCCGCAACGTCGTCGACCCGCTGCAGCTGAAGGCGGGCGACATCGTCGTGCACGCCACCCACGGCATCGGCCGCTTCGTCGAGCTCGTGCAGCGCGAGGTGTCCAGCGGCGGCCGCAACGCCGTGAAGACGACGCGCGAGTACCTCGTGCTCGAGTACGCGCCCTCCAAGCGCGGTCATCCCGGCGACAAGCTCTTCGTCCCCACCGATCAGCTCGACCTGCTCAGCAAGTACGTCGGCGGCGAGGCGCCCACGCTGTCGAAGATGGGTGGCAGCGACTGGGCCGCCGCGAAGGGCAAGGCGCGCAAGGCCGTCCGCGACATCGCCGTGGAGCTGGTCAAGCTGTACTCCGCCCGGATGGCGGCCAAGGGCTACGCGTTCGGTCCCGACACGCCCTGGCAGCGCGAGCTGGAGGAGGCGTTCCCCTTCGCCGAGACCCCCGATCAGCTGCAGACGATCGAGGAGATCAAGGCCGACATGGAGCGGCCGATCCCGATGGACCGACTGCTGTCCGGCGATGTCGGCTTCGGCAAGACCGAGGTCGCGGTCCGCGCGGCGTTCAAGGCCATCCAGGACGGCAAGCAGGTCGCGATGCTCGTGCCGACGACGCTGCTCGTCAAGCAGCACCTCGACACGTTCACCGAGCGGTTCGCGGGCTTCCCCGTGAAGGTGCGGGCGCTGTCGCGCTTCCAGACCGACAAGGAGGCGCGCGAGATCCTCGCGGGGCTCACCGAGGGCAGCATCGACATGGTCATCGGCACCCACCGCATCCTCACCGAGAAGGTCGTCTTCAAAGACCTCGGCCTCATGATCATCGACGAGGAGCAGCGCTTCGGCGTCGAGCACAAGGATGCGCTGAAGAAGCTCAAGACCAACGTCGACATCCTGGCGATGAGCGCGACGCCGATTCCGCGGACGCTCGAGATGGCGGTGACCGGCATCCGCGAAATGTCGACGCTGCAGACCCCGCCGGAGGACCGGCATCCGATCCTGTCCTACGTCGGTCCGCGCAGCGACAAGCAGATCGCCGCCGCGATCCGTCGCGAGCTCCTGCGCGAAGGCCAGGTCTTCTACGTGCACAACCGCGTGCAGTCGATCCAGCGGGTCGCCGCCCACCTCGCCGAGCTCGTGCCGGAGGCGCGCATCGCGGTCGCCCACGGGCAGATGGGTGAGCACGCCCTGGAGGAGGTCGTCGACGGCTTCTGGGAGCGCCGGTTCGACGTGCTCGTGTCGACGACCATCATCGAGACCGGTCTGGACATCTCCAACGCGAACACGATCGTCATCGACCGCGCCGACAAGTACGGCCTCAGTCAGCTGCATCAGCTGCGCGGACGCGTCGGTCGCGGACGCGAGCGCGCCTACGCCTACTTCCTCTACGACGAGATGAAGCCTCTCTCGGAGACCGCGGCCGATCGGCTCGAGACCATCGCGGTGAACAACGATCTCGGCAGCGGCATGCAGGTCGCCCTCAAGGACCTGGAGCTGCGCGGCGCGGGCAATCTCCTCGGCGCCGAGCAGGCCGGCCACATCGCCGGCGTCGGCTTCGACCTGTACCTGCGCATGATCGGCGAGGCCGTCGCGACGTTCCGCGGCGACGACGTGGAGGGGCCGACCGAGCTGCGCCTGGAGCTTCCCATCGACGCCCGCCTGCCGGAGAGCTACATCGACAGCGAGCGTCTGCGCCTGGAGGCCTACCAGAAGCTCTCGGCCGCCGCCTCGCCCGACGCCCGTACGCGCGGCGGGGATGCCGGAGCCTCCAGCGACCCCATCGATCTCGTGATCGAGGAGCTCACCGACCGCTACGGCACGCCGCCGCGCGAGGTCGACGGTCTCGTCGCGATCGCCCGGCTGCGCCGCCGTGCCGCCGTCGCGGGCCTCAGCGACGTCGTCGCGATGGGGCCGAACCTGCGGGTCGTGCCGGCGCCGGCCTCCGACTCGCTGCGGGTGCGGCTGCAGCGCCTCTACCCGAAGTCGAAGGTCCTCGCCGGCGGCGAGGCGATGGTCGTGCCGCTGCCGACGGCGGCGGGGGAGCCACTGGCCGACGGTGATCTGATCGCCTGGGTCGGCCAGCTCATCGACCAGCTCTACCCGCTGCCGGTCGCCGAGGCCGTCGAGGCCTGAGCCCGGGGCGCTCAGATCTCGATCGCCCCCACGGACAGCAGGACGGCCGCCGCGAGAGCCGCGGCGACGGCGACGGCGAAGACGACCCACTCGCCGCGCTGGAAGACGCGGTCGCCGCGACGGCGCCGCGCGAGGGCGAACAGCAGCGTGCCGGGCACGAGGACCAGCATCGCGAGCAGCAGGTACTGGCCTCCCGCCGCGGCGAGCAGGAACAGGGTGTAGGCGGTGGCGCAGGCGGCCACGACGAGGGCGCCGGCGACCGCGCGCGAGCCGTCGGAGCGGGCATCGGCGAGAGCCACACGCAGCCCGTACCCCGCCGTGAGGACGTAGGGGATGAGCGCGAACGCGCTGGTCAGGCTGAGCGCGACGTCGAACGCGTTCGTGGAGAAGAGCACCACGATCAGCAGTGCCTGCACGAGCAGCGTCGACATCGTCAGGGCTCCGACCGGCACGTCACGGGCGTTGGTGCGGGCGAACACCGGGGGCAGGTCGCCGTCGCGCGCCGCGACCAGCAGCACCTCCGCCGCCATCAGCGTCCACGACAGGTACGCCCCGAGCACCGCCACGATGAGCGCCACGCCGACGAAGCCCGCACCCCACGGTCCGACGACCTCGGCGAGCACCCCGGCCATCGACGGCTGGGCCAGCTGCGCGATGCGCTCGCGCGGGAGGATGCCGAAGGACACGATCGTCACCGACAGGAAGATCGCGAGCACGCTGAGGAATCCGAGCACGGTCGCGCGCCCGATGTCGCGGCGGCGGCGTGCGTGCCGCGAGTACGCGCTCGCGCCCTCGACGCCGATGAAGGCGAATACCGTGACGAGCAGGGTGCCGCGCACCTGATCGTAGAGCGGGACGTCGCCGGGGCCGGACAGGTTCGCGGCGAACACCGCCGGATCGAACGCGAACAGACACAGGAACACGAACACGACGATCGGCAGCACCTTCGCGACGCTGACGATGCGATTCACCGCGGCCGCCTCACGCGTACCGCGACGCACGAGCAGGAAGAAGGTCCACAATCCCGCGGACGACACCGCGACGGCCACGGGCGTGTCGCCCCCGGCGACGGCGGGCAGCACCGCGCCCACCGTCGACATGATGAACACCCAGTAGAAGACGTTCCCCGCGCAGGCGCTCGCCCAGTAGCCGAACGCGGACAGGAAGCCGAGGTAGCGGCCGAACCCGGCCCGCGCGTACGAGTACACGCCGGCATCCAACTCCGGCCGGCGCGCGGCCAGCCGCTGGAAGACGAGCGCCAGCAGGAGCATGCCGGTGCCCGCCACCGCCCACGCGACGAGGGAGCCCACCACCCCCGTCTGCGCCGCGAAGGTGCCCGGCAGCGAGAAGACCCCGGCGCCGACCATCGAGCCGACGACGAACGTCGACAGGGTCAGCGTCGAGACGGTGGCGGGGGCGGGGGAGCCGGCTCCGGACGACACGGCCGTCAGATCACTCCCTGCGCCAGCATCGCCTGGGCGACGCGTTCGAACCCGGCGATGTTGGCGCCCGCGACGTAGTCCCCGTCGCGCCCGTGTCGCTCGGCGGCGTCGAACGCGGCGCGGTGGATGTCGCGGACGATGGCGCGGAGCTTCCGCTCACTGTCCTCGAAGCTCCAGCGCTGCCGCGCGGCGTTCTGGCTCATCTCGAGCGCCGAGGTCGCGACACCCCCGGCGTTGGCCGCCTTGCCCGGGCCGAAGAGCACACCGGCCGACTGGAAGGCGGCGACGGCCGCGGGGGTGCAGGGCATGTTCGCGCCCTCCGACACGGCGCCGACGCCGTTTCCCAGCAGCGCCCGCGCGTCCGTCTCGTCGAGCTCGTTCTGCGTCGCGGCGGGGATCGCGATGTCGACGGCGACCTCCCACGGGCGGGCGCCCTCGACGAAGCGCGCGGAGGCGCGGCGGTCGGCGTACGTCGAGATCCGTGCCCGCTCGACCTCCTTCACCTGACGGAGCAGGCCCACGTCGATGCCCTCGTCGTCGACCACATACCCCGACGAGTCGGACGCCGTCACCGGAATCGCCCCGAGCTGATGCGCCTTCTCGATCGCATAGATCGCGACGTTGCCCGAGCCGGAGACACCGACCCGGCGACCCGACATCGACCGTCCGCGCACCGCGAGCATCTCCTCCGCGAAGAAGACGGCGCCGTAGCCGGTGGCCTCCGTGCGCACCTCCGCCCCGCCCCACTGCACGCCCTTGCCGGTGAACATGCCCGACTCGTGACGGTTGGTGATCTTGCGGTACTGCCCGAACAGGTAGCCGATCTCGCGGCCCCCGACGCCGATGTCGCCGGCGGGGACGTCGGTGTGCTCGCCGAGATGCCGGTACAACTCGTTCATGAAGGCCTGGCAGAACCGCATGATCTCGGCATCCGAGCGCCCGCGGGGATCGAAGTCGCTGCCGCCCTTGGCGCCGCCGATGCCCTGACCGGTGAGCGCGTTCTTGAAGATCTGCTCGAAGCCGAGGAACTTGACGATCGACAGGTTCACGCTCGGGTGGAACCGCAGGCCGCCCTTGTAGGGGCCCAGCACCGAGGAGAACTGCACGCGGAAGCCGCGATTCACGCGGACCCGCCCCTGGTCGTCGACCCAGGGCACACGGAACATGATCTGTCGCTCCGGCTCGACCATGCGCTCGAGGACTCCGGCCGCGGCGAACTCCGGGCGGCTCTCGATGACCGGCGCGATCGAGTTCACGACCTCGTGCACGGCCTGCTGGAACTCGGGCTCGTTCGGGTTGCGGTCGACCACGGCGTCGAAGACGGCGGCGACGGAAGAGGGCAGGGAGGTGAGGGTTTCTGTCACGGTGGAGCTTTCCGGCCGCAGTCCCGGGTGGTTCGGCCTGTCCCACCCTAATGGGGCTCCGACAGAGCCTCGACGGCTCGGCGGCGGCGCCCTAGGGTGAGGTCGGGAGGTCGATCATGCAGTTCGAACACCTCGGGGCCCGGCCCCGCATCCACCCCGACGCCGTGGTCGCCCCGACGGCGGTGATCTCGGGGGACGTGGAGATCGGCGCGGGATGCCAGATCCTCCACGGCGCCGTGCTGACCGCCGAGGGCGGCCCGATCACGCTCGGCACGCACGTGATCGTCATGGAGAACGCGCTCATCCGCGCCAGCGCAGTGCACCCCGTCCACATCGGCTCCCACGTCCTCGTCGGGCCGACCGCCAGCATCTCGGGGGCGACCGTGGGCGACGAGGTGTTCCTCGCCACCGGCACGCGCGTGTTCAACGGCGCGCGCATCGGCGACCGGTCGGAGGTGCGCATCGGCGCCATCGTGCACGTGCGCACCGCGCTGCCCCCGGAGTCGGTCGTGCCGATCGGGTGGGTGGCGGTAGGCGATCCCGCACGGATGCTGTCGCCCGACCGTCACGAGGAGATCTGGGCCCTGCAGAAGGAGCTGGACTTCCCCGGCTTCGTCTTCGGCGTGGACCGCGACACGCCCGATCTGATGATCCAGCTCACCGAGCGCTACGGCGCGGCGCTCGCGCGCCACGCCGACGACCGCCGCGCGGACTGAGCCCGCGCGGCGTCACGGGCGCGGGGCGGCTCACCCCGTGTTCTGCAGTCCGGCCGAGACGCCGGAGACGCTGAGCAGCAGCAGTCGCTGCCACTGCGGCAGATCCGCCTCGTCGTGCTCGCCGGTGCGCAGCGTGCGCAGGGCGCGCAACTGCAGCAGCGAGAGCGCGTCGACGTACGGGCTGCGCATCTTGACGGCCCGCTGCAGCACCGGCTTGTTGGCGAGCAGCTCGTCCCCGCCGACGATGCGGACCACCCAGTCGCCGGTCAGCTGCAGCTCGTCGACGACGAGTGCGGCGAGGTCGGGACGGTCGCCCAGGTCGAGATAACGGCGGGCGATGCGCCCGTCGGCCTTCGCGAGGCTCATGCCGACGTTGTCGATGACGGTGCGCAGCAGCGGCCACTCCGCGTAGGCGCGGCGCAGGAGCTCGACGTCGCCGACGGCTTCGAGCGCGGAGCCCAGACCGAACCACCCGGCGAGGTTGATGCGCGCCTGCGACCAGGCGAACACCCACGGGATCGCGCGGAGGTCTTCGAGCGACTCGACGGACAGGCCGCGCCGGGCGGGGCGGGAGCCGAGTGCGAGCAGCCCGATCTCCTCCATCGGGGTCACCGTCGCGAACCAGGAGGCGAAGCCGTCGGCCTTCACGAGCGAGAAGAACCGCTCGCGCGATGCGGCATCCATCGTCGCCGCGACCTCGGCGTAGCGCTCGGCGGCGGCGCTGTTGCGCTTCTCGATCGACGGCGCCGAGGCGAGGAGCACGGCGGCCGCGACCTGATCGATGTGGCGCATCGCGATGTTCGTGTCGCCGTAGCGGGCGAAGATCACCTCGCCCTGCTCGGTGAGCTTGAACCGGCCGTCGACCGAGTGCGGGGGCTGGGCGAGGATCGCCGAGTTCGCCGGTCCGCCGCCGCGTCCGAGCGCGCCGCCGCGCCCGTGGAAGAGCGTGAGGTGGATGCCGGTCTGCTTCGCCCACGCGGCGATCTTGGCCTGAGCCTCGTACAGCGCGAGGTTCGCCGCGACCGGGCCGACGTCCTTGGACGAGTCGGAGTAGCCGAGCATGACCTCCAGGCGGCGGCCGGTCGCCTCCAGCCGCGCCGCGAACTGCGGGTGCTCCACGATCTCGGCCATGATGCCGGGGGCGGCCTGCAGGTCGGCGAACGTCTCGAAGAGGGGGATCACGTCCAGCACCGGCGGCGTGCCCCCCGGGCCGACCGCGAGGCGGGCCAGCTCGTGGACGGCGGCGAGGTCGCCGGCGGACTGCGTGAACGACACGATGTAGCGCCCGGCGGCGCGCGGCCCGTACCGGTGCTGGATCTGCGCGATCGTGCGGAACACCTCGAGCACCTCTTCGGCCTGGGTGCTCAGCGGCTCGCCGCCGGCGGCCTCGGCGAGCACCTTGGCGTGGACGGCGGAGTGCTGGCGCACCTCGAGCTCGGCCAGGTGGAATCCGAACGTCTCCACCTGCCACAGCAGCTGCTGCAGGTGGCCGTAGGCCTGCCGTGGTGCGCCGGCCTCGACGAGGGACTGCTGCACGATCCGCAGGTCGCGCAGGAGCACCTCGGGGTCGCGGTAGGCGAGATCGGCGTCGCGCCCGCGGGTCGCCGTGATCCGGCGGGCGATGAGCAGCATCGCACGCTTGTGCGGCTCGACGGCGGCGCGCTTGGCGGCATCCGCGGCGCCGTCCTCGTCGGCGTCGGCGAGGCGCTGCAGGAGTGCGAGGAGCTCGTCGCTGGGCGGTGTCGTGTCGGCGGAGAGGGTGAGGGTCTTCGCGATGCGATCCGCCGAGCGCTCCAGGCCGAGCAGGATGTGCTCTGCGCCGATCGCGGCCGCCTTCTTCGTCACCGCCGCGGTGACGAAGGGGTTGCCGTCGCGGTCGCCGCCGACCCAGGTGCCCAGGCGCACGAAGGGACGCACGACCGGCGCGCGTCCGCCGGCAGCGGGCCCCTGCAGCGCGTCGTCGACGCGGCGGTAGACGTGCGGGACGGCGGTGTAGAGCGTCTCGTCGAAGACGGCCATGATGGCGCGGACCTCGTCGACGGGCGTCGGCTTCTCGGCGCGCAGCGGCGCGGTGCGCCAGAGCGTGTCGATCTCCTCGAGCATGCGGCGTTCGGCCCGACGCTCGTCGGCGCCGCCGTTCAGCGAGGCGTCGTGCTCGGTCAGCAGCGTCACGAGACGGCGGATGCTGGTGGACACGGCGCGCCGACGCGCCTCCGTGGGGTGCGCCGTGAACACGGGGTGGAAGCGCATGTCCTGCAGGCGCTGCAGCGCGGTGTCGTCGCCGACCTCGGCGGCGAGGCGCACGAAGGCGGCGGCGACGGAGTCGGCGGCATCCTCCTTCTCCGGACGGCCGTCGCGTTCGCGCAGCACGCGCACCCGCTGGTGCTCCTCCGCGAGGTTGACGAGGTGGAAGTAGACCGTGAAGGCGCGCGCGACCTCGTCGGCGCGCTCGACGGAGAAGGACTCCGCGATCGTCGCGGCCCGCTCGAACGCCTCCGGCGACTCGTCGGTGTAGGCGGCGATGGTCGCGAGCCGCAGGCGCTCGACGTCGTCGTACAGGCCGGGGGAGCCGCTCTCGCGCAGGACGCGACCGAGCAGCGCACCGAGCATGCGCACGTCGGCGCGCAGGCGCTCGGGCAGTTCGTTCTCGGCCTCGTCGCGGCCGACGAGGTCGATCGCTTCGGTTCGGGTGAGTTCGCGCATGACACCACGCTAATGGCACGGTGTTTCACCTTTGTCACGGGGTATGATTCAGCCTGGTGTGAAACCGTGCAGAGTCCGGGGCTGAGACCCGTTCGGAGTCCGCATTCCGGTGTGCCGGGAAGTCTGGTCGGCGATTCCCGTCCGTCGACCCCTCGGAGTGCCCATGTCCCTGCTGCGATCCGCGCGTTTCCCCGCCGTTCTGCTGCTCCTCGCCGCCGCCGCCGGCCTCGTGCTGGCCAACTCGCCGCTGCGCGATGCCGCGTTCGCCGTGGCCGATGCGCACCTGGGCATCCCCGGCGTCGTGGACCTCTCGGTGCGTCACTGGATCTCGGACGGTCTGCTCGCCGTGTTCTTCTTCGTCGCGGCGGTGGAGCTGCAGTTCGAGCTCACGAGCGGGCAGCTCGCCTCCGCGCGGCGCGCCGTGCTGCCGGCGATCGCCGCGGCCGGCGGCGTGCTGGTGCCGGTCGCGCTGTATCTGGCGATCGCCGGGACGCCGGCGACATCGGCCGGGTGGCCCATCCCGACGGCCACCGACATCGCGTTCGCGCTGGGTGTGCTCGCCGTCTTCGGCCGTGGCCTTCCGCCCGCGGTACGGGTCTTCCTCCTGGCGCTGGCGATCCTCGACGACATCGTCGGCATCGTGTTCATCGCCGTGCTGTTCACCTCCGACGTCGACACCGCCATGCTGCTGCTCGCGGTCGTGCTCGTCGTCGTCTTCGCCGTCTGCAGCCGACTCCTCGACACCCGGGCGCGGCCGATCGCGATCGCGGGTCTCGCCGTGTCGGCGCTCGGCACGTGGTACGCCGTGCACGAGTCCGGCGTCCACGCCACGATCGCCGGCGTCGTGCTGGGACTCGTGATGGCGCAGCAGCCGGCGATGCGCACGCGCCACGCGATCGAGCCGTGGGTCAACGGCCTGATCCTCCCGCTGTTCGCCCTGTGCGCCGCGCTCGTGACCATCCCCGCAGTGTCGGCGGGGGAGCTCTCGCCGGCGTTCTGGGGCGTGCTCGTCGCGCTGCCCCTCGGCAAGATCATCGGCATCGGCCTCGCCGGCGGCCTCGCGCAGCGGATCCTGCGCGTCGCGCCCTCGGAGCGGCTGGCCGCGGGAGACCTGCTCGCCGCGGGCGCGCTGGGCGGCATCGGGTTCACCGTGTCGCTGCTGCTGAGCGAGCTGGCGTTCGCCGGTGACCCCGGCATCCGCGATCAGGCGACCCTCGGCGTGCTGGCGGGCTCCGCGATCTCGCTCGTCGCGGCCGGGATCCTCGTATCGTGGCGGGCATGGCATCACCGACGCCGGGTCCCGGCGATTTCCTGACACCTTCGGCATCGCCAGCGTCGTCCCCGGCGTCGTCCACTCCGTCGGGCGATGCGCTCCGCCGCGCCGCCGACGTGATGCGCGCCGTCCGCGAGCGGTGCGTGTGGTCGCGGCAGATCACCCACGACGACCTCGTGCCCTACCTCGTCGAGGAGTCCGCCGAGCTGATCGACGCGGTCGAGGCCGGCACGCGCGCCGACCTGCGCGAGGAGCTCGGCGATCTGCTCTGGCAGGTGCTGTTCCACGCCGCCGTCGCCGCCGAAGACCCGGACGATCCGTTCGACATCGACGACGTCGCCGACGCCCTCGCGGAGAAGATGGTGCGCCGCCACCCCCACGTCTTCGGGGATGCCGTGGCCACCACGCCTGAGGAGGTGCTCGTGCACTGGAACGCCGCGAAGG
This sequence comes from Microbacterium hominis NBRC 15708, assembly GCF_001592125.1. Classification (GTDB taxonomy): domain Bacteria; phylum Actinomycetota; class Actinomycetes; order Actinomycetales; family Microbacteriaceae; genus Microbacterium; species Microbacterium hominis. Next base: position 117,715 of record NZ_BCWI01000009.1, read on the forward strand.
CCGCCGAGAAGCGCGACCGGCGGTCGGTGCTCGACGGCGTCTCGGCGCACATGCCCTCCCTCGCGCTGGCCCAGAAGGTCCTCGGTCGCGCCGCTGCGCTCCCCGGTGCGCCGTCCGCACCGCTCGCGGACGGGGTGGCGCCCAGCAGCGAGGAGGAGCTCGGGGCGACGCTGCTGGGGCTCGTCGCGCTCGCGCGGGAACGGGGCTGGGACGCCGAGCGAGCGTTGCGCGGCGCCGTCCGCACGTTGGAGGGCGGCATCCGACAGGTCGAGGCGCGGGGCGCCGGAGCCGACCTGGAAGAATGATCCCGTGGCATCCGTGAACCCGCCGCGCGGCATGCGCGACTTCCTCCCCGCCGACAAGGCCCGTCGCGAGCGCGTGCTCGCCGTCATCCGCGAGCGCTACCGTGCGCACGGGTTCGACGAGATCGAGACCCCCGTCATGGAGGACTACGACCGCCTGCACGCGGGCATCGGCGGCGACAACGAGAAGCTCGCCTTCAATGTCCTCAAGCGGGGGCTGGATGCCGACGCCGTCCGCGCCGGCGCCGACGACGCGGCCGCCCTCAGCGACCTGGGCCTGCGCTACGACCTGACGGTGCCCCTCGCGCGCTTCTATGCGACCCATCGCGCGGAGCTGCCGGCGGTCTTCCGCTCGATCCAGATGGCACCGGTGTGGCGCGCCGAGCGTCCCCAGAAGGGGCGCTACCGCCAGTTCGTGCAGTGCGACATCGACATCATCGGCGACGCGACCGGGCGCGCCGAGGCGGAGCTGCTGGTCGCGAGCCTCGACACCCTCGACGCTCTCGGGCTGGTCGGCGGCAGCATCCGCATCAACGACCGCCGCGCCCTCGACTGGATGCTCGGCAGCTTCGGCTTCGCCGACGCCGAGCGTGCCGGCGTGCTGATCACGATCGACAAGCTCGACAAGATCGGCCCCGACGGTGTCGCCGCCGAGCTGCGCGGACGGGGCGTGACCGCTGCGGCCGTCGATGCGTTCGAGGCCTTCCTGCGCCGGCCGCAGACGCGCGAGTTCCGCCCGTACGGGGAGGGGCAGATCCGCGGGGCCCTTCCGGACGGGGCACCGGACGACGTGGTCGCCGATCTCGTGGCGATCGGCTCCGCGGTGTCGGCCGCACGGGGGCTCGCCGGCGAGGGCGGGGCGGACGCCCCACTGGTGTTCGACCCGTTCCTCGTGCGCGGCATGGGGTACTACACCGGCACGATCTTCGAGCTCGCCCACCCGAGCGTCGACTACTCCCTGGGCGGCGGCGGTCGCTACGACGGGATGATCGGGCGATTCCTCGGCCAGCAGGTGCCCGCGGTCGGCTTCTCCATCGGCTTCGAGCGCATCGTCGATCTGTTGGAGGCGTCCGACGAGGGCGGCGCGACCGCGGTCGTCCTCGTGCACGACCGCGACGTGCCGGTGGAGGAGCTGGTCGCACTCAAGTCCGCACTCGTGGCGGAGGGGGCGCGGGTGCGTCTCGAGCAGCGCACGAAGAACCTCAAGGCGCTGCTGGAGCGGGCCGCCGCCGACGGCTACACCTCCTTCGCGACCGTCGCGGCGGGGCAGGAGGCCGCGGCGCTCGAGGTCAAGCCGCTGAGCTGATCGCGCGCCGCGCCGACACCGACCGTTCACCTGGCCGGGGTGGAATCGGCGACGTGAACACCCGACCGGGCCGGAGCGGCGCGCCGCGACGCCGTGTGGCGATGCGCGCCGCCGCGGTCGCCGTGGTCGTCTCGGCAGCGGCGGCGACCCTGATCACGCGGAGCGTGCTGACCCGGCAGGCGGCCATCGCGCGCCGCCGCATCGGCAAGCCGCTCGGCGAGATCGCTCTGGATGCCGATCGGCTCTGGCGCTCGAAGTTGCCGGGGGAGCCGATCGAGCTGGTGGTCGTCGGCGACTCGATCGCTGCCGGGCTCGGGGCCGACCGCGCCAAAGACGTGCTCGGCGCGCGGCTGGCCAAAGGCATCGCCGCGTTCCTCCAACGCCCTGTGCAGCTGCGCACGGTCGCGACGGTCGGCGCGCAGTCGCAGGACCTCGCGCGCCAGCTCGACCGTCTCCCGGGCGGCTACCGGCCGGATGCCGCGGTCATCATCGTCGGGGGCAACGACGTGACCCACCGCACGCCGGTGTCGGGGGCGGCCGCCGATCTCGAGGAGGCGGTGCGGCGCCTGCGGGCGACGGGCGCCGCCGTCGTCGTCGGCACCTGTCCCGACCTGGGGGCGCTGCGTCCGGTGCCGCAGCCGCTGCGCGCTCTGGGGGCGCAGGCCTCGCGTCAGCTCGCCCACGCGCAGGCGGCCGCGGCCCGCCGCGCCGGCGCCCGCGTCGTCTCGTTGCGCCGCACCGTGGGCCCGATGTTCGTCGAGCACCCGGACGACATGTTCAGCCTGGACCGCTTCCACCCGAGTGCCCTGGGCTATCGGCGCACGGCGGACGCGCTCGTGCCCGAGATCGTCGCCGCGCTCGCCGAGGGGGCGTTGGCTCGGGAGTGAGACCGCGGCGGTCGCCGCGCGGACCTCCCAACTGTTCTAGTTGTCATAGAATGGATGCGGAGGCCGCATGCTGATCCGCACCGATCCGACGAGCGATGTGCCGCTGTTCGCGCAGATCGCGGCATCCGTCCGCGCGGACGCCCTCGCCCGCCGTCTCCGCCCGGGGGACCGCCTGCCCTCGGCGCGCGAGGTCGCCGCCGCGCTCGACGTGAACCTGCACACCGTGCTGCACGCCTATCAGCAGCTGCGCGACGAGGGTCTCGTCTCGATGCACCGCGGTCGCGGCGCCGTCGTCACGGCCGCGGCGGATCGCCTGGCCGAGCTCCAGCCCGACATCACCGACCTCGTCGCGCGCGCCCGCTCCCGCGGACTGTCGCCGCAGGCGCTGGCCGCGCTCATCCACCACACATCCGATCCGGAGGAGTCACCATGACCACCCCGCGGCCGCGCGCCGTCTCCCGCTTCCTCGTCGTCGCCGTCGCGATCCCCGTCGTCGCCACCCTCGTCGCCGTGCTGCTGCAGCTGGGGGCCCGCGCCTCCCTGCCCGACCCGATCGCCATCCACTGGGGCGTCGACGGAGGGCCGGACGGCTACGGCCCCCTCGCGGTGGCGGTGCTGTCCACCGCGGCGATCGGGCTCGGGGTGCCCCTGCTGATCGCGGCCTCCGCGCTCAACGGGCTGCGCCGCGGCGACCGCGGCCCCGCCTACCGGATGATGGGCGCCCTCGCCGGGGCGACGGCCGTGTTCACCGCGGTCCTGACCACGTCGTCGGTGCTGATGCAGCGGGGCGTCGCGGAGGCCGCGGCCGGGCCGTCCGTCCTCCCCTGGCTGCTGGTCGCGGCGGTCGTCGCCGTCCCGGTCGGCGTCCTCGCCTGGTTCCTCCAGCCCGACGAGCGCGTCGTGTCGACTCCGACGACCGCGGCGATCTCCCCGCCCCTGTCGAGCGGGGAGCGCGCCGTCTGGCTGCGCAGCGTCCGTCTCGCGCGGGGCGGTCTCATCGTGCTCGGTGCGGCCCTGGCGCTGCTGGTCGTCGTCACGATCCTCACCGTGGCCGTCAGCGGCAGCGCGGTGGCCGCGACGATCCTCATCGTGCTGATCGTTCTGATGGCCGCGGTCATCGCCGCGACCGCGGTCTTCCACGTGCGCGTCGATGCGACGGGCTTGACCGTCAACTCCGCGACCGGCTTCCCGCGGATCCACCTCCCGCTCGCCGAGATCGACCGCGTGGAGGTGGTCGAGGTCAGCCCCATGGGGGAGTTCGGCGGCTGGGGGCTGCGCTGGGCCCCGGGCGGCGGCTTCGGCGTCGTGCTGCGCACCGGACCCGGAATACGCGTCACGCGCCGCGACCGGCGGGTGTTCACGGTCACCGTCGACGACGCCGGCACCGGGGCGGCGCTGCTCGCCGCCGAGGCGGAGCGCGCCGCGGGGCGTTGACCCGGCCGCGCCGAGGCGGTTGGGTGGAGCCATGACCGAGCTCTCCCTCGCGGCCGCGCATGAGGTCGACCGCTACCTCGTCGACACGCTCGTCGACGCCGACGACGGCCTCGACGCGGCCGTGCAGGCCCAGCGCGCCGCCGACATGCCGGCGATCGAAGTGGCGCCCACGGGCGGCAAGCTGCTGTGGCTGCTCGCACGCCTCAGCGGAGCGCGCCGTGTGCTCGAGATCGGGACGCTCGGCGGGTACTCGACCATCTGGCTGGCGCGCGGCATCCCCGATGACGGCCGGGTCGTGACGATCGAGGCCGAACCCCGCCACGCCGAGGTCGCACGGCGCAGCATCGATCGCGCCGGGGTGGGGGAGCGCGTCGACATCCGCGTCGGTCGCGGAGCCGACGTGCTGCCGACGCTGGAGGATCAGGCTCCCTTCGACCTCGTCTTCATCGACGCCGACAAGGAGTCCAACACCGTCTACCTCGACTGGGCCGCGCGCCTGGGCCGGCCGGGGACGCTCATCGTGGTCGACAACGTGGTGAGGGCGGGACGGGTGGCGGATGCCGAGGATCCCAGCCCTCAGGTGCGGGGCGTCCGGGCGGGGCTGCAGATGCTCCGCGACGACCCGCGCTTCACGGCCACGGCCCTGCAGACGCTGGACGCGAAGGGCTGGGACGGGATCGCGCTCGCGCTGGTCGTTTGATCCGGTGCCGCGCATGTGGCCCCGACATCCAGGTCACTAGACTCAAGGACGGAGCCGAGACACACCCGTGACGCTCCAAGGTTCACCCTCCACAAGCAAGGAGTCCCCTGTGGCACTGATCGAGGCTGTAGGCGCACGCGAGATCCTGGATTCGCGTGGCAACCCGACCGTCGAGGTGGAGGTGCTGCTCGACGACGGCATCGTCCAGCGCGCGGCCGTCCCGTCGGGCGCATCCACCGGCGCCTTCGAGGCGTACGAGCTGCGCGACGGCGACAAGAGCCGCTACGGCGGAAAGGGCGTGCTGAAGGCCGTCAACGCCGTCATCGACGAGCTCGGCCCCGCGATCGAGGGCGTGGAGGCGAGCGAGCAGCGCGTCATCGACGAGATCCTCATCGCCACCGACGGCACCGAGAACAAGTCGCGCTGCGGCGCGAACGCCATCCTCGGCGTGTCGCTGGCCGTCGCGAAGGCGGCCGCCGACGCGGCCGACCTGCCGCTGTTCCGTTACCTGGGCGGCCCGAACGCGCACGTGCTGCCCGTTCCGCTGTTCAACGTCATCAACGGCGGCGAGCACGCCGACAACGGCATCGACTTCCAGGAGTACTTCCTCGCCCCCATCGGTGCGGAGACCTACGGCGAGTCCCTGCGCTGGGGCACGGAGGTCTACCACGTCCTCAAGGGCGAGCTGAAGGCCGCCGGCTACAACACGGGCCTCGGCGACGAGGGCGGCTTCGCCCCCGACCTGCCCAGCAACCGCGAGGGCCTCGACTTCCTCATCAAGGCGATCGAGAAGGCCGGCTTCACCCCCGGCAAGGACGTCGCCGTGGGCCTGGACGTCGCCGCGACCGAGTTCTACAAGGACGGCGTGTACACCGTCGAGGGCAAGGCGTGGTCGGCCGAGAAGCTGACCGACTACTTCGCCGACCTCGTCGCGAACTACCCCGTCGTCACGATCGAGGACGCCCTCGCCGAGGACGACTGGGACGCCTGGAAGCACCTCACCGACGCGATCGGCTCGAAGGTCCAGCTCGTCGGCGACGACCTGTTCGTCACCAACCCGGTGCGCCTGCAGAAGGGCATCGACCTCGGCGTCGCGAACGCCCTGCTCGTCAAGGTGAACCAGATCGGGACGCTCTCGGAGACGCTCGACGCGATCTCGCTGGCCACCCAGAACGGCTACCGCTCGATGCTGTCGCACCGCTCCGGCGAGACCGAGGACACGACCATCGCCGACCTCGCCGTCGCGGTGAACGCGGGTCAGATCAAGACCGGTGCGCCCGCCCGCAGCGAGCGCGTCGCGAAGTACAACCAGCTGCTGCGCATCGAGGAGGAGCTCGGCGACGCCGCGGTCTTCGCCGGCCGCGCGGCGTTCCCCCGCTTCAAGGGCTGAGGATTCGCTGAACCGATCGGGGCGGCGTACGGCGGGCGCGTGAGCGCCACGTAGGCTGGACCCCATGACGAGAGAGGGAGCCGTGCGCGACGCGCCGGCTCCCTCTTCCCGTCCCGGACGGCGCCCCGCGACACCCGACGGGACGCGGGGGCGCGTCGACGTGCGGGCGTGGGCCGGCGGCATCCGTTTCTCGGCCTTCACGGTCATCATGCTGGGACTCGTCGTGCTCGCCGTGTTCACGCTCGTGCCCACGGTCGGCACCTATCTGGGCCAGCGCCAGCAGATCGCCGCGCTCACGCACTCCGTCCAGGTCACGGAGGCCGACGTCGCGGCGCTGCAGCAGCAGAAGGACCGCTGGAACGACCCCGCCTACGTCACGTCGCAGGCGCGAGAGCGGCTGTACTACGTGCGCCCCGGCGAGGTGGTCTACCTCGTCGACAACGACCTGCCCGCCACGGCGATCCCGCAGGAGCAGTCCGCGGTGAGCGCGCAGGTGCAGGAGACGCGCACCGACTGGATGGCGCAGCTCGTGCGCTCGATCGCGGGCGCCGGACTCGCCCAGACGGCGACCGTGACGCCGACCGATCCCGCCGGCTGATCAGCGGTCGGTCAGCGCGCCCCGGTACCCTGGACGGGTGTCGCACCCCGCCCTGACTCCTGCCTCCGACGCCGACCTCGAGGTCATGCGCGCCCAGCTGGGGCGGCCGATGCGCGGTGTCGTCGGCATCGCCGCGCGGTGCGTGTGCGGCAATCCCACCGTCGTCGCCACCGAGCCGCGCCTTCCCGACGGCACGCCGTTCCCCACGTTCTACTACCTGACGCACCCGGGGGCGACGGCGGCCATGTCGGCGCTCGAGGCGACCCAGGTCATGCCGGAGCTGGCCGCCGTGCTCGAGACCGACCCCGACGTCGCCGCCGCGTACGCAGCCGCCCACGCCGCATATCTCGCCGACCGGGCCGTCTACGGCGAGGTCCCCGAGATCGCGGGCATCTCGGCGGGCGGGATGCCGACGCGCGTGAAGTGCCTGCACGCCCTGGCGGGTCATGCGCTGGCCGCGGGGCCGGGCGTCAACCCGATCGGCGACCTCGCCCTCGCCCGCGGTGACTGGTCGCCCACGCGGTGCACGTGCGTCGTGCCGCGGAGCGCCCCGTGACGCGCGGCGCACATCGGGCGCTGGGCGTGGCCGCGGCGTTCGCACTCGTTGTGCTGATCGACGGGGCCGCCGCCGGTGCGGCGACCCCGGCCACGCCCGCCGCCGTGGTTGGGACCCCGGCGGCCGCCTCGGTGTCGACACCGGCCGTCACCGACCCGGCACGCGCCGCGGAGTACTGGCTGGACGAGTACGGGATCCGCTCCGCCTGGCAGACCACCCGCGGCAAGGGCACGACGATCGCCGTGATCGACACCGGGATCGGGCGGTCGCCCGTCGAGTTCTCCGGCGCCGTGGTCGGCGGCGCGGACTTCTCGGGAGCGGGTTCCTCGGACGGTCGCACCCCCGTCGGCGCCGTCGATGCGAACCACGGCAGCTGGGTGGCCTCGCTCGCCGCGGCGCGGGGGACCGGCGCCGACACCGGCATGATCGGCGTCGCTCCCGAGGCGGACCTGCTGTCCCTGTCGATCGGGTTCGGTGCGGCATCCTCCGTGCCGTTCGTCCAGCAGGTGGCCGACGCGATGGTGTGGGCCGTCGACCACGGGGCCGACATCATCAACCTGTCGTTCACGACGAACACGCTCACCTGGGACACCTCCTGGGACGACGCCTTCCAGTACGCCTTCGACCACGACGTCGTCGTCGTGGTCGCGGCGGGGAACAAGGGCAGCGGCACGGAGGAGGTCGGGGCCCCCGCCACCATCCCCGGAGTGCTGACCGTCGGCGGCGTCAACCGCGCCGGAGTCGCGAGCGAGCGCGCCTCGACCCAGGGGATCACGATCGGCATCTCGGCGCCGAGCGAGCAGCTTCTCGGCGTCTCCGCAGACGGGCAGCTGGTCGTCTGGGACGGCACCAGCGGCGCGGCGCCCATCGTGGCGGGGATCGCCGCGCTCGTCCGCTCGGCGCACCCCGAGCTGAACGCCGACAACGTCATCAACCGCATCATCAAGACCGCACGTCCCGCGGCCGGGTCGACCAAGGTCCCCGACGAGAAGTACGGCTACGGACTCATCGACGCCAACGCGGCCGTCGGTGCGTCGGTCGCCGAGGTCGACGCCAACCCTATGGGGAGCCTCGCGGAGTGGGTGCGGCTCTACCGCCGCGCCGACGCCGGGCCCCAGCCCACCCCCACCTCGACGCCGGTCGTCATCGAACAGCTCCCGCAGGCGGAGACGCTCGAGCGTCGCTCGCCGCTGCTGCCCAGTGCCGACACCCTGCGCTACGGGACGGTGCCGCTCGTCGGGGTCACCCTGACGGCTATACTGGTCGCGCTCGGTGTCACTGCTGCTGCCCGGCGCATCAGATCGGAGCGCGCACCTCGTACTCCGAGCCGTTGATTCAAGGAGTACTTCCCCTGTGACCCACGCAGAGACCAGCACGGCCGCCACGTCCTCACACGGGGCCGTTCCCAAGATCCTCATCGTCGGCGGCGGCTACGCCGGCTTCTACACCGCCTGGAAGCTTGAGAAGCACCTGCGCAAGGGCGAGGCGGAGGTCACGGTCGTCGACCCGCTGCCGTACATGACGTACCAGCCCTTCCTCCCCGAGGTGGCCGCCGGTGAGATCGAGGCCCGTCACGTCATCGTGGGGCTGCGCCGTCACCTGAAGAAGACGCGCATCGTCACCGCGAAGGTCACCGGCATCGACCACGCCACCCGCACGGCGACCATCACGCCCGCCGAGGGCGAGCCGTGGCAGGAGAGCTACGACCAGATCGTCGTGACCGCGGGTGCCGTCTCGCGCACCTTCCCGATCCCCGGCATCGCCGAGAACGCGATCGGCCTGAAGACGATCGAGGAGGCCGTCGCCGTCCGCGACCGCATCCTCACCAACTTCGACCGCGCCGCGAACCTGCCCGCGGGCCCCGAGCGCGACCGTCTGCTGACCGTCGTCGTCGTCGGCGGCGGCTTCGCCGGCATCGAGGTGTTCGCCGAGACCCGTGCGCTGGCGTCCTCGCTGCTCAAGGACTACCCGCAGCTGCGCTTCGAGGACACCCACTTCCACCTCATCGAGGCGATGGGTCGCATCATGCCCGAGGTGTCGCTCAAGACGAGCGAGTGGGTGCTCAAGGACCTCGCCAAGCGCGGTGCGAACGTCCACCTCGACACGCAGGTGACCGGCGCCGTCGACGGCAACGTCGAGCTCTCCACGGGTGAGACCATCCCCACCGACCTGATCATCTGGACGGCCGGCGTCATGGCGAACCCCACGGTGGTGCGCGGCAGCGACCTGCCGGTGGAGGAGCGCGGCCGCATCCGCACGCGCGCCGACCTGCGCGTGGGCACCCCGGAAGAGATCGTCGAGGGCGCGTGGGCCGCCGGAGACGTGTCGGCCGTCCCCGACCTGACCGGCAAGGGCGTCGGCGGCTACTGCGTGCCGAACGCCCAGCACGCCGTGCGTCAGGCGAAGCTGCTCGCGAAGAACCTCGTCGCCGTCCTGCGCGACGAGGTGCCGCGCGAGTACATCCACCACAACCTGGGCGCCGTCGCCGGCCTCGGCCTCTACAACGGCGTGTTCCAGTCGGGCAACCTCGCCCTCAAGGGCTTCATCGCCTGGTGCGCCCACCGCGGCTACCACGGTCTCGCGATGCCGTCGTGGGAGCGCAAGTGGCGTGTGATCGGCGACTGGTGGCACAACTTCTGGCTGCGTCGCGACAACGTCTCGCTGCAGACCGTCCAGAACCCGCGCTACGTCTTCGAGGAGTTCGCCTCCCGGCCGCGCCCGGCCGCACCGGCCGCCGCTCCCGCGATCGACCCCAAGTCGGTCGCCGCGGAGAAGAGCGCCGCCGCGGAGCCCAAGGTCGAGGAGAAGGCTTCCGCCGCCAGCTGAGGCATCCGTTTCGCACGCACCGGACCCCCACCCGCCCCGCGGTGTGGGGGTCCGCTGCGTGCGGCGTCGCTACGCTGGGAGCGGGCCCCTGTAGCCCAACGGCAGAGGCAGGCGACTTAAAATCGCTTCAGTGTGGGTTCGAGTCCCACCGGGGGTACGGGACGGAGACGATCAGCCGGCGACGCCGCGCGGATCGTTCACGAAACGGCCGATGAGCTCGTACGCCTCGCGCGCCTCGCGGGTCCAGTGCGCCCCCGGATAGACGTGGAAGCCGTCGTCGGCCACGACGATGCGCGCGGGCGATCCCGCAGACCGCGCCTTCGCGACGAACGCGACGGCATCGTCGTGGAACACGTCGTTGGCGCCCTGGAAGACGATCGTCGGAGCCAGCCCCGCAAGGGTGTCA
>NZ_BCWI01000010.1 GCF_001592125.1 Microbacterium hominis NBRC 15708
TGCCGCCGCCACCACACCGCCAAACACCACACCGCCTGGCAGGTCCGACACCTCGGCCACGGAACCCTCCAATGGACATCACCCACCGGACGCCACTACGAAGACCACCCACCCAGCCTGGTGAGATTCGTCCCCGAACCCACCACGCCGGCCGACCCGCCACCCTTCTGAGGCGAGGGCCTTCCCGACGTGCACGACCGCGATCGACATCACGCACCCGGGCGCGCGGGCGGGCGGCGGCGTCACCGCGCATCCCGACTCTCCGTCCGGCGTCAGCGCGGACGCGAGACCGTGCGAAAGCCCGCGTTGCCCATCGACGAGTCCGGCGTGTTCTGCGAGCGCGCCGAGTTCCGGTAGCGGTTGCAGTACGAGACGTGGCACAGATAGCTCCCGCCGCGCAGGACGCGGGAGGTGCCGGTCGCAGGCCCCCGCGGGTCGACCCGCGGAGAGCGCGCGTAGTAGTCGGGGTCGAACCAGTCCGCGCACCACTCCCAGACGTTGCCCACGGGCTGCCACAGGCCGTAGCCGTTGGGGGCGAACGAGCGCACCGGGGCGGTCGTGAGATAGCCGTCGTCCATCGTGTTCACGCGGGGGAACTCGCCCTGCCAGATGTTCACGGGCCAACCGTCGGTCCCGGGTTCGCGCTCCCCCCAGGGGTACTTCTCGGACTCCCGCCCGCCGCGAGCGGCGTACTCCCACTGCGCCTCGGTGGGCAGCGCGCGTCCGGCCCAGTCGCAGTAGGCGATCGCGTCGTTGAAGCTCACGTGGACGACCGGGTGCTCGGGCAGGTCGTCGACGGTCGACGCGCGCCCTCCGGGATGCCGCCAGTCGGCCCCGCGCACGCCGATCCACCAGGGCGTTCCCGGCGCCCTGCCCAGCACGTCCTCCGCGGGGGCGGCGACCGCGAGGTGGAACACGGCGGAGAAGCCGAACGCCTCCGCGTCGGTGACGTAGCCGGTCGCCTCCACGAAGGCCGCGAAGGACGCATTGGTCACGGTGGTCGCGTCGATGTCGAACGCGGCGAGCTCGACGGCATGCACCGGAGTCTCGCCGTCGCCGACGTTCGCATCGCCCGACGAGTCGCCCATCAGGAACGCTCCCGCCGGCACGTGGATCTGTTCGATGTCGTGAGCGGCGCCCCTCGCCGAACCGTCGTCCGCACGGCGCACGGGGCCGAGCGCGACGAACGCGTCGCGTCGCGGTCCTCCGCACGAGCAGTTCGGGCCGCACGACCCGCCGTCCTGTCCCGTCGTCATGGTGCCCCCGGTGTGTGCTGTGCGGCCAGGACGAGGACGGCGACGATCGCGGTGACGCCACCGCCGGCGACGAGCCCGGCCAGGACGAGCGTCAGCATCCCGACCGTGGGCACGACGCGATTGGCGGTCAGCTCGCGATACGTGTGCCGGAACCGTCGTTCGCTCAGGAGGTGGAGGGCGACGGCGGTGGCGATGATCGCGAGCGGGACCGGCAGCGCCCAGGGGCCGAGCGCGGACGGCAGCAGCCGCAGCGCGATGAGCCCCCCTCCGCCGATCGTGAGGAGGGTGCGCCGCCACGCCAGCAGCGTCCGCTCCGGCTGGAGCCCAGGGTCGAAGATCTCGGTCATGGCGATTCAGGCGATGAGGAGCCCGAGCACGATCAGCACGGTCACCACGGCGAGGACCACCGCGAGGGGGAGGGCGACGACGGGTACGGGCAGGGGCGTCTGCTGCCGCATCGCCCTCTCGGCCCGGCCCCAGCCCACCCACGCCAGCAGCGGCAGCGCGGCTCCGGCGGTGAGGAGGATGAGGGAGGCCGTCAGGCGCAGAACGGGATGCAGCGGAAGCCCGAGCGCTTCCAGTGCCACCCCGCCCGCGATGAGAGCGAGCGACGTGCGGATCCAGGCGAGGAACGTCCGCTCGTTCGCGAGGGTGAACCGGGGGTCGGGCTCCGTACCGTGCCGGTAGATCCACCGGAGGGTCCGGCCTGCGCGCGGGTTCACCTGGTCTCGCCTTCTGCCGGATGCCGCGTGGTCTGTCTCTCCGAGAGGACGTAGGGCAGCGTCGCGTGCGGGGGATTGCGGCCCGCGATCAGCTGGGACAGGTGTTCGACCAGCGCCTCGCCGCTGGCTTCGGCCGTGACGCCGATGGTCGACACCGCGGGCGTGACGAGCTCGGCCAGTCCGACCTGCTCGCACGCGATGATGGCCAGGTCGTCGGGCACGAGGCGACCGCAGTGGTGCGCCGCGCGCACCGCACTGAGCGCGAGCGGTACGGTGCCCGCGATGATCCCGTCCGCCGGCGTGCTCGCTGACAGTTCGCGCAGCACGAGCTGGGTGGAGGTCGCGTCGGAGTACTGCGTCTGGAGGACGACGGCATCGAGGCCCGCTCGTTCGACCGCGGCGCGGTAGCCGGCTGCCCACCGCGCACCCACGTAGGTGTCGGCGTCGCCGATGAGCAGGATCGGCCGCCGCGACCCGTTCTCGATGAGCCGGGTCGTGGCCGCGTCGGCGATGGACGTGAAGTCCACCCCCACGCCGAACAGGTCGTCTTCGGGGAGGCGGCCGGAGATGACGATCGGCGTTCCGCCGGCGCGGGTCTCCGCGATGACAGCGCCCGCGCGGGAGCGCGACACGTCGTCGCCCGTGGAGATCACGATCCCGTCGACGCCCTGACGAGGAAGCTGACGCAGGAACGTGATGAGCCGCTCCTCGCTGTGATCGAGATCGCAGAGCAGCACGTTGAGGCCGCGTGCCTCCGCGGCGCGCGCGACCGCTTTCGCGACGGCGCTCTGGAACGGCTGCGACGCATCGCCGACCAGCAGTGCGATGGTGTCGAAACGTCCCGTGCGCAGGCCGCGGGCGCGGCTGCTCGGCCGGAAGCCGAGCTCGTCGATCGCGCCCTCGACGCGGGCGATCGTGTCGGCGGGGACGAGGTCGGGATGGTTGAGGACGCGTGAGACCGTGGTCCGCGAGACGCCCGCCAACGCGGCGACGTCCAGGATGGTGGCCGTCCCCGGGGAAGGGGCCGACGGAGAGGTGGCCGGTCGCGATGCAGCCATGCGAGTTCCTCCTCACGTCGTGGTCACACCACGGTATCCGGTGGACGTTCGCGTTCCCGACGGTGGGGCGGAATCGAACACCGCTTGCATGATGCCCTGTTGATCCCCTACCGTAGCGGAATCGATTCCCGGAATCGATTCCAGCGATATTTTTCCCGCCCCGCCTCACACTGGAGTGACCGATGAACCGACCGCACCACCCGCGAGTGCTCACGAAGCAGCAGATGTCGACCCGCGCCCTCGCCGGCGCCACGATCGGCTCCATCCTCGAGTACTACGACTTCTTCGTCTTCGGAACGCTGTCCGCCCTCGTCTTCGGGCGGGTGTTCTTCCCCCAGGACAACCCCGGCGTCGCGTCGCTCCTCGCGCTGGGGACCTTCGCCGTCGGCTTCATCGCCCGTCCGCTCGGCGGCATCATCCTCGGCAACTTCGGCGACCGCATCGGCCGCAAGCGGATCCTGCTCTTCAGCTTCATGCTCACCGGTGGCGTCACGCTCATCATCGGATTCCTGCCGACCTACGCCCAGGTCGGCGTCGTCGCCCCGATCCTCCTCGTCGTCCTGCGTGTCGCGCAGGGCGTCGGCATCGGAGCGGAGTGGAGCGGCGCCGCCCTCCTCGCCGTCGAGCACGCGCCCGACGGGAAGCGGGGCTTCTTCGGCAGTGTCGTGCAGGCCGGCGCGCCGATCGGCGTCATCCTGTCCAGCGGCTCCGTCGCGCTGCTGACGGCCACGATCGGCCTCGAACAGCTCGTCGAGTGGGGCTGGCGCGTGCCGTTCCTGGCGAGCGCGATCCTGCTGCTGGTCGGCATCTGGCTGCGCTTCAGCGTCGACGAGTCCCCCGAGTTCGAGAAGATCGAAGCCGCCGACGACAAGGTGAAGGTCCCCGTCTGGGAGGCCGTCCGTCGCTATCCCGCGCAGATCCTGGCCGCCGTCTTCATCCACGCCAGCGACGCCACCCTCGGACTCGTGGTCGGCGTGTTCGTGCTCGGCTACGGCTCCAACGTCCTCGGCATGGACCCGACGGTCGTCCTGCTCGCCAACATCCTCTCGTCGGTGACGAGCCTCATCATCACGCCCATCGCCGGTCGTCTCGGCGACCGTGTCGGCCAGCGTGCGGTCCTCGTCGTCGGACTGGTCGCCCTGGTGCTGTGGGCGTTCCCGATGTTCCTGCTGATCGGAACCGCCACCGTCGGGGGCCTGTTCCTCGCCACCGGCATCTCCGGTCTCATCATCGGCACGCTGTTCAGCCAGCAGGCCACCCTGTTCGCCCACTACTTCCCGCCGCGCGTGCGCTACTCGGGCATGTCCGTCGGCTTCCAGCTCGGAACGGTGCTCGGCGGCGGCTTCGGCCCGGTGATCGCTCAAGCGCTCACCGGCGCCGCGAACGGCGCGACCTGGACGGTGTCGATGTACATCGCCTTCATCGCGGTCATCGCCCTGGTGTTCACCATCACGGTGAAGCCGCGCCACACCGTCTCCATCGCCGCCGCGAGCGCGCCCGCGACGGCCCCGGCCACCCGGTGACCGTGCCGTCCCCCGCAGAAAGCAGTCACCGATGACGACCCTCGACCCTTCCTTCCGCGGATCCGTCGGCACCACCGTGGCGGATTCCGTCCCGTGGTGGCCCGAGCCGAACACGACGCCGCGACGGAACCTCGTCGTCGTGATCCTGGACGACACGGGGTGGTCCGATCTCGGATGCTTCGGCTCGGAGATCGCCACCCCCCACATCGACGCGCTCGCACACAACGGGGTGAGATACAGCAACTTCCACGTCACCCCCCTGTGCTCGCCGACGCGGGCCTCCTTCCTCACCGGGATGAACAACCACGCCGTCGGGATGCGGTTCCTCGCCGACACCGACACCGGCTTCCCGAACTCCCGCGGATCGGTGCGGGCGGGAACACCCGTGCTGCCGCAGGTGCTGCGCGAGCAGGGGTACGGCACCTATCTCGTCGGCAAGTGGCACCTCGCCCCGCTCCACGAGATCACTCCCGCGGGTCCGCACGGCAACTGGCCGCTGGCGCTCGGCTTCGACCGCTACTACGGCTTCCTCGACGGGTGCACCGACCAGTACGAGCCGGAGCTCTACGAGGACAACCACGCCGTCCCCACCCCCACGCGGGACGGGTACCACCTCAGCGAGGATCTCGTCGACAGGTCGATCTCGTACCTGCGCGACCACCTCTCGTTCCGGCCGAACGATCCGTTCTACCTGCAGGTGGCCTTCGGGGCGACCCACGCGCCGTTCCAGGCGCCGCGCGCGTTCATCGACAAGTACCTCGACGAGTTCGCGAAGGGGTGGGACCAGACGCGACGTGAGCGCCTCGCGCGGCAGATCCTCACCGGCGTCGTCCCGTCGGGCACGCCTCTGACCGAGCGCAACGAGGGAGTCAGCGCGTGGGAGGAGCTCACCGACGTCGAGCGCGAAGTGTTCACCCACCTGCAGTCCGCCTTCGCCGGGTTCCTCGAGCACACGGATGCGCAGATCGGACGGCTGCTGAACGCCCTGGAGGAGTTCGGTCAGACCGATGACACCGTGTTCGCGCTCTTCTCCGACAACGGCGCCTCGCGCGAGGGCGGCCCGACGGGCGACGTCGACACCAACGGACCGTACAGCGGCATCCGTCGCCCCGCGGCGGCGATGGTCGGCGAGCTCGACAGGGTCGGCTCGGTCACCGGCGGCGCGCACTATCCCGAGGGATGGGCGATGGCGGGGAACACGCCCTTCCGGCGCTACAAGCAGTTCGTCGACCTCGGCGGCGTGCGCTCGCCGCTCGTCATCTCCACGCCCGAGACGTCGCGGGCAGGGGTGCGGACCCAGTTCATGCACGTGGTCGACCTCGCACCGACGCTCTACGACCTCATCGGGGCGGCCGCTCCCGACGGGATGGACGGCGAGAGTCTCGCCGAGAGCATCGTGGATGCCACGGCCCCCGTCGGCCGCACCACGCAGTACTGGGAGACGCTCGGCCACCGCGCGATCTGGCACGACGGGTGGCGTGCGGTGACGGCGCACGAGGTCGGAGCGCCGTACGCCGACGACACCTGGCGCCTCTACGACACGCGCACCGACTTCGCCGAGGCGCGCGACGTCGCGGCGGAGCACCCCGACGTGCTCCGCCGGCTTCAGGACCTCTGGTGGCAGGAGGCGGGCCGTCACGACGTCCTGCCGCTCGATGACCGCCCGCTGCGCGTTCTCATCGAGCTCGCCGGACCGCATGGGCTGATCGCGCAGGACCGTCTCGAGCTGCGTCCGGGTCAGAGCCACGTCCCTGGCGCGACCGGGGTCACCGGCTCCCACCGCACCCTGACCGTCCGCGCCCGGCTCGCCGCCGATGTCAGCGCCCTCACGGGAACCATCCTGTCCTCCGGCAACGCGCAGGGCGGCTACTTCCTGTCGGTGCAGGGCGGCGTGCCGCGCTTCGAGCACAAGCTCCTCGACACGCACCTGGCGCTGGTCGGCGACCGGCCGATCCCGCCCGATGCGCAGACCGTCGGATTCACTCTGCACGCCGCGGAAGACCGTCGGGCCCGTGTCCGTCTGACGATCGACGACGTCCCGGCATCCGACGAGCTGGTGATACCGACGTCGTCCTCGCACCTCTCCTTCTGGGGCCTCGACGTCGGTGCCGGCGTCGTCTCCGGATTCAGCCCGCTGCAGACCATCGCCCTGCCGGCGCAGACGATCGCGCTCGTGACGATGGATGCCTCGCCGCAGGAGGACGACGCGCGCGAGCGCGCCGACGTCATCCTCGCCTCCGAATGACCGATCCGACCCAGAGAGGGCTCCCCGATGTCTGAACCGCCCCCCACCCACCAAGCCGCCGCCGCTGCCGCCGACATCGCACGTCTGACCGGCGTCGCCGAGCACGACATCGCCGTGACGCTCGGCAGCGGCTGGAAGACGGCCGTCGAGCACCTCGGCACCACCGTCGCCGACATCCCCGCCGCCGAGGTCACGGGCTTCCGTGCCTCCGCCGTCCAGGGGCACGCCGGAACGCTCCGCTCCCTCGTCACGGATGACGGGACCCGGGTGCTCGTGCTCGGCGCGCGCACCCACTTCTACGAAGGACACGGCGTCGCCGCGACCGTCCACGGCGTCCGCACGGCCGCCGCCGCGGGTGTGAAGACGATGATCCTCACCAACGGCGCGGGCGCCCTCGACCCCGACCGCATCCCCGGCACGGCGGCACTGATCACCGATCACATCAACCTCACCGCGCTGTCTCCCGTGACCGGCGCCCGCTTCATCGATCTGACCGACCTCTACTCGTCGCGGCTGCGCACCCTCGCGCACGCCGTCGCGCCGGAGCTCGGCGAGGCCGTGTACGTGCAGCTCACGGGTCCGCACTACGAGACCCCGGCCGAGGTCCGCATGCTCCGCGGCCTCGGCGGCGACCTCGTCGGGATGTCCACCGCGCTCGAAGCGATCGCCGCCCGCGAGGCGGGGCTCGAGGTCCTCGGGCTGTCGCTGATCACGAATCTCGGCGCCGGCCTCCAGTCCGGAGCGCTGAGCCACCAGGAGGTGCTGGAGGCCGGGAAGTCGGCCGAGGCGACCCTCGGTCCGCTGCTGGCGCGCGTCATCCGCGCGATCGCCGCCGGCTCCTGAGGGGGGTGGGCGCTCGTTCACACGGAGGACGACGCCCAGCCCGCCGTCCTGAGGGCGCTCGGAGCGCTGCTGCTCAGCGCGACCGAGGGTCGTCGACCGGGTCGGTCACGGGGTGGAAGTTGCCCGACAGGTTCGCGGGCTGCAGTACATCGCCGAGACCCCCGGTCTTGCCGGTCCACAGTGACGGACCGCGGACGCCGGGAAGCTGTGTGACGACGCTGCCGGTGAACCCGTGGGAAAGACCGCCGCAGCCGTCCCCGATGCTCAGGCGGTGAGGTGCTCGATGAGGATCTGCGTGCCGATGCCGATCAGCACGAGTCCGCCGAGGATCTCGGCGGGCCGGCGGAAGCGGGTGCCGATGCGGTAGCCGATGAACACCGCGATGAACGACAGGGCGAACGTCACGAGACCGATCGCGGTCACGGCGACCGCGACGTCGACGTTCAGGAAGGCGAACGACACCCCGACCGCGAGGGCGTCGATGCTGGTGGCGACCGACAGCAGCACGACCTCGCGGGTCGTGAACGCCTCGACGTCGTGGACGTGTTCGGCTTCCCCGGCCTCCGTCGGCGCGTCGGGGGTGAGCGCCTCCCACAGCATCTTTCCGCCGACCAGCGCGAGCAGGCCGAACGAGATCCAGTGGTCGAACGGGGCGATGGCGTCCGCGAAGGTCGAGCCGAGCAGCCAGCCCAGCAGCGGCATGACCGCCTGGGCGACACCGAAGGCGGTCGCGAAGACGAGGGCCGTGCGCAGCACGTGGGCCCGCAGCTGGAGGCCTTTGCCCAGGGCGACGGCGAAGGCATCCGCCGATACGCCGAGGGCGAGCAGCAGAAGAGTCCAGGGTGAGATGACGGCTCCTCGGAACGGAAAGGCGACGACCGGAGAGGTCACGGTCGGAAAGGGGTGATGGGCCGTCCGCGTGCGCCGTCGGCGCGGGGGCCGAACAACAGCCTGACGTCGCGCGGTGCGCTCGTTCAAGCCGAGAGCCCGGATTGACAGCATTTCGGGCCGCCCGGATTTGATAACGATTATCACTAGCCGTACTCTGGGGGACATGAAGCGTCCCGTCGCCCTCCTCGCCGCGCTGACCGCGGCATCCGCCCTCGCGCTCACCGGCTGCTCCAGCTCGACCGGTGCGTCCTCCACGCCCTCCGCCTCCGCCGACGGCACGATCGCCGTCGTCGCCTCCACCAACGTGTACGGCGACATCGCGAAGACGATCGGCGGCGAGCACGTCGAGGTCACCGCCCTGATCGCCGACGAGAGCAAGGACCCGCACGAGTTCGAGGCCACCGCGGCCGACCAGCTCGACATCCAGAACGCGCAGCTGCTCATCGAGAACGGCGGCGGCTACGACCCGTTCATGGCGACGCTGAAGGATGCCGCGAAGTCGGACGCGCCGCTCATCAGCGCCGTGACGTTCTCCCCCGAATGGACGGGCTCCGACCCGTCCGAGGCCGTCGACGGCTTCAACGAGCACGTCTTCTACGACCCGCAGACCATCGCGGCCGTCGCCGACGAGATCGCCGCCCAGCTGGGCGCCCTCGACCCCGCGGAGGCGAGCGTGTTCACCGCCAACGCGAAGGCGTTCCGGGCAGACATCGACGCGAAGGTCACGCCGATCCTCACCGAGGTGGCGGCGGCCCACACCGGCACCGAGATCTTCGTCACCGAGCCGGTGCCGCTGTACCTCGCCGAAGCCGCGGGTCTGACGAACGTCACGCCCGCCGCCTTCAGCGAGGCCGTCGAGGAGGGGCAGGACGCGCCTCCCGCGACCCTTCTGGACGCGCTCACCCTCGTCGGCGGCGGGTCGGTGAAGATCGTCTTCGTCAACGCGCAGGCGGCCGGCGCGGAGACCACGCAGGTCGAGACGAAGGCCGGCGAGGCGGGCGTTCCCGTCATCAAGGCGTCGGAACTGCTCCCCGAGGGCGAGAACTACGTATCGTGGATGACCGACATGGCCACGCAGATCAAGAGCGCCCTGGGTTCGTGACCCCGGCGACATCCTCACCCCTTCGCATCATGGCCGCCGCGCTCTCGCGCGGCGGCCATGAGCTGTGGCGCGGCCTCGACCTCGAGCTCCAGCCCGGCGAGCTCGTCGCCGTGCTCGGCCCGAGCGGGGCCGGCAAGACCACGCTCCTGCGTGCCGTGCTGGGCCTGGAGCGGCTGACCGGCGGCACCATCGAGGCCCTCGGCGAGCGCGTCCGTCGCGCCGGCAACCGCCGCATCGGCTACATCCCCCAGCAGCGCCCGCTGCCCCGGCACACGGCCATGCGCGGGCGCGACCTCGTGCGCCTCGGCGTCGACGGCCACCGCTTCGGTCCGCCCCTGCCGCGCCGCGGCGACCGTCGGCGCGTGCAGGAGCTCATCGACGCCGTCGGGGCGACCGCCTTCGCCGACCGCCCCGTGGGCCTGCTGTCCGGTGGCGAGCAGCAGCGGCTGCGCGTCGGGCAGGCGCTCGCCGACGAGCCGGGCCTGCTGCTGTGCGACGAGCCGCTGACGAGCCTCGACCTGGCCAACCAGCGCGACGTGATCGATCTGATCGATCGCTACCGCACCGCGAGCGGCGCCGGGGTGCTGCTGGTCACCCACGACATCAACCCCGTGCTCGAGAAGGTCGACCGCATCCTCTACCTGACGGGCGGCCGCTTCACGCTGGGCCGGCCCGACGAGGTGCTGACCTCGCAGACGCTGACCGCCCTCTACGACACGCCCGTGCACGTCGCGCGCGTCGGGGGACGACTGGTCGTCGTCGGCGCCCCCGACTCGGATGCCGACCACCATCACCACGGCGACGCCGCCGCACCGGGAGCTGTCGCGTGAACATGGACGACATCGCGAACGCGCTCTTCGGCGGGCTCTCGCGCTACGGCGACATCCTCGCGCTCGTGCAGAACTCGGTGTGGGCGGGAGCCGTGCTCGGCATCGTCGGCGGGCTCATCGGCGTGTTCGTCATGCAGCGCGACATGGCCTTCGCGGTGCACGGCATCAGCGAGCTCTCCTTCGCCGGAGCGGCCGCCGCGCTCCTGCTCGGCTTCGACGTCGTGACGGGCTCCATCTTCGGATCGCTCGTCGCGGCCGGCCTCATCGGATGGCTCGGAGCGCGGGCGCGCGATCGCAACTCGATCATCGGCGTGCTCATGCCCTTCGGGCTCGGCATCGGCATCCTGTGCATCTCGCTCTACAACGGGCGCAGCGCCAACCGCTTCAGCCTGCTCACCGGCCAGATCGTTTCGGTGCAGAGCGATCAGCTCACCGTGCTGATCGTGCTGAGCGCCATCGTGCTCGTCGCGCTCCTGCTGATCTGGCGCCCGCTGACCTTCGACTCCCTCGACCCGCAGTCGGCCGCCGCCCGCGGAGTGCCGACCACGGTCGTGTCGTTCGCCTTCATGCTCCTGCTCGGCATCGTCGTCGCCGTCGCCGTCCACATCATCGGCGCACTCCTCGTGCTCTCGCTGCTGGTCACCCCCGCCGCGGCGGCGATGCGCGTGTCCAACGGTCCCGTCGCGGTGCCGCTGCTCGCCGCCGGCTTCGGCGTCACGGCGGCCGTCGGCGGCATCCTCCTCGCGATCGCCGGCACGCTGCCGGTGAGCCCGTACATCACGACGCTGTCCTTCCTCATCTACCTCGTCTGTCGTGCGATCGACGGGGTCCGTCGGCGGGGCAGTGTCGAGGCGTGAGGGCGGGCTGCGCCGTGTCCAGCCCGCTCCAAGACCCCGTGGGTAGACTCGCCGCATGGCCCAGCGCAACACCTGGCAGCGCGATCGCGTGCGCGAGGCGCTGAGCGACGCCACCGGTTTCGTCAGCGCTCAGACGCTGCATGCCACCCTGCGCGACGAGAACACCGGCATCGGTCTCGCGACCGTCTACCGCGCCCTGGCGACGCTGGCCGCGAGCGGCGAGGCCGACCAGCTGCAGAGCCCGGACGGCGAGGCGATCTACCGCGCCTGCACCAGCACGGGCCACCACCATCACCTGATCTGCCGTTCGTGCGGGCTCGCCGTGGAGATCGAGGCCAGCGAGGTCGAGGCGTGGGCGCAGCGCACCGCCGCAGCGCACGGGTTCACCGAGGCCGAGCACGTGGTCGACATCTTCGGCGTGTGCGCGGCCTGCGCGGCGCAACGGGCGGCGGCGAGCCCCGGAGACCGTGTCGACTGAGGTGCGCGCCGCGCCGGTCCGCACCGCGGTGGCCGTCGGCATCGGCGTGCTGGTCGTCGCGACGCTCGTCGTCATCGCTCTCCTCTCGCCCGGGCCGTCGCTTCCGACGCGGGCGCAGGACGGACTGACCCTCGCGATCAGCGTGCTGATCGAGTCGTTGCCCTTCGTCGTGCTGGGCGTGCTGCTGTCGATCGTCGTGCAGGTCTGGGTCCCCGCCGGCGTCATCGAACGGTGGATGCCGCGCGCGCCGTGGGCGCGCCGCGCCGTGCTGTCGTTGCTCGGCATGCTCATCCCGGTCTGCGAGTGCGGCAACGTGCCGTTCGCCCGCGGCCTCATGATGCGCGGACTGGGCGTCGCCGAGACCCTCACCTTCCTGATCGCGGCGCCGATCGTCAACCCGATCGTCATCATCACGACCCATCAGGCGTTCGGCTTCGACGACGGCATCCTCATCGCCCGCCTGCTCGGCGGGTACGCCGTCGCCAACCTCATCGGATGGCTGTACAGCCGGCATCCCGACCCGGACGGCCTCATCACCGACCGCTTCCGCGCCAGCTGCGAGCTCTCGCTCGACAACGCCGCCCACGGCGGCGGCCCCGGCAAGGCGCAGCGCAGCCTCGCCCAGTTCGTCGTGGAACTGCGCGCCGTGATGCCGGCTCTCGTCATCGGCTCCGCCATCGCCGGCGCCGTGCAGGTGCTCGTGCCGCGCTCGGCACTGCTGGCGATCGGCTCCAACCCCGCACTGTCGATCATCGCGATGATCGCGCTCGCGATGATCGTCTCCATCTGCTCCAACGTCGACGCCTTCTTCGCGCTCTCGTTCGCCTCGACGTTCACGCCCGGCTCGATCGTCGCGTTCCTGCTGGTCGGACCGCTCGTCGACGTCAAGATGCTGGCGCTGCTGCGCACGACCTTCCGCACGAAGGTCCTCGGCGGTCTGGTGATCGTCGTCGTGCTGTTCGCCATCGCCGTCGGATCGGTGGTGAACCTCGTTGCGTGATCTCCTCGGATCCCGGCTCCTCGGTGTCGGCCTCGCCGCCGGCCTCTCCGCCGTCACGGTCGTGCTGTGGCTCACCGGTCAGCTCGCGCTCTACATCAACCCCTCGTCGAACTGGTTCGCGGTGCCGATGGCGATCCTCGCGCTGGTCGGCGCCGTGCTCAGCTTCGCGCTGCCGCGCGGCGCGGAGGCCGATCACGGGCACGACCACGGCGACGGGCACGAGCATGAGCACGGCGACGGACACGACCACGGCGACGACCACGGGCACGAGGCGCGCTCGGTGTGGGGCACCGCCGCGACGGTGACCGGCGGCATCCTGGCCACGGGCGTGGTCGCCGCCATCGTGCTCACACCCCCGGCGACGCTGTCGGCTGAGCTCGCCATGCAGCGCGACACCGGAGCGCCGCCGCTGTTCCAGGGCTCCGACACCGTGGCCCTCGCGTCGACCGGCGACACGTCGACGTTCGGCGTCGGCGAGTGGGCGAGCGTGTTCGCGACCGCGACCAACCCCGAGGCGTTCGACGGGGACACCATCACCCTCACCGGTTTCGTCACGCCCACCGACGGCGGCTTCGGGCTCACCCGGCTCGTGATCACCCACTGCGTGATCGACGCGCAGCCGGCCAGCGTGCCGGTCGCGCTCGCCGACGGCATCCCGTCGACCGGCACCTGGGTCACGGTGACCGGGACGATCCGCGACGCCGACGGGCGCCTGCAGATCCAGCCGGCGTCGGTGCAGACCGTCGACCAGCCCAAGGACCCGTATGAGTACTGATCGCGCGACGCGCCGCGAGCGCACGCGCCGGCGACGCTCCCGCGCCTTCCTCGCGGGCTTCGCGCTCGTCGTCGGCGCCCTCGCCGTCGTCGGGCTCGCCGGCTCCGCCGTGACGGTCGCGCAGGGGCCGCGCGTCACCAACGTGAGCGTCGACCCGGATGCCGCGGTGAGCGCCTCCGGCTCGCGCCTGATCATCACCACGACGCAGTCGCTGGCGACGGTCGAACCCGCACAGGTCACGGTCTCCCCCGCGGCGCCGTTCACGGTCGACACGTCGGGGCGTAGCGTCGGCATCCGCTTCACCCAGCCGCTGTGGGACGACACCTCCTACACCGTCACCATCGCGGGGCTCGTCGGCGTGGGCGGCGGGCCGACGGCCGCCGTCGAGCACAGCTTCACGACGCCGCCCCTTCACGCGTACGTGCTCCAGCGCGGCACCGGCGGCGACACGATCCTGCGCACCGACCTCGCCGGAGAAGACCCCGAGCCGGTCTACACGAACGCCCACATCGAGGACTTCCGTGCGACGTCCGGCCACCTGGTGATGTCGACCCTCAGCGACGACGACACCTCCCACCTCGTCGTCACCGACCTCGACGGCGGCAACGTCCGCGAGCTCGCACTGCCCGGCGACGGCACCGTGACCGATCTGCAGAGCGCCGATCGCGGCGATCTCATCGGCTACACGTTCACCGACGCCACGGTCGGCACTCCCGGCGCCCGCGAGGCCCGCCTCTTCACGGCGTCGCTGACCGCCGCGCAGTCCGATGCCGCACCCACGATGATCGAACGCACGGGGGGAGAGTCGCGGGTCGACGACTGGCGTTTCGTGCCCGGCACCGACAGCATCCTGATGCTCACCTACGACGGCGCCCTCACCCTCATCTCCCCGTCGGGCGGCGACCCGGTCACGCTGGGGACGGCCGTCTCCATCGACGGCATCGCCCGCGGCACGACGACCGCGATCATCGAGCGTGTGGAGGGACCGGCGGCCATCGATCTGGCGACCGCCACCCAGGTGCCGCTGCCGCCCACCGACAAGGCGCTGGGCCAGACGAACAAGATGACGCCGATGACCGACGGGAGCACCCTGCGCGTGCTCGCCGTGGTCGACGGGTTCACCGTGCGGTCGACGACCGTGAACGTCGTCGACGCGTCGGGGGCGGCGACCCCCGTGTTCTCGGTCGACCCGAAGGACATCCTCATCCAGTCGTGCGTCTCGCCCAGCGGGCGCTACGCCGCCTTCCTCGTGGCGCCGGACGCCGTGTCGAACCCGTACGACGGCTACCGCCTCCCCCTCCCGACCCACGTGCGGACGCACGTCGTCGCGCTGACGGGGGCCGACGCGGGCACCGAGGTCGGCGCGCTCGCCGGCTTCGACATCTCGTGGTGCCAGACCCCTCCGCGCGGATGACGCCATGACGACGACGGGTCTCGTCCCGGCCACGCGCGCGGCGCTCGCGGGGCTGCCGGTCGACGTCGCGCCGCGGCTGCTCGACGGCGTGCTGGAGGTCGCGAGCGACGGCGCGGTGGTCGCGGTGCGCCTCACCGAGGTCGAGGCCTACCACGGCGCCGGCACGGGCCCCGAGCCCGACCCCGGCTCGCATGCGCGCGGCGGACGGACCGCCCGCAACGCCACGATGTGGGGACCGCCCGGGCACCTCTACGTCTACCTGAGTCACGGCATCCACTCGTGCGTCAACGTCGTGTGCGGTCCCGAGGGTCAGGCGGGCGGCGTGCTGCTGCGGGCCGGTGAGATCGTCGCGGGAGAGGACGTCGCGTTCTCGCGGCGCCCCGCGGCCCGCGCCGGCCGCGACCTCGCGCGGGGTCCCGGCCGGCTCGGGGATGCCGTGGGGCTCCGGCATCCGCTGCACGACGGCATCGACGCGGTCACGGGAGCGCCGTGGGCCGGCGCGGTCGCCCGGCTGTGGCTGCCGACCCGTCCGTGCACCGACGTCGCCGCGGGTCCGCGGGTCGGGGTGGCCGGCGTCGGCGGCACCGCCGCGTTCCCGTGGCGGTTCTGGATCGAGGGAGATCCCACGGTGTCGCCGTTCCGGTGGGGACGGGGAGCCGGGCCGCTCGCGTGAGTCAAGGCGACACGCCCGGCCGTGCTAGACTGACTCTTTGTCTGCGCGCACTCCAGCACGCAGTTCGTATCCCTGTGTTCAGAGGGATGCAGACAAGGGATCTTGGGTGGCACCGTCCGGTGTCACGGTACTAAGGAGAATCACTATGGCAGCAGTGTGCCAGGTGACCGGAGCAGTTCCCGGCTTCGGTCACAACATCTCGCACTCGCACCGCCGGACGAAGCGTCGCTTCGACCCGAACGTGCAGAAGAAGACCTACTACGTTCCTTCGCTCGGTCGCAAGATCACGCTGAACGTCTCGGCCAAGGGCATCAAGGTCATTGACGCCCGCGGCATCGAGTCGGTCGTGAAGGACCTCCTCGCGAAGGGTGTGAAGCTCTAATGGCGAAGAAGGCTCAGGACGTCCGTCCGATCATCAAGCTCCGGTCGACTGCCGGCACGGGGTACACCTACGTGACGCGTAAGAACCGTCGCAACAACCCCGACCGCATCGTGCTGAAGAAGTACGACCCGGTGATCCGCAAGCACGTCGAATTCCGAGAGGAGCGCTGATCTCATGGCCAAGAAGAGCAAGATCGCGCGCAACAACCAGCGCGAGGAGGTCGTCGCCCGTTACGCCGAGAAGCGTGCCGAGCTGAAGAAGACCCTCGTCGACCCGAACGCGACCGACGAGGCCCGCGAGGCCGCCCGCGTCGGCCTGCAGAAGCTTCCCCGCAACGCGTCGCCCGTGCGCCTGCGTGGCCGCGACGCCATCGACGGTCGCCCCCGCGGCTACCTGTCGAAGTTCGGCATCTCGCGCGTCCGCTTCCGCGACATGGCGCACAAGGGCGAGCTGCCCGGCGTGACCAAGTCGAGCTGGTAAGCACCGCACCCGTCAGAAGGCCCGGTTCTCCTCGCGGAGGCCGGGCCTTCTGCTGTGCCCGCCGCGGTCACATCAGCCACATCCGTCACCGATCCGGGCCGACACGCCGGTGAAGATGACGTCTGAGGGCCGGAAATCCGCGGATTTCCGCGGATCGTAGGTATATTCGGGGACGGTCCAACCGACCAAACCGGTCGCCTCGCGTCCGGTCCGATCTCACTGAAGGCGGCATCTGCTGCCGTCTGGAGGACAACCCCAATGGCTATCACCAAGACTGAGCTCGTCGCGAGCATCGCCAGCGCCACCGGCGAGAGCCAGGCCACCGTCGGCCGCGTCGTCGACGGCCTGTTCTCGGCTGTCTCCGAGGCCGTCGCCAAGGGCGAGAAGGTCACGATCCCCGGCTTCCTCTCGTTCGAGCAGGTCGCCACGGCCGCCCGCACGGGCCGCAACCCGCAGACGGGTGAGGAGATCAAGATCGCCGCGGGCAAGCGCGTCAAGGTCACCGCGGGCTCGAAGCTCAAGGCCGCCGTCAAGTAAGCACGGTCCTGCGAAGGGGGGATGCCGCTCGGCATCCCCCCTTTCGTGTGTCCGGCGCCGCGTAGGCTGGACGGGTGATCTCGACCCGTGCGCTGCGCCTCGCGGGCCCCGCGATCCTCGTCGCGTCCGCCCTCGCCGCTCTGGTGCTCGGGCTGCTGTACGGGGGCGGGGCCGCGCCCCTGCTCATCGGCGACGCCGGTCCCGTCGTGCGCTGGGGGCTTCCCCTCGTGACGCTCGCCGTCAACCTGTCGGCGGCGGGGATGCTCGGTGCCCTGGTGCTCGCGCTCTTCGCGCTGCGGGCCGGGGAGAGCACGTTCGACGCGGCGCTGGACACGGCATCCATCTCGGCCGCCCTCTTCACCGTGGCCAGCGGGCTCACCGCGTTCTTCACCTTCCTCAGCATCTTCAACGCGACCCCCGACGTCGGTGCGGAGTTCGGCGGACAGCTCGGACGCTTCCTCGTCGAGACCGACGTGGGCCGCGCGTGGTCGCTCACGACGATCGCCGGGGCGGGCCTGACGGTGCTCACCTTCGCCGTCCGCGGGTGGACGTCGACGCTCGTCGTGGCGGTGCTGGCGGCGGCGAGCCTCGTGCCCATGGCGACGCAGGGGCACTCGGGCGACGAGGCCGGTCACAACATCGCCGTCTCGGCGCTCGTGCTGCACATCGTCGCCGCGGCCGTCTGGCTCGGCGGCCTGCTGCTTCTCATCGTGCTGCGGCCGCAGCTGCGCGTCGCGGAGCTCGGCGCGGTGCTGACCCGGTACTCGAGCCTCGCGCTCGTCGCCTTCGTGGTCGTGTCGCTGTCGGGCGTCGCCCGCGCGGCCGTCGGCGTCGTCGAGCCCCGCTATCTGCTGTCGCCGTACGGCGCCCTGCTGGGTGTGAAAGTGGTCGCGCTGCTGCTGCTGGGCGCGCTGGGCGCGCGGTACCGCACGGGAGTGATCGCCCGTATCGCCCGCGCCGATCGGGCGGGCCAGGATGCCGCGGCGCGCCGCTTCTGGGGCCTCGTGACGCTCGAGCTCGTCTTCATGGGCATCGCCAGCGGTGCGGCGGTGGCGCTCTCGCGCACCCCGCCGCCCGTGGACACGACCCTGCCCGAGGTGAAGACGCCGGCCGAGATCCTGACCGGAACGCCGCTGCCGCCCGAGTTGACCATCACGCAGTGGTTCACGCAGTGGGACATCGACATCCTGTGGGTCTTCGCCGTCGGCTTCGGGCTGTTCTTCTACCTCGCCGGGGTGTGGCGCCTGCACCGCCGCGGCGACCGCTGGCCGATCTACCGCACCGTGCTCTGGGTGCTCGGCCTGCTGTCGCTGTTCTGGGTCACGAGCGGACCGATCAACGCGTATCAGGACTACCTGTTCAGCATGCACATGATCGGGCACATGCTGCTGTCGATGGCGATCCCGATGATGCTCGTGTTCGGGGCTCCCGTGACCCTGGCCTCCCGGGCCATCGCCAAGCGCGACGACGGCACGCGGGGCGGTCGCGAGTGGATCCTGTGGGCGGTGCACACGCCGTTCTCCCGGGTGATCACGCATCCGCTATTCGCCGCGGCGATGTTCATCGGGTCGCTCTGGGCGTTCTACTACACCGACCTGTTCCGCTGGACCCTCTACGACCACATCGGCCACGAGTGGATGGTCGCGCACTTCCTGATCTCGGGGTACCTGTTCGTGCAGTCGCTCGTCGGCATCGATCCGGTGCCGCTGCGCTACCCCTATCCGTTCCGGCTGCTGACCCTCATCGGCGTCATGGCCATGCACGCGTTCTTCGGCATCGCGATCATGATGTCCACCGGCCTGTTCGTCGCGGAGTGGTTCGGCTCGATGGGACGCACCTGGGGCGAGGCGCCGCTGGTCGATCAGTACACGGGCGGCGGGGTCGCCTGGTCGATCGGCGAGATCCCGACCCTCATCCTCGCCATCACCGTCGCGATCCAGTGGAGCCGTTCCGACGAGCGGACGCAGCGGCGCAGCGACCGTCACGCCGACCGCACCGGCGACGCCGAGCTGGAGGCGTACAACGCCCGGCTCGCCGAGCTCGCCGAACGCGACGCCCGCGCGGCGCGCTGAGGCGACCGCGTCCTCAGCTCGCGGGTTCCACCTGGATGGAGGCGGTGCCGTCGGGAAGCATCGTGATCGTCCCGCCGACCCGGAACGGCACGTCCTCGTCGACGTGACGGACGGTGCCGTCGAAGATCGATCGGATGTCGACGACGACGTGCGCCACGGCATCCGCCGCAGCGATCGCCCACCCGGCGCCGTCGGGCTCGAGCGTGATCGTGGGCTGCGTGACCATCGACCACACCGGCGGCTCGACGATGCGGTTGCGCACCTGGAGTCCGAACGGGCACCCCGTCGGCTGCAGCACCTGCTGGGTCGTGCACGCCGTCAGGAACGACTCGACGCGGTCCTGCACGACCGCCACGAACTGCGTCGTCGGCTGCGTCTGGATGTCGACGGGCACCTGGGCCTGCGGCGTGTCGGACAGGACCGCGACCCCGGCACTGGTGGAGACGGGGGTGTCGACCGAGATGGAGTAGAGGCCGGGCGAGAAGACGAGGAGCGCGACCGGCGCGAGCGGATCGGCCTGCGCACCGGCCGGCGAGACCTGCCGCGTGTCGACCGCGAACCCGTTGACCGAGAACGCGGTGGCGCCGCGGAGCGTCAGGTCGATCACCGCGAGAGGACTCTGCGCGAACCGCCACGTGGGCGCCAGCCCGACCCAGCCGGAGCGCTCGACGCGGAAGGTCGACGTGCCGCGGTGCGGCCCCGCCTGGTACGACATCGTCACGACCTCGACGCCGTCGCTCTCCTGCTCGCTCACGACCTGGATGTCGCTGAGCGGGGCGAGCGCCGCGCGGCGCAGCAGCGCCTCGCTCGCGTCGGCGGGCAGGCCCGCGGAGGTCAGATCGGTGGAGTCGATCGTGACGCCCGGCAGCGCCAGCGCCTCCGGCGCGCGGCCCTGGCTCAGCATCTCCAGGTACCGGGTGACGAAAGCGCCGGGGCTGTAGAGATCGCGGTAGATCGTGACGGTCGCCGCGCCGACCGCCGCCAGCAGCAGCACGCCGACCACGGCGAGGGCGGTCAGGTCCAGAGCCAGCCGGCGGCTTCCGCGACGGGCGGAGGAGCGGCGCGACGCGGCATCGCCTCGCGTCTGCGCCGCGCGCGCATCGACACCCACCACCCCGTCCACAGGTCCAGTCTAGGAAACGGATGCTGATGGCTAGCATGGATCCGGTGAGCATCCCCGCCCTGTCCGCCGAGCAGGAGGAGCTGTTCCGCCTCATCGAGGACACTCGCGAGCACGTGTTCGTGACGGGACGGGCCGGTACCGGCAAGTCGACCCTCCTGCAGCATCTCGCGTGGAACACGCAGAAGCAGATCGCCGTGTGCGCGCCCACGGGCGTGGCGGCGCTGAACGTCGAGGGGCAGACGATCCATTCGCTCTTCCGGCTGCCGATCGGGCTCATCGCCGACAGCGAGCTCGACCAGTCCGAGCCGGCCCGCCGTGTGCTGAAGGCGATCGACACACTCGTGATCGACGAGGTCTCCATGGTCAACGCCGACCTCATGGATGCCATCGACCGCTCCCTCCGCCAGGCCCGGGGCCGCCGGTCGGAGCCGTTCGGCGGGGTGCAGGTGATCATGTTCGGCGATCCCTACCAGTTGTCACCGGTGCCCCCGCGCGGTGATGAGCTGCGCTACATCAACGACCACTACCGGTCGTTCTGGTTCTTCGACGCGCAGGTGTGGGCGGGGCCGTCGGCCGACGGCTCCGCGATCCGCTCGGACGGACTGCTCGACCTCGGCCGGGTGGGCGCGCCCCTGCACATCCGCGAGCTGCGCGAGATCCACCGGCAGGCCGACAACGGCTTCAAGGCCATGCTGAACGCGGTGCGCCACGGGGTCGTGACCGCGGAGATCGCCGGCATGCTCAACGCCGCCGGAGCTCGTCCCGTCCCGGAGCCGGTCGACGGCGAGCCTCCGATCATCACCCTCGCCACGCGCAACGGCATCGTCTCCCGCATCAACCAGCGTCACCTCGACGCGCTGCCCGGGCCGGTGCA
The DNA here is from genome assembly GCF_001592125.1 of Microbacterium hominis NBRC 15708. Lineage (GTDB taxonomy): Bacteria > Actinomycetota > Actinomycetes > Actinomycetales > Microbacteriaceae > Microbacterium > Microbacterium hominis. The sequence goes on from NZ_BCWI01000010.1 coordinate 21,136, forward strand.
GACGGCGCGCGCCGACATCAGCGGCGACTTCGGCCGGGGCGAGGCGTCGTATCCGGCCGACACGGAGCTGCAGCTCAAGGTCGGCGCCCAGGTGATGTTCCTGCGCAACGACGTGGGCACGCGGGGCGACGGACCGCGCTGGGTGAACGGGTCGATCGGCACCGTGACCCGGATCGCGGGTGGCACGGTGCGCGTCGAGATCGACGGCGAGGAGGTCGACGTCGAGCCGGCCGTGTGGGAGAGGTTCCGCTACGCGTACGACCCGGCGTCTCGAAAGCTCACGCGTGACATCGTCGCCGAGTTCACGCAGTTCCCGCTGCGCCTGGCCTGGGCCGTGACGATCCACAAGTCGCAGGGGAAGACCTACGACCGCGCCGTCATCGACCTCGGCTCGGGCGCCTTCGCCCCCGGACAGACGTACGTCGCGCTGTCGCGGCTCACCTCGCTCGACGGCCTGTACCTCTCACGGCCGCTGCGCCCGAGCGACATCCTCGTGGATGCCGACGTCCGCCGCTTCATGGCCGGGGTCCGCGCCGCCGGCTTCTGACCCTCGGGCGTTTCGACTCGCTGCGCTCGCTCAACGACCGGGGGTCGCACCCGGTCGTTGAGCGAGCGCAGCGAGGAGTCGAAACGCGCGGTCAGGCGGATGCCGCGGTCGCGGCCTTCGCGGCGGCGAGGTCGAGGAAGAGGTCGGTGTTGAACTGGTATGCCGTCAGGACCTCGTCGATGACGCGCTCGCGTTCGGCGGCATCCCAGGCGACCGCGTCGAGCTGCTCGCGGTAGACGTCCTTGAACGCGGCGGGATCGGCGATCTCGTCGAAGAGGTAGAAGCCGATGCCGTTGGTCTCGAAGCCGAACTGCCGCGCCATCAGCTTGCCGATGAACAGGCCGCCCGAGAGGTCGCCGAGATACCGGGTGTAGTGGTGGGCGACGAAGCCGCCGGGCCAGCTGGTGCCGACCTCCCGGATCCGCTCGACGTAGCGCCGCGTCGTGGGCAGGGGCTCGATGCGCGCGCGCCAGTCGTCGCCGATGAGGAACGCCAGGTCGGCCTCGATCGCGGGCAGCCGCGTCAGCTTGTCGCTGATGAACGGGGCGGCGACGGGGTCGTGCCGCATCGTCTCGGCGGCGGTCTCGAGGGCGTCGTAGATGAACCAGTGCTGTGCGACGAGGGCGACGTAGTCGTCGCGCGTGCCGCGACCGCGCATCAGGTCGTCCATGAAGCCGGCGTGCTCGCTGCCGGAGTGGGCGGAGCGCGAACGCTCGCGCAGGGCGGTGGAGAACGGGATCGGCTCGGTCACAGCCGTCAGTGTATCTGAAACTAAGGCTCACCTAAACTGAAGGTTGCCTCCGAGAATGCTCAGGAGTGCGGGCGCGGCGTGATCCCCAGTCGGGCGCAGGCCTCGTCGTACAGCGCGACGATCTCGCGGCGCACCTCACGGCGCTCCGTGATGGCACCTCCCGGCCACGGGACCACGATGACGTCCTCGGTGCCGTCGGCGAGGCGGACGCGCCACCGGCCCGCCTCCCCGTCGAATCCGATCATCTCGGAGCCGACGACCTCGGTGAGCGGAGCGAAGGCGCGGGCGATGAGGAGGTTGTCGTCGGAGTGGTCGTCGTTCATGTGACCGAGCACGCCGGCGAGGGCGTCGTCGTCGAAGGTGTGCGCCATGGCACCCACCTTAGAGCCGGCGCCGCCGCGCCCCGCGACCGGCCGCCGGCGAAATCCGTTCACAGAAACGTCACAGGAGTGTCACGGCGTCCGGTCCGGTGCGCATCGTGTTCTACGCTGAAAGAACTGATCAGGGGGTGAGGATGCGGGGTCTTCGTCGATCGCGACGTCTCGCGGCTGTAGCCGGCACGCTCGCGTTGGCGATCGCGCTGGCCGCGTGCTCGTCGGACGATTCCGTCTCGCTGCCGCTGCCCGATCAGGTGGATGCCGCCATCCCCGCGGACGTGCAGGGACAGCTGCAGACGGCCGTCGAGCGCGCCCTCGCCGCATCCGGTGCGTCGGGCGCCGTCGTGGGCGTCCGGGTGCCGTGGTCGGGCGTGTGGGAGGCGGGCGTCGGCACGACCGCGCCCGAGGGCGCCGCCGTCAGCGACACGATGACCTTCCACGCGGGAGCGACCACGCGGTCGATGACCTGCGATGTGCTCTACGGGCTGGTGCACGACGGCGTCGTCAGCCTCGACGACACGGCCGACGAGTACGTGGCGGGCCTCGGCGACCAGGGGGGCGTGACCCTCGGCCAGCTCTGCGACTCGACGGCGGGACTCGCGTCGTACGGGCCGTCGATCGAGACGCGCACCCGCGCGACGCCGGCCCGGCAGTGGAACCCCCGCGAGCTTCTCGGCTACGGCATGTCGCGAGGCTCGACGGCCCAGCCCGGCACGGTCTTCGCCGACTCCGACACCGGCTACGTGCTGCTCGGTCTCGCGCTCGAGCGCGCGTCGGGCAAGAGCTCCGCGCAGCTCTACCAGCACTACGTCTTCGGCCCGAACGGCATGTCGGACAGCTCTTTCCCGAGCACCGGCTCCGCGCAGCTGCCCGGGCTGTGGACGGGCAACGCCGAAGACGGCAGCGCGGCCTGCAGTGCTCCGACGCCGATCGAGGACCTCTCGCCGGCGGCGGGGTTCACGGCATCCGGTGTCATCACGGATCTCGCGGATCTGAGCCGCTACGTCCAGGCGCTGGCCCTCGGGCTGCGCCCCTACGATGCCGCCGGCCGCTTCGACAACGCACTGCCGGCGGTCGCCGACGGGCCGTCGTGGTTCACGGCGCGCGGCGGCGTCTACCAGGCGGGCAGTCTCGTCGGGCAGTACGGAGCGGTTCCCGGCGCGCTCACGGCGGCCTTCGCCGACCGCAACACCGGGATGAGCGTCGTCGTGACGCTGAACAACTCCCGCGCCTCCGCCGACCTCGTGCGGAGCCTCGCCTGGGAGCTCGCCGCGATCGCCTCCAAGGCGCCCGCCGCCTCGGGGCGCACGGCCCCGCAGGCGGGGCTCCCGTGGACCGCCGAGGACATGGCCGCCCAGGTCGCGGCGGTCGCCGTCTGCCCGATCCCGTGATCCGCCGCCGGTGACCAGCGGTCGCGCGGGGGCGTCCGCGGCTCCGGCGGCCGTCGCGCTCGTCGTCGCCGGGCTCGCCTTCCAGGAGGGCGGCGCGGCCATCGCGGTCACCCTCTTCCCGCACGTCGGCCCGCTCGGCATGGTGATGCTGCGGCTGGTCTTCTCGGCCCTGATCCTCCTGATCGTCGCCCGTCCCCGGCTGCGGGGTCGCGGCGGTGCCGCGTGGCGCGACGTGGTGGTGTTCGGCGTCGTGCTCGTGATGATGAACGGGCTGTTCTATCTCGCTCTCGAGCGGCTCCCCCTGGGGGTCACCGTGACGATCGAGGTGCTCGGCCCGCTCGCCCTCTCGATCATCGCCGGACGCGGGAGGGCGGCCTGGATCTGGGCGCTGCTCGCGTTCGCCGGCGTCGTCGCCCTCGCCGGCGGCGGATGGGATCGGTTCCGCCTCGATGGTGTGCTGTTCGCGCTCGGGGCGGCGGCGAGCTGGGCGCTCTACATCCTCGCGTCGTCGCGGGTGGGCGCCGCGTTCCCTCGTCTCGACGGGCTGGCGATCGCGATGACCGTCGGTGCCGTCCTCTCCCTCCCGTTCGGGCTCGTGGATGCCGGTGCTGCGCTCCTCCGGCCCGAGATCCTCGGGCTGGGCGCCGCCGTCGCGCTCTTGTCGTCGACGCTGCCCTACGCCTTCGAGCTCATCGCCCTGCGCCGTCTTCCGGCCGCGGCCTTCGCCGTGCTCATGAGTCTCGCCCCCGCCGTCGCCGCACTCGCCGGATGGGTGCTTCTCGGTCAGCATCTCGCGTGGTTGGAGGCCGTCGGCATCGCTCTGGTGATCGCCGCCTCGATCGGCGCGGTGCGCTCGGCCGGACGGCGCGCGGACGAGGCCGTCGAACCGGTCGGGTGACAGCGGTGACGGGGGGGCGATCTCAGCCCCCGCTCGGCTGGCGGATAGCCGGGCGTGGCAGGATGCCGCAGGTGAGCAGCCGCCCGTCGACGTCGCGCCGATCCGCGGGCCGCCGCCGCCCGGCGGTCAGCGCCCGACGCCGCCGTCAGCTGCGCCGCCGGCGCGCGATCGCGCTCGCCGTGGCCGCCGTGCTCGCCGTGGGTCTGGGGATCGCGGGCGTGGCGATCGGGCGGTCGATCCATCACGCGGCCGTCTGCGCCGAGGCGGACGGCTTCGGTCGGGAGCAGCTCGACAACGCGCGCACCATCGTGGCCGCCGGGCGCGATGCGGGCCTGTCCGCGCGGGATCAGACCATCGCCGTGATGACCGCGCTGGGGGAGTCGAGTCTGCAGAACATCGACTACGGCGACTGGGAGACGGACGGCGTCACCAATCCGGACGGCTCCCGGACGACCTCGATCGGACTGTTCCAGCAGCAGGACGGCTGGGGGAGCCGGGAGCAACGGCTGGACCCGTACACCGCCGCCACGCTCTTCTACCGGGCGATGGTCGAGGACGTGCCCGAGCCGGAGCGATCGGAGACCGCACCCACCGAGGTCGCGCATCGCGTGCAGATCAACCGCGATCCGCAGCACTACGCGCCCTACTGGCCGCTCGCGGAGCGCATCGTGGCGGTGCTGGACGATCAGACCGTCGTCGACACCTGCCTCTGAGTCGCGCCGCGAGGGGCCGGGCCGATCTCGACGGCGACGACCGCGGTGACCGTGCCGACGGCGGCGGTGAGCAGCATCCCGATCGTCGAGGGGACGAACGTCGCGGCGGCGACGGCGGCCGTCCCGAGCAGCAGGAGCGTGTTGCCGGCCGCTGTCAACCGGGTCCGCAGCGTGAGTGCCCAGATCCCGAGGATGAACAGCGCCACGGGCACGGTGAGGGTGGCGTGCGCGGCGATGTCGGACAGGTGGGCCTCGCCGCCGATGGCGTCGACCGCGATCTCGATGCCCGCCGAGAAAGCACCCGCCGCGGCGAAGATGACGTAGTGGAAGTACCCGTAGCGGAGGGAGGAGGCGAGGGTGCGGATGTGTCCGGTGTGCTCGCGGGAGAAGTACACCCACCACATGCCCGCCGCGATGACCAGCGCCGCCGCAGACACGACGATCAGCTCGGCGAGGTGGTCCTGCTTCTGCACGGCCTCGATGATCGCGCCCGCCGAAGCGAGGATCGACTCGCCGAGCAGGATCAGGGTGAACAGGCTGTAGCGCTCGGTGATGTGATGCGCGTTCCACGGGGCGTGGTCGCGGTGCTCGGCCCAGATGGGCACGAGCGCCTCGGCGAGCACGAGCGCGAAGAAAGCGATCGTGCCGGCGCCCGGGGGCAGCAGCAGGCGCAGCACCCACGCGACCTGCACGAGGGCGATTCCGCCCGCGTACCTCAGGCACACGCGGCGGTACGCGGGTACGGATGCCGCCGCGCGCAGCCACTGCCCGACCATCGCGAGGCGCATGATCACATAGCCGAGCGTCACGATCGTGAAGTCCTGGTGCTCCATCGCGGCGGCGCTGCCACTGGCCAGCACCAGGACGCCGGCCATCTGGACGATCGTCATCACGCGGTACAGCCAGTCGTCGACGGCGAACGACGTGCCGAACCAGGTGAAGTTCATCCACGCCCACCAGACGGTGAAGAACACCATGATGTAGCTCAGGACGGCGACGCCCAGCGCGCCCTCCGACTCCATGTGGTGCAGCTGCTGCGACGACAGTGACACGGCGACCACGAAGACGAGGTCGAAGAACAGCTCCAGGGGGCTCGCGGCGCGGTGCCGTTCACCGGGATCGCGGGCCGTCATCCGGCGGAGGCCGAAACGAAGGGATGGTGCGGCGTCCTGCGTCATGCTCCCGCGCTCCTCGCTCGCGCACGGTGCGCGACCCGCGGGAAAGATACCAAGAGGCGCTGCGCGCAAGAAAGTGGAGGGGCTGACGGGAATCGAACCCGCGCTGTCTGCTTGGGAAGCAGAAGTTCTGCCATTGAACTACAGCCCCATGCACCGGGAGGTGCGCGGCCAGCTTAGCAAACCGACCGGAGGCCGCCGCCCGCCCCGTCACTCCGACAGGTGCTGCACCGTGTTGGTGTAGGTGATGGAGTCCGCCGTCGACCCGACGAGACCGAGGGTCACGCCGAACATCGACTCGAGGCCCTCGGCGGGCGGCGGGGTGTCGGCGCCCAGGGTGAGCAGCCGGCCCCCGGGCAGCGTCGCGCTCAGCGAGTTGAGGTAGACGGCCACGTGGCCCTCGAGCGTCATCGTGTCGGCGGTCGTCGTCAGGATCGGGCCGGTCTCGTGGCGGACGGTCAGGCTGAAGCCCGAGATCGAGATGCGGTCGGCTTCGAGCTTGAGCGCGGTCGTCCGCGAACCGTCCGCAAGGGGGACCGTCACGACCGAGATCCCCCGCAGCCCGCTGAACGACAGCGACGTCGACCCGAGCTGTGCGGACGGCTGCGTGAACACCGGCCCGTCTTCGTCGGCGACGGGCGCGACCGCCGGGGGCGTGCTCCCCTCCGACGGAGCGGGAGACGGGGCGGGAGGCGGTGCGGGCGCAGGAGTCCCGGGATCCGGGACAGCGGGGGCTGTCTCCGTGGGCGACGACGACGGCGACGGACTCGGTGACGGCGAGGAGGCGCCGTGGCACGGCAGGATGATCGGGATGCACCACTCCGCCGGATGCGGGGTCGACGCCGCGACCGACGTCGCCGGCACGATCGCGGCCCCCATGACGGCGGGCGTGAGCGCGAGCAGCGCCGCCGCGACCGCCGCCGCGCGGGCGCGCGGACGACCGGTCATCGCGCGACCGCCTCGTCGGGGACGATCGCCCCCTCGGGCTCCCTGTCCGCGTCCGCGTCTGCCTCCGCGGCGGGGGCGGTGCCGGGGCGCGGCATCCACGAGACGGCCAGGATGCCGCCGACGGCCGACAGCAGGAAACCGACGAGGAAGCCGCCGAGGTTGACGCCGACGATCGAGTAGACGCTCGTCGCCAGCGCGATGACGCCGTAGAGGATGCGGTGCGCCGGTGTCGCGATGACCAGGGCGCCGAGCACGATCAGCAGCAGGGGGATCACGACGGCCTGCAACCCCTCGATGCCGAGGTGGATGTGCAGCCGGCCGAAGTCGAGCTGGCTCGATCCGAACATCACGAGGCCGCCGAGGATGAGCAGGATGCCGCCGACCAGCGGCCGTTCGCGCCGCCAGCTCCGACCGCGGCCGGGGGAGCGCGGCGCCCGGGCCGCCCGACGTGTCAGAAGCATCCGGTCGATCCGTCCGTCAGTGTCAGCGACATGCCGGTCAGCGTGAACACGGAGGCCTGCGTGCTCCAGGAGATCTGCTGGAGGTTGTCGATGGTGACGCTGTCGGCATCCTGAGCGAAGTCGCCGACGGAACCCTTCGCCGCCGTGTTGACGGTGGACGCGTCCACGCCGATGCGGATGTTCGAGAACGACGAGTCGCCCTTGAGGTCGGTCATGCCGATCTGCAGATCGGTCGCCGAGGCGGGATTCCCGCCGCCGCCCGCGGTGATCCGCACGCCGACCTTGCCGAGCGGGGTGTCGGAGATCACCGACTGACAGAGGTCGTAGAGCTGGGCCGACGCGATGTTCGCGATCGCGACGTTGTGCGAGCCGCCCGCGGTGTCCTGCGTGACCCCCGCGTACTGCGAGAAGCCGGTGCCCTCGAGCTTGGAGGCGCTGATCTGGAACTGGCTGCCGGAGACGGCGAACGAGACGGGGACGGCGCCCTGCGCGACCCCGCCCAGCAGGAACGTCGAGGCCAGGACGACGGGGACGGTGGCGAGGGTGATGCGCCCTGCGCGGGAGCGGGTCGGGTTCGAGAGTCTCATCGATCCTCCGGATGCCGTGGGCGCCGGCTCCGCTGCCGACGCGCTCGATCATCGACTGTGCGCCGGAATTGACAATCAGTCAATAAGGCCGACCGAGTGTGAGAGAACTCTCACCGACCCCTGCGACGTGGCCCGGCCCCTCGGTGTCGGGGAGCGGCTCGGTAGGGTCGGGACATGTCCTCCGACCAGCGTCGACGCCTGTCGCGGGAGGATCGTCGTGCCCAGCTGATCGCCTCGGGGGTCGCCTTCCTCGTCTCCCAGCCGCTCGACGACCTCACGATCGAGGCCCTCGCCGCGCGGGAGGACGTCTCCCGGGCGCTGGTGTTCCACTACTTCGGCTCGCGTCAGGGACTCCACACCGCGGTGGTGACGACGGCGCGGGACGCGCTGATCGCGGCATCCGCGCCGCGCGAGGAGCTGCCGCCGCGCGAGCGCCTCGACGACACCGTCGCACGCATCGTCGCGTTCGTGCGCGCCCACACCGGGACCTTCTACTCGCTCGTGCGGGGCGTCGCCAGCGGCGACCCCGTCGTGCGCGAGCTCGTCGACGAGGCACGCGACGAGAACGCCCGCCGCATCCTCGACGTCTTCCGGGAACTGGGCCACGCCGACTCGGCGACGCTGCGGGTGGCGGCCCGCGCCTGGGTCGCGTTCGCGGAGGACGTGCTCATCGAGCTCGCCATCGCCTCCGATCGCCCCGCGGAGGAGATCACCGGGCTTCTGACCCGGTCCGCTCTGGCCGTCGCGGCATCCGTCGACGGCTGACCCGGAGGCGGTCGCCGGACACGGCCAGTAGGCTGGCGGCGTGCTGCTCAGCGATCGTGACATCCGCACCGAGATCTCCACCGGACGGGTCGGGCTCGCGCCCTGGGACCCCGCGATGGTGCAGCCGTCGAGCGTCGACGTGCGGCTCGACCGGTACTTCCGGCTGTTCGACAACCACAAGTACCCGTTCATCGACCCGGCCGAGGACCAGCCCGATCTGACACACCTCATCGAGGTGCGGCCCGACGAGCCGTTCATCCTGCACCCCGGCGAGTTCGTGCTCGGGTCGACGTTCGAGCAGGTGACGCTGCCCGACGACATCGCCGCGCGGCTGGAGGGCAAGTCCTCGCTCGGCCGCCTCGGGCTGCTGACCCACTCGACGGCGGGGTTCATCGATCCCGGCTTCTCGGGCCACGTCACCCTGGAGCTGTCGAACGTCGCGACGCTGCCCATCAAGCTGTGGCCCGGCATGAAGATCGGCCAGCTCTGCTTCTTCCGCCTGTCGTCCGCGGCGGAGAACCCTTACGGCACCGGCCCGTACCTCAACCGCTACCACGGCCAGCGCGGTCCGACGGCGTCGCGGTCGTTCCAGAACTTCCACCGCACGGATGTCGGGTCGACCGACGCCGGAGCGCGGGGCGCATGAGCGGGGCGAGCCCGGCGGCGCCGGCGGCCGACCCGCTGGCCTCACGCCCGCTCGCCCGCTGGGTGTTCTGGCCGGCGGCGGCGATCATCGTCCTGGTCACCGCCTTCGCGGTGCTGTTCCCGGCGACCGCCGAGAGCGCGTTCGCCGCGGTGCAGGCCACGATCGTGCGCACATTCAGCTGGTACTACGTGCTGATCTCGGCCTTCTTCGTCGCCTTCGCCCTGGTGCTGGGCTTCAGCCGCTTCGGCGACATCAAGCTCGGCAAGGACGACGACGAGCCGGAGTTCTCGGTCGGCGCCTGGTTCTCCCTGCTGTTCGCGGCGGGCATGGGGATCGGGCTCGTGTTCTACGGCGTGAGCGAGCCGCTCAGCCACTTCGTCTCGCCCCGGCCGGGCGTCACCGGAACCGACGCACAGCTCGCGCAGAGCGCACTCATCCAGACCTACCTGCACTGGGGCGTGCAGGCGTGGGCCATCTACGTCGTCGTCGGGGTCGCGCTGGCCTACGCCATCCACCGCCGCCGGCGGCCGATCTCGATCCGCTGGGCGCTGGAGCCGCTGCTGGGACGGCACGTGCGCGGCACCTGGGGCAACGTGATCGACACGATCGCCCTGGTCGGCACCGTGTTCGGCGTCGCCACCTCGCTCGGCCTGGGCGTCATGCAGATCGGCGCCGGCCTCTCCAGCGCCGGGTTCGGCACCCCCGACACCCTCATGCAGGTGGTCATCATCGGCGTCATCACCGTCTTCGTGCTGTTCTCGGTGCTGTCGGGCGTCGCCAAGGGCATGAAGTGGCTGTCGACCTTCAACCTCGTGCTGGCGGCGCTTCTGCTGGTGTTCGTGCTCGTCGTCGGGCAGACCGAATACCTGCTGCGGGAATGGGTGCAGTCGATCGGGGCGTACCTGCAGAATTTCGTCGGGCTGAGCTTCACCGTCAGCGCGTTCCACGGCGAGGCGGGGGAGCAGTGGCAGGCGGCCTGGACCTCGTTCTACTGGGGCTGGTGGATCTCGTGGGCCCGTTCGTCGGCATCTTCATCGCCCGCGTGAGCAAGGGGCGCACCGTTCGGGAGTTCGTGCTGGGTGTCTTGATCGTGCCGACGCTCGTGGGCATCATCTGGTTCGCGGTGCTCGGAGGCTCCGCGCTCTACCAGGAGCTGAACGCCCCCGGGTCGATGCTGCTCCCGGACGGCAGCGTCGATCTGCAGGGCGCGCTGTTCCAGCTGTTCGCGCATCTGCCCGCCGGGCAGGTGCTGACGATCGGCGCGATCGTGCTGATCGGCATCTTCTTCGTCACCTCCGCCGATTCCGGCGCGCTCGTGATGGGGATGCTGGCGACCGGCGGCGACGCGGAGCCGAAGCGGTGGGTGCGGGTGTTCTTCACGCTCGCCACGGCGGCGCTCGCGATCGCGCTGCTCCTCGCCGGCGGGCTGTCGGCGCTGCAGACCGCGGCGATCACGATCGCGCTGCCGTTCAGCGTGGTCATGCTGCTCATGTGCTGGTCGACCGTCATCGCCTTCCGCCGGGAGCGGCGCGTCTACGACCGTGCGGAGCGTGCCCAGCTCGTCGACTATGTCGGCGAGCACTACGGGCTCGACGTCGAGAGCGGCAACGAGCAGGGCGTCCGGATGCCGTCCTGGTGGCGGCGCACGCCGCGCTGACGCGCGGGGCGCGTCCGGCGCGGTCCCGGACTCCTCCAATGGCGTCCCGTGCCGCCGCAGGAACCGCGTAGACGCGGGGCTGCGGCGACGGTGAGGGCGTCGATCGGAGGAGTTCGGGACGGGCGCGCGCCGGTTCGGGACGAGCTCACGCGCCGGCGGCGGTGCGGCCCTCGCTGAAACCGGCGGCGAAGCCGCGCTCGTACGCGCTCTCCGCGTCGCGCTGACGCGGTGCGTGGTCGCGGCAGCCCTCGCCGTGATGAGCCCGGCCCCGGCCGTGCGCGCCCGGTCCGAAGCCGTGCGCGCCGGGTCCGAAGCCGTGCGTGCCGGGTCCGAAGCCGTGCGTGCCGGGTCCGAAGCCGTGGCGGCGGTGTCGGGGATGGCCCTCCGGGCCGTCCCCGTCCGGAGCGTCGAGCGCACGGGCGACGGCCTCGAGGGTCGTCGTGGCGGACGCGAGCTCGTCGGCCGACACGGCCTCGGCGAGGCGGGTTCCGATCTCCTCCCTGCGGTGGGTGAGGTGCTGGGTGAGTCGCTGGGCGGCGGCGCGGCCGGCCTCGGTCAGCGTCCAGGTGCCGTCGGTCTCGGTCGCCCAGCCGCGCTCGGCCAGCCGGCGAAGGCGCTTGCCGCCGTGCGGCAGGTGCTCCGGCAGGTCGGCGGCGCGATCGGAGGCGAGCAGGTGCAGCAGTCGCGCCTCGCGCGGGCCGATGTCGTCGGCCGTGAACGCGGCGGCGCGCTCCTGCGAGAGGGCACGAGCGACCCTGCGCACCTCGCGGGTGAAGGCGCGCTGGTCGGGGACGGCGGGGGTGGTTTCGGGGGTGTCTGTGAGGTTCTCCATGGGAGGTCCTTTCGTGAGGGATCGCGGGTGCGATCCAGGTCCATGTCAATGTGCATGTACATGCAGTGTGACATGCAATGCCGGAACATGTCAAGAGACATGTAAATTCGAGGTATGCCGGATGCCGACTCCTCACCCTCCGACGCCGTCCTCGATGCCATCGATGCCGCCCTCGGTCGCCTGCGCGGGCGGGGTCCGGGCCCCGGCGGCGGTGACCGCCACGGGCGTCCCCCGGGCGCGGAGGAGGGAGCGGGCGGCCCGCCCTGGATGAGGGGCGGACGCGGTCGCCACGGCGGTCATCACGACGTCGGGACGCCGCCGTCCTGGCCCGGCGCCCGAGAGGGCGGCCCCGCGATCCGCATGGGCGGCCCGGCGCGGCTGCGGTTGATCGAAGCGCTGCACGCGGCATCCCACCCGCTCAGCGTGAGCGAGCTCGGCGAGGCGATCGGAGTGGATCAGCCGCGGGCGTCGCGGCTGGTGCAGCAGAGCGTCGAGATGGGTCTGGTGCGGCGCGAGGCCGACCCCGACGACGCCCGTCGCACGCGCATCGCGCTCACGCCGACGGGGGAGCGGGTCGCGACGGGGTTCCGCGGACGGCGCCGGGAGCACCTCGCCGCCGCCCTCGCGGACTTCAGCGAGACCGAACGCGCCGACCTCGCCCGACTGCTCACGAAGCTCGCCGGCGCCTGGCCGCGAGGCTGAGCGCCGCCGTCAGTCGTCGGCGGGCCAGATCTCGTCGACCTCGAGCGTCAGATCGATGATCTGCTGCAGCAGGCCGCCCATCGTCGTCGCCCGCAGGAGTCGCTGCTGGTCGTACTCCACCAGCGGGGCGATCGCGGCGATCTGCCACACCGCGGCCACCGGGTCGGACGACAGCTCGATGTGCGCTCCCCACGGCGCGTCGGGGAACCGGCCGAGCACCCGCCGCACGATCGCCTCGGCCTCGGTGCGCAGCGGTGTCAGCGCGTCGTTCCACACCAGCGGATCCCGCCGGGACACCTCCGCCCGCGGGTAGGGGGCGTCGTCGAGCCACCCGTCGACGGTGAACCGGTCGGTGCCGACGGCGACCACCTGCAGAGCGTCCGCCCCGGCCGCGACGTTGACGAGGCGCGCCAGCGTGCCGATGTCGGACCGCTGATCGCCGCCGCCGGTCTCGTGTCCGCGCTCGATCAGCACGACACCGAATTGCGGGTCGTCGCTGTCGAGCAGCTCGCCCATCAGCTGCAGATACCGCGGCTCGAACACCCGCAGCGGCAGGGGCGTGTGGGGGAAGAGCACCGCCCCGAGAGGGAACATCGGCATCACGGTCATGCGTCCAGTCAACACCGACGCACGTACAGTGGGCGCATGCCCCGCCCTCTCCCCGAAACGCCGGCTCCCGGGCAGGAGTCGGTGTGGGACTACCCCCGCCCGCCCCGCGTCGAGCCGGTCGCGGCACGGGTGACGATCCGCCTCGGCGGTGAGCTGATCGCCGACACGCGTGACGCGGTGCGCGTGCTCGAGACCAGTCATCCGCCGGTCTACTACCTGCCGATCGCCGACTTCGCCCCGGGTGCGCTGGTGGATGCCGAAGGCTCCTCGTTCTGCGAGTTCAAGGGTGCCGCCCGCTACCTCGACGTGGTGGGCGGCGGCCTCACCCGTCCGGGGGCGGCGTGGAACTATCCGCAGCCCTCGGCGGGCTACGGCATCCTGCGCGATCGGGTGGCCGTCTACGCCGCCCCGATGGACGCGTGCACCGTCGACGGGGAGGTCGTCACCCCGCAGCCGGGAGGGTTCTACGGCGGGTGGGTGACGGCGAACGTCGTCGGGCCGTTCAAGGGAGTGCCCGGCTCGATGGGGTGGTGACGGCGCCGGGCGACTACCGTGGTCACATGGCCTCTGACAGCTCCACCGATCCCGTCGAGGCCGCTCCCGCGCCCGACACCCGCACCGCCGACTCCGCCGAGGCTCCGGCGGCGCCCGGATTCGCCGACCTCGGCCTCGACGCCGCGGTGCTCAAGGCGCTGAAGGACGTCGGCTACGAGACGCCGTCGGCCATCCAGGCCGCGACGATCCCGCCGCTGCTCGCGGGCCGCGACGTGCTCGGCACCGCGCAGACCGGCACCGGCAAGACGGCCGCGTTCGCGCTGCCGATCCTCTCGCAGCTCGACCTGTCGCAGAAGACGCCGCAGGCGCTCGTGCTCGCGCCGACCCGCGAGCTCGCCCTGCAGGTGTGCGAGGCGTTCGAGTCCTACGCCGGTCACCTCCGCGGCGTGCACGTGCTGCCCGTCTATGGCGGCCAGGGCTACGGGCAGCAGCTGTCGGCGCTCCGCCGCGGCGTGCACATCGTCGTCGGCACCCCCGGTCGCATCATGGACCACCTCGACAAGGGCACCCTCGACCTCTCCGAGCTGCGGTTCCTCGTGCTCGACGAGGCCGACGAGATGCTGAAGATGGGCTTCGCCGAGGACGTCGAGACGATCCTCGCCGACACCCCCGCGGGCAAGCAGGTCGCGCTCTTCTCCGCGACGATGCCCGCGCAGATCCGTCGCCTCGCCGGCACGTATCTGAAGGATGCCGAGGAGATCAACGTCAAGGCGAAGACCTCGACCGCGACCAACATCACCCAGCGCTACCTGATCGTGTCGTACCCGCAGAAGGTCGACGCGCTCACCCGCATCCTCGAGGTCGAGAACTTCGAGGGCATGATCGTCTTCACCCGCACGAAGAACGAGACCGAGACCCTCGCCGAGAAGCTGCGGGCGCGCGGATACGCCGCGGCCGCCATCAACGGCGACGTCGCGCAGGTGCAGCGCGAGCGCACCGTCAACCAGCTCAAGGACGGCAAGCTCGACATCCTCGTCGCCACCGACGTCGCCGCCCGCGGTCTCGACGTCGAGCGGATCAGCCACGTCGTCAACTTCGATCTGCCCATCGACACCGAGTCGTACGTCCACCGCATCGGCCGCACCGGCCGCGCCGGCCGCTCGGGCGACGCGATCAGCTTCGTCACGCCGCGCGAGCGCCGGATGCTCGCCTCCATCGAGAAGGCGACGCGCCAGCCCCTCACCGAGATGTCGCTGCCGAGCGCCGAGGACGTCAACGCGACGCGCCTCACCCGCTTCGACGACGCGATCACGGCGGCGCTGGCCGAGACCGAGCGCATCGACCGCTTCCGCGACATCATCAACCACTACGTCACGCACCACGACGTGCCCGAGGCGGATGTCGCCGCCGCGCTCGCCGTCGTCGCGCAGGGTGAGACCCCGCTGCTGCTGGATGCGGACGCCCCCGAGCCGCGCCGCGAGCGCGCGGACCGCGGCGACCGCGGCGACCGTCCCGTCCGTGACGGTGACCGCGGTGACCGCGGCGACCGGCCCCGGCGTGAGCGCAGCGGCGGACCCACCGCCACGTACCGCATCGAGGTCGGGCGCCGTCACAAGGTCGAGCCGCGCCAGATCGTCGGTGCGCTCGCGAACGAGGGCGGCCTGCGTCGCGAGGACTTCGGCGCGATTCAGATCCGGCCCGACTTCTCCCTCGTGGAGCTGCCCGCCGACCTCCCCCGCGACACGTTCCAGCGGCTCGAGGGCACGCGGATCAGCGGCCGCCTCATCGAGATCAAGCCCGACCGCTTCCAGCGCTCCGCCAAGCGTCCGGACCGCGGCGAGCGTCCCGACCGCGGCGAGCGGCGCCCGCGCCGCGACTGAGCGCGGCTCGGCATCTATCGGCGCGGGCGCCGCGTTTCGACTCGCTGCGCTCGCTCAACGACCGGGCGGCGTGATCAGCGGGCGGGCGGACGCACGGGGATCAGCAGTGCCAGCCCCACGAGCAGCACGGCGACGAGCCCGAGCACGCCCCAGTACTGATCGCCTCCGAGCGTGACGAAGACGCCGAACATCATCGGGGCGAGGAAGACGGCGGCGCGGCCGGTCGTCGCATAGAGGCCGAACACCTCTCCCTCGCGACCGGTGGGGATGCTGCGGGCCAGGAACGTACGCGACGCGGACTGGGCGGGGCCGACGAACATCGCCATCGCGAGACCGAGGCCCCAGAACACGGCAGGCCCTCCGTCGTGGAGCACGAAGATCAGGATGCCGCCGACCACGAGCGCGACGAGCGAGACGATCATGACCGGTTTCGGTCCGAACCGGTCGTCGAAGAAGCCCGACGCCATGGTCACGATGCCCGCCACGACGTTGGCGGCGATGGCGAAGATGAGCACGTCCGCGGCGGTGAGCCCGAATGTGCCGGTCGCCAGCACTCCGACGAAGGTGAAGACGCCCGTGAGTCCGTCGCGGAAGATCGCGCTGGCGAGGAGGAACCAGACGGTCGGACGGCTCTCGCGCCACAGCGAGGCGACCGTTCCGAAGAGCACCCGGTAGGAGGCGAAGAAGCCGATGCGCGCCGCACCGGGCGTGGACGGCGTGTTCTCCGGCACCGCGAACAGCAGGGGGAGGGCCGACAGAGCGAACCAGATCGCGGCGAGGAGCATCGACACGCGCACGGCCATGCCGTCGGCCCCCGTGACGCCGAACAGTCCTACGTCGGGCTTGATGAGCCCGAAGTAGAGCACGAGCAGCAGCACGATGCCCCCCAGGTAGCCCATCCCCCAGCCGAAGCCGGAGACCTTGCCCACCGTGCGCGGCGTGGAGATCTGGGAGAGCATCGCGTTGTAGTTCACGCTCGCCAGCTCGTAGAAGATGGTGCCGACCGCGAGCAGCGTGAGCCCGAACCACAGGTAGGCGGTGTCTTCGCGGACGAAGATCATCAGCGCCAGCATGAGCACGACCACACCGGTGTTGATGGCGAGCCACCGCTTGCGATGCGCCGAGGCGTCCGAGCGCTGTCCTGTGATCGGCGCCGTGATGAGCACCACCAGGCCGGCGAGGGTGAGGGCCAGCGACAGGGCTTGCGACGTGCTCGCCGCGTCACCGAAGGCGCTGCCGGTGAGGTACACGGTGAACACGAACGAGGTGGCGACGGCGTTGATCGAGGCCGATCCCCAGTCCCACAGCCCCCACGCGAGCACGGCGCCACGACCGGTCGAGCGGGCGAGGGGTGCCGGCGGGGCGGGCTGGTCGGGCAGTGACATGTTCGTCACGGTATGTCCCTTCGGTGAACAC
Source organism: Microbacterium hominis NBRC 15708 (assembly GCF_001592125.1). Classification (GTDB taxonomy): domain Bacteria; phylum Actinomycetota; class Actinomycetes; order Actinomycetales; family Microbacteriaceae; genus Microbacterium; species Microbacterium hominis. The sequence continues at coordinate 37,986 of NZ_BCWI01000010.1, forward strand.
CGGGTGGCGCGTCATCGCGCGTGCAGGTCACGTTACTCCCGGCATCCGTCGCGAAAGTTGAGCCGATTCATATCAACTTGGGTTTGACAGTCGTGGATGCCGGGGCTATCGTGGAACACATCGAAGTTGAGCCGGTAGGACTCAACCCCGCAGACTTCCTCAGATCCGTTTCACGAAAGGGAACACAATGGCACGTGCAGTGGGTATCGACCTCGGGACGACGAACTCCGTCGTCTCCGTCCTCGAGGGCGGCGAGCCGAAGGTCATCGCCAACGCCGAGGGCTTCCGCACGACCCCGTCGGTCGTGGCCTTCACCAAGGACGGCGAGGTGCTCGTCGGCGAGACCGCCAAGCGCCAGGCCGTCACCAACGTCGACCGCACGCTCTCGTCGGTCAAGCGGCACATGGGCACCGACTGGAAGACCCAGTCGATCGACGGCAAGCAGTACACCCCGCAGGAGATCTCCGCGCGCATCCTCCAGAAGCTCAAGCGCGACGCCGAGGAGTACCTGGGCGACAGCGTCACCGACGCCGTCATCACCGTCCCCGCGTACTTCAACGACGCCGAGCGTCAGGCGACGAAGGATGCCGGTGAGATCGCGGGCCTCAACGTCCTGCGCATCATCAACGAGCCCACCGCCGCCGCTCTCGCCTACGGCCTGGACAAGGGCAAGGAGGACGAGCTCATCCTCGTCTTCGACCTCGGTGGTGGCACGTTCGACGTGTCCCTGCTCGAGGTGGGCAAGGACGACGACTTCTCCACGATCCAGGTGCGCGCCACCGCCGGTGACAACCGCCTCGGCGGCGACGACTGGGACCAGCGCGTCGTCGACTACCTCATCAAGCAGTTCAAGGACACCACCGGCGTCGACGTCTCGGGCGACAAGATCGCGCTGCAGCGTCTGAAGGAGGCGGCCGAGCAGGCCAAGAAGGAGCTGTCGAGCTCGACGAGCACCTCCATCAACCTGCCCTACCTGTCGCTGACGGAGTCGGGCCCCGTCTCGCTGTCGGAGACCCTCACCCGCGCCAAGTTCGAGGACCTCACCAAGGACCTCCTCGACCGCACGAAGAAGCCGTTCAACGACGTCATCGCCGAGGCCGGCATCAAGGTCGGCGACATCGACCACGTCGTGCTCGTCGGCGGATCGACCCGCATGCCGCAGGTCACCGAGCTGGTCAAGCAGCTCACCGGCGGCAAGGAGCCCAACAAGGGCGTCAACCCGGACGAGGTCGTCGCCGTCGGCGCCGCCCTGCAGGCCGGTGTCCTCAAGGGTGAGCGCAAGGACGTGCTGCTCATCGACGTCACCCCCCTGAGCCTCGGCATCGAGACCAAGGGCGGCATCATGACCAAGCTCATCGAGCGCAACACGGCCATCCCGACCAAGCGCAGCGAGACCTTCACGACCGCCGACGACAACCAGCCGTCGGTCGCGATCCAGGTCTTCCAGGGCGAGCGCGACTTCACCCGCGACAACAAGCCGCTGGGCACGTTCGAGCTGACCGGCATCGCGCCGGCTCCCCGCGGCATCCCGCAGATCGAGGTCACCTTCGACATCGACGCCAACGGCATCGTCCACGTGTCCGCGAAGGACAAGGGCACCGGCAAGGAGCAGTCGATGACGATCACCGGCGGCTCGTCGCTGCCCAAGGACGACATCGAGCGCATGGTGCGCGAGGCCGAGGAGCACGCCGCCGAGGACAAGAAGCGCCGCGAGGCCGCCGAGGTCCGCAACCAGGCCGAGACCCTCTCGTACTCGATCGAGAAGCTCATCAAGGACAACGAGGACAAGCTCCCCGCCGAGGTGAAGACCTCCGTCCAGGCCGACGTCGACGCGCTGAAGACCGCGCTCGCCGGTGACGACGAGGATGCCGTGAAGAACGCGTTCGACAAGCTCAACGCGTCGCAGCAGCAGCTCGGCGAGGCCATCTACGCCTCGGCGCAGGCGGCGGGCGAGCAGGGCGACCCCACGGTGGCCGACCCGGGCAACGGCAGCGTGCCGAACCCCGAGGAGGACGTGATCGACGCCGAGGTCGTCGACGACGAGGACGAGAAGAAGTAAGAGAATCGAGCCATGACGAACAAGGACTTCGAAGAGCCGATCGACGAAGTCCCCGGTGACGAGGGGTCGGAGGCGCACGCCTCCGGCCCCGACTCGCAGGGGGCCGCGGATGACGGCGACGCGCTGACCGTCGACGACATCCTCGACACGGCGCAGACGGACGAGGCCGCGGTCGCGGAGGCATCCCCCGAGGACCGCGACCTGCTGCTGGATCTCAAGCGGGTGCAGGCCGAGTACGCCAACTACCGGCGGCGCACCGAGGAGCAGCGCGAGGTGGAGATCGCCCGCGCGAAGGGCTCGGTCGCCAAGGGACTGCTGCCGGTGCTCGACGACCTCGACCGTGCCGAGAAGCACGGCGATCTGGTCGGGGGCTCGCCGCTGCTGGCGATCGCCGAGAAGCTGCGCGCCGTCGTCGCCCGCCTCGGGGTGGAGACCTACGGCGTCGCCGGCGAGGCCTTCGACCCGCAGCAGCACGAGGCGATCTTCCACGCCCCGAACCCCGGCGGGGTCGAGGACGGCACCATCCTCGATGTCGTCGAGGTCGGCTACCGCCTGGGCACGATCGAACTGCGACCGGCCAAGGTCGTCGTCGCCGGTTCCGCCGACTGACGGGAGGAGGTGTCCATGGCCAGTCAGGATTGGTTCGACAAGGACTTCTACAAGGTCTTGGGCGTCTCCAAGGACGTGTCCGAGGCCGACCTGAAGAAGGCGTACCGCAAGCTCGCGCGCACCTACCACCCGGACTCCACGCAGGGAGACCCGGCGAAAGAGGCGAAGTTCAAGGAGATGAGCGAGGCGTACGCCGTGCTCTCCGACAAAGCCCAGCGCGAGGAGTACGACCAGATCCGCGCGATGGGCGCCGGAGGCGCACGCTTCCAGGCGCCCGGCGCGGGTGCGGGCGGATTCGAGGACGTCTTCAGCCGTTTCGGCCAGTCGCGCGGGTCGGCGCAGTCGGCCGACTTCGACGACCTGTTCTCGATGTTCGGCCAGGGCGGCGGCTTCGGCTCGGGACGCTTCGGTCAGTCGACCGGCGGATTCCGCGGCTACGGCGGTCCGCAGCGCGGTGCCGACGTCACCGCGCGCACCACGCTGGACTTCCAGACCGCCGTCAAGGGCGAGACCATCACGCTGGCCGGCGAGGACGGCAAGCCGTTCAAGGTGAAGATCCCGGCCGGCGTCTCCGACGGCCAGAAGATCCGGCTGCGCGGACGCGGACGGCCGTCGCCCGACGGCGGCGAGGCGGGCGATGTCGTCGTGAGCGTCACCGTGCGGCCGCATCCGGTGTTCACGCGCGACGGGCTCAACCTGCGCGTGACCGTCCCGGTGACCTTCACGGAGGCGGCGCTGGGGGCGACGATCGAGGTGCCGACGCTCGGCGGCGATCCCGTGAAGCTCCGCGTCGCGCCCGGCACCCCGTCGGGTCGCGTGCTGCGGGTCAAGGGCCGAGGGGTCCACACCGCGAAGGGCACGGGCGATCTGCTCGCCGAGGTCCAGGTCGCCGTCCCGGCGCACCTGGACGACCAGGCGAAGGAGGCGCTGGAGCGCTTCCACGAGCTGGAGCCGAAGGAGAATCCGCGCGCCGACCTCATGGCCAAGGCCCGGGAGTGACGATGAGCGACGAGCAGCCCGACGAGGAGGCCCCGATCTTCGCGATCGCCGTCGCCGCCGAGCTCGCCGGCATGCACCCGCAGACCCTCCGCCAGTACGACCGGCTGGGCCTGGTGGTCCCCGGCCGCACCCAGGGCGGGTCGCGGCGCTACTCGCTGCGTCACGTCAAGCAGCTGCGCGAGGTGGCCGCGCTCTCGGCCGAGGGCATGAGCCTGCCGGCCATCTCTCGGCTGATCGAGCTCGAGAACGAGGCGCGCGGCCTGCGCCGTCGCGTCGCCGAGCTGGAGCAGCGGCTGCAGGAGGAGCTCGTCCGTCGCTCCCGCGTCTTCGCGGCGGGGGCGACGGGGTCGGTCGTGACCCTCCGCCACGGCACGCGCGTGCGCCGGGCGACGGAAGTCGTCCTGTGGCGACCGCTGCCCGCGGCGGACGCCGCCCCCGAGCAGTAGGCGACTAGACGGTGCGGGTGCCGACGGCGTCGACGAAGGCGTCGTAGTCGGTGCGGGAGAGCGCCGCGTATCCGTACGCCCACTCCACGATGGACTCCGCGGCGGCCCGCCCCGAGCCGAGGTACCCGACCACGCGCGCCGCGTTCGGGGATTGGCCGTGGGCACGCGCCAGCACCGTGGCGCACGCCTGGGCGTAGAGCCGGAAGGGCGCGTCCTCGAGCGTCTCCGCGTCGATCCCGCCCTTCATGTCGCGGAACTGGCGCACGTAGTAGTCGGTGCTCGCGCCGCGGAAGTGGCCGAGGAACGGGTCGGACGAGCCCTGCAGGATCCGCTGCAGGGCGACGACCCGGCCGCCCTGCCCGTGGCTCGCCACGAACGAGGCGAGCTCGGCGGGCTGCGCGGCGCCCCCGTACTCCTCGAGCACGCTGCGGCCGGCCTCCTTCACCTGCATGAGCAGGGCGGCCCCGTCGCCGTCGACGAACACGGCCACGTAGCAGCGCGTGCCCACGCTGCCCACGCCGACGACGCGACGCACGACGTCCGACAGCGAGTAGTGCGACAGGACCAGCTGCACATCGGCGCGGGTGGTCGCGATGTACTGGGCCAGGGAGGCATCCACCGCGGCGACGATCTCGTCGGTGACGTGGGTCATCGTCGGCGGCTGTTCCACGAAGCGCAGCCGGCCGTCGGGATCGAGGGCGGTCATCTTGCGCACGGCCTTGTCGCCGGTGCGCTTCTCGGCGTCCGCGATCGCCGCACGCAGCACCTTCCGCGACGCCTTGTCGCCGCCGATCAGGCCGCCCGCGGCGTCGAAGTGCTGGTAGAACCGCGCGAGCGGTGTCGTGGTGTCACCGACGGCGAGGGCCCGCGCGTAGCGCACGACCGCGGCGCGCGCGGCATCCGCGGTGACGGCGTCGTCGCGTCCGGTCGCCTGACCGGCGACGACGATGCTGGCGACCAGGCGCTTGAGGTCCCACTCCCAGCTGGCCCATGCCGACTCGTCGAAGTCGTTGAGATCGAACACCAGCGTGCGCTGGGGCGAGGCGTAGAAGCCGAAGTTGGCGACGTGGGCGTCGCCGCACGACGCGACGAGGATGCCGCTGGTCGGCCCCGCCGCGAGGTCGTCCGCCATGAGCGCCGCGGTGCCGCGATAGAACGCGAACGGGCTGGCCGACATGCGCTCGTCGCGCAGCGGCACGAGCTCCGGGACGCGGGCGGCGTTCTGGGCGGAGAGGATGCCGAGGGGGTCGCGTCGGCGCGTCGGCAGTTCGGCCAGCATCCTCCGGGGGAAGCGTCGGCGCTCGCGGCGGCCTTCCTCGTGCGCGCTCTGCCGGCTCGTGGGCGCTGTCCAGGAAGCGAGGGTCATGCGCTCATGATGGCATCGAATCGTCGGCGTCCCCCGGCGTCGAGCCGCGGGCGGCGTCGAGCGCGCGTTCGTGCTGGAGACGCTGGCCCACCCGGTGCATCTGGTCGGTGAGCGCGGAGATCACCGTGGCGCTGGTGACCCCCAACACGATGAGCCCTCCCATCATGAGCCCCACGGCGATCGTCCGACCGAGCGGTGTCACCGGGACGAAGTCGCCGTAGCCGACCGTCGCCAGGGTCGAGAAGCCCCACCAGATCGCATCGCCCAGGTTGACGATGTTCGCGTGGGCGTCCTGCCGCTCGGCGAGCCACACGAGCGTCGACGCCGTGAACACGAACAGCAGCGTGAAGATCGAGACGAGGATCACCAGGCGCAGCCGCTGCCGCGAGGCGCTGGCACGGAACCACGGCAGCCGCCACAGGTAGGCGAGGATCACGAACGGACGCAGGTAGACGATCACCAGCGCGACCGCTTCGAACCATCGTGTGCGCAGGAACTCCCGCGGCGACCCGCAGATCGCGAGGCGCACCACGATGTCGGCGATGAACACGATCCACAGGACGCCGATCAGCCCCACCAGGAGGTTCTGTTGGTGCACGGTCAGCTTCGTGTCCGCCAGGCTCCAGACCCACGCCGCGAAGAACACCAGCGACAGGGCGAACATCGGCCAGGCCGTCCGGTCCTCCCACCGCAGCACACGCGGCGACAGCGGTCGCCGGCGGCGCTCCCTCTCGCTCATGCGGCCACCCTAGCGGCCGTCTGCAGGCGCGTCAGCGCGCGTCGCCGAGGTCGAAGAGCTCGATCTGCCGCAGCCGCACCGACTGGCGGGCGCGCACCCGGAGGAAGCGGGCGCGCACCGGCTCGGCGAAGCGGAACGGGGTGGTCCGGTCGGGGGCCAGGGCCGTCGGGGCGGTCTCCGCGACGGGCCGCCACGACACGGCATCCTCGCTCGCCTCCCACTGCAGAGCGTCGGCCTCGACCGCGCCGACCGCGGTCACCGTCGCATCGGTCACGACGGTCGTCGCCGGGAACGCCCACCCGGCCCACGCCCCGGTGCGCAGACGCACGCCGCGGTCGCCGCGCGCCGCGCCGTCGTCGAAGAGTCGTCCGGCGAACCAGACCCCGCGGGAGCGGAGGGCGCGCCCGGCGGTGCCCGTGAGATCACGGTGCCAGGGCGCGGCCGGCGGCGTCGGCGCCGTCCAGAGCGCTCCCTCCGGGGCCTCGCCGACATCCAGCTCCAGCTCGACGTCGCCCGCGAGCACCTCGACCGGCAGCGTCGGCGCGCCGAGCGGCATCCCGTTCACCCTCGCCGAGCGCAGCACGTGGGCGCCCGGACCGCTCCGCCGCGTGCGGATGCGCAGGCGCGAGCCGTCGGAGCGCGCCACGGAGATGTCGTCGAAGAGCGGCGAGCCAATGACGAGCGCGCCCGAGGCGGGGTCGAGCGGGTAGAGGCCGAGCGCCGCCCAGAGCCACCACGCGCTCATCTCGCCGTTGTCCTCGTCGCCCGGGAAGCCCTGGCCGATGTGGCCGCCGGTGAACAGCCGCCGCGCGAGTCCGTGCGCCACCCCGCCCGCCCGCCAGGGCTCGTCGCTCGCGGTGTACATGTACGGGATGTGGTGCGCGGGCTGGTTCGAGACGGCGCACATCCCGCTGCGCAGCGCCCGGGCCTCGCGCTGCTCGTGGATGACCTGGTGGTAGGAGCCGGCGTAGGCGCGGTCGGCCGTCTCCGGCTCCGCGAACAGCCGATCGAGGTGGGTGCGCAGTCCCCGCGGTCCGCCGTACAGCTGCGCCAGCCCCGCCGGATCGTGCACCGCGCTGACCGACATGCCCCATGCGTTCGTCTCGACGTAGTCCCCGCCCCAGACGCGCGGATCGAATCGCCCGCCCGGGAACGCGCCGTCGGCGTCCCGCCCCCGGAAGAAGCCCACGGCGGGGTCGAAGAGCTGCCGGTAGGAGAGCGAGTGGTTGGCGAGCCAGCGGGCGAGGGCGTCGTAGCGGGATGCCGACGGCTCCGGGGTCCGCGCCGCGAGCCGCCGGGCGAGCCGGGCGAGCGCGGCATCGCTGATCGCGTTCTCCACGCTCCAGCTCATGCCCTCGTGCGTGTCGCGGGGGATGTAGCCGAGGAAGCGGCCGCGGCCGATGCCCTTGCGTCCGCGGCGGGCATCCGGTGCGCGCTCCCCGGCGTTGCGCCACCCCGAGGCGAACGCCGCCTCCGCATCGTCCAGCAGCCCCCAGCGCTCGCCGTCCGCGAGGATCTGATCGCTGGAGGTGCCGACCATCGCGTCGACGTATCCGGGCGCCGACCACCGCGGCATCCACCCGGTGCGCCGCTGCTGCTCGAGGATGCCGTCCAGCAGTCGTCGCGCCCCGTCCGGGTCGACGAGCGAGAACAGCGGCCAGGCGGTGCGGTAGGTGTCCCAGTAGCCGTTGTTGACGGCGAGGCGTCCCGCCACGACCGGCGCGCCGGTCGCCTCGGCCGAGTGCGGGCCGGACGGGACGAACGGGTCGGCGTACACCGGTGCGGGCTGCTCCGCCGTGCCCGCGTTCTCGTGGGCCGCGTTCGGATACAGGTGCAGCCGGTACAGCGCCGAGGCCAGCTGCGCGCGGGAGTCGTCGTGCGCGAGCCCGCGGAACGGGCGCTCGGATGCCGGCAGGTCGGGGATCCGCACGCGATCGACGACGGTGTTCCAGGCGGCGTGGGTGCGCTCGCGCAGCTGATCGAAGGAGAGGTGCTCCGGCGCCTCCAGCGCGAGGGAGCGGCGAGCCTGCTCCAGCGAGACGAACGAGATCGCGATGCGCAGCTCCAGCTCGCCGCGGCCCGCGACGAAGCCGGCCCGGTCGCCGCGTCCGTCGTCGTCGAGGCGGCCCGCCCGCCCGGATGTCGTCCGCACGACGCCCACGAAGAACGTCCGGCCGCCGTTGCCCCACTCGGCATCGCCCTCGCCGACCCAGCCGTGCACGGCGTCCGCCGTCGCGGTCAGGGCGCCGTGGCGACCCGGCTGGTCGATCACGAGTCCGACGTCCCCATCGGTGCGCGGCGCGCGCACCCGGAAGAGCCCCACGTGGTCGGTCGCCGTCGCCTCCACGCGCAGGCCGCCGTCGAGGCTCGCCATCCACACATGCGGGTGCGCGCGCTCCGAGCCCGGCGCGATCCATCGGCGCCGGCGGGCCGGGGCGGAGGCGGGGGAGTCGTCGAACGGCATCACCTGGAGCACCCCGCGGTCGCCGATCCACGGACTCGGCTGGTGGGAGAACTGCACCGCCTCCAGGCGCCGTCCCGCATCGTCGTCGTGCACGAAGGGGCGGTAGGGCCAGCGCTGGTCGCGGGCATCGGTGGCCGGGACGAGGAAGGTGAACCCGTGCGGGACGGCGACGGCCGGGATCGTGTTCCCCCGCGAGAACCGGTCGCCCGCGTGCGAACCACGACGCGTGTCGACGCGTTCGGCGGGGGAACGGTCCCCGTGCGGCATCCGCTCGACGCGCACCTCGACGTAGCCGCTGACCTCGTCGACGCCGGTCAGGCCCGACGCGCCCAGAATCACCTCGACCGCCGCCGTGCGGCCGGCGAACGGCGCCAGGCCGACACTGTCGGCATTCCACTGCTCGGGCAGGCTCCACCGGGCCGCGAACTGCGCCTCCGCGGCGATCGGGAAGTCGTATCGATCACGCACACGGGGGTCAACGCTCAGCCGGTCCTCGCCGCTGCGGGCGTCGACGGCCACCGCCAGTGCGGCCCACGGGGCGTGCACGGCGGCATCCCCGTCGGCGTAGAAGGCCCAGTGCAGCACGGTGTCGTCCGTGCACGCGACCTCGTGGAGTCCCGGCACCACCACGGTGACGACGCCGTCGGCCGGACGGAACCGGTAGCGGAACACCGTGCCGCCCAGCACCCCCGTGTGCGGGCGCGAGGACGGCGGGTCGGCCGGCCCGTCCGCCGGCTCCAGCGCGATCATGCCGGGTCGATGCGGAGCACCGTGGCGCTCTCGCCGACCGACAGGTCGTCCACGACCCGCAGCGACCGCGCGAGGTCGTCGACGGCGGGAACCACCGTGCCGAACCGCTCGCGGTCTCCGCCGGTCGCCGTGACGGTGATCAGGTGCGTGCCCGTGTCCCACGTGTAGGTCGCGAACGGCGGCGGCGTCGTGCCCCCCTCGCGCGTCGGGGGCGTCGGCATGACGAGTCGCTCGCCGACGCCGAGGTAGGTGCCGCGGAAGCTCTCGGTGTCGTCGTACTCGATCGGCATCATCGCCCGTGCGGTGCGCAGTTGGGGCGTCAGCTGCTGGATCTGCGCCATGACGACCACGAGCTCGGGATCGGACTTCCACACCCAGACGAGCACGCGTCCGGCCGCCTTGCGCATCAGGGCGGGAGCGGCCTGGCTCATCGCCCAGGCCGCGAACCCGCCGCCGGGCCGGGGCTGCGCGCCGACGGCCGCGTTCGCCTGGCCGAGCAGCATGCGGATCGCCTTCTTGCGGGCGCGACGCCCGGAGAAGCCGAAGGAGTCGGTCACGGCGACCCAGCGAGCAGGGTCCGCATCCGCGGTGAGTCGAGCCATGGCACCACGTTACGCGGCGCGGCTCCTCCCGGGCCAGAGAAGGCCCTCGGGTAGACTCGACGGCGGTGGCTCCGCGATCCGCGGTCTCGCCGCCGCCGCACAGATAGGCCCCGCACCCCGTGACCGAATCCGCGACACCCGACGACCCGACCCCCCTGCATCGGCCGCTCACGATCGTCATCGCCGCCGACACCTTCAGCCCTGACGTCAACGGCGCCGCCCGCTTCGCCGAGCGCCTCGCCGCCGGACTCGCCGGGCGCGGCCACGACGTCCACATCATGACGCCGAGTGTGAAGCACTCCGTGCACGGCACGTTCCGGGAGACGATCGAGGGTCAGGAGATCACCGTGCACCGCCCTCCGGGGTGGCGCTGGCCTCCGCACGACTGGCTGCGCTTCGTGCTGCCGTGGATGGCGAAGCACTATTCCCGCAAGCTCCTCGACGAGGTGCCGGCCGACGTCGTGCACAGTCAGTCGCACATCGTGCTCGGCCGCGCGCTGACCCGCATCGCCCGTCAACGCGGCATCCCCGTGGTCGCCACCAACCACGTCATGGCCGAGAACATCCTCGACTTCACGACCCTGCCGCCGCTGCTGGACAAGGTGGTCGTCAAGCTCGCGTGGGACGACGCGAAGCGCACCTTCGACATGTCGCGTGCGGTCACCACCCCCACGCGCAAGGCGGCGGAGTTCCTCGAGAGCACCATCGACATCCAGGGCGTCATCCCGATCAGCTGCGGGATCGACAAGCGCAACTACACGCCCGACCTGACCCCGCGCACCCACCGCCGCGTGCTGTTCGTCGGACGGCTCACCACCGAGAAGCACGTCGAGGTGACGCTCGCCGCGGTCGCGAAGCTCGCGCCGGAGCTGCCCGAGATCACGTTCGACATCGTCGGCGGCGGCGACCAGCGCCGCGCCCTCGAGCAGGCCGTGCAGCGCCTCGGCATCCAGGACCGGGTCACGTTCTACGGACGTGTCGAAGAGGACGACCTGCGCGCCGCCTACACGCGTGCGGACGTCTTCGCGATCGCCTCGATCGCCGAGCTCCAGTCGATCGCGACGATGGAGGCGATGGCCTCGGGCCTGCCCGTCGTCGCCGCCGATGCCGTCGCCCTCCCGCACCTCGTGCGCGACGGCGAGAACGGCTACCTGTTCGAGCCGGGCGACGTCGACGACCTCGCCGACAAGCTCCGGCGCGTGCTCACGGCCTCGCCGGAGGAGTACCTGCGCATGCAGCAGGCATCGCTCGACGGCGTGGAGATCCACGACATCGAGAAGACGCTCGACACCTTCGAGAAGCTGTATCGCGGTGAACCGATCGGCGGCTGAGATGCGCCTGCTGTTCGACGCCCGCTACATCCGCACCGACTTCCACGACGGCATCAGCCGCTACTCCGCGGAGCTCGCGGCCGCCGTCGCCGCCCTCGCGCCCGAGCGCGATGTCGAGGTCGCGTACCTCATCCACGACGAGGCGCAGCGCGCGTTCCTCCCCGACGGCGCACGTGCACTGCGCATCCACGCCCCGACCGCCGTGCGGGAGCCGCTCACGGCGCTCGTGCTCAACCGGTACCGTCCGGATGCCGTCTTCTCGCCGATGCAGACGATCGGCACGCTCGGCCGGCGTTTCGGGCTGATCCTGACGCTGCACGACACGATCTACTACCGCCACCGCACCCCGCCGCGAAACCTCCCCTGGTACGTTCGTGTCGGCTGGCGGTTGTTCCACCTGTCCTACGTGCCGCAGCGCCTCACGCTGAACGCCGCGGACACCGTCGCGACGGTGAGCGAGACCAGCGCCGCCGAGTTCGCCCGGGTGCGGCTGACGACGCGGCCCGTCGTCGTGATCCCGAACGCCCCGCAGCGTCTCGCGGCGCTGCTGCCGGATGGCGTCGGCGTCGAGCCGGGCGCGGAGAACCTCGTCTACATGGGCTCCTTCATGGGCTACAAGAACGTCGAGACGCTCATCCGCGCGATGGCGGAGCTGCCCGGGCGCACGCTGCACCTGCTGTCGCGCATCTCCGACGAGCGGCGCGCCGAGCTCGAGCGCCTCGCCGACGGTCGCGGGGGGACGGTGCGCTTCCACAACGGCGTCACGGATGCCGAGTACGCCGCCCTGCTGGCCGACCGGGCGGTGCTGGTGTCGGCATCCCTCGATGAGGGCTACGGACTGCCGGTCGCCGAGGCGCTCGCGCTCGGGGTGCCGGCCGTCGTGACCGACATGCCGATCTTCCGCGAGGTGGCGGGCGGCGGCGCGCAGTACGCCCCCGGCACGGATGCCGCGGCCTTCGCCGCCGCGGTGCGCGAGCTGGACGATCCCGTGCGCCGCGACGCCGTGATCGCGGCGGGCGCGGACCACATCGCGCGGTTTTCCTGGGAGCGGTCGGCGAACGTGCTGCTCGACGCGGTCACCCGGGTCTCCGGCGTCGCCCGCGGTCGCTGAGCGCGGCGCGTCCCGAACTCCTCCACTCCGACCCTCCGCGGGTCGGATCGGCGCGGATCAGGGGCGTCACGGCCGGCGGTGGAGGAGTTGCGGCCGGCCAGTCACGGCAGTCGGTTCGGGTCCGTCGGCACCTGCCGGTGGCCGTCGGTGAGAAGCGCGCGGACGGTGGCGCCGATGGCGATGAGCGAGAGGGTCGCGAGGGGGATGATCACAGCAAGCATGGCAGAAAAGCTACGCTGGGTTCAGTTCTGCCACGAGTGGCAGGACTGCTCAAGAGAGTAGGATTCCTGCCATGAAGACCATCGCCTGCGTCGTTCAGCCCGGTTTCGCCCCGTTCGAGTTCGGGCTCGCGTGCGAGGCGTTCGGCCTCGACCGGTCGGACGACGGCATCCCCAGCTTCGACTTCCGCGTCGTCGCGCCCGATCCGGGCGCCGTGCCCAGCAACCTGCGCTTCTCGATCAACGTCGACGACGACCTCACGTTCGCCGACGAGGCCGACCTCGTCGTCATCACGCCCATCCCGCGCGAGCAGTGGGCCCACGTGGACGAGCGGGTCGCGGCCGTCGTGCGCCGCGCCGTGGAGCGCGGCGCCTGGGTGCTGACGGTGTGCAGCGGCTCGTTCGTCGTGGCCGCCGCGGGCGTGCTCGACGGCCGCCGGGCCACGACCCACTGGCGCTACGCCGACACGATGGCCGCGATGTACCCCGAGATCGACGTGGACGCGAACGTGCTCTACGTGCAGGACGGCCGCATCATCACGAGCGCGGGAACCGCCGCGGGCCTCGACGCATGCCTCCACCTGCTGCGCATCGAGCTGGGCGCCGAGATGACCAACACGATCGCGCGCCGCATGGTCGTGCCTCCCCAGCGCGACGGCGGGCAGGCGCAGTTCATCGCCAAGCCGCTGCCCGAGTCGACGTCGCTGTCGCTGACGCCGGTCACCGAATGGATGCTGGAGAACCTCACCCTCGACCTGTCGGTGGACCAGCTCGCCGCCCGCGCGCACATGTCGCCGCGGACGTTCGCCCGGCGGTTCAAAGCCGACTACGGCACGACCCCGGCCGCGTGGCTGGGGCGCCAGCGCATCATCCACGCGCAGCGACTGCTCGAGCAGACCGATCTCGGCCTCGACGCCATCGCCGCCGCCTGCGGCTTCGGCTCGGCGGCGGTCCTGCGGCAGAACTTCGCCCGCACCCTCGGGCTCACCCCGACCGCCTACCGCGCGCGCTTCACGTGCGCGACGCCGGCGCAGGAGTCGATGGCGGCGATGGCGTCCTGACCGTCGGCGTCAGGCCAGGCGGATGCTGCGTGCCAGCTCGTCGACCACGGGGTCGAGCGCTTCGGCCAGCGGCAGATCCGAGCCGGCCGTCAGCACAACGATGTCGCGCTCGGGAGTGCGCCACACCCAGTTGGTCGCCCGGACGATCGTGTCACCCGCAGTGCGGATCCACCGCGTCGACTTCGTGCCCGTCCCCAGCGTCTCGGAGGCGAACGGGACGACCTCGGGCTCGCGCACGGCGGGCCCCTGGTTCTCATGGGTGAGGTCGGTCAGAGCCACGTCCTCGCGGCGTGGCAGGTCGTAGACGTCGACGATCGCGTGCGGTGCGGTGATGTTCGGCAGGTGCACGAAGCGGATGGTGCCCGACCGGTTGTTGCGCACCGCGCCCACGAGGTACGCGCGCAGCCAGTCGACGAGCTCGGCCGGCGCGGCCGTGGGTCCGTCTCCGCCGAAGGCGCGCGCGACGGCATCCGCCCACTGCTCCTCGTCGGCGAACGACTCCCAGGGGAACACGTTCGGAACGTAGACCCACCGGTCCAGGTCGTAGTCCATGTCGATGGCCATGAGGGTCCTCTCAGTCCCAGCGGAGCGTGCGCAGCAGAAGGTCGCCGAGCTCCGCCAGGGCGTCGACGATCGGGGCGAGCTGCGGGTCGGCTGTGCCGCTGACCGTGCACACCGCGCGCAACCGGCGGTCGGTGCCGGGGATCGGCCAGGCGAAACGCAGGCGCAGGAGCGGTGCCATCTCCGCGGTGTCGGCGGGCGCCGCGAACCGTGCCGTCGCACGTTCGGCCTGCCCGGCGGAGGTGGTCACGCTCTCGCGGACCTCGGATGCCGACGCCTCCTCGTCTTCGGGGGTCGTCGGTGCCGGGCCGGTGCTGATCGCGATCGCGAGAGACACGGGCGCGCGCCACGGCACGCCCATCGGGACGATGAGGTCGAGCACGCCCGCGTTGCGCGCGCTGCGGGCCGAGGCGACGAGCTGGGCGGCGGTCCTGTCGATCTGCGGGCCGTAGCTGTCGCGCGGCAGGTCGCGGTAGTGCCGACGGACGAGGTCGGCGATCTCGGCGTCGGTCGAGCGCGCCACGGGGATGAGCAGGAACCCCGGCGGCAGCACGAGCCGGTAGCGCGGGGGAGCGATCTCGGTCACGGTGCCCGTCGCGGTCTCGGTGTCCTTCGCGGTCACGGTGTCCTCCGCGATCTCGGGGGGCGGCGCTGTACCCGGTCCCGATTCCAGTCCCACGGGCGGCGCGGGGTGCGACGCACGATCTCCTTCGGCGCCACCACGGTGCCGTCCTCGTCGATGTACTCCCGCCACGGTCGCGGCAGCAGGCGCATCGCGCTCAGGAGCATGCGCGCGACGGTGAGGAGGATGAGGAAGAACTGGATGAAGACGAGCGTGTCGACGCCGAAGAAGTTCACGCGGCCCTGGTGGGCTTCGGCCGCGGCGGTCGCGGCGGCGATGACCAGCGTGGTGCTGACGCTGAGCACGAGCACCGTCAGAAGCGTGCTGCGTGTGGTCGCCCGGGGTCCCCGCAACGGCAGCGGCAGAGATCCGAGCGCCAGCACGACCAGGAGCAGTGTCAGGGGGTACGCCGCCCACCACGGCGGCATGAACGCAGGAAAGCCGTCGGGCACGCTCCCGTTCTCGACGACGGCACCGGTGACGAGCTGCCCGATGAGCAGCCCGATCGTCGGCAGGGCTCCGAACACGATCCACAGGATCGTCGCGACGAAGAGGCCGTCGCCGAAGCGGGCCTCCCACGCCACCTGGCGCTGCAGCCTCACGGGGCGGAGGGGGTGCGCCAGTCCGCCCCCATCGGCGCTTCGAAGAGGCCGGGAACGAATCCGTACACCTCGTTGAGGCCCGTCGTGAGGGTGCCCAGTGGGGTCTGCACCCCCGTCTGATCCTCGACGCCGTGCACGATCTGGTCGCCCAGCTTGATGCCGATGCCGAGCACGTTGTAGCCGTCCAGTGCCGAGCCGATCTTGCCCGTGGTCCCGACCACGGCCTTCAGGCCGTCGACGCTGCTCGTCACGAGGTCGTCGACGGCTCCCCCGGCGCCGAGTCGGGCCTGCGCGGCGATCTGGTCGAACTCGGAGATGATGATGCTGTCCGACTCGCGGATGCCCTTGATGGCGTCGTCGCCCCAGCGCGTCACCACCTGTGCCAGGTTCGGCCGCGCGGACAGCACGCTCGCGCTCTCCTCGGCCACCATGCGCAGCGGCTGGCGGATCGAGCCCACCAGGCCGCGGTCGAGCAGATTGCCGACGACCTGGCGAGCGCCGTTGCCCCACACCATTCCGGGGCTGCGGACGGCGAGCGTCGCGGCGCGGCCGCCGCGCAGGGCGACGGTGCCGAGCTTGATGCCGGCCAGGGCGGCCGTGCCGACGCCGAAGGTCAGCACGCCGATCGCGTCGAGTGCGAAGTCGAACCACGACCCGTCGCCCGACGACGCCAAGAGGAAGCTCAGTCCCATCGACACGACGGCCAGGCCGAGGGCGATGGGGGCCAGGACGGGGAAGAAGATCGACAGCACGCCGACGATCGCGGTCACGATGGTCAGCACGTCCTTGACGACCTTCAGCCACTCGGCGTTCTGGTTCACCCAATCCAGCACGTTGTCCCAGGCCGAGTCGTTGAGCTCGTCGCTCGACACCGTCTGCGAGATCGTCGAGGCCGCCGTGTCGCCGGCGCGCTGCACGCGCTCGACGGCGGCGTCGTACGCGGCCTGCGCCTGCGACAGGTCGGTCGCGGCCGTCGTGCTCAGCGACGAGTACCGCCGCGCGGCATCCGTGGCCTCGGCGAGCTCGCCGGGATCGACCGTCTGCCGGGTCGCTTCGCGGGCCTCCGAGAGGTTGCGCTGCGCGTAGCTGTGTCGGCGCTGCGCGTCGTCGTGCGCGGAGATCGCGGATGCCGCCTGCTGCTGCGCCTGCTCGAGCTCGTCCGCGAAGGTGGCCAGCGCGGAGCCGGCGACTTCGTAGCGCTCCCGGATGCGGGAGAGATAGGTCTTCGTGTCGCCGATCGTGCCGGCCAGGGCCTCGACGGCCTCGCTCGTCTCCTGCGCGGACGCGTCGATCACCGCCTGCAGCATCTCGACCGCGTCCGACACCGCACGGGCGGTCGAGCTGTACCGCGAGGCGTGCCCGCGGATGCCGGCGACATCGCCGCCGAGGGGTGCCATGGTCATCCGTCGCTCCCGTCCGTGAGTTTGTCGGCCAGCTGGCCGTCGACGCCGTCGAACGCCTCCGCCGCGCCGTCGGCGCGCTGCTGGAGCTGGTCCACGCGATCGGCGAGGTCCTTGCGGCGCCGGTCCCACCCGGAGGTGAAGGAGTCGACGGCGGAAGCGAGCCCGGCGTGCGGGATCATGCCCGCCAGGTCGCGCGCGTCGCCGTCCGCGGCGGTGAGGGTGCCGTGGACGGTCGCGAGCTGGTGCGCGAGGTTTCGGAGGTTCTCCGTGTTGACGACGAGATCGGCCACGTCGTCACTTTAAGCGGCCCCGCACGGCATCGCGATGGGGAGGAGTCCCCATCTGCCGCCCCCTTGCCGCCCGCATCACGTTTTGATAAAGTTGAGTCCAGATGGCTCAAGTTTGAGCCTCGCAGATTTCCTCACGAGTTTCAAGGAGAAACGATGAACGCACAACCCCAGCCCGGGCAGGAGGAGCAGCAGAGCGCCCTCGAGCAGTTCGGGATCAACCTCACCGACCGCGCGCGGCAGGGAAAGCTCGACCCGGTGATCGGACGCGACAGCGAGATCCGCCGCGTCAGCCAGGTGCTCACCCGCCGCACGAAGAACAACCCCGTCCTCATCGGCGAGCCCGGCGTCGGCAAGACCGCCGTCGTCGAGGGCCTCGCCCAGCGCATCGTGGCGGGCGACGTCGCCGAGTCGCTGAAGGACAAGGAGCTCGTCTCGCTCGACATCTCCGCTCTCGTCGCCGGCGCGATGTACCGCGGCCAGTTCGAGGAGCGCCTCAAGAGCGTCCTCAAGGAGATCACCGAGTCGGAGGGTCGCATCATCACCTTCATCGACGAGCTGCACGTGCTCATGGGCGCGGGCGGCGGCGAGGGGTCGGTCGCGGCGTCCAACATGCTCAAGCCGATGCTCGCCCGCGGCGAGCTGCGCCTGATCGGCGCCACGACGCTCGACGAGTACCGCGAGTTCATCGAGAAGGATGCCGCGCTCGAGCGCCGCTTCCAGCAGGTGTACGTCGGTGAGCCCAGCGTGGAGGACACGATCGCGATCCTCCGCGGCCTGAAGGAGCGCTACGAGGCGCACCACAAGGTCGCGATCGCCGACGGGGCGCTCGTGGCCGCGGCATCCCTGTCGAACCGCTACATCCCGAGCCGTCAGCTCCCCGACAAGGCCATCGACCTGATCGACGAGGCCGCGTCGCGGCTGCGCATGGAGATCGACTCCGCACCGCTGGAGATCGACGAGCTGCGCCGCCACGTCGACCGGCTCAAGCTGGAGGAGCTGGCGCTCAAGCGCGAGAAGGATGCCGCGTCGAAGGAGCGGCTGGCCACGCTCCGCGAGACCCTGAAGGTCGAGCAGGCCCGCCTCGACGAGCTGCAGGCCCGGTGGGAGCGCGAGCGCGCCTCCCTCAACGCGGTCGGCGACCTCAAGACGCGCCTCGACCAGGCGCGTGTCGAGGCCGAGCGGGCGCAGCGCGAGGGCAACCTCGAAAAGGCGTCGCGGCTGTACTACGCGGAGATCCCGGCGCTGGAGCGCCAGGTGGCGCAGGCCGAGAACGCAGAGGCCGCCGAGGGTGGCGAGCGGATGGTCGGCGACCAGGTCACGGATGCCGACATCGCCGCCGTCATCGCGGCGTGGACCGGCATCCCCGTCGGGCGCCTGCTGCAGGGCGAGAGCGAGAAGCTCGTGCACCTCGAGGCCGAGCTCGGCAAGCGCCTGATCGGGCAGAAGGACGCCGTGAAGGCGGTGTCCGACGCGGTGCGCCGCTCGCGCGCCGGCATCAGCGACCCGAACCGGCCGACCGGTTCGTTCCTGTTCCTCGGCCCGACCGGCGTCGGCAAGACCGAGCTCGCCAAGGCGCTCGCAGAGTTCCTGTTCGACGACGAGCGCGCCATGGTGCGCATCGACATGAGCGAGTACGGCGAGAAGCACTCGGTCGCGCGGCTCGTCGGTGCCCCTCCGGGATACATCGGCTACGAGCAGGGCGGTCAGCTCACCGAGGCCGTCCGGCGCCGTCCGTACTCGGTGGTGCTGCTGGATGAGGTCGAGAAGGCGCATCCCGAGGTGTTCGACATCCTGCTGCAGGTGCTGGACGACGGCCGCCTCACCGACGGGCAGGGGCGCACGGTCGACTTCACGAACACGATCCTGATCCTGACGTCGAACCTCGGCTCGCCGATCCTCATCGACCCGACGCTGTCGGTCGCGCAGAAGCGCGAGCAGGTGATGGCCCTCGTGCGGACGGCGTTCCGCCCCGAGTTCCTGAACCGCCTCGACGACATCGTCATGTTCCAGGCGCTGAGCCAGGACGACCTGGCTCAGATCGTGGAGCTGTCGGTCGACGCGCTGCAGCGGCGCCTGCGCGATCGCCGGCTGACGCTGGCGGTCACGCCCGACGCCCGCGCGTGGCTCGCCGAGCGCGGCTACGACCCGATCTTCGGTGCGCGGCCGCTGCGCCGGCTCATCCAGTCCGAGATCCAGGACCGTCTCGCGATGGCGCTGCTCTCGGGCGGTGTGCGCGACGGCGACCTGGTGCGGGTGGACGTCGCGGCCGACGGTGCGAGCCTCGTGCTCACCAGTGCGGGAGCGGCGCCCGACGAGGGCACGGATGCCGCGGCATCCGACGACGACGTGATCGAGGCCGAGCTGCTCGACGACTGACGACGCCCGGGTCCGCCGACTCAGGCGGCGTCCGCGGGGAGGGTCCGCATCCGCCAGAACGGGCCGATGACGACGGGCAGTGCCGACAGCAGCGCGCCGAGAGCGCCGATCCAGATCGTGGGGACGGTGCCGATGGCGGTGCCGAGAGCCCCGGCGGCCAGTGCGGCCAGCGGCATCACCCCCCAGACGCAGAAGCGGATCGAGGCGTTCATCCGCCCCAGCAGGCGCCGCGGGGTGATGCGCTGGCGGAACGTGACCTGCGTGATGTTGTAGAGCACGACGGCGAAGCTCATGGCCGCCCACTGCGCGGCGAGCAGCACGAAGGCGGGACCCGAGGGCAGCAGCGCCGCGAGCGGCAGCGGGATCGTCGCCAGCGAGAACCCGATGGCGCTCAGCGGGATGGCGCGTGCCTCGCCGACGCGCGCGGCGATGCGGCCGGAGAGGGCGGCCCCGAGCAGCCCCCCGACCGCGCCGAGCGAGAACAGCAGGCCCATCGCCGCGGGCGAGAACCCGAGCACGCGCAGGACGTAGATCGGCACGAGAGTGAAGACGATCGTCGAGAAGAGGTTCGAGATCGCCGTCGTCGCCACGATCCGCCGGAGCAGTCCGTGTCCCAGCACCCATCGCAGACCCTCCCCGATCTCGCGGTGCAGCGGCGCGCGGTCGACCGGGGAGCGGAGCACCTCATGGTCCCGCGTGAAGGCCAGGGAGGCCAGGGAGAGCACGTACGTGAGCGAGGTCGCCGCGATCGCGAACGGCGCCGAGAGGATGCCGACGAGCCACCCGCCCGCCGCAGGGCCCGCGAGTCCGGCGAGCTGATTGGTCGACTCCAGTTTGCCGTTGGCCTCGGCGATCTGGTCCCCGCGCACGAGCGAGGGGACGATGCTCTGGTAGGACACGTCGAAGAACACGGTCGCGACCCCGACGGTCAGGGCCACGGCGTAGAGGTGCCACATCTCGAGACGTCCGGTCAGATGCAGCAGCGGGATGACGGCGAGGGCGAGCGCCCGGGCGCCGTCGGCCACGATCATGACGCGACGCTTGCGCATGCGGTCGATCCACGCGCCGGCCGGGAGCCCCACGACGAGGAAGGCAGCCGTCGCCGCCGCAGTGAGATAGCCGACCTGGGCATCGGTCGCGTGCAGCAGGAGCACGGCGAGGACGGGGATCGCCAGCTCGACGACCTGCGCGCCGAACTGGCTGAGCGCCTGCCCCGACCACATCGTGAGGAAGTTGCGGTCGCGCCACAGCGAACCGCCGTGACCGGCGGGGGTCGGCGCGGGGATCGTCTCCGGCGCCGCGGCATCCGATTGGGACATGTCAATCAGTATGGGCTACTGATTGGGAAAGTCAATCAGTTGCTAGGATGAGGCGCATGGACGACGTCTCCGGCCGCGCGGCCGCGCGAGCACTCAGCTCCCCGCTGCGGATGCGCATCCTGCGACTGTGCCGATTCGATGCGCGCACCAACAAGGAGCTCGCCGACCTGCTCGAGGCCAATCCCGGCACGATGCTGCATCACGTCCGCACTCTGGTCGACGCCGGCTTCCTGCAGCCTCAGCCCGCTCGCACCGGCGCGCAGGGGGCGCGGGAGGTCCCGTACCTGGCGACCGGCCGATCCTGGGACGCCGCCATGGACGACGGGGTGCCGATCATGATGGAGACCGTGCGGCAGCAGGTCGCGCTCGCCGATCCCGAGACGGTGCAGCTCGCGTGGCTGGGCCTGCGCCTGAACGCGGAGGCGAAGGACGAGCTCGACCGCCGCGTCACGGCGCTGCTCGACGAGTACAAGGATCGCCCGCCGGACGTCGACGGCGAGCCCTACTCGCTCGTCGTGATCACGCATCCCGACCTCAACCCGCCGCCGCGCTGATCACCCGCCCGGGTGAGACACACCTGCAGATGCGAAAAACCACTCCTGCACGTGTTTCTCGTGCGGGGAGTGGTTTCTCGCGGAGCGGGCGCGGCGGAGGCCGCGTGCCGGGCGTCAGTCGTTGGCGATCAGCGACTCGGCGATCGGACGGCGCACGCGCGGGGCCAGCTCGCGCTCGCGCAGCGCCTCGGGGGCGGCGTCGATGTCGCCCAGGGCGCCGACGGCCATCACGGTCACGGCGACGATGTCGTCGCCGAAGCCGAACGCCGCGGCGATCGCGTCGCGGTCGAAGCCGCCCATCTGGTGGGTGTGCAGGCCCGACGCGTGCGCCTGCACCGTGAAGTGCGCGGCGGCCTGGCCGGTGTCGTACGCGGCCCACGGCAGCGGCTTGCCGTCGAGGGCGGCCGACGAGGCGAACACGACGAGGGCGGCGGCATCCGTGGCCCACGACTGGTTGAAGCCCATCAGGGCGTCCACGATCTGCGCGTGCGCGGCCGAGCCGCGGCGGGCGACCACGAAGCGCCACGGCTGCGTGTTGTTGGCGGACGGCGCCCAGCGGGCGGCCTCGAGCGCGCTGGCGAGCGCATCCTCGTCGATGGGCGTCGCGGGGTCGAAGATGCGGGTGCTCCAGCGCTCGGCGAGGACGTCGAGAATCGGCGCGTCGGTGTCGGCGGGGTGTGCGGCGATGGTGCTCATGGTCGTCTCCTGAAGAAGGATGAAGGACGGTTTGTCGGTGGGACGCCATCGGCCCGGTCGATGCAACCGTATGCACACGCGATCTGTTCCCGCCGAGAAGGCGCCGGCTTTTGCCGTTCGCGGAAGGACCGCGGATCTTCCTCGGATGCCGAGGGCACCGGGGCCTGTGCCGGTCGCTACGGTGGCCCCATGACCATCGCGACGGCCGACCTGTACGACGAGCGCGGCGACGCGCTGGACTCCCTCGCCCTGCAGCTGCACGACATCGGCGGACGCGCGGCGTTCGACGGCCCGATCCGCACGATCCGCTGCCACCGTGACAACGCCCTCGTCAAGGCGACGCTCGCGACCCCCGGCGACGGCGCCGTGCTCGTGATCGACGGCGGCGGCTCGCTGGAGTCGGCGCTCGTGGGCGACCTGATCGCGGCATCCGCGGTCGAGAACGGCTGGGCCGGCCTCATCGTGCACGGTGCGATCCGCGACCGCGTCGCGATCGGCGCGCTCGATCTCGGTGTCAAGGCCCTCGGCTCGAACCCCCGCAAGAGCGCCAAGGCGGGCATCGGCGAGCTCGATGTGCCGGTGGAGATCGCCGGCGTCGTGTTCCGCCCCGGCGCGCACGTGTGGGCGGATGCCGATGGGATCCTCGTCGAGCGCTGAGGGTCTTGCGCGGTCCTCGCCGGAGGTCGATGCTGAGAGCGCCGCCGCATCCACTTCGGGAGTGTCAGATGATCGCGTTCGCCTCCGCCTTCTCCGGGTTCTCCGTCGACGACATCGACGCCGCGGAGGGGTTCTACCGTGAGGTGCTCGGCCTCGCCGTGCACCGCAACGCGATGGGCATCCTGGACATCGACCTCCCCGGAGGCGGCCGGGTCATCGCCTACCCGAAGCCCGATCACCGACCGGCTGCGTTCACCGTCCTCAACCTCGTGGTCGACGACGTCGACGCTGCGGTCGACGCGCTGAACGCGGCGGGCGTGGTGACCAAGATCTACACCGACCCGGATTTCGGCACCGATGAGCGCGGGGTCTCGCGCGGACGCGGCCCCGACATCGCGTGGTTCCGCGACCCCGCGGGAAACGTGCTCTCGGTGATCGTCACCGACTGAGGCGACGACTGGCAGACTGATCCCCGAACCGGGGCGTGCTCACCCCGCGCGACGAGAGGGTGAACGGTGCCGCTGATCTTCCTGCTGGGCTTCGTCGTGATCGGGCTCTGGTCGGTCGTCGCCCATCGCTTCGAGCGCACCGGCGTCGCCGGACCGGCCGTCCTCGCGGTCGCGGGGGCCGCGCTCGTGCTGATCGACGTGACGGGCTTCGCCGATGCCGTGGGCAGCGACTCCGCCGAGCACGTGGTCGAGCTGATCCTCGCCGTGCTGCTGTTCGTCGACGCCTGCGAGGTGAGCGGCGGCGTCTTCGGCGGCGAGGGCCGCATCATCGCGCGCCTCGTCCTCATCGCGTTGCCGCTGTCGCTGCTCGCCGTCGTGCTCAGCGGCGTCTTCCTGCTGCCGCAGCTCAGCGTCTTCGTGCTCATCGTCATCGCCTGCGTGATCATGCCCACCGATTTCGCCCCCGCCGCGCCGCTGCTGCGCTCGCCGCGGATCCCGGCGCGGATCCGGCAGATCCTCAACGTCGAGAGCGGCTACAACGACGGTCTCGTCTCGCCGATCTTCGGCATGGGGCTGGCCGCGGCCATCGCGTGGCCCACGATCCTGGCGGCCGTGAACTCCGACACGCTGTCCGCGGAGAACGAGGCGCAGCTCGAGGAGCGCATGGGTGAGTTCTTCGAGGCCTTCTTCGGGGCGGTGCCCGCCACCCTGTTCGCGATCGTCGTGGGCGCCGTGATCGGCGGGGTGTTCGGGTTGTGCGTCCGTTGGGCGTCGCGTCGCAGCTGGGCGGATGCGCCCGGCATCCGCTACGTCATGCTGCTCGTGCCGCTGATCACGTTCGGCGTCGCCACGCTCAGCGCCGTCGCGGCGAACGGGTTCGTCGCGGCCTTCGTCGCGGGCATCGTGTACCGGCTGGCCCGCACGCGGCGGACCGACGAGCGCACGATCCCGCACCAGGAGGTGCTGTTGGTCGAAGAGGCGGGCACCCTCGCCGCCAACATCGTGTGGTTCGTCCTCGGCGCCATGACGACGGTCGTCGTGTTCAACGGCTTCGACGCGCGTCTGCTGGTGATGGTCGTGCTCGCCCTGACGCTGTTCCGCGTCGTCCCCGTGTACGCGGCGCTGCTCGGCTCGTCGCTGTCGTGGGGCTCGCGCACGTTCGTCGGCTTCGTCGGTCCGCGCGGCACGGCGACGATCGTCTTCGGCCTGCTCGCCTTCAACAAGCTCCCCGACACCGAGGCCTACGACGTCCTCGCGGTGATGGTCCTCACCGTCGTCGGCAGCATCCTCCTGCACGGGATCGTCATCCCGCAGGTCGTGAATCGGCGGATGCCGGTGCTCGCGTCGTCCGCGCAGTCACCGGCATCCGCCGAGCACTGATCCTCCGCGGTCAGCCCGCGAGGGCCTCCGAGAGCTTCACGCGCGCGCCCATCCGCAGCAGCGAGTTCTGGTAGATCTTCGCGCCCACCCAGATCGCCGCGGCGCAGGTGACGAGCATGATCGCGAGCGAGAGCACCGGCTCCCACCACTGCGCATCGCCGAGGAAGATGCGCACCGGCATCCCGACGGGGGCGGAGAACGGCACGTACGACATGATCGTCATCACCAGCGGGTTGTCGTTGAAGAAGATGACGAGGAAGTACGGCGCCATCACGAGCATGGTCAGCGGGGTGGTGGTCGAGCCGATGTCCTCCATCCGCGAGACCATCGCGGCGGCGGCGGCGAACAGTGCCGCCAGCAGGATGAAGCCGAACAGGAAGAACACCGTGAACCAGGCGAGCGGCGCACCGAGCCCCGCCAGCAGATCGCTCTGCCCCGTGACGGTGAGCCCCACGATCGCGATCGCGGCGAGGCCGATGATCTGACCCATCGCGAGGATCGTGTTGCCGATCACCTTGCCGGCCAGCAGCGCCCGCACGGGCACCGCGGAGATCAGCAGCTCGACGACACGCGTCTGCTTCTCCTCCACCACCGACTGCGCGATCGTCGAGCCGAAGGTGAGGGCGGCCATGAAGAAGATGATCCCGAACCCGAGGGCGACCAGGTAGCGCAGCGCCGGGTTCGTGCCCGACGGGTCGATCAGCTCCACCTGCGGCGTCAGGCTGAGCACCTGCAGCAGCGACGTCGGAGCCGCATCCTTGGCGACCACGGTGTAGTCGAACGGTGCCGCGCCGCCGGGAATCAGCGCCGCCTCGACGGTGCCGTCCTGCACGAGGGCGCGGGCGGCCGCGGCATCCGCGACCTCCGTCGGGTTCAGGGCGGGGTTGTCGGCGACCGACGCCGCGGTCTCGGCGGTCACCGCGATCGGCGTGCGATTGTCGGACTGCGCGGAGAAGCCTCCCCAGAGCACGCCGACGAGCGCGAGCACGAAGAGGATGCCGGTGGAGATGAGGTACGCCTTGCTGCGGAGCTTCGAGCCGACCTCGCGCTCGGCGACGAGCCACGTGCTCTGGGCGAAGGACGGAGCGCTGGTGTTCACTGGATGACCTCCTTGAAGATCTGGGCGAGAGAGGGCTGCTTCGGGGCGAAGCTCGCGACGGCGCCCGCGGCGACGGCACGGTGCAGCACGCGCTGGGCGGCGGCGTCGTCGTCGACGTCGAAGAGGGCGTAGCCGCCGTCGAACGAGAGCACGTCGACGCCGGGCTCATCGCGCAGCCACCCCAGGTCTCCCGCCGAGACGAGCTCGTAGCGATGCTGGGCGTGCTCCGCGCGCAGCGCGTCGCGTGTGCCGGCCGCGCGGATCGTGCCGCCCGCGATGATCACGAGGTCGTCGCAGAGGCGCTCGACGACGTCGAGCTGGTGCGACGAGAAGAGCACGGCGGCGCCCTCGGCGGCGCGCGCCTGGAGCACACCGGCCACGACGTCGACGGCCATCGGATCGAGGCCCGAGAACGGCTCGTCGAGGATGAGCACCTGCGGATCGTGCACGAGCGCGGCCGCGATCTGGGCGCGCTGCTGGTTGCCGAGCGAGAGCGTCTCGACGTTGTCGCGCAGGCGCTCGCCGAGTCCCAGCTCGACCAGGAGCGCCTCGGCGCGCGCCGTCGCCTCGGCCTTGTCGAACCCGTGCAGCCGGGCCAGGTAGACGATGTGCTCGAGCACGCGCATCTTCGGGTAAAGGCCGCGTTCCTCGGGCATGTAGCCGAACCGGCGTCGGTCGGCCGCCGTGACGGGGGCGCCGTCGAGGGCGACCTCGCCGCCGTCGCGGCCGAGCACGCCGAGCACGATGCGCATCGTCGTGGTCTTTCCCGCGCCGTTGCCGCCGACGAATCCCGTCAGACGGCCCGAGGGCACCCGGAAGCTCACGTCGTCGAGCACACGCGTGGTGCCGTAGCTCTTGGTGATGCCGGTCAGTTCGAGCATGTTCTCCTCCTCACGCGGCGCTGTCGGGGAGGGGGTCGTCCCGCGCCGTCGCCGTCGTCTCCACGCTAGGGAGAACGGATGCCGCAGACCTCCCCCGCACGGTGGGGATCCGGCTCGCCTCCGCTGCCGGGGAGGCCGCGGCATCCGTCGCGCGGGGGAGTTCTCACGGCGCAGAACCGCGGTGCACTCGGCGAATTGTCAGGAACAGGTAACACCGCGTCCACCATTCCCCCAGGTGATCTCTTCTACACTCTGTCGGGTGACGAGCGCTCCTGAGGTGACCCGCGCCCTCGGCGCCCGTGTATCCGACCGTGCTCGGGAATGGTGGCCCCGGGCCCTCCATTTCGCGTTCACGCGTCGCGGCCTGCTCATCGGCTTCGCCGTCGTGCACGCCCTCTTCTTCCTGGCGCTGCTGAAGGTCATGATCTTCGGCGGCACCGAGGGCGACCTCCCGCTGTACCGCCTGTGGGCCGAGCAGGCCATGCACGGCCACTGGCCCGTCATCGACATGCCCTGGGTCTACCCGGCCGGGGCTCTCGCGCCCATCATGGCGGCCATCGTCGCCGGGCCGTGGAACTACCAGCTCGTCTGGCTGCTCATGATGGTCGGGGCGAACTTCGTCGCCGTCCTGGCCCTCACCGACAACCTCCGCAACCGCAAGGGCTACGTCGCCGCCTGGTACTGGCTCGCGATCCAGGTGCTGCTGGCGCCCGTGTCCATGCTGCGCCTCGAGGGCTTCGCCGCGCCGCTGGCCATCGCCGGTCTCGTCTGGCTCGTGCGTCGTCCGTTCGTCGCGGGCGTGCTCATCGCCGCCGCGACGTGGATCAAGGTGGCCCCCGCCGCCCTCGCGGCGGCGGCCGTCGTGGTGTCGTCGATGCGGATGCGGATCATCGCCGGCGGCCTGGCGCTGAGCGCCGCCATCGCCGGCATCGTCGTCGCCCTCGGCGGCGGCGCGAACCTCTTCAGCTTCGCGACCATCCAGGGCGACCGCGCCCTCCAGCTCGAGGCCCCCGTCGCCACCCCGTGGGTGTGGGCGACGGTTCTGGGTCTGCCGGGCGCGCAGATCCACCAGAACTACGTGCTGGCCACCCGTGAGGTCGCCGGCCCCGGCGCGGCCGCCGCCGGCGTGCTCGTCGGCTACGCGATGCCGATCGCGTTCGCCGTCATCGTCGTGCTCCTGTGGCGCGCGCGTCGCCGTGCGGTGCAGGAGGGCGCGCTGTCGCTCATCGGCGAGCAGCACCTCATCCTCCGCGGGGCGTTCGCGCTCACGTCGGCGCTGATCGTCTTCAACAAGGTGGGCTCGCCGCAGTACATGCTGTGGCTGGCGCCCATCGTCGCGGCCGGGCTGCTGATCGATCGCAAGGCGTGGACCTCGGTCGCCGTCTGGCTGGCCGTCACCTGCTTCCTGACGACGCTCGTGTTCCCGGTGCTCTACCTGCCGCTGATCGATGCGCACCCGTTCGCCGCGGGCGTGCTGCTCGCGCGCAACGTCCTGCTGGTCGGTCTGTTCGGCTGGAGCCTCGTGGCGCTGTGGCGCCCCGACGCCACCCTGGTGTCGCTGCGCGAGCGTCTCTCGCGGGCCGCCACCACGGCGACGACCGGTTCGATCCCCGTCGCCATCCGCGGCTGACGCACCCGGCGCCGGTCAGACCAGACCGTGCCGGTGGGCGTAGACCACCGCGGCGACCCGGTCACGGGCGCCGAGCTTCTGCAGCACGTTCGAGACGTGCGTCTTCACGGTCGCCTCTCCGATGAACAGCGCCGTCGCGATCTCGGCGTTGCTGCGCGCGTCGGCGAGCAGCCGCAGCACCTCCGCCTCGCGATCGGTCAGCTCTGCGACCAGCGCGGCGCGCGGCTTCTGCGCCGCGGGCGCCGCCGACGGGGCGACGTACGCGGGGGATGCCGCGAAGCGCTCGATCACGCGGCGCGTCACGGCGGGCGCGAGCAGCGCGTCGCCGGCTGCCGCGACACGCACGGCGGTGACGAGCTCTTCGGGGCCGGCGTTCTTCAGGAGGAAGCCGCTCGCGCCGGCGTGCAGCGCCTGGAAGAGGTAGTCGTCGCGGTCGAAGGTGGTCACGATGACCACGACCGCGTCGACGTCGGGATCGGAGACGATCCGGCGGGTCGCCTCGAGGCCGTCCATGTCGGGCATCTGCACGTCCATGCAGATGACGTCGGGTCGCAGGGCGGATGCCGCGGTCAGCGCTTCGGCGCCCGATCCCGCCTCCCCGACGACGACGATGTCGCCCTGCGCCTCGAGGATCATGCGGAACCCCGCACGCATCACGGCGTGGTCGTCGACGAGCAGCACGCGCACGGGGGCGCTCACGACCGCGCCTCCTTCGCCCGCGCCGGCACGCGCACCCGGACGAGGAACCCGCCGCGCGGGCGTGGACCGGCCTCGAGGGTGCCGCCCGACGCGGCCGCGCGCTCGCGCATGCCGACGATGCCCAGCCCCGCGCGCCCGGCGACGTGCTCGCGGCCGCTGTTGGCGACCTCGAGCTCGACGTGGTCGTCGGCGAAGCGCAGGCGGACATCGGCCGCGGCATCCGGCCCGCCGTGGCGACGGGCATTGGTGAGCGCCTCCTGCGCGATGCGGTAGAGGTTCACCTGCACGAGCTCGGGCGGCTCGACGGCGTCGCCGACGACGGCGAAGGTCGTCGGCATCCCGTTGTCGTTGGCGTGCGCGACCAGCTCGGGGATCGACGCGAGGCGCACCGTCGACGCCGCGGGGGTGTCGGCGTCGGGCGTGCGCAGCGTCTCGAGCAGCTGACGCAACTCGCTCAGGGCCTCGCGGGCGGACGCCTCGACCGTCACGAGCGCCTCGCGGGCGGCGTCGGCGTCGTGATCGAGCACGGTGCGGGCGGCGCCGGCCTGCACCCCCATGGCCGAGACGTGGTGGGCGACGACGTCGTGCAGCTCCCGCGCGATGCGCACCCGATCGAGCGCGACGGCCTGCGCGGCGGTCAGCTCGCGTTCGCGTTCGAGCTCTCGCGTGCGCTCCTCCAGCACGGCGCGCGAGCGCGCGTCGGCCCAGGCCCGCTCCCCGAAGAAGAACGCGCCGCCGAAGAACGCCACGTTCACGAGGAACTGGATGATCATCCACGCCGCGAACGGGGAGAACAGTCCGGCGCGCGACGGGCCGGCGCCGTCCGGGTCGATCGCCGCCTGGAACGTCGTCACGAGCAGCCAGAGGAACATCCCGACCACGACGGCCAGCCGCACGACGGTCGCGCGTCGACGGTCGCTCACCCAGGCGCCCACGGTGTACATCGCGATGAACACCGCGACGTTGCTGACGTACACCTCGGGGATGCGGGCCGAGACGCCCACGAAGAAGGCGAGTGCCACCACGATCAGCGTGATCTCGGGGAAGCGACGACGCAGCGCGAGCGGGAGCGTGAGGGCGGCGACGTACACCAGGGCCCATCCGAAGGCGGGCGTGTCCTCGCCGTAGAACCCCGCGACCTTCCCGAGCCAGGCGCTGATCACCGCACTGACGAGCAGCGCCAGCGCGAGCCAGACGTCGTTGCGCCGCTGGGCGGGCGTCGTCGTGCGGTCGAGGTCGGTCGAGCTCATCCCTCCACGCTAGGGCGAGGCGGATGCCGCGGCATCCCCCGTGCGACGGAGAGGGTCTCGACGCGGCGGGCGGCGCGGTGCATGCTCGCTGTATGACGAGCATCTTCGTGAACATCCCGACGAGCGACCTCGAGCGCAGCATGGCCTTCTACCGGGCCCTCGGCTGCGACATCAACCCGAACTTCACCGACGAGAACGCCGCGTGCGTCGTCTGGTCGGGCGACATCTACTTCATGGTGCTGCGTCGCGAGTACTTCGCGACCTTCACCGACAAGCCGGTGGGCGAGCCGAAGGAATGGGCCCAGACGTCGTTGTCGTTCTCGCGCGACTCGCGGGAGGACGTCGACGCGATCGTCGAGGCCGGCGTCGCCGCCGGCGGCACCGAGCCGCGCCCCGCCCAGGACTACGGCTTCATGTACAGCCGCGACCTCGACGATCCCGACGGCAACAGCCTCGGCTTCCTGTACATGGATCCCGTCGCCGCCGAGCAGGGGCCGCCGACGGACGCCGACGCGCCGGGCGGCGACGCGGACGGCGCGTGATGCGCGGGCGGATCGTCATCGACCTGTTCACGACGCTCGACGGCGTCGCCCAGGCACCGGGCGGCCCCGAGGAGGACACCAGCGGCGGGTTCCCGTTCGGCGGATGGCAGGCGCCGTTCGAGGATGCCGTCATCGGCGAGGACGTCGGCAGCGGCATCCGTCGGATGGACGCCCTCCTGCTGGGACGACGCACCTACGACATCTTCGCCGGGTACTGGCCGCACCACACCGACGGGCCGGAGGGGTTCATCGGTCGGCACTTCGATGCCATCCCGAAGTATGTGGCGACCCGGGCCGGTCTCGAACCGGGGTGGGCGGGCACGAGTGTGCTGACGGGCCCGGATGCCGAGGTCGTCGCGGCCGTCGACGCGCTGCGCGACCGCCACGCGGAGGTGCACGTGATCGGCAGCGTCGACTTCGCTCAGACCCTGCTGCGCGCCCGCGTCTACGACGAGCTGAAGCTGTGGGTGCATCCGGTGGTGCTCGGACAGGGCAAGAAGGTGTTCCCGGACGGCGCCGCACCGGCGCGGCTACGGCTGATCGCCCCGGCCGTGTCGGGCCCCACCGGCACGCTGCTGCTGCGTTACGCGCCCGACGGCGACGTCACGACCGGCGACATGACCTGACCCCCGGTCACCAGATCATCGGCCGGTCGTCGTCGTCCGGGCCCTCGAGGTCGAGGTCGACGACCACCGGAACGTGATCGCTGGGGATCTCGCCCTTGCGCTCGTCGCGATGGATCGCGGCCGCGGTCACCGCGTCGGCGAAGGCGTGCGAACCGAGGATGAAATCGATGCGCAGACCCTCGTTGCGCGGGAAGCGCAGCTGCTTGTAGTCCCAGTAGGTGTAGCCCGTGGGAACGAGCGGACGGACGGTGTCGGCCAGGCCGGCATCGAGGAGCGCCTGGAACGCGGCGCGCTCGGGCGGCGAGACGTGGGTGGTCACGCCCTCGACGACGGTGGGGTCGCCGTTGTCGGCATCCGTCGGGGCGATGTTGAAGTCGCCGGTGAGCGCCAGCGCTCGGTCGGGGTCGGCGGCGAGCGTGTCGGCGGTGTAGCCGCGGAGCGCCTCCAGCCAGTCGAGCTTGTAGCGGTAGTGCGGGTCGTCGAGTCCGCGACCGTTGGGCACATAGAGGCTCCAGACCTCGACGCCGCCGATCGTGGCACCGAGCGCGCGGGCTTCGAGAGGAGCGCCGGGACCGTCGTGGCCCTTCGCGAAGCCGGGCATACCGGGGAACCCGACCTGCAGGTCCTCGATCGGCTCACGGCTGGCGATCGCGACGCCGTTCCACTGGTTGAGCCCGTGCGCCTCGACGGTGTAGCCCGCCTCTTCGAACGCCTCGTACGGGAACTGCTCGGGCTTGCACTTGATCTCCTGCATCGCCAGCACGTCGATGCCCTCGCGGACGGCGAAGTCGACGGTGCGGACGACGCGGGCGCGGATCGAGTTGACGTTCCAGGTGGCGATGCGCATGGCATCCAGCGTATTGGCCCCCGCCGACGCCCCGGTCACCCGGCGCCCGCCTGCACAACTCCTCCCCAGCCGTCGGCAGTGCTGTCTCGGTACCCGCGCCGCGCGGTTCCGGCGGAGTTGTGCAGGCAGACTCGGGTCACAGCGCCCGCAGGATGTCCTCCACCCGTTGCTTGGCGTCGCCGAACAGCATCTGCGTGTTGTCGCGGAAGAACAGCGGGTTCTGCACGCCGGCGTAGCCCGAGGCCATCGACCGCTTGAACACGATGACGCTGCGCGCCTCCCACACGTGCAGCACCGGCATGCCGGCGATGGGAGAACCCGGGTCTTCGGCCGCGGCCGGGTTGACCGTGTCGTTCGCGCCGATCACGAGCACCACGTCGGTGTCGGCGAAGTCGTCGTTGATCTCGTCCAGCTCCAGCACGATGTCGTACGGGACCTTGGCCTCGGCCAGCAGCACGTTCATGTGTCCCGGCAGACGCCCGGCGACGGGGTGGATGCCGAAGCGCACCTCGACGCCCCGCTCGTGCAGCCGCTTCGTGAGGTCGGCGACCGGGTACTGCGCCTGGGCGACGGCCATGCCGTAGCCGGGGGTGATGATGACCGACCGGGCGTCGCGGAGGAGTTCGGCGACGGCCGCGGCATCCGTCTCGTGGTGCTCGCCCTCCTCGGCGTCGGCGCTGCGGGGCGCCTCGATGCCGAACCCGCCGGCGATCACCGACAGGAACGACCGGTTCATCGCCTTGCACATGATGTACGAGAGGTACGCACCCGACGAACCCACGAGGGCGCCGGTGACGATCAGCAGGTCGTTGTTCAGGAGGAAGCCCGCCGCGGCCGCCGCCCAGCCGGAGTAGCTGTTGAGCATCGAGACGACGACCGGCATGTCGCCGCCGCCGATCGAGGCCACCAGGTGCCAGCCGAGAGCGAGGGCGAGCACGGTCACGGCGACGAGCAGCCAGATCGACGGGGTCGCGACGTACCAGACGGTCAGGGCGAGGAACAGTACGAGCGCGCCGACGTTGAGGGCGTTCTTGCCGGGCAGCATGAGCGGCTTCGACGACATGCGCCCCGAGAGCTTCAGGAAGGCGACGATCGAGCCCGTGAAGGTCACGGCGCCGATGAACACCCCGATGAACACCTCCGCGTGGTGGATGCCGACGAGCTCGGGCGCGATCCCGTCGGCGTACAGGTGGCCGTTCCAGCCGACGAGCACGGCCGCGAGGCCCACGAAGGAGTGCAGCAGGGCGATGAGCTCGGGCATGCCGGTCATCTCGACCACGCGCGCCCGCCACAGGCCGATGGCGCCGCCGACCACGACCGCGGCCACGAGCAGCCCGATCCCGAGCGCGGCGGTCGCGCCGTCGGGCAGGAGGGTGCCGTTCGCGATGACGAGCACGAGAGTGGCGAGCAGGGCGATCGTCATGCCGGTGATGCCGTAGACGACGCCGCGACGGGCGGTCTCCTGTTTGCTGAGGCCGGCGAGGGCGAGGATGAACAGCAGCGCCGCGACGATGTACGCGGCGGTCGAGACGGACTGGGCGAGCGCGGTCACTTCTCGTCGCCCTTCTGGAACATGGCGAGCATGCGACGGGTCACCGCGAAGCCTCCGAAGATGTTGATGGACGCCAGGAGCACCGCGATCGCCGCGAGCACCTGCACCACGGGGTTCGGAACGACGATCTGGGTCATGGCGCCGACGACGATGATGCCGCTGATCGCGTTGGTGACGCTCATCAGCGGCGTGTGCAGGGCGTGGGCGACCTTACCGATGACGTAGAAGCCGATCACGACCGACAGGGTGAGAACGAGGATGTGCTGCGGCAGGGGCGCGGGCGCGACGGCGCACACGAGGAACAGCGCGGCGATGCCGGCGACGATCAGACCGGTCTTCGCTCCCGCCGAGAGCCCCTTCTTGGCGGCCGGTGCGGGGGTGGATGCCGCGGCATCCGCCCCCGGCGTCGCGGGCGCGGCCGAGACCTGCACGGGCGGCGGCGGCCAGGTGACGGCGCCGCCGCGCGTGACGGTGACGGCGCGCTGCACGACGTCGGTGTCGTCGATGACGAGCTGCCCGTCCTTGCCGGGGGTGAGGAGGGCGAGCAGGTTCAGCAGGTTGGTGCCGTAGAGCTGCGACGCCTGCTGGGGGAGGCGTCCGGCGAGGTCGGTGTAGCCGAGGATGATGACGCCGTTCGCGGTGACGACGCGCTCGCCGGTGACGGAACCCTCGACGTTGCCGCCCTGGCCCGCGGCCATGTCGACGATGACGCTGCCGGGCTTCATCGCGGCGACGTCGGCGGCGGTGATCAGTCGCGGGGCCGCGCGACCCGGGATGAGCGCCGTCGTGATGACGATGTCGACGTCGGCGGCCTGGTCGCTGTACAGCTTCGCGGCCGCGGCGTCGTAGGCGGCGCTGGTGGCCTTGGCGTAACCGTCGGCCGAGACCTCCTTCTGCTCGTCGGGCACGACGACCTCGAGGTAGGTGCCGCCGATCGAGGCGACCTGGTCGGCGACCTCGGGGCGCGGGTCGGTGGCGCGGACGATCGCACCGAGGCTCGAGGCGGCGCCGATCGCCGCGAGTCCGGCGACGCCCGCGCCGGCGACGAGCACCTTGGCGGGCGGGACCTTGCCGGCGGCGGTGACCTGCCCGGTGAAGAAGCGGCCGAACTCGTTCGCGGCCTCGACGACGGCGCGGTAGCCGGCGATGTTGGCCATGGAGCTGAGCACGTCCATCGACTGCGCGCGCGAGATGCGTGGCACGGCGTCCATGGCGAGGGCCGTCACGCCGCGGGCGGCGAGAGCGGCGAGCAGGTCGGGGTTGAGCGCGGGGCTCAGGATGCCGATGAGCGTCGCCCCCGGCTGCAGCAGCGCGATCTCGGCATCCGTCGGGGCCGCGACCGACAGGACGACGTCGGCGCCCCAGGCCTCGTCGCGGGTGGCGATGGTCGCACCGGCGGCGGTGTAGGCGGCATCCGGGAACGACGATGCCGCGCCCGCGCCCGCCTCGACGCTCACGTCGTAGCCGAGCGCGCGGATCTTGCCGACGGTGGTGGGGGAGGCGGCGACGCGGGTCTCGCCGTCGCGCTCGCGGACGATGCCGATACGGGCCATGGTGCTCCTTCGATCGGGTCGGGCGGAGCGTCCGGGATCGCCCGGGCACCGCGCCGGGTGACGTTCCCGACTCTAGGGTGCGAGGCGGACGCCGCGGCGGGTGATGACGCGGAAATAATCCCGGTTCTTCGCTTCCGTAGACTCGTGTGCATGACCGCCGCCTCCACGCCCGAGCTCGAGTCCGAGCGCCGCGCCCTCGTCGACCTCATCGCCGCCGAAGCCGTCTTCCACGGCGACTTCACGCTCTCCAGCGGCAAGAAGGCGACGTACTACGTCGACATGCGCAAGCTCACGCTCGACCACCGCGCGGCTCCCGCGATCGGCCGGCTCGTGCTCGACGCGGTGCGCGACCTGAACGTGGATGCCGTGGGCGGCCTCACCCTGGGGGCCGACCCGATCGCGAACGCCGTCATGCACGCGTCGGTCGCCGCCGGTACCCCCGTGGACGCGTTCGTCGTGCGCAAGGAGCCGAAGGACCACGGACGCGGTCGCCAGATCGAGGGCGCCGAGGTGGCGGGGAAGCGTGTCGTGATCGTCGAGGACACCTCCACCACGGGCGGCTCCCCCCTGAAGGCCGCCGAGGTCGCCGCCGCCGCCGGTGCGGAGATCGTCGCGGTGGTCACGGTCGTCGACCGCAAGACCGGCGCCCAGGCCGCCGTCGAGGCCGCCGGCTACGAGTGGCGGTCGATCATCGATCTCGACGACCTGGGCCTGCAGGCGCAGTAAGGGCCTGCGGCTCGCGCGTCCCGCGCCGCAACGGATTCGGAGATCAGCACCGGATTCGGATGCGGTCGGCCGGCAGATCCGAATCCGTTCTCGGCATCCGATTCTGGGAACGCCGGTGCGCTCAGCGGAAGATGGGCAGCTGCGACGCCAGTGCGAACACGAGGCCCGCGAGCGTCAGCAGCAGGATGCCGCGGCCGTTGGGCAGCGGGGTTCCCTGCGGGGCGTCGCGGCGGCCGCGCACGAACAGCACGAGCGCGACGATCAGCAGGATCATCGCCGTGACGACGAACACGATGGCCATCACTGGTCGCTCCCGTCGCCGCGGTCGCGCCGGCGGCCGCGGATC
This sequence comes from Microbacterium hominis NBRC 15708, assembly GCF_001592125.1. Classification (GTDB taxonomy): domain Bacteria; phylum Actinomycetota; class Actinomycetes; order Actinomycetales; family Microbacteriaceae; genus Microbacterium; species Microbacterium hominis. Next base: position 74,401 of record NZ_BCWI01000010.1, read on the forward strand.
ACCTGCATGACGAACACGACGAGCGTCCCGGCCAGCACGAGGGCGGTCGAGGCGAACAGCAGGGTCTGCTCGGTCGCGTTCACGGTGTCTCCTCCGCCCGCGTGGAGGCGGGCAGTCTCAGCCTAGCCGCGTCCGCGGGGCGAGCCCGGTCCGCGGAACGAGACCGCCCGCGCCGAACACCGCGGCGGCGAACCGCGCCGCGATCTCGGCATACAACTCCGTGTCGGGATGCAGGCTGTCGGGCAGCGTGTAGCGCGCCTCATCGTCGGGGCCGTAGAGACTCAGGCCGTCGAGGTACGCGATCCGCTCCCCGGATGCCGCGCGCACCCGCACCACCTCGGCCAGCTGCCGCCGCGACTCGGTCATGGTCAGCGCGCCACGGGCGACGTCGGCGGCCTCCCCGGCGGCATAGCAGCGGACGTGACCGTCGTCGAAGAACTCCACGTCCGACGGTCCGGGGGTGTCTTCGCTCCCCGGCCAGAGGATCGACGACGCCAGCACGATGGGGGTGTCGGGATGCCCGGCGCGCACCCGATCGAGGAAGCCGTGCACCGCGGGGGTGAACGTGCGCTGATCGAACGACCGGGCCCCCACGATGTTGATGCCCACCTTCAGCGTGATCACGTCGGCGGGCGTGGCGGCGATGGTGTCGGCGACGAACGGATCGAGCATGCACTGTCCGCCGAAACCCAGGTTGATCAGCGAGAGATCGCTCGCCCGCGCGGCGATCACGGGCCACACACCGGTCGGCGACGGCGTCTCGACGCAGTGGCTGATCGAGCTGCCGTGGTGGATCCACACCGGTGCGCGCGACGGCTCCGCGGCGGTCACCGGGGCGTCGGCCCCGAGGTCGAGCAGATCGACGATCATCCCCTGCGGCAGCCACACGGTCACGGCCTTCTCGGTCGCCGCACCGCCCGAGTCGCCCGTGCCGCCCGTGTCGCCCAGGGCGATCTCCAGCGTCGCGGGCTCGGTGACGGGCTCGTCGGCCGCGGCATCCCCGGTCCACGACAGCCGCCGCAGGTCGGTGATGGGGGCGCGCGCCGTGTGCACCGGCCGGCCGTCGACCTCGACGACCACATCGTTGACCGGCCCGGCGAGCTCGGCGAAGTACAGCTGCGTGCACCGCAGCGTCAGCGACAGCCGCGTCGCGGCGGTCGTGAACCGCAGCCGCACGCCGCTGGCGTTCGCCGTGATCGCCCGCAGGATCTCGCCGTTCGGCGGGAACTGCGCCCACGTGCTGCGTGGCAGGCGCAGGGGGCGGATGCCGCGGCTCTCGTCGACGTCGAGGTGCCCCTCCAGCAGCACCTGAGCGTCGCCGAGGCGTACGACCTCGCCGATCCCGGTCGTGTCGGTGGCGCGGGTGGAGGTGACGGACGTGCTCACGATGCGGTCCTCTCGGAGTGGATCTGGATGAACGAGACGGTGCGGGAGATCAGCTCGTCGCGCTGGGGGAGCTCGGCCCACCCGTGATCGGCCCCCTCGACGACGACCACCTCGGCGCGCTCGCCGAACACATCCGCCGCGGCGTAGCGCTCGGCAGAGGAGACGGGCACGAAGTCCGCCGTGCCGTGCAACAGGAGCGCCGGCCCGCCGTACCCTGCGGCCCGCGCGTACGGGTCGAACGCGAGGGCGTCGTCGCGCATGGCCGGCCCCATCCGCATGCCGAGGAAGTCGAAGAACCCGTCCGGGCCGTCGAGCGCGGCCAGCGACCGCCCCTGGATCTGCCCCGAGCGGATGTCGTCGACGAACACGGCCGCCGTCGACCACATCGTCAGCGACCGGATGTCGCCGTCTTCCGCTGCCGCGACCGCGGCGATGACCGAGCCGAGGCTCATGCCCACCAGATGCAGGTTCGCGGCATCCACCTCGGGGCTCTGCCGCACCGCCGCCAGCACGACCGCCGTATCGGCGACGTCGCCGGATGCCGTCGTGTCGAAGAACTCCCCGTCGCTCTCGCCGTGACCGGCGCGGTCGAACGCCAGCACGCCGAACCCGGCCGCGACCAGCGTGCGGGCAAGCGACACGAAGACGCCGGTGGTCTCCACCCGCGACCCGCCGAAGCCGTGCAGCAACACGACGGTCGGTCGCGGCTCCCGGGCCGCGCCCGCCGCGGCATCCGGCAGGTAGTGCGTGCCGCGCAGCGTCCGTGCGCGGACGGTGGTCTCGAAGGGAACGAGTCGCATGGGAGTTCTTTCGTCGGGGTCAGCGGGCGAGCGTCGCAGAGCGGGGGAGGTCGGTGGATGCCGTGACCGTCTCCGACTCCACGTCGAACGCGTTCGTCACGCCGCGGCGGAAGCCGATCCAGCCGATGAGGAAGCCGGCGGCGGCGACCACCGAGACGGCGACGTAGACGGCGCTCGGGTTGAGGAGCAGCAGGGCCGGGGTGACGACGTTGAACGCGGCGGTGGCGAACCGGGCGACGGCGTAGACGGTGCCCTGCGCCGTGGAGCGCAGCATGGTGGGGAAGGACTCCTGGGTCCACACCTTCATGATCGTCTCGAAGCAGAAGGCGCCGGCGAACGTCGTCACGACGACCGAGACGACGAGGGCGGGCAGGGTGAAGCCGAACACCACGGGCACGAGGTTCGCGACGACGACCGCGATCGCGCCCGCCACGTAGTAGCTCATGCGGAACGTCGTGTCGGCGACGGCCATGAACCACACGGCGCCGAGGATCGCGGCGGGCATCGCCAGCAGCGTCCACGTCTGGTACTCGTTCACCGGGATGCCGGCGACGTTCACGGCGACGAAGGTGCCGAAGCTGCCGGCGACGCTGATCGCGATGGATGCGAGCGTGTAGTAGATCAGCAGCGTGACGAACGGGCGGCGGTACTGCGGGCGGCCGAAGTCGCGCAGGCGCCCGCGCTCGGCGCGGACGGTCTGCACGCCGCTGCGGCGCTCCTGCTGGGCGGCGAGCCACGTCGCCGACTCCGGGATCGTCAGGCGCAGCGCGAGCACCACGAGCCCCACGCCGCCGAAGGCGGCGAACATGATGCGGCCGCCGGTCTCGCCGAGCGCGCCGAAGAAGATGCCGATGAGCACCGCCAGCAGGATGCCGAAGCCGCCGAGCAGGTTGGAGAAGACGAGGATCTTGCCGCGGTTGCGGTCGGTCGCCGCTTCGGAGATCGAGGCGAGCGCCGCCGGCAGGTCGGCGCCGACGCCCAGGCCGATCAACGCGATGCCCGGCAGCAGGATGCCGAACGAGACGCCCAGGAACGGCGTGATGGCGCCGAGGACGATGAGCGTCATCGTCACGAGGAAGACGCGGCGGCGGCCGAACCGGTCGGCCAGGCGGCCGCCGACCAGCGAGCCGACGGCGACCCCGGCGGTCAGCACGCCGGTCAGCAGGCCCACCTGGTCCGCGGTGAGCCCGGGGGTGCCGGGGACGAACGACTGGAAGAGCACGAGGGCGACGGCGATGCCGGTGGTCGCGGCGGCGTCGACGAACGTCGCCATCCCGCAGACGAAGCCCACCCACCAGGGGTTGGGGGCGGTGCGAGCGGTGAGTGCGCTCATGGTCATACTCCTTTGTACGTGCGGGATGGAGGTGGCTGGCGGCATCCGCATGCGTGTCCGAACTCCGGGCTCCGACGCCGTCGAGAGACAAGCTATACCGATATAGCACCGCGATGCAAGCGTGAATGTCGCCGTACGGGCCGGAGGAATCGGAGCGGCCGGGGCGGCATCCTCGACGTGGCGGACGTCGGCCGTGACCAACGTCGGATTCCCGCGCTCGATGCCCCCGCGGTCGGCCCGGTTCGGCCGACAGCGTGCGGATTCTCCGGCGATCGTCACGCCGCGGATCGGACTCGGGTCTCGACCCCGGCGCTCACGCCCGGGGTGCGGCGATGGAGCCGCCGGCGCTGACCGGCATCTCGACCAGCTCGTGACGCACGCCGTCGCCCGGGGACAGCAGCAGGTCCGCCGCCCGGCGGCCGATCTCGGCCTGGGGCAGGCGCAGCGAGACGAGTTGCGGGTCGGTCGCCTCGGCGAGCACGCCGCCGTCGAACGACACGAGCGAGACGTCGTCGGGCACCCGCAGCCCCGCACGGCGCAGGGCCTGGAAGACCCCCACGCCGACGGCGTCGTTGACGCAGATGATCGCCCGCGGGCGCGCCCCCGTCGCGAGCAGGCGCTCCGCGGCATCCCGGCCGTCGTGCACGGTCCAGTCGTCGTCCACCGCCACGTCGCCGGCAAGCCCGATGCCGGCCCCCGCGAGCGTCTCGCGGATGCCCTCGAGGCGCCGCGGCAGCGCGACCGGGCCCCACTCGTGCCAGGCGGAGCCGCCCGTGCGGCCCGGAGCCAGCGTGCCGACGAACCAGATGTCACGGTCGTGGCCGGCGTCCAGCAGCGCGCGGGCGGCGGCCGCTCCGGCGGCGCGCTCGTCGGGTACGACCGAGCTGATCGCGGGCGCGTCGGCCTCGCAGTTCATGAGCACGAGGGGGGTGTGCCGGGCGGATGCCGGGGGTGTCACGCGCCGCGTGAACATCGAGGCGTACAGGATGCCGTCGATGTCGCGGGCGACGAGGTCGTCGAGGAAGCGGCGCTCCATCTCGGCATCCCCCTGCGTGTCGACGGTGAACAGGAGCAGCCCCGCCTCGCGCAGGCGCTCCAGCGCCCCGCGCACCATCGAGTTGGCGAACGACGTCGAGCTGACGAAGTCCGAGACCAGGGCGACGGTGCCCGACCGGCCCGTGCGCAGCGTCTTCGCCGTGACGTTGGCGCGGTAGCCGAGATCGTCGGCGGCTTTGCGCACGCGCGCCATCGTCTCTTCGGACAGGCGCTGGTCGAGGCGGCCGTTCAGGGCGAACGATGCGGCCGAGCGGGAGACGCCCGCCCGCTCCGCGACCTCGGTGAGGGTGACCCGTCGACCGGAGCTGCGCTCCGTCACAGGCCCTCGGGCATCTCGGACTCCGCCGGCTCGGCGGCGAGCAGGTCGGCGACCGAGTCCACGATCTCGTCGGGGCGGAAGGGATAGCGCTCGATCTCGGCGTCATCGGAGATGCCGGTGCGCACGAGGATCGTGTGCAGGCCCGCCTCGATGCCGGCCACCACGTCGGTGTCCATGCGGTCGCCGATCATCCCGGTGTTCTCGGAGTGCGCGCCGATGCGGTTCATCGCCGAGCGGAACATCATCGGGTTCGGCTTGCCGACGACGTAGGGCTCCTTGCCGGTCGCGTGCGTGATGAGCGCTGCGAACGAGCCGGTCGCCGGCACGACGCCCGTCGGGGTCGGACCGGTCGCATCGGGGTTGGTGATGATGAAGCGCGCGCCGGCGTTGATGAAGCGGATCGCCTGCGTGATGCGGTCGAACGAGTAGTTGCGGGTCTCGCCGATGACGACGTAGTCGGGCTGCGTCTCCGTCTGGACGTACCCCGCCTCGTGCAGAGCGGTCGTCAGCCCCGCCTCGCCGATCACGAACGCCGTGCCGCCGGGCTGCTGCGAACGCAGGAAGTCCGCCGTCGCGAGCGCCGACGTCCAGATGCGGTCTTCGGGCACCTCGAGGCCCGAGATGCGCAGCCGCGCGCTCAGATCGCGCGGCGTGTAGAACGGGTTGTTCGTCAGCACGAGGAACGGCGTGCCGGCGTCGCGCCACTGCGCGAGCAGCTCGGCGGCGCCGGGGATGGGCTTGTTCTCGTGGACGAGGACGCCGTCCATGTCCGTCAGCCAGCATTCGATATCGGCCCGTGTCCGCATGGGGCCAGCCTAGCGGGGCCGTCCGGTCGTAGTCTCGACGCGTGGCACGCGATGACTGGGACCCGACGACGCTCCCCGACCTGTCCGGGAAGCGGTACCTCGTCACGGGGTCGACGGCGGGCCTGGGCTTCTTCTCCTCGCTGCAGCTGGCCGGTGCCGGCGCCCACGTCATCATGACCGGCCGCAATCCGAACAAGCTCGCCGTCGCGCGCGCGGCGGTGCGTCGTCAGGTGCCGGATGCCGAGATCGCGACGCTCCTGCTCGACACGAGCAACCTCGGGTCGGTGCGCGCGGCGGCCGCGACCGTCCGCGGCCGCGCCGGCCTGCACGGCCTGCTGCTGAACGCCGGGATCGTGCACCCGCCGCGCCGTCGCGAGACCACCGCCGATGGACACGAGGTCGTCTTCGCGACCAACGCGCTCGGCCACTATGCGCTCGCCGGCGAACTGCTGCTGCCCCTCGCCGCGGGGCGCGGACGCATGGTGTGGGTCGGGTCGATGTCCACCGCCATGGGCAACTACGACCCCGTCGACCCCGAGCTGGAGACGAACTACTCGCCGTGGCGCGCATACGTGCAGTCGAAGGTCGCGACGACCGCTCTCGGCTTCGAGGCCGACCGGCGGCTGCGCGCCGCGAACGTGCCCATCGACAGTGTCGTCGCGCACCCGGGCTACGCCGTCAGCGGCCGCACCCGCGGCATCCTCGGGGTCAACGAGCCGTCGCGGATGACGCGCTTCGTCGACAACCTGCAGGCTCCGATCACCCAGTCGAAGGAGCACGGGGCCTGGCCGCTCGTGCGGGCGCTCGTCGAGCCCGACGCGACGGGCGGTCAGTTCTGGGGCCCGTCGCGCCTCGTCGCCGGGCCGCCGGCACTCGGCACCGCCAGCAAGCTCACGCGCGACGAGGACATCGCCGCGCGGCTGTGGGCCTACTGCGAGCACGCCACGGGGATCACCTGGCCGTACCTGAAGGCCAGTCGCACCCGCCGCCCCTGGCGGCGCTGAGCCCGCCGGCCAGCTCCTCCGCGGTCCCGGTCGCGATGCCCCCCTCATCCCGACCGTGTCCCACTTATAGCGGGGTGCGTCCCAGATTGTGCGGTGCGGAGGGCCCGCAGGGGACCTCTTGTGGGACATCCCTGCCGGGAACATCCCTGCCGGGGACATCCCTGCCGGGGACATCCCTGCCGGGGACATGCCTGCCGGGGCGGCGGGCGGGCGCCACCCGGGTCAGGCGGTCAGCCAGACCGCACCGGCCGCGCCGGCGGGAAGCGTCACGGTCGCGCCGTCGTCGACGCGGACGACGTCGGCTCCCGCGACCACGAGGCGGTGCCCCACATCGATGCCCGCTCCCTCCAGCGCCCGAAGCAGCTCGGGATCGCGGTCGCTGACGCGGAGCACCTCGCCGGTGTGGCCCAGGTCGGCGGCGGCCAGGAGCACGAACGGGAGGCGGTGGACGTTGCCCGCGGCATCCGGGATCGCATCGCCGTGGGGGTCGAACCGCGGGTGACCCAGTCGCTCGTCGATGCCCGCGAGCAGCCGGTCGCTGATCGTGTGCTCGAGCACCTCCGCCTCGTCGTGCACCTCGTCCCAGGCGTAGCCGAACTCCTGCACGAGCCACGTCTCGATGAGGCGATGCCGGCGGATGATGGATGCCGCGCGGAGCCGACCCGCCTCGGTGAGGGACACCGGACCGTACGGGCGGTGGTCGACCAGGCCCAGGCCGACGAGCTTCTGCACCATCTCGGTCACCGTCGAGGGGGCGAGCTTCAGCTCGGATGCCAGCTGCGACGACGTGATCGGCGTGGTCTGCCACTCGGTGTGGTGGTAGATCGTCTTCAGGTAGTCGTCGATCGCGACGGAGTTCGCAGCCACGTCTTCAGGCTAGCGGGCCGGTACTATCCTCCCGACAGCACGAGCCACAGCAGCACGGCGTTCAGCGCCACCAGGAACGCCGAGGCCAGCGCGCCCGCGACGGTCGTCCACCAGCGGTTGCGGTGCGCGCCGAGCACGTCGCGCCGCGCCGTCAGCGCGACGAGGGGGATGAGCGCGAACGGGATGCCGAAGCTCAGCACCACCTGGCTGAGGATCAGCGCCCAGGTCGGGTCGACCCCGAGCGCCAGGATCGCGATGGCCGGCACGAGGGTGACGAGCCGCCGCGCGATCAGCGGCACGCGGATGCGCAGCAGTCCGTGCATGATCTCGGCCCCCGCATACGCGCCGACCGCCGTGCTGGCCAGCCCGCTCGCGAGGAGGCCGACGGCAAACATCGTCGCGACCACCCCGCCCAGGCCGGCGGAGAGGGCGGCGTACGCACCCTCGAGGCTGTCGGTCCCGGCCACCCCGGCGAGGTTCGCCGCCGCCAGCAGCAGGATCGCGAGGTTGACGGTGCCCGCCACGACGAGCGCGATCGTCACGTCCCACCGGGTCGCGCGCAGCAGGGTCGGGGTCGACTGCGCGCGGTCCTCCGCCCGCGCGCCCGGTGCGGAGAAGCGGTCGCGCGCCAGCGCGCTGTGCGCGTAGATCGCGTGCGGCATGATCGTCGCACCCAGGATGGATGCCGCGAGCAGCACCGACTCGGAGCCCTCGAACCGGGGGACCATGCCGGCGGCGACGCCCGCGGCATCCGGTGGGGCGACGAACACCCCGTAGGTGAAGCCGATGGAGATCACGACGAGCAGGCCGATCACGACGAACTCGAAGCTGCGGGCGCCGCGGCGCTGCTGAACGAGCAGGAGGGCGATCGACACCGCCCCGGTGATGAGCCCGCCGACGGGCAGCGGCACCCCGAACAGCAGCCAGAGGGCGACGGCGCCGCCGATCACCTCGGCGACGTCGGTCGCCATGGCGACGAGCTCGGCCTGCAGCCAGTACAGGCGGCGGGCCCAGGGGGTGCGCAGGCGGGTGCCGAGGGTCTCGGCGAGGCTCTGGCCCGTGACGATGCCCAGCTTGGCCGACAGGTACTGGATGAGCCACGCCATCGTGTTGCCCAGGACGACCACCCAGACCAGCAGGTAGCCGAAGCGCGCACCGGCGGTCATGTTGCTCGCGACGTTGCCCGGGTCGAGGTAGGCGACCCCCGCGACGAGCGCCGGCCCGAGCAACCACGCCGCGCGCCGCGTCCTCGCCGGTACGGCTGCGGGCCGCGCAGGCCGGGTCGCACGGCTACCCGTCTCCAGCGTCGAGGGAGGATTTTTCGGCATGCCGAAAAATTAGCAGAGATTTCGGTGCGCCGAAATCTGGCACGTCGGGGATGCGGCGTCTGCGTGACTCCGCCCGAGCGGCGACAGGTGGGGGTGTAACAGGCCGCGAGCCCGGCTCGGGCGGAGTTGTGCAGGCCGGAGGGCCGTGACCGCCGGATCGGTAGCCTGGAGCGATGACCGACCCCGCGCGATCGCCGGATGCCGCGCCCGACGCGGACGGCGAGCCGCAGCTGCCCGTCGGCGTCGGGCCGTGGCCCGGGGGAGCGGACGCCTGGCCCGACGACCCCCGGTACGACCGTGACCTGCTCGCCGACGGCGACCGCCGCAACGTCGTCGACCGGTACCGCTACTGGACCATGGCCGCGATCGTCGCCGACCTCGACGAGCACCGGCATCCGTTCCACGTCGCCATCGAGAACTGGCAGCACGACATGAACATCGGCTCGATCGTCCGCAGCGCCAACGCGTTCGGCGCGGCCGAGGTGCACATCATCGGCCGGCGCCGGTGGAACCGCCGCGGCGCCATGGTCACCGACCGCTACCAGCACGTCCGCCACCACGAGGACGTCGCCGCCTTCACCGCGTGGGCCCGGGATGCCGCGATCCCCGTGATCGCGGTCGATAACGTCGACGGGTCGCTGCCGGTCGACCGGGCCGAGCTGCCCGAGCGGTGCGTGCTGCTGTTCGGGCAGGAGGGCCCCGGACTGTCGGCCGAGGCGGTGGCGGCGGCATCCGCCGTCGTCGAGATCACGCAGTACGGATCGACCCGCTCGATCAACGCGAGCGCCGCCGCGGCGGTCGTCATGTACGAGTGGTGTCGCCGCTGGGCGTGAGCCGCCGTCGTGCTCAGGCGCCCGCGGTGGTCCATTCCGGCCGCCGCACCCGCCAGCCGAGGGTCGCCAGCCGCGCCAGCATGTACACGCCGAAGAAGCAGATCGCGAGCCACATCAGGCCCGAGGCGCCCGTGGGATGCACGATCCACAGCACCGCGAGCGCGGGGATGTAGGGGACGAGGTTCACCGCTCCGGCCAGCGCCAGGTAGCGCACGTCGCCCGCGCCCATGAGCACGCCGTCGAGGACGAAGACGACGCCGCAGACGGGCTGCGCGACCGCCAGCGCCACGAGTGCCGGCTGCACCAGCGCGGCGACGTCGGGCGAGCCGGTGAAGACGAGACCGATCACCCCCGACAAGGCGCCGATGGCGCCGCCCACGAGCACGCCGAACCACACGCCCCACGCCACGGTGCGGCCGAGGACGCGGCGCACGAACGTCTCGTCGCCCGCCCCGAGTCCGCGCCCGATGAGGGCCTGCGCCGCGATCGCGAGCGCGTCGAGCGCGAAGGCGGCGGTGGAGAAGATCGTGAAGGCGACCTGCCAGCCGGCCAGTTCGTCGGTGCCGAGGGCCGTCGCCGCGAACACCGTGGCCAGGAACGCCGCGCGCAGCGAGACGGTGCGCAGGAACAGCCAGCCGCCCGCCCGTGCCGATCCGCGCAGTCCGTCGCGCTGGGGGCGCAGGGATGCCGCGTGGCGCTGGGCCAGCCGGCCCACGACGACGGCGTACGCGCCGACCGTGGCCCACTGCGCGGCCACGGTGCCCGCCGCGGAGCCGGCGATGCCCCACCCGAACCCGTAGATGAAGACGGCGTTGAGCAGCGCGTTCAAGCCGAACCCGAGCCCGGCGATCCACAGCGGCGTCACGGTGTTCTGCATGCCGCGCAGCAGTCCCGTCGCGGCGAACACGATGAGCATCGCCGGCAGGCCCCACATCGACAGCTGCAGGTAGATCACGGCCTGCGCGGCGACGTCGGCGCCCGCGCCGAACAGCGAGACGAGCCAGGGGGTCAGCAGCGATCCGGCGACGGCGAGCACGGCGCCCAGGCCGAGCGCGAGCCAGAGGCCGTCGATGCCGGCGCGGACGGCGTTGGTCTGGTCGCCGGCGCCGAATCGCCGCGCGACGGCGGGTGTCGTCGAGTAGGCGAGGAACACCATGAGGCCGACGATCGTCTGCAGCACCGCGGAGGCGATGCCGAGACCGGCCAGCGGCACGACCCCGAGGTGGCCGACCAGGGCCGCGTCGACGATGAGGAAGAGCGGTTCGGCGACGAGCGCGCCCAGGGCCGGAACCGCCAGCCGCAGGATCTCGCGGTTGAGGGTGGGGGCGACCATACTCCGAGCCTAGGGGCCGGTGCCGACCCCGTCCGGAGCGCGAGCGCGACTCCTCTAGCCTGGATCGATGGCGCGGCACGGCATCCTGCAGGACCTCCCGCTGTGGCGGCTGCACGCGCGGATGCCGGAAGGGCTGCGGATCGCGCTCGCGATCGCGACCGTGGCGCTGGGCGCCGTGATCGTCTGGCGCCCGACGACGGCGCTCGACGTGCTGGCCCTCCTCCTCGGCGGCGGCATGGTGCTCACCGGCGTGCTGGAGGCGAACGGCCGCGCCGAGGAGCGCGGCGGCCGCTGGTGGCGGTGGCCGGTCGCGATCGGCTGGTTCGCCCTCGGGCTGTTCGTGCTCGTGTGGCCCGGACTCACGGTGCGGGCGGTCGCCGACATCACCGGCATCCTGCTGCTCCTCAACGGCGGGATCGGGGTGCTGTCCGCGTTCCGGGCGGGCCGCGGCTGGGATGAGCGGATCTCGGATGCCGCCTTCGGCGCGACCGGCTTGATCTTCGGCGTCCTGGCGCTCGTCTGGCCCGACATCACGCTGCTCGTCGTCGCCGTCGTGTTCGGGGCCTCGCTCATCATCCGCGGCAGCGTCGACCTGTGGGCGGCGCTCCGCCGGCGCCGCGACGAGCGCCGTGACCCCCGGCGCCCCGTGCCGCAGCGCCGCTGGGGGCGCACCGCCATGGCCCTCGGCTCCGTGGCCCTCGCGGTGACCGTCGCCATCGTGACGACGCCGCTGCGCGACGGCTCCACGGTCGTCGACGAGTTCTACGCCGCTCCGCGCGACGTGCCGTCCGAGCCGGGCCGGCTGATCCGTGCGGAGGAGTTCACGAACGAGGTCCCCGCGAAGGCGCGGGCCTGGCGCATCCTCTACACGACGACCGGCGTCGACGGACGGCTCCGCGTCGCGAGCGGGATGGTCATGGTGCCGCGCGACCGCGCGGAGGGCACGCGCTGGCCGGTCGTGCAGTGGAACCACGGCACGACGGGGTTCGCCCAGCACTGCGCTCCCACCCTGCAGCAGCGCCCGTTCTGGGTCGGCGCGATGTACTACCCGCGCAAAGTCGTCGCCGAGGGGTGGGCGATGGTCGCGACCGACTACAGCGGACTGGGCACCACGGGGCCGCATCCGTACCTGTTCGGCGAGGCGAGCGCGTGGGCGTCGCTCGACGCCGTGCGCGCCGCGTGGGAGCTCGAGGACGCGCACCTCAGCCGCAACACCGTGATCTGGGGTCACTCCCAGGGCGGCGGTGCCGCGCTCTGGTCGGGGGCGCTGGCCCGCTCCTACGCCCCCGGCCTGTGGGTGCGCGGCGTGGCGGCCCTCGCTCCCGCCGTCGATCCGCTGCGGCTCGTGCGCGACGTCTCGCAGGTGGCGGGCGGGACGATCTTCGCCTCCTACGCCTTCGCCGCCTATGAGGCGATCGATCCCGAAGTGACCTACGACCGGTACATCCGCCCGGGCGCGCAGACGGTCGTCCGGGCCATGTCGCAACGCTGCCTGAACGAGCCCACGATGGCGCTGTCGGTGCTGGCGGTCGTCGGACTCAGCGAAGACCGCGACATCTTCGCGGACGACCCCACGACGGGTCCGCTCGGCGCCCGGCTGCGCCAGAGCACCGCCCCCGCGCTCATCGGTCCCCCCGTGTTCGTCGGTCAGGGGCGCGCCGACACGATCATCTCGGTGGGGGCGCAGGACGACGCCGTCGCGCGCATGTGCGACGCCGGCCAGCGCGTCGACTACCGTCGCTACGACGGATACGAGCACGCCCAGATCATGGAGGGCTACGCCCCGACGACCGCCGATCTGCTGGCGTGGACGCGGGCCCGGTTCGAGAGCGAGCCGGTGCCCGACGGATGTACGACGAACGACGGGTGAACACGGATCGCGCGGTCAGAACCGGCGCGTATCCTGTACGGCATGACCGATCCCTCCCTGCGCTCGGGTATCGAGCTGTCCGCGTTGAGCCCCGGCATCCGTCCTCAGGACGACCTCTTCCGCCACGTCAACGGAGCCTGGTTGGAACGCACCGAGATCCCCGACGACAAGGCGCGGTGGGGCTCGTTCCACCTCATCGCGGAGCAGGCCGAGAAGGACGTCCGCGCGATCATCGAGGAGTCGACGGCGGCGGAGCCCGGGACCGAGGCGCGCAAGATCGGCGACCTGTTCACGAGCTTCATGGACACGGAGCGGATCGAGCAGCGCGGCGCCGAGCCCCTGCGCGACCAGCTCGCCCGGGTCGACGCGATCAACTCCGTCCCCGCGCTGCTGCGCACGGTCGGCGAGCTCGAGCGCGAGGGCGTCGGCGGCATGATCGGCGTGTACATCGAGCCCGACCCGGGCAACCCCGAGCGCTACGTCTCCTTCTTCGTCCAGTCCGGGCTCTCGCTGCCCGATGAGAGCTACTACCGGCTGGAGAACTTCGACAAGACCCGTGTCGCGTTCCGCGACTACGTGCAGACGATGCTCGCGCTCGCCGGCGTCGACGCCGCGGGCGAGGATGCCGGGCGCCAGGCCGACCGGGTGCTCGCGCTCGAGACCGAGCTGGCGACGCACCACTGGGACAACGTGCGCACCCGCGACGCGGTCGCCACCTACAACCTCATGACCTGGGATGAGGTGCAGGGGCTCGTCGGCGTCGACCTCGATCCCTGGCTCGACGCCGTCGCGCCGGGGCGCCGCGACGGGTTCGCCGAGATCAACGTGAATGAGCCGAGCTACTTCTCCGGCCTCGGCGGCCTGCTCGTCGAGGACCGCCTCGACGACTGGAAGGCCTGGCTGCGACTGCACGTCGTGCGCGCGTCGGCGGCGTTCCTGTCCGCTGCGTTCGTCGAGGCCAACTTCGCCTTCTACGGCACCGAGCTCACCGGCGTCCCGGTCAACCGCGAACGCTGGAAGCGCGGTGTCGGCTTCGTCGAGGCGGCCATGGGCGAAGCGGTCGGCAAGGTGTACGTCGATCGCCATTTCCCGCCGGCGGCCAAGGAGGCGATGGACGAGCTGGTGGCGAACCTCATCGAGGCCTACCGCGCGTCGATCGCGACGCTGGAGTGGATGACGCCCGAGACCCGCGACCGTGCGCTGGAGAAGCTCGCCGCCTTCACGCCCAAGGTGGGCTACCCGCAGAAGTGGAAGGACTACACCGCTCTGGAGGTCGACGCCGCCGACCTCATCGGCAACGTCCGCCGCACCAACGCGTGGGAGCACGAGCGGCAGATCGCCAAGCTCGGAGCACCCATCGACCGCGACGAGTGGTACATGACCCCGCAGACGGTCAACGCGTACTACAACCCGCTGATGAACGAGATCGTCTTCCCCGCGGCGATCCTGCAGTACCCGTTCTTCGAGCTCGATCGGGATGCCGCGGCCAACTACGGCGGCATCGGCGCCGTGATCGGCCACGAGATCGGCCACGGCTTCGACGATCAGGGGTCGGCCTTCGACGGCACCGGCGCCCTCCGCGACTGGTGGACCGACGAGGATCGCGCGGCGTTCCAGCAGCGCACGGCGGCCCTGATCGCCCAGTACGACGAGCTCGTGCCGCAGGGTCTCGCCGCCGAGCACCACGTCAACGGGGCGCTCACGATCGGCGAGAACATCGGCGATCTCGGCGGGCTCGGCATCGCCATCAAGGCGTACCGGCTCTCCCTGGGGCTGGACAGCGGCGCCGACGTCACGGACGAGAACGCCGACGGGCCGGTGATCGACGGTTTCACCGGCATCCAGCGGCTGCTGCTGAGCTGGGCGCAGATCTGGCAGCAGAAGGGGCGCGACGCCGAGACGATCCGTCTGCTGACGATCGACCCGCACTCGCCCAACGAGTTCCGCTGCAACCAGATCGTCCGCAACGTCGACGAGTTCTACCGGGCGTTCGACGTCGCCGAGACCGACGCGCTGTGGCTGGACGCCGACCAGCGCGTCACGATCTGGTGACCACCGCATCGCCGCGGCGGGGGGAGCGCCCCGCATCCCGCCGCTCGCCGCGGCGATCCGGCGGGCGGACGCGATCGTTCTCGACGGCGCTCGCCGCGCTCGACGCCGTGGCGGCGGCCGGTGCGCAGGTCTCGGTGTGCGTGACCGACCTCGACTCGGGCGAGACGGTGCTCGCCGGCGACGCCCACCTCGTGCTCCCCGTGGCGGGCATCGGCGTCGTGCCGCTGCTCATCGAGGTGGCCGCGCAGATGGATGCCGGCACGCTCGATCCCCTCGAGATCATCGAGCGCACGTCGGTGCCGCCGGTCACGGTCGGCGGCCTCTGGCACCGGCTGGCGGCGCCCGCCCTGCCGGTGCGCGACCTCGCCGTGCTGGCGGCGGCGGCGTCGGACGCGGCCGCCGCGAACGCCCTGCTCGAGCGCGTCGGGCTCGACGCCGTCCGTGCGCGCGTCGAGCAGATCGGTCTCGTCAAGACGGCCCTGATCGACGGCTTCCGCGATCAGCGCGGCCTCGACGACGCCCCGCACGTCGGCCTCGCCTCGACGGGAGAGCTCGTCACCCTCTTCGCGGGCCTCGTGAACGCCCAGGTCGTCTCACCGGCGGTGAGCGCACAGGTGTCGGAGTGGCTGAGCCTCAACCAGGATCTGGCGCTCGTCGCCGCGAGCACGGCGCTCGACCCCTTCGCGCACGACGACGACCGCCACGGTCTGCTCTTCGTCAACAAGACCGGCCGGGGCGACGGCATCCGCGCCGAGGCCGGAGTCATCGCCGGGCCGCGCGCCGGCGCCGCCTACGCCCTCATCGTGTGCTTCGACGATCTGTCGGTCGCGCACCGGCTGCGCGCGCACGAGGCGTTCCGCGCCCTCGGGCTCGACCTCATGGAGTACGTGTACTGACGCCGGGCCGGGCCGGGCCGCCGCTCAGAAGACGATCGTGTGGTTGCCGTGGCGGATGACCCGGTCCTCGGCGTGCCACTGCACGGCGCGGGAGAGCACCGCCCGCTCGACGTAGGCGCCGCGCGACTGCAGGTCGGAGGCGGTCATCGAGTGGTCGACCCGCGTCACGTCCTGCTCGATGATCGGTCCTTCGTCCAGGTCTTTGGTGACGTAGTGGCTGGTCGCGCCGATCAGCTTGACCCCGCGCTCCTTGGCCTTCTTGTAAGGCCCCGCGCCGACGAAGGCGGGCAGGAAGGAGTGGTGGATGTTGATGACGGGCACGCCGAGCTTCTCGAGGAAGTCGTCGGAGAGGATCTGCATGTACCGTGCCAGCACGACGAAGTCGACGTTGCCCGTGAGCAGCTTCAGGATCTCGGCCTCCGCGACCGACTTGTCGGCGCCGCTGGAGGGGACGTGGAAGAACGGGATGCCGAAGGAGCGCACGTCCTCCGCCGACACCGTGTGGTTGGAGACGACCATCGGGATGCTGACGTTCAGCTCGCCCCGCCGATGACGCCAGAGCAGCTCGAGCAGGCAGTGGTCGCTCGTGGAGGACAGGATCGCCATCCGCTTGGGGACGGACTGGTCGGTGAGCCGCCACTGCATCCCGTAGGGCTCGAGCGTGCGCGCGAGGTCGTCCTCGATCTCGTCGACCGCGGCCGCGAGGTCGGTGCGGTGGAAGACCACCCGCTGGAAGAACGCCCCGCCCTCCGGGTTGTCCGAGTACTGGTCGAGGCTGACGATGTTCGCGCGGTGACGCGTGATCAGTGCGGTGACGGCGGCGACGAGTCCGGGCTGGTCCGGTCCGTGGACGATCAGGCAGGCGTGGTCGCGCAGGGCATCGGTGTGCAGGGACATGCGGATCTCCTCAAGACGGCGCGGCGGTGCGGCCGCGGACCCCATCGGATGTCGGCCGCAGACCGCCGAACGTGTAGAAGCGATTTTGTCAGGTCTGCGGCCGCCCGGTCGTCACGTCAGTGTCGCCGCCCGAACCGGGCGCGCAGATCCGCCTTGCGGATCTTGCCGGATGCCGTGCGCGGCAGCTCCTCGACCACGACCACGTTCTTGGGGAGCTTGTAGCGAGCGAGCACCCCGTCCAGGGCGGCGCGCACCGACGCCGTGGACACGTCCTGTCCGTCGCGCACGGTCACCACGGCCCAGGGCACTTCGCCCCACCGCTCGTCCGGCACCCCGATGACCGCGACGCCCGAGATCCCGCGGATGTCGTTGATGAGGTTCTCCACTTCGGCGGGGTAGATGTTCTCGCCCCCGGAGATGATCATGTCCTTGAGGCGGTCGGCGATGAAGAGGTAGCCGTCGGCGTCGACGTAGCCGAGGTCTCCGGAGCGGAACCAGCCGTCGTCGGTGAAGACGGCGGCCGATTCCTCCGGCAGGTTCAGATAGCCGGCGAAGACGTTCGGCCCCGTGACCTCGATCTCCCCGACGGTGCCGGGGGCGACCGGCATCCCGTTCTCGTCGGCGATGCGTATCTCGGTGAAGAAGTGGGGCAGGCCCACGCTGCCCTGCTTGCGCGTCGTCGCCTCGGGGGCGAGCGAGGTCACGCCCGGCGATCCCTCGGTCATCCCGTAGCCCTGCGAGAACGACAGGCCGCGCCGCTCGTAGGCGTCGAGGATGCGGGTGGGCACGGCCGATCCGCCGCAGGTGAGCTTGCGCAGGCTGGAGACGTCCGTGCGATCCCAGTCGGGGTGGTCGGCCATCAGCTGATACGTCGTCGGCACGCCGCTGAGCATGCTGACGCGGTGACGCTGCACGAGCTCGAGGGCGCGGCCGGCGTCGAACCCCGGTTCGAGGACCATGGTGGCGCCCTTCATGATCACCGGCAGGGCGCCCATCCCGAGGGAGGCGGCGTGGAACAGGGGCGAGATCATGAGGGCGACGTCGGTGGAGACGACGTCGTAGTCGACGATGCAGTTGAGCGCGCTCCAGGTGAGGTTGCCGTGGGTGAGCACGGCGCCCTTGGCGCGGCCGGTCGTACCCGAGGTGTACATGACGATCGCCGGGTCGTCCAGACCGATCTCGGCCTCGACGGGCCGGCGTCCGGCGGCGGAGCGCAGTCGGTCCAGGCCCGGGATGCCGGGGGCGCCGTCGCCGGTGAGGAGGACGTGGGCGATCCGCGCCGCCTCGACGCCGTCGACGACCCGCTCGGCGAGCTCGACGTCGTGGATGAGCACGCGTGCCGACGAGTCCGTGAGCACGTGGCGGATCTCGGGGGCCGCCAGACGGGTGTTCACCGGGACGAACACCGCGCCGAGCCGGGCGCAGCCGAACAGCACCGCGAGGAAGTCGGGGCTGTTCTCGCCGAGGTAGGCGACCGCATCCCCCTTCTGCACGCCGCGCTCCGCCAGCAGCGCCGCGACGCGGTCGACCAGGTCGGCCAGCTCCGCGTAGGTCAGCGCGTGCGCACCGAAGACGAGCGCCGTCTTGTCCGGGCACTTCAGCCGGCGCTTGGCGATCCAGGAGCCGAGGCCGCGGTCGTTCATCAGGCGTAGAAGCGGTACAGGCCGCGGGCCACGACCGCGGGCTTGGGGGCGCCCTCGATCTCGATCGTCTGGTCGACGGTGAACTGGTAGCCGCCCGGGATGTCGAGGACCTCCGCGATGACGGCGCCGCCCCGGATGCGGGCGCCCACCGCGACGGGGGAGACGAATCGCACCTTCTCCAGCCCGTAGTTGACCTTCGTGCCCACCCCGTCGAGCTCGAAGAGCTCGGACCAGAACCGGACCGTCAGCGACAGCGACAGGAAGCCGTGCGCGATGGGGCGCCCGAACGGTCCGGCCGCGGCCCGCTCGGGGTCGACGTGGATCCACTGGTGGTCGTCGGTCGCGTCGGCGAACAGGTCGACGCGGTCCTGCGTGATCTCGATCCAGTCGGTCCAGCCGAGGTCGGTGCCGGCGAGGTCGGGGGCGTCCGCGTAGGCGGCGGTCGTGGTCATGGGGTGTCCTTTCGGTCGGGTACAGACGAAGGTCGGTCGGGTTCAGACGAAGGCGGACACGCCCGTGAGGCCGCGTCCGACGATCAGTGAGGTCATCTCGTGCGTGCCCTCGTAGGAGTAGACGGCCTCGGCGTCGGCGAAGAACCGGGCCGCGTCGTGGGTGAGCAGGATGCCGTTGCCGCCCTGCACCTCGCGGCCGAGCGCCGCGCTCTCGCGGGCGAGTCGGGCGGTCTGCATCTTGGCGAGCGCGGAGTCCTCGTCGCGCAGCGTGCCGTCGTCCTGGAGCGCCGACAGTCGGGTGACGATGCCGAGCGAGGCGGTGAGGTTGCCGAGCATGCGCGCGAGCTTCTCCTGCACGAGCTGGAAGCCGCCGATCGGCCGTCCGAACTGCTCGCGTTCGCGCACGTACGCCACGGCGGCATCCAGCGCGCCCGCCTGCAGGCCGGTCGCGATCCACGCGACGTCCGAGCGCAGTGCGCGCAGGATCTCGGCGACGTCGCGCCACGACGCGACGCGCCCCAGCCGCGACGCTTCCGGCACGCGCACCCCGTCGAGGTGGACGTCGAAGTTCTGCATCATCCGCAGCGACGTCTTGCCCTCGATGCGGACGAGCCGCACGCCCGGCGCCTCCCTCGGGACGAGGAACGCCGTGATCTCGCCGTCCCGGTCGGACCGGGCGAACACGACCAGCACGTGAGCGGTGTCCGCTCCGCCGATCCATCGTTTGGCGCCGTCGATCACCCAGTCGTCCCCGTCGCGGCGGGCGCGGGTCGCGAGGCCTCCGGCGATGTCGGAGCCGTGGTCGGGCTCGGTCAGCGCGAACGCGCCGCGCAGCGCGAACGAGCGGATGTCCGGGTCGAGCGCATCGGCCTGCTGCCGCGTCCCGCCCCGGCGGACGGCGGTGCGGAACAGCCCGGCCTGCGCGTTGTAGGCCGTCGCGATCGACACGTCGGTCCGGGCGAGGACGAAGGTGCGGTACCCGGAGAACATCGACGACGAGGCCTCGGCCGCCTCCAGCCCCGCGGGGCTCATCAGAGCGAGGTCGATGAGCGCATCGAGCGCCGCGGGCGGCAGCGTCGCGCGCTCCCAGGCCTCCGCCAGCAGTGGGGCGACGTCGGCGCGCAGGGTGTCGTCCAGCCGGGTGAGGACCGCCCGCGCGGCGGCGCTCAGGTGGGCCGGGGCGTATCCGAGGGGGTCGAAGCCGAACGGCGCGGCCGTGGTCAGCGTCGGAACCATCGCTCAGCCCAGCCCCAGCAGTGCGACGGCGTTGTCCTTGAGGATGCCGGGCATCACCTTCGGCGTGAGCGCGGTCTCCTCCACGTCGCGCAGCCACCGGTCCGGCGTGAGCAGCGGGAAGTCGGAGCCGAAGAGCACGCGCGCGCGCAGGAAGGAGGTGGCCGCCCGCACGAGGGCGGGAGGGAAGTACTTCGGGCTCCATCCCGAGAGGTCGATCCACGTGTTGTGCTTGTGCGTGGCGACGGCGATGGCCTCGTCCTGCCAGGGGACGGAGGGGTGGGCCATGACGATGCGCAGATCGGGGAACTCCGCGGCGACCGTGTCGAGCAGCATCGGGTTCGACAGCGCGAGCCGCAGCCCCCGCCCGCCCCGCATGCCGGCGCCGATGCCGGTCTGACCGGTGTGGAACAGGGCGATCGTGCCCGCGCTCTGGAGCTGCTCGTAGAGCGGGAACCAGCGCGGATCGCTCGGGTCGAACCCCTGCACGGTCGGGTGGAACTTGAACCCGCGCACGCCGTGGTCCTCGATGAGGCGTCGCGCATGGTCGACGGCCGCCGGTCCGCGCAGCGGGTCGACGGAGCCGAACGGGATCAGGACGTCGTTGTTGCGCGCGGCGCCCGCGGCGATCTCCTCGCTCGACAGCGGCGGGTGCTCCAGGGCGGTCCGCGCATCGACGGTGAAGACGACCGCCGCCATCGACCGCTCGCGGTAGTAGGCGGCCACGGCGTCCAGGTCGGGACGGCCGACGTCGGCGCGGAAGTAGGACGTCGCCGCCGCCGCGAGATCGTCGGGGAGGGAGCTGTGCCCGTGCGGATCGACCTCGATGTGCACGTGCATGTCGATCGCGGTCGTCGTCGACACGTCGATCGCGGGCTCGTATCGCGTGGTCATGGGCGGGTCAGGGCCGCGGACGCTGCAGATCGTCGGGCAGGGGAGGGAAGTGCTCGCCGACGGACTGCAGGCTCGCGCCGATCAGCGTCGGGAACTGCTCCTCCAGGGCCGCGGTGCTCCAGCCGCCCTCGTGATAGGCGGTGACGATCGGCTCCGGATGGGACCAGAGCTGGATGCGGTCTCCGCCCACGCCGATGGCCTGTCCCGTGACGGTTGCCGCGGCATCCGAGGCGAGGTAGGCGATGAGCCCCGACACGTCATCGGCGGTGCCGAAGCCGAGGTCGTGGCGGTAGAACGCGGGCATGGGCTCGCCCGCGGCGTCGGCCTCGACGGCGGCGGCGAAGTACGGGACGGTGGCCGTCATGGCCGTCGCCGCCACCGGGATGACGGCGTTGGCGGTGATGCCCGCCTTCTTCAGCTCGATCGCCCAGGTGCGCACCATGCCGACGATCCCCGCCTTCGCGGCCGCGTAGTTGGTCTGGCCGAAGTTGCCGCGCTGGCCCGTGGGCGAGCCGATGCAGATGATGCGACCCGCGACCCCGGCGCCGCGCATGTGGGTCGCCGCCTCGCGCACACACGTGAACGTGCCGCGCAGGTGCACGTCGACGACGGTGTCGAACGCCTCGTCGCTCGTCTTCCAGAGGACGCCGTCGCGCAGCACGCCGGCGTTGGTGACGAGGATGTCGAGGCCGCCGAAGGTCTCGACGGCGACGCGCACGAGCTCGCGGGCGGTCTCGGCCGATCCCACGGCCGCCGCCACCGCGACGGCCCGGCCGCCCCGCTCCTCGATCGCCGCGGCGGCGGCCTGCGCCGTCGGGGCATCCACGTCGTTGACGACCACCGCCGCGCCCTGCCGGGCGAGCTCCTGCGCGTAGGCGAGGCCGAGTCCGCGGCCCGAGCCGGTGACGATGGCGACTTTTCCGTCGAGAGACATGGGAACTCCTTCGTTCGTGGCTCCATTGAACCGGCAATAGTTGAAGAAGTCAATTATTGAATTCTGTGAGATTTGCTACGATCTGGTCATGCCGCACACAGAGGGATCCCGGGTCGGCGCCCCCGCCCGACTCGCCGAGGATATGAGCTTCCTGCTCGCTCGGGCCACCGCGCTCTCCGTGGCGGCGGGCAACGCCGCCCTCGCCCCGCTCGGGCTGAAGGCGCGGTCGTACTCGGTGCTCGCGCTCGCCGTCGACGTCGACGGGCCCTCGCAGCGCGAGCTCGCCGAGTTCCTCCGCCTCGACCCGAGTCAGGTCGTCTCCCTCGTCGACGACCTCCAGGGCCGCGGGCTCGTCGAGCGGCGTCCCGATCCGGGCGATCGCCGGGCGAACGTGGTCGTCGCCACCGCCGCGGGCCGTGCGCTCTACGAACGCGCACTGGTGGCCGCCGAGGCCGCCGAGCGGCAGCTGCACGCCGCGCTCGATGACGCGGAGCGCGGTCAGCTCGCGGCGCTGCTGCGCCGCATCGCCTTCCCCGACTGAGCGCCCTCAGCCCACGCGCGTCTCGAACGGCCACCCCGTGTAGGCCTCCGCCAGGTAGGCGCGTCCCGCCTCCGACTCGACGATCGAGCGCAACTCGGCCCGCTGCCGCTCCCGGTCGAAGGCGGTCGCCTCGGGAGTGCTGTGCAGCATGCTCGTCATCCACCAGGAAAAGTGCTGCGCCTTCCAGATGCGGCGCAGCGCGGTCTCGCCGAACGCGTCGAGCGGCCGTTCGTCGCGTCGGTGCAGCAGCGCCTCCAGCGCCCGATGCAGCAGCACGACGTCGGCGACCGCCAGGTTCATGCCCTTGGCGCCGGTCGGAGGCACGGTGTGCGCGGCGTCGCCGATGAGCGCGACCCGGCCGCGTCGCAGCTCGCCGGCCACGAAGCTGCGGAAGCGCAGCACGTCGCGCTGGAAGATCGGACCCTCCTTCAGCACGGTGCCGGGCACGCGCGCCTGCAGCCGGTCCCAGATCTCCCGCTCGCTCAGGGCGTCGGGATCGGCGCCCGGGTCGCACTGGAAGTACATGCGCTGCACGGTGGCGCTGCGCTGGCTGATGAGCGCGAACCCCTCCGGCGCGTGGCTGTAGATCAGCTCGTCGGCACTCGGCGGCGCCTCGCAGAGGATGCCGAACCACGCGAACGGATACTCGCGGAACGACCCCGCCGCCGATCCGCCCAGCGCCGCCCGGACGACCGATCGCGATCCGTCCGCCCCGACCACCATGTCGGCCTCGATCTCGACGGGCCGCCCCTCGGCATCCGTGCCCGTCAGGCGCGGGCTGGCGGGGTCGGTCGTGTCCACGGTCTCGATGCGCGTGCCGAACCGCAGGTCCTGCCCATCGGCGAGGCGCGTGGCGATGAGGTCTGCGAGCACTTCGTGCTGGGGATACAGCCACACGCTGCGGCCGGTCAGGGCGGGAAAGTCGATGCGGTGCCCCTCGCCGTCGAATCGCAGCTCGATGCCGTCGTGTCGCCGACCGTCGGTGAGCACGCGGGTCGAGGCTCCCGTCTCGACCAGCAGGTCGACCGTGCCCTGCTCGAGGATGCCGGCGCGGATCGTGGTCTCGATCTCGGCGCGACTGCGCGCATCGACGACGAGGGAGGCGATTCCGGAGGAGGCCAGCAGGTGTGAGAGCAGGAGTCCTGCCGGGCCGGCGCCGACGATGGCGACGGGGGTGCGGACGGCGGTCATGGCGTCTCCTTCGACGACGGGCCTGGCGGTGCTGCGCTCCAGTGTGGCGCGGCATCCGGGCCTGTCTCGCAGATTCCCGATGAATGGGAATGCCGAGATCAGTGTCGCGCGGCGCGCAGGGCGGCCTCGATCGCGGCGGCCCCGGCGCGCAACGCGCGCAGCGCGGGCGCGGGGTCGTCGTCGCGCCGGAGCACGACCGCCAGCGCCGCGACCACGACACCGGCGTCGCGGATCGGCACCGCCACCCCGGTCGAGACGGACTCGACGGTGCCGACCGCCACCACGTGGCCGTCACGGCGGATGTCGGCGAGGAGGCGGCGCAGCCGTGCGGCATCCGTGGTCGTCTCCCGGGCGACGCGGCGCAGCGGCCCGGAGAGCACGCGCTCCCGGACGGCGGAGGGAGCGTGCGCGAGGAGCACGAGCCCCGCCGACGAGGCGTGCAGCGGGAGCCGGCCCGCGATGCGGGTGATGTTGGCCCCGGCATCCGGGTCGGAGAGCCGTTCGACGAACAGCGCCTCGTCCTGCTCCAGCACCGCGAGCTGCGTGTGCTCGCGGACCTCGGCCTGCACGGCGGCCATGGCGGGAAGCGCCGCCTGCCGCAGGCGCAGGGCCCCCGAGCCGCGCAGCGCCAGCTCCCACAGCCGCATCCCGACGCGTACCCGCCGGTCGTCGTCGCGCTCGAGCAGACCGGCCGCGACGAGGTCGTCGACGATGCGGTGGGCGGTCGAGGAGGCCAGCCCCGCCCGGCGGCCGATCTCGCTCGCCGTCTGCACGGTGCGATCCGCCGTGAAGGTCTCGAGCACGCGCACGAGCCGCGACGTCAGGGAGTCCCCGCTGGGAGAGTTCGCCATGCCGCCACCTTCTCACGCCGCGCCCCGCCCGTCCGCCGGGGCCGCCGGTCGCCCGTCGCGCTCACCCGGCCAGGTAGCGGACCCGCCCGTCGACCACGGTGGCGTGGACGCCCACGGCCGCGACCTCCTCGGGCGCCGAGACGGACGGGTCGGCGCTCAGCACGGTGAGATCGGCACGCATCCCCACGGCGATGCGCCCCTCGTCGCCGGCGCACCCGGCGGCGACGGCCGCGCCGGTCGTGAACGCCGCGAACGCCTGGGCGGCGGTCAACGCCTCGTTCGCCCCGATCGGCCCAGCCGCGCCGTGGCGCCGGGTCTGCGCCTCGACGAGGATCTCCCGCGGATCGAACGGCGCGATCGGCCAGTCCGAGCCGAGCGCCAGGGTCACGCCGCCGTCGGCGAGCGAACGGGTCCGCCACGAGTGCTCCGCGCGGTCGGCGCCGACGCGGGTGCTCCAGTTGTCGCTGCGGTCGGCGCGCACGAACCGGGTGCAGTGCGTCGGCTGCATGCTCGCGACCGCGCCGCTGCGCGCGACCGCGGCGACCACGTCGTCGCCGGTCAGCTCCAGGTGCTCGATGCGATGCACGGAACCCGGGTGGGCGGCGCGGGCATCGGCGATGGATGCCGCGGCGTGGCGGACCGCCGCGTCGCCGATCGCATGCGTGGCCGTCGGGACGCCGGCGGCCGCGAACCGCGCGATCGCGGCCGCGTAGCGCGAGGGGGAGGGCCACGTGCTACGCACCGAGCGGCCGTCGCGGTCGGGACGCGTCAGCCACGCCGTGCCGTTGTCGATCGTGCCGTCCAGGAACAGCTTCACCCCGTGGCGGCGCCACGACGCGCCGCCGGTGCCGGTCGCGGCGATCAGGGCCTCCCAGTCGTCCGGGGTGGACGCGGGGTCGACCCACGGGTGGATGCGCAGGCGCAGCGGCATCCGGTCCTCGCTCTCGACCGCCGCGTACAGTGCGGCAGGGTCTCCTTCGAAGTCCATGACGTGCGCTCCCGTGAGCCCGACGGACGCCATCTGCTCGAGAGCCCCCGCCAGTCGCGCGGCCACGGCGGACGCCGGCTCGAGCGGGACGAGGCACTCGATCAGGTCGATCGCCTCGTGCTCGTGGAGGAACCCCGTGGGGGTGCCCGCGTCATCCACGTCGACGTGGGCGCCCGACGCGAACGTCCGGCGACCCGTGACACCCGCCCGGGCGAGGGCGGCGCTGCTCGCGAGCGCGGAGTGGGCGTCGAACATCCGCAGCAGCGTCGGGACGTCGCCGACCGCGTCGTCGAGCGCCTCCGCCGTGATCGCCGCTCCCGCCCAGACGTCGTGGGACAGTCCCCACCCGAGGATCCACTCGCTCACGCCGCGTCGTGCCGCCGCGAGCGTCGAGCGCAGCTCGTCGAGCGTGCGCACCTCCCGCAGATCGATCCCGCGGGCCATCCGGGCGCCCAGCACGGGGTGGGTGTGGGCGTCGACGAGGCCGGGCGACACGATGCCGGGCAGGCGCAGCGTGCGCGTTCCGACACCGCTCCAGCCGGCGGCGTCGCTGCGGTCGCCGATCGCGACGATGCGGCCCCCGGCCACGGCCAGGGCTTCGCCGGCCGTGCCGTGCAGGGCATCGGCGACGAGGACGAGGTCGGCGGCCGTCACTGCTCCGGCCCGCCGATCCCGGCGTACGCGGCCGGCCGTGATCGGCGCAGCCCTTCCGCCAGCACGAGGCCGATCAGGAACGACACCGGGATGACGCCCACGATGACGGCGTTCGTCGCGGCATCCGCGCCCGTGAGCACATCGATGTTCACGACGATGAGCACGAGGAAGACGAGCATGAGCACGCCGCCGAGGAGGCCGGTGGGAAGTGCGTACCAGGGGCGGTCGGCGGGCCCGCGGCGGACGAAGAAGACGACCACCGACGCCGCGGCGAGGATCTGCAGGACGACGACGCCGACCACGCCCGGCGTGTTGACCCAGATCAGCAGCTGCCGGTACGGGTCGGCGCCGGCGAGCACGAACCCGCCGACCACCACGGCGGCCAGTGCCGTCTGCACGAGCCCGGCGACCCACGGGGCGCCGTTGCGCTCGCGGGTGCGGCCGAGCGCGGCGGGGAGCACGCCGTCGCGGGCGAGAGCGTAGGTGTACCGGTTGATCGAGTTGTGGAAGGCGAGAAGCGCGGCGAAGACGCTCGTCACGATGAGGAGGAGGAAGACGCTCGTCGCCGCCTCGCCGAGCCGGCTGCCGGCCGTGACGAACAGGAACGTCTCCACGCCGTTGTCGGCGATGAACGCCTGCACGAGATCCTCGCCGTGGGCCTGGATGAGCAGCCACGTCAACGCGAAGTAGAACAGCGTCATCGCGGCCACCGCGACATAGGTGGCGCGCGGGATCGTGCGATGCGGGGTGCGTGCTTCGGACCGATAGAGCACCGTCGACTCGAAACCGATGAAGGCGGCGAACGCGAGACCCAGCACGACGGCGAACTGCGGCGTGAAGACGTTCTCCGGTGCGAACACCCCGTCGCCGAAGCCGGCGGACGTCCCACCCGTGACGAGGATGGCCACACCGAGCGCGGCGAGCGCCAGCGTCTCGGCGACCAGCAGCACGCCCAGGACCTTGGCGCCCATGTCGATGCCCGTGAAACCCATGGCCCAGACGCCCGCGATCGCGACGGCCGCGAGGACGCCCCACGGGACATCGATGCCGAAGACGGTGGCGAGCATCGCCCGGGTGTTCACCGCGAACAGCCCGTAGATGCCGATCTGCATCGCGTTGTACGAGACGAGGGCGAGGATGCCGGAGCCGAGTCCCATGTGCTTGCCGAGGGCGGCCGCGATGTACGTGTAGAAGCCGCCGGTGCGCGAGACGCGGTTGGTCATCGCCATGAAGCCGGCCGCGAAGATCGCCAGGGCGATGCCGACGACGAGGTAGGCGGTCGGGGCCGCCGGACCCGCGATGAGGATCGCGAGCGGCACGGTTCCCGCGATCACCGTCAGCGGCGCGGCGGCCGAGACCACGAGGAAGGTGATCCCCCTCGCGCCGAGCGAGTTCTGCTTCAGGGCGCCGATGGCACCGGACGGGTCCGCGGGTGCGGACGGAGTGGGCGTCGTCGTTGACATGTCGTCCTCCAGAGGGTGTCGGGTCAGGAATGAGCCGGATTTATCTAACGGTGTTAGGCAGTATGTCCGGCTCGTGCGACGGCGACAAGTACGCTGTGTAACTGTCTTGTTTCGGGAGGTGTGTGTGGGCAGACCCTCGGTGGCGCGTCTCTCGGTCGAGCGCATCGTCGATGAGGCCCTGGCGCTCATCGACAGCGGCGACACGTTCTCCATGCGCGCGCTCGGCAAGCGCTTGGACGTCGCCGCGCCGTCGCTGTACTACCACGTCGGCGGGCTCGAGCATCTGATCGATCTCATCCGCGATCGCATGGTGCAGGACTTCCCGCCACCCCCTCCGGATCGTGGGCGCCCCTGGCGCGAGGAGCTGGAGGCGATCCTCCACTCGATGCGCGCCGGCTACGCGGCCCACCCGCGACTGGTCGCCCTCCTCGTCGGCACGCCCATCACCTCGGAGGCGGTGCTGGGCATCTACGAGCGCATGGCGGCAGCCCTGTTCGCCGCCGGCTTCGCAGCGGATGCCGTGTCGGTCCACCTCGAGGCGCTGGACAGTTTCGCTCTCGGCATCGCGCTCGAGCGTGCGGCTCCGGCCGAGGTGTGGCGGACGTCTCCCGCGACGAGCGCGCTCGCCGCGGCGAGCGCGGCGTGGGCGGATGCCGACGCGCGCCTCGACGCCGCCTTCGAGGTGGGCCTGCTCGCCCTCCTCGACGCGATCGAGCGCGCGCCGCGCGCGTAGCGCGCTCCGCGCCGCGGCGGGCGGACGAAGACGGAACCCGCGGGTCAGGCGCGGCGGGCGCCCTCGCCGAGCGTCTCGAGCTTCGCCCAGGCGATGTCGGGGTGGACGCGTCCGCCGAGCCCGCAGTCGGTCGAGGCGATGACGCGGTCGGCACCCACGATGTCGGTGAACCGGCGGATGCGCTGCGCGACGAGCTCCGGGTGCTCCACGACGTTGGTCGCGTGGCTGACGACGCCGGGCACGAGCACCAGGTCGTCGGGCACGGCGGCATCCGCCCACGCACCGAACTCGTGCTCGTGGCGGACGTTGCCGGCCTCGAACGAGATCGAGCCGACGTTCGCCTGCAGCACGACGGGCAGGATGTCCTTCAGCTCGATGTCGGTGGTGTGCGGCCCGTGCCACGACCCCCAGCACAGGTGCAGGCGCACCTGCTCCTTGGGGAGCCCGGCGATGGCGTGGTTGATCGCGTCGATGCGGATCTTCGTGAAGGCCTGGTAGTCGGCGATCGAGGGTTCCGGGTTGATCTGGTCGAAGTTCTCGGCGAGCGACGGGTCGTCCAGCTGCAGGATGAGACCGGCGTCGACGATCGCGCGGTACTCCTCGCGCAGGGCGTCGGCCCACGCGAAGATGTGCTCCTCGTCGCCGGCGTAGTACTCGTTGCGCACGCGCGCCGCAGACCCGGGGGCGATGGCCGTGAGGAAGCCGCGCTCGCCGTCCCGGAGGGCGCCGGTGAGGTGACGGATGTCGGATGCCACGGCATCGTGACCCCGGTACGCGAGCGGTCCGGTCGTCGTGGGGAACGCGGTGGCGGTGCGTCCCGCCTCGACGGCCTCGGCGTAGACGGCCGGGAACAGCTGCCGATCGCGGCGGTCGAGGAAGCTCGTGAGGCGGATCTCGCCGGGCGCGGAGCGCACCGGCGGCTCGTTGAACGCGTTGACCTCGGTGAGCGACAGGCCGCTCACCCGCTGGAAGGAGTACGACCACCAGGCGCCGTAGTCGACCGCGTTCGACATGGCCTTGCCGAACTCGCCGTCGCCGACGAGGGTGATGCCGGCGGCGCGCTGACGCTCCACGACGTCCGCGACCGCCTGGGCGGTCAACGACTCGAACGCGGGCGTCGACTGCAGCGTGAAGCCGTCGTCTGCGAGGGTGCGCGAGGCGTTCGCCTCGATGAGGGCGGCGGTGCGGGGCAGGCTGCCGGAGGTCGTGGTGGCGACGGACATGGGTCTCCTCCTGAGGACGATGGCCCGCGGGGCGGGCGAGTGTCAGAAGGCTCTTGCAGCGGCGAGGGGCGCAGGCTGCTCAAGGCGGAGGCTTCCGGTTTTCGAGCCACCGCCAGGATACGGCGACCGGCGCCGTCTGCGCGGACGTGTGACGTCGGGTGACACCCGCGTCCGGTGGGCGGATGCCGCCTCAGCGCACGCCGCGCATGAGCCGGAGGACCGGCTTCGCGAAGAGCAGCAGCAGCACGCCGACGCCGATCGCGATGAGGCCCAGCACGGAGAAGTAGGGCACCTCGTCGTCGGGGTCGTAGAGGGTCGCGAGCTGGCCGGCGATCGCGGTGCCGAGCGCCACCGACAGGAAGAACAGCGCCACCATCTGGGTGTGGAAGGCCTCGGGGGCCAGCTTGGTCGTCACCGACAGGCCCACCGGCGAGAGCAGCAGCTCCGCCACGGTGAACACGAACAGGATGCCGACGATGGCCAGCAGCGGCGTCGAGTTCTCGCCGCCGCCCGCGAAGGGCAGGAACAGCAGGAACGCCGCGCCCATCACGATGGCGGCGACGCCGAACTTCACCGGCGTGGCGGGTTGGCGTGCGCCGAGCTTCGTCCACACCGCGGCGAAGACGCCGGAGAGCACGATGATGAACACCGGGTTGATGGAGTTCACCCACGACACCGGCATCTCCCAGCCGAACAGGTCGCGGTTCAACCGCTTGTCGGAGTAGACCGTCAGCACCGTGAACTGCTGCTGGTACAGCGACCAGAAGGCGACCGAGGTGAGGAACAGCGGCACGAATCCCCACACGCGGCTGCGCTCCTCGGCATCCACCCGGCGGCTGGACAGGATGACCGCGAAGTAGGCGATCGCCGCTCCGATCACCGTGACGATCACGATCAGGGCGAGGTTGTCGGCGCGGATGACGCCGAGCAGCACCAGGACGACGATGAGGACGACCCCGGCGACCGCGATGCCGATCATCAGCGGGTAGCGCTCGCGGGGCAGCGGGTTGGGCACCGCGCGTGCCTCGGCGGGCAGCTGACGGCGGCCGAACGAGTACTGCACGAGCCCCAGGGCCATCCCGACGGCGGCCAGGCCGAAGCCCCAGTGGAAGCCGAGGCTCGACTGGAGGAGGCCCGTCAGCAGCGGGCCGGCGAACGCGCCCAGGTTGATGCCGAGGTAGAACAGCGAGAATCCGCCGTCGCGGCGGGTGTCGTCCGGGCCGTAGAGGGTGCCCACGACGCTGGTCGCGGTGGCCTTCAGCCCGCCGGAGCCGATCGCGACGAGCACGAGGCCCACGCCCACGCCGACGAAGCCCGGCAGCAGCGCGAGGGCGATGTGGCCGGCCATGATGACGATCGCGCTGAGGAACAGCACGCGCTCCGCGCCCAGGATCCGGTCGGCGATCCAGGCGCCGAGGATCGTGGAGAGGTAGACGGCGCCGCCGTACGCGCCGACGATGCCGGCGGCTACGCCCTGATCGACGCCGAGGCCGCCCTCGCTCACCGAGTAGTACAGGTAGATGAGCAGGATGCCCTGCATGCCGTAGAAGCTGAACCGCTCCCACATCTCCACACCGAACACGTGGGCGAGCGCCCACGGCTGGCCGAAGAACCGGGTGTCGCGGTCTCCGGAGGACGCGGGCGCGGGGAGGACGGGCTGGCGCGGACTCATGGTGCGAGGCTAGTGGTCCGCCGGCAACGCGGGGTGGTGCTCGTCGGCGGGGCGCAGCGGGATGAAGGCCGCGACCGTGAGCGCGATGACCGCGGCGGCGAGCCCGAGCCAGAACGACACCTGGAACGCGGATGCCGTGGGCACGGCGCGTCCGTCCTGCACCGTCGACATGCCGGCGAGCACCGCCCCGACGACCGCCGCGGCCGAGCTCGTCCCCAGCGAGCGGAAGAGGGCGTTGAGGCCGTTGGAGGCTCCGGTCTCGGTCTGCGGCACCGAGCGCATGATGAGCATGGGCATCGCGGCGTAGCCGAACCCGATGCCGACGCCGATGAGGAGGTTCGCGATGAGGATGTGCCAGACGGCCGACGCGAACAGCAGGCTGAAGCCGTAGGCGGCGATCAGCGCGATCGCGCCGAGGATGAGCAGCCGTCGCGGCCCGACGGTGCTCGCGAGGCGCCCGGAGAACGGGGAGAGCACCATCATGACCAGGCCGGACGGCATGATCACCAGGCTCGCCGCCAGCAGCGTGAGCCCGAAGCCGGTCGGTGCGGGCAGCTCGAGCAGCTGCGGGTAGGACACGTTGGACGAGAACAGCGAGAACCCCATCGCGACCGACGCGAGGTTCGTCAGCAGCACGGGGCGCCGGGCGGCGACGCGCAGGTCGAGCAGAGGCTCGGCGATCCGCAGTTCGTACCACCCCCAGACGAGGAGGACGGCCACACCGCCGAGGCCGCAGCCGAGGGTCGCCGGTGACGCCCACCCCCAGGCGTCGCCACGCGAGATGGCGAGCAGGATGCCGAGCAGGCCCACCGCGAGACCGAGCGCGCCGACGTAGTCGAAGCGGCCCGCCGTGCGCAGGACGCTCACGGGGACGACGAGCAGGACGAGCACGAACACGATCGCGCCGAGGGCGGCGGCCGTCCAGAAGAGGGCGTGCCAGTCGGCGTTCTCGGTCACGAGCGCGCTCACGGGGAGTCCGAGCGCGCCGCCGACGCCGAGGGTCGCGCTGATGAGGGCGATGGCCGGGTCGACGCGGTCCTCGTGGAGCACGTCGCGCAGGATCGAGATGCCGAGGGGGATCACGCCGGTCACGGCCCCCTGCAGGGCGCGGCCGACGATCAGCCAGACCAACCCCGTCGACAGCGCCGCGATGACGGAGCCGACGACGAGCGTCGCCAGCAGCACCAGCACGATGCGGCGCTTGCCGTACATGTCGCCCAGACGCCCCGCGATCGGCGTGATGACGGCGGCCGCGAGGAGCGTCGCGGTGACCACCCACGCCGTGTCGTCGCGGTCGGCGTGCAGGAGGTCGGGCAGGCGCGTCTGGATCGGGACGACCAGCGTGAACATGAACGACGAGGCGAGGCCGGCCAGCGCCAGCACGGCGACGATGGCGCCCTGCGGCGGCATCCGCGCCAGCCGTCTGCGCGCGGAGTCGTCGGTAGCCATCGTTTCAGGCTATCGTCCGGTCGGCGCGGTGGCTCCGTCGGGGTCCGGCGTAGGGTGACGGCATGGCGGACCTCGACAGCCGGACCCCCGACGGGTTCCGCATCCGACCCCTGCAGACCATGGCCCAGATCACGGCGGCGTCCGCCGTGCTCAGCGAGGTGTGGGGCGGCGATCGCACGGGCATGCCCGCGAACCTCCTGAGGGCGCTCGCGCACGTGGGCAACTACGCCGTCGGGCTGTACGCCGCCCCGACGGAGGGCGATCCCGCGGCGGAGCGCATGATCGGCGCGTCGGTCGGGTTCTTCGCCGCTCCCGACGACCGGTCGCTGCACTCGCACATCACCGGCATCGTCGGCGGGTATCGGGGGCGGGGACTCGGGCGGCTGCTCAAGCAGCATCAGCGGGAGTGGGCGCTCGGGCGCGACGTGCACCACATCACCTGGACCTTCGATCCGCTCGTCGCCCGCAACGCGTCGTTCAACCTGCGCGTTCTCGGCGCGCGCGTGGGCGCGTACTTCGTGGACCACTACGGCGCCATGGACGACGGGGTGAACCGCGGCGACGAGACCGACCGCATCTTCGCCGTCTGGGATCTGGATGCGCCCGCCGCCCCGCCGCGCGAGCAGGACATCGTCACCACCGTGGAGGTGCCCGCCGACATCGAACGGCTGCGACGCGAGGCGCCCGGTGAGGCGCTGGACTGGCGGTACCGCGTGCGGGAGGCGTTCCTCGGGCTCACCGAGGACGGCTTCAGGGTCGCCGGATTCGACGACCGCGGCTACCTCTTCGTCCGCGAGGGGGTGACGGCGTGAGCGTCGGCGGGGTCGTTCCGGAGGATTGGACGGCGCACCGCCGGGAGGACGGCGAACGTCTCGGCTGGATACGGCCGGACGGCGACGCCTGGACGGCGATCGACGTGCTGGGGCGCGTGGTCGCGGCATCCGTCGACTGGCTGGATGCCGAGGACGCGCTCGAGCGGCGGGGTCTCGCGTTCCTGGCCGAGCCGTGGATGCTCGAGCGCGGTGAGGGGCAGCCGGTGCGCGTCCGGCTCGTCGAGGTGACGCCGGCGCGGATCGTCGTCAAGGTCGACGACTACGGCGACATGAGCCGGCCGCACGAGGGGATCGTCCTGCCGTGGCCGCTGCCGCCGCAGCTGCGGCCGCCACGGGAGGGCGATCCGGACGGGTTCACGCTGTCGCGCTGACACGCCTCCCGAGACAAATTGTGCACAACTGAATTGTGTGCAATGCTTTCCTCATGTCCGCTCCCGCCACGCTCGACGAGTTCGTCTGCTTCGCGATGTACACCGCCTCGCACGCCACGACGCAGGCCTATCGCGAAGTGCTGAAGCCGTGGAAGCTCACGTATCCGCAGTACCTGGCGCTGATCGTGCTGGCTGCGGGCGAGCGCACCGTGAGCGGACTCGGCGACGAGCTCGGCCTCGACTCCGGCACGCTCTCGCCGCTGCTGCGGCGCCTGGAAGACCGCGGTCTGGTCCTGCGTCGCCGTGACGCGGCCGACGAACGCGTCGTGCGCGTCGCGCTGACCGCCGCCGGGCGCGAGGTCCACGCCGACGTCGTGGCGGCTGCCGGCTGCCTCGTGCCCGCGTTCGTCGACAGCGGCCGCGGCCTCGGCGAGCTGCTCGAACAGCTCGCCGCCATCACCGCCAACATGCGCGCGCTCGCCGCCGACCTGCGCACCGCCGCCTGAGCGGCGCGCCCTCCCACCTCCACGAAAGGAACCACCATGGACACCCTCTACACCGCAGAAGCCCTCGCCACCGGCGGCGGCCGCAACGGACACGTCCGCACCACCGACGGCATCCTCGACTTCGACGTGCGCGTCCCCAAGGAGATGGGCGGCGCCGGAGAGGCCCCGAACCCGGAGCTCCTGTTCGCCGCCGGGTACGCGGCCTGCTTCCACAGCGCCCTGCAGAGCGTCGCTCGCGCCCAGAAGGTGAGCATCGAGGGCTCCAGCGTGGGCTCGCGCGTCGGCATCGGCCCCAACGGCCAGGGTGGATTCCAGCTGGCCGTCGCGCTCGAGGTCAACATCCCCGACGTCGACCTCGCCGTCGCGCAGCAGCTCGCCGACGCCGCCCACCAGGTGTGCCCGTACTCGAACGCCACGCGCGGCAACATCGAGGTCGCGGTCACCGTCGTCGACGACTGATTTCGCGAACCCGCGTCATAAGCCACGGCATCCGCCCTCTCTTGAGTGAAGACCTCGAGAGGACGCATGCCGTGCGCACTTTCATCACCGCCATCACCGGAGCCCTGCTGCCCCGGGCGCCGCGTCGCAGCACCTACATCGCGCCGCGCTTCGCCGTGCTCCGCGCCCACCGCTGAGCACGAGCCCGCCGCACCCGCGCGCGGCGTAGCCTGAGCGCATGCCGATCGCCCGCCCCGCCGCACCCGTGCGCCTCGACGCCGTCGAGCTGCGCGTCGTGCACCTGCCGCTGGTCTCGCCCTTCACGACGTCGTTCGGCACCGAGACCGTGCGGGAGGCGATCGTCGTGCGCGCCCGCACGG
The DNA here is from genome assembly GCF_001592125.1 of Microbacterium hominis NBRC 15708. GTDB lineage: Bacteria > Actinomycetota > Actinomycetes > Actinomycetales > Microbacteriaceae > Microbacterium > Microbacterium hominis. Next base: position 109,630 of record NZ_BCWI01000010.1, read on the forward strand.
CCGGCGGCGACGGGTGGGGCGAGATCGTCACCCAGCAGGCGCCGCTGTACTCCAGCGAGTACACGCAGGGCGCGTGGGACGTGGCTCAGCGCTTCCTCGTGCCGGCGCTGCTGGATGCCGGGTCCTCCGCCTCCGGCGGCCTTTCGCCCGAGGACGTGTCGGCCGTGCTGGAGCCCTTCGTCGGCCACCGCATGGTGAAGGCCGGCCTGGAGCTCGCCGTCCTCGATGCGGCCCTCCGCGCCGAGGGGCGCCCGCTGGGCGAGTACCTCGGCGCCACGGTCGACCGCGTGCCGAGCGGGGTGTCGGTCGGCATCCAGCGCGACCCGGCCGCGCTCGTCGATGTCGTGGCCGGCTACCTCGACGAGGGCTACGTACGGATCAAGATCAAGATCAAGCCCGGCCGAGACGTCGCCGACACCGCCGCCGTGCGGGACGCCTTCGGCGCCATCGCGCTGCAGGTGGATGCGAACTCGGCCTACACGCTCGCCGATGCCGACACCCTCGCCGAGCTCGACCGGTTCGACCTGCTGCTGATCGAACAGCCGCTGCAGGAGGACGACATCGTCGACCACGCCGCGCTGGCGGCACGGCTGCGCACGCCCCTCTGCCTGGACGAGTCGATCGTGTCGGCCAAGGCCGCGCGCGACGCGCTCGCCCTGCGCGCCGCCGCCATCATCAACATCAAGGCCGGACGCGTCGGTGGCTATCTCGAAGCGGTCCGCGTCCACGACCTGTGTCGCGAGGCGGGCGTCCCGGTGTGGTGCGGCGGCATGCTCGAGACCGGCATCGGCCGTGCGGCGAACGCGGCCCTCGCGGCGCTGCCCGGTTTCACCCTGCCGGGCGACGTCTCGGCATCCTCCCGCTTCTACGCGCGCGACATCGTGCGCGACCCGATCGTGCTGGAAGACGGGTACGTGCGCGTGCCGACCGCGCCGGGCATCGGCGTGGAGATCGATCCCGTCGCCCTCGACGATGCGACGGTCGCGCGGGTGGAACTGCGGCGGTGAACCGCGTGCGGCACCGGTCGGCCGTCGCCGCGGCCGTGATCGCGACGGCGCTGCTCACGGGGTGCGCCGCCGACGCGGCGCCGGTCGTCAGCCCGGGGCCGCCACCGGCGGGGGTCGCGGTGGTCGTCACCCAGCAGCGGTCCGATGTCGCCGACCGGCAGGCCGAGGTGCGGATCGAGAACCACGGTGACGTCGCGATCGAGGTGGGTGCGGTCCGACTCGACGATCCCCGGTTCGCGGCGCCCGCCACGCGCATCGTCGACAGGGTCTCTCCGTTGGGTCCGGGGTCGACGGTCGACGTCCGCGTGCAGTTGCCGGGCGCGGTGTGCGACGCCCCGCAGGATGCTGCGAGCACCGTGACGTTCGACTACGTGATCGACGGACGGGCGGGCCGGGCGAGCGCGCCGGCGCCGGAGCTGTTCCCGTTCCTCGCCGCGCTCCACCGGCGCGACTGCGTCGAGCAGCACGTGCGCCAGGTCGCCGACGTCGACCTCACCGCGTTCGCCCCGTCGACCCCGGGAGCGCCCGCGACGCTGTCCGTGTCGATCGTCCCGCGCGGCGGCACCGCCCACGTCGAGCTCACCGGCATCCGCGAGACGAACCTGCTGACGTTTCCCGCCGCCACGGGAGGCCTGTACGCGCTGGACATCGATCTCGCCGACGGCCATCGTGACCCGACGACCATCGCGCTGCCGCTCGTGCCGGCGCGCTGCGACCCCCACGCCGTGCAGGAGGACAAGCGCGGCACCGTCTTCGTCGTCGACGTCGTGGTCGACGGCGAACCCGGCCAGTTCGCCCTCGCCGCCGGCCCTGCCCTCAAGGGGGAGCTGCTGGCGTGGGTCACCGCCTGGTGCGGCGAAGGAGAAGGCGAAGGCGAAGGCGCCGGTCACTGAACGACCGGCGCCCGCGCCGTGCCGACGCCTGTATTTCCGATCAGGGGGTGGGGACCTCGGCGGATGCCGCGGCATCCGTGCGCGATGCCTGCTCCTCGCGCAGGCCCTGGGCCATCCCCCGACCCGTCGCCTGCCCCTGGATCACCTGACGCAGGTCGATGCCGGTGGCCGCCTGGATCGCGTCGAAGCTCGCCCGCATGCTCGAGGCCGACTCCGCCGCCATGTGGCTGGAGGCGCCCTCGCCGCCGAGCACCGTGATCGAGCCGACCTTGTCGAAGCCGCGCGCGAACTCCGTCATCATCGGCACGAGCGCCTCGAGGGCGCGCTGTGCGAGCAACGCCTCCTGGTTCTTCGAGAGGGCTTCGGCCTCCGCCTCGATCGCGGACGCCCGCGCCTCGCCGACGAGGCGCACCGCGTCGGCCTCGGCCTGAGCGCGCAGGCGCGTGGCCTCCGCCTCCTGCGCCGCGATCTGCGCACGCGCCTCGGCGGCCTTCACCTCGCCGTACGCCGCGGCATCCGCGGCGCGCTGGCGCTGGTAGAGGTCTGCATCGGCGACCTTCTTGATGTCGGCGTCGAGCTGCGCCTGCTTGTTCTCGGCACCCTGCAGCAGCACCGCCTGCTCGCGCTCGGCCCGGGCGAGGGCCTCGGCCTGCTCGGCCTCGGCGCGAGCCCGACCGACCTCGGCGGCCGCCGCGGCGGAGTTCTTGTCGAACGCGGTCTGCTCGACGAGGTTGGCCTCGTCGGTCGCGATCTGGCGGGCGCGCACCTCCCGCGCGGCGTTGATGCGGGCGACCTCGGCCTCGCGGCGGACGCGCTCGACCTCGGTGGCACCGAGGGCGTCGATGTAGCCGTTCTTGTCGGTGACGCCCTGGATCTGGAACGAGTCGAGGATGAGCCCCTGCGCGAGCAGGTCGCTCTTGATGCCCTCGGCGATCTGATCGGAGAGCTTCTGGCGGTCCTTCATGAGCTGCTCGACGGTGAGCGTCGCGACGACGCCGCGCAGCGCGCCCTCCAACTGCTCGGTGGTGAACTGCTCGATCGCGCCGTCCTGCGAGAGGAAGCGTTCGGCCGCACGGCGGACGAACTCGGGATCCGAACCGATCTTCACCAGCGCGACGCCCGAGACGTTGACGGTCACGCCGTTGGAGGCCTGCGCCGTCGGCTCCATCTTGATCTGACGTGCGCGCAGCGAGATCATCTCGGCGCGCTGCGTCAGCGGGTTGACGAGGGCGCCGCCCCCGGTGATCACCGAGATGCGCGACGACTCGCCGCTGGCGTTCTTCTGGTTCTTGCCGACGATGACCAGGGCCTGGTCGGCCTTGGCGACCTTGTACCAGGCGCGGATCATGATGAGCAAGAAGATGAGGAGGACGATCGCGGCGACCACGGCGATGCCGACGATCACGAGCGTTCCCCCAGCGGCAAGAATCTCCACGTTACGAACCCACTTTCCTTTGCGTTGCCGATGTCCTTCGACCGTATCGAACGATGCCCCCGGATGCCGAGGAACGCCCAGATCTCGGGATAACCCCCTCGGACCCGGCGTGTCCAGACCTCTACGCTGGTCGCATGACCACTCCGCCGTATCCGCAGCCCGGCCCGCAGCCGATGAACCCGTCCGACGAGAAGATGTGGGCGACCCTCGTGCACGTCGGCGGGGTCTTCTACTTCCTGCCCTCGCTGATCGGATACCTCGTCCTCAAGGACCGCGGTCCGTTCGTGAGGGCGCATACCGCCGCCGCCCTGAACTTCCAGCTGACCATGGTGATCGCCTCCCTCGTCGGCACCGTGCTGTCGATCATCGGCATCGGGCTGGTGATCCTGCTCGCCGTCTACGTGGTGAACATCGTCTTCTCGATCATCGCCGCCGTGAAGGCGAGCAAGGGCGAGTGGTACACCTACCCGGTGGCCATCTCCTTCGTGAGCTGATCGCCGCAGAGTGCGACCAGCTCGTCGCCCCACGTCGCTCTGATTCAGCGAAAGCCGATCGTCGGCGTCTCGGACTCGATCAACCGCGTTGACAGGAGAGTCGGCTCGCGCTGTAATGCAGGAACCACCATCGACGGAGGATCAATGTCGACCAGCGAAGGCAAGCTCCGTAGCAGCTTCACAATTATGCCGGTCTGGGCCAACATTCTCTCGGGGCTGATCCTCGCGGCGGGACTCCTCGCGTTCAGTTTCACCCCGCAGCCGACGTGGCCCACTATTCCTCTCGTACTGACCGTTGTCGCCATCACCATTGTCACTCGATTCGCCTCGCGCAGAAGTCCCGTCACGATGACGCGTCAGCAGCGCACTGCCCTGATGATTTACGCGTCAGTCGCGGCGATCGTCACCCTCGGTGCGTTCGCCGTTGCTGCGATAGTGGTACGCGGGAGTGCGAACGAGGGGTGGATGGCGTGGGGGCTCGCGTTGGTGGTCTTCCTCGTGGTCGCTGGGACGAGCCTTGTGGCGCGGCCGCGGCCGACTTCGCGGTGAGAGTCACGGAGGACCTACCGGGACGTCGGCTGCGTCGGCTCTAGACCGCGTAGCAGGGCTTCAAGCTGAGCCCCGCCACCAATCCTGAAACAGCCCACTGCGTCCATCCGCTCGAAGGCCAGAGGATGAAGATCGCCGTGCTGGCGATGCCCAGCAGGCAACCGCCGGGGTCGACGTTGCTCGCCAGCGCTTGACCGCCGTAGGCGAGCTTGTAGTTGGCGATCATGCGGCCGTTGATGTACTTCTGCAGATAGCTGCCTTTGCAGTCCGTGGTCTTCTCCCCGACATACAGCGACCAACTCTGACCGTTCGGCATCTGGCAGATGTACTCGTACTGCCCGGTGCTCATCGGTTTGATGGCGGCCGCGGGTGTGATCGCGGCGGTTCCACCGCTGCGGGCGACATCGGCCGCACGTGCGGGGGTGGTGAGTCCCAGGAGGCTGACCGCGCACAGCGCCGCAGCGAGGACCGCCGCGCGCCTCATTCTCCGGTGACCGCGCGGCTCGGTGGCAGGCTCGCTGCTCGAATTCTGAAGCTCCATTGCGTTCATTCCCTTTCGATGGTGAACCATGACACCTCTCTACTCGGGGCATTTGCTCGGGCGGAACAGGAATGCGCTCTCTGGGCGCGGACGCGTGCAGGGCTGCTCGAATTTGAGACAGAGGCCTGCCTCTCAGGTGCGGTCAAGGGTTGGGCTGGCAAGGTCGATATATGTACGGCGATGCGCAGTGCGGGAGGGGGAGGGATTGATGCGACCGACGCTTGGAGAGATTCGATTCCAAGCGTGGTGCATCATCCTGACCGAGCACAAAGACCCCGACTTGAATGCCTCTCGAATTGCAGACCGATTGTGGGTTTCGAGGCGGCAGCTCGACCGTGCATTCGAAGGGGGCGCCTCCGTGAGCCGCGTACTGGCCGCGTACCGCGTCAGCACTGCGATGCGCCTTATGACGTCAGCCGCCGTGCGGGATCTCGGTGAACTCGCCGGACTATCCGGCTTCGCCAACCGGAACACACTCCGTGTGCAGTTCGTTCGGGTGGTCGGTATTCAGCCTTCGCGAGCAGCGGTGCTGCTTCCTCAGGTGCGGGCCGTGGCGCCGACTCTGGTTGACGTTGTCCCACTCGTCGCGTTGAGGAACTACGAGCGAGTCCGCGCCGCAGCACGGTGAGCAGTGTCTCGCGATACCTGTCATCCCGTGCGGGGTGACCGCAGAGGATCCCGCGGGGTGCCGACGGAGCGGAGGTCCGCCCGCACCCCGCGGCGCGGAGCTATCGTTTTCCGAGTGACCACGACCGACTCCCTCCCCGCCGGAACGTTCTCGATGAGGAGCCCCTACGGGCGAAGGGCCGCCGCGCTGTCGGTCGCCGCCGCGGTCGGCGGGTTCCTCTTCGGCTTCGACTCCTCCGTCATCAACGGCGCCGTCTCCTCCATCGAGTCCACATACACGAAGGACGCGCTCCTCACCGGATTCGTCGTCGCCGTCGCCCTTCTCGGCTGTGCGCTGGGAGCGGTCATCGCCGGCGCGCTGTCCGACCGCTGGGGGCGCCTTCGGGTCATGCTGCTCGGCTCGGCGATGTTCCTCGCCAGCTCGATCGGGTCGGCCTTGACCTTCAGCGTCCCCGATCTCATCGTCTGGCGCGTGCTCGGCGGCATCGGGATCGGCATCGCCTCGGTCGTCGCCCCCGCCTACATCGCGGAGGTCGCGCCGCGCCAGGTGCGCGGCAGCCTCGCCTCGCTGCAGCAGCTCGCGATCACGCTCGGAATCTTCACCGCCCTGCTGAGCAACGCGGTGCTGGCCGGCGCCGCCGGCAGCGCCGACAACGTGCTCTGGTGGGGGCTGGAGGCCTGGCGCTGGATGTTCCTCATCGGCGTCATCCCCGCCGCGGTCTACGGCATCCTCTCCCTGACGATGCCGGAGTCTCCGCGTTTCCTGCTCGCCAAGGGGCGCAACGACGAGGCACGGGCGATCTTCGAGCGTCTCGTCCCGGCGGCCGACCTCGACAAGACGATGAACGAGCTGATCAGCGGCATCGAGGACGATCGCAAGAACCGGACCGCCTCCCTCCGGGGCTCGGCACTCGGCCTTCAGCCGGTCGTGTGGATCGGCATCATCCTGTCGGCGTTCCAGCAGCTGGTCGGCATCAACGTGATCTTCTACTACTCGACGACGCTCTGGCGGGCCGTCGGCTTCGATGAGAGCAACTCGCTGCTGATCAGCGTGTTCACGTCCGTAACCAATGTGCTCGTCACGCTGATCGCGATCTTCCTGGTCGACCGCATCGGCCGCAAGCCCATCCTGATGACCGGCTCGCTCCTGATGGCGCTCTCCCTGGGCACGATGGCGCTCGCCTTCGCGTTCGCCCAGACGGTGGACGGCGAGGTCACGCTGCCCGGGGCGTGGGGGCCGATCGCCCTGGTGGCGGCGAACCTTTTCGTCGTCGGATTCGGCGCCTCCTGGGGCCCGATCGTGTGGGTGCTGCTCGGCGAGATCTTTCCCAGCCGCATCCGCGGGAAGGCGCTCGGCGTCGCGGCCGGGGCGCAGTGGATCGCCAACTTCCTCGTCTCGTGGACGTTCCCGCAGCTCGCGGCGTTCTCGCTCCCGTTCACGTACGGCATGTACGCGGTCTTCGCGGCGCTGTCCTTCGTCTTCGTCCTCTGGAAGATCCCGGAGACGAAGGGCATGGCCCTCGAGCAGAGCGAGACGCTCTTCGTCCGCACGCCGAAGCGGTAGCGACCGAACCAACAGAATCGGAAGTTGTGAACGGATGCGGATGCCGCCGCGCGCGGCATCCGCATCCGTCGGCGAGATCCGAATCCATGACGGTGCCGCGCCCGCAGCCGTCTGGACGGGTGGGCCGGGAAGCCGCTGCGGCGGAAGACTAGACTCGACGGATGCCGGAGCTCTCGGCATCCACACCCTTTTCGCATTCGCGACACGACCATTTGGAGCCACCTGTGGCCGAGCAGTCCCGCCTCGACAAAGTCATCGCCCTCGCCCGTCATCGCGGTTTCGTCTTCCAGGCCGGCGAGATCTACGGCGGATCGCGGTCGGCGTGGGACTACGGCCCCCTCGGCACGGAGCTCAAGGAGAACATCCGCCGTCAGTGGTGGCAGACGTTCGTGCGCGGCCGCGCCGACATGGTCGGGCTCGACTCGAGCATCATCCTCCCCAAGCGCGTCTGGGAGGCCTCTGGCCACGTCGCCACGTTCACCGACCCGCTGGTCGAGTGCCTCCACTGCCACAAGCGCTTCCGCGCCGACAACCTCATCAAGGACTTCGAGGCGCGCAAGGGCCGCCCCGCCGAGAACGGTCTCGCCGACATCCCCTGCCCCAACTGCGGCACCAAGGGCCAGTACACCGAGCCGAAGGCGTTCTCCGGCCTCGTCAAGACCTACCTGGGTGTCGTCGACGACGAGTCGGGCCTGTACTTCCTGCGCCCCGAGACGGCGCAGGGCATCTTCGTCAACTTCTCGAACGTGCTGACGGCGTCGCGTCGCAAGCCGCCGTTCGGCGTGGGCCAGGTCGGCAAGGCCTTCCGCAACGAGATCACCCCCGGCAACTTCATCTTCCGCACGCGCGAGTTCGAGCAGATGGAGATCGAGTACTTCACGCCGCCCGCCGAGGCGCACCAGTGGTTCGAGCACTGGGTGGAGGCGTGCTGGAACTGGTTCGTCGACCTCGGTGTCGACCCCGCCAACATGAAGCGGTTCGACGTGCCCGAGGAGGACCGCGCGCACTACTCCGCCGGCACCATCGACGTCGAGTACCGCTTCGGCTTCCCGGGCAAGGAGTGGGGCGAGCTCATGGGTGTCGCCAACCGCACCGACTACGACCTCAAGAGCCACTCCGAGGCGTCCGGCCAGTCGCTCACCTTCTTCGACCAGGCCTCGGGCGAGAAGTACACGCCCTACGTCATCGAGCCCTCGTTCGGTCTCACCCGCGCGATGATGGCGTTCCTGGTCGACGCGTACCGCGAGGAGGAGGTGCCCAACGCCAAGGGCGGCACCGACACCCGCACGGTGCTCGCGCTCGACCCGCGCCTGGCTCCCGTGAAGGTCGCCGTGCTGCCCCTCTCGCGCAACGAGCGTCTCTCGCCGCTGGCGCGCCAGGTGGCCGACGACCTGCGCGCGCAGGGCTGGAACGTCGACTTCGACGACGCCGGGGCCATCGGTCGGCGCTACCGCCGGCAGGACGAGATCGGCACGCCGTTCTGCGTGACGGTCGACTTCGACTCGCTCGACGACCAGGCCGTCACCGTGCGCGATCGCGACACCATGGCGCAGGAGCGCATCGCCCTCGACGCGCTCGTGGGCTACCTCGGCGAGCGCCTGCGCGGCGCCTGAGCCGCGGCATCCACCGATCGCCGCCGCGACGGTCGCCGTCGAACGGCTACCGTGGAGGCATGGCATCCGGCGCATCCGAGTCCACGCTCAGCATCCGCGATCTCGACACGCTCGACGAGATCTTCGCCGCGCATCGCATCCTCGTCGAGATCTGGGGTGGGCGCGATCCGCTGCCGGCGCCGCTCATGCGGGCGCTGCAGTACTCGGGCAACTACGTGGTGGGTCTCTACGACGGCGATCGCATCGTCGGGGCATCCGTCGCGTTCTTCTCGCCGCCCGAGCAGCACGCGATGCACTCGCACGTGACCGGCGTGCTGCCGGAGTACCAGCGCCGCGGGTTCGGACGCCTCCTCAAGCAGCAGCAGCGCCAGTGGGCCATCGCCCGCGACATCGGCACCGTCACCTGGACGTTCGACCCGCTCGTGCGCCGCAACGCCCACTTCAACGCCAAGACGATCGGCGTGCGGTTCGTGCAGTACCTCGTCGACCAGTACGGCTCGGCCTACGACGGCGCCGAGCTCGACCAGCGCGGCCAGGGCGTCGACAGCGACCGCCTGCTGGTGGCGTGGGCGCTCGCCTCCGCTCCGGTGCGCGAGCCGGATGCCGCGGACGTCGTGGCGACGGTGCAGATCCCCGATGACATCGAGGCGCTGCGGCGCACCGACCCGACCGAGGCGGCCGCGTGGCGACTGCGCGTGCGCGACGAGATGCTCGGCCACTACAGCCGCGGCCTGGTCATCGGCGGTTTCGACGACGAGCGCGGGTATCTGTTCGTGCAGGGCTGAGCCGGTGCGCTGGGGGCGTTTCGACTCGCTGCGCTCGCTCAACGGCCGGGGGTCCGTCCTCCCGGCCGCGACGCCTCAGCCCTTCGCCGCCGCCTTCGCCGCCTTCTTGAACTCGCGGACCTTGGCGAGCGAGTCGGGCGAGACGATGTCCGCGACCGACCGGTACGACCCCTCCTCGCCGTAGGCTCCGGCCGCCTCGCGCCATCCGGCGCCCGTGAAGCCGTACTGCTTGCCGAGCAGGGCGAGGAAGATCTTGGCCTTCTGCTCGCCGAAGCCCGGCAGCGCCTTCAGCCGCTTCAGCACGGTGGGGCCGTCGGGCTCGCCCTCGGTCCACAGCGCCGCGGCATCCCCGCCCCAGTCCTGCTCGAGGGTGCGGCAGAGGGTCTGCACCCGCCCCGCCATCGACCCGGGGTAGCGGTGCACCGCCGGCGACTGCTGGAAGGCGGCGACGAGCGCGTCGGGGTCGTAGCCGGCGATGGTGGCGGCATCCACGGCGCCGATGCGCTCCTCGATCTTCAACGGGCCGCTGAACGCCGTCTCCATGGCCACCTGCTGGTCGAGCAGCATGCCGATCAGCAGCGCGAGCGGGTTGTCGGTGAGCAGGGTGTCGGCGGCCGGGTCGTCGGTGATGTGCAGGCTCATACATCGAGTGTGTCACCCGCAGACGCACCGTGACAGCGCCGTGACAGCGGCATCCTGCTCGTGACAGCGGGGCGGCAGCGCCTCCGGCGCACAGTGGATGACATGACCACTTCCTCCACTTCCACACCCACCCTCGCGGTGCGCGCCGAAGGCCTCGTGAAGGTCTTCGGCGACAACCGGGCCGTGGACGGCGTCGACCTGACGGTCGAGGCCGGCACGGTCTACGGTGTGCTCGGCCCCAACGGCGCCGGCAAGACCACCACCATCAACATGCTCGCCACGCTCCTGCGTCCCGACGGCGGCCGCGCCGAGATCTTCGGCCACGACGTGATGCGCGAGCCGAACGTCGTGCGCCAGCTCATCGGCGTCACCGGCCAGTTCGCCTCGGTCGACGAGACGCTGTCGGCGACGGAGAACCTCATGATCTTCGGCCGGCTGCTGGGCCTGTCGCGCGCCGAGGCGAAGAGCAAGGCCGCCGACCTGCTCGAGCGCTTCGCCCTGACGGATGCCGCGCGCCGGCCGCTCAAGAAGTTCTCCGGCGGCATGCGGCGCCGGCTCGACCTCGCGGCATCCCTCCTGGCGCAGCCGCCGCTCATCTTCCTCGACGAGCCGACGACGGGCCTCGACCCGCGCACGCGCGGACAGATGTGGGACACCATCCGCGAGCTCGTCGCGACGGGATCCACCGTCGTGCTCACGACGCAGTACCTCGACGAGGCCGACCAGCTGGCCGACCGGATCGCCGTGATCGATCACGGCCGGGTCGTCGCCGAGGGCACCGCCGACGACCTCAAGGCGTCGGTCGGCACCTCCTCGCTGATCCTGCGGCTCGCCGACGCCGCCGACACCGACGACGCCCTCCGCGCGATCGCGCAGGTGCTCGGCGTGCGCGGCGCGCTGTCGCCGGAGGCCGCGCGCATCACGGCGCCGATGGCCGACCCCGACCGGGTCGCCGACCTGCTCATCACCCTGCGCGAGGCCGGCATCCACCTCACCGAGATGAGCGTGCAGAAGCCGACGCTCGACGAGGTGTTCCTCACCATCACCGGCCGACCGGCGGATGCCGCGGACACCGACCCCGCGTCCGCCGACGCCCCCACCGCCAACGCCGCCACCACGGAGGTCCGCGCATGACCACCATCACCCCGACCCCGATCGCCCTGACCCCCATCACCCCGGCATCCGAGCGTCGCCTGTCGAACCGCACGAGCCTGCGCCAGACCGTCGAGAACACCCTGACCATGGCCTACCGCGGGCTCGTGAAGATCCGCCGCACGCCCGAGCAGCTCGTCGACGTGACGGTGCAGCCGATCATCTTCACGCTGATGTTCGCCTACATCTTCGGCGGGGCGATCGCCGGAAACGTCGAGAGCTACCTGCCGGCGCTGATTCCCGGCATCCTGGTCCAGACCGTCATCACGACCTCCGTCGTCACCGGCACGCAGCTGCGCGAGGACATGGACAAGGGCGTCTTCGACCGGTTCCGGTCGTTGCCGATCGCCCGCATCGCCCCGCTGTCGGGCGCCCTGCTGGCCGACACCCTCCGCTATGCGATCGCGACCACGATCACCTTCGTCGTGGGCTTCCTCATGGGCTACCGTCCGGCCGGAGGCCTCGGGGCCGTCGTCGCGGCGGGGCTGCTGGTGATCGCCTGCTCGTGGGCGATCAGCTGGATCTTCGCCTTCTTCGGGGTCGTCGCCCGCACCGCCTCCAGCGTGCAGGGCATCTCGATGCTGATCCTGTTCCCGCTGACGTTCCTGTCGAACGCCTACGTGCCGATCGACTCGCTGCCCGCGCCGCTGGCCTGGTTCGCGAGCATCAACCCGATCTCGCACCTGGTCACGGCGGTGCGCGACCTGGCCAACGCGGGCACCATCGGGACGGACTTCTGGACCTCGCTGGTGGGGGCTGCGGTCATCGTCGCGGTGTTCGCGCCCCTCACGGTGCGCGCCTACATGCGCAAGGCCTGACCGACCGCGGGGTCAGTCGAGGAAGGCGGCGAGGGCATCCACGTCCTCGCCGCCGTCCTCTGCGTCGCGCAGCGGCAGTGCCGGATCGGGATCGCCCAGCACGGCGCGCAGCCGCGCGAAGGCGGGGTCGGTGACGTCGGCGCCGCCGCGCAGACGCACGGATGCCGCGAACGCCCGCCGCGCGGCATCCGTACGGCCGACCGCGGCGAGCCACGCCGCCGTCGCGAGCACCACGTCGGCGGCGATCGGCTGATCGTCGGCGGCGAAGGCGATCGGCAGGGTCTCGCGCAAGGCATCGCGCGCCTCGTCCGTCCGTCCGAGCAGCAGCAGCCCCTGGGCGCGGCGGGCACCCGCCCAGGCCTGCAGCTGCGGCTGCGGGTCGCCGATCGCGGCGGCGGGGATGGCCTCCAGATGGCGAAGCGTCGCCTCCGCATCCTCGGCGGCGATCGCGAGCGAGGCGGCCGTCGAGTGGTACTGGAACAGCGCACGACTGGATCCGTCGAGCTCGGCGAGGCGTCGCACCTCCTCCAGGCGCTGCTGGGCCTCGTCGAAGCGTCCGAGCCGCGCCAGGATGCCGAGGGTGAGCGAACTCTGCTGGATGACGTCCCAGATCGAGGTGAGGCCCGCCAACCCCTCCGCCGCCGCGTCCGACACCGCGAGCGCCTCGTCGAGGCGGCCCTGCAGCACGAGCCACTCGGAGCGCAGCTGGCTCGCCAGCGCGAGGCCCCACGGATCCTGCAGGTCTTCGAACATCCGCAGGGCCCGGGCGCTCGCCGTCTCGAGGGTCGCGATGTCGCCGCTGTTCTGCGCGGATGCCGCGTCGAGCACGGCCAGGAAGGCGTGCGTCCAGGGCGGCGCATCGGCGGCGGCCTCGTCGTGGGCCGAGAAGTTCCACGACCGGATGCGGCGGCCGCCGCTCTCGATGAGCGAGCGCGACGCCGCCCGCAGGAGGGCGGCGACGGCGAGGGACAGCTCGGAGGGGTGCCGGGCGGCGCCCGTCGAGATCTCGGCGGCGCGGCGGGCGAAGCGGTCCACCTCGGCGGGAGGGAGGGGATCGGCGGAGGCCGCCACCGTGAAGGAGGGGATCATGAGCAGCAGCGCGTCGAGCACGACGGCCGCCTCGCTCTCGGGGACGCCGTCGGCGTGCGCGACCCGCTCGATCGCGCCGCGCAGCTCGCCGAACCGCTCACGCATGAAGAACGGCCACACGGTCGCGCGCACGAGCGACCGGCCGAGGTCGCCGAGGTCGGGGTCGGTCTGGGTGAGCCGGATCGCGGCGGACAGCGACTCGTCGTTCTCGTCGAACCAGGCGAGCCCGTCGCGCACCCCAGGCCCGCGCAGCTGCTGCTCGTGCTGGGCGCCGAGCGCCGCGAGCACGCGCGCGGCGGCGATCTGCGCCTCGCGCTCGCGGCCCTCCGCGCGCAGACGCTCGCGGCCGTACTCGCGAACGGTCTCCAGCAGGCGGAACCGCCCGTGCGTGCGCGTCAGCAGGGAGCGGTCCACGAGGGCGTCGAACGCCTCCGGTCGCGTTCCGAACGCGGCGGCGACGGCGGCGGCATCCCGCACGCCGACACCGTCCGCGAAGACGGATGCCGCCGTCAGCGCCGTCCGCTCGTCCGTGGGCAGCGGCTCCCAGCTCCAGTCGATCAGGGCGCGCAGGGTCTGGTGCCGCGGATCGGCGGCGCGGGGCCCCGAGCCCAGGAGAGCGAACCGGTCGTCGAGGCCGGAGTCGATCTCCGCGAGGGTGAGCGTGCGGGCCTTCGCCGCCGCCAGCTCGAGCGCGAGCGGGAGCCCGTCGAGCCGATGGACGATGCGCGCGGTGGTCTCCGCCTCGGCGGCGTCGGGCGGCGTGCCGCGCGCGGCACGCACGCGCCGCTCGAAGAGCTCGACGGCGTCGGTGTCGGGCAGCGGTCCCAGCGCGACGAACGCCTCGCCGGGCACGCCCAGGGGTTCGCGGCTCGTGGCGAGGATCCGCGCCGCGGGCAGGGCGGCCAGCAGATCCCGCGCGACGGCCGCCGCGGCCGCGCTGACGTGCTCGCAGTTGTCGAGCACCACGAGCACGTCGCGGCCGCGCAGGGCCTCGACGACGCGGTCGCGGTCGCTCTCCTCGCGACGCGGCGGGGTCTCGCCGAGTCGGATGCCGCGGCCGGCGGACGCCGCGATGGCCGCCCAGATCTCGGCCGCCGCGGCCGGGGCGAGCTCGACGAAGAGCGTGTCGGGCGTTCGGCGCGCCGTCTCCAGGGCGAGCGTGGTCTTGCCGGCGCCGCCGGGACCGATGACGGTGACGAGCCGCTCCGCGCGCAGCTGCGCCGCGATGGTCGTCAGCTCGTCGCCGCGGCCGATGAGCGGCGTCAGCGCCGCCGGCACGGCGGGCGCACGGGAGGCGGCGGGGGCGTCGGCGTCCGGTGCGGCGGCGGCCGCGGCGGCGTCCGCGGCGACGAGGCGCTCCGCGTGGGCGCGGTCTTCGAGGAGGTCGCGCAGGGCCCAGTCGAACCCGTCCGGCACCCACGGATCGCCCACCCAGAGGGCGATCGCTCGGCGTGCGAGCGCGGCCGCCGCGGCGGGGTCGCCCGCGGCCCGGGCCTCCGACACGAGATCCTGGAAGCGTGTGAGATCGATCTCGTCGCGGCCGATCGTGAGGCGGTAGCCGCCCGACACCGACGCGATCGTCGCGGCCCCGAGGGCGCGGCGCAGCCTCGAGACGAGGGACTGCAGCGCGGCGCGCGGGTCGTCGGGCGCATCCAACGACCAGAGGTCGTCGGCCAGCGCCCGCACAGACACGACGGCGCCCGCGTCGACGGCGAGACGGAAGAGAAGTCCCTCCTGCCCGCGTCCGCGCGCCGGCAGGGGGCCGGCATCCCACGCCGGACCGCCGAAGTAGGTGAGCCGCACGGCTCCACTCTAGGTCCGCGCTCCCGCGTTCCTGCGTGCGGCATTCGAAGATTTGTTCTATACTGGGATGAAGAAGCCCCGCGCGTGCCCCCTTCGTGATGCGGGTCGTGTTCTCCGGCGTGTGCCGGTGGGGGAGTCATGCGCGCTGTGGTGGAGGCGCCGGGATCGCCGGGATCGGTGTGGCCGGCGTTGGACGTGCTGGTGTCCGGCGTCGTCGATGCGCGCCGTCGTGCGGCGCGGGCGCAGGCGGCGGAGGCGCGGTTGTGCGCGGCGGCGGTCGATGTTGTCGCGGATCGGGTGGCGCTGCTGCGTCAGGAGGCGCTGCAGCAGGGACGGTCGGTGCGGTCGGGTGAGGCTGATCTGCCGTTGCGGGAAGTCGCGTTGGAGCTCGCGATGGCACTCCGGGTGTCGGATCGGGGTGTGCAGCGACGGATGTCGGAGGCGTACCTGCTGCGCGAGCAGTTCCCGACCACGCTGGAGATCTGGGGGCAGGGGCGGATCGATGCCGGTCACGCGTGGGCGATCGGTCGTACGGGCGGGCTGCTGCGCACCGAGGCCGACCGTGCCCGATTCGAGGCCCTCGCTCTGGATGTCGCGCAGTCGGAGTCACCGGCCCGGATGGCGGCGGCCGCGAAGGCGATCGCGGCGACGATCGATCCCGCCGCGTTCACCGAGGCCGCCCGCCGCGCGTACGACTCCCGGTCGGTGCGTCTGTTCCCCCTCGACGACGGGATGGCGCGGTTGATCGCGGATCTTCCCGCCCCGCTCGCCCAGGCGATCCACGACAGCCTCACGACCCGTGCCCGCGGCATCCTCGACCAGCCGGCTGACGGTGATCCCGACGGCGACGGTGGTCACGACGATGCTGATGGCGGCGGTGTAGGCGGCGGCGATGCGGGTGGTGAGTGTCTGCGGACCGGTCCCACCGGCGGGACGGATGCTCGCACGCTCGATCAGGTCCGCGCGGACGTGTTCAGTGACCTGCTCCTCACGAGCACCCCGTCCACGACCGCGACCGGCGCCGGCCTCGACGCCATCACCGCACGGATCCAGGTCACCGTGCCCGCGCTGACCCTCGCCGGCGACCCCGACGGAGGCCCGGCGATCCTGACCGGGTACGGCCCCATCGACCCGACGACCGCCCGACGCCTCGCCGCCCTGGCCCCCGGATGGGATCGCGTGTTCACCGACCCGACCACCGGCATCCCCGTCGCCGTCGACCGCTACCGGCCGTCCGCGGAGCTGCGTCGTTACCTCGCCGCACGGGATGAACGCTGCCGCACGCCCGGCTGCACCCGCCCCGCCCACCGGTGCGACCGCGACCACACCACCCCCGCCGCAGACGGCGGCCACACAGCACCCGACAACCTCGCCCACCT
>NZ_BCWI01000011.1 GCF_001592125.1 Microbacterium hominis NBRC 15708
CGGCCGCTCGCTGGCGACCAAAACCCAGGGCCGTTTCGAAACCTCGTTTAGGGACGAACGGTTTCGGCACGGAGTTTTGGTTGGGTGCGCGTGTGTCGAGCCTGAACTGTGGCGGCTACGAGAGCGGCGCAGGCCACGAGCGCGAGGGCTACCGCGGCGGCGAAGAGACTCGCCCCGCCGAGCCACCCAGCGATGGGGTAGGTCACGAGGAAACAGGCGTGCGAGAGTGCGAACTGCGCGGTGTAGACCAGGTTCCGGTTCTCGGGCGTTGAGGCGTCCGCGAGGAGGCGTGCCGACGGAGTGTTGACCAGCGATGTTCCCATTCCGAGAACCACCCAGGCTGCAAGAAGCGCCACCCAGCCGCCGACGGCCGCGGTGAGTAGCGCCGTGACGGCGACAGCACCGGCAAGGCCGACCACGATCAGCACGGACCCGGCGATCATCGTCGGGACGACTCCGAACCGCTCGACAATCCAGGGCACGTTCAGTGCGACAACCAGGGAGCCGACACCGTAGCAGCCGAGCGCCAGCGCCAGCGCTGCATCGTCGAGGTGGAACACCCCGCGGGCATATACGACGGAGTTCACCAGCACTATCGCGGTGCCGGCGGCCACGACGATGTTCGTCAGCATCACGAACCGGAGCGTCGGTGTCCGAGCGAACACGCGCACACCCACGGGGAGCCGCTGCCAGAAGGTGCCTGAGGAGGTCGAGGTATCCCGAGGCGGGAGCTTGGTCGTGAGGACGAGCAGTGCGGAGCAGGCGAACCCGACCGCCGTTCCGAGGAAGAGGTTGTTGTACGCGACGACCGTGAGGAGCGCCGCTGCGATGATCGGGCTGAGCAGTGCTTCGAGGTCGTACGCGAGACGCGACAGCGACAGGGCGCGGGTGTAGTCGCGTGACTCGGGGAGCACGGCGGGGATGAGGGATTGGAACGCCGGGGTGAAGGTTGCGGACGCCGACTGCAACACGAACACCAGAACGTAGATCTGCCACGTTTCGGTCACCCACGGCAGGCTGAGCGCGATCGCGAATCGGATCACATCGGCCCCCACGAGCACGACCTTCTTGGGCAGTCGGTCGACGAGAGCTGCGACGAGAGGAGCGACGCCGACGTAGGCGACCATTTTGATTGTGAGAGCCGTCCCGAGGACCGCGCCGGCTGAGTCGCCGGCCAGGTCGAATGCGAGCAATCCGAGGGCGACTGTGAGTAGTCCGGTGCCGAGGAGGGCGAGAACCTGAGCGAAGAACAGCGCCCGGTAGGTCGAGTTGCGTAGGACGTGAATCACGAGTGGTGTCTCGGTGTTTCGTCTACGGCATGTTCGGCTTGTCGGATTGCCTCGATGGCGAGCCGCGTCGCGTGCTCGTCGATCAGGCGGTAGAACGCCCGGTTGCCGTCCTGCCGGACTCTGACGAGCTTGCCCCACCGAAGTTTTGCCAGGTGCTGGGAGACGGCCGCGGGGCTGCGCTCGACGAGCTCGGCCAGGTTGTTCACCGACATCTCGCCCTCACGCAGCGCAAGCACAATGCGGATGCGTGTCGCATCGGCCAGGAGTCGAAAAACCTCTACGGCAAGCTCGATGTACTCGTTCGAGGGTGTGAGGTCATCCCCATTAGTATCTACGTGCATACGCAGATACTAACTCTTGCCAGCGCGCGCGTCGTTTGTGGCTTTCCTCAATCGCTCGAAACTGATCGATTTTGGCACGACAGCCAGCGTCAAGAGACGGCCGCGCCTGTAGATCGCGGCAGTGGATGCCGTCTTTCTCGCGTCGCTTAATGTCACGCCAGACTTCGGGGTCGTCTGGTGGCCAGTTGTCTCGGTCGTCCTCTCGTGCGCTGGTCCTATCCGTTGGGCTCACAGAATCTGAGTTCGTTGCCGAACGGATCGATGATGGTCATGGTCGGGCCGCCTGGGGCGTCACGGTCGATTCCGGGACGTTGTGAACCGGCGGGGCTCGCCATCAGTACGTCGCGGTAGGAGGTGAGGGCTCGTGTGGGAATCCATACGACGCTGCCGGGCGTGCCATCGCCGTGGTGCTCGCTCAGGCCGAGAGCTGCGTCATCTCGGCTGACCCCAACGAACAGGGGCAGGCCCGGTTCGAACTGGTGCTCGAAGTCGATGCTGAAGCCCAGCCAGTCCACGTAGAACTGTCGAGCCAGGGCCGCGTCTTGAACGCGCAGGATGGGCATGGGACTGCCGAAACCAGGCTTGTGGTAGGTGGCGGCTAGCGCGTTCCAGTCGGCGAGTCCGGCCATTCGCGCGAGAACGTCAAGGGCCTGCCCGTGGCTGAGGGTGAGGTGGGGCTCTAGTCCGCTGCGCAGCGCGCGAGCGAGGACCTTGGCATCGTTTGGGGTTAGGGGGATCACGGTGGCTCCAATGCTCGGGAAAGACGGGGGTGCTCGCGTTACCGGCGTACAAACCGATGGAGTGGTCGTGTCCAGATAGTGGAGGTGCGACGTGTTCACCTTTCCCCGAAGGGTGCGAGCGGCAGGTACGTCAACCTCTGGCAAGCCTATCCGCTAAGGCTGGCTGATCGACTTTCAGCGTCCTATAAGTAGTGCCTCTTGGGCGGCGTCCACGGCCTCAGGGGTGAGATGGGTGTGGTTGTTGATGTCGAGGATGCGCCTGACCTGGGTGACAAGTCGGTCGGCGAGGCGGAAGTTCCCGTTGGTCGCTCGGACGATCGATCATGAGAACTCCGACGCCCTGAACTGCGGGGTCATCGTCATCGCCACGGTCCCCGAAGCAAGCGATCCGACGAGCTGATGGAAGGCACGTACGGATCACCGCTTTCAGTGCATGTGGTCAAGGTTGGTTGACCGGCTGCATTCCGTCAACTAATATTGACCGCATGGAGTTCACGCAGATGACGGCGGCGATGGCCACGATGGGCGACGAAAACCCGTTGGTGGGTCTTGGTGGCTTGACGCAGCTTCGCGGTGAGGTGGAGCGTGCTGAGGCCGTCCTGGTTCGTCGGTCCCGCAATGCCGGGGCGACATGGGTGCAGATCGCGGCCGCTCTGGGAGTGTCCAAGCAGGCCGTGCATCAGAAGTATGCCGGTCGCGGTCTGTTGGGTGGTCGGGGATGATGTCCGCGGTGTTCGGCGACGAGCAGCTCGCGGCTCGCGCAGCTGGCCTGCTGGGTTCCCGGCATCCGCGGTTCGCTGTAGCGACGGTCACCGCGACGACGACCACCGTCGCCAGCCGTGGCGCCGAGCTCGGCGCTGATTTCGAGATCGCCTCGATCTCCAAGGGCCTCACCGGCTTGCTCTACGCCGATGCTTTGGCACGCGGGGAGATTCGACGGGACTCGACGCTCGGTGAGCTGCTGCCGCTGGCGGGTACTCCCGTCGCCGGCGTGACGTTGGACTCGCTCAGCACCCATCGTTCGGGGCTGCCTGGCCTTCCCCGTTCTGCCCGGCCGTTGCGGCGGACGATCGCGTTGTGGCGGCACGGGACCAATCCGTACGGTGAGAGCGTCGAACAACTTCTGGAGCAGGCGCGCGGTGTTCGCGTCGGTGCGCCTCGGCCTCGCTACTCCAACTTCGGCTTCGAACTGCTGGGCCACGCGATCGCCGGCGCGGCTGGAGTGAGCTTCGCCGAGCTTGTCCAGTCTCGGTTGGCAGGGCCGCTCGGGCTCGACGGTCTCTACCTGCCGGCGACCGCGGAACAGCTCCGACCCGGTGCTCTCCTCGGCAGAAGCAGACGCGGCAAGCCTCGCGAACCATGGACAGGCGAAGCGTTGGCACCTGCCGGGGGCATTCGTTCCTCCATCCAGGACATGACCCGGCTGGCTGTGGCACTCCTTGATGACTCGGCTCCGGGCATCGATGCACTTGATCCCGTGGCACCTTTCGGCGGGGGAACGCGCATCGGCGCCGGCTGGGTCATCACGGAAGTCGGCAATCGCTCGATCACGTGGCACAACGGCGGCTCCGGAGGGTTCCGTTCCTGGCTCGGCCTCGACCGCACGGCGGGCACCGGCGTCGTCATCCTCTCCGCCACTCCCGCCTCGGTCGACCGTCACGGGTTCGCCCTGCTGGCCGAGCAGTAGACCGGTTCAAGTGGCCACCTGACGACCCCGGAGTCCGGCACGACATCAAGCGACGCGAGAAACACGGCATCTACTGCCGCGATCTACAAAGTGGCGTGCGAAAACGTGTCCCGTATCGAAACCTAATTACGGGACGTGCGGTTTCGGTCCGTAGTTTCGGGACAACCGCGGCCGGTGGGCGGGATGCGCGAGAATCGGGTCATGCGTATTGGAGAGCTGGCGGCCAGGACGGGAGCTAGCGTGAGGGCGCTTCGGTACTACGAGGAGCAAGGGTTGCTTACGCCGCACCGTACGACTGCGGGGCAGCGGATATACAGCCCCCAGCACGAGGAAGCTATCAGGAATATTCAAGACTTGATTGCGGCTGGCTTTTGCAGTTCGGTGATCGCTACGCTCCTCCCGGTTCTGTCTGATCCGGGGATGTCGACCGGTGCGCTGCAAGCGGCCGTGGACGCCGCTGAGGAGCGCTTGCTCAGTGAGCAGCGGGCGATCAAGGAGGAAGTGCAGCGCCTGACCGCGCTTCGTTCCCGGTGGGGTCTTGCCCCTCACGTGCACGTCAGCAGTCAGGGTGAAGAGCATGACGAATTCCACAACCCCGAAACAGCTCCGTTTGATCATCGAGACCGACGACTTCGACACCGCGCTCCGGTTCTACCGTGACGTTCTCGGTATGCCCGAGCAGATCGCATTCGCCACGGACGGCGACGATCGCGTCGCGATCCTCCATGCCGGCGTAGCAACTATCGAACTCGCCACGCGAGCTCACGTGAAGAACATCGACGAAATTGAGGGAATGCCTCCCGTGCGCGGACAGGCCTTGCGCATCGCGCTCGAAGTCGATGATACCGCCGAGGCTGTGTCCGCAGCCGCTGAAGCTGGCGCAGCCATCCTCGCGGCTCCAACACACACGCCCTTCCGTTCCCTCAATGCGCGAGTCCAGGGACCTGCAGGCTGGCAAGTCACGTTCTTTCAGGAGCTGGAAACCCTGCAGGAACGGCAGATGCGAGAGGGGTTCACAACCGACGACGCTCGCGACCGCTAAAGGCCTGCCCAGTTGTAGGTTTCCGCAATCGCTCGAAACTGATCGATTCCGGCACGAGCGCCGACGGCATCCGACCGACGTCGACACGCCGTGCCGAAACCCTGTACCAAAACCTCCCGTCCCGTGCCGCAGTGGTAAACGTTTCCGGCACGACGACTAGGCACGTATGCAGGCTGAGTGTTGCCTATTCGTTTGAGGTCGCGCGATGACTTCAGATGCAACTACGAGTACCGATGGCCTGCGCACAAGATCACCTCTAATCAGGCCTTTCTTGTCTGGTGCGATGCGCATCTTCGACCTGCGCAGTGTTGTCATTGCGCCGTTGCGGTGTGAAGTCCGCCAGTGGCGGTTGATTCGGTTGGGCGAACTGCGGTCTGAGCGCCCAGCTCACTAGTGTCATTTCACTATTGCGTGAGCCGCGCAACGATACGCGAGTCCCGCAGCATCCACGGCAGCGCAGCCGTGGCATTTCGCGCGCTCCTTCCCTCCCTTACCTTCATTGCGGCGCTAGCCCGGGTGCCCGAACTCTGCACGCGCCATACCACCCGCCGAGTTGAATCTCAAGCTGATTCTTTCATCGGCATCCAATAGGTTTCCCATGAGAGCCGCGCGTCAGGGATGCTTGCTGTACTCGCTCTCGACGTGGTCGAACAACTCGCTGACGCGCTGCTTCATCACCAGATATCGAAACGAAGGAGAAGGAAGTGTGAAGAAGCGGACAAAACTTGGCGGGGCTGTCGGGGCAGCCGTCCTGGCGCTGACAACGATCGTAGGCGCCGCGGCGCCGGCGACTGCGTCGACTGACTCATCGACCGATGATCGCGCAGACAACTCTTTCACCTTCCTGGTGCCGGAGGACTCAGCGAGCAGCGCCGAAATCGGGGACGTGCAACCTCTGTCGGCGGAGGATAGAGAATGGGCCGATATATCACACCGGCTGATTCAGATGACACTCGCCAATGCAGAGGTCCTCGCGACATCGACGGTCTTCGACCCCGACACGAAGCAGATCAAGCTGTACAGCGCGGCGCCCGAGGGCATCGTCAACGCCACGATCGAACGCTACGGGCTTGGCGATTCCGTCGTGTACGCTCCTGCTGCTCGGAGCGCGCGAGCCCTTGACGCGGTGATTCAAAAGCTAATCGGCGACTACGGGGTACTCCCATCAGGCCATCAGGTTGCACTCGCCATTCCGTCTGTGGATGGTGCACGTGTGGAGCTGGTTGTGGATGAGGCATCTAAGAACCGGACGGCGCTGAAGCTTCCCGATGTTGATATTCCTGTGGACATCACGTACGGTCCCATGCCCGTCTCCGCGACTCGCAATGCCGCTCCGGCTGCGGGAGATCCGTCACTATTCGTGGGCGCATACATGCAGAACGGCCAACTGGCTTGCACCACAGGGTTTCCTCTCTCCCAAGTAGGGAGCGGAATCCGAGCCATGGGCTCGGCGTATCACTGTGGGGCGGGCGTCAATTCACAGTGGTACTACAGCAGTCTGACCAGCTGGCCGATCGGACAGTTCCAGGGGGGCCTGTATCCCGCAGGGATGCCTTACGGAGATACCGCGCTCTGGACAGGTAGCGGCGTATCGAGTTTGGTCCCGGGAATTTTCGTCGGAGACCACACCGTGTCGGGATCAACGGTGCGCCCGATCCGAGGAGCCGTCAGCTCGTCTGTAGGGATGTCGATGTGTTACTCAGGTAGTCGAAGCGGAACTGTCTGCGGAAACGTCATTGATCAAGTCAACGTTTCCGCATGCTATGGCGGCGGACTGCCGTGCTTCGAGAACCTAGCGCTGACAAAGCAGGCAGTGGGTATCCCCGCTGCAGGTCAGGGAGATAGTGGCGGGCCGGCCTACTTTGTGGGCGGCCCTGGTAACGGCATCTACGCGGCCGGTGTGATCAGCGGCATCCGCAACTACTCTGGCGCGTGCACAGGGGACACCGGGCGGAGTTGCAGCGCGGAGGTGCTCTATGCTCCGATCACCGAGTTCTTCGGTGCGAACTGGGGCTTGAACTACTATCCGTAAGCTCTTCTATCTGTGGAACCGGACGTAGACCTCGTATCCTTCTACGTCCGGTTCCACCGTCAACTCATGGGTCCGAAGTATGAGATTTGCTGCGCAGGGGTCTAACCCGGTCGACGTGAGCTCGATGTAGATCCGCTCTTCATCAGAGCGGATGTCGGCAACATTGGGTATCCAATCGCATCCCGTTGACCCGGGAACTGTGATGAACAATTGGTGGCCGACGCCCGCTGCTCGAACCAACTCAGTGTCTTCTCCGACCACCTTAAGTGTGGATGCTGAGGGTGGAACGGTGGCCTCAGGATTTGGGGGTTCCCCGCATCCAACAATTGACGCTCCCATGCCCGTTGCCAAGCAAACTGCCAATGCACGGATGCTCCACTTGGGAAGGTTGAATGAGCGGCTCATAGGTGTTCTGAACGGGTCGAGGGCTGTCGTGTCTAGATCATCTTCCAACCTGTGGCTGATTCCGTCTATACAGCGCCACCGTTCGTATGTCGGGACGTCGATAACGCACCGGACAGGGCGAGCAAAATGTCGACCGCGAGGAGGCCCAGCGCGACGGGAAGTGGCCCCGTGTCAACGGCGGCGATCACCTGTGCGGAGAACGCAGCTTCTGGGCACGTCCATCGTGGAACCGCTGATCATGAGCGGCGCCCGGCGTAGCCTCTACGGCGCGCTTAGCACACCGGATCGCCCCCACCACTAGGACGGTCCCCGCGTGCTCGTCGTTCAGCCGACAGAACATCCGATTCTCTTCCTGGCGGGCCCGCAAGAGCGGCGACGTCCACCAAATCGTTCATCGCGCTCCCAGCGCTGCTACGCGAGGGCGATCCGGATCGGCGTCGCGTACCCGCGAATGGAGAAGCTCGACGGCGATCTCAACGAAGTCGTCCTGGGGTAGACCCTCAGGCGAGGTATCTACGTGCATGCGCGAATGCCCATATCTGCGCTACCTGAGGCGGAGTGCGGGGTATCCGGAGTAGGCGGACGCGGCGAGCGTCTGCCAGCGGTTGGCGACGCCGACGCTGATGCCGGTGAGGTCGGAGAGGGGCCCGGCGGGCATGATGGCGGCGAGGGCGAGGAGGGCTGCGCCGCGGAGGGAGACGATGCTGCAGCCGAGGATCTGCAGGTCTTTGACCATCATGCTGTAGTCGGTGTGGGCGCCGGCGCGCAGCTTGGAGGGGAAGAGCCAGTCGGAGTCGGTGTCCCAGCGGCGTGGGGCGTCGAGCTGGCGTCGGATCAGGGCGGGGAGCGGGTCGCGGAGCCTCACGGGGGATGTGCCGATCGTGACGGTCATCTCGTCGCCGGTGTCGGTGATGTCGGATCGGGTGAGTTTCGCGACGGCGGAGCTGGGGCGTCCGAGGGTGCCGCAGAGCAGGCCGCAGATCCGCGTCCGAAGGGGAATGGTCTCGTCGGTTTCGAAGCGGTGCATCCAGTCGCGGTAGATGGGTATGGGGTAGCTGGTGAAGGGGTCGATCCAGCGGGACGGCGGCGGGCTCATCCGCGTCGCCCGTCCGGTGTCTGCGGCCCAGCGGATGAAGGTGCGGAGCTGGTCGAGGTGTCGGGGGAACTGTTCGAGGTAGTCCTCGACGAGGGTCTGGGAGCCTGTGTGTAGGTCGAGGTTGTTGTCTTCGAGGTAGGTGAGGAAGGCCAGCGCGATCCGGCAGGATGAGCGGGCGCGGTCGAAGGTGCCGTCGCTGATGCCGTTGCGGGCGATCAGGAGCCGGGTGCGGGCGACGACGGACCACCGGCAGTAGGGCCCGAGGATCCGTGCGATCGCGGTGGGGTGGCCGGTGAGGAATCGGTCGAGCCAGCGTTCGAAGTGTGCCCATGCCTGGTCGCGGGGTGGGAGCACGCCGACGTCGGTGAGGGCGTGGCGCATGAGCTCAGCGGCTTGGGTGATCGGGTGCTCGTCGAGGGCTTCGTGGGAGATCTCGAGGCGCCCGGTGAGCATGTCGCGGATCACCTGGGCGGATGCGGAGCGCTTCGGCCAGCGAGACATCGACTTGGGTTCGGGGTGGTTCATGAGCCTGACGCGGAGCGGCTCGAGCGTTTCGCGCCGTTCGGGGGTGCCCACTGCGAAGAGGGCGTCGACGGCGTCGCGTGCACTGCAGGGGAAGCACTTCTTGCCGTCGCGGATGTCTTCGATGCCGCAGCTGGCGCAGATGAATGGCGACGGCCGTCCGGCGCAGGGAGTGCAGGCGAGGGTGCCGTCGTCGGCGACGGATGCGACGAGGGTGACGCGCTGGCATCGCGGGCAGGGGCGGCGGGTGCCGCGGATGATGTCGAAGCAGGGGCTGCAGGTCGCGCCGCCGGTGAAGCGGACTCTGACCCGCGCGGTGCGGCCGCAGTGCACGCAGGGTTCGATCTTCCCGGGTGCGCACTCTGGGCAGAGCGGGCCGTCCGGGGTGGTGGTGTGGACCAGGCGCACGTTGCCGCAGCGGATGCAGGGCTTCTTCGCGTCGGGGAGCCGGCGGCGGCAGTTGTTGCAGATCGGGACGCCGTCTCGTCGGATGCAGACGGGGCGTGTCCGCCCGCAGTCGCCGCAGGGCTCAGCGGAGAGCGCGTGTGCGCACCCGTTGCAGACGCGCCGCTCGTCGGGGCCGCGCCCGATGATCCGTTCTCGGCCGCATCGCTCGCAGACCGGGATCACCACGGCATGCCCGTTGTCGCGGACCCGGCGGAGCATGCGTTGCAGGATCGCGGGGGTCATCCGGTCGGCGGCATGGGCGAGGTCGGTTGTCGTGCGGACGTAGCGGGCGATGTGCCCGCGGGTGACGGCGGCGGGAGCGAACTCGACGATGAACTCCGTGAGCGCGGATTCGCCCATGCTCACCCAGGGTTCGCCCTGCGCGAGGAGATGGTGGACGGTGTCGGGGAGTGCGGTGGTGGGCGGCGAGCTCACTGCTTGTCGGGGCGGACGAGCTTGGCAGGAACGGTCCGCAGCGACCCAAGCTCGGTGACCGTTCCGCCAACGACGCGGCTCTGCTTCACGGCGACGTCCTCGAACGTAATGAGGTCGTTCGGGGTGCAACCGAGGATGACGCAAAGCGCGTCGAGGACCTCCATGTTGAGTCGTTGCGGGGGGCTCGTCACCAGCCGATAGACCTGCTCCCTCGAGAGGGAGACGCCCTGCTCGGCCAGCAGCGGGACGAGGTCGGTGGTCTTGAAGATGTCGCGCTCGGCGAGCCGCCGGCGCAGGTGCCACTCGAACCTGCGGGTCATGCGACGCCCTCCTTCTTTCCGAGCACCCGATCGAGCGCTTCGTGAAACACCCGGTTCTTCCAGTCATCGCTGACCGAGGTGTAGATCGCCGTCGTCGAGGAGTGGTGATGCCCGACCTGCTCCTGCACGAACCGCTCGGCGTAGCCGAACTCGATCAAATGCGTCACATACGAGTGCCGCAAGCTGTGCAGGGTCAGCATCGGATCCAGGTCGAGGTCGTCGCGGATCCGCGCGAATCGGACGTCCGCCGTGCGGGTGCTGATCCGGGTGCGACGTTCGCTCAGCCAGAGCGCCGCGGCCTCGTCCGTCGCGATCCGCGGCCGGATCTCCTCCACCCAGACCTTCAACCCCCGGGTGGCCCACTCGAACTCCGGCAGCGCGAGAATCGTGCGGCGCCGCGGCGGCGAACCCTTCATCGCCTTCCCGTAGCGGACGTGGACCTTCCCGTACGGTCCCCAGTCGGGCATGTGGGGGTTCGGTCGCAGATCGTTGACGTCCAACATCACCGCCTCGCGGCGGCGGAGGCCGAAAGCGTAGACGGTCTTGAACAGCTGCGCGTCTCGTAGCGCCGGTAGCGCCGCCTTCCCGCGACTCGCGATGAGGTCCTCAGCGATCTCGTCGGCCCGGGCGAAGAACGCTTCGAGCTCGTCGTACCCGAATGGGCGCCGCGACGCGCGCGCTTCGAATTCGGCCAGATGTGAGTGCGTGTTCCAGGGGTGGCAGATCTGTGCGGGGACGAGCCCGAACCGCTCGAGGCAGACGTCGTGCCAGTCGTAGGCCGGGTTGACGAGGAACTCGCAGAACAGCTTGATCATCAGATGGTAGCCGCGGATCGTGGAGTGTGCGGCCGGCTGCGGCCTCGACAGTAGTGACGACGTGAAGTCCTCGACGTCCCGCGGACCCCAGTTCCACGGATACTCGCCGGTGAACTCCTGGAACCGCCTCACACCCCACAACCGCGCTTCCACTGTCGACGTCGACAACCCGCGGGAGCGCAGCGAGATCGCGTACCGGTCCAGCATGTCGGTGAACGTGGCGCGCTCGGGATCCAGCTGCACGACCGGCGCGAGAACCAAGCGGTGCGAAACCATTCACCCTCCAGCGGATGCATTAGACGCAACAGGAATGGCATTCAACGTAACACACAGTCAACAGACGCAACGCATATTGCGCCTCGGGACCCAGTTGCATCAGGTGTTACGGTCAGAGCCCGATTTCGCCGATAACCCCGTTAACCAGGCACAAATGAAATCGCGCACCAGAATGATCGCCTCGCTTCATTGGGGTCGGAGCTGCCCCCACTGGGTGGGCGGGCACCGCAGCCAGCCGTGCGCGACGAAACTCCGCACCAAATCAACGATCATGCGATGCGGCGCGCAGTTGCAAGAAATGCAACTCTGCCCGCTTGTGCCCTCCAGACTCGGCTGGCGCCCCTGCAACGCGACGATGTCGGGAGCCGTCACGGCGAGCTCGAAGGTCTCCTCCACGGTGATGATCCGCTGCTCGGGAGCGCACGCGCCGATGAGCGCGGCGAGCAGCGTCGTCTTCCCCGCGTGCGTGGCGCCGGAGACGAGCACGTTGCGACCGCCGGTCATCGCGTCGCGCAACAGGTCGGCCACGCCGAGGGGAAGCGATCCGGCGCGGACGAGATCGTCGAGGGAGCGCCGAGCCGGCAGGAATTTGCGGATGTTCACGGCGAAATGCGCGCGCGTGATATCCGGAATCACGACGTGCAGTCGGCTCCCGTCCGGGAGCGAGGCGTCGACGAACGGCTGGCTGAGATCGACTCGGCGCCCGGTGGCGTGCAGCATCTTCTCGACCACATCGCGCACCGCCTCGTCGGTCAGTCGCATCGCCACGCGCTCGCTTCGCCCCGCTCGGGCCGCGAAGACGGCGCCCGGGCCGTTGATCCAGATCTCCTCGACCTGCGGATCATCCAGGAGCACCTGCAACGGACCGTAGCCGGTGACGCGCGCGAGCACCTCGCGCACCGCCGCGTCCTCGTCGTCGACGAACTCCAGTCCCCGTGCGAGGGCGTAGTCATTGTGGTGTCTCACCTCCGCGGTCGCCAGCTGCGCGGCGCGATCGGGATGCCGCAGCGGGTCGGCCTGCTCATCGCGCAGGCGGTCGCGCACCCGGTCGGCGATCGCGCGCAGCACCATCGTCGACGCCGCCGAGATCGTTCCCTCCGGCGCGACGGACGTGGGGGCGGATGCGGAGGGGGTCATGGCGGCATCCTCACATCGACGAGGGCCGGCGCGCCGAGACTATCCACAGCGCTCCCGCGCCGTCGCGCGGAATGCCGAGGGCGGGCGGCAAGAGAAAAGAAACCCCGCCCTTTACCGTTGCAGCAGAAAAGAAACAACCCTGTCGAAAAACAGGAAAAGGTGCGGTAATCTCTCGGCCATGGCACGCAGAGAAATCAAGACGTATATCGTGGTCGACGATCTCACCGGCGAGGAGATTCCCGAAGAGGACTCCGTCAGCATTCAATTCAGCTACGGCGGGCAGGCGTACGAAATCGATCTGTCGAGGCAGAATGCGACGAAGCTGGATGACTTCCTCGCCCCCTACATCGACAAGGCCCGACGGGTGCGCTCGTTCGGCGCGGCGCCGGCGCGGCGCGCCGCTCCCGCCGCGCGCACGCGCGATCTGGAGGCCGTCCGCGCCTGGGCGCGCTCCAACGGCCACACCGTGAGCACGCGCGGACGAGTGGCGAAGTCCCTGCTCGAGGCGTACGACGCCGCGCACTGATTCCTCCGCCGGCGGGCGGGCGGATCCTCCGCCGCGGCGCCCTGCTTGTGTTGTGGTCTGACCACAGAGTACGATTTCTTCGTGCTCACGATTCCCGAGACCCTTCAGGCGCAGGCCGACGCGGCCGTCCATAAGGCGGACGGCGTCCTCTCCCCCGGGCGTTTCGCCGTTTCCGGCATGCTGGCCGGCGCCTACATCGGAATCGGCGTCGTCCTCATGGTCGCCACCGCCGGCCCCCTCCTGGCAGCGGGCGATGGCCTCGCCAAGCTGGTCGCCGGCGTCGTGTTCGGCGTCGCCCTGACCCTCGTGGTCTTCGCCGGGGCCGACCTGCTCACGAGCGCGATGATGATCCTCCCCCAGGGCGCCCTCATGGGAGCCGTCGGCTGGTGGCGTGCGATCGGCACCATGGCAGCCACCTTCCTCGCCAACCTCGTCGGCGCCCTCCTCTTCGCCGCGCTCATCGTCGCCTCGGGCGTGCTGCACGCCAACGCACCCGCCGGCAAGATGATCGCCGACATGCTCGCCGCCAAGGCGGAGGAAGGCCCCCTGCAGCTGTTCGTCCGCGGCATCCTCTGCAACGTGCTCGTGTGCCTTGCGATCTGGATGTGTGCACGCGTGCGCTCCGACGTCGCAAAGATCCTCCTGATCTTCGCCGCGATCCTCGCTTTCATCAGCTCGGGTTTCGAGCACGTCGTCGCGAACATGACCACGTACGGCATCGGCCTGTTCAGCGGCGACCCGCACTTCACCTGGGGCCTCTTCGCCAACAACATGCTCTGGGTGGGCCTGGGCAACCTCGTCGGCGGCGGGATCGTCGTCGGTCTGGGTTACTGGATCATCGGCGGCCGTCCCCGTCTGGCAGCCGCGTCGACGGTATCCGCTCCGGAGTCGGTCGAGACCACTGGCTAGACTGGTCGCCGCGCGGGAGTGGTGAAATCGGCAGACACGCAGGATTTAGGTTCCTGTGCCTTCGGGCGTGTGGGTTCAAGTCCCACCTTCCGCACGGACGACGTCGCCGCAGAGCGGCCGGTGTGATCAGCCGATTCACCGCAATCACTCGGGAACCGCGCCGGTAGACTGACCGCGACCGCTCCCCTGAGCGACCTTCCACCGCCGATCTACCGACGGGAACCCTGTGCACGCTCTCGCCCTTATCCCCTGGCTCGATCCTGCGGCCATCATCCAGAACGCGGGCCCGTGGGCCCTGCTGGTGGTCTGCTTCATCGTCTTCGCCGAGACGGGTCTGCTCGTCGGCTTCCTGCTCCCCGGCGACACGCTGCTGGTGATCTCGGGCCTGCTGTCGCACTCGACGCCGACGCTGCCTCACGGGATCTTCGGCATCAGCGTCTGGTGGGTGGCGCTGCTGATCGGCCTCGCAGCCTTCGTCGGCGGCGAGCTCGGCTATTACATCGGGCACAAGGGCGGACCCGCCGTGTTCGAACGCAAGGACTCCGGCCTCTTCAGCCGCAAGAACGTCGAGCGCACCAACGCGTTCTTCGAGCGCTACGGCGGCCTCACCGTCATCCTCGCCCGCTTCGTGCCGATCGTCCGGACGTTCGCCCCGGTGGCGGCGGGCGTCGGCCACATGCCATGGCGCAAGTACTCGCTCTACAACCTCATCGGTGCGGTCCTCTGGGGCTTCGGCCTCACGATGTTCGGCTACCTCATCGGCTTCATCCCGCCGGTGGCCACGTTCGTCGAGAACTACATCGACCTCATCCTGCTCGCCGCCGTCGGCGGCACGGCCCTGGTGACCGTGTGGCACTACTTCTCCGAGCGTCGCAAGGTCAAGAAGGAGCAGGCCGCCGGGCTCGCGCCCGAGACCGTCGAGCCTCTCGAGGACGGCACGCCCGCAGCCTGAGTCACGACGCCTTGGTGGCCTTGCCCTTCTTGGGCGGGGCCACCTTCTCGTTCTCCGCACGGGCGGCCCGGCTGCGCTCCACACTGGCCTTCAGCGCCGCCATCAGGTCGATGACCTCGCCCCCGGCATCCTTCTCGGCCTTCTCGCCGAACGTCTCGGACGTATCGAGCGCGTCGCCCTTCTCGAGCTTGGCGTCGATCAGGGTCCGCAGCTCCTGCTGGTACTCGTCGACGAACTGCGCGGGGTCGAAGTCCGACGAGAAGCTCTCCACGAGGGATGCCGACAGCTCGAGCTCCTTGTCGGAGATCTTGACCGGCTCATCCAGCGCCGGGAACGAGGCTTCCCGCACCTCGTCGGCCCAGAGCAGCGTCTGCAGCACGAGGACGTCTCCCCGCACCCGGAGCGCGGCGAGACGCGTCTTCTGGCGCAGGGAGAAGCGCACCACCGCCGTGCGATCGGTCTGCTCGAGGGTCTTGCGCAGGAGCACGTAGGCCTTCGGCGAGGCGGAGTCGGGCTCCAGGTAATAGGGCCGGTCGAGCGTGAGCAGATCGATCTGGTCGCTGGGGACGAACTCGACGACCTCGATCTCGCGACTGCGCTCCGCCGGGAGCGCGGCGAGGTCTTCGGCGGTCAGCACCACGGTGCGGTCGCCGTCGTCGTACGCCTTGTCGATGTCGGCGTAGGGCACCACCTCGCCGTCGAGCTCGCAGATGCGCTGATACCGGATTCGTCCGCCGTCGGCCGCGTGCACCTGATGCAGCGGCACGTCGTGGTCTTCGATGGCCGAGTACACCTTCACCGGCACGTTGACGAGCCCGAAGGTGAGCGCGCCCTTCCAGATCGATCTCATGGGCCCATCAAACCGGCTCCTGCACCGGTTCGCCAGGGGCTGGCCGCTACCCTGGCGCCATGGCACAGGCAGCACAGGTCGTCGAGGTCGGCGGACGACGCCTCCGGCTGAGCAACCTCGACAAGGTGCTGTACCCCGCGACCGGCACCACCAAGGCCGAGGTCATCGACTACTACTCGCGTATCGCTCCGCTCCTGCTCCCCCATCTCGCGGGCCGACCCGTCACGCGGCTGCGGTGGCCCGACGGCACCGGCGAGCCCCCCTTCTTCGCGAAAGACCTGGAGGCCGGCGCACCCGACTGGCTCCGGCGCCGCGCGATCGATCACTCCGGCGGAGCCAAGGACTACCCGCTGATCGACGACGTCGCGGGCCTGGTGTACCTCGCGCAGGTCGCGAGCCTCGAGCTGCACACGCCGCAATGGCGCTTCGACGGCGGCGGCCGCGGATCGCCCGACCGGCTCGTACTCGACCTCGACCCCGGCCCCGGCGTCGGGCTCCCGGAGTGCGCCGAGGTGGCCCGCCGGGCCCGCGGCATCCTGGCGGACATGGGCATGGACCCGCTGCCGGTGACCAGCGGGTCGAAGGGCCTCCACCTGTACGCACCCCTGGACGCGACGCGCACGAGCGACGAGATCTCGGCGTTCGCGCGCGAGCTGGCACGCGCGTTGGAAGCCGACGATCCCGATCTCGTCGTGAGCGCGATGAGCAAGAATGCGCGCCCCGGCAAGGTGTTCGTCGACTGGAGCCAGAACAACGCCGCCAAGACCACGATCGCGCCCTACTCACTCCGCGGACGCGCGGAGCCGACGGTCGCCGCCCCCCGCACCTGGGCCGAGCTCGACGATCCCGACCTGCGGCACCTGCTGTTCGACGAGGTGCTCGCCCGCGCCGCCTCCGACGGCGACCTGCTCGCGCCCCTGGCGCCCGTCGCCCCCGATCCCCTCTCTTCCTACTTGGCGAAGCGCGCCCCCTCCGCCACGCCCGAACCCTTTCCCGCGCCCGCGAACCGACACGCCCTGGCCGAGCCACCACACCCCGGCCCGGCGGGGCATAGCGGCTCGCACGACTCGTGGCGGTTCGTGATCCAGGAGCATCACGCGTCGCGTCTGCACTTCGACCTCCGGTTGGAGCACGACGGGGTGCTCGTCAGCTGGGCCGTGCCGCGCGGCGTCCCGGCGACCCCCGATCGCAACCACCTCGCGGTCATGACCGAGGCGCACCCCCTCGAGTACCTCACCTTCGCCGGCGAGATCCCCGCCGGCGAGTACGGCGCGGGAACGATGACCGTCTGGGACTCCGGCACGTTCACGGTGGAGAAGTGGCGCGACGACGAGGTGATCGCGACCCTCTCCGGCCGGCCGGACGGCCCGCTCGGACGTGTGCGGATCGCCCTGATCCGCACCGCCGGCTCGGGTGAGAAGTCCCAGTGGCTCCTGCACCGCACGAAGGATGCCGCGACGCCGCCGGTCCGCGCCGCGCGCGCCGGGCATCGTGCGCCCGCGCGAACGGCGAGCGGGCCCGACGCCCCGATGCTCGCGGTGTCGACGACGCCGGCGCTCGCCGCGGCGGCCGCGCGAAGGTGGGGCGACCTCCCCTGGGTCGAGTTCAAGTGGGACGGCATCCGCGCCGTCGGCACATGGGACGGCAGCCGCCTGCGGTTGCGAGCGCGCAGCGGCGCCGACATCACCGACCGCTACCCCGAACTCACCTCCGGAGACGTCGGCTTCGGCCCCCGCCCGGCGGTCGTCGACGGCGAGATCGTCGCCCGGGATGCCGCGGGCCGCCCGAGCTTCACGCTGCTGCAGTCGCGCATGCACCTGACCTCGGCGCCGGAGATCGCGCGGGAGGCGCAGCGCATCCCCGTCGACTACTTCCTCTTCGACGTGCTGCGCGTCGGCGACGAGGACGTCACCGGGCGTCCCCTGCGCGAACGCCGCGAGATCCTCGAGACGATCGCGGCCGACGCCATCGCCGCCGTCGCCGTGCCGCCGGTCGCGGACGACGTCTCCGATGCACTGGCGGCCGCCGCGGAGCTGCACCTGGAGGGTGTGGTCGTCAAGGATCCTCGGTCTCCCTACCGTCGCGGAGCCCGATCCGAGGAGTGGCTCAAGGTCAAGCTGACGGCCATGCAGGAGGTCGTGATCGGCGGCATCCGCCCCGGGAAAGGGGGACGGCGCGGCAGTATCGGATCGCTGCTGCTCGGCATCCCCGACGAGGACGGCCTGCACTACGTCGGACGCGTCGGCACCGGATTCGGCGACCGCGAGCTGAGCCGGCTCGCGGCCCTGCTCGAGCCGCTGCGCACCGACTCCTCGCCCCTGCTCGGCGTGCCGGTCGCGGACGCCTCCGATGCGCTGTGGGTGCGGCCGGAGCTCGTCGGCGAAGTGGAGTACGCGGAGTTCACGCCGAGCGGCACCCTGCGCCACGCCCGGTGGCGCGGTCTGCGTCCGGATGTGGATCCCGCAGACGTGCGCCGGGACGACTGAGCTCAGGCCGGCGCGGCGGTCGGACCCTGCGGGTCGGCCGCGAAGACGGCGACGGCGTCCCCGTCCCACACGAACTGCAGCGCGGTGCCCACCGGGAAGGCGGCGCGCAGCTCCTCGGGGCTGTCATCGGCGACGAGCAGCGCGACGGTCGGGTGAAACGGCCCCGCGCCGCAGCCGCTGGTCCCGGACCGCGATCCGTCGGCGGCCGGGACCCGCGGCGTCACGATCAGACACTCGCCCGAGGAGTCCAGCACGTCACGCGCGACGGCGACCACCACGAGCCCGGAGAACGCGTAGGCGGAGCTCTCCTCGGATTCGCCGAACCACGGCATCGCCGCCGGCGGACTGGTCAACGGCTCGTCCAGGCTCGCGACCTGCCGCGCTCCCGTGACCGGTGACACCGGACGCAGCGAGGCCAGACCGAAGACGAGCGCACCCACCACGACGGCCACCACCGCGATCGACGCCGCCCATCCGATCGCCAGCGCACGTCCGATGCGGGGCGGCATCGCCGCGGGCGCTTCCGTCGGGCGGGGAGGCGGCGCGCCGCCGTCCTCCGGGGCGGTCTCGACGGCCGCGCCCGGCGCGGGTCCAGGCGTGGCCGCGGGCGCGGGCGTCACCGCGGCCTGCGTGCGGCGCCGTTCCTCCAGCGCCCGCAGGCGGGCCAGCGCGTCCGGATCGCGCTCGATGTCGGCATCCGGTCCGTACGCGCGCGTGCGCAGCAGGGAGAGTTCGCGGAGATCGGCATCGTCCATGCCCTGCATCGTCGCACAGTCGCCGGGCGGGCTTCGTCGCTACACGTGCGCGTCGTGCTCGCGGTGCCCGGCCGGCTCGAGCTGGAACGTGGAGTGCTCGACATCGAAGTGACGCGACAGGCAGCTCTGCAGACGCGACAGCAGCGCCCCCGCACCACCGGCGTCACCGGCGAGCACGTCGTCCGCGACGACGACGTGCGCGGTGAAGACGGGGGCGCCGCGCGTCAGCTGCCACACGTGCACGTCGTGCACGTCGACGACGCCGGGCTCGCCGAGGATGTGGTCGCGGATGTCCGCCACGGCGGTGCCGTGCGGCGCCCGCTCGCCGAGCACGGAGAAGACCTCGCGCAGGAGTCCGACGGCCCGCGGCAGGATCATCACCGCGATGAGCAGCGAGGCGAGGGCGTCGGCCGGCATCCAGCCCGTCGTCCAGATGACGACGGCCGCGACGATCACGAGCGCCGAGCCGATGAGGTCGCCGAGCACCTCGATGTAGGCGCCGCGCACGTTGATGCTGCGCTTCTGCGCCGCGCTGAGCAGGTACATCGACACGGCGTTGGCGACGAGACCCACCGCGGCCACGAGGAGCATCAGCCCTCCCGCGACCTCGACCTCGGTCGGTCCGATGAGACGCTGGACCGCTTCGACGGCGATCCACACCATGAGGGCGATGAGGATCAGCGCGTTCACGAGGGCGCCGAAGACCTCCGCGCGCTGATAGCCGTAGGTGTTGCGATCGTCGGCCGGTCGCCCGGCCACCGCCGAGGCGATGAGGGCGATCACCAGCGCCGACGAGTCGGTGAACATGTGTGCCGCGTCGGCCAGCAGGGCGAGCGATCCGGTCAGCAGCGCGCCGACGATCTGGACGAGCATCACTCCGGCCGTCAGACACAGCGAGATCGTCAGCAGTCGCCGATTGCTCGAGTCCCGGATGCCGGTGGGTGCGTGATCGTGCATAGAACGAGGCTAAGCCGCGGCGCCGCCCGCGCACCCGCTCGCGCACTAGTCGGGAATGAAAGCGGTTATCGCTCCAGCGCGCTCAGCAGCGGCGCGAGCGCGACGAACGCACGGGCACGGTGCGAGGCCGCGTTCTTCTCCTCCGCCGACAGGTCGGCGGCCGTCCGCCCCTGCTGGTCGTCGGGCAGGAAGATCGGGTCGTAGCCGAACCCGCCGTCGCCGGAGGGCGCCGTCGCGAGCCGGCCCGGCCAGACGCCCTCGACCGTCTCCTCGTGCACGATGCGGCCGTCGGGCCCGGGCACCACGAGGGCGATGGTCGAAACGAACTGGGCCGTCCGGTGCGGGTCGGCGATGTCGGAGAGCTGGTCCAGCAGCAGCTCGAGGTTGGCGCGGGGATCCTTGCGGTGCCCTGCCCAGTACGCGGAGAAGACGCCGGGGGCGCCGCCGAGCACGTCGACGCAGACGCCGGAATCGTCGGCCAGCGCGGGAAGCCCGGTGTGGGCCGCGGCGGCTCGCGCCTTGATGAGCGCGTTCGCAGCGAAGGTGACGCCGTCTTCGATGGGTTCCGGGCCGTCGTAGCCGATGACCTCCAGATCGGGGCGCACGCGCGCGACGATCGCGCCGAACTCCTCCACCTTGTGCGGGTTGTGGGTCGCCAAGACGATACGGCGGGGTCCGGCGTCCGCCGTGGAGGAGTTCGGGACGCCGGTCACGAGGCGAGCACCTCGGTCTGGGCGTCGCGGAGGTCGGTGCAGCCGGCGACGCCGAGCTCGAGCAGGGCGTCGAGCTCGCGCTTGTCGAACGGGGCCCCCTCGGCGGTGCCCTGCACCTCGACGAACAGACCGCGACCGGTGACGACGACGTTCATGTCGGTCTCGGCGCGGACGTCCTCGACGTAGGCCAGGTCGAGCATCGGCTCGCCGTCGATGATGCCCACCGACACGGCGGCGACGGAGTCGAGCAGCACCTTCGCGTTCTTGCCGACGAGACCCTTCGCGCGGCCCCACTCGATCGCATCGGCCAGGGCGACGTAGGCACCGGTGATCGCGGCGGTGCGCGTGCCGCCGTCGGCCTGCAGCACGTCGCAGTCGATGACGATGGTGTTCTCACCGAGCGCCTTGGTGTCGACGACGGCGCGGAGCGCACGGCCGATCAGACGCGAGATCTCGTGGGTGCGCCCGCCGATCTTGCCCTTGACGGCCTCCCGGTCGTTGCGCGAGTTGGTGGCGCGCGGCAGCATCGCGTACTCCGCCGTCACCCACCCCTTGCCCTTGCCGGTCAGCCAGCGGGGCACGCCCCCCGTGAAGGATGCCGTGCACAGCACCTTCGTGCCGCCGAACGAGATCAGGGCGGACCCCTCGGCGTGCGCGCTCCAGCCCCGCTCGATCGTGACGGGGCGGAGCTGGTCGGGCGTGCGTCCGTCGGCGCGGGTGGTGGTCTCGGTCATGGGGTTCCCTTCAGGGGGTCCGGCAGGTCGATGGCGCCCGTCTGCACGAGGCGCACGCTGGAGACGCCGCGGCCCATGAGCCGGTCGGCGAGGCGGAGGAAGTCGTCGGCGGAGTCGCCGGTCGCTTCGTAGGTGTGGGTGGCGACCGCATCCGGACCGGCGAGGAGGTCGCGCGAGACGAGCTGCCGGTAGACGTCCTTCGCGGTCTCGGTGTCGCTCGAGACGAGCGACACCTCGGGCCCCATCACATAGCTGATGGCCCCCTCGAGGAACGGGTAGTGGGTGCAGCCGAGCACGAGCGTGTCGACGCCCGCGTGCCGAAGCGGCGCGAGGTAGTCCTCCGCCACCCGCAGCACCTCGGCCGATCCCGTGACACCAGCCTCGACGAACTCGACGAAACGCGGGCAGGCCTGCGTGAACACCGCCAGCTGCTCGTTGACCCCCAGCATGTCCTGGTACACGCCCGAACCGATGGTGCCGACCGTCCCGATGACGCCGATGCGCCGGTTGCGCGTGGTCGAGATCGCCGTGCGCACCGCCGGGCCGATGACCTCGACGACCGGCACGTCGTAACGCTCCCGCGCGTCGCGCAGGACGGCGGCGGATGCCGTGTTGCAGGCGATAACGAGCATCTTGACGCCCTGCTCCACCAGCGTGTCGAGCACGTCGAGGCTGTACCGGCGGACGTCCGCGATGGGCTTGGGACCGTACGGCGAGTGCGCCGTGTCGCCCAGGTAGAGCACGGATTCGCGCGGAAGGAGCTGCGAGACCGCCCGGGCCACGGTGAGCCCGCCCACCCCGGAGTCGAAGATCCCGATCGGCGCGTCATTCACGATCCTCCACCCTACCCGCCGGTCCCGGGAGGATCTCCGCACGCGGACCCGGCCCGGCGCCCGACGGCCTCGACGGCGTCGCTAGAGTGACGGAATGACCCGCGCCGATGCCCCGTCGTCCGCCCTGCTGACCGACCGGTACGAGCTCACGATGATCGACGCCGCCCTCCGCGACGGGACCGCGTCGCGACCGTGCGTGTTCGAGCTGTTCGGCAGACGCCTGCCGGGTGCGCGCCGCTTCGGCGTGGTGGCGGGCACCGGGCGGCTGCTGCAGCAGCTGCGCGCGTTCCGCTTCGGCGACGACGAGCTGCGCTACCTGCGCGACCACCGGGTGGTCGGCACGCAGACGCTGCGCTTCCTGGAGGATTACCGCTTCACGGGCACCATCCGCGGATACCGCGAGGGCGAGCTCTACTTCCCGGGATCTCCCATCCTCACCGTGGAGGGCTCGTTCGCGGAGGCCGTGGTGCTCGAGACGCTGGCCCTCAGCATCCTGAACCACGACTCCGCCGTCGCGAACGCCGCCGCCCGCATGAGCATCGCCGCCGGCGACCGCCCCCTGGCCGAGATGGGGTCGCGCCGGGCCGCCGAGCGATCGGCCGTCGCCGCCGCGCGCGCCGCCTACATCGCGGGCTTCGGCGCCACGAGCAACCTCGAAGCCGGTCGCGAATGGGGCATCCCCACGATGGGGACGGCCGCACACGCGTGGACCCTCCTCCACGACACCGAGGAGGAGGCCTTCCGCAGCCAGATCGATGCGCTCGGCATCGACACCACGCTGCTCATCGACACCTACGACATCCGCGCCGGCGTCGAGACCGCGGTGCGCGTCGCCGGAACGGGGCTCGGCGGGGTGCGGATCGACTCCGGCGACCTGCCCACCGTCGCAGCGGAGGTGCGCGCGCAGCTGGACGAGCTCGGCGCGACGTCGACGCGGATCACGGTCACGAGCGACCTCGACGAGTTCGCGATCGCGGCGCTGGCGGCATCCCCCGTCGACGCCTACGGGGTGGGCACGTCGGTCGTCACCGGATCGGGCGCTCCGACGGCCGGAATGGTCTACAAGCTGGTCGCACGCCAGGATGCGGCGGGCAGCTGGGTCGCCGTGGCGAAGGCGTCCACCGACAAGGGTTCTCGGGGCGGACGCAAGGCCGCGTTCCGCACCCTGTCGCACGGGACGGCCACCAGCGAGCTCATCGCGGTGTCGGACGGGTTCGACGCCGTGCAGACCTCCGACGACCATCCCGACGCCCGGGCGCTGCAGGTGACGCTCGTGGACCACGGTGAGCCGGATGCCGCGTACGAGGGCTCCGGCGGTGTCGCGCAGGCCCGCGCGCACCACGCCCTGGTGCGCGAAGAGCTGCCGGTGACGGCACTCGCGCTGAGCCGGTCCGACCCGGCGCTGCCCACCGTCTACATCGACGCGTGACAGGAGGCCCGGACCGACGGCGAACGGGTCAGCTCATGAGCGACTCGTAGATCTCCTTGCACGTCGGGCACACCGGGAACTTCTCCGGGTCGCGGCCGGGCGTCCACTTCTTGCCGCAGAGGGCGCGCACCGGCTTTCCCGTCAGGGCCGACTCGAGGATCTTGTCCTTCTTGACGTAGTGGGAGAAGCGCTCGTGGTCGCCGGGCTCGATGTTCTCCTCGCGCAGGAGCTCCTCGAGCTCCCGGTCGAGGGTGGCGACGCCGCCGTCGCCGGGGCCGTCGGGGCTGTCGAGAGGGCTGCTCATGGTGTCCGATTCTATCCGCGCGGCGACCCGCCCGGCCGAGTTCGTCCACAGCGGATCAGGTCGACTCCGCGAACTCCATCAACCGCTCGCCCGTGCGATCGAACACGGCGCCGCCGCCGAGGATGCCGGCGAGCAGCACCACCGCGCCGATGCCGATGCCGCCCCACAACGCGGTCCACGACCACTGTTCGTCCACCGTCAGGGCGAGCCAGGCCCACCACAGCGCCGGAGCCCCGCACGCCAGCGCTCCCAGCATCACGACGCCCTGCGAGAGACCGCCGCCGGTGCGCTGCGGCTGCTGGAACGGACTGTCCCCGGGCCGGGAGACGGCGTAGGGAGCGATGACCGAGGCCAGGGAAGACAGGCCGAGTCCGCTGAGGAAGAGGCCGGCGCACACGCCGATCATCGCCGGGAGCATCGCCCACCGGCCGTGTATCGAGACGGTGACGGGGATCGCGACCGCCAGTACCACGACGCCCACGAGGGAGATCGGGGCGAGCCGCCCGGCCCGGTCGGCCGCACCGCGCACCGCCCCGGCGATGTGCATCCACAGCGCCGTCGAGTCGTACGCGAGGTCGTTGTGCGGCAGCCATCCGAGGAAGAGGGCGATGAGGGGCGCGGGGATGAGCACCGCCATCGACAGCGGCACCCCGACGAGCACGAGCGGCACGATCGTCACGGCCGCGGCCACGGGCACGATGATCATGTTCACCAGGTAGCGCGGGTCGCGGAACCAGTAGATGAGACTCCGTGCGGCGACACCGCCCGCCGGCGTGCCTCCGGTCAGGTCGAACCATCCCAGACCGCGCCGCTCGCGCGTCGAGCCCGGGCGCTCCGTCGTCGTCATCAGGCGCCCGACGACCCAGAACCAGCAGACCGCGAGAAGTGCAACCGTGAGGGCCGCCACGATCGCGGGCCCGAGCAGTCCGCCGTGGACGGCTCGGTGCGGGAGCGCCCAGGCCGCCCCGAACGGCGTCAGCGCCAGGACGTCGACCGCTTCGGTGAGGGCCGACGGGACGCCCTCGGCCCACTGCAGCGACGCGAGGAAGACGACGACGGGCACCACCACCGCGATCACGGCGATGAGGAAGACACCCGTGAGCTCCCGCGACCGTCGCTCATGCAGGAGCCCTCCGATCGCGAGGGCGATCTTGGACAGGAGCAGGCAGGTGAGCACCCCGGCGATCGACGACAACACGACGACAGCCGCGGGCGCTCCGCGCTCAGACCAGAGGGTGGCCATCGCGATCGCGATCGCGATGAGCGCGATCATCGGCACGCTGATCACGCTCGCCAGCAGCGTCGCGGCGGCCGTCGCACGCGGCGAGGCGCCGAGGACGGAGAACCGGCGCGGATCGAGCTGATCGTCCACGCCGCCGATGAGCGCCGTCACCAGGAAGCCGACGGTCAGAGCGGATGCCGCCACCATCGTGACGGCGAAGGCGGCCTCGTCCGACGACGAGCGCAGCCGCAGGGCGCCCGCCCACACGGCGCCGACGGCCAGCGCCACGAGCACGAACCCCACGACCGTTCGCACCGCCTGTCGGCGCTCGCCCCGCAGCGCACCGATCAGCAGATCGAGCCTCAGTCGGAGAACGTGTGCAACCACTCGAGCCCCTCCGCGTCGCTGATGCCGCCCGAGAGCTCGATGAAACGCTCCTCGAGGGTGAGGTCGCCGCGGACCTCGTCCACCGTCCCCTCGGCCAGGACCCGACCTCCGACGATGACGGCCAGGCCGGAGCACACCCGCTCCACGAGCTCCATCCCGTGGCTGGAGAGCACGACCGTCCCCCCGTGGGCCACGTACGCGGAGAGGATGTCGAGGACGACCGCGGAGGACACCGGATCGACCGACTCGAACGGCTCGTCGAGCACCAGCACACGCGGCGAGTGGATCATCGCGCCGGCGAGCATGATCTTCTTCGTCATTCCCGCGGAGTAGTCCGACACGGGCCGCGCCAGGGCGTCGGTCAGGTCGAACGCGCGCGCGAGCTCGGCGCTGCGGCTCTCGACGACCGCGGAGCGCAGTCCCCTCAGCACGCCGTAGTAGTGCAGCAACTGGCGCCCGGTGAGCCGGTCGAACGTGCGGAGCCGGTCGGGGAGGATCCCCATCTGCTGCTTCGCGCGGCGCGGGTCCGCGGCGAGGTCGATGCCGGCGATCGCGATGTCGCCGCTGTCGGGGCGCAGCAGGCCCGCGATCATGGAGAGCGT
Source organism: Microbacterium hominis NBRC 15708 (assembly GCF_001592125.1). Lineage (GTDB taxonomy): Bacteria > Actinomycetota > Actinomycetes > Actinomycetales > Microbacteriaceae > Microbacterium > Microbacterium hominis. The sequence continues at coordinate 26,244 of NZ_BCWI01000011.1, forward strand.
GGTCGTCTTGCCGGCGCCGTTGGGACCCACGATCCCGTAGAAGGTCCCCGCCGGGATGCGCAGGTCGATCGCGTCCACCGCGACCGTCGCGCCGAACGACTTCGTGACGCCCCGCACGTGCACGGCCGGCGTCGGCGATGCCGCCGCCTCGGACACGGCCTCTTCGCTCGCCACGACGAACACCTCGTCGGCCAGGTCTCCGAAGACCTCCGCCACCGACGGCTCGGGCACCTCTGCCGGGTCGTCTTCCCGCTCCGGTCCGGATGCCGGGGCGAGGTCAGGCTCGAGGTCGGCGGCGTCCGCTTCGGACTCCGCCTCCACAGCCTCCGGCTCTGGCTGCGCCAGCGGTTCCGGCTCCACAGCGTCCGGCTCGGGCTCGGGCTCGGACTCCGCCTCCACCGCCTCGGGCTCCGGCTCCGGCTCTGCGGCATCCGCTTCGGACTCCGCCTCCACCGCCTCGGGCTCCGGGTCCGCGGCATCCGCTTCGGACTCCGCCACAGGCTCAGGCTCTACGGTCTCAGCAGCGGTCTCGGTCTCTGCCACATCCGCGGATTCCGGCTCCGGCTCGACAGCGGACTCGGCGACCTCGGTTTCGGGCTCGGAATGCGGGCGCGCCGGTTCTGCGACGTCCGCCTGCGACTCGACCGCGTCCGGCACCGGGACGTGCTCCTCGGTGTCCGCGGCCGGCTCCTCGACCGTCGGCGCGGTGTCGGAATCGGCGGGCGCGATCACCGAGCGATCGGCCGCGGCGGCCTCGAAGCGCGCCGCGGCGATCTCCGGGGCGATCTCGGGGCGCGGCGGCGTCGCGACCTTCGGCTTCCGCGCGCGCGGCGCACGCTTCGCCGGCGGGCGGCGCGGGCGCGGAGCGGCGGGCGCCGGAGCATCGACGGCGGGCGCCTCGTCGGCATCCGAGGGCGTCCGATCGAGCCGAGCGGCGGCCTCCGCAGCGGCGACCGGGGGCAGCGGCGGCAGGGCGTGCACGCCGTCGTCGTCCTGGGGGATCGGCTGGGGGGCGCTCACCCGACAAACCTAGCAAGCACGCCCGACGATTGCCGCGAGTCGTCCACAGAGCGTGACAATGCGTGCGGTTCGCGGGGCGAAAATGCGACGGATCAGCCACTTCCCGCACCTTCCCAGGTCGAGCCGGTACCATAGCCGAAGCACAAGGAAGTGGCTGAACGCCGAATACTCCGTGAACACTTCCCCGGGAGCACACTCGTGACACTTCAGACCGTCATCCTCGCAGCGGGCATGGGCTCGCGCCTCGGGCGCTCGCTGCCCAAGCCGCTCACCGCACTCAGCGACGGCCGCACCATCATGCAGCAGCAGCACGACAACATCCGCGCCGCCTTCGGATCGGCCGCCCGCATCACGACCGTCGTGGGCTACCGCGCCGAGGCCATCGTCGATGCGTTCCCCGACTCCGAGTACGTCTACAACGAGCGCTACGACCAGACCAACACGTCCAAGAGCCTTCTGCGGGCCCTCCGCGCGACGGGGCGCGCCGGGGTCCTGTGGCTCAACGGCGACGTCGTCTTCGACCCGCGGGTGCTCGGCCGGGCCCGCCCCCTGATCGATGCCGAGCAGTCCTTCGCGACCGTCAACACCTCCTCGGTCAGCGACGAGGAGGTCAAGTACACGGTGTCCTCGGAGGGCTTCATCGCCGAGCTGTCGAAGACCGTCCGCGGCGGCGTGGGTGAAGCGGTCGGGATCAACTACATCTCCGCGGCCGACAAGCGCGCACTGATCGCACAGCTGAGCCGCGTCGACGACCAGGACTACTTCGAGCGCGGGCTCGAGCTCGCCATCGCCGAGAACGGCCTTCTGCTCGAACCGCTCGACATCTCCGACCTCTATGCCGTCGAGGTCGACTTCGCGGAAGATCTGGAACGCGCCAACCAGTTCGTCTGACCGGACGATCGACGACACCCCGACCGCTCAGCCGCCGCTCAGGGGCCGTCCATAGGATCGTGCCGACATGGCCAAGATCCATCGCATCCACTCCCTCCCCGACGACGCGCCGTGGGACGGTGGCCTTCCTCCGGAAGGATCGCCCGAGCACCCGCGCACCGTGCGGGCGCTCGATCGGATGCTGCAGGTCCAGCGCCCGGTCGTGATCGCGCACCTGCGCAGCATCCGTCTACGCCATCCCGAGGCGACGACGGCGCAGATCGTCCGGATGCTGGAGCGGCGCTACCTGGCAGCGGTGACCACCGGCGGCGCCGCCGTCGGCGCGACCGCGGTCGTACCCGGCATCGGGACCGGGGTCACCCTGGCCCTCTCGGGCATCGAGACCGTCGGGTTCCTGGAGGCTACGGCACTGTTCGCCCAGTCGCTCGCCGAGCTGCACGGCATCCGCGTGGACAATCCCGATCGCGCCCGCGCGCTCGTGCTGACGCTGATGCTCGGCCAGGAGGGTGTCGACCTCGTCGCGCAGCTCGGGCGACAGGTCGCCGGCACCGGTGGCTCGCGGACCTCGTACTGGGGCGAGCTCGTGACGAAGTCGCTGCCCCGCGCGGCCGTCGGCCCGCTCGTCGACCGGCTCAAGTCGTCCTTCATCCGGCAGTTCGCGACCAAGGGCAGCGCCTCGGTCATCGGCAAGGCGCTCCCCTTCGGCATCGGTGCGGCCATCGGCGGAACCGGAAACCACCTGCTCGGCCGCCGCGTGGTGGTGGGATCCCACCGCGCGTTCGGTCTGCCGCCCGTCGCGTACCCGGCGGAGCTCGAGCCGCGCCCCGGCACCGAGCGGCTCGAGCGCTCCGCGTTCGGCACGGTCCGGCGCGCCGGCGAGGCGATCGGTGCGGGCGGACGTCGCGCGGCCGGCGCCCTGGGCGCCGCCGCCGGCGCGGTCGGAGCGAAGGCCCGCCGCGGTGGCCGCTCGGCGGCGGACGGCGCTGCCGCGGGAGACTGACGATCGCGTCGCGCGAGACGCGCCCGGCGGGGGCGCCCCCGCGACGCCGGGGTCGCGCACAATGGAGCCATGGGTATCTTCCAGAGTCGTCCCGAAGAGCCGACCGAATGGGGCGGTCTGCCCTCCGAGCCGGTCGATGAGCAGCAGCCCGCGGAGGTGCTGCCGCCCCCGGTCGACGATCTCGGTGTCTTCGGTGCCGCCGGCGTCGCATTCTCCGTGCCGGTGGAGGTCCTGGTCCAGGACGAGGAGTCGACGCCAGAGGACTGACGACGCCTCGGCGCGGCTTTCTCGACACCCGACGGCGCGCTGGCTAGCCTCGACCCATGCAGACGACGCTGAGGCATCTGGCCGCATGGATGCCGCAGCAGAGGTGGTACACCCCGACGGGCGGTGAGCCGCGGCTGCGCGTGCTGGCCGAGCGGCGGCTCTCGAGCTCCGCTCCCGACGTCGACGTGCAGCTGCTGATCGTCGGCGACGGAGACGACGCCGACGCGATCGTGTATCAGGTCCCCCTCGTGTGGCGGCCTCGCACCGGCGAGCCGGGACCGTCCCACACCGTCGGCGTCGACGATGATCGGCTCCTCGTCGACGGCCCCCACGATCCCGCCTTCACGGCGGCGCTGCTCGTCGAGCTGGGTCGCCCCGATCTCGCCGGACCGGCGAGCGTGCTCACGGGCGAGCAGTCGAACACGTCCGTGATCTTCCGGCCCTCCCACGCCGCGCCCGTCATCTGCAAGGTGTTCCGTCGGCTTCATCCGGGCATCAATCCGGACATCGAGCTGCAGTCGGCGCTCGCGGCCGCGGGCTCTGCGCACGTCCCGCCCGTGATCGGTCACCTCGACGGCGAGTGGACGTCGACCGCCCCCGGCGAGCCCGCCGTCCGCGGATCGCTCGCGTTCGCCCAGGAGTTCCTCCCCGATGTCGAGGACGCCTGGCGCGTGGCGCTCGCGGCCGCCGCGGTCAGCGCCGACTTCTCGGCCGAAGCGCAATCGCTGGGACGCGCGACCGCCGATGTCCATCGCGATCTCGCCCACCTGTTCCCGACCCCGCCCGCCGACGCCGATGCGCGGCGCTCGATCGTCGCGGCGTGGCGCCGGCGCCTGTCGATCGCGGTCGCGGAGGTGCCCGCGCTCGGCGCGTTCCACGATGCGGTCGCGCGCATCTACGCGCGCGCCGAGGCCGCGCCCTGGCCGCACCTGCAACGCGTGCACGGCGACTACCACCTCGGCCAGGTCCTGCACTCCCCCACCCGCGGCTGGATGCTCCTCGACTTCGAGGGCGAGCCGATGCGCCCGATCTCCGAACGGCGCGCCCCCGACCTGGCGCTGAGGGACATCGCCGGGATGCTGCGCTCGTTCGACTACGTCGCGGGCTCGCTCCGCCTCCAGCGCGGGCCGCACCAGCTCGACGCCACGGCCGACGCCGCCGCCGACGCGTGGGCGCTCGCCGCCCGCACGAGCTTCCTCACCGGGTACGGCTCCACGTTCGCCGACCCGTCGGGTGCTCTCCTCGACGCGCTCGAGCTCGACAAGGCCGTGTACGAAGCGATCTACGAGGCGCGCCACCGTCCGGCGTGGCTCGCGATACCGCTGGCGGCGGTGGCGCGGCTCGTCACGCGCTGAGCGCGCTCAGCCCTCCACACCGGCCGAAGGCCCGGACGCCGCGTCCGCGCGCGTCGCGGCATCCCACGTCTCCCACCGTCGCATGAGCTCGGCGATGGCGGCCTCGAACCGCGCGGATGCCGCACCCGGCGCCGTGTCGCCGAAGTACCGCTGCACCCACCGCGCGAGACGCGCGGCCGCGTCAGGGTCGTCGAGCACCCGCGTGATGCGGTCGTCGACGTCGGCCGCACCGGCGGCATCCAGCCACTCGGCATCCGACAGATACCCGTTCGTATCGACGTCGGCGGCGGGATCGACCGGGCGCGTGATCAGCAGGGGCTTGCTCGTCGCGAGGCGGTCGTAGACCATCGCGGAGATGTCGACGACGGCGATGTCGGCGGCGAGGAGCTGCCAGCCCAGCTCTCCCCCGGCGTCGACGACGTGCCGGGCCGTCGGATCGGACGCGTTCGCAGCCGTGATGGCGGCCACGATGCGCGCGTTCGCCGCGCCGTACTCCGGGTCGACGACGCCCGAGCGGGGGTGGGGACGGTAGATGAGACGGTACCGGGGCGACGACAGCAGCGCCGCGACGAGGGCCTCCCCGTGGCTGCGGAGAGAGCCGTAACGGGCCGCCGGACGATCGCCCTCCCAGGTCGGCGCGTAGAGCACCACCGTGCGCTCGTCGGGCGCATACGGCGGCTCACCGACGTAGTGATCGGTCTGGGGACGGCCGACGGCGATCGTGCGCCGATCGACGTCGTAGTCCCACAGCGTCCGTGAGAGGCGATCGCGCGCCGCCTCCCCCGCGACCAGGGCGTAGTCGTACGCCTTGAACTGGTTCGTGGTCATGTACATCTTGTCGGACTCGCCGTGGTTGATGAACACGTGCCAGCGGCGACCGTACCGGAACATCTGGAAGTTCCGCGTGTTCTGGTTGACGTAGAGGACCACCCGGATGTCCTGCTGCGCGATGTAGCGCTCGAGGTCGCGCACCTTCGGGACGAACGCGACGGGCAGGGCGTCGTCGGCCAGGAGCGCCCGCGCACCCGTCGCGTGCCGGCTGAGCACCACGACCGGCCACCGCCCGGCGAGGGCGGCCAGCGGCCGATACCACTGACGGATCTGGTACATGTTCACGTCGCCGTCGGCGAAGTACACCGCGATGCGGAAGTGGGCCGGCGGTGCCGGGGGCCGCGCAGCCTGTTCGCGGCGCACCTCCCGCAGTGCCGACCGTCCGTTGGCCACGCGCCGCAGCAGCGAGCGGGCGCGGCGTGCCTCGGAGACGATTCCCATCCCTCCAGCCTACGGCGGCCGCGCCGGTGCGCCCCCGGCATGGGATGATCGTCGGATGCACTCCGTCGCGGCACGTTCCCGGGACGCGCGGGTGCCGTCCCCGGATGCCGGGGTCAGCTTCGTGATGCCCGTGCTCAACGAGCAGGCGTATCTGACCCGCGCCGTCGAGAGCGCGCTCGCCCAGGAGACGGCCGGCCCCAGCGAGGTCATCCTCGCTCTCGGACCGTCCACCGACGCGACCGACGCGATCGCCGCGGAGCTGGCGGCGCGCGACCCGCGGGTACGCCTCATCCGCAACCCGGCCGCCGACATCCCGGTGGGCCTGAACCTCGCCATCCGAGCGGCCCACTACCCGACGATCGTGCGCGTGGACGCGCACTCGGAGCTCGAACCCGGATACGCGCAGCGCGCGCTGGACACCCTGGCGCGGGTGCGTGCGGCCAACGTCGGCGGAGTCATGCGCGCGGACGGCCGCACCGGCTTCCAGCGTGCCGTCGCCCGCGCGTACAACGCCCGTGTGGGCCTCGGCGGCGGCGCCTACCATTCGGGCGGCCGTGCGGGTCCGGCCGAGTCGGCCTATCTCGGCGTGATCCGGCGCGACGTGCTCGACGAGGTCGGGCTGTTCGACGAGACCATCCGCCGCGGGGAGGACTGGGAGCTCAATCTGCGCATCCGACGCGCCGGCTACCGCGTGTGGTTCGATCCCGAGCTGGCCGTCACGTACTGGCCGCGCGAGCGTTGGACGCGACTGGCGCGGCAGTTCCGCTCGACGGGAACCTGGCGCGGCGAGCTCGTGCGCCGATACGGTCGCCGCAACTCGCTGCGCTTCTTCGCGCCGCCCGCCCTGGTGCTCACCACCGTCGCCGCCCTCGTCGTCGGCGTCCTCCAGGCGACGGGCGTCCTCAGCGGCATCCCGGCGCTTGCGGCCTCCGTCGTGTACGCGCCGCTCGCGGCATACGCGCTGGTGGTGGTCGGCTGGGCGCTGAGCCCGGCCGCGGGTCCCGGCATCCGGGAGCGGCTCTGGGGCCTGGTGGTGCTGCCGACCATGCACGTCGCGTGGGGCGTCGGCTTCCTCATCGGTGCCGCTCGCGGCGCGCGCGAGAACATCGACACGTCGCGTCTGGATCGCAACACGCCGCTGCCCTGACACCGCTGCCCCGGAACGCCGCTGCCCTCACGCGACCCGACCCCGCGGCATGCGCCGGCCCGATCAGTCCCGGTCGACGAACCTCTGGTCGAGGATCCGGGCGACGACCCGTTCGGCCGCACGCCCGTCGTCGCGGGCGTTGACGCGGGCGCGCCAGGTCGCATACCGGCCCGCGAACCGCTCCGGCACCGTCTCATCGGCGACCAGGCGCGTCAGCTCCTCCTGGGTCGTCGCCAGAGGCCCGGGCGCGTGCGCCGCGAGATCGAAGTAGAAGCCGCGCAGCCGCCCGCGGTAATGCTCGAGGTCGGGGGTGAAGAAGAAGATCGGCTTGCCGGTGGCGGTGAAATCGAACATCACGGACGAGTAGTCCGTGATGAGCGCATCGGCGATCATCAGCAGCTCGGACGTGTCGGAGTGACCCGTGACGTCGACGACCCGCGGCCCGGGCGCATCGGCGGTGAGGTCCACCCCCGGCAGCAGCGTCCGCGAATGACCGCGCACCAGCACCACCGAACCGGTGGCTTCGGCGAACGCCGGCAGGTCCAGGAAGTCGACGATCTGTTCGCGGTCGTCTCGCCACGTGGGTGCGTAGAGGAGCACGTGTTCCGCGGCGCCGATGCCGAGCAGCGACCGGATCTCCTGCTGCCTGCTCCCGGTGCCTGCCGACAGCTCGTCGTTGCGGGGATACCCCTCCACCCAGATCGGACGACGCAGGAACGCGTAGGCCGCGCGCAGCGTACGCGCGCCGTACTCGTTCTGGGCGAGCAGCACGTCCCAGCGGCGACTCTCGCGCACCACCGCGAGCATCCGCCGCAGGTCGAAGCCCGGTCGGTGCAGGGCGAGGCGCTTGAGGGGCGTGCCGTGCCAGGTCTGCAGCACGCGTTGGCCGGGACGGCGCACGTAGCGTCGCCGCAGCCAGTCGTTGACCACGAGCAGACGCGCCGACGCTCGCGCGCGCCACCACTGCGGGCTGCCCTCGACCACGGCCACCGCACCGTCGGGCACCGCCACCGAGAGGTCGACGACGCTCCAGTAGCGGGTCACCCCGGGAGCCGCACGCGCGAGTTCACGGTCGATCGCCCGCGGATTGCACCCGGCGATGCGCCCGTAGAAGCTCTCGAAGAAGACGGCGTTCTCCAGCTCGCCCCCCGGGCGCGTCGCATATCGGCGCTCGAGAGCGGCCTGCGCTTCGGCCGAGTCGTACGCGGCGTCGATCGGCGGACGCACCGTGAGCGTCCCGTCGCGGAGGGCGACGCGCATCGTCGAGGTCATGGTGTCGGCGATGGATGCCGCGGCCACCTCGCCGGCGTCGGCGCCGTCGAGGCGAAGGCGGTAGTCGCCGGTCGGCAGCGGCAGCTCGCGCTCGCCGCCGCGCGCCGAACGCAGGGGCAGCGCCGCGGTCCACCCCCCGGTGCCGTCGGCGGCGGGACTCCCGTCCACCCGTGCACGCCGACCGGCGAGCACGGCGGCGTCGGGCAGCGTCCCCTCACCCTGCAGGACGAGCTCGGGGCCCGCCTCGGCGTGGCGGATCGACGCGGTGATCGTCATGATCGCCTCTCCGCGGCGAGCGCCGCCTGAATCGCCCGGAACACGCGGGCGCTGCCGCCACCGTCGGCGACGTCGTGCACGCGCGCGCTCAGCGCGCGGGCCGCCGCCACACGCCGCGCGTGCTCGGCGGGATCGGTGAGGACCGCGCGCGTCTGGGCGATCGCCTCGTCCCAGGTCGTGGCGGGGGCCTCCCCCGACACGTCGCGGAAGGTTCCGTAGAAGCCGCGCGTCCGGGCGTAGGCGGCGAGGTCCGGGGTGAGGAAGACCGCGGGCACGGGGACGAGCGCCGCGTCGAAGACGATGGACGAGTAGTCCGTGATCAGCACGTCGATCGCCGGCAGCAGAGGGGTGACCTCGGCGACGAGGTCGGCTCCGAGAAGACGGATACGCTCCCCGGCGTGACGCGCGTAGGCGCCGGCGCCGTGCGGGTGCGACCGGATCAGGAGCACGGCGTCCGACTCGGTCAGCAGGGCGCGAAGGCGATCCGCCTCGGCGGGCGTCGGGACGGCGGGATCGGGGGCGCCGTCGCGCCAGGTCGGCGCGTAGAGGATCAGCCTCGCCGTCCCGAGCGCACCGGTCGCCTCCGCGACGGCGGTGCGGGCGCGCGCACGCCGCTCGTCGGCGTCACCGGCGAAGAGCACATCCGTGCGCGGCTCCCCCGTCACGGGCACACGCGTCGAGGGGAGCCCGAAGGCGGACTCCAGGCGGCCCCGCACGAGCTGGGAGGCGGCGGGCAGCACGCGGATGCGCGACTGCGCGCGGCGGTACGCCGCGGTCACCACCCGTGTGAGGATCCGCTGGACGAGCGCCGGGAGACGGCGGGCGGTCACCTGCATCGTCACGGGTGCGTCCAGTCCCAGACGCTTCAACGGGATGCCGTGCCACAGCTGCACGATCACGCCGCCGGTCGCGGCGTAGCGGTTGACATCGCCGAAGCCGTGGGTGATCACGATGACCCCGGCACGCGCCGTCGCCCAGAACCCGCGCAACGACCCTTTGCGCGTCCACGGGATGCCGCGTGCCTGCGCCTGCAGGTCGTCGCGGACGGAACCGGTCAGCCACACCGCGCGCACGCCCTCGCCGCGCGCGTGCTCCCAGAGCGCCCATGCGCCGTCGCCGACGCCCCACGCGCACCCGAAGACCCACCGGTCGCGCGAGCGCGGGATCAGCAGGGTCGCGAGGCGCCCGCCGACGTACATCGGCACGCGCAGGAGCTTGCGGGCATTGCCGACGCCGAACGAGAAGGACGCCACCCCGCGAGCCTATCGCGGGGTGGCGTCCGAGCCTGAGGGCGTGCTTACGGCTGCAGCTCCCCGAGCGTGACCTCGGCGGAGGCCGTCTTGCCGTTGCGCTCGTACACGATCGTGGCCTTCGAACCCGCCGCGAGCGCGCGCACCTGCGCGGTGAGGTCGGTCGCGTCGGTGATCGGGAACCCGTTGAACGACGTCACCACGTCACCCTTCTGCAGCCCGGCGTTCGCCGCCGCGCCGCCCGAGGTGACCTCCGCGATGTAGGCACCCGCGGTCGTCGCGCCCTCCTGCGTGGCCGCGTCGCGGACACCGGCGCCGAGCAGACCGTGCGTGGCCTTGCCGTCCTTGATCAGCTCGTCGGTCACGCGCTTGACGATGTTGGACGGGATCGAGAAGCCGACGCCGATCGAGCCCGACTGGCCACTCGAGCTGGAGCCTCCCGCCGACGCGATGGCGACGTTGATGCCGATGAGCTTGCCCTCACCGTCGACCAGGGCACCACCGGAGTTGCCGGGGTTGATCGCGGCATCCGTCTGGATCACCGCGATCGAGATCGAGCTCGTCGCCGTGGTCTGCTGACCCTGGCCGAAGTCGAACTGGAACGGCGAGCCGTTCTCGCCCTGCTGCGGCGTCTGCTCCTGCGTGTCGCCCTCCGGAGCCGCCGACGAGGCGATCTGGATCGAGCGGTTCAGCGCGCTCACGATACCCGTGGTCACGGTGTTGGACAGACCGAGCGGCGCGCCGACCGCGACCGTCTGGTCGCCGACGTTGAGGTTCGACGAGTCGCCGAAATCGATCGGGGTCAGGCCGGATGCATCGGTCAGCTTGATCACCGCGAGATCGTACGTGGGGTCGGTCCCGACGATCGTCGCGGCGTAGACCTTTCCATCGGAGGTGGTCACCGAGAGCGTGGCGTCGGCGGTCTGGCCGTCGAGGGTGACGACGTGGGTGTTCGTCACGACGTAGCCGTCGGCGGTCAGCACCACACCCGAGCCGGTTCCGCCCGACGAGCCCGACGTGGCCGAGATCGTCACGACGCTCGGGACCACCTTGGCCGCGATGGCGGTCGTCTGGTTCACCGACGAGGTGTTGTTGACCGTGACGGCCGCGGGCGCGCCGCTGATGACCGTCTGCGACTGCGGGAACAGCGACGCGCCGGCAGCGGCGCCGCCGATTCCGGCCGCTCCGCCCACGAGGGCGGCGGCGACCATGATGCCGACGATCTTGCCGGCACCGATGCGCGCGGCGGGTGCCGCCGGCTCGGCGGTCGCGGTCGCGCCGTACGGCATGGTCGGCTGCGCACCGAAGGCCGCACCCGTGTAGGCGGGCGCCCCGTACGGCGACGGCTGCGCCGACGACGGGACGGTCGGCGCGGTGTACGGCGCGTTCGAGGAGTAGCCGGTGGGCGCGACGGCCGGCGCCTGTGCCGCCTGGGTCGCGGGCTGCTCCGGCAGCGGCGGGCGCTGCGGCGCGTCCCCGGCGTTCGCGACGGTCTCGGGGGCGGCCGGGGTCTCCGCGGCGGCGGGGGTCTCTGCGACGGCGGGCGTCTCGGCGCCCTGCGCGGCGGCGTCGTAGCCCTGCGCGGCGGCGTCCTGCGGGTCGGTGTTCGAGGGGGTGTTCTCGCTCATTGGTGCTTCCTTCTTCCCAAGTCCTGATCAGGATGTCGCGCGATTCTGTGTGTTGCTTATGTCCGCACCCCGCTGAGCCTATGCATGTAGCCTGAGCGCGATGCGAGAGATTCCGGGCGCGTGGCGCCGTACCGCACAGGGCGCGGGACTGCTGTCGTCGGACGGTGTCGCGGCGCCGACGATCTTCGCCGAGATGAGCGGCCTCGCCGCACGCACCGGCGCCATCAACCTCGGGCAGGGCTTTCCCGACGAGGACGGTCCTCGTGCCGTCCTCGACGCGGCGCGCGACGCGATCGCGGCCGGGTTCAACCAATACGCCCCCGGTCGCGGCGTGCCGGCGCTGCTCACCGCGATCGCGGCGCATCAACGGCGTTTCTACGGACGAGAGCTCGATCCCGACCGCGAGATCCTCGTGACGGCCGGGGCGACCGAGGCACTGGCGGCCACTCTGCTCGCCCTCATCGACTCCCCCGACGACGAGGTCGTCGTCTTCGAGCCCTACTACGACTCCTACGCGGCGTGCGTCGCCCTGGCCGGCGCCCGGCTGGTGACGGTGCCGCTGGCGTGGCCGCGGTTCCAGCCGGATCTCGACCGGCTCGCAGCCGCCGTCACCGACCGCACCCGGATCATCCTCGTCAACGACCCCCACAATCCCACCGGGGCGGTCTTCGCGCCGGAGGTCCGCGCGGAGATCGTGCGCCTGGCCGAACGTCACGACGCCGTCATCGTCACCGACGAGGTCTACGAGCATCTCGTGTTCGACGCCCGGCACGAGCCGATCGCGACGCTGCCCGGCGCCGCGGAACGCACGCTCACGATCTCGTCGGCGGGCAAGACCTTCTCCACCACGGGGTGGAAGGTCGGATGGGTGTCGGGGCCCGCGGCGCTGATCGACGCCGTCCTCGCGGTCAAGCAGTTCCTCACGTATGTGAACGGCACACCCTTCCAGCACGCGATCGCCACCGGCCTCGCCCTCCCGGACGACTTCTTCACCGGCATCGCATCGACGCTGCGCACCAAGCGCGACCTGCTCGCGGCGGGGCTGGATGCCGCCGGCTTCACGGTGTCCGAACCGGCCGGCTCCTACTTCACCGTCGCCGACGCGGCACCGCTGCTGAGTCCCGGCACCGATGCGGCGCAGTTCTGCCGCGAGCTGCCCGCGCGCGCCGGGGTCGTGGCCATCCCGCTCACGGCCTTCGCGAGCGCGTCGCACCGGGCCGACTACGCCACCCTCGTCCGCTTCGCCGCCTGCAAGCGCACGGAGGTCATCGAGGAGGCGAGCGCCCGGCTCGCCGCGATGGAGCCGTCACCGGGCCGCTGAGCACGGGCGGTCTACCGTCTCGTGCTCCTCGTGCACGGCGCCGTGTCAGCGTCGTGTCAGCGCGGTGCGACGTCGAAGCGCCGCAGCGCGAGCGCGGGATTGACCCGCCGGATGCGCTCGATCGTGCCGACGTCGGCGAAGCCGACCGCCACGTCGCTCGCGGTTCCGACGCCCGCGATCTCCACGCCCTGCGGATCCACGACCACCGATGCACCCACCCCCAGCGGCGGCGGGTGGTCGGCACCCGCGACGTACAGCGTGTTCTCGATCGCCCGCGCGTGCAGGAGCGTCCGCCAGTGGTGCTCCTTGAGGGGCCCGCGCACCCACTCGGCCGCCACGAGCACCACGTGGGCGCCCGCATCGGCGAGCACACGCGCCACTTCGGGGAAGCGCAGGTCGTAGCAGGTCATCAGCGCCACGGTCAGCCCGCCCACCTCGAAGGTCTCCGGAGCGCCGATGGCCCCCGGTTCGACCCAGTCAGACTCCCGCTGGCCGAACGCGTCGTACAGGTGCAGCTTGTGGGAGACGGCGAGGATGCCGCCGGCATCGACGGCCACGACCGCGTTGCGCACACGCCCGGCCTCGCCCCGTTCGACCAGGCCGGCCGTGACGACGAGGTCGTGTCGGGCGGCGATCGCCGTGAGATCGGTCACGAAGGGCCCGTCGAGCGACTCCGCGTTCTCGGCGAGCGAGGCATCGAACGGATCGACGAAGTAGCTCGCGTACTCCGGGAACGCCACGACCGCCGCGCCCCGCGCGGAGGCGGCGGCGGCGAGCTCGTCGATCACGCGCAGGTTGTCGGCCTTGTCGGCGGTGGGCGCGAACTGCGCCACCGCGACGCCCACGGCATCCGCTCTCATACCCGACTCCCCTCCGGCGCCGCCGGGCACGCAGCGGGGCACGAACGGGAGGGTGCGGTCACGACCCCATCCTCCCCCGCGGCGGCGACCTTCGGCAATGCCCGGTTCGCGTGGCGAGGAGCGCCCCGTGTACACCGGCACTCCGAACCCGTGTTAGGCTATTCCTTGTGCCGCGGGGTGGAGCAGCTCGGTAGCTCGCTGGGCTCATAACCCAGAGGTCGCAGGTTCAAATCCTGTCCCCGCAACCAATATCGCGTGTGTCACGCGGTCACGAAGAAGGCGTCCCCGATCCGGGGGCGCCTTCTTCGTGTGCGCCGACCCGCGGCCGTTCACTCGACGAGCGCGTCGTCCATGTCCTCGAGGAAACGCGCGATCGCACGGAGCTCCTCGTCGCTGTAGCCGTCCATGACGTCGCGCATCTTCGCCATGCGCTGCCCGAGGTGGCGGGAGAACTCGCTGCGCGCGCGCTCGGTGAGCACGACGATGCGCGCCCGTCGATCGGCGGGGTGGGGACGCCGCTCGATGTGTCCCCGCTCGCTCAGCCGGTCGAGCAGCTTCGTCGTGGATGCCGTGGAGATCGCGAGGTGCTTCGCGATCTCGTGGGGCGAGACCCATTCGCCGCGCTGCTCGCGCACGATGAGCATGCGCAGCGCCGCGAGATCGGACCCGTTCATGTCCATGTCGGAACGCAGCACGCCGTGCAGCCGATCCATAGAATCGCTGAAGGAGCGCACGGCGACCAACGCGTCGCGGACGAGTTCGTCGCGCTGCGTCGTCGGGATCCACCGGTCTGTCACGCTGGACACCCCCCTCACTCGAAAGGTAGTATCCCTTAAAATCGCTAGCTAAACTAGCAATAAGGAGAAGATCGTGTCCCCGACAGAATACGTGGTCCTGCTCGACGACAACGGGGACGAGATCGGCACGGCGCCGAAGGCCAGCGTGCACGGCACCGACACGGCTCTGCACCTCGCCTTCTCCTGCCACGTCTACAACTCCCGCGGCGAGACGCTCGTGACCCGCCGCGCCCTCGACAAGCTCACCTGGCCCGGAGTGTGGAGCAACTCCTTCTGCGGGCACCCGCGTCCCGCGGAGCCGGTGATGGATGCCGTGCACCGCCGCGCCGAGCACGAGCTGGGTCTGACCCTGCGCGACGTGCGGCTCGCCCTCCCCCTGTTCCGCTACCGCGCGGTCGACGCGAGCGGCATCGTCGAGCACGAGATCTGCCCGGTGTACACGGCACTCGTCGACGACGAGCCGCGGCTCAACCCGCGCGAGGTGGCCGAAGCGCGCTGGGTCGATCCGGCCGATCTCGCCGTGTCGTTGCGCGCCACCCCCTGGGCGTTCAGCCCCTGGCTCGTCCTGCAGGCCGAGCAGCTCGGCGTCTTCGAGCCCGCGACGGTGCGGAGCGCGTCGTGATCGCGTTGCTCGACGATGACGCGCGCATCAGCGTCGACGCCGCGATCGAGCGCGCCCTGAGCCGGCTGCAACGCCGCGCCGCTCCGCTCGGAGACGGCGCGAAGGCCCTCACCGCCGCGACCGCCGCGGCCGCCGCCGACGGCAAGCGGCTGCGCCCGGCTCTCGTCGTCGCCTCCTATCGCGCCTTCGGCGGAGGTCGCGACGACGACACCACGGCACTGTGGGACGTCGCGGCCGCGCTCGAGCTGCTGCACACGGCATTCGTCGTGCACGACGACCTCATCGATCGCGATCTCGAGCGCCGCGGCATCCCCAACGTCGCCGGACGCTTCCGGACCCGAGCCCAGGCGTTCGGTGCCGGGCCCGAGCAGGCCGCCATCGTGGGCGATGCCGCCGCCGTGCTCGCCGGCGACCTGCTGCTGTTCGAGGCCGCCCGCCTCGTCGCCTGCTGCGACGTCGACGAGACCACACGGCACGCCCTGCTGGAGATCATCGACGACGCGATCCTCGTCTCGGCCTCCGGCGAGCTCGCCGATGTCGAGCACGCCGCGCGCGCCGACTACCCCGACACCGATGCCCTTCTCGGGGCGGCGCACGACAAGACCGCCGCCTACTCCTTCGAGGCGCCGCTGCTCGCCGGAGCCATCATGGCGGGAGCACCGGCCGAGGCCCGCTCCCGGCTGTCGCTGGCCGCAGCCGACCTGGGTCTCGCGTTCCAGCTCGTCGACGACCTCATCGGCACGTTCGGGTCCCGCAGCCAGGCCGGGCGCGATCCGGGCGCCGACCTCCGCGAGGCGAAGCGCACGCCCCTCATCGCCCTCGCCCGCGACACGGCGGCCTGGCCCCGGGTCAGCTCCGCGCTGGCCGTCGCGCACACCGGGCCGATCGCCGTGCGGCGCGCCCAGCGCGAGCTCGAGGCCAGCGGGGCACGCGACCACCTGGTCGCCCTCATCGACGACCGGCTGCGCCGAGCGCGGAGCCGATCGGCCTCCCCGGCGCTGCCCCCGGCCGCGGTGACGCTGCTGGCGGAGGTCGCGAACGCGATCGAAGGGCGCATCCCGTGAGCGGCGCCCCCGCGGCCGGCGGCTCCCTGTACGACCGCTGCGCGCAGGAGGCGGCGGCCACGGTCATCGGCGCGTACTCCACGTCGTTCGCACTCGCCTGCCGCCTGCTCGGCCCCCGCGTGCGCGCACACGTGCGCAGCATCTACGCGCTCGTGCGCGTCGCCGACGAGGTGGTCGACGGCGCCGCCGAGCAGACCGGCCTTCCCGCGTCGACCCACCGGCTCCTGCTCGACGAGCTGGAGGCCGAGACGCTCGCGGCCGTCGCCCGGGGGTTCAGCACCAACCTGATCGTCCACGCGTTCGCCCTCGCCGCCCGGGAGTGCGGCATCGGACACGACCTGGTGCGACCGTTCTTCGCCTCGATGCGGACGGATCTCACGCGCACGCGGCACGACGACGCCTCGCACGACGAGTACGTCTACGGCTCGGCCGAGGTCGTCGGCCTGATGTGCCTGCAGGTGTTCGTCAACGCCGGGCGGGCGACACCGCTCGCTCCCGACCCCGGCCTCGTCGACGGCGCCCGGCGCCTGGGCGCCGCCTTCCAGGACGTCAACTTCCTCCGCGACCGCACCGACGACGAGAACCGACTGGGACGGGACTATCTCGGACTGCAGGACGGACGCCGCGATCGCACGGCCGTCCTCGACCGCATCGACGCCGACCTGGATGCCGCGGCCGCCGCGATCGCCGACCTGCCCGCCGACTGCCGGCGGGCCGTGACGACCGCCCACGGCCTGTTCGCCGAGCTCGCGCACCGCTTGCGCGAGGACGACGACACGGCCCGTGTGTCCGTCCCCACACCGGTCAAGGCCACCATCGCGGCCCGGGCGCTCGCCGGCCGCCCCCCGAAACGGAGCACTCCATGACCCGCACGGCCCTCGTCATCGGTGGCGGGATCTCCGGCCTCGCGACCGCCGCCCTCCTCGCCCGCGACGGGTGGCAGGTGGAGCTGCACGAGGCCGGGGACGCGCTGGGCGGGCGGGCCGGCTCCTGGGAGCGCGACGGCTTCCGCTTCGACACCGGCCCCAGCTGGTACCTCATGCCGGAGGTCTTCGACCATTTCTTCCGCCTGTGCGGCACGAGCGCCGCCGCCGAGCTCGACCTGGTGCCGCTGACGCCGGCCTACCGGGTGTACCCCGAGCCGGATGCCGGTGCCGCCAGCGCCGCCGTCGACGTCGTCTCGGGGCGCGAGGCGGCGCGGGAGCTCTTCGAGAGCCGGGAACCCGGCGCGGGAGCCCGCCTCGACGCGTACCTCGACTCGGCCGCCGACGCCTACGACCTCGCCGTGTCGCGATTCCTCTACGACACGTACGCCTCCACGAAGGGACTGCGCGATCCTGCCGTCGCCGGTCAACTGCCACGACTGGCGCCGCTGCTGACACGGTCGCTCGACGACCATGTCGCCCGTCGTTTCCGCGATCCGGTGCTGCGTCAGATCCTCGGCTACCCGGCCGTGTTCCTCGGCTCGTCGCCGTTCGACGCGCCCAGCCTGTACCACCTGATGAGCCACCTCGATCTCGACGACGGGGTGCTGTATCCGCAGGGCGGCTTCACCGAGGTCATCGCCGCGGTCGCGCGGGTCGCCCGTGCACAGGGCGCGGTGCTGCACACCTCCTCGCCCGTCGCCGAGATCCTCACCCAGGATGCCCGTGCGATCGGCATCCGCCTCTCCGACGGCACCGTGCGAGAGGCCGACATCGTCGTCTCCTCCGCCGATCTCCACGAGACCGAGACGACCATGCTCCCGCCGTCGCTCCAGTCCTACCCGCCACGGTGGTGGCGCCGGCGCAACCCGGGGCCCGGGGCGCTGCTGCTCCTGCTCGGTGTCGACGGGGAGCTGCCGCAGCTCGCGCACCACACGCTGTTGTTCGCCCGCGACTGGGAGAAGAACTTCGGCGACGTGTTCGGCGCCGACCCCCGCATCCCCGACCCCGCCTCCCTGTACATCTGCCGCCCCTCCGCGACGGATCCGACCGTCGCGCCGCCGGGCGCCGAGAACCTCTTCGTACTCGTCCCCATGCCTGCCGACCCCTCGCTCGGCCGTGGCGGCGTGGACGGGGCCGGCGCGCCGGCGATCGAGCAGGCGGCCGACCGGGTGATCGCCCAGATCGCGGCGTGGACCGGCATCCCCGACCTCGCCGCGCGCATCCGGGTGCGACGCACCATCGCGCCCGCCGACTTCGAGGCCGACCTGGGCGCCTGGCGCGGAGGCGCCCTGGGGCTCGCGCACACCCTCCGCCAGAGCGCGGTCTTCCGTCCGCGCAACGCCTCGCGCAAGGTGCGCGGCCTGTTCTACGCCGGCACGTCGGTGCTCCCGGGCATCGGGCTGCCGATGTGCCTCATCTCGGCCGAGCTCGTCGTCAAGCGGCTGCGCGGCGATCGCGGTGCCGCGCGCCTGCCCGAGCCCTCGGGAGTCGGCGCGCGACGCCGCGCCCCTGAGGACGACCGCTGACATGCCCGGCGCGTACCTGCTCGTGCTCCTGGTGTCGATCGGCGGGGTGATGGCGCTCGACGCCCGCCTGCGCCTGGCGCTCTGGCCCCGCCGCGGCGACGGCGGCGACCGCCTCCGTGCCCGCAATGCGGGCGCGATCGTCGTCGGGACGGCGTTCTTCCTGGTGTGGGATGCCGTGGGCATCGCGACCGGCGTCTTCGTCAAGGGAGACAGCCCCTACCTCCTGGGCGTCGACCTCGCCCCGCACCTGCCGATCGAGGAGCCCCTGTTCCTCGCCTTCCTCTGCTACCTGGCGCTCACCGTCCACGCCGCTGCCCGCCGGTTCGCCGACCGTTCGCACAGCGGCGCGCCGGAGACACGGCGTCCCCCCGGCGCGCGCGATCCCCGGAGGTCGTCGTGACCTACCCGCTCATCGTGCTCCCGTTCGCCGTCGTCGCCGCGGCGGCCGTGCTCGCCACCGCGCGGCGTCCCGCATTCCGGGCGCGTCTGCGTGCGAGCGCGATCGCGGCGATCGTCCTGCTGCTGCTCACGGCGGTGTTCGACAATCTGATGATCGCCGCGGGCCTGTTCACGTATCCGGAGGAGCTCATCAGCGGCATCCGCATCGGCCTCGCCCCCATCGAGGACCTGTCGTATCCCCTCGTCGCCGCGTTCGCCGTGCCCGCCGTCGCGGAGCTGCTCCGCCGACCGCGCTCTCCGCGGCCGCAAGACGCGGGAGCGTCCCGATGAGCGCCGGGGCGACGCTGCGCCAACTGCTCGTCGCGTCACGTCCGGTCAGCTGGATCAACACCGCCTACCCGTTCGCGGCCGCCCTGCTGCTCACGACGGGACGGATCGATGCGACGCTCGTGGTGGGCACGATCTTCTTCCTCATCCCGTACAACCTGGCGATGTACGGGATCAACGACGTCTTCGACTACGAGTCCGACCTCCGCAACCCCCGCAAGGGCGGGGCGCACGGCGCCGTGCTCGACCGTCGCTTCCACCGGATCACCCTGTGGGCGGCGGGGCTGTCGTGCATGCCGTTCGTCGCCTATCTCGTGATCGTCGGCTCGATCGCATCGACGCTGGTGCTCGCCGCGAGCCTCTTCTTCGTCGTCTTCTACTCCGCCCCGCCGCTGCGGCTGAAGGAGCGGCCCGTCGCCGATTCGGTGACCAGCAGCATCCACTTCTTCTCCCCCGCCGTGTACGGCCTCGTCCTGGCCGGCGCGACGTGGACCCGGCACCTCGGCGCCGTGATCCTCGCGTTCGCACTGTGGGGCGTCGCCTCGCACGCGTTCGGTGCCGTGCAGGACGTGGTCGCCGACCGCGAGGCCGGCATCGGTTCGATCGCGACGGCTTTCGGCGCGCGCGCCACCGTGCGTCTCGCCCTCACCGGCTACGCGCTGGCGGGGGCGGTCATGCTGGGCGCCGCCTGGCCCGGACCCCTCGCCGCACTCCTGGCCCTGCCCTACCTGGTCACCGTCTGGCCGTACCGCCACGTCTCCGACGCGGATGCCGCGACCGCGACGCACGGCTGGGACCGCTTCCTCTGGCTCAACCAGTTCACCGGCTTCGCCGTCACGCTGCTGCTGATCTGGTTCGCCCTCATCCGCTGAGCGCCGCGCGCAGCCGCGCACCAGACGGCGGACCCCGGCAGACGAGACGGCGGCACCCCCGACTCCGGGGATGCCGCCGTCAGCGGGACTGCGATCCGCTCAGCCCTGGCCCTCGAGCTGGAGGAGCTTCTGCAGCGCGGCGGTCAGACGCGCGTCGGCCTCGCCGTACTTGGTCCAGTCGCCCTGCGTCAGGGCCGCCTGGCGGTCCATCATCGCCTGCTGCGCATCCTTCAGCGCGGCCTGGAACTCCACGCTCGTGCCGGTTCCGCCGCCCGTGCCCGAGCCGGTGCCGGCATCCGTGCCACCGCTCTCCGACGGTGACGGAGACGGAGAGGGCGTCACGCCGCCGTCACCCGTGCTGGCGCCGGAGTCTCCGCCGAACAGCTTGTCGAGCGCGTCCTGCAGCGTGTTCTCGAAGGCCACCTGGTTGCCGAACGCGACGAGGATCTTCTGGAGCGTGGGGAGCTTGGTCGATCCCGACGACTGCACGAAGACCGGCTGCACGTACAGCAGACCACCGCCGACGGGCAGGGTGAGCAGGTTGCCGTTGAGCACCTGGGACTGGTTCTGGTTCAGCAGGTTCGAGAACGACGACACATCGGGCTCGGAGTTGAACGTGTTCTGCACCTGGCCGGGTCCGGGGACCGGGGTCTCCGCGTTGATCTCCAGCATCCGGAGCTTGCCGTAGTTCGGATCCTTGACCCCCGCCGTGGCCCCGGCGTCCGAGTCGACGGACAGGTAGCCCATGAGGACGTTCCGCGTGTCGTCACCGCCGGGGATGAACGTCGTGAACATCGAGTAGGTCGGGGACTGCTGACCCGGCATCTTCATCGTGAGGTAGTACGGCGGCTGCAGCACCTCCTGCTTGGAGACCGGGTCGTTCGGGGTCTTCCAGGCGTTGTCGCGCTGGTAGAACGATCCGGCGTCGTCGACGTGGTAGGTGCCGAGCATGGCGCGCTGCACCTTGAACAGGTCGGTCGGGTAGCGCACGTGGCTCATCAGGTCGCCGCTCATCTCCGTGAGGGGCTTGAGCGTCGACGGGTAGACCTTCTGCCACGCCTGCAGCAGCGGGTCGGTGTCGTCCCACGCGTACAGCGTCACCTTGCCGTCGTACGCGTCGACGGTCGCCTTCACCGAGTTGCGGATGTAGTTGACGTCGTCGAGCGCGACGCGCGGCGTCGTGTTCGTCGTGTCGCTGATGGCGTCGCGCAGGCTCACGATCGACGAGTACGGGTAGTTCGCGCTCAGCGTGTAGCCGTCCACGATCCACACGATCCGCCCGTCCACCACCGACGGGTACGGGTCGTTGTCGAGCTCGAGGTAGGGGGCGACCTTGTTGACGCGGTCGATCGGGTTGCGGTCGTACAGGATCTGCGAGTCCGCGTTGATGCCGTCCGAGAAGAGGATGTCGGTCGACTGGAACTTCAGCGAGTAGATCAGCCGGTTGAACGGGTTGCCGATGTTCGGGCCGCCGTCACCGGAGAAGGTCGTCTTGGTCTGCGCGGCGTCGCCCGTTCCCCGGGGGTAGTCGAGCTCGATGTCGGGCGTACCCTCGGGCGCTCCGACGATCGAGTAGGCGGGCGAGTTCTCGCCGAAGTAGACACGCGGCTCGTACTGCTCCCCCGTCGTGAGGGCGCCCGTGGTGGGGATGCCGCGCTCCACGAAGACCGGGTTGCCGTCGGCGGTGCGCTCGTTGCCCTTCGCGGCGACCATGCCGTAGCCGTGCGTGTAGACGAGCGTCGAGTTGTACCACGACGCCGCCTGGCCGAGCTGGCCGATGTTGAGCTCGCGCAGCGAGACGACGGTGTCCTGGCTCTTGCCGTCGATCTGGTAGCGGTCGACGTCCAGCGGGTCGGTGAACTGGTAGTACGACCGGTACTGCTCGAGCTGGCGGACGGTCGGCGAGATGATCGCGGGGTCCATGATGCGGATGGATGCCGTGGTCTCGGCATCCGAGCGCAGCTGCCCGGTCTCGGCGTTCGTGACGGCCTGGAAATCGCTCTTGGTCAGCCCGTCGATGCCGTACGCCTTCTTGGTCGCATCGATGTTGCGCTGGTAGTACGGGCTCTCCAGGGTCTCCTGGTTGGGGCGCACCTGGATGTTGGTCACGACCCACGGGTAGGCGACGCCGACGACCAGCGCCGAGACGATCAGAAGGCCCGTGCCGATGAGCGGGAAGCGCCAGCGGCCCACGATGGCGGTCACGAAGAACAGCACGGCGACGATGACGGCGGCGATGGCGATGATCGTCAGGCCCGGGATGATGGCGTGGTCGTCGACGTAGCTGGCGCCCGTGATGCGATCGCTCTGCTGCGTGAGCGTCTTGTAGCGGTCGAGCCAGATGCTCACGCCCTGCACGAGGAGGTACAGTCCCGCGATCACCGCGAGCTGGATGCGGGCGGCCTTCGAGATGCGCAGCTCACGCTGTCCGACGCGCACGGAGCCGTACAGGTAGGCGACCAGGGCCGTGACGATGAGCGAGACCAGCAGCACCGCCGAGGCGAAGCCGAGGGCGGAGCTGAAGAACGGCAGCGAGAAGAGGTAGAAGCCGGTGTCCAGCTGGAACTGGGGGTCGAGCTCCCCCGTGTCGACCCGGTTGAACCACAGCCACACGGTCTCCCACTGCGCCGACGCCGCGAACCCGGCGAAGAAGCCGAAGAAGACGGGGATGCCCCACATCGCGAGACGACGCAGCGGCTCGACGACCTCCTGGTAGTGGTCCAGCTGCGAGGTGAGCCGGGCGTAGACGGGCCGCAGGCGGTACGCCAGCTGGATCGCGGCGAACACCGGCACCGCCATCGCGAGAAATCCGATGACGAACATGATCACGCGAGCCGACCACTGCGTCCACAGCACGCTCGAGAACCCGAGCTGATCGAACCACAGCCAGTCGGCGTAGAGGCTCGCGAAGACGAAGAAGCCCACCACGATGACGGCGATCACGGCGAGCGTGATGGCGATGGCGCGGCGGAAGGGATTCGGCGTGGCCTGGTTCGGCGCTGAGGTCGTGGTCACCCCACCATCCTAGGTGGGCGCATTCTGGAGGGACGCCGAGGAACCTTCCAGGATGCCGTGAGGTCAGCGGCAGGTGGGGAGCGCGTCCAGGTCGCCGCCGTCGCGGATCGTCGAGAGCACGGAGAGGGCGTCGTCGAGGGTGGCGACCGAGAACACGCGCAGGCCGGAGGGGATGTGGCCGACGACCTCGTCGCAGTTGGACTGCGGTGCGAGGAAGGAGGTGGCACCCGCGCCGACGGCGCCGTACATCTTCTGCCGGATGCCGCCGATGGCGCCCACCGTGCCCGAGGCGTCGATCGTCCCGGTGCCGGCGACCTGCTGGCCGCCGTTGAGGTTGCCGTCGGTGAGCGTGTCGATGATGCCGAGGGCGAACATCATGCCCGCGCTCGGGCCGCCCACGTTGTTGAGCTGGATGGTCACGTCGATGGGGAAGTCGTAGTCGTGCATCGTCGAGATGCCGACGAGCCACGTGGTCGCGCCGTCGACGGTCGCCTGCTTCGGCGTCACCTCGACGTTCTCGCTGGCGCCGGCCCGATCGATGGTCAGCTCGACCGGGGCACCGCCGCCGGCGTTGATGATGCTGCGCAGCTGGTCGGTCTCGGTGATGGGCTGACCGTTCGCCGCACGGATGATGTCGTCCTTCTGCAGGATGCCCTGCGCGGCGGAGTCGTCGGTCAGCGCGTAGACGCGCACCATCGGCTTGACGTCGTAGCCCAGCCGGGTCAGCGCCGCCGCGGTCGCCTCCTTCTGCGAGTCGACCATCATCACCGCGCTCTGCTCGTTGCGCTGCTCGGTCGTCTGCCCCTGCGGGAACACCTCGTCCACCGGGAGGACGGCTTTGGCCGGGTCGAACCATGCCAGGGCCAGCTCGAACCACGACGGGGTCCGCTCACGGTTGCCCACGACCTGCACGGTCAGCAGGTCGAGGGAGCCCGAGGTGGGGTAGGTCGACGCGCCGGAGACCGTGATCAGCGGGACCTCGGCTCCCGAAGAGTCGGTCGTCGTGCCCAGCGTGTTGAACACGGGGCCCGGACGCTGGATCACGAACGACGTCGGGATGAGGGTGAGCACCAGCAGCGCCACCAGGGCGACGGCCAGGGCCCACACCCCCACCCGCGTCGAACGCGACAGCGGGCGGCGGCGCGCGGGCACGATCGTCGTGCCCTCGTCGAACAGTGCCACAGCAGACCTTCCCGGCCGATCGTTCGCGATCGGCGTACACGCGACGTCCTCCGTGGCGGGCCGAGACGGCCGTGCGGGGAAGTCCAGCCATTAGCGTAGAACGCGACGAGATCCGCCTGCTGAAAGGCGCCTGATATGGCTCACGACGACACTCCGGACCGACCCGACGACGACGATTTCCAGGAGATGCTCCGCAATCTTCTCGGCGGTGGGGCGGGGCTCGATCCCGCTCAACTGGAGGGGCTCTCGCGGATGGGCGTCGATCCGGCGATGCTCCAGCAGATGATGGCCCAGCTCCAGCACGCCTTCGCGAACGGCAGCGACGACGGCATCGACTGGAGCTCCGCGAAGACCCAGGCGCTGCACCTGGCCAACAAGGACGGCCTCGGCATCAGCACCGGGCAGAAGCAGGACTTCGACCAGGCGTTCTCCCTCGCGACCCTGTGGCTGAGCGAGGCGACCACGATCTCCGACCTCGCCGGCGCACCGCAGGCGATCACGCGCGGCCAGTGGGTGGAGGAGTCGCTGCCGGTCTGGCAGGAGCTGGCCGAGCCCGTGGCCGACTCGATCGCGGGCGCACTGACCGCGGCGATCGACGAGCAGACCCCCGAGGAGATGAAGCAGCTGATCGCAGGGGCGGGCACCTTCATGCGCAGGGTCGGCGGCTCCCTGTTCGCCGCGCAGCTGGGCGGGGTCATCGGACGGCTCTCGCAGGAGGTGCTGAGCGGGGGCGACGTCGGCATCCCGGTCATGCCCGACGGCGTGGCGGCCATCCTGCCGCAGAACTTCGCCGACTTCGCGCGCGACCTCGACGTCACCGACGATCAGCTCGCCCTGTACCTGGGCACCCGCGAGCTCGCCCACGCGCGACTGTTCCGCCACGCCCGATGGCTGCGCCTGCACGTCATCTCGCAGGTGACCGAGTTCGCCCGCGGCATCCACGTCGACACGAGCGCCCTCGAGGACCTCGCGTCGCGGTTCGACCCCTCCTCGCCCGAGGAGCTGCGTTCGGCGATCGAGTCGGGCGCCCTCCTCCCGCAGCGCACGCCCGCGCAGGACGCGGCACTCGGTCGGCTCGAGAACCTCCTGGCGACCATC
Source organism: Microbacterium hominis NBRC 15708 (assembly GCF_001592125.1). Classification (GTDB taxonomy): domain Bacteria; phylum Actinomycetota; class Actinomycetes; order Actinomycetales; family Microbacteriaceae; genus Microbacterium; species Microbacterium hominis. Next base: position 51,631 of record NZ_BCWI01000011.1, read on the forward strand.
GAGGGCTGGGTGGACGTGGTGACCGCGGATGCCACCTCCCGGCTTCCCGCCGCCGTCAAGATCGCCGAGGCGGTCCGCCGCCGCCGGGCCGTGGGCGGACCCGCGGAGCAGGCCATGGCGTCGCTCGTCGGGCTGGAGCTGCGGCCGCGGCGCCTGCGCGAGGCGGCGGCGATGTGGCGGGCCGTGACGGATGCCGTGGGCATCGAGGCCCGCGACGGTCTCTGGGACTACCCCGATCTCATGCCGACCGCCGAGGACATCGACGACCCGCAGGCGCTCGTGGCCCGTCTGCAGGCGCGCGCTCGCGGCGAAGCGCCCGAACGCGACGCCTTCGACGAGGCGCTCGACGAACTGCTGGCGCAGGCGGCGGACGAGAAAGACTCCGGCACGTCCGCGGCGGGCACGAACGATCCCGACGCCGACCGCGCGACCGACGGGCCGGAAGACCCCCGCCCCGTCTGAGCGCACGCCGCCTCCTCCCCCACGGCCCGGCCGCCCTCGCGCGCGGTCGGGCTGTGGACAGTCGCCCCGCGGCCCCCGCGAGCCCATCACAATCGGGGGCATGCTCCGACTGGCCGCGTCCCATCCGCCGCTGTGGCGGACACCCTCGAGCCTTCAGCTCGGAACGGAGCCGGGCGTTCGCATCGACGGCGTCAGCGACTGGCAGGAGCGGCTCCTCGACGCGCTGACCGACGGGATCCCCGACGCGATGCTGGTGCCGCTCGCCCGCAGCTTCGGGGCGACCGCCGCACAAGCGCAGGAGTTCACGGCCCGGCTCTCGACGGTGCTGACCCGCGAGGATCCTCCCGCGCTGGCCGTGCAGGTCGAGGTCCCCGCCACGCTCGCCCACGCCGAACTCGTGTCGCTCACGGCGGGGTGGGATGCCGCGGCACTCGCGCACGACGGCGTCTCACGGTGGGACTGCGGTGTGCCGCGGCCCGGCATCCCGCTCATCGTCGTCGCGCACCGGCTGCTCGATCCGCGGCGGGCCTCCCGCCTGATGCGCGGAGACGTCACCCACGTGCCGATCGAGCTCGCCGGCGATCGCGTGAACGTCGGCCCCGTCGTGGTGCCCGGCCGGACGGCGTGCACCTCCTGCCTGCACGCGCACCGCGCGGACGAGGATCCGCAGTGGCCGCTCCTGGCCGCGCAGCTGCTCGGCCGCGAGCCGGTGCGCACCGACCCCGCGCTCCTCGTCGAGGCGGCGCTGCTCGCCGGGCGCCTCCTGCGCGAGGCCGCGGCGCTCCCGGCCGAGCCGGACGGCGAGGTGCGGCCGACGCTGTCCGTGGGGCTCAGCGCCGCCCGCGCGCGCCGCTCGTGGCGCGTCCATCGGCCGCACGAACGCTGCCTGTGCCGATCTCCTGAAGGAATCGCGACCGCTGCCGCTGCCGCGCCCCCGAGCGCTGGGACCAGCTCAGGGAGAGCGACCGCGCGGCCCGCGTGATGCCGACGTAGGCGAGGCGTCTCTCCTCGTCGATCTCCTCGAACCCGGTCGCGTAGGAGATCGGCAGCAGGCCCTCGGCCAGCCCGACGAGGTGGACGTGATCCCACTCCAGTCCCTTCGCCGCGTGGAGCGTGGCGAGGGTGACCGTGCGCAGCGTCGGTTCGTGCTGATCGCGCCCGCGCGCCATCAGCTCGTCGGTGAAGGCGCGCAGCGTCATGCCCTCCGGCGCCTGCTCCGCCAGCCGCATCACCGCCGCGCGCGCTTCCCACGCGTCGCGGAGCGCCCCGCCCGCCGGCGGCGGCTCTTCGGTGAGGCCGAGCGAGCGCAGCACATCGCGCACCGCCGCGACGAACCCGGACTCGACGGGGGCCACGGAGGCGCCCCGCAGCGCGAGCACCGCCTGGCGCACCTCGGGGAGGTCGAAGAAGCGCTTGCCGCCGAGGACGGTCGCGGGGATGCCGCGCGCCGCGAGAGCGGCCAGCAGTGGAGCCGACTGGGCGTTGGCGCGGTACAGCACCGCGATGTCCTGGGGCTCGATGCCCGCGTCGCGCTGCGCCGCGATCGCGGCGGCCACGCCCTCGGCCTCCGCCGCGTCGTCGTCGTAGCCGGTGACGGTCGGCGTCACCCCGGCCGTCCGCTCCGAACGCAGCGCGAGCGCCCCCGGCCGACCGCGCATGAGCGCGTTGGCGACCGCGAGGATGGCGGGGTCGGAGCGGTAGTTGTGCTCCAGCCGCACCACGGTGGCGTCCTCGAAGCGGTCGGCGAAGTCGAGGAGGTAGCGCGGGTCGGCGCCGGCGAAGGAGTAGATCGTCTGGCTCGCGTCGCCGACGACGCACAGATCGCGCCGGTCTCCGAGCCAGAGCTCCAGCAGCCGGTACTGCACCGGCGAGACGTCCTGGAACTCGTCCACCGTCAGGTGGCGGTACTGCTCGTGCACCGCGGCCGCGACGCGCGGCTCCGACTCGAGCATGCCCGCGCACGCGAGCAGGACGTCTTCGAAGTCCAACTGCCGGCGCTCGTCCTTGACCTTCTCGTACCGATGCTGCAGCTCGGCGAGGGCGTGCGCGTCGAGCGCGGGACCGAGTCCCTCGGGGTGCGCGGCGGCATCCTGATCGATCGTGTGCATCGCGACCTTGCGCCATTCGATGCGACTGGCCACGTCGCGCAGGGTCGTGCCATCCAGCCGCAGACCGAGGCTGTCGGCGGCCTGCCCCAGCACACGCACCTTGTTGTCGATGATCGACGGGGCGGTGTCGCGGGCCAGCTGCGGCCAGAAGAAGTTCAGCTGCGCGAGGGCCGTCGCGTGGAAGGTCCGTGCGGCGACGCCTTCGACACCGAGCGCGCGCAGGCGCCCCCGCATCTCCCCCGCCGCCTTCGCCGTGAAGGTCACGGCCATGACCCGCGACGGCGAGTAGGCGCCGGTGTCGACGCCGTGCGCGATGCGGTGGGTGATGACGCGGGTCTTGCCCGTGCCCGCGCCCGCCAGCACGCACACCGGGCCGCGCAGCAGCGCCGCCGCCTCGCGCTGCTGATCGTCGAGGCCCATCAGCGCGCGTGCGCTCACGCGGTCTCTCCCGCCCAGTCGGCGATCAGCCGATGCGCGATGGAGGCCGTCCCGGGCAGCAGCACGTCGCCCTCGCCGCGGAGCGCGGCACGGATCTCGTCGCGGTCGAACCAGCGCACATCGACGATCTCCTCGCCGTCCGGCCGGGCGGCCGCCGGATCGACGGCCGCGGCGTGGAAGCCGAGCATGAGCGACCGCGGATACGGCCAGGCCTGCGAGCCGCGGTAGTGCAACGCCTCGACCGCGACACCGGCCTCCTCGTGCACCTCGCGCACGATCGCCGACTCGAGCGACTCGCCCGCCTCGACGAACCCGGCGAAGGTGGAGTACAGGTTGCGATCGCCCCACAGGGCGTTGCGACCCAGCAGCAGGCTCTCGCCGTCGGGAGCGACGACCCCGACGATCACCGCGGGGTCCGTGCGGGGGAAGTGCTCGCGTCCGCACACCGGGCAGTGGCGCGCCCACCCGGCGGCACGCTGCACGGTGCGCGCTCCGCAGTGGGAGCAGAACGGGGCGTCGACGAGCCAGCGGGCCAGGGCGACCGCCTCGACGAGCAATCCGGCGTCAACGGCGGAGAGCTCGCCGCCGATCGCGCGGAGCGACGCCCACACGAGCCGTGCGGCGGCGTCCGCCGCACGGTCCTCCCGCACCGGGTCGGCCTCGTCGGCCCCCGCAGCGGCGAGCAGCACGGCGGTGCCGGCTGCTCCCCGACCGAGGAAGGCCCACTGCACGTCTACACGGATCGCGTCGACCGGCACGAGCTGCAGGGCTCCGGCGGCATCCACCGGAGCGCGGTCGCCGTGGACGGCGACGACGCGGGAGGACGGGTCGGCGCGCAATCGCTCCAGCAGGTCGGGATCGCTGCGCTCCTCGGCACAGCGATCGATGCCGCCGCGCGCGAGCGCGGGCAGACGCACGGAAACAGGCGGCTCGGCCGATGGCGACATCCGGGACCTTCCTCGACGGGCGTGGCGCACACGGGGACGGGGCGCGGCACACCTACCCTGGGGGCATGGCACGCTCACCACTCACTCTAGCCGCGTCGGTCACGTCGGCTCTGCCTCGCGTCGCGGTGGTCGGTGTGGCGCCGCTGACCGAGGGCGTCTCCGGCCGGTACGACAGCGCCATCGCCACCCTCGACGACGATCGGCGCGTCGTGGTGCGCGTTCCCGTCAACGACGAGGCCCAGAACGACCTGCTGGCCGAGGCGCGCGCCCTGACCTCTCTGACGGCGGGCGTGCGCGGAGTGCTCCCGTTCGGCGCCCCCGACGTGCTCGGGCAGACGAGCGTCGACGGCCGTGCCGCGCTCGTGCAGTCCCTCCTTCCCGGCTACCGCGTGGATGCCGCACACGTGCCGTCGGGACGCGGCATCGCGACCGCGCTCGCGGCGGCCATCGCGGCCGTGCACGACCTGCCCGTCACGGTGATCCGCGACGCGGGCCTGCCGATGCTCACGTCCGGGCAGGTGCGGGACGAGGCCGAACGACTGCTGGACCGCGCCGAGGCGACCGGACTGCTGCCCTTCGGGCTGCTGCGGCGCTGGAGCACGGCGCTCGGCTCCGACCCGCTCTGGCGGTTCGAGACGACGGTCGTGCTGGGCGGGGTCGACCCGGCATCCTTCGTCTTCGAGGACGACGCCGACGGCGCACCGGTCGTGACCGGGTTGCTGTCGTGGGGCGGGCTGGGCGTCGGCGATCCGGCGATCGACCTCCGCTGGACGGCCTCGGCGCCGGCGGCCCAGGCCGACGTCCTCGACGAGTACGCGCGCCGCTCGCATCGGGCGCCGGACTCGCTGCTCTCCGAGCGCGCCCGTCTGCACGCCGAGCTCGAGTTCGCGAAGTGGCTCGTCCACGGTCACGAGAGTGGCGACCGCACCGTCGTCGGCGACGCCGTGGCCCTGCTCGAGTCGCTGGATGCCAGCGTCCGCGACGAGCCGGTGCGCGCGCGCGACGACGTCACCCTCGACGAGGCCCTCGCCGCGACGCAGCGGGTTCCGGCGGGTGCCGGCGACGCCGCCGACACGTCCATGCAGACCGACAGCTTCGACCCCGACACCCTCGCCGCCTTCCTCGCCGACGAGAACGAGGCCGGCTCGGCGGAGACGAGTCATCTGGAGACCATCCCGATCGAGCTGTCGGAGTGGTCCGCCGCGCCGGCGGCCACCGGCCGCGTGCCGGTTCACACCGCCGATGTCCCCGTGACCGCGCCCGCAGCGCGCGAGGACGACCTCGCCCCCGCCGAAGACGGTGCGCCGGCCAGCGCCGACGACATCGACCGCGACACGGCGGCGCGCAACGCGCTTCGCCGCTGGACCGGGACCGCCTGAGCCCGTCCTGCCCGGCGGCCGTCCCGCCGGCGTTCAGTCGCGCAGGATGAGTCCGTCCGCGACGTAGAAGAGCACGACGTCGATCGACTCCAACGGGACGCCGTGCCGCGCGTGATAGGCGGCGCGGTACAGGCGGAGCTGGACCATACGCTCCTCGCGCTCGGCGGCGGTGCGCGGTGCGCGCCCCGTCTTCCAGTCGACGATCTCGATGCGGTCCCCGCGGCGGTACACGGCGTCGAGCTTGCAGATCACGACGTGCGGGCTGCCGTCGCCCAGCGCGTCCGCCATCGTGACGTCGATCTCGGTCTCGACCTCCAGCGGCTGCAGCCGAGCCCACTCGGAGGCGAGGAAGGCCTCCTGCAGGCGTCGCAGGTCGGCGTCGCTCTCCGATGTCATGCCGACGGCGTCGCCGTGGGCGAGTTCGTCGTCGTCGTGCCAGAGCACGTCGTCCGGCGACGTGCCGTCGCCGACCAGCCCCGAGCGCTGCTCCACCCAGGCATGGAACCTGGTCCCCAGCCGGGACTGACGGTAGGGCCGCTCGGGCAGCGGGCGCGCGAGGGCGGGGGCATCGCCGAGGTAGTCCTTGAAGCGCGACGCCGGGATGCGCACCGGGGCGGGAGGGCGCACGGGATGCTCGCGCGCGTCGCGCTCCGCGAGCAGCAGGGCGAGCTCCCGCGACGGTACGGCGGGCGGATCGGCCGCGGATGCGGCCCGCACCGCGGCGGCCGCCGCCTCGACGACCTCGCGGCGCGCCCCCAGCGGGTCGAGCGGCCACTGCAGCATCCTGCGCCTGCCCTCGAACGGGTTCTCCCCCGCATCCTCCGGCACCTCCAGCGCCGCGCCCAGGGCATCGGCGATCTCCCGGAGGAACGGGCTGGGCTTGCGCGCCGACCGGGTTCCCGACCAGCTCGACCCCGTCAACAGCAGATGATCGCGGGCGCGGGTGACCGCCACATACGCGAGTCGGCGTTCCTCCTCGAGCTGGCGGGCACGACCGGCGTCGACGAACGAGGCGAGCGCGGCGGCGAGGTCCTGCTGGGTCGGCGCCTGATCCGCCCGCCAGCGCAGCTCGGGGAGCCACTCGGCGTCACCGCGGAACTCGTAGGGCAGCACGCCGAAGCCGAGCCAGCCGCGCGTGTCCTTCGGCCGCGTGGGCAGCTCGTCCTCCACCAGGCGGACGACGGCCACGGCATCCCATTCGAGTCCCTTCGACCCGTGGATCGTGAGCAGCTGCACCACGTCGTCCTCCGGGGGCTCCGTGCGCGGCGCGAACTCGTCGAGCCGCTCGGCGTGGTCGAGCCACGCCAGAAGGCTCGGCAGCGACCCGCGCTCGTCCGTCGCGAGGAAGCCGTGCAGCTCGTCGACGAACGCGCGCAGCTGATCGCTCGCCACCCGCGCGGGACCGCGGGCCTCGTTCGCGGCGAGTTCGATGTCCAGGCGCAGTTCCAGCTCGATCATGCGCACCAGTTCGGGAATCGGCAGGGCGGCCTGCCGCCGCAGCCCGGCGAAGACGGCCGCCGCGTCGCGCAGCCGCTCACGGGCCGGAGGGGTGATGTCGGCGAGCCACCCGTGATCGGGTCCGTGGCGCAGGAAGAAGTCCACCGCGTCGACGAGTGAGCCCTGCTCGTCGCCGGCGGATGCGCGCATCCGCTCGACGACCTCGGGGGCCAGCGGCTGCAGCGCCGCGTCGTGTCGCGCGATGCGGCGCGACAGCTCCGCCAGCGCCCGCAGGTCGGCGACGCCGATCCTCCACCGCGGACCGGCGAGCAGACGGATGAGCGCCGATCCGGCGCGCGGGTCGCTGATCACACGGAGCGCGGACACGACGTCCACGACCTCCGGAGTCGACAGCAGTCCCCCGAGTCCCAGGATCCGATGCGGGATGCCGCGGCGCCCGAGCGCGTCGGCGAAGTGGACCATGTGCATCTTGCTGCGGAGCAGCACCGCCCCCGTCGTGGGGCGCCCCTCGCCCTCGCGTTCGCGGCGCACCCGTGTGAACCACTCCGCGACCCGGTCGGCTTCGGCGTCGATGTCGCCGTCGAGATGCACCTCGACATGGCCCCGCTCGGCGCCGGGGCGTGGCCGCAGCGGCGCGACCGGCACCGGAACGCGCTCGGCGAGAGGGGCCAGCACGGCGCCGGCGGCGGTCAGCACGTCGACGCTGTTGCGCCAGCTGGTCATCAGCGAGTACATGCCGGCATCGTCGTCGGTGCTGAAGGCGCTCGCGAACCCGCCCAGGTTGCCGGCGCTCGCACCGCGCCAGCCGTAGATCGACTGATGCGGGTCGCCGACGGCCATCACGGCGGCATCCCGGAAGACCGCCGCCAGCAGCTGCGTCTGCACCACCGACGTGTCCTGGTACTCGTCGAGCAGGATGACGCGGTAGCGCTCGCGCAGTTCGGCCCCCACGACCGGATGCGCGTCGACGATGTCGCACGCGCCCGCCACCTGATCCGAGAAGTCGATGACACCCAGCCGGCGTTTGCGCCGCCCGTATTCGCGGGCCAGGTCGACGAGCACCTCCAGCCCACTCACCGCCGTGGCGGCCTTCGCCACATCGGCGTAGACCGTGACCCGCGCGGACGTGGACGGACGCTGCAGGACGTCCGCGAACCGGGCGGGGAAGAGGGCGAGCTCGTCGAGATCGACCCGATTGTCCGCCGCATCGCGGGCGATGCGCAGCGCGCCGTCGACGATCGATCGCAGAGCCTCCTCGCGGCCCTCCAGGCGCACGTCGTCGGCGTCGAGGACGACGCGGCGCATCAGTAGCCACGCCGCCGACTCGCTGAGCACGGCGGCTTCGGCGTCGCGCCCGAGCCGCACGGCGTGCTCGCGGACGATCGCGTCGGCGAAGCTGTTGTAGGTGGCGACGGTGGGCCGATCGAGCAGACTGTCCGCCCCCTCGTCCGCCGGGACGGGGACCGCGCCGGATGCCGCGGCGAGCTCCGCCAGCAGATCGTGGCGCCTCCCCTCGGGCGCTCCGGAGCGTTCCAGCTCGCCGAGCGCATCCAGGCGTCCCGCGGCGTGCAGGGCGTCGAGGTGCGGGACCAGTCCCCGCCGCTCGAACTCGGCGAGCCGATGCAGCCGGCGGTGGATGCGCTCGGCCAGCTCGCCGGCGGCCTTGCGGGTGAAGGTGAGACCCAGGACCGCGTCGCGGGAGACGAGGCCGTTGGCGACCAGCCAGACGACGCGTCCCGCCATCGTCTCGGTCTTGCCGCTGCCCGCTCCCGCGACGACGAGAGCCGGCGCCAGGGGCGCGGCGATCACGCGCGCCTGCTCGGGTGTGGGCGGGAACTGACCGAGGGCGGCGGCGAGGGCGGCGGGGCTGACCGATGTCACGAGGCGCTCACCGCGCCGACCGTGTGGATGCGACACAGGCCGTACGAGTAGTCGTCGCGGCAGTGCTCCTCGTAGGGCGCGGAGAACGCCGTGCCGCTCATGATCTCGACGGCGGCGCGCACGCGACCGAGGAAGGCGTCGCGGGCCTGGTCGTCCATGGGAGGCTGGCGCGGTTCGACGTAGTCCTTCGTCGCGGCGGTGGGCCGGAGCACGAGCAGCTTGGCGCCACCCGAGACGAGGCCCCGCGCCTCGGGAATGGCGCCGGCGTCCAGCGCGAGCTGATAGGCGGCGAGCTGCGGGTTGTCCACGACCTTCGCGTCGGTCTGCGGCTCGCGCTTGCCGGTCTTGAGGTCCACGATCACGACCTCGTCGGCCGCCGTGCGCTCGACGCGGTCGATGTAGCCGCTGACGACGGCGCCGTGCGGACCCGGCGGGTCGAGGGCGACGGCCACCTCGAAATGCGGCTCGGCGCCGATGAGGGTGCCGCCGGCCGCATCGAAGCGTCGCAGGTAGACCGCCAATCGCCGCACGAGCTCGCGCGCCCTCGCCCGCTCGGCGCGATCGCGCCACGCCGACTCGAACTCCAGCTCGCCCCAGCGCGCGTCGACGACCGCCCACAGGGCCTCCTCGTCGCTGCCCTCGGCGTGCTCCATCGCGGCATGCACGAGCGTGCCCAGACCGGCCACTGCGCCGCCGGTGTCGGCACCGAGATCCGACAGCAGCCAGTTGAGCTGGCACTCCTCGAGCGTCTGCAGCCGCGACGGCGAGACCCGCACGTCCTCCTGTGTCAGATCGCGAAGGGGCGCCGACGACGTCGAGGGGGCGATCCCGTACCACTGCTCCGGTGCCGCTCCGGGAACCCCCGCCGCGGCGAGGGCGGCGAGTTGGGAGGCCGCGTACTCCCGCGACGACGACCGATCGCCGCGGATGCCGTGCCCCCCGGCGGCGCCCTCCGTGAGCGTGCGGCGGTGCTGCGCGACGAGCCCGCGCAGCGTCAGCGGGTGTTCGGCCGACCATGCCGCCGTCTGCCGCGGCGGCAGGAGCTCGAACAGCGCGCTGGGGCCGGTGTCGTCGTCGTCGACGGCCGTGACGACCAGCCGTCGCCGGGCGCGCGAGCAGGCCCGGGCGAACAGACGGAGCTCGTCGTGGAGGACGGTTCGGCGCCGATCGAGCGCGCCGACGCCGACCTCGCCACGATCGCTGAGCGTCGCGCCCGCGAGACGCCAGGTCTGCAGGAGTCCCCCGCGCGCACGCAGATTGGGCCAGATCCCGTCCTGCACCCCCGCGACGACGACGGTGTCGAACTCCGCCCCGAGGGAGCCGGCCGGCGTCAGGATGCTGACGGCATCCACGACGGCGCCGTCGCCGAGACGGTCCTCCGCGACGTCGGAGTCGAGCACACCGCGCAGGAAGGCGGCCGGCGAGGTGCCGTCGGCGCGCTCGCCGTGGCGCTTGGCGGCCTGGAAGAGCGCGACGACGGCGTCGAGCTCGCGCCCGGCCTGGGCCGCGAGGGGTCCGGAGCCGGACGCAGCGGCCGCCCACGTCCGCTCGACGCCGAGGCCGTCCCACCCCGACCAGAGCAGTTCGTGCGCCGTCGGACTGTCGGCGCCCCCCGTGCGCACGAGCTCCCACTGCGCGCGCACGGCCGCCAGCGTCGTCGCGATCCGCTCGGCGCGGCGGCCCTCCCGCGTGTCGAGGAGGGCGAACGCGACCGGATGGGCGAGCGCCGACACCAGGAGCTCGCCGCTGGTCGGCTCGGGCGCGTCGCTCGGATCATCGTCGCCCGATCGGGCCGCCAGAGCGCTGTGGCGCAGCGCCGTGCGCAGCCGCCGGATCTCGATGGGATCCATGCCGCCGGCCCGCAGCGCATCGATCGCGTCGTCGAGGCTCCATCCGCTCGGATCGACGTCGGCCAGCAGGACGACGCGCAGCAGGTCCGCGACTGCGCGCGCCTGCGCGAGCGGACGCTGGCCGTTGGTGCGCGTGGGCACCTCACGGGCGGCCAGCTCCGCCTCCAGGGTCGCGACCTGCCGGCTGTCGTGCGCGATCACGGCGCACTGCGCCCAGGGCACGCCGTCGTGCACATGCCGCTCACGGAGCAGGCGGGCGATGACGTCGTGCTCCTCCGCGGTCGACCGCGCCGTCAGGGCACGGACGCTGTCGTCGTCACCCTCCACGGGGGCCGCGGCGGGCGGGCGCCGGTGCGCCACGACGCCCGCGGCGCCGATGCGCCCGGTGATGCCCGCGACGAGTCGGCGCTGCCCGGCGGTGCCGCGGTGGACCTCGGTGAGGACGTGGAGGGGCGAGCGCGCGGCGAGGCGCGCGAAGTTCTCGGGGCTGGCCCCGCGGAACGTGCCCGACCCGACATCGGGATCGCCGAACGCCAGGACCGCGATCCCCCGCGCCCGGCAAGCCTCGAGCAGCTCGACCCCGCCCAGGGTGAGCTCCTGCGCATCGTCGACGACGATGACGCGAAGCCGTTCCACCGCCGCCACGCCCGGCGAGCCCGCGGGCAGGGTGCGGACCAGTCCGAGGGCCTCCCGGACGAGGCCGGCGGCATCGCGATGCGCATGACGCATGCCGTCGCGGGCATCGAGGTACTCCTGCGCGAAGGATGCCGCGGCCCGCCACTCCGCGACATCGTCGCGCGCGCCCAGGTCGGCGAGTCGGGCCGGCGACACCCCGAGCTGCGCGCACTCGGCCAGCAGCGCGCGGACTTCGGCGCGGAACGCGCGGGTCGCGCGCACCGGTGCGGGCAGCGAGGCGGGCCAGCGGATCAGGCCCTCGCGTTCGTCGGCGGCGTCGCCGTCGAGGAGGTCGGCGATCAGCTGATCCTCGTCGGGCCCGGTGAGGAGCTGCGGGGTCTCGGCGCCGGAGTGGACGGCGTGCGCGCGCACGATCTGGTAGGCGAAGGCGACCACCGAGCGGGCGAGCGCGCCGCGGGTCGGGATGCCGACGGCGAGAGCGAGCCGGTCGCGCAGAGCCGTCGCCGAGGTGCGCGACGGCGTCAGCACGACGATCTCCTCGGGCACCAGGACAGGCTCCCCACCGTCGCCGGCGCCCTGCCCGGTGACCTCATCACGCCCGCGCAGCAGCGCGGCCACGCGCGCGATCGCCGTGGACGTCTTGCCCGACCCGGGCGCGCCGACGACCACACCGGACGCCGCGGGAGGAAGGTCGATGACGGCGCGCTGCGCGGCATCCCACGTCACACCATCCATGCTCTTCACGGTAGCCGGAAGCGCCGACACAGCCGTTCGCGCACAGCGAGCGCCGCGGGGCCCGAACGGCGATCCGCGCCCCGCGGCGGTGTCGTAGAGTCGACATGCGGCCGGCGCACCGGCCCGCCCCGCATCGCCCTCGGCGGCCGGGTCACGACGAGAAGTGAGGCACAGTCACCGTGGAGATCCGCATCGGCATCGCGAACACCCCCCGAGAGCTCAGCTTCGAGTCGGCCCTGTCGGCGGAGGCCGTGACGACCACCGTCCAGAAGGCGCTCGCGTCGGACGAGTCGTTCGTCACCTTCACGGACGTCAAGGGCAACACCTACATCGTCCCCACCGCGGGCATCACCTTCATCGAGGTCGGGACCGAGGAGTCCCGCCGCGTCGGCTTCGTCGCCTGATCGCGAGTCCCCGCACCGTGGACATCCTCCTCGCCTTCATCTTCGGCGGCGCCTACGGCGGCGTGCTCCATTACCTGATGCCCGGGCGCACCTCGCGGGGTGCGGCGCTGGCGCCGGTGCTGGGCGCGCTGTTGGGTGGCTTCGTCTGGATGGTCATGACCTGGGCGGGTCTGACGACGCTGAGCCCCTGGCTGTGGATCGTCTCGCTCGCCGTCCCCGTCATCGTCGTCCCGGCCGTGCTGGCGGTGCTGACGCGTCGGCGTGCCACGCACGACGCACGCGAACGTCTGCGCCTCAAGATCTCCTGAGCCCGGCTCCGGGCCGCTACGCGTCGAGGCCCATCGCGGCCATACGACGAGAATGCGCGCCGAGCAGGTCGGTGAACACCGGCTCGACCTTGCGTTCCTCCGCAGCGTCGAGGGTCTGCGGCCGCAGCGCGCCGCGCGCGATGAGCAGCGTGTCGCCGACGAGTCGTCGCCCCCAGAGGGCGAGCAGCGACTTCCACTGCTCGTCGGCGGCGATCGCATCCGCGAGGATGCCCGCCAGCGCCTGCCGGTCGTCGTCGGCACGCAGCACGTCGGCGACGCGGCGTCCCGTCGAGCCGTAGCTCGACGACAGTGCGAGGTAGAAGTCGTCCAGCATCCCCGCGGTGATGTGCACCGACAGCATCGTCTGCAGATGCCGGGCGCCGTGGGTCGCCCGGCGGAAGGCGTCGAGGGGCTCGCGGAAGGGCAGCATGAGATCGAGCGGGTCGTCGCCGCGGTCGCGGATGATCGTCAGGAGGGCGCGGTGCTTCTGCAGCGCCGCACCGGCCGCCACGGAGATCGACTCCTTCTGGGTGAGCTCCGGCGTGGGGGCGATCAGTTCGCTGAGGGTCTCGAAGTACCCGAGCTGCAGGTAGGCGGCCTGCCCGAGGAACGTGTCGACGTCGGGCGCGAGCTCCTCGAAGTCCACGCGTCGGACGTCTCCGAAGTCGCCGCGCGAACGCACGCGGAGCGTGCGCGCCACGGTGCGCTCCCGCTGCCAGGGCCAGGTCACCACGTCCCCAGCCTAGAGGTCGCGGCGCCGCTTCCGAGGGACGCGGCGCCCGCTCCGCTAGGCTGGTCTGGTCCCGGCGACGGATCGGGACCCCCGCGCCTGCGGATGAGTAGAAGGCGTGGACCTCCTCACCGGCGGCTTCTCACCGCCAGACAGGCACGTATCGTGACGACATTCGCTGAGCTCGGAATCGACCCCGACATCGTGGAGGCGCTCGCCTCCAAGGGCATCGTGGACGCCTTCCCCATCCAGGAGCAGACCATCCCCCTGGGGCTGCCCGGCCAGGACATCATCGGCCAGGCCAAGACGGGCACGGGCAAGACCTTCGGCTTCGGCATCCCCGTCGTCCAGCGCCTCGGACTCGACCCGGCTCCGGGCGTGCAGGCGCTCATCGTCGTTCCCACGCGCGAGCTCGCCGTCCAGGTCTACGAGGACATGGACATGCTCACGCAGAACCGTTCCACGAGCGTCGTCGCGATCTACGGCGGCAAGGCCTACGAGGGGCAGATCGACCAGCTGAAGGCCGGCGCGCAGATCGTCGTGGGCACCCCCGGCCGCCTCATCGACCTCAACAACCAGCGACTGCTCGACCTGTCGGGCGCGGTGGAGGTCGTGCTCGACGAGGCGGACAAGATGCTCGACCTCGGCTTCCTGGCCGACATCGAGAAGATCTTCCAGAAGGTGGCGCCGGTGCGCCACACCCAGCTGTTCTCGGCCACCATGCCGGGACCGATCGTGGCCCTCGCCCGTCGGTTCATGAGCAACCCGATCCACATCCGTGCCACCGATCCCGACGAGGGTCTGACGCAGGCGAACATCAAGCACCTCGTCTACCGGGCGCACTCGCTCGACAAGGACGAGGTCATCGCGCGCATCCTGCAGGCCGAGGGTCGCGGCAAGACCGTCGTGTTCACGCGCACCAAGCGCGCCGCCCAGAAGCTCGTCGACGAGCTGAACGACCGCGGCTTCAACGCCGGAGCCGTCCACGGCGACATGAGCCAGGAGGCGCGCGAGCGCTCGATGGCCGCCTTCAAGGCAGGCAAGAAGGACGTGCTCATCGCGACCGACGTCGCCGCGCGCGGCATCGACGTCGACGACGTGACCCACGTCATCAACCACACCATCCCTGACGACGAGAAGACCTACCTGCACCGCGCCGGCCGCACCGGCCGCGCGGGCAAGACCGGCATCGCCGTCACGTTCGTCGACTGGGACGACCTCCACAAGTGGGCGCTGATCAACCGCGCGCTCGAGTTCGGTCAGCCCGAGCCGGTCGAGACCTACTCGTCGAGTCCCCACCTCTACACCGACCTCGACATCCCCGCCGGGACCAAGGGCCGCCTCGCGAAGGCGCCGAAGACCGAGACGGTGCGCACGCAGCGCCCCGCCCCGGAGCGCGCCACGGATGCCGCGGCGGAAGGATCCGCCGAGGCCGGCACCCGCCGTCGCCGTCGGCGCCGTTCGGGATCGTCCGTGGTCGGCGCGACGTTCGCCGAGGGCGCGTCGGAGAGCACGGATGCCGCCGCCGTCTCGACCGTGGACGCCCCTCGCTCGGCCGACGGTGCCGGCACGCACGACGGCGCCGGCACGGAGCACCACGACGGCAAGCCCGCGCCCGCGCGCCGCCGCCGCCGTCGGCGTGGTTCCGGGGGTGGCGCTCCCGCTACGCCCCCCGTCGCCGGAGCCTGATTCGGCCCCGCCCGGCCGCCTCCGACACCGGGTTGGATGTCGGAGGTCGCCGATAGCGTCGGGTCATGAAGGTCGTCGACGGTCACTCCTCCCCGGGCTCTTCCGCGACTTCCGCGACTTCCGCGACCCCGGCGTCGCCGACGGTGGTCGGGGCGGGTACACCCACGTGACCATCACGACCGACACGATCATCAGCAGGAACCACGACACGAGCTTGGTGAGCGACACCGGGTGCCATCCGTCGAGCTGGTCGGGGTAGAGCCACGCCCCGGCCCAGGTCGCGATGTTCTCGGCGAGGTAGATGAACAGGGCGACCCCGGCGTAGGCCGCGAGCAGCGGCAGCCGGAGCGTCCGCCGCCAGATGCGCGCGTGCATCACCGTCGGCAGCCACAGCGCGGCGACGGCCAGCAGGAGCAGCCAGCGCAGGTCCCAGACGTAGTGGTGCGAGAAGAAGTTGACGTAGATCAGCGCCGCGACGACCGTGGTCGCCCACCGACGCGGGTAGCGCACGAAGCTGAGGTCGAAGAGGCGGTAGACCCGCACCATGTACGAGCCGACGGCCGCGTACATGAAGCCGCTGAACAGGGGCACGCCCCCGAGGCGCAGCACGCCCTCGGCGGCGTACGACCACGAGCCGACGTCCGTCTTGAACAACTCCATCCCGGTGCCGGTGATGTGGAACAGCACGATCACCCACAGCTCGCGCCCCGTCTCGAGGCGCCCCACCAGCATCCCGATCTGGATGAGCACGGCGGCGATCGTCAGCGCATCGTTGCGGGCGAGCGCCGCGTCGTCGGGCCACCACAACCGGGCCGCGACGATGACCGCGAGAAGCGCGGCGCCGAAGACGCACGCCCACGCCTGCTTGACCACGAACACCGCCGCCTCGACGAGAAAGGCACGGATGCCGCTCTCCGGAGCACCGCGCAGCAGCCGGTGGGCCGCGGCGTCGATCCGCCGTTCGAGGGGGGTGGGTTGCTGCATCCGGAATACGCGACGTCAGGGGAAGACGGGGTCGCTCCCGCGGGCGGCGGCGATGATGCGCGCGACCACGTCGTCGTCTGTGGTGAACTCCCCCGGCTGGTTGGGCTTTCCCAGCCCGTGGTAGTCGCTCGATCCCGTCACGAGCAGATTTCGGCGCTGCGCGAGCTCCCGCAGTGCGCCGAGCGCCGGTTCCCGGTTCTCGCGGTGACCGAGCTCGAAGCCGGCCAGGCCGGCCGCGAGCATCCGGTCCATGAGCGGCTCGGGCAGGAGCCCGCCGCGCCCCGCGGGGTGCGCGATCACGGGGACACCACCGGCATCCACCACCGTCGCGACCGCGGTCACGGGGTCGGGGGCGTAGAGGTCGACGTAGTAGTCGCTGCCCGGATGCAGGATGCCGGCGAAGGCCTCACCGCGGTCGCGCACGTAGCCGCGCGCGACGAGCGCGTCGGCCAGGTGCGGACGCCCCACGGTGGCCCCCACGGCCGTCTGGGCGACGATGTCGTCCCAGGTCAGCTCGTAGTCGCGGCCGATGCGCTCCGCCATCGTCTGCGCCCGCGTCAGGCGCGAGTGGCGGATGCGGTCGGTGAGGGCGCGCAGGCCGGGGTGCTCGGGGTCGAACAGGTAGGCCAGCACATGGATGCTGCGCCACTCGTGCCGTGCCGACAGCTCCATGCCGGGGAGGAACGTCATCCCGAGCGAGCCGGCCGCCTCGGCCGCCTCGGTCCAGCCGGAGGTCGTGTCGTGATCGGTCAGCGCCACGGTATGCAGTCCGGCGGCGTGCGCGGCGGCCATCACCCGGGCCGGCGGCTCCGTGCCGTCGGAGTGGTCCGAGTGCAGGTGGAGGTCGCTCGGCCCGCGGAAGCGGAGCGCCCGATGCTCCCCCTGCGACACGACCATGCCACGAGCGTACCGTCGGCGCGGACACGAGGCCGGGACGAGGCGGCGCGTAGCCAGAGTCGAGGCGACGGTCCGGGAACTCTCAGGGGCACTGTCGTAGAGTCCTGACGTGCTGCGCCTGTTCGGAATCCTGATCACCGTGGCCGCGGCGATCGCCGCGGCCGTCGTCACCTGGCCGCAGTTCTTCCGCCTCGAGCAGACCTTCCCGTTCGCGCAGATCGTCTCCCTGCGCGGGGTCGTCGTCATCGTCTTCGGCGTCGTCTTCGTGCTCGGGCTGCTGCTGGCCCTCGCGCGGCCGCTGCGGGCGTTCGCCGGGACGATCGCGATCATCGCCCTCGTCGCCGGCCTCGTGAACGGCGGCATCCTGCTGTCGCGGGGCCTCGGGTCGGGCACGCTCCCCGAGCCCACCGACACGTCCATCCGCGTGATGACCTGGAACACGGCCGGCGCCGCGACCGACGCGCAGCTGATCGCCCAGACGGCCGTCGCGATGCGCGCCGACATCGTGGCCCTCCCCGAGACGACGATCGAGACGGGCGAGGCGGTCGCCATCGCGATGCGCGAGATGGGCTCGCCCATGTGGGCCCACCACGAGAATTACGGGGAGCGTCCCGGCTACCCCGACTGGGCCGCCAACTCGACGACGCTGCTCATCTCGCCCACGCTCGGCGACTACGCCGTCGTCGCGTCCACCTCCGACGGCGCGACCAACACCTCCGCGGTGCCCAGCGTGGTGGCGATGCCGGTCGACGGCAGCGGGCCGACGATCGTCGCCGTGCACGCGGTCGCTCCGCGCCAGGACCGCATGGAGGACTGGCGGGGCGACCTGGAGTGGGTCGCGAACCAGTGCGCCAGCGACGACGTGATCATGGCGGGCGACTTCAATGCGACGGTCGATCACATGGCGCGACTGGGCGTCGACGGGGGCGACCTCGGACGCTGCACGGATGCCGCGGCGCAGACCGGCTCGGGCGGGGTCGGCACCTGGTCGACGGCGTGGCCCGCCCTCCTCGGCACGCCGATCGATCACATCATGGCGACCGACCGCTGGGAGGCGACCGGATCGGTCGTGCTCGGCTCCCTCGACGCGAGCGGCAGCGACCACCGCCCCCTGATCGTGCAATACGACGTGCGCGACGCCACACAGCCCGCCGACGGGTGAGCGGAGGTGCGAGACTGGAGGGCATGAGCACGAGCGAGAGCGCCACGACCGACACCGCCGTCACCTCCACCGAGAACACCAACCGCAAGCAGCCGTTCCCGCGGGGCTTCCTCGAGACGATCTCGACCGGGTGGGCGGATCGCCCCGACCTCACTCCCCCGCCGCGCGAGCAGGCGCCCTACACCGCCGCACGCCGCGCGGCCGTGTCCGCCGCGTTCCCCGGGCGCCGCCTCGTGCTGCCCGCCGGCACCTACAAGCAGCGGTCGAACGACACCGACTACCCGTTCCGCGCCCATTCGGCCTTCACGCACCTGACCGGCTGGGCGAGCGACAGCGTGCCCGAGTCGGTGCTCGTCTTCGACCCGCGGGCCGGTGGCTCGGGCCACGATGTCACCCTCTACCTGCGCGAGCGCGCCGACCGCACCACCTCGGAGTTCTACGGCGATGCGACGATCGGCGAGTTCTGGATCGGGCCGCGGCCGGCGCTGGACGGCGTCGCGAGCGACCTCGGCATCGCGACCGCCCACATCGACGCGTTCGCGCCCGGGGAGGGCGACCTCGTCCTGGACGAGGACGACGAGCTGACCCGCTTCGTGTCCGAGCTGAGACTCATCAAGGACGAGTACGAGATCGCCCAGCTGCGCCTCGCGGTGGAGGTGACCGCCCGCGGATTCGACGACATCGTCGCCGACCTGCCGCGCATCATCGCCACGCCGCGCGGAGAGCGCGCCGTCGAGGGCGTGTTCCACCACCGCGCACGCGTCGACGGCAACGGCGAGGGCTACGACACGATCGCCGCGTCCGGCCCGCACGCCTGCTACCTGCACTGGACGCGCAACGACGGCGCCGTCGTGCCCGGCGATCTCATCCTCATCGACGCCGGCGTCGAGGTCGACAGCCTCTACACGGCCGACATCACGCGCACGCTTCCCGTGAACGGCACCTTCTCCCCCATCCAGCGCACGATCTACGAGACCGTCCGTGAAGCCGCCGACGCCGCCTTCGCGGCCGCCCGACCCGGCGTGAAGTTCCGCGCGGTGCACGAGGCCGCGATGCGCGTGATCGCCGCCCGCGTCGCCGAATGGGGTCTTCTTCCCGTCACCGCCGAGGAAGCCCTCGACGCCGACGCCGGTGGGCAGCACCGCCGCTACATGGTGCACGGCACGAGCCACCACCTCGGTCTCGACGTGCACGACTGCGCGCAGGCACGCCGCGAGATGTACTACGACGGCGTGCTCGAGCCGGGGATGGTGTTCACCATCGAACCGGGCCTGTACTTCCAGATCGACGACCTCACCGTTCCGGAGGAGTACCGCGGCATCGGCGTGCGCATCGAGGACGACGTCCTCATGACGGCGGACGGCCCCGTGAACCTCTCGGCCGCGATCCCGCGCACGGCGGACGAGGTCGAGGCCTGGATCGCGGGACGCACCGTCACGAGCTGATCGCGGCATCCCGCGCCTGCGCGCGCAGCCACGGCACCACCGACGCCGCGAGGCCGGCGCCCACCTCGGCGGCCGGACGTCGGCGTCCCTTCACCTCGAAGGAGTGCCCGCCGCCGTCGACCCACACGACCGAGGCGTCGCGGCACGTCGCGACGACCTCCTCGAACTGCGCCCGCGGCTGGATGAACGGGTCGACCGTCCCCTCGACGAACAGCTGCGGCGCCGCGACGGACGGCAGGTGCGCCGCCCGCAGCTTCTCCGGGGCGCCCGGCGGATGCAGCGGGTAGCCGAGGTAGACGAGTCCGGCGGGCGAGATCACGCCGTCGGCGGCCGCCATCGACGCCATGCGCCCGCCGTAGGACTTTCCCGCCGCGAACAGCGGGACCCCGGCGACCGCCGCGCCGGCGGCGGCGACGGCCGCGGTCCACGCGGCGACGGCATGAGCGGCCGGTCCCGGCATCCGCCGCCCCGCCTGCGCATACGGGAACGCGAAGCGGAGGACGCCGACCCCCTCCGCGGCCAGCGCATCGGCGAACCCCACCAAGAACGGATGGTCCATGCCCGCGCCCGCGCCGTGGGCCAGGGCCATGACCGCCCAAGGGCTCTCCGCCGCCGACAGCGCGGTCGAGACGGTGACGACGCCCGCGGGCAGCGCGACCTCCATCACCGCTCCGCGGCGGCCGACCCCGTGTCGCGGTCCTCGTCGGAGGGGGGTGCGTCCGGCGCGGCGGCCGGACGGCCCTCGCCGTCGATGCGCTCGCCGTACTGCGGCGGATCGATCCGTTCTCCGTACTGGGGAGGTGCGGCCGGCCCGGGTACGGGCGCGGCCGGCGAGGGGTGCACGGGTTGCGCCGGCGCGGGCGCGACCGTCCGGCCCACGACCTCACGCGCACGATGGATGCTGCGTGGCAGCACGGTGACCTCGTACCGGTCGGCGAGCACCTGCGTGACGGAGGTGTAGTCGCGACGGCGGCGCACGATCGAGTAGGTGACGATGCTCATCAGCATCCCGAGGGCGATGCCGACGAGCATGACGCCCACGAAGAGCTGGATCGCGGCGTTCGGCGTGCCCAGCACGAAGATCGCGGAGAAGAGGAGACCGAGCAGGATGCCGTTGATGGCGCCCGATCGCGCGGCGGCGGCGTAGCCGAGGCGGCCGGTGACGGTCTCCACCGATCGCAGGCCATGGCCGACGATCGCGATGTCGCGCGCCGGGATGTCTGCTTCGACGAGCTGCGAGACGGCCTTCTGCGCGGCGGGATACGTCGCGTAGTCGGCGATCTTCTCGCCCTGCTCCTGGGGGATTCCGCCCAACATGCTCACCCGACCATCTTGTCATGCGCACGCTGCGCGTCGGCCTCGCGGAGGGCGCGCGGACTACGCTGGTCGAGTGAGTACGCAGAGGGTTTTCGTGGCACGGCTGGTGGGCTGCACCGTCTTCGACCCCGCGGGCGATCGTCTCGGCAAGGTCCGGGACGTCGTCGTCATCTACCGAAAAGACGACCCGCCGCGTGTCGTGGGGCTCGTCGTCGAGATCCCCGGGCGCCGGCACGTCTTCCTCTCGATCGGACGCGTCACCTCGATCCAGTCCGGACAGGTGATCACGACGGGCCTCATCAACGTGCGCCGCTTCCAGCAGCGCGGCGGCGAGGTGCGCGTGATGAGCGAGATGCTCGGGCGCAAGGTGTACTTCACCGACGGCTCCGGCCACGCCGTCATCGAAGACGCGGCGATCGAGCGCAACCGCCTCGGCGAGTGGGACATCGGGCAGCTCTTCCTGCGCAAGCCCCGGACGAGCGCCTCCCCGTTCGCGAAGGGTCCGACGACCTTCGCCAACTGGGGCGACGTCCGCGAGCAGGCCGTGCCCGGCGAAGCGCAGTCCGCCGAGCAGCTCGTCGCGACGTTCTCGGAGCTCAAGCCCGCCGACCTCGCCAACACGCTCCTCGACCTTCCCGAGGAACGGCTGCTCGAGGTCGCCGAGGAGTTGTCTGACGACCGTCTCGCGGACGCGCTGGAGGAGATGCCGGAGGACGAGCAGGTCCACATCCTCGAGGCGCTCGGCGATGAGCGCGCCGCGGACATCCTCGATCAGATGGAGCCGGACGACGCCGCCGACGTCCTCGCGCAGCTGCCCGAGGACCAGCGCGAGGAGCTCCTCGAGCTGATGGAGCCCGAGGAGGCGGAAGACGTCCGCGCCCTGCTCAAGTACGGGCCCGACACCGCCGGCGGTCTGATGACGAGCGAGCCGATCGTGCTGTCGGCCGATGCGACCGTGGCCGAGGCGCTCGCGCTCATCCGCCGCCACGAGCTGCACCCCGCCCTCGCGGCGGCCGTCTTCGTCACCCTCCCGCCGTACGAGACACCGACCGGCCGGCTGCTGGGAACCGTCCATTTCCAGCGGATGCTGCGCTATCCTCCGCACGAACGGCTCGGCGCCATCATCGACGACACGCTCGATCCCGTGCCGGTGACCGCCTCCGCCGCCGAGGTCGCGCGCCTGCTCGCGAGCTACAACCTCGTCTCCCTGCCGGTGGTCGACCCGGCGCATCGGCTCGTCGGCGCCGTGAGCGTCGACGACGTGCTCGACTACCTGCTGCCGGAGGACTGGCGTTCCCATGACGGCACCGACGATCCGCTCGTCGTCCCCGCCACCACCGCGACGATCCCGAGGAGGCCCTGATGGCCAAGGCGAAAGACCGCCGCATCCCCTCGCTGGACGCGCCGCGCGGGCGCGCCGGCATGCTCAACCGCACGCCCCAGCCCTCGCGCGACCGGTTCGGCCGCTTCTCGGAGGCGTTCGCGCGGGCGATGGGCACCTCCGGCTTCCTCATCGGGATGTCGGTGTTCGTCATCGTGTGGCTGTGGTGGAACTCGGTGATGCCGCGCGACATCCAGTTCGACGCGGCGGAGAACAACTTCACGCTGCTGACGCTCATCCTGTCGCTGCAGGCCTCCTACGCGGCCCCGCTGATCCTTCTCGCGCAGAACCGGCAGGACGACCGCGACCGCGTCCAGATCGAGCAGGACCGCCAGCGCGCCGAGCGCAATCTCGCCGACACGGAGTACCTGGCGCGCGAGGTCGTCGCGTTGCGGATGGCTATGACGGACGTCTCGGAGCACGTGGTCACCCGCGACGTGCTGCGTCATGAGCTCAAGGCGCTGCTCGAGTCGCTCGAGGAGTCGCGCGAGACGTCGCCGTCGACCCCGGGCACGGCCCCCGAGCCCTCATGACGGCGCCGCAGGCGCACGACGATCCGGACGCGCTCCGCCGCGACGCCGTGCAGCGCGCGGTCGGGGCGGTCATGGACCCCGAGCTGCGCCGTCCGCTCTCGGAGCTCGACATGGTGCGAGATGTCCGTGTCGTCGGCGACCGCGCCGACGTCGGGATCGCGCTGACGATCGTCGGCTGCCCCGCCGCCGACCGGATCGAGCGCGAGGTGCGATCCGCCGCGGCGAGCGTGCCGGGCATCGCGACCGTCGAGATCGCGGTCGGGGTCATGACGCCCGCGGAGCGCCAGGAGCTCACGGCGCGCCTGCGCGGAGGCCGCGCGGCGCGCAGCATGCCGTTCGGCCCCGACTCGCTGACCCGCGTCATCGCGGTCACCAGCGGCAAGGGCGGCGTGGGAAAGTCGAGTCTCACGGCGAACCTCGCCGTCGGCCTGGCCGCCCGCGGTCTCGCCGTCGGTCTCATCGATGCGGACGTGCACGGCTTCTCGATCCCGGCGCTGCTGGGTCTCGTGGATGCCGAGGGTCGCCCGCCCGCGCCGACCCGGATCGACGACCTCATGCTCCCGCCGGTGGCCTTCGGCGTGAAGGCCATCTCCATCGGGATGTTCCTGCCGCGCGACCAACCGGTCTCGGCGGCGGTCGCGTGGCGCGGGCCGATGCTCCATCGCACCGTGCAGCAGTTCCTCACCGACGTCTACTTCGGCGACCTCGACATCCTCCTCATCGACATGCCCCCGGGAACGGGAGACGTGGCCATCTCGGTTGGCCAGCTGCTCCCCCACGCCGACGTCCTCGTCGTCACGACGCCGCAGACCGCCGCCTCCGACGTCGCGGTGCGCAGCGGACTCGTCGCGGCGCAGACCGGGCAGCGCGTCATCGGTGTCGTCGAGAACATGGCCGCGATGACGCTCCCCGACGGCAGCGTGCTCGACCTGTTCGGCGCCGGCGGCGGCGCGGCGGTCGCGGCATCCCTGTCGAGTGCCGGACACGACGTGCCGCTGCTCGCCTCCGTTCCGCTGAGCGTGGGGCTGCGCCGCGGCGGCGACGAGGGCGTGCCGATCGTGGTCGCCGATCCGGACGATCCTGCCGCGCGGGCCATCACGGCGGTGGCCGACGCTCTGGCGCGCGCTCCGCGAGGCCTCGCCGGCAGATCGTTGCCGCTCACCCTGCGCTGAGCGGCCGGCCGGTCAGGTGGCCTCGTCGTCGTAGGGGACGTCGAGCTCGGGATCGAAGGCGGGGGTGAGCGGCGTCGGCGAGGTGGCGGCGATCGCCGTGCCGACGGCGGCCGCGCGGACGGCGGGCACCGGAGCGTCGTCGAGGAGCGCGTCGCGGATGATGCGGCGCGGGTCGTACTGGCGGGGATCGAGCTTGCGCCACTCGACGTCGTCGAAGTCCTCGCCCAGCTCGTCCTTGACGCGCGTCTTCGCACCGCTCAGCCACTCGCGGGCGCGCACGGTCAGCTTGGCGAGCGTCTCGGCGTAATGCGGCAGCCGCTCGGGTCCGACCAGGAGGGCGGCCACGATCAGGATCAGGACGAGCTTGTCCCAGTCGAGGCCGAAGAACATGACTCCAGGTTACCCGTGCGCCTGCCCGCCGCGACGCGACCGGCACCGTACGCTGGGGGCGGAGGATGAACATGGCCGATCAGGACGCGATCCGCAGGTACGTCGACGAGATCACCGTCGAACCCGAGGCGATCGAGCGCGCCCGTGCACACGCGCTCGAGCTCGGCGCCGATCCGATCAGCCCCGCCGTCGGCGCGCAGATCGCCGTCATCGCCGCCACGACCGCCGCCCTCAACATCGTCGAGATCGGCACGGGGGCCGGCGTCTCCGGCCTCTGGCTGCTGCACGGCGCCCCCCGGGCGACGCTGACGACGATCGACAAGGAGCCGGAGCATCTCGCCGCCGCCCGCGTCGCCTTCGCGGATGCGAAGGTCCCGCCGGCACGCGCGCGCTTCATCGCCGGACGGGCGACGGAGGTCCTCCCCCGCATGAACGAGGCGTCCTACGACATCGTGCTCGTGGATGCCGATCCGGAAGGCGTCATCGACCACGTCGAGCACGGCCTGCGCCTCGTGCGGGCCGGGGGCACCGTGCTGATCCCGCGCGTGCTCGCCGGCGGAGCGGTCGCCGACCCCGTGCGTCGCGACCCGGTGACGACCGCGTTCCGCACCCTCATCCAGGAGACCCAGTCCTCCCCCGCCGTGCTGGGCGCGCTGTCGATCGTGGGCGAGGGGCTCCTGCAGCTGACGACCGTCGCCGCCGACGCGCGCTGAGCGCGCGGTCCGGCACCGGGGGACGGGAAAGGGTCGGTCCGAAGACCGACCCTTCTCTCGTATCGGAGGAACTCAGGCCGCGCCGACCACGCCGCCGAGCACGCCGTGCAGTTCCTTGGCCTCTTCGTCATTGACCGAGACGACGAGTCGACCGCCGCCCTCGAGGGGAACGCGCACGATGATCAGGCGCCCCTCCTTCACGGCCTCCATCGGTCCGTCACCGGTTCGCGGCTTCATGGCTGCCATCGCGGGCTCCTTTTCGTCATCGGACTACCTGTCAAGTTTATCGGTAAGCCGAGACAGTGGCCGAACGCGGCGTGCCGCGGCGTCATTCTCACGGGATCTGTGTGTACGTGTTCCCGAGCGCGAGCATCTGATAGATCCACCACCACTGGCCGACGAGACCGAGCAGCAGCATCCCCGCGCGCCAGAGCCGGTGCGGCGGCAGCGCCAGCGCACCGTAGAGCGGCGCGAGCGGCAGGAGCAGTCGGAAGATGCTCGACTGCGGGAAGAACACGAGCAGCAGGTACAGCAGATACGCGCCGGACCACAGCCGCACCTCGACGCCCAGACGGCGCACGTGCGGCTCGAACAGCAGCAGCGCCGCGACGGCCACGACCGCCACGACGAGTGCGATGTAGCCGAGCACCTCGGGCAGGCCCCACAGCCGGAACCACAGGGCCGCCGCCTGGACGAACCCGTCGAAGGGGACGAAGCCGCCCTCGCCGATCCAGCCGCGCCGCCACGACAGCTCCGTCTCCATGTACGCACTCGGGTCACCGGTGACGACGCCGGCGATGAACTGCCAGGAGAAGCCGACCGCGACGGCGAGAAGACCCAGCAGCACGATGTGCACGACCTCGACGGCGGCGAGCGGGTCGGTGCGCCGCCGCACCCACCGGTACACCCCGTAGGCGCCCAGCAGGAGGGCGAACGCGAGCACCCCCGGGCGGGTGTAGCCCATCGCCGGGATCAGCAGGTACAGCCATCCGAACCGCCGCAGCTGCAGGCACCGCAGAGCCAGGAACAGCCAGAGCAGGAAGAGCGACTCGGCATAGCCCATCTGAAAGAGGGCCGCCAGCGGGGATGCCGCCAGCAGCGCGACCGCCCACAGCGCCGCCGCCGCGTCGATCCGTGCGCGGAGCAGGTGGAAGAGCACCAGGCAGGCGAGGTAGCCGGCGACGATCGCGAGGACGACGGCGGCGAGCGGGTAGTTGCCGCCCAGCACGACCGACAGGGCGCGCGTGAGCGCGGGGTACAGCGGCATGAACGCCCACGCGTTCTGCATGACGTGCCCGGTCCCGTCGACCGGGAGCTGATCGGGATAGCCCGCCGTGCCGACGACCCAGTACCACTGGGCGTCCCACCCCATCGACAGCGTGCCGATGTTCGCGTCGGACCCGAACCGCGAGGTCGGACCCGACAGCTCCGCCGCGATCGCCAGGAACACCGTCGTCACGACCCGCGCGGCGACGTACACCACGGCCACCGCCAGAGCGGGCCGGAGCCTGCCGAGACGGTCGACGGGCGACCATCCGCGCGCCGGCACCCCGGCGTCGGTCAGGGCGCGCTCAGCCACGCGCGCAGCCCACGTTCGACGTCCTCGATCTGCGCGTAGGAGACACGCTCCTCGTCATGGTGCGCGAGACTCGGATCGCCCGGGCCGTAGTTGACGGCCGGCACGCCCAGCGCCGCGAAGCGCGCCACGTCGGTCCAGCCGTACTTGGGCCGGGCCTCGGCGCCGACGGCCGCCAGGAACTCCTGAGCGAGCGGCGCATCCAGCCCGGGCCGCGCGCCGGCGGCGGCATCGACGATCTCGACGTCGAAGCCCTCCAGCACGCGGCGCACGTGCGCCTCCGCATCCGCGACGCTCCGGCTCGGGGCGAAGCGAAAGTTCACCTCGACCTCGCACAGGTCGGGGATGACGTTGCCCGCGACGCCGCCCGAGATGCGGACGGCGTTGAGCCCTTCGCGGTACACGAGCCCGTCGACCGCGATCTCCCGCGGACGGTACTCGGCGAGGCGCGCGAGGATCGGCGCCGCACGGTGGATGGCGTTCTCCCCCATCCACGCGCGGGCGCTGTGGGCGCGCACCCCGTGGGTGCGGGCGATGGCGCGGAGCGTGCCGTTGCAGCCGCCCTCCACCTGGCCGTTGGACGGCTCGCCCAGGATGGCGAAGTCGGCGGCGAAGAGATCGGGGCGGGTGCGGGCGAGACGGGTGAGGCCGTTGCGGTCGGAATCGACCTCCTCGTTGTCGTACCAGAGCCACGTGATGTCCACGCGCGGCGCGATCAGCTCGGCGGCGAGTTTGAGCTGCACCGCGGTGCCGCCCTTCATGTCCACCGTGCCGCGGCCCCAGAGATGGGGCCGCCCGTCGACCTCGATGTCGCGGGTCGGCAGGTTGGCGTTGATCGGCACGGTGTCGATGTGCCCGGCGATCGCGACCCGACGGTCGCGTCCGAGATCGGTGCGCGCGACGATCGTGTCGCCGTCGCGATACACCTCCAGGTGCGCGAGGGGCGAGATCGCCGCGAAGATGGCGTCGGCGAGCGTGGCCTCGTCGCCGGAGACGCTCGGGATGTCGCAGATCGTGCGCGTGAGGTCGACGGACGAGGCGGACAGATCGAGCACGGGCATGGGCCGAGTCTATCGAGGCCCGCCGCTTCGATAGCCTGGACGCATGAGTGAGCAGCGGACGGTATGGGGCATCGGCCTGGCGACGACGAGCGGCGACGGGACGGTGCTGGACACCTGGTTCCCGGAGGTGCGCCTCGGCGCTCCCACCGACGCCGACGTCGCTGCGGCCGCCGCGACGTGGGGTTCCTTCGCCGAGCCCGACGAGCGCCGCGCGGTCGAGGTCGAGCTCGTCACCGTCGCGGTGGACCTCGATGCGGCGCCCGCCTCGACGCCCGATGCGTACCTGCGCCTGCACGCGCTCTCGCACCGCGTCGTCGCGCCCAACGACCTCAACCTCGACGGCATCTTCGGGCACCTGCCGATCGTCGCGTGGACCACCGCGGGTCCCATGCATCCGGGCGATGCGGCGCGGCTCCGGCCGGCCCTGCAGCGCGCCGGCATCCAGGTGCACGGCCTCGACAAGTTCCCGCGCCTGCTCGACTACGTCACGCCGCCGGGCGTGCGCATCGCGGACGCCTCCCGGGTGCGCCTGGGCGCGTACCTCTCCCCCGGCACCACGGTCATGCACGAGGGATTCGTCAACTTCAACGCCGGCACCCTCGGCGCGTCCATGGTGGAGGGCCGCATCTCGCAGGGCGTCGTCGTGGGCGACGGCTCGGACATCGGCGGCGGCGCGTCGATCATGGGCACCCTGTCCGGCGGCGGGACCCACCGGGTGTCCATCGGCGCGCGGACGCTCCTGGGCGCCAACGCGGGCATCGGCATCTCCCTCGGCGACGACTGCATCGTCGAGGCCGGCCTCTATGTGACGGCGGGCACCAAGATCGTGCTCTCGAACGAGGCGCCGCTGCACGACGGGTCGCGCCCGGTCGTCAAGGGCGGGCAGCTGTCGGGGCAGAACAGCCTGCTCTTCCGGCGGAACTCGCTCACGGGCGCCGTCGAGGCCGTGCGCCGCGAGGGCGTGGGGGTCACCCTCAACGAGGCGCTGCACGCCTGAGAGCCGGCGGCGGCTACGATCTGGTCATGAGCGACCGGATGCCGAAGAAGCCGTACGAACGCGAACTGAAGCGGCTGCAGGCGCAGCTGGTCGACATGCAGGCGTGGGTCCAGTCCACCGGCGCGCGCATCGTCGTCATCTTCGAGGGGCGTGACGCGGCCGGCAAGGGATCCACGATCAGTCGCGTCTCCCAATACCTCAATCCGCGCGTCACCCGCGTGGTCGCCCTGCCGACGCCGACCGAGCGCGAGAAGTCTGAGTGGTACTTCCAGCGCTACATCGCCCACCTCCCGGCCGCCGGCGAGATCGTCCTGATGGACCGCTCCTGGTACAACCGCGCGGGCGTCGAGCACGTGATGGGGTACTGCACCAACGCCGAATACCATCGCTTCCTGCACCAGGTGCCGATCTTCGAGCGGATGCTGGTGGAAGACGGCATCCTGCTGAAGAAGTACTGGTTCAGCGTCTCCGACGTGGAGCAGGAGAAGCGGTTCCGCTCGCGCAACGACGACCCGATGCGACGGTGGAAGCTCTCGCCCAACGACGTCCTGTCCATCACGAAGTGGGAGGACTACTCGCGCGCGAAGGACACGATGTTCGTCCACACCGACATCCCCGAGTCGCCGTGGTTCGAGGTCGACAACGAGGACAAGCGCCGCGGACGGATCAACATGATCCACCACCTGCTGACGCAGATCCCCTACGAGGACGTCGAGCGGGCTCCCATCGACATCCCGCCGCGCCCCGCCTCCGGCGGCTATGAGCGGCCCCCGCGCGAACTGCAGAACTACGTGCCGGATTACGCCGCGACGATCGCGCACTGACCCGCGTCGCAGAATCGGAGTTCGACGACAGCATCGGATGCCGCGGCTCGCGCCGACCGCATCCGTTGCGCGGCTCCGATTCCGTTCAGTCGCGGATGCGGACCGAGAGGCAGGTCACGCAGCCCTCGAGCTTCTCGAACTCGGTGATCGGCGTCGCGACCACCGTCAGCCCGCGCGCGACGTAGCGCTCGGCGGTCTCCGGGGCGTCCGCCGACATCAGCACCTCCGTCGGACCGAGCACGACCACCGCCGTGCCGTGCTCCTCCGGCACCGCCTCGAAGACGGGGAACGCCGACGGATCGTCGACGAGCGGCTCGTACCCCACCACCGTGCCGTCGGGCAGCGCCGTGACACCGCTCTTGAGGTGCAGCACGCGCTCGACCGGCACCGCGACCACCGTCCACCCGCGCGGGGCGAGCAGCGCGGTCAGCTGGGCGATGCCGTCCGCGTTCGTGCGGGCGGACGCGCCGACGTACACGGTCCGGCCGACCTTCAGGACGTCACCGCCGTCGAGGGTGCCCGGCGCGACGATCTCGGCCGTCTGCAGTCCGGTGTCCGCCAGGGCATCCCGCACCGACGCCGCCTCACCGCGGCGCGACGGCGCGCCGGCCCGGCACAGCACCGCGAGGTCGTCGAAGACGACCACGGCATCCTCGACGAAGACCCCGTCGGGCTGGTCGTCCGCGGGTGCGATCTCCTGGATCTGCCAACCGCGCGAACGGAAGACGTCGACGTACGCCTCCCACTGCCGCTGGGCGAGGTCGGCGTCGACCGACGTGCGACCGATGTGCGTGACCTCGCCGTCGGCGAGGCGGGGCGAGGGACGGCGGACCAGCAGACGCGACATGGCTCGACCCTAGTGGATCCCGCCGAGGCGTCCGCCGGATGCCGCGTCAGCGTGCGCCGGGATAGTCCCGCTCGGCCGCGCCGACGTACAGCTGCTGCGGACGGCCGATCTTCGTCTGCGGATCGTGCTGCATCTCGCGCCAGTGCGCGAGCCATCCCGGGAGCCGCCCGATCGCGAACAGCGGCGTGAACATGCGCGTGGGAAAGCCCATCGCCTTGTAGATGACGCCGGTGTAGAAGTCGACGTTCGGGTACAGCCGGCGCTCCTTGAAGTAGTCGTCCTCCAGGGCGACCTGCTCCAGCTCCTGCGCGAGATCGAGCAGCGGGTCGTGCACGCCCAGCTCGGCGAGGATCTCGTCCGCCGACTCCTTGACGAGCTTCGCGCGCGGGTCGTAGTTCTTGTAGACGCGGTGTCCGAAGCCCATGAGCTTGACGCCGTCTTCCTTGTTCTTGACCCGCTCGACGAAGCGCTGCACGCTCTCGCCGGACTCCTGGATGCGCGCGAGCATGTCGAGCACGGCCTCGTTGGCGCCGCCGTGCAGCGGGCCGTAGAGGGCGTTGATGCCCGCCGAGATCGACGAGAACTGGTTGGCCCCTGTCGAGCCGACCAGTCGCACCGTCGAGGTCGACGCGTTCTGCTCGTGGTCTTCGTGGAGGATCAGCAGCCGCTCGAGCGCGCGGGAGGTCACCGGGTTCACCTGGTACACCTCGGCGAGGTTGCCGAAGTTCAGCTTCAGGAAGTTGTCGACGAAGCTCAGCGAGTTGTCGGGGTAGAGGAAGGCCTGTCCGATGCTCTTCTTGTGCGCATAGGCGGCGATGACCGGGAGCTTCGCGAGCAGGCGGATCGTGTTGAGTTCGACGTGCTCGGGGTTGTTGGGGTCGGACTGCCCCTCGTAGTAGGTCGAGAGCGCGGCCGTGGCGGCCGAGAGCACCGACATCGGGTGCGCGGTGTGCGGAAGCGACGAGAAGAAGCGCTTGAGATCCTCGTGCAGCAGCGTGTGGTGGCGGATCTTGTCGTCCCAGTCGGCGAGCTCGTCGGCGGTCGGCAGCTCGCCGTAGAGCAGGAGCCACGCCACCTCGAGGTAGGTGCTGTTCTTCGCCAGCTGCTCGATCGGATACCCGCGGTAGCGCAGGATGCCCTCGTCGCCGTCGATGAAGGTGATGGCCGACTTCGTCGCCGCCGTGTTGACGAAGCCGTAGTCCAGGCTCGTATGTCCGGTCTGCTTCGTGAAGGTCGAGAAGTCGACGCTCGGCACGCCTTCGGTGCCGGTGAGGATCGGCAGTTCTGCGGTGCGGTCACCGACGGTGACCGTGGCCTTCTGGGGGTTTCCCGCGTCGCTCACGAAGCCTCCTTGCGGTCGTTGGGGGATCCTTTACAGCCTACTGGGCGCGCGGGCCTACTCAGATCCACCGCAAAGGAATCGGGAATCCGTAGGAGGAAAGCTACGAAGGTCTCAGCGCAGACGCGCAGCCGCGGCGCGGATGCGCTCGTCGCTCGCCGTCAGCGAGAAGCGGACGTGCTGCGGGAAGTGGGCCCCG
Source organism: Microbacterium hominis NBRC 15708 (assembly GCF_001592125.1). Classification (GTDB taxonomy): domain Bacteria; phylum Actinomycetota; class Actinomycetes; order Actinomycetales; family Microbacteriaceae; genus Microbacterium; species Microbacterium hominis. The sequence continues at coordinate 83,493 of NZ_BCWI01000011.1, forward strand.
TAGAAGTGTCCCGGCCCGGCGAGGATGCCGAGCTCCGCCAGGCGGCTCATCGACTCCCACGCATCCACCCCCTCGGTCGCCCACAGGTACAGGCCGCCCTCGGAGTGGTCGATGCGGAAGCCCGCCGCTTCCAGCGCGGGACGGAGGATGTCGCGCCGGACGCGGTAGCGCTCGCGCTGCTCGGCGACGTGGGCGTCATCGCCCAGCGCGACGGTCATCGCCGCCTGCACGGGCGCCGGCAGCATGAGCCCCAGGTGCTTACGCGCCGTCAGCAGCCGCGCGACGAGCGCGTCGTCGCCGGCGAGGAACGCGGCGCGGTATCCGGCCAGGTTCGACTGCTTGCTGAGGGAGTACACCGACAGGATGCCGCGGCGGTCTGACCCGACCACGCGGGGATCGAGGATGCTCGGCACCGGCTGCGTGGCCCACGGGCCGTCCCATCCGAGCTCGGCGTAGCACTCGTCGCTCACGACGATGGCACCGATCGCACGGCCGCGCTCGACCGCCGCGCGCAGCGCGTCGACGTCCAGGACGCGTCCGTCGGGGTTGCCGGGCGTGTTGAGCCAGACCAGCCGCGTGCCCTCGGGCCACTCGGCCGGGTCGTCGGCGGCGACCGGCGAGGCGCCGACGAGCTTCGCTCCCACCTCGTACGTCGGGTAGGCCGCGCGGGGGTGGACCACGACGTCGCCCGGACCGAGGTCGAGCAGCAGCGGCAGCAGCGCCACCAGCTCCTTCGACCCGACCGTCGGCAGGACCTCCTGCGTGGTGAGGCCGGGAACGCCGCGGCGACGCGCGTACCAGTCGACGATCGCCTCGCGCAGCGCGGGCGACCCGACCGTCAACGGGTAGGAGTGCGCGTCGGTCGCCGCACGCAGGGCGTCGGCCACGATCTCCGGGGTCGGGTCGACGGGCGATCCGATGGAGAGGTCGACGATCCCGTCGGGGTGCGCCTTCGCGCGCGCGGCGTAGGGTGCGACGGCATCCCACGGGTAGTCGTCGAGATCGCGGACGGCCATCAGTGCGTCTGCGGGGGAAGGGCCGAGATCACGGGATGGTCCTTCGCGATCACGCCGACCTTGGCCGCGCCGCCGGGCGAGCCGATGTCCTCGAAGAACTCGACGTTCGCCGTGTAGTAGTCCTGCCACTCCTCGGGCAGATCGTCTTCGTAGTAGATCGCCTCGACGGGGCAGACCGGCTCGCACGCGCCGCAGTCGACGCACTCGTCGGGGTGGATGTAGAGCGAACGCTCGCCTTCGTAGATGCAGTCGACGGGGCATTCGTCGATACAGGCACGATCCTTCACATCCACGCACGGCAGGGCGATCACATATGTCACGTCTTGATTCTAGTTCGTGCCCGTGGTGTCGTCGTGAAGCGGGGCCGTCCGCCGAGCGGATGCCGGCAGCTGCGGCCAGGCGACGACGATCGCCGCCATCACGGGCACCGCGAAGGTCCAGATCAGCCCGGTCGACAGCTGCCCGTCGGCGGGGGCGGGCACGACGACCGATCCGCCCGGTCCGCGACCCGACAGCGCCAGGGTCGTCAGCAGCACGCCGAGCCCCGTGGCCAGGCCCGCCCACCGGTCGCCGGTGAGCAGTCGGACGGCGAGAAGGAGCGCGCCCGTGCCGATGACGGCGACGACGAGCCCGACGGGAAGGGCGCCCCAGGAGGCGGCTTGCCCGATCGTACCCGCAGCGCCGTAGACGAGTCCGATGACGGCGGCGACCGCCCACGTGCCGATCCGTGCGATTCTCACCCGGTGAGTCTACGTCGCCAGTCCCCAGGCCCGCAGGAGCGCGGCGACGACCGCCGCGGCCACCACGACCACCAGGAACGGCGCGCGCAGGATCAGCAGTCCTGCCGCGACCACGACCGCCGGGACCCGGGCGTCGGCGACGATCTGCTGGCCGACGCCGAGCGTCTGCACCGCCACCAGCGCGGCCAGCAGGGCCACGGTGAGCAGATCGATCGATCGCTGCGCGCGCGGGGCCTCGAACCATCGCGCGGGGATGACGTAGCCCAGCGCCTTGAGGGCGAGGCACAGCAGGGCTGCGACGAGCACCGCGGTCCAGAGCGTCATGTCCTCGCCCTCTCGCCGAACGCGTTGGTCCATCCCACGGCGATCGCCACGACCGCGGCCACCAGCACGGGGATCCCCGGCATGAGCACCGGCGTCAGCGCGGTCGCGACGACCGCCGCGGCGACGCCCACGGCGATCGCCTGCCGACGGCGCAGGCGCGGCCACAGCAACGCCAGGAAGGCGGCGGCCGCGGCCGCATCGAGACCGTACGCCCGGGGGTCACCGAGAACGTCGCCCAGCAGGCCGCCGGCGAGCGTGGAGAGGTTCCAGCCGATGTAGATGCCGATACCGGTCACCCAGAACCCGATGCGACGAGCCCGCGGCTCGGAGTGGGCGAGCGCGACGGCGGTCGACTCGTCGATCGTCAGATGCGGCGCGAAGAGGCGCCGCCAGCCGGAGCCGACGACCGGCGCCATCCGCAGACCGTACGCGATGTTGCGCGCCCCCAGCAGCACGGCCGAGGCGATCGCCGCCGGGGCCGCGGCGACTCCCCCGGCGCCGATGACGCCGACGAACGCGAACTGGGATCCTCCCGTGAACATCACGAGGCTGAGCAGGCACGTCTGCCACACGTCCAGCCCGGATGCCACGGACAGGGCGCCGAACGACACGCCGTAGGCGCTCGTGGCGACCGCGACGCCGACACCTTCGCGCCACGCGCGGCGCTCGGCGGCAGTGCGCACGCTCCCGGCATCCATGGACACCATCATCACGAGCGGACGCGCGTTCGTCAAACCGAACGAATGTTTGCCATACTGAACGACATGGATGCCCTCGGCCCTCGGATCTCGCACGCCCTCCGCCGCGAACGCGACCGCGCCGGGCTGAGCGTGTCGGAGCTCGCCCGTCGGGCCGGTGTCGGCAAGGCCACCGTGTCGCAGCTCGAATCCGGCACGGCCAACCCCAGTGTCGAGACCCTGTGGGCGATCGCGACGGCGCTGGACGTGCCGTTCGCCGTGTTCGTGGCGGAGCCCGACGAGGCCCCCACGCTCATCCGGGCCCGCGACGGCAGCGGCATCCGCGCGTCGGACGCGCCGTACGAGGCCCTGCTGCTGGCGGCGGGGGCTCCGCAGTCGCGCAGCGACCTGTACCTCCTGCGTGCCGAACCCGGCTCACCCCGCTCGTCGCAGCCGCACTCGCCCGGCACGACGGAGCACGTCGTCATCGTCACGGGCTCCGCGCTCGTCGGTCCGACGGACGCACCGGTGGAGCTCGGCCCCGGCGACTATCTGCGCTACCGCGGAGATGCTCCGCACGTGTTCGAGGCCCGCCGCCCCGGCACCACCGCCGTCCTCGTCTCCGAGGTGCGCTGACCCCCGCCGCGAGCCGCTATCCCCCGGCCGAGCCGCCACGCTCCGGCCGCGCCGCCGGATAGCGGCTCGGCCGGAGCGTCGCGGTTCGGCGACGGGCGGCGCGCTTACGCGCCGGCGTCCTGGCGCTTCGCGCGGGAGGCGGCGCGGCCGCGCTCGGTCGCGTCGAGCACGACCTTGCGGATGCGCACCTTCTCGGGGGTGACCTCGACGCATTCGTCGTCGCGCGCGAATTCGAGCGACTCCTCCAGCGTGAGCACGCGCGGCGGCGTCATCGACTCGAAGGAGTCGGAGGTCGACGAGCGCATGTTCGTCAGCTTCTTCTCCTTCGTGATGTTGACGTCCATGTCGTCGGCGCGTGAGTTCTCGCCGATGACCATGCCCTCGTAGACCTCTTCGGTCGGCTGCACGAAGAAGCTCATGCGCTCCTGCAGCGCGATCATCGCGAACGGCGTGACGACGCCCTGGCGGTCCGCGACGATCGAGCCGTTCTGGCGCGTCGTGATCTGACCGGCCCAGTCGTCGTACCCGTGCGAGATCGCGTTGGCGATGCCGGTGCCGCGCGTGATCGTGAGGAACTCGCTGCGGAAGCCGATGAGACCGCGCGAGGGCACGACGAACTCCATACGCACCCAGCCGGTGCCGTGGTTGGTCATCGTGTCCATGCGACCCTTGCGGGCGGCCATGAGCTGGGTGATCGCGCCGAGGTGCTCCTCGGGGGCGTCGATCGTCAGGTGCTCGAACGGCTCCTTGAGCTTGCCGTCCTCGCCGCGGCGGGTGACCACCTGCGGCTTGCCGACCGTCAGCTCGAAGCCCTCGCGACGCATGTTCTCGACGAGGATGGCAAGGGCCAGCTCGCCGCGGCCCTGCACCTCCCAGGCGTCGGGGCGACCGATGTCGACGACCTTGAGCGAGACGTTGCCGATGAGCTCACGGTCGAGGCGGTCCTTCACCATGCGCGCCGTCAGCTTGTGCCCCTTGACCTTGCCCATCAGCGGCGACGTGTTCGTGCCGATGGTCATCGAGATCGCGGGGTCGTCGACCGTGATGGCCGGCAGCGGCCGCACGTCCTCGGGGTCGGCGATCGTCTCACCGATCGTGATGTCCTCGATGCCGGCGATGGCGACGATGTCGCCGGGGCCGGCGGACTCGGCCGGGTAGCGCTCGAGCGCACGGGTCTTCAGCAGCTCGGTGATCCGCGCGTTGGAGTGCGTGCCGTCGTGGCGCACCCACGCCACGGTCTGGCCCTTCTTCAGGGTGCCGTTGAAGACGCGCAGCAGCGCCAGGCGGCCGAGGAACGGCGAGGAGTCGAGGTTGGTGACCCAGGCCTGCAGGGGCGCCTCGTCGTCGTACGCGGGAGCCGGGACGTGCTCGAGGATCGCCTCGAACAGCGGCTCGAGGTCGTCGTTGTCGGGCAGCTCGCCGTTGGCGGGACGGTTGCGCGAGGCGGCGCCGGCACGGCCGGACGCGTAGACGACGGGAACGTCCAGCAGGGCGTCGACGTCGAGGTCGGGCACGTCGTCGACGAGGTCGCCGGCGAGACCCAGCAGAAGGTCGTGCGCCTCCTCCTCGACCTCGGCGATGCGCGCGTCGGGGCGGTCGGTCTTGTTGACCAGCAGGATCACCGGCAGCTTCGCCTCCAGCGCCTTACGCAGGACGAAGCGCGTCTGCGGCAGAGGGCCCTCCGAGGCATCCACCAGCAGAACGACGCCGTCGACCATCGACAGACCGCGCTCGACCTCGCCGCCGAAGTCGGCGTGGCCGGGGGTGTCGATCACGTTGATCGTGACCGGCACCTCGGTGTGCAGGCCGTTGTAGGTGATCGCCGTGTTCTTGGCGAGGATCGTGATGCCCTTCTCGCGCTCGAGGTCGTTCGAGTCCATCGCCCGCTCCTCCATGTGCTCGTGAGAGCCGAACGAGCCGGTCTGACGGAGCATGGCATCCACGAGCGTCGTCTTGCCGTGGTCGACGTGCGCGACGATCGCGACGTTGCGGAGATCCGGACGGAGGGCGTGCGCCATGGAGATGACCTAACGAGAAAGGGAGACGCTCCGAGCAGAGCGCCTCCCATTCTACAAGCCGGATGCCGCGGCGTCCCCCGCGGCATCGCCGGTGCCGACCGTCACGCCGGAGCGGCGTCTCCGGGAACCTCGTCGGCGTCGACGCCGGCGGCCAGATCGGCCAGGCGCCGGTCGCGACGCTCGCGCTGGATCTCCGGGTCGGGGACGGGGACGGCGGCCAGCAGCCGCTTGGTGTACGCCTGCTGCGGGCGGCGCATGATCTGGTCGCGGCTGCCCACCTCGACGAGCGCGCCGTGGCGCATCACGGCGATGCGGTCGGCGAGCTCGTCGATGACGGCGAGGTCGTGGCTGATGAACAGGCACGCGAACCCGCGCTCGCGCTGGAGGTCCTTCAGCAGCTCGAGCACCGTCGCCTGCACCGAGACGTCCAGCGCGCTGGTGGGCTCGTCGGCCACGAGCACCTTCGGGTTCAGCGCGAGCGCGCGGGCGATGCCGACACGCTGCTTCTGGCCGCCGGAGAGCTCGTGCGGGTAGCGCGAGGCGTACTCGCGCGGCAGGCGCACCGAGTCCAGCAGCGCCCGGACGCGCTTGTCGAGCGGGGCGCCCTTGATCTTCTCCGACAGCAGGATCGGCTCGGCGATGGAGTCGCCGATGGTCATGCGCGGGTTCAGCGAGCTGGAGGGGTCCTGGAACACGATGCCCACCTCGTGGTGCAGCGCGTGCAACTGATCGCGGCCGGCCTTCGAGATGTCCATCCCGGCCACCTCGAGACGTCCGGAGTGGATCGGCAGCAGGCCGATCGTCGCGCGTCCGATCGTCGTCTTGCCCGACCCCGACTCGCCGACGAGGCCCAGCACTTCGCCCTGATAGATCTTCAGGTCGATGTGGTCGGCCGCGCGGAAAGCCGGCACGCGGCCGCGCTTGGGGTACTCGATCGCGACGTCGTCGAAGGAGACGACGACCGGAGCGGTCGGATGGGCCGCCTCGGGAGCCTGCAGGTCCTCGGTGGTGATCCGCGGCACGGCCGCCAGGAGCGCACGCGTGTACGGATGCTGCGGATCGGCGAACACCTCGGCCACGGCGCCCGTCTCGACGATGTCGCCCTGACGCATGACCACGATGCGGTCGGCCATGTCGGCGACGACGCCCATGTCGTGCGTGATGAGCAGGATGGCGGAGCCGAGCCGGTCCTGCAGCTTGCGCATCAGCTCGAGGATCTCGGCCTGGACCGTCACGTCGAGGGCCGTGGTGGGCTCGTCGGCGACCAGGAGCAGCGGGTCACAGGACAGCGACTGCGCGATCATCGCGCGCTGGCGCTGACCGCCGGACAGCTGATGGGGGTAGGAGTCGAACGCCTTCACCGGGTCGGGCAGCTCGACGAGGGTCAGCAGCTCGATCGCTCGGGCCTTGGCCTCCGCCGGGGAGACACCGAAGTGCTGGCGCAGGGTCTCCACGATCTGGAACCCGACGGTCAGCACCGGGTTCAGCGCGGTCATCGGCTCCTGGAAGATCATCGAGATCTGGTTGCCGCGGATCTCCTGCATGTCGCGCGGCTTCATCCCGATCAGCTCGCGGCCGTCGAGCTTCGCACTGCCGCTCACCCGCGAGTTCTTCGGGAGGAGCCCGAGCAGCGACATCGACGAGACGCTCTTGCCCGAGCCGGACTCGCCGACGATGGCGAGCACCTCCCCCGAGGCGATCGAGTACGACACGTGCCGCGCCGCGGGCACCCAGTAGCCGTCGACGCCGAAGTCGACATTGAGGTCCGTGACCTCGAGCACCGGGCCGCGATCGGGCTGGTGCGCCTCAGTGGTGGGCAGCATGCCGCGGGACGTTCTCATCGGCGGGTTCCTTCTGTTGTGCGTGCGAACGGACTCGTGATCCGGGATGCGACGATGGGGGGATGACGGAAGATGTGCGCCAGTACCGGTCGACCACCAACACCGTGATCTCGATCGGCGCGTGGGCGGCGATCGCCGTGGGGGCGATGCTCGTCGTGCTGGTGGGCGCGGCGCGGACGTCGGCGTACCTGTGGGGCCTGGTGCCGCTGGCTCTGCTGGCCGTGCTGGTCGCCGAGCTGTTCTGGCGTCCGCGCATCCACTGGGATGACGCCGCCATCACGCTCGTCAACCCGTACGCGACCGTCGAGATCCCGTGGACGATCGTGGTCGACATCGACACGCGCTTCGCCCTGACCGTCGTCACGCCGGGCCGGCGCTACCGGTCGTCTGCGGCTCCGGCCGCCGGCGCGCTCACGCGACCCCGCGGCGGGCGCGACAGCCTCGGACCGCACCAGGAGGGCGGCGTCCTGCGCAAGTCCGACGCGCTGGGCACCGACTCGGGCGACGCCGCCTACATCGTGCGCGGCGTCTGGAGCGCACTGGTCGAACAGGAGCGCATCCCGCTCGGACGCGCGGCCAGCGACCGCGCCCGCACCCGCGTGCACGTCGGCGCCATCGCGCTCACCGTGCTGCTGGTCGGCGCGACGTTCCCGGCGCTGCTGAACCTCTGACCGCATCCGGCTTACTCCGGATCCTGCAGGGTCGGCGTTCCGGTCCGGGGGTTCTGCGCACCGGCATCCATCAGCGACGTCGGCGGCGCGACATCCGGCTCGACGCCGTTCGCACGGTCCTTCGTGCGACGGCGGGAGAACCGGCGGCTGCGCGGGTCGAACGCCTCGCGCAGCGCGTCGCCGAAGATGTTCGCCGACAGCGCCAGCACGACGATGAACAGGGCGGGCCACCAGAACAGCCACGGACGCACGGTGAACGCCGACTGGTTCACGCCGATGAGCAGACCCAGCGACACATCAGGAGAGCGGATGCCGTAGCCCAGCAGCGAGATCGCCGCCTCGAGCAGGATCGCGCCGGCCGCCAGGAGCGAGCCCGAGACGATGATGACGCCGGTCGCGTTGGGCAGGATGTGGCGGAAGATGATCCGGGCGTCGGAGGCGCCGGCCACGCGCGCGGCCTCCACGAACTCGCGCTCGCGCAGCGAGAGGAACTCGCCGCGCACCAGGCGGGCGATGACCATCCAGCTGAAGAAGCCGAGCATGATGCCGAGCACCCACACGCCGACGGCGCCGGCCCAGTTTCCGACGACCGCCGCGATGACGATGGCCGGGATCACGATGAACACGTCCGTCAAGCGCATGAGGACGGCATCCACCCATCCGCGGAAGTAGCCGGCGATGGCGCCGACGGTCACACCCACCACGAGCGCGATGCCCGTGATGAGCACCATGGCGACGAACGAGTTCTGGATGCCGCGCATCGTCATCGCGAAGTAGTCGCGACCGATGCGGTCCTGGCCGAAGGGGTGGTCGCCGAGCGAGAACGGGATCAGCGTCAGCGTCGGCTCGCCGCCGTTCACGCTGTTCGACAGGTCGTACCAGTTGTACTTCCACCAGCCCGGGATGGGGCCCACGCCGACAGCGCTCGTCGCGAACGCGACGACGGCCAGCAGCACGATGGCGGCGATGAGGCCGACCTTCTGCGAGAGGAAGCGACGCCAGATGATGCGGCTCTGGCTGACCGAGCGCGTCTCCTCGACGTCACCGGGGGCTTCGGAGATGGTGCTGGACATCAGCGGACCCTCACTCTCGGGTCGAGTGCCGCATACGCGAGATCGGCAAGGAAGTTGAACAGGATGGCCATGAAGGCGATGACGATGAAGTAGCCCATCACGGGGTACAGGTCACCCGGCCCCAGGGATCTCTGGAACAGGGCGCCCATGCCGGGGATCGCGAAGATGAACTCGGTGATGATCGCACCACCCAACAAGCCGCCGAGGTCCGTCGCGACCAGCGTCGTGATGGGGATGAGCACGTTGCGGAACGCGTGACGGACGACGACGACGCGCTCGGGCATGCCCTTGGCGCGGGCGGTGCGCACGTAGTCCTGGCTGAGCACCTCGATCATGCCCGCGCGCGCGTAGCGCGTGTAGCCGGCGAACGAGATCGTGAGCAGCGACACCGTGGGAAGCAACAGGTGGAAGAAGACGTCGAGACCGACGCGCCACATGTTGTCCGGGGCGTAGCCGGGGGTGGACGAGCCGACGGTCGCGATCGGGCGACCGTTCATGTCGTCCATGTACCCGGGGAAGGACTGCATGAAGCGGTCGATCAGGATGATGACGCTGACCAGGATCGCGACGAGCACCCCGATGCGCATGTTCTGCGCGCGGTCGTCGCCGCCGACGAAGAAGCCGGTGGCGAGTCCGACCGCGAGGGCGATCACGAACAGGATGACGAGCGTCCAGAAGGTCGACACGTCGAACAGGCCCTGGAGCGCGAAGTAGCAGACGATGCCGACGACGGCGACGATGCCGGCGGTCAGCAGCGCACGGCGCTGGCGCAGCCCCGCGATGAGGAGGGTCACGCCGAGCGCGGCTCCCGCGCTCAGCACGATCACGCCGACGGGTCCGAACCCGGGGGTGAGGAACCAGCCGGTGGCGCTCATGTACAGCAGCAGGCCCGCGGTGAGCACGAAGCTCGTGCCCCCGGAGGTCAGCCGCCGGCGGGCGTCCCCGCCCACCACGGCTTGGACGATGAGGGCGACCACGAGTCCGATGACGATCGAGACCACGATGGGGATCACCGGATCCTGCAGGAAGTCGTTGAAGCCGATCGCGACGAAGTTCTTCAGCAGCGCGGCCGCGAGGAACGACGGCAGCGAGTACAGGAACAGGCTCAGCACCGTGAAGGACACGTCGAAGCCGCTGTTCTCGCGAAGGGCGGAGAGGATGCCGGTGGAGATACCGAACAGGATGGCCAGCAGCAGCGCCGCTGTGACCATCTGAACCGTGGAGACCATGGCGATCGGCAGGACGTCCGTCACGGGCGCGCCCTGGAACGTGGTGCCGAGGTCGCAGGCGTTGGCGAACGGGATGAGGCACTTGGCGGCTCCCCCGACCCACATCGCCCACCGCAGCGGCGGCGCCACATCGAGGTTGGCGAGCTGGATGCGCGCCTCGATGAGCTGCTGCTTGTTGGGGTTGTTCGACGCGCGCAGATCCTCGAGCGGATCCGTGGACAACGCGACGAGGTTGAACATCACGAAGGATGCCGCAAGAAGGATGAGGATCGACACACCGACCCTACGGAGAATGAAACCGACCAAAGGTCACTCACTTCGACGTGCGACGGGACGGCGGCATCGGGTTGCGATCGCCCGTCCCATCGGTTGACAGACAGGGGCCAGGGTGGCGCCTTCGGGATCTACCGTAGACGCCACCCTGGCGTGGGTACTACTTGGTGTTGGTGCTCTTCTTGACGGACCACTCCCAGTTGTTCCAGATCGGACCGGTCTGGTTGCCCATGTACTTCACGCCGTCCAGCTTGCTGGAGACGCCGTAGATGCCGGGTGCCTGGAAGAGGGGCAGGCCGTAGCCCTCGGTGAAGGCGGTCTTGTCGATCGCCAGCATGAGGTCGGTCAGCTTGTCCTTGTCGACGGTGGTCTGCGTGGCCACGGCGTCGTCGTTGGCCGCGGTGAAGCGGTTGTAGTTACCGCCGCCGTCCGAGGCGAACAGCTGCGGGATCTGCGCCGTGCCGATGCCGGCCGAGATCCAGCCGAACAGCGACGCGTCGTAGTTGCCGCCGGCGAGGAGCGTCGACCACTTGGGGTCTCCGCCGTCGACGACCTGGAAGCCGGCCTTCGCCGCCGAGGACTGGATCGCCTGGAACTCGTCCACGCGGTTCGGGTTCTTGGTGTTGTAGAGGATCTTCACGGTCGGCGTCTTGCCGGCGAGGAGCTCCTTGGCCTTGGCGATGTTCTCGTCGAGCTTCGACGGGTCGTACTTGTCCGAACCGTTCTGCTTGACCGTGGTCGCGTACTCCGACTGGCTCGGCAGCCACAGCTGCGAGTCGAGGACCTTGGCGTCGGGGTTGACCGGCGTCACGATCGCGTCGAGGATCTGCTGGCGCGGGATCGTGAGCAGGAACGCCTCACGGACCGTCGCGTCGCTGAAGACCTCGGAGCCGAAGTTCAGGTCGAGGTGGTCGTAGGAGACCTGGTCACCGGTGATGACCTGGGCGCCGGAGACGGCCTCGAGCGACTTCTTGGTGTCGGCGGACGCCTGCGGGTAGACGAGGTCGACCTCGCCGTTCTGCAGGGCGGTCACCTGGGCGGCCGCGTCACCGATGATGCGCATGACGAGCTTGTCGATCTTCGGGGCGAGGTTGCCCGTGTAGTTCGGGTTGTGCTCGAACGTGAGCGACTGGCCGGGCGTCCACGCCGACAGGACCCACGGGCCCGACGTGACGAGGAGGTCCTTGTCGGTCGGGAACGACGTGATGTCGTACCCGGTGTTGACGAAGTCGGCAGCCTTCTTCAGCGTGTCGTTGACGGCGACGGGAGCGGCCGGGTCGCCCTTGGGCAGGCCCTCGAGCAGCTTCGTCAGGTCGGCGGCCGTCGACAGGCCCGCCTTCTTCGCCACGACGTGCGCGGGCTGGGCGATCGGGTTGAAGATGTCCCAGTCCACGTAGGGCTCGGAGTACTTCAGGGTGATCGACGTGTTGTCGTCGCCGACCTCGGGGAAGTCGGTCGAGTTGATGCCCGCGGTCGAGCCGGCGATCTGGAAGTACTGCGTGCCGCCGGTGACGTTGCCGTCCGCGTCGGTGGTCGCGTCGTCGTAGTGGCCCGAGGCGATCGCCCAGGCGAGGACCATGTCGTCGGCGGTGATGGGCTCACCGTCGGACCACTTGAGGTCCTTCTTCAGCGTGTACTTGACGGTCAGCGGGTCGTCCGAGGTCTTCTCGTACGTGCCGAACGACTCGTCCTTGACGACGTTGAAGCTGTTGTCCGGGTAGAAGAACCCGCCCGTGGTCAGGTAGACATACTGGCCGTTGGTGTCCAGGTTGCCCTGCGGCGTGTTGCTGTTCAGCGACGTCAGGTCGTTCACGATGGCCATCGTGACGGTGCCACCGGTCGGCGCAGCGTCGGTGGCGTTGCCACCACCGCTGGCCGTGCAGCCCGTCAGGGCGAGGGCGCCGGCCGCGGTGACCGCGGCAAGTGCTCCCCAGCGTGACTTCTTCAATTTTCCTCCTGGGTAAGGGATGGATGCGCAGGCGGGTGAAACACCCACGGCGCGGATACCGAAACCATAAGTTCTGATCAGCGTTGATCAAAACCGTTAGGGAAAACGTTACAGACCCTTAACTCAGTTCCGGGCACATCTGGCAATCTGACAAGATGAGCGATTCTCTCACCGGCGAACTGCCAAGAACGAGGAGGCTGCACACCCGACTCTGGTGGGAGATCGGAATCGTGCTCGCCCTGTCGGTCGGACGCTCCGCCGTCTTCTCGGTGCTCTCCCTCGTGCAGGCGCTGACGAGGGAGCAGGCGCTGGGCGACCAGTCGACCTCGCTCAACCCGGGCGCCAACGCGGCGCAGTTCTGGGACGTGCTGAACCAGCTCGTCAGCCAGCTCTTCGCGTTCGCTCCGATCGCCCTCGCGATCTACCTGCTGTGGGAGCCGGGAGTCTCGGCGTTCCGCCGCATCGGGCTGGACTTCCGCATGTTCGGCAAGGACCTCGGCGCGGGCGCGCTGCTGGTCGCCGTCATCGGCATCCCGGGGCTCGGGCTCTACGTGGCCGGCCGGGCGCTCGGCATCACCGTCCAGGTGGATGCCGCGCCGCTGGACGCGTCGTGGTGGACGATCCCCCTCCTGCTGCTCGCGGCGGTCCGTGCGGGGCTGACGGAGGAGGTCATCTTCATCGGCTATCTGTTCGACCGCCTGCGACGCCTGGGCTGGGGCACGTGGACCATCATCCTGTCGACGGCCGCGCTGCGCGGCGCGTACCACGCCTACCAGGGGTGGGGTCCGATCGCGGGCAACGTCGCGATGGGCATCGTGTTCGGCTGGGTCTACCACCGCTGGGGGCGGGTCATGCCGCTCGTCATCGCCCACACCCTCATCGACGTGATCGCGTTCGTGGGGTACCCGCTCGCCGCCGCCTGGTGGCCCGGCATCTTCTCCTGATCCGCCGCCCGCGCCCCGCGCGCGACGCCACACCCGCGCCGAGACATCACCTCCGCGCCGAGACACACGATGTGCAGTGGTTTCTCGGCGCGAGAGGCGTGTCTCACACGGCGGGCAGCGCGGGCCGGGCGGGCGTCAGGCGAAAGCCTCCGGCGGCGGGCAGGCGCAGACCAGGTTGCGGTCGCCGTACGCGTTGTCGATCCGTCGCACGGGCGGCCAGTACTTGGTGCGCACGAGGCTGTGCACGGGGTACACGGCGAGCTCGCGGGTGTACGGATGCGTCCACTCCCCCACGGCGATCGACTCCGCGGTGTGCGGCGCGTTCGCGAGCGGGTTGTCGTCGGCGGGCCAGGTGCCGGATGCCACGGCATCCGCCTCGGCCCGGATCGCGATCATGGCCTCGATGAAGCGCTCGATCTCGCCCAGGTCCTCGGACTCGGTCGGCTCGACCATCAGCGTGCCCGCGACCGGGAACGACATCGTCGGCGCATGGAAGCCGTAGTCGATCAGCCGCTTGGCGACGTCGTCGACGCTCACGCCGGTCGCCTCCTTGAGGGGCCGCAGGTCGAGGATGCACTCGTGCGCGACGAGGCCGCCCTCACCCGCGTACAGCACCGGGTAGTGATCGCGCAGACGCACGGCGATGTAGTTGGCGGCCAGCACGGCGGCCCCCGTCGCCTCCCGCAGCCCGTCGGCTCCCATCATCCGGATGTACGCCCACGAGATCGGCAGGATGGATGCCGAGCCGTACGGCGCCGCCGAGATCGGCCCGCCGTCGAAGACGAAGCCGCCCGCGTGCTCGGCGCGCTGCGCCAGCGGGTGCGACGGCAGGAACGGCGCGAGGTGCGCCTTCGCCGCGACCGGTCCGACGCCGGGCCCGCCGCCGCCGTGCGGGATCGCGAACGTCTTGTGCAGGTTCAGGTGCGACACGTCGCCGCCGAGGTCGCCGAAGCGGGCGAAGCCGACGAGCGCGTTCATGTTGGCGCCGTCGACGTACACCTGTCCGCCGGCCTCGTGCACCGCGGCGGTGATGTCCACGACGTCCTGCTCGTAGACGCCGTGGGTCGACGGGTAGGTGATCATGAGTGCCGCCAGGGCGTCGGCGTGCGTCGCGATCTTCGCGCGGAGGTCGGCGAGGTCGACGTTGCCGGCCTCGTCGCAGGCGACCACGACGACCCGCATCCCGGCGAGCACGGCGGATGCCGCGTTGGTGCCGTGGGCCGACGACGGGATGAGACAGACGTCGCGCTGCACGTCGCCCCGGGAGTGGTGGTAGCCGCGGATCGCCAGCAGGCCCGCCAGCTCCCCCTGCGAACCGGCGTTCGGCTGCAGGGAGACCGCGTCGTACCCGGTGATCTCGGCCAGCCACGACTCGAGCTGCTCGATGAGCACGAGGTAGCCCGCGACGTCGTCCGCCGGGGCGAACGGGTGCACGCGCGCGAACTCCGGCCACGACACCGCCGCCATCTCGGTGGCGGCGTTGAGCTTCATCGTGCACGAGCCCAGCGGGATCATCCCGCGATCGAGCGCGTAGTCGCGGTCGGCGAGCTGCTTGAGGTAGCGCATCATCGCCGTCTCGGAGTGGTGCGCCTGGAACACGGGGTGCGTCAGGAACTCGTCGACCCGCCACAGCGACGACGGCACCGACGCGGGCAGCGGCCCGCTGACGAATCCGAACGCGCGTTGCTCGGGTCCGCCGAAGACCTGCACGAGGGCGTGGACGTCCGCGGGCGTCGTGGTCTCGTCGACCGAGATGCCGACCGAGTCGGTGTCGCGGAACCACAGCTGGAAGCCGCGCTCGCGCGCCGCGTCGACGACGGCGCCCGCGCGCCCGGGGACCTTCACGACCACGGTGTCGAAGAAGCTCTCGTGGAGCACCTCGTTTCCCGCGTCGACGAGCCAGTCGCGAAGCAGCGCCGCGGTCGCGGCGACCTCGGCGGCGATGCGGCGCAGTCCGTCGGGGCCGTGGTACACGGCGTACATCGAGGCCATCACGGCCAGGAGAACCTGCGCGGTGCAGATGTTCGAGGTCGCCTTCTCGCGGCGGATGTGCTGCTCACGGGTCTGCAGCGACAGCCGGTAGGCGGGGCGGCCCGCGGCATCCACCGAGACGCCCACGAGGCGTCCGGGCAGCTGCCGCTCGAGGCCGGAACGGACCGCCATGTAGCCCGCGTGCGGGCCGCCGAAGCCCATCGGCACGCCGAAGCGCTGCGTGGTGCCGACCGCGATGTCCGCGCCGAGCGAGCCCGGCGACCGCAGCAGGGTGAGCGCGAGCAGGTCGGCCGCGACGACGACGAGACCGCCCTGCGCCTGCACCGCCGCGATGACGTCGCTGGGATCCCAGATGCGTCCCGTCGCGCCGGGGTACTGGACGAACGCCCCGAACACGTCGAGATCGGCGGGCAGGAGGCTCTCCCCGTAGGAGGTCTCCCGCACCTCGATGCCGAGCGCGGCCGCGCGGTGCGCGAGCAGCGCCTTGGTCTGCGGGAGCGCGTCGGCGTCGACCAGGAAGACGGTGCTCTTCGACCTCGATGCGCGGCGGGCGACCAGCATGCCCTCCACGACGGCGGTCGACTCGTCCAGCATCGACGCATTGGCGGTCGCCAGGCCCGTCAGATCGGTGACCATCGTCTGGAAGTTGATGAGGGCTTCGAGCCGACCCTGCGAGATCTCCGGCTGGTAGGGCGTGTACGCGGTGTACCAGGACGGGTTCTCGAAGACGTTGCGCGCGATCACCGACGGGGTCAGCGTGTCGTAGTAGCCCAGCCCGATCATCGACCTCGCCGGCCGGTTCTGCGACGCGAGCTCGCGCAGCTCCGCGAGCGCCTGCGCCTCGGTCGCCGCCGGGGGGATGGCGCTGTCGGCGACGGGGGCGGCATGGATGGATGCCGGGACGGCGCGGTCCACGAGCGCGCCGACGCTGTCGTAGCCGAGCGCGCTGAGCATCTCGGCCTGGGCGGCGGCGTCGGTGCCGATGTGCCGGTCGCGGAAGGGCGCCGTGTTCACTCCTCGCCGCCCGTGAGCGCGACGTAGGCGGCCCGGTCCAGGAGCGCGTCGACATCGCTCGGGTCGACCTGGATCTTCACGAGCCAGCCGCCGTCGAAGGCGCCGCTGTTCACGAGGGAGGGGTCGTCGACCACGGCGTCGTTGATCGCGACGACCTCGCCGGACAGCGGTGCGTAGAGCTCGCCGACCGACTTGGTCGACTCGATCTCGCCGCAGACCGTGTTCGCGGTGACGGTGGAGCCGACCGCGGGGAGGTCGACGTAGACGACGTCGCCGAGCTTGTCGGCCGCGTAGTCGGTGATGCCGACGGTGGCGACGTCGCCGTCGAGGGCGACCCACTCGTGTTCTTCGGTGTACTTGAGGGCGGTCAGGTCGGTCATGCGGTCCTCCGGTAGAAAGGCAGGGCGGTCACGGTCGCGGGGATGAGCGTTCCCCGCACGTCGATGAAGAGCGAGGTGCCGGCTTCGGCGAGCGCCGCCGGGACGAAGGCCATGGCGACGGGGTGCCCGAGCGTCGGGCTGAGCGCCCCGCTGGTGATCTCGCCGACGGGGGTGCCCGCGGCATCCACCACGGCGTAGCCGGCGCGGCCGGCGCGACGTCCCTCGGCCACGAGACCGACCAGCACGGGCAGATCGTCGGATGCCGCCGCGAGCGCGTCCTTGCCGACGAACTCGTCCTTGTCGCCGGCGACGACGCGGCCGAGCCCCGCCTGGGCCGGCAGGATCGCCGTCGACAGTTCGTGTCCGTGCAGCGGCATGCCGGCTTCGAGCCGGAGGGTGTCGCGCGCGGCGAGGCCGGCGGGGACGAGGCCGAGCGGCTCCCCCGCCTCGAGCAGGGCGTCCCACAGCGCCGGAGCGAGGGCGTTCGGCACCATCAGTTCGAAGCCGTCCTCCCCGGTGTACCCGGTGCGCGCGATGAACAGGTTCTCGTCCTGGAACCGCCCCGCGGACCAGGCGTAGTAGCCGAGGTCGGCGAGCGCCGGCTGCACGTCCGCGACGCCGGTCGTCGCTTCCACGATCTCGCGGGCGCGCGGGCCCTGCACGGCGATCAGCGAGGTCTGGTCGGAGATGTCCTCGATGCGCGCACGCTCGGTGCCGACGACGAACCCGACGGCGCCGTCTGCGGGAACCTCCCTGCCGGACCGCACGATCTCCGCCGCGCGGTCGACCCGCGCCGAGAACGCGTCGGCGACGAGGGCGCGGTTGCCGGCGTTGGAGATCACCAGGAAGTACTCGTCGCCGGTGCGGTAGACGATGACGTCGTCGATCACGCCGCCCTGATCGTCGAGCAGCAGCGAGTACTTGGCCTTCCCGACCTTCATCGTGGAGATGCGGCCGGCGAGCGCGTAGTCGAGGAAGGCGGCCGCGCCCGAGCCGGTCACGAGGAACTCCGCCATGTGCGAGATGTCGAACAGGCCCGCGGCCGTGCGGACGGCGTGATGCTCGGCCAGGTCGGAGGTGTAGCGCACCGGCATGTCCCACCCGCCGAAGTCGGTGAAGGAGGCTCCGAGCGCGGCGTGGCGATCGGCGAGTGCGGTGGTGCGGAGGTCTGGCATGAGTTCTCCCCGAGATCGGGCGGGCGGATGCCGGGACCGGCAGCCGGGAACTCCCCCTCTGTCATGGGCCTGAGAGTTTCACCGGCTCCGTCTGCACGGGTGCCGGCTTTCACCGTCGGCGGATCCCCCCACAGCGGGGATCGCTTTCCAGAGCGGCCGGACGCGAGCGGTACGCGGACCTGAGAGATTGGCGGGGAGGCTTGCTCCTTCGGTGTCCGGGCCCCGTCGAGAACGTGGATGCCGGAGCTCTCCCGCACACGTCATGCGGCCTGTCTTCAGTTGCCCTGTCAGCATAGCGCCCACGCCGGGTGTGCGTTCAGCCCGTGCAGCGGCCGGATCCGACCGTGGGCGACGCGGAGGTCACCGAGGCGAGGTCGGGGCGCAGCACCGAGGTCGTCATCGCGTACCCGCGCCCTTCGCCGTCCGCGCCGCGCGCGAAGACCACGCCCACGACTTCGCCGTCGCCGGTCAGCAGCGGCCCACCGGAGTTGCCGGGCTGCACGTCGGCGTCGAGGGCGTAGATCTCGCGGGGCGCCGCGGAGGCGTCGTAGATGTCGGGCACGGGGACGGAGGCGACCGACAGCACGCCGGCGGAGATGCTCGTGAACGGTCCGCCGTGCGGGTAGCCCTGCACGGCGGCCTGCGTTCCGGGCGCGGCCGGGTCGGCGAGGGGAAGCGGCGTGGCGGCGAGGTCTCCGATCGAGATGACCGCGAGGTCGTCCACGGCATCGAACAGGACGATGCGCCCTTCCGTGGCGCGCCCGCCGGGAAGCTCGACGACGGGGGTGTCGACTCCCGCGACGACGTGCGCGTTGGTCACGACGAGTCCCGGCGCGGCGACGAACCCCGAGCCCGTCATCGACACGCCGCAGGCGTACGCGGTGCCGCTGACGCGGGCGACCGATGCCGACGCGGCCTGCAGCTGGGGGTCGTCGAGGGTGATGGGCGGATCGGTCGGTGCCACCACCGCGCCGATGGCCGCTTCGAGCCGCGGGAGGCCGTCGGACAGCAGCGCGCCGCGCGCCGTCGCCAGGGCTTCGTCCAGGGGCGCCGGGGTGAGGGCGTCGATCGCGCCGAGCACCCGCGACGAGGCGACGGCCGACGAGACGTACGGGATGCCGGCGGTCGCGAGCCCGGAGGAGACGAGCAGGAGTGCCAGCGCCGTCGCGACGGTCGTCAGCACGCCCCCGAGGAAGCGCTCGAGCCCGCGGAGCCGGCTGCGGTCGACGCCCCGGCGCACCGCCCTGCCGATCGCGGCGCCGGCCGCCGTGCCGATCACGACCAGGCCGATCGCGGCGGCGGCGAGCGCCGCGGTGCGCGCGCCGCCGGACGGGATCACGGTCGAGAGCCAGGGCGTCGCGAGGGGAAGCAGCCAGAGGGCGGCGGCGGCGCCGACGATCATGCCGATGACGCTGCCCAGGCTCGCGAAGAACCCACGGGCGATGCCCGCCGCGAACGCGATGAGCAGGGCCGCGGCGGCGATGATGTCGACGATGAGCACGGGGTGACCTCCGCCGACACCGTACCCGGCCGTCCTCGGTGCTTCCTGCACGATCGCCGCGGGCCCCCGATCTGATCCGGCGAGGTCGGTTTGACCTTCGTGTCGGGATGACTCTAAGATCGTGGCCGAGGTTATGGTCACCATGACAAGAACAGACTCCGCTGTCGACGGCATCCGTGTCGCCGTGTCGACGGTCATCTTCAGCCTGCGGCGCGACGCCGACGGGCGGCTGGCGGTCGTCCTCCCGCTCGTGCGGCGCACGCGGGATCCCCACGAGGGACGCTGGGCGCTGCCCGGCGGCTGGCTGGACAGCACGGAGGAGCTCGAGACGGCGGCCTCGCGCACGCTGGCCGAGACGACCGGCCTCGCGCCCAGCTACCTCGAGCAGCTCTACGCCTTCGGCGACATCGGCCGCTCCCCCGGCCGCGTCGTGTCCATCGTCTACTGGGCGCTGCTGCGCGAGGGCGCCCAGCTGCCCGCCGACGCCGAGAACGTCGCCTGGTTCGACGCCTCCCGACCGCCGGAGCTGGCCTTCGACCATCGCCACATCGTCGAATACGCGCTGTGGCGGCTGCGCAACAAGGTCGGCTACAGCCGCATCGCGCACGGGCTGCTGCCGGACCTGTTCACCCTGTCGGACCTGCGCGAGGTCTACGAGGCGATCCTCGAACGCGAGCTCGACCCCGCCAACTTCCGACGCCAGGTCGAGAACTCGGGGACGCTCATCCCCACGGAGCGCTTCCGCACGGGCAGCCACCGTCCGGCCCGCCTGTACCGCTACAACCACGACGTCGAGCTGGCCGATCGCGGCCCGCTGCCCACCGACACCCCCGCACCACCCGTCCTTCCCGAAGAGGTCACGATATGAGCGCCACCATCCTCACCCTCACGCCGCCGCCGGCCGACGCCGTCGACCCGAGCGTCGACCACGGCATCCAGGCCATCGTCGCCGGCGCTTCGACGGCCGAGACCTGCAACACGGAGCTCGCCGCGGGCCCGTGGGACTTCGACCGACGTCCCGGCTACGGTCCCGGCTCGTCGATGGGCGATGTGATCCCCGTGGGCTCGCCGCGTCAGGGAGAGCTGCCCGCCGAGTACCGCACCGCCGGCGAGGACGAGCTGCACGCCCGCATCCGCGCCGCGAAGCAGACGCTCGGCTCGCGCGTCGTGGTGCTCGGTCACTTCTACCAGCGCGAAGAGGTCGTCACCCACGCGGACTACGTGGGCGACTCCTTCCAGCTCGCCAACGCGGCGCTCGAGCACCCGGATGCCGAAGCGATCGTCTTCTGCGGCGTGCACTTCATGGCGGAGACCGCCGATCTGCTGTCGCGCCCGGAGCAGGCGGTCATCCTTCCGAACCTCGCGGCGGGATGCTCGATGGCCGACATGGCCTCCATCGACGAGGTCGAGGAGTGCTGGGAGCAGCTGGCGGACGTGTACGGAGACCTCGAGGCCCCGGACGCCGACGGTCGCGTGCCGGTGATCCCGGTCACGTACATGAACTCGTCGGCGGCGATCAAGGGCTTCGTCGGGCGCCACGGCGGCATCGTCTGCACCTCGTCGAACGCCCGCACCGTGCTGGAGTGGGCCTTCGCCCGCGGGCGCCGCGTCCTCTTCTTCCCCGACCAGCACCTCGGCCGCAACACCGCGAAGGCGATGGGCGTGCCGATCGCGCAGATGCCGATGTGGAATCCGCGCAAGCCGCTCGGCGGCTCCACCCCGGCCGAGCTCGCGGACGCACGGGTGATCCTGTGGCACGGGTTCTGCTCCGTGCACCGCCGGTTCACGGTCGACCAGATCGACAAGGCGCGCGCCGAGCACCCGGGGGTGCGGGTCATCGTCCACCCCGAGTGCCCGATGGCGGTGGTGGATGCCGCCGACGAGGCGGGGTCCACGGACTACATCCGCAAGGCGATCGCCGCGGCCACCGAGCCGACGACCTTCGCGATCGGCACCGAGATCAACCTCGTCCAGCGGCTCGCGGCGCAGTACCCCCAGCACCGCATCTTCTGCCTGGACCCGGTGGTCTGCCCGTGCTCGACGATGTACCGCATCCACCCCGGGTATCTCGCCTGGGTGCTGGAACGGCTCGTCGCCGGCGAGGTCGTCAACCGCATCACGGTGCCCGCCGACGTCGCCGATCCGGCGCGCGTCGCGCTCGAGCGGATGCTGGCGGCCAAGCCGTGACCGCGACCGACGCCGCCCCGCGGGTGCCGCCGGCGCGGCGGGACGCGCCGCACGTGGTCATCGCGGGCTCCGGGATCGCCGGGCTCACCGCGGCCCTGCACGCCACGGCATCCGGATGCCGGGTCACGCTCGTGACGAAAGACGTGCTGGAGCACGCGAACACGCGGTACGCGCAGGGCGGGATCGCCGGCGTCATGTTCGACGACGACAGCGCGGCGGCGCACGAGCGCGACACGCTGGTGGCGGGGGCAGGCCTCAGCGACGCCGACGCGGTGCGCGTGCTCGTCGAGGAGGGGCCCGCCCGCATCCGCGAGCTCATCGCACGGGGCGTGGAGTTCGACCGGGGAGCCGACGGCACCCTCGTCAAGGGACTGGAAGCCGCCCACTCCTACCCCCGTGTGCTGCACGCGGGGGGCGATGCGACGGGCAGCGCGATCGAGAAGGCGCTCGTCGGGCGGCTTCGGGTCAGCGGCGTCGACGTCCTCGAGCACGCCTTCCTCGTCGACGTGCTCCTCGACGGCGACGGGCGCGCCCGCGGCGTGGACCTGCTCGTCGACGACGAGCGTCGCGTGTCGCTCGACGCCGACGCCGTCGTCCTCGCCACCGGCGGTGCCGGGCAGCTGTACGCGCACACGACCAACCCGCCGGTCGCCACCGGAGACGGCATCGCCGCCGCGGTGCGCGCCGGCGCCGTGGTCCGCGACCTGGAGTTCGTCCAGTTCCACCCGACCGTGCTCACCTCGCGGCCGGGAGAGGCGTTCCTCGTCTCCGAGGCGGTGCGGGGCGAGGGCGGCGTCCTGAGAGACGAACAGGGTCGCCGATTCATGCTCGACGTCCATCCCGACGCCGAGCTCGCGCCGCGCGACGTGGTCGCGCGCGCCATCGCCGCCGTGATGGAGGAGCAGTCGGGTCGCCCCGTGCTGCTGGACGCGACGGGACTCGGACACGACGGCTCCGGCCCCGCACGCAAGCAGACGGCGGCCTTCCTCGCGCGCCGGTTCCCGACGATCGACGCGGCCGTCCGGGAGCGGGGGTTCGACTGGTCGCAGGAGCCGATCCCCGTCACTCCCGCCGCGCACTACCTGATGGGCGGCGTCGCCACCGACCTGGCCGGGCGGACCAGCGTCCCGAGGCTCTACGCGGTGGGCGAGGTCGCCCGCACCGGCGTCCACGGCGCGAACCGGCTCGCCTCCAACTCGCTGCTCGAAGGCGCGGTGTTCGGTGCGCGCGCCGGTGACGCCGTCGCCGCCGACCTCGCCTCCGGACTCTGGCCGTCGCCCGCGCCGCTCGCGGCCGCCGACGACGACGGCGCCGCGGCGGTCCCGGCCGGCTCGACCGCCGGCATCCCGTCGCCCGCGCCCTTCACGCGACGCGCCCTCCAGCGGGTGATGTGGGAGGACGCCGGCCTCGTCCGCGACGCCGCGGGTCTGGATCGCGCGAGCCGGATGATCGCGGGCTGGCGCGCACAGCCGCGGACGCCGCGCACCGAGGCCGAGTTCGAGGACGAGAACCTGCTCGTCGTCGCGGCCCAGGTGGTCGGCGCCGCGGCGGCGCGCACCGCATCCGTCGGCGCGCACACCCGGCGCGACGACACCGGGGCCTCGAACGACCGGGCGTCCCGAGAGCTGGAGGGCGCATCATGCTGACCCGGCGCCACATCGACCGCGTCGTCGCCGCCGCGCTCGACGAGGATGCACCGTGGGGCGACCTCACGAGTCGGTACCTGATCCCCGAGGATGCCGTCGCCACCGCCGACCTCGTCGCGCGCGAGCCCGGCGTCTTCAGCGGCGGCGAGGTCTTCGCCGCCGCGTTCGCGCTGACCGATCCCGCCGTCGCGGTGCGGCTCCACCGGCGCGACGGTGAGAGCTTCGCGGCCGGGGACGTGCTCGCCACCGTGGCCGGCCCGGCCCGCGCCGTGCTGACCGCGGAGCGCGTCGGACTCAATTTCGTGCAGCGGATGAGCGGCATCGCGACGCTGACGGCGCGCTACGTCGCCGCGGTGGCGGGCACGCGGGCGCGCATCGCCGACACGCGCAAGACCACGCCGGGCCTTCGCGCCCTCGAGCGCCACGCCGTGCGCAGCGGCGGGGGACGCAACCACCGCTACTCGCTGTCGGACGCGGTCATGGCCAAGGACAACCACCTCGCAGTCCTCACCGCGGGCGGCGCCGACGTGACGGCGGCGCTGCGCACGGCACTCGCGGAGCTGCCTCACACGGCGCACATCGAGGTGGAGGTCGACCGACTCGACCAGATCGAGCCCGTCCTCGCGGCGAGCACCGCGGCGGCGCGGATCGGCACGATCATGCTCGACAACTTCTCCCTCGACGACCTCCGCGCCGGCGTCGCGCAGGTCGCGGGCCGCGCCACCGTGGAAGCCTCGGGAGGCGTCAGCCTGGAGACCGTCGCGGCCATCGCGGCCACCGGCGTCGACGTGATCTCGGTCGGCGCGCTCACCCACTCGGCGCGGGCGCTCGATCTCGGTCTCGACGCCCGCATCGCGCGCGGCGACGGGGGCGCGGCCACCGCCTCGACACCGGCGGGCTGACGGGAGATCGGGCGTGTTGTACCTGGACCATGCCGCGACGACGCCGGTGCGCCCGGACGTGCTCGACGCCATGCTGCCCTACCTCCGCGGGGCGTACGGGAACCCCTCCAGCCACCACACCGTCGGAGAGGCCGCGGCCGCCGCGCTGGCCGACGCCCGACGCCGTGTCGCCGCGGTCGTCGGGATGAGACCGGCGGACATCGTCTTCACCTCGGGGGGCACCGAGGCCGACAACCTCGCCGTCAAGGGCATCGCCATCGGCACCGCACTGCGGCGCGGAGAGGCCGTGCACGTGGTCACGACGCCCATCGAGCACGAGGCGGTGCTCGCCTCGTGCGACTATCTCGAGCGCGTCCACGGCGTCGCGGTGACCCGCGTGCCGGTCGACGAGACGGGCCGCGTCGACCCCGCGCACGTCGCCGCCGCGCTCCGACCGGAGTCGGCTCTCGTGTCGGTCGGCTACGCCAACAACGAGATCGGCACGGTGCAGGACGTCGCCGGGCTCGCCGAGGTCACGGCGGCGGCGGGAGTGCCCCTGCACCTCGACGCCGTGCAGGCGGCCGGGTGGCTGCCGCTGGCCGGCACGGGTGCCGACGCCCTGTCGATCGCGGGCCACAAGATCGGTGCCCCCGCCGGCATCGGCGTCCTCGCGGTGCGGGGGCGGCTGCCGCTGGAGCCGGTCCTGCACGGCGGCGGCCAGGAACGCGATCGCCGCAGCGGCACCGAGAACCTCGCCGGCGCCGTCGCGATGGCCACCGCGCTCGAGCTCGCCGAAGCCGAGCGCGTGGAGGCGTCCGCGCGGGTGAGCGCCCTGCGCGACCGCTTCATCGCGACGGTGCTCGGGCTCGTCTCGACCGCGCGCCTGACCGGGCATCCGCGGTATCGCCTTCCGGGCACGGCGAGCTTCACGTTCACGGGCACCAGCGGCGAGGCGGTCCTGCTGGAGCTCGAGCGCCGCGGGATCGTGTCCTCGAGCGGGTCGGCGTGCGCCGCGGGCAGCGACGAGCCGTCCCACGTGCTGCTGGCGCTGGGCATCGACCCGGAGGTGGCGCAGACAGCGGTGCGCATCACCTTCGCTCACGACCTGGGCCGCACCGACCCGGTGCAGGCCGCCGCCGAGCTGGACCTCGTCGCGGACGCCGTCGCCTCTTCGGTGGCGGCGGTACGATCGGGGCCGTGAGCACTCCGGTCGTCACCGTCATCGTCCCGGGCCGGGACGTCGCCGCCTTCGCCGAGGAGGCCCTGGCATCGCTGCGCGCGCAGACGCTCACGAACTGGTGCGCGGTCCTCGTCGACGACGGCTCCGTGGACGCCACCGGCGCGGTCTTCGCTGCCGCGGCCGCCGCCGACCCGCGCTTCCGCGTGATCACCCATCGCGTCGCGCGCGGGCTCTCGGCCGCCCGCAACGCCGGTCTCGACAGCGTCGAGACCCCGTTCGTCGCCTTCCTCGACGCCGACGACGTCCTGACCCCGACCGCGCTGCAACGGTTCGTGGAGACCCTCACCCGCACCGGCAGCGATGTCGTCGTCGGGGCCTACGTGCGACTGCGCGCCGACGCCGAGGGACGCTACTCCCCCGGTCCCGTGCAGCCGTGGGTGCGGGCGGCGACCGAGCCGGAACGGCTCGGTACGACGTTGGACGAGCACCCCGAGCTGTCGGGCAACATCGTGGCCTGGTCGAAGCTGAGCCGGGTGGAGCTCTGGCGCCGGAGCGGACTGCGCTTCCCCGAGGGCAAGCTCTACGAGGATCAGATCGTCACGCAGCGGCTCTACACCGCGGCGCGTGCGGTCGACGTCATCCCCGACGTCGTCGTCCACTGGCGAGAACGCGCCGACGGCACGTCGATCACGCAGAACAAGGATCTGCTTCCCGTGCTGGTCGACTACCTCGAGGCGCTCCGCGGCGGCATCGCCGTGCTGGATGCCGCGGGCCAGCGCGCCGCCTCCCGTGCCCGTGTGCGCCTCATCCTCGACATGGACGTCCCCCCGCTGGTGCGCATCGCGCAGAAGAGCCCCGAGGACGCGTATCGACGTGCGCTCGGGGAGTTCGTGCGCGGCCTGCTCGACCGTGCCCGCGCCGACGCCATCGCCCTCGATCCCGCGACGGCCGACCTGCGCAGCGCGGCCGAGCTCTGGTGAGCTCCGACGCCCGGTACCGGCGCGACGGCTATCCTGAGCCCATGAACGGTTCCGACACCCCCGCCTCCGACCAGCCCACCGGGCCCGACCTCGCGGAGATCCGCGCCGAGATCGACGAGCTCGCCGCGCTGTCGACGGAGGAGCTGGTCAATCCGACGCCCGAGCTCATCGCGGAGAACGAGCCCACCCCGCACCCGACGGACGCCATCGGTTCCGAGGACTGGAACACGCCGGCCTGATCCGCCGCCGCTCACCCGCGCGGGGCGGAGACGTCCGGGCGGGGCTCCTCCGCCCGCAGCTCCATGCCCGCGATCGTCGCGGCCGCCATCTGCTCGACCGCCAGTTCCGCGTAGAGTCCGCCGCGGGCCAGCAGCTCGGCATGGGTGCCGGACTCGACGATGCGTCCCGCCTCGACGACGTGGATGACGTCCGCCCCGACCACCGTCGAGAGCCGGTGGGCGATCGAGAGCGTGGTCCGTCCGCGCGCAACGTTGTCCAACGCCTCCTGGACGACGCGCTCGGACACCGTGTCCAGGGCGGAGGTCGCCTCGTCGAGCAGCAGCACGGGCGGGTCCTTCAGGAGAACGCGCGCGATCGCGATGCGCTGCTTCTCCCCGCCGGAGAGCCGATAGCCGCGTTCGCCCACGATCGTGTCGTACCCGTGCTCGAAGCCCACGATCGCGTGATGGATGTTGGCGGCGGTGCAGGCGGCGACGAGTTCGTCGTCGGTCGCGTCCGGCTTCGCGTAGCGCAGGTTCTCCGCGATGGAGGCGTGGAACAGGTACGTCTCCTGTGAGACGATCCCCACGTTCTCGACGATCGACTGCTGGGTGAGGGAGCGCACGTCCTCACCGCCGAACAGGACCGCGCCCGACGAGGCCTCGTACAGCCGCGGCGCGAGGTAGATGATCGTGGTCTTGCCGGCGCCGGACGGACCGACGAAGGCGACGTGCCGGCCGGGCTCGGCGACGAAGGAGACACCGTCCAGCGTCGGGCGGCCCTCGCTCGCGGCATCCGGGTAGCGGAAGACCACGTCGCGGAACTCGACGCGTCCGATCGGGCCGGGCGCCGCGGCGACGTCGATGGCGTCGGGCGCGTCGACGATCGCGGGCGTCAGGTCGAGGTACTCGAAGATCCGCGCGAACAGCGCGCGCGACGTCTGCAGGTCCAGCGCCACGCGCATCAGCCCCATGAGCGGCTGGAGCAGCCGCGCCTGCACGGTGGTGAACGCCACGACGGTGCCCGCGGTGATCGCCCCGGTGCCGCCGGCGATGAGATAACCCGACACGAGGTAGATGATGGCGGGCACCGACGCCATGATCACCTGGACGACGGCGAAGAACCCCTGGCCGCTCATGGCGCGACGCACCTGCAGGCGCACCTGGTTGCGGTTCTCGTCGCGATAACGCTCCGACTCGGCCCGTTGCCGGTTGAACGCCTTCGACAGAAGGATGCCGCTCACCGACAGCGTCTCCTGCGTGATGCTCGTCAGCTCACTCAGCGACTCCTGCGTCTGTCCGGCGATGCGCGCCCGCACCTGGCCGACGCGCCGCTGCACCAGCACGAGCGCCGGCATCATCACCACGGCGATGATCGTCAGACGCCAGTCGATGAGGATCATCGCGACCAGGGCCGAGATCACCGTCACCGTGTTGCCGAGGATGCTCGTGACGGTGTTCGTCAGCACGTCGGACACCCCGCCGACGTCGTTCTGCAGTCGCGACTGGATGACGCCGGTCTTCGTGCGGGTGAAGAAACCCAGCTCCATCGCCTGCAGGTGGTCGAACAGCCGCACGCGCAGGTCGCCCGTCACGCGGTTGCCGACGGTCGAGGTCAGCCAGGTCTGGGCGACGCCGAGCACGGCGGAGAACAGGAAGAGCCCGATCATGGTGAGCACCAGGCGCACCAGCAGCGCCAGGTCGGGCGGACCGCCGGCGGTCGGGAACAGGGCGTCGTCGAAGATGCTCTGCACGATCAGCGGAGGGACGACGCCGATCGCCGCGCCGACGACCACCAGCACGGCGGTTAGGACGATGCGTCCGCGATACGGGCGGAACAGGCCGACCACACGGGCCCCGAGATCCGCGACCTCCGGCGCCTGCGCGTTCAGCCGCCGCTGGGCGCTCTCGTCCACGCCGCGGAAGGCCGCCGTGCGCCCGCCGGGTCCCATCCCGCCCATCCCCATGCTCACCGGGTCACTCTAACCCCGCGCCGGAAGGGGGTGGCCGGTCAGCCGAGTCCCGCCACGAGATTGATGACCGAGGCGAGGATGACCGCTCCGAACAGGTACGCGATGAGCGTCTGCCCCACCACGATGCGTCGGATCTCGTTGGCCGACACGTCGTTGTCGGAGACCTGGTAGGTCAGGCCGAGGCCGACGGCGAAGTAGCCGAAGTCCGAGTACATCGGCTCCTCGTCCTGGTTGAAGTCGATCCCGGCGCGCTGGCCGGCGGCGAGCCGGCCGTAGTACACCCGCGCGTACCGCAGCATGTAGTCGACCTGGATCAGCGCCCAGGAGCTCACGACCGCCGCGATCGCGACGCCGGCCACGACGAAGGCGTGCAGCCGACTGCCGTGACCGCCGCCGACGAGCACGGCGACGACGCCGCCGAGACTCGCCACGCTGCCCACGAGCGCGATGAGGCGGGCGACGGGACGCCCCGGGTCGACGGCGCTCGTGTGCGACCGGGTGGCCTCGGCATCCATGGGCCACACCACCGACAGCAGCCAGACGACGTTGACGGAGGCGACGACCGCCCAGCCGGCGAGCAGCCCCACGGCCACCCCGGCCAGCGCCGAGACCGTCGCCGCGACGACCGCTCCGACCGCGAGGGACAGAGGACCGCGCACGGCGACGCGGGAGGGATGCCGCGTGGGTGCCATGCTGCGATCGTCCCACCCGGCGGGGGAATACGACGTCAGACCCGGCCGTTATGGTGGAGAGTCGTCCCCGGCCTCCGGGCACGCCGCGCCCTCGTGCGCCCCGTCGCCGCTCCCTCCGCCCCGTGCACCGCGTCCCGTACGCCGCCCCGATGACTCGAGGAACCTCATGACCTCCCCTGAGACCGACTCCCTTCCGGACACGACCGCCGTCGTCGGCGCGAAGGAGAACCGCGTCATCTGGCTGCTGCTCGCGGCGGCGTTCGTGGCGATCCTCAACGAGACCACGATGGGCGTGGCGATCCCGCACCTGATCGGCGACCTCGGGATCACGGCGGTCGCCGCGCAATGGCTGACCACCGCGTTCATGCTGACCATGGCCGTCGTGATCCCCACGACGGGCTTCCTCCTGCGTCGGTTCACGACCCGCGCCATGTTCGGCACGGCCATGGGCCTGTTCTCGGCCGGCACGCTGATCGCCCTCGTGGCGCCGGGGTTCGAGATGCTCCTCGTCGGTCGCGTCGTCCAGGCCTCCGGCACGGCCATCATGATGCCGCTGCTGATGACCACGCTCATGACCGTCGTCCCGCCGCACCTGCGCGGGCGCATGATGGGGCGCGTGAGCGTGGTCATCTCGCTCGCTCCGGCCATCGGGCCGACGATGGCGGGCGTCATCCTCGACAACCTGACGTGGCGGTGGATCTTCGCGATCGTCCTGCCCATCTCCGTCGTCGCCCTGATCATCGGCGTGCGGTGGATCCACAACCTGGGCGAGCGTTCGCACGCCCCCATCGACATCCCCTCGGTGATCCTCTCCGCCCTCGGCTTCGGCGGGATCGTCTTCGGATTGAGCCAGATCGGCGGCCACGGCACCGACGTCGCGGCCGCGGAGACGGCCACCGTGACCCTCGTCGTCGCCCTCGCGATCGGCGTCACGACGCTCGGGTTCTTCCTCTGGCGTCAGGTGGCCCTGCAGAAGAAGGACGACGCGCTGCTGGACCTCCGGATCTTCCGCTCGGGCAACTTCTCACTGTCCGTCGCCCACTTCGCGGTGATGTCCCTCGCGTTCTTCGGCACGCTCACGGCGCTGCCGCTGTACCTGCAGAACACCCTCGGGCTCTCGGCCAGCGCGTCGGGCCTGGTCGTCCTCCCCGGCGCGCTCGCGATGGGGCTGCTCGGTCCCGTCATCGGACGCATCTACGACCGGTGGGGCACGCGCGTGCTCCTGCTTCCCGGCACGATCGTCGTGCTGGCGATCCTGTGGAGCTTCACGATGCTCACCGAGTCCACTCCGGTGTGGATGCTGGTCGTGACGCAGACCCTGCTGTCGGTGGGTCTCGCGATGTCGTTCACGCCGCTGTTCACGGCGTCACTGGGCTCGCTCGAGCCGAGGTTCTACTCGTACGGCAGCGCCACGGTCTCGACGGTGCAGCAGGTGGCCGGCGCGGCCGGCATCGCGTTGTTGATCTCGGTGATGTCGTCCGTGTCTGCGGCGGCCTCGGCGTCCGGTGCGGCGGATGCCGCGGCCGGGGCGGCCGGCGCACGCGCCGCGTTCCTGCTCGCCGCCGTGATCGGCACGCCGCTGCTGATCAGCGCGTTCCTCATCCGCAAGCCGGCCGACACACCTGCCGGACCCGCCGCCCACTGACCGGGTGGTCAGCCGATGCTGCAGGACCCCCCACCGCAGCACGCGCCGGCATCGATGCCGCCGTCCACCAGCGGCAAGAGGTTCTTCACGCCCGGCAGCTCCGATGCCTCCGTCGAGGAGGCGAGCTGGGGGGTGGGAAGGTTCGACGTAGCCATGAGTCGATGATACGTCCGTGTCAACCCCCGGGCGCGGTGCCGATGCCATCCGTAACGTCGAGGGCATGAGCACACTCTCAGGGAAGACCGTGGCCTTCGTGGCCACCAACGGATTCGAGGACAGCGAGCTGACATCGCCGTGGGACGCGGTGACCGCCGCGGGCGCCACCGCGGTGCTGATCTCCCCCGCGACGGACAGCATCGAAGGCAAGAACGGACACCGACAGGCCGTCGACGTCGCCGCCTCCGCCGCGGAGGCAGCGGACTACGACGCGCTCGTGCTGCCGGGCGGCGTCGTCAACGCGGACGATCTGCGGCTGGACGCGGCCTCCGTGGCGCTCGCCCGCGAGTTCTTCGCGCAGCACAAGCCCGTCGCCGCGATCTGCCACGCCGCCTGGCTGCTCATCGAGGCGGATGTCGTCGACGGCCGCACGCTCACCAGCTACCCCAGCCTGAAGACCGATCTCGTCAACGCGGGCGCCACCTGGGTGGACGAGGAGGTCGTCGTCGACGAGGGCCTCGTGTCGAGCCGCACCCCGGACGACCTTCCCGCCTTCAACGCGAAGGTCGTCGAGGAGATCGCCGAGGGCGCGCACGCCGGCCAAACCGTGTGACGGTCCGGGCGGGTCGGTCGCCTCAGTCCCAGTCCAGGTAGTCCTCGATGAACCACGAGGTCTCGCCGGGGTGAGTGAGCGGGAAGAAGTGCCCGGCGGTCTCCACCGCCTTGACGCTCACGAGCCCCGGCGCGGACGCGCGCAGCGCCTCCCCCGCGTCGGCGGGGTTCACCCGGTCGCCGCCGCCCTGGATGACGAGCACGGGCGTCGCCTCGGCGACGGGCTGCCATGCCGCGGCATCCGTGGCGGCCAGCGCGGCGGCCTGCAGCGCACGCACGTCGGCCTGCGGCGAGAACGAGTCGCCGAAGACCGCACGCAGCTCCGCGTCGAAGTCGTCACCGGCGGGGGCAGAGCTCGCGACGCCGAGCAGCAGCACGCCGTTGACGCGGTCGTGGTGGTCGATCGCGATCGTGCGGGCGACGGCGCCGCCGAAACCGTGACCGCCGATCCACGCCTCCGAGATCTGCAGATGGTCGAGGACGTCGATGACGTCGGCGGCGAGGTCGTGCATCGTCGCCGCGCCCGAGCGGCGGGCCGCCACGCGGACGACCCGGAAGTCCTCTTCGACCAGGATGCTGGCGAGCGCGCCGAAGTAGGCGAAGTCGAGCCCGGCCTCCGGAAGCAGGACGATGGCCGGGCCGGCGCCCTCGTCGAGATAGCCGATATCGCGAACGTCGGCGTCGAAAGTCTGTCGCTGGTTCTCGGTCACGATCCCCCATCCTAGAGCGCACCGAGTTTGCGCACGGCATCCGCGTCTGTCCATAGTTAGGTAAGCCATACCTACTCACCGTCCCGCTGCGTGCGGGTGCGGCCGGACGAAAGCGATGCCCCCATGCGCCCCCACACTCGACGATCCCTGCCTCTGCTCGCCGCCGCCGTGGTGACCGCGCTCGCCCTCGCCGGGTGCGCGGCGACGGGCACGACGCCGGGCTCCTCGTCGTCGGCGAGCGGAACGCACGCCGTGTCGCATGCCCGCGGAACCACCGAGGTGCCGAACGATCCGCAGCGGGTCGTGGTGCTCGAGCCGGTCGAGCTCGACACCGCCGTCGCGCTCGGCGTCACGCCGGTGGGGGCCGCCGTCGCGAGCAACGTCGCCGGTGTGCCCGCCTACCTCGACGTCGAGGGCGTCTCCCCGGTCGGCACCGTCCCGGAACCGGACCTCGAGGCCATCGCGGCGCTCCGCCCCGATCTCATCCTGGGCACCGAGTCACGTCACTCGAAGCTCTACGACCAGCTCAGCGCCATCGCCCCCACGGTGTTCATGGCGTCGCAGTCCGACCCGTGGCAGCAGAACGCGCTGCTCGTCGGCGACGCGCTGGGCAGGGCGGCGAAGACCCAGGAGCTGCTGACGGCGTTCACCGACCGCTGCGCCGCCATCAAGGACGACTTCGCCCTGGACGGCAAGACGGCGAACATGATCCGGCCCCGCGACGAGACGACGCTCAGCCTGTACGGCCCCACCTCGTTCGCCGGCAGCGCGCTCGAGTGCGTGGGCCTGACCATCCCCGCCCAGGACTGGAAGGACGGCATCCAGGCGGACATCTCCCCGGAGAACGTGCGCAGTGCCGCCGCGGACTACGTGTTCGTGACGACGACGGACGTCGACGACCCGAGCACCGTTCCGGCGGCGATCACCCAGAACGCCGACGCCTTCGGATCGGTCACCCTCGTCGACACGAGCTACTGGGTGTCCGGCGTCGGCCCCAAGGGCGGGATGCGGGTGCTCGACGACATCGAGCGCTTCCTCTCCGCGCGGTGACGGTCGCTGCCGATCGGGGGGCGCGGGCCGCCGCGCTCCCCCCGGCCCTGCCCGACGCCCGTCGCGGCGCGGTCCGGGCACTCGCCGTCGTCGCGATCGCGGTGATGCTCGCCGTCGCGGTGACGCTGTCGCTCATGATCGGATCCAACCCGATCGGCGCGCCGGACGTGCTGGCCGTCCTGAGCGGCGGCGGCTCGCCCGACATCCGCTACGTCGTCGCCGAGCTACGGGTGCCCCGCACCGTGGCCGGCCTCGTCGTGGGCGTCGCGCTCGGCGCGGCGGGTGCGCTCATCCAGGGGTTCACCCGCAATCCCCTCGCCGATCCCGGCATCCTCGGAGTCAACGCCGGGGCGGCCTTCGCGGTCGCGATCGGGATCGCGGTGTTCGGGCTGCGCGACATGTCCATCCTCGTCTGGCTGTCGTTCGCGGGCGCCCTGGTCGTCACCCTGGGCGTGACCGTCATCGGATCGTCCGGCCGGGGCCCCGCCGACCCCCTGCGGCTCACGCTGGCGGGAGTCGCACTCGGAGCCGTCTTCGCGGGCGCGACGACCGGGATGACCCTGAGCGATCCCGACGCCTTCGATCGCATGAGGGCGTGGCATGCCGGATCGTTGCTCGGGCGCGGCTTCGAGGTCTTGGGACCGGTCCTGCCCTTCGTTGCGGTCGCGACCGTCGCCGCGCTCGCCCTCGCGCGGGGATTGAACGCCCTCGCGCTCGGCGACGACGTCGCTCGCGCGCAAGGGGCACACGTAGGCGGCATCCGCGTGGGAGTGGTCGCCGCGGTCACGGTGCTCGCGGGCACCGCCACGGCGATCGCCGGCCCGGTCTCGTTCGTCGGCCTCATGGTGCCGCACGTCGCACGCTGGATGTTCGGCGTGGACCAGAGGCGCATCCTGCTCGCATCGATCGCTCTGGCGCCCACGCTCATCCTGCTCTCCGACGTGCTGGGCCGCGTGCTGATCGCACCGGCGGAGATCCCGGTGGGCGTCGTCACGGCGTTCGTCGGCGCCCCGGTGCTGATCGCCCTGGCGCGCCGACGACGGGCGACGGCGCTGTGAGCGTTGGCATGGCGCGACCCCGCGACGCGGCGGCGACCGCGACCATCGACCGGGGCTATCGCCGGCTCGCGATCGGCCGGAGCGCGCGGCGACGTCACCTGCGGCTGCGCGGTGTCGTGGTCGCGGCCGGACTCGGCGTCGTCATCGTCGCCGCGGCGGTCGTCGCCCTCGGCCTCGGCTCGTACCCGCTGTCGCCCGCGGCCGTCGTGGACGTCATCGGCGGCGGCGGCCTCCCTCTCGATCGCACCGTCGTGTTCGAATGGCGCCTGCCGCGCACGCTGGCGGCCATCCTCCTCGGCGCGTATCTCGCCGTCGCCGGCGCCCTGTTCCAGACCGTCACCGGCAACCCGCTCGCCAGTCCCGACATCCTCGGCCTGTCGAACGGCGCCTTCACCGGGATGCTGCTCACGATCGTCTTCGTCTCCACCTCGTGGCCGGCGCTGACCGCCGGCGCCGTCGCCGGCGGACTGGTCACGGCCGCCGCCATCGCCGTGTTGGGAGGCCGCGTGCGGCAGCAGGGGTTCGGACTCATCGTGATCGGCATCGGCGTCGCGGCCATGCTGGCCTCGGCGAACACCTGGATGCTGCTGCAGGTCGAGCTCGAGACCGCGATGTTCGCCTCCGCGTGGGGCGCCGGCACGCTCAACGGCGTGACGGGCGCCGCGGTGGCGGGCGCGGCGCTGTGCGGCATCCCGCTGCTGATCGCCCTCGGTGCTCTCGCGCCGCGACTGCGGCAGCTGGATCTCGGCGACGACGTCGCCGTCACCACCGGCGCACGTCCGATGCGGGCCCGACGCGGCGCCCTCCTGATCGGCGTCCTGCTGGTGTCGATCGCGACGGCCGTCATCGGTCCGATCGCGTTCATCGCGCTCGCGGCGCCCCAGATCGCGCGACGCCTGGCGCGCACGCCGTTCCTGTCTCTCACCCTGTCCGCTTTCGTCGGCGCCGCGCTGCTGCTGGCATCGGACATGATCGCCCAGCACGCGCTGCCCGTCGCGCTCCCCGCAGGCGTCGTCACCGTGTCCGTCGGCGGCCTCTACCTCGTCTTCACCCTCGTCCAGGAGATCCGCCGCCGTGTCTGACCCCGCCGCCCTCGCCCCGCGCACCCCGCCGCGCCTGTCCGCCGAGACGATCTCTCTCGGCTACGACGGTGCGCCGATTCTCAGCGCGCTGACCACCCGCATTCCGGACGGCTCGTTCACCGTCATCATCGGGCCGAACGCCTGCGGCAAGTCGACGCTGCTGCGCGGGCTGTCGCGTCTGCTGCGCCCCTCGGCGGGCGCCGTGGTGCTCGACGGCACCGACATCTCCCGTCTGCCCGTGAAGGAGGTGGCGCGCCGCCTCGGCCTTCTGCCGCAGACCGCGTCGGCGCCCGAGGGGATCACCGTCGCCGATCTCGTGGGGCGCGGTCGCTACCCGCACCTCGGGCTGTGGCGCCAGTGGACGGAGGCCGACGAGGACGCGATCCGCGAGGCGATGACGGAGACGGGTGTCGACGCGCTGTCGGGGCGTCGCGTCGAGGAGCTCTCCGGCGGCCAGCGTCAACGCGTATGGGTGGCGATGGTCCTCGCGCAGCAGACCGATCTGCTGCTGCTCGACGAGCCGACGACGTTCCTCGACATCGCGCACCAGATCGAGCTCATGGAGTTGTTCTCCGCGCTCAACCGGGCGGGCCGCACGATCGTCGCCGTGCTGCACGATCTCAATCATGCCGCTCGCTACGCCGACCACGTCATCGCGATGAAGCAGGGACGGATCGTGGCGGAGGGCGCGCCCGCCGACGTGATCACGACCGAACGGGTGGAGGAGATCTTCGATCTTCCCAACGTCGTGATCCCCGATCCGGTCACGGGCGGGCCTCTCGTCGTGCCATTGGGCGGTCGGCACACCGGAGCGGAGGCGCAATGAGCCGTTCGAACGGCGGCGACGAGCGTCCGTGGGAGTACAGCGCCTTCCCGGTGACCGTGGCACGCGTGCGTGACGTGTCCCCGAACTTCCGGCGCGTCACGCTCTGCGGCGCGGCGGTGCGGCACTTCGCCCCGTGGGGACTCGACCAGCGCATCAAGCTGGTGCTGCCCCTGGCCGGCATCGGGTTCGTCGACGTCGGTCTCACCCGGGAGCCCACACCGCATCCTCGCGACTGGTACACCCGGTGGAAGTCCCTTCCCGAGGAGCGCCGCAATCCGCTGCGCACGTACACGCCGTCGGCGATCCGGCCGGAGGACGGCGAGATCGACGTCGACGTCTTCCTCCACCAGCCGGCGGGACCGGCGTCGCACTGGGCGCGGACGTGCCGCCCCGGAGACGAGCTCATCGTCACGGGTCCGGATGCGCGCTGCGGCTACACCGGGTACGGCATCCGCTTCACTCCCCCGGTCCCCCCGTCCCGGCTCCTGCTGGTCGGCGACGAGTCGGCCGTACCGGCGATCAGGAACATCGTGCGCGCGCAGCCGCCGGAGGTGAGCATCGAGGTGCTGGCCGACGTCGCGGATGCCGCGGACCTCCTCGACGACGACCTGAGGGCGAGCACGACGCTGGCGCGCCCCGTGCCGGCCGCGGCGGCGGGCGCGGCGACGGGCGCGGCGCTCGAGGGGCTCGTGCGCGAATGGGCGGATGCCGAGTCCGCCGCGTTCGGCGGCGCGGACGACGGCGGTTACGTCTGGATCGCCGGTGAGACCGCGGCGGTCGCCCGCATCCGCCGGCACCTCACCGCGACGGCGGGCATGGCACCGACGCAGATCTCGTTCCTCGGGTACTGGAAGCAGGGCGGTCCGCTCGTCGGCTGAGCGGATGCCGCGGCGCCGCGCCGCCACGGGGTGCCTATGCTGGGCGCGTGAGCTTTCCCACGGCACGGTGGTGCCGCAGTCGGCGTGGCACGGCGTTGTGCACGCGACCGACCGGTCACGCGGGGCTGCACAATCGGGTCGGGACGTCGCAGATGTGGTCCGACGCGCAGGCGGACGCGCCGGCGTGCCCGGGCTCGGGCCTCGCCGGCGTGCCCGCACCGCAGCTGCCGGACGAGGCGGCGGCCGCGGGCTTTCCCGAGGGACGCTCGCGGTGCCCCGAGTGCGACGGGTTCGTGCCGCTCGTGGCGGGCCGACGCGCGCCGCACGACCGGTTCCGCGGCACCGATGATCAGCGCGAATCCGCCGGCCGCGCCGAGTGGTTCAACACCTTCGGCTGGCAGTGAGGCACCGCGCGTCTGCGCTCAGGCGCCGAGCTTCTTCGCCGCCTTCTTGGCTGCCTTGTCGACGACCTTACGGGAGCGTGCGCGAGCCTTCTTCAGCGACGGGTCGTCCCACAGGTGCTTCGCAGCGGCACTGATCTCGCGATAGCGCGCTCGTCCGGCACGCGCGCCGAGCACATAGCCGGCACCGCCGGCGATCACGACGGTCAGCCAGAACTTCACTCCGGACATAGGTCCTCCTCGATCGACGAATGCCCCCAGGCTAGGCCCGGTCGGCATTCATCCCCCAGGGGTTGACAACCTCGACGCCGGCAGCGCGCAGATCTCCTCAGGGACGGTGGAAGGGATCGGCGTACAGCCGCTCCGGCACGCGGAATCCGTAGATCGCACGCCCGGACGCCCAGATCGCCGCCGCGCCGGCGCGGACGAGGTCGATCGGTCGCGATCCTTCCGACACGATGTGGATGTCCGCCCCGTCGATCCGCACGGCGGCGTCGCGCACGGCCGTCGTGTCGCCGCGCACGATCGTCTGCGGGTACTCCTCGTGGAGTTCGCGCAGGTCGCCGAGGATGTAGGTGGGGCGCGAGGTGGCCGGCGCCGCGAGCACGTGCTTGGGACGATCGATACCCGTCAGCACCAGCACCGAGTCGAGACCGGCCGCCTGGGCGCCGGCGATGTCGGTGTCGAGCCGGTCGCCGATGAACAGCGCCTTCTGCGCGCCGAATCGCGCGACGGCCTCATCGAAGATCGCGCGCTCCGGCTTTCCGGCGACGACGGCGAGTCGGCCCACCGCCGTGTGAACCGCCGAGACGAGCGTCCCATTCCCCGGCGCGATGCCCCGCGCCTGAGGGATGGTCCAGTCCGTGTTCGTGGCGATCCAGGGGATGCCGCCGGCATCCTCGGGCGTCGCCAGCGCGTACGCGGCCTCCGCCAGCTGCTCCCACCCCACGTGGGGGGCGAACCCCTGCACGACCGCGGCAGGTGCGTCCTCCGCACTGCGTGTGACGACGTATCCGGCCTTCTCCGTCTCGAAGACGAGCCCGTCGCCGCCGACGATGAGGATCGTCGCGCCCGGGGCGACGCGTTCGCGCAGCAGCCGCATCGCCGCCTGCGGGCTGGTGACGACGTCTTCGGCGCGCGTCGACGTCAGACCCAGCTCACGCAGGTGTTCGGCGACGACCGCGTCGCGACGAGACGCGTTGTTGGTGATGTACCCGAGCCGTCGCGACGCACCGGCGGCATTGAGGCTGTCCACGGCGTACGGAAGCGCACCCGGACCGGCGTACACCACGCCGTCGAGATCGGCCAGCACGGCGTCCACGCCGTCCAGGGGCGTGGACGGCGTGCGCTTCGAGAACAGCGCCATCAGTCGTCGGCCGCCTCTGCAGACGTCGCATCCGGGTCGACGGCGTCGATGACGTCGGAATCGTCGACGTCGGAATCGTCGACGTCGACGTGCTGCTCATCCTCGTCGAGCGGCAGGGCGATCTCCTCGACCTCGTCGATCTCGATCACCTCGAGGTCCGCGTCCACGGCGCCGAGAGCCTCGGCGGCGACGTCGGCACGACGCTGCCACTGCTGGGCCTCGTCGAGACGACCGAGCTCCTCCAGCACCGCCGCTCGCGCAGCGAAGAGGCCCGGACTCCACGTGAACGCACGATCCGGGTCGAGCTCCGGGATGTCGAGCTCCTGCAGCGCTCGCTCGGTCTCGCCGAGATCGAGCCGGGCGCCCGACATCGCGATCGCCAGCTCGACGCGCGCCTCGGTGGTCAGCGCAGAGCGGTCGACCGCACGTCCCACTTCGAGAGCACGGTCAGCGCGACCGACTCCCCGCTCGCTGTCGACGAGCAGAGCGATCTGGTCGTCACGACCGGAGATACGGCGGTAAGTGCGCAGCTCCCGCACCGCGAGGGCGAAGTCGCCGAGCGCGTAGGCCGTGATCGCCACGGTCTCCCGGACGATCGCGATGCGGCCGGCGCTGCGGGAGGCGGCGAGAGCGTGCTCGTGAGCCAGCGCGGGGTCGTCGTCGATCAGACGCGCGGCCATCGCCAGGTGACGGGCGACCTGCTCGGCGTTCTCCTTCGAGAGGGTCTTGAGCTCGTTGCGAGCCGATGTCGGCAGATCCTGAGGGGTGACGTCGTCGGGCAGCTGCGGACCGACGGGGCCGGTGCGGCGCTCCGACCCCTGCGGCGGACGCGACGTCCGCTCGCCGTCGCGCTTCGCGTAAGGCTTCCGCTCACCGTCGCGCGAGGCGTAAGGCTTACGCTCCCCATCGCGGGACGCATACGGCTTACGGTCACCGTCGCGCTTCGGGTACGGCTTCCGCTCCCCGTCGCGCGAGGCATACGGCTTCCGGTCACCATCACGGGGCGCGTACGGCTTCCGCTCACCGTCGCGCGACGCGTAGGGCTTCCGCTCACCGTCGCGCGACGCGTAGGGCTTGCGCTCACCGTCCCGCGACGCGTACGGCTTGCGCTCACCGTCGCGCGACGCGTACGGCTTCCGCTCCCCATCACGGGGCGCATACGGCTTCCGCTCACCGTCGCGCTTCGGGTAGG
Organism: Microbacterium hominis NBRC 15708; assembly: GCF_001592125.1. GTDB lineage: Bacteria > Actinomycetota > Actinomycetes > Actinomycetales > Microbacteriaceae > Microbacterium > Microbacterium hominis. The sequence goes on from NZ_BCWI01000011.1 coordinate 123,678, forward strand.
GCTTGCGCTCACCGTCGCGAGAGGCGTACGGCTTCCGCTCACCGTCGCGCTTCGGGTAGGGCTTACGCTCCCCGTCACGCGAGGCGTACGGCTTCCGCTCACCGTCGCGCTTCGGGTAGGGCTTACGCTCCCCGTCACGAGACGCATACGGCTTACGCTCACCGTCACGCTTCGGGTACGGCTTCCGCTCTCCATCGCGCGAGGCATACGGCTTGCGCTCGCCCTCCCGCGGTGGGCGCGACGAAGAGGGACGCTGCCCTCCGCGCTGCGGGTCCGAGTTCCTCCCACGGCGCTCAGCGTTCGCATCATCCTTGTTGTCGGGATCGCGCTCCTGTGCCATCGAAGGGGTTCCTCTCGG
>NZ_BCWI01000012.1 GCF_001592125.1 Microbacterium hominis NBRC 15708
CACAGGTGCGGCGGCATCCGGGGGACGCAACTGCAAGGTCGGGCGAGAGACACGCCGGGGTGGATGCTGTGGTGCCGGCGTGTCGCGGGGGAGCCCTTGCAGTTCGCACCCGAACCGAGCCGGGACACGACCCCAGCCCGCCCCACGGCCCCAGCCCGCCCCACGACCGACGCGGCCCCGCGGCGCACGGAGCGCGGCGGGGCCGGACAGCGATCAGCGGTCGCTCACCCGAAGCGGCCGGAGACGTAGTCCTCCGTGGCCTGAACGGACGGGGCCGTGAAGATCGTGTCGGTGTTGTCGTACTCGATGAGCTTGCCGGGCTTGCCCGTGCCGGCGATGTTGAAGAACGCCGTCTTGTCGGAGACGCGGGAGGCCTGCTGCATGTTGTGCGTGACGATGACGATCGTGTAGTCGGACTTCAGCTCCTGGATGAGCTCCTCGATCGCGAACGTCGAGATCGGGTCGAGGGCGGAGCAGGGCTCGTCCATGAGGAGCACGTCGGGGGAGACGGCGATCGCGCGCGCGATGCACAGACGCTGCTGCTGGCCGCCCGACAGGCCCGCACCGGGCTTGTCGAGGCGGTCCTTGACCTCGTTCCACAGGTTCGCGCCCTGCAGGGAGCGCTCGACGAGGGCATCCGCGTCGCTCTTGGAGATGCGCTTGTTGTTGAGCTTCACGCCCGCCAGCACGTTCTCCTTGATCGACATCGTGGGGAAGGGGTTCGGCCGCTGGAACACCATGCCGACGTGGCGGCGCACGAGCACCGGGTCGACGCCGGGACCGTACAGGTCGTCGCCGTCGACGAGCACCTTGCCCTCGACGTGGGCGCCGGGGATCACCTCGTGCATGCGGTTGAGCGTGCGCAGGAACGTGGACTTCCCGCAGCCCGACGGGCCGATGAACGCCGTGACGGCGCGGGGCTCGATATCCATCGACACGCCCTCCACGGCGAGGAAATCGCCGTAGTAGACGTTGAGGTTCTCGACTTCGATGCGCTTGGACACTGGTGCCTTCCTTGCTTAGCGTGCCTTCGGCGCGAAGACCTTCGCGACGATCCGGGCGATCAGGTTGAAGATGACGACGAGGATGACCAGCAGCAGCGCGGCACCCCAGGCCTGGGCCTGGGAGGCGTCGATGTCCTGTCCGGGGAAGCTGTAGGCCGTGTAGGCCATGACCGGAAGGGTCTGCATGGGTCCGTTGAACGGGTCGGAGTTGAAGTTGTCGGTGAAGCTGGCCGCGATGAAGATCGGCGCGGTCTCGCCGATGACGCGGGCGACGGCCAGCACGACACCGGTGATGATGCCGCTCGCCGCCGTCCGCAGCACGACCTTGATGATCGTGGTCGACCGCGGCACGCCGAGGGCGAACGACGCCTCGCGCAGGTCGGCGGGCACGAGGCGCAGCATCTCCTCCGTCGAGCGGATCACGATCGGGATCATGAGCACGCACAGGGCGATGGATGCCGAGAAGCCGCTGAACGCCTTGGGTCCGACGATCAGGGCGAACAGCGAGAACGCGAACAGACCGGCGACGATCGACGGGATGCCGGTCATCACGTCGACCAGGAACGTGATGGCGCGTCGCAGCGGGTTGTTCGGTTGGGCGTACTCGACGAGGTAGACGGCCGCCAGGATGCCGATCGGCACGGAGATCAGGGCGGCGATCCCCGTGATGATGAGGGTGCCGACGATGGCCTGGAGCGCGCCCGGGGTCGAGACGACCGCCAGCGTGTCGGGGTCGAACGTCGTGCCGCCGACCTTCGTCACGAAGTCCCACGACATGACGCCCATGCCCTTGGACACGACGGTCCACAGCGTGGAGATCAGCGGTGCGACGGCGAGCACGAAGGCCGCCGTGACCAGGCCGCGCACGACGCGGTCGGTCGACTTGCGCCGGCCCTCGACGATGGCGGAGAACACCCCGATCGCCAGCAGGTAGACCAGGGCGCTGAAGATGAGCCACGTCGCGACGTTGAACCCGCCGAGCACGAGCTGCAGCGCCGCGATCACCGCGAGCGAGACGGCGAGGACGATCGGCTCGATGAAGCGGGGCAGCTGGCCGCTGGTCAGCGACAGCGGCGGCGTCGAGGTCGTTGCGACGGGCGTGCTGAGCTCGGTCACGAGCGCTTTCCTCTCTTGCGGCCCTTCGAGCCTGGACCGGTCGCCCCGATGATGTAGCGGGCGAGCATGTTCACGGCGAGCGAGACGACGAACAGCATCAGGCCGGTGCCGATGAGGGCGGAGCGCTGCAGATCGGTGGCGATGGGGAAGTTGAGGGCGATGTTCGCCGCGATCGTCTGCGAGTTGTAGCCGTCCGTGAGCAGCGCGACGGAGAAGATCAGGCTGGGCGAGATGATGAGCGCGATGGCCATCGTCTCGCCGAGGGCGCGCCCGAGGCCCAGCAGCGTGGCCGAGACCATGCCGCTGCGGGCATACGGGATGACGGCCAGGCGCACCATCTCCCAGCGGGTGGCCCCGAGGGCGAGGGCGGCCTCCTCGTGCAGACGCGGTGTCTGCAGGAAGATCTCGCGGGTGATCGAGGTGACGATGGGCAGGATCATCACGGCGAGCACGACACCGCCGGCGAGCATCGTCGATCCCGTGCTCGAGACCGGGCCCTGGAACAGCGGGATCCACCCCAGGTACTGGTTGAGGAAGTCCGCGAGCGGCAGCAGCAGCGGCCGCATCACGATGATGCCCCAGAGGCCGAACACGATGGAGGGGACGGCGGCCAGCAGGTCGATGATGTAGCCGAGGAAGCCGGCGATGCGCCGCGGGGCGTAGTGCGAGATGAACAGCGCGATGCCGATCGCCACGGGGGTGCCGAGGACCATGGCGATCAGAGCTGCCCAGATGCTTCCCCAGAGCAGCGGGGCGACGTAGTCCCAGAAGCTGGTCCAGTCCTTGTTCTGGTACCCGGCGAGGTCGCCCTCGCTCCAGTTGGCCGTGATCGCCGGCAGACCCTTGAGGATCAGGAAGATGGCGACACCGGCCAGGATGATCATGATCGACACGGCCGCGGTGGTCGACAGGCCGAGGAAGACGGAGTCCCCGGCGCGACGCTTTCCGACGATGTTGGATGCCGGTTTCTGCGCGGGTGCGGTCTTGACGTCAGCCACGACGAACCCCCAGGTCGGGCAGGGTCATGTGTTCTCCTCGGGTCGGGAAGATCGCAGAGTCGGGCTGTGCTGTCCGGCTCAGCAGGACCGTCGATCCGGGGATCGACGACCCTGCTCAGCCAGGTCCGGTCTGCGCAGCGTGAGCCGCGCAGACCGGACCGGGACGAGGTGTTACTTGATCGCCGCGAGCGTCTTCGCGGCGTCGGCCAGCACCGACTCGGGAAGCGGCGCCGATCCGGCGTTCTTCTCCGCGACCGACTGGCCGAGCGAGCTGGTGACGAAGCCGAGGTACGACTTCACGAGCTCCGCCTGCGCGGCGTCCTTGAAGGTGGAGCAGACGACAGCGTACGAGACCAGCGGGATCGGGTACGACTCCGGGGTCAGCTTGCTGTAGTCGAACTTCTTCGACAGGTCGCCGGCGACGCCGTTGGAGTTGTCGACCGCGGCGGCCTCGAAGGTCTTCGAGACGGCCTCGCCGCTGTACGCGACCGCGGTGCCGTCGGTGACGATCGAGGCGGCGTTCAGCGTGCCGATCGCGGAGTGGTCGGCGTAGCCGATGGTGCCCGAGCCCGCCTTGACGGCCTCGACGACGCCGGAGCCGCCCTTCTGCTTCGAGACGTTGCCCTCGACCGGCCAGTCCTTGCCCGCGGGGAAGGTCCACACCGACGACTGGGTCGCGGCGAGGTAGTTGGTGAAGTTCTGGGTCGTGCCGGAGCCGTCCGAGCGGGCGACCGTGGTGATCGCGCCGGCGGCCAGAGCGGTGCCGTTGTCCTTCGTGATGGCCGGGTCGGACCAGTCGGTGATCTGGAGGGCGAAGATCTTCGCGATCGTCTCGCCGCTCAGCTGCAGCTTGGTGACGCCGGGGATGTTGAAGATGATCGCGACGCCGTCGAGGTAGATCGGGATGTTGATCCCGCCCTCGGTGCACAGCGCCTTCGACTGCGCCGTCTGGTCGGCGTTCAGCGGCGAGTCGGAGCCGGCGAAGTCGTACGCGCCGCTCAGGAAGTTGGTGACGCCGCCGCCGGAGCCCTGCGACTTGTCGTAGTTGATCGTCACGTTCTTGGCGGTCGCGTTGTAGGCGGTCGTCCAGGCCTGCTGCGCGTTGGACTGAGCGCTCGAGCCGCCGGCGGTGATCGTGCCGCTCAGGTTCGGGTCGATCTGGAAGGCGACGTCCGAGCTGGTCGCCGTCGGGCTCGCGCTCTCGGCCGGCGTGTTGCCGCCGGACGACGCGCAGCCCGTCAGGGCGAGGGCGGCGACGGCCGCGAGAGCGCCCAGCTGGGAGATACGGGTGAGCTTCACTGTGAATCCTTCACGTTGTTCGGGAGATGCGGCCCGGTGCAGGGCACGCCCCGACGCTAGACAGCGACTCTTACCGGCCGGCGCTGTGGAGGTGAACGACGGGTTAACGATGCCGTGCGATCGCGTGCTCCCGCCGTCGCGGCGCGGAACCGGTTCTCCGACGGTTCACCTGGCACGCCTACGATGAGCGCCATGGGCACCAAGAGCACCTCCGAGCGCGCGGCGCGCGACGCCGTCACCGATGCATCCGCGGCAGCGAAGACAGCGGCCAAGACGGCGAAGAGCCTTCCCAAGAAGCTCGCCGCCGGACTGGAGGAGTACATCGAGGAGGCGCGCGACGCCGCGGACGTGTCGAAGAAGCGTCTGCGCCGCAAACCACGCGCCGTGACCCGCGAGGCCGAACGCGCCGTGCGCCGGCTGGAGCGCGCGGTCGCGAAGGCCGTCTCGGCGGCCGACCGCAAGGCGCGGCTTCGCGCCGAAGCCCGCCAGAGCGCGGCGGAGGCCGAGCGGGCCGCCGCCCGGGCTGCCGCCGAGGCCGCGGAGGCCAAGGCGTTGAAGAAGGCGGCCCGCCGTGCGGAGCGGGCCGCGGCGCGCGCGGATGCCGAGGCCGTCGCGGCATCCGACGCACTCGCGTCCGAGCTGGCCGCTCCGGGCGGCGCCGCCGCCGCGAACACCCCCGCGGACGCCGACGCGGAGCCGGGCGGACCGGCGTCGGAGCTCGCGGCGCTCACGGTCGCGCAGCTGCGCGATCGCGCCCGCACCGACGGCCGCTCCGGGTACTCGCGTCTGACCAAGGCGCAGCTGATCGATCTGCTCTCCTGACGTGACGGGCTCTGCGCAGACGGCACTGGACCGGTCGGCCGCCGCGCCGCCGGCCCGGACCCTTCTGGACGTCCTCCGGGCGACCACGCTCGCCTTCCCCGAGGCGTCCGCGATCGACGACGGCTCGGGCGCGCTGAGCTACCGCGAGCTGATGGCGCGGGTCGGGGCGACGGCCGCCCGTCTGCACGACGCGGGGGTGCGCCGCGGCGATCGCGTGGGCGTGCGGATGCCGTCGGGGTCGAAGGAGCTCTACATCGCGATCCTGGGGATCATCGCCGCGGGCGCCGCCTACGTGCCCGTCGACGCGGACGACCCCGACGAGCGCGCCCAGCTCGTCTTCGGGGAGGCCGGAGTCAGCGGCGTCGTCTCGGGAGTGGGGGAGTACTCCCCGGCATCCGGTGACGCGGTCGTCGGCCGCGGCCTGTTCGACGGGGCGGCGCCGCATCCGGCGACGCAGGCGATCATCGCCGTGCCGCCGCCGAGCGTCGACGACGACGCCTGGGTCATCTTCACGTCGGGGTCCACGGGCGTGCCCAAGGGCGTCGCGGTCAGTCACCGCTCCGCGGCCGCGTTCGTGGATGCCGAGGCGCGCCTGTTCGTGCCCGATGCGCCGCTCGGGCCGCAGGACCGCGTGCTGGCCGGGCTGTCGGTGGCCTTCGACGCGTCGTGCGAGGAGATGTGGCTGGCGTGGCGTCACGGTGCGTGCCTGGTGCCGGCGCCGCGGTCGCTCGTGCGCTCGGGGGAGGATCTCGCGCCGTGGCTGCTGCGGCAGGGCATTACGGTGGTCTCCACGGTGCCGACCCTCGCCGCGATGTGGCCGGCCGATGCGATCGAGAACGTGCGTCTGCTCATCTTCGGCGGCGAGGCCTGTCCGCCCGAGCTGGCCGCGCGTCTCGTCGCCGACGGCCGGGAGGTGTGGAACACCTACGGCCCCACCGAGGCGACGGTCGTCGCGTGTGCGGCGCCTCTCGACGGCTCGGTGCCGGTGCGCATCGGCCTGCCGCTGGACGGGTGGAAGCTCGCGGTCGTCGACGCCGACGGGCAGCCGGTCGCCGAGGGCGGTGTCGGTGAGCTCATCATCGGCGGCGTCGGTCTCGCGCGCTACCTCGACCCCGCCAAGGATGCCGAGAAGTACGCCCCCCTGCCGACGCTCGGATGGGACCGCGCCTACCGTTCCGGCGACCTCGTCCGTTACGAGTCCGAAGGCCTCGTCTTCCAGGGGCGCGCCGATGACCAGGTGAAGGTCGGCGGACGTCGCATCGAGCTCGGCGAGGTCGAGGCGGCGTTGCAGGACCTGCCCGGTGTCACCGGCGCCGCGGCCGCCGTGCGCACGACCGAGGCCGGGGTCCCCGTGCTCGTCGGCTACCTCGCGGCGCCGCCCGACTTCGACCGCCTGGCGGCGCGCGCCGACCTCGCCGCACGTCTGCCCGCGCCCATGGTGCCGCTCCTCGCGGTGGTCGATGAGCTGCCGGTGCGCACCTCCGGCAAGGTCGACCGTGCCGCGCTGCCGTGGCCGCTGCCGAACGTCGAGCTGCCGGCCTCCGACCTCTCCCCGGGCGAGGCCTGGCTCGCGCAGCAGTGGCTCGCGGTGCTCGGGATGCCGGTCGTCGATCGGAAGGCGGATTTCTTCGACCTGGGCGGCGGCTCGCTCGCCGCGGCGCAGCTCGTGTCGCGGCTGCGCACGCGTGTGCCGGAGTTCTCGGTCGCCGACATCTACGACGTGCCCCGTCTCGGGGCGATGGCGAAGGCGCTCGGATCGGGCCTGCAGGAGGAGGCGTCGACCACGTTCCACCGCCCCGAGCCCACGCCGCGGCGCGCGCAGTGGGCGCAGACCGTGCTCGCCGTCCCGCTGTTCATCCTCTCCGGCATCCGATGGATGCTGTACCTGCTCACCGCTGCAGCCCTGCTGCAGCTGGTCCCCGGCTTCGACGTCCTGCCCGATGCGCCGCTGTGGCTGCTGGTGGTCGGCCTCGTCGTCTTCGCGACGCCGTTCGGTCGCATGGCGATCGCCGCGGCATCCGCTCGCCTGCTGCTCGCCGGCGTCCGCCCCGGCGACTACCCGCGCGGCGGCTGGGTGCACATCCGACTCTGGCTGGCCGAGCAGATCGCCGACCAGGTGGATGCCGTCGGGCTCGCCGGAGCGCCGTGGGTGAGCTACTACGCACGGGCGCTCGGTGCCCGCATCGGCAGCGGCGTCGATCTGCACGCCCTGCCGCCGATCACCGGCATGCTCGACATCGGGGACGGCGCGGCCATCGAGCCCGAGGTCGACCTGTCGGGGTACTGGATCGACGGCGATGTCGTGCGCATCGGCGGCATCCGCATCGGCGCCGGAGCCACCGTCGGCTCGCGCAGCACGCTCGCTCCGGGAACGCGCATCGGACGCCGAGCCGAGATCGCTCCGGGCTCCGCCGTGTTCGGCCGCGTCCGCGCCGACCAGACCTGGGCCGGCTCGCCGGCGGTGCGCGTCGGCGGCACGTCGGCGCAATGGCCGGTCGAGCGGGCGCCCGCGCCGAACCGCTGGCTGTGGGCCTACGCCGCGTCGGCGCTGGGTCTTGCCCTGCTGCCGCTGGCCGCGTTCGCGGCGGGCGGGCTCGTCGTCGCCCGCGGCATGGTGGGCGCCTCCTCGCTGGCGGCGGCGCTCGGCGGTGCGCTGGTGTGGCTCGTGCCCGGCGTCATCGTCGCGGGGATGGTCTTCGCCGCCGTCGTGGTGCTCGCGGTGCGCCTGCTGTCCGTCGGGCTGCGGGAGGGCGTCCATCCCGTCCGCAGCCGCATCGGGTGGCAGGCGTGGACGATCGAGCGCCTGCTCGACTCCGCCCGCACCATCCTGTTCCCGCTGTACTCGAGCCTGTTCACGCCGGTCTGGCTGCGTCTGCTCGGGGCCCGGGTGGGCCGTGACGTCGAAGCATCCACCGTGCTGCTGATCCCCTCCCTCACCCGCATCGAGGACGGTGCCTTCCTCGCCGACGACACGATGGTCGCCTCCTACGAGCTGCACGGCGGCTGGATGCGGCTGGGGCCCGTGCGCATCGGCAAGCGCGCGTTCCTCGGCAACTCCGGCATGGCCGCGCCGGGGCACCGCGTGCCGCGCGACGGCCTCGTCGCCGTCCTGTCGGCCGCGCCGGTGAAGGCCAAGCCGGGATCGTCGTGGCTGGGCTCGCCCGCCGTCCGGCTGCGGCGGCGCTCGGCGGAGGGCGACGAGTCGCGCACCTACCGGCCGCCCGTGCGGCTGCGGGTCGCGCGCACGCTCTGGGAGCTGTGCAGGTTCGTCCCCGTCGTCGTCACCTGCGCGATCGGGCTGCTGGTCGTCTTCGTGCTGGCGGCCCTCATCGAGGTCGCCGGACTCGGCGTCGCGATCCTGCTCTCCGGCGTCGTCCTGCTGTGCGCGGGCGCCGTCGCCGCGGGCGTGTCCACGGCCGCGAAGTGGCTGATCGTGGGCCCGATCCGCGCCGGCGAGCAGCCGTTGTGGTCGAGCTTCGTGTGGCGCACCGAGGTGTCGGACACCTTCACCGAGATGGTGGCCGCGCCGTGGTTCGCGCGGGCCGCCACCGGCACTCCGGCGCTCGCGGTCTGGCTGCGCTCGCTCGGCTCGCGCATCGGCCGCGGCGTCTGGTGCGACAGCTACTGGCTGCCCGAGCCCGACCTGGTGACTCTCGGGGACGGATCCACCGTGAACCGGGGATGCGTCGTGCAGACGCACCTTTTCCATGATCGAATCATGAGCATGGACACCGTCGAACTCGCGGCCGGGGCGACCCTCGGACCCCACAGCGTCATCCTCCCGGCGGCCAGTATCGGCGCCCACGCCACGGTGGGCCCGGCATCCCTGGTCATGCGCGGCGAGACCGTGCCGGTGGGATCGCGCTGGAGCGGCAATCCCATCGGTCCCTGGAACGCGGTCACGGTGCGCGCGTACCAGTCCACCTCGTGAGCGGGCACGACCCCTACGCCCCCGAGAGCGGCGATCCGGGCTTCGACGTCGAGTCCTACGACGTGGCGATCGACTACCGCGTGCGCACCAACCGGCTGGAGGGGCGCGCGACGATCAACGCGGTCGCCGCCGCACCGGTGTCGGCAGTCAGCATCGACCTCGTGGGGCTGCGGGCCTCGCGGGTGCGCGTCGACGGCGACCGTCGCACGCGGTTCGCGCAGGGTCCGCGCAAGCTCCGCGTCACGCTGCCGCACCGCATGCAGCCCGGGGAGCGGTTCTCGATCGAGGTGGTCTACGCCGGCGCCCCCGCCCCGCGGCGCTCCCGCTGGGGCACGATCGGGTGGGAGGAGCTCGAGGACGGCGCGCTCGTGGCCTCGCAGCCCACCGGGGCGCCCACGTGGTTCCCCTGCAACGATCGTCCCGACGCGCGGGCGCCGATGCGACTGGCGGTGACGACGGATGCCGGCTACCTCCCCGTGCTCACGGGACGACCGGCCGCGCAGGCGACGGCCGGCGGACGGGTGACGGTCACGTCGGTGTCCGCCGTGCCGGTGGCCACCTACCTCGTCGCGGTGCACATCGGCCCGTACGAGCAGACCCTGCTCGGATCCCGCGACGACGGCGACGGCGACGGGGTGCGGGTGTTCGCCCCCGCCGGGCTCCGCCGCGAGGTGACGCGGGCGTTCGCGGACGTCCCGCGCATGCTCGCGTTGTTCGAGGAGTCCTTCGGCCCGTATCCGCAGGAGGCGTGCACGCTCGTCGTGACGCCCGACGAGCTCGAGATCCCGCTGGAGGCCCAGGGCCTGGCGGTCTTCGGCAGCAACCACCTCGTGCCCGAGGAGCAGCGGCTGATCGCCCACGAGCTCGCCCACCAGTGGTTCGGCAACAGCGTCGGCATCGGGCGCTGGAGCGACATCTGGCTCAACGAGGGCTTCGCCTGCTTCGCGGAGTGGCTGTGGTTCGAGCGGTCCGGCGCGGCGACGGTAGCGGAGAAGGCGGCGAAGCATCACGCCCGTCTGCGGGCGCTGCCGCAGGATCTGCTGCTCAGCGACCCCGGACCCGATCTCATGTTCGACGACCGCGTCTACAAGCGGGGCGCCCTCACCCTCTACGCCCTGCGGTGCCGCATCGGTCCTCCGGCGTTCGCGCGGGTGCTCCACGACTGGGTCGAGACGTATCGGCACGCACTCGCGACGACCGACGACTTCCGCGCGCTCGCCGAGCGCGTCGCCGGCCGCGACCTCGACGACGTGTTCACGCCGTGGCTCGACCGCACAGAGCTGCCGCCGCTGCCGCGGCCGTAGGCCCGCCGCCGCGCCCGCACCCGCCGCGCTTACGCCCGCGCCGGTAGCCCGTGACGAACGTCGGAGTCGTGATCGCGCCGACGCCGATGGCCGCGTGTCGCGAGCGCTTTCGGCACGAATCTCCGACGATCGTCACGCGCCCGCGGCGACTCGTCCCGCGTCGGTGAGAACGGCGGCGCAGACGAGGACCCCGGGGGGACCCTCGACCTCCGCCCCGTGCACGACCCGCGCGGTGCCCGGCAGCCGGGCGACCCAGCGATCGCCGTCGTCGCCGGCGATCGCGACGGATGCCGCGTCCACCGCCAGTCCGCGGCCGTCGGCCTTCAGCGCGGCCTCGGCGCGAACCCACCGCCGCAGCCCTCCCGGGATGCCGCCGGCCGCCTCGCGCACCGGATCGTGCAACGGCTCGGCGTCGAGGGCGAACCCGTCGGCGGCGTCACGGGGGAGGATGCCGACGACCGCCGTCGCCCCGGCGTAGGTCACCGCCGCCCACCAGGGCGCACCGCGGAGCTGCACCGGGCCGTGCGCACCCCCGCACCGGGGGCACGGGTTGGTCAGCACGACCTCGGGCGCCCCGGCCTCCGCCAGCAGCGTCCGCAGCAGCGCCCACGCGGCCTCGCTCCGAGCGATCCGCCCGGGCGGCACCGGACCCCACGCGAGACGCAGGCCCTCCACCGGCTACAGCTTCGGCTCGTGCGTCTCGATCGCGATGATGCCGGACCCCGGATTGGTCGCCGACAGGTGCACGACGGAGAACGCTCCCGTGTCCAGCGCCGAGGCGCTGCCCAGGTACGACCCGTGCAGGGTGCCGGTCGCGAGGGCGAGCTCCGAGAGGATGCCGGGAAGCACCGGCCCGTGACTGCACAGCACCGCGGGCTTGCGCGAGCGCACGCGCCGGCCGATGACGGCGCGTACGTCGGAGGTGCCGTCCTCCCACGCGTCCTGGCTGAGCGCGCTCGTGCGGTGGATCTCCTTGCCGAGGCTTGCGGCCAGCGGCGTCACGGTCGTGACGCAGCGGACCGCGTCGCTCGAGACGATCTTGCGCACGCCGAACGCGCGGAGTGGACCGACGGCGGCCGCCGCCTGCTTCGCCCCGCGTGCGGTGAGGGGACGCGCCGCATCCGCACCGTCCCAGTCCTCGCGGGGGAGCGCTTTGGCGTGGCGTAGCACGACGATCGGGAACGTCGCGAGCACACCGTCGTCGACGTAGCGCAGGAACTCCTCGAGGATCTCCACGTCGACCGGGTACGAGAGCTTCGCGAGCGCTTTGCGCGGCGACAGCCACTCGATCGCGGCGATCTCCTTGTTGGGCACGAACGCGGACGCGCGGATCGCGGCATCCGTCGCCTCCGCCGACCAGTAGTGCACGATCTTCTGCCGCTTGTTGGGCATGCGGTAGCGCGAGACGCCGACCGGGATGCCGAGCGCGACCCGGATGCCGGTCTCCTCGAAGATCTCGCGGACGGCGGTCTCGGCCAGGCTCTCGCCGGGATCGACCTTGCCCTTCGGGATGGTCACGTCGGCGTAGGCCGTGCGGTGGATCACGAGGACGCGGAGCTTGCCGTCGACGACGCGCCAGACCACTCCGCCGGCGGCGTAGACGGCGGTGTCGGTCATCGCACCGCCCGGGCCCGCCGCCGACGCTGCACCTGCGTCATCGTGCGGTCCTGCAGATCGATGAGCGGCCTGCCCTCGGCATCCGTGCTGTATCGCTGCCACTCGCCGCTGGCCTGGAGGTGCCAGGAGCTCGTCTCGTCGCTCATCGCCAGATCGAACAGGTCGACGAGCTCCTTGATCTGGGCCGGCGCCACGACGCGGACCAGGGCCTCGACGCGGCGGTCGAGGTTGCGGTGCATCATGTCGGCGCTGCCGATGAACACCTGCGGTTCGCCGGCCCCGGCGAACGCGAAGATGCGCGAGTGCTCGAGGTAGCGGCCGAGGATCGATCGGACCGTGATGTTGTCGCTCACGCCGGGCAGTCCCACCTTGAGCGAGCAGATGCCGCGCACCCAGACGTCGACGCGCACCCCCGCCTGGCTGGCGCGGTACAGGGCGTCGATGATCTGCTCGTCGACCATCGAGTTGACCTTGATGCGGATGTGGGCCGGCTTGCCCTCGAGGGCGTGGCGCCGCTCGTTCTCGATCTGGCGCAGCAGTCCCTTGCGCAGGTGCAACGGGGCGACGAGCAGGCGCTTGAACTTCTTCTCGATCGCGTAGCCGCTGAGCTCGTTGAACAGGCGCGTGAGGTCACGGCCCACCTGCTCGTCGGCGGTGAAGAGCCCGAAGTCCTCGTAGATGCGGCTGGTCTTCGGGTTGTAGTTGCCGGTGCCGATGTGGCTGTAGCTGCGCAGCATCCCGTCTTCCTCGCGGATGACGTGCAGGAGCTTGCAGTGCGTCTTCAGCCCGACGAGGCCGTATACGACGTGCACGCCGGCCTTCTCGAGCTTTCGGGCCCAGACGATGTTCGCCGCCTCGTCGAAGCGCGCCTTGACCTCGACCAGCGCGAGCACCTGCTTGCCGCGTTCGGCCGCGTCGATGAGCGCTTGGACGATCGGGCTGTCGCCCGAGGTGCGGTACAGCGTCTGCTTGATGGCGAGCACGTGCGGGTCGCGCGCCGCCTGCTCGAGGAAGCTCACGACGCTCGTCGTGAACGACTCGTACGGGTGGTGCACGAGCACGTCGCCCTTGCGGATCGCCGCGAAGAAGTCGGCACGGCCGTTCTGCTCGAGCGGCTGGAACGCCGGCGCCGTCGTCGGCACGTGGGCCGGGTAGTGCAGTTCGGGCCGATCGATGCGGGAGAGGTCGAACAGGCCCCGCAGGTCGAGGTGGCCCGGCAGGCGGTACACCTCCTGCTCGGTGATGTCGAGCTCGGCGATCAGGAGGTCGAGCGTGACGTCGTCCATGTCCTCGGTGACCTCGAGGCGGATCGGGGGACCGAAGCGTCGGCGCAGGAGCTCCGCTTCGAGGGCCTGGATGAGGTTCTCGGTCTCGTCCTCCTCGATCACGACGTCCTCGTTGCGCGTCAGACGGAACGTGTGGTGCTCGAGGATCTCCATGCCCGGGAAGAGGTCGCCGAGGTGGTTGGCGATGAGCTGCTCCAGCGGCAGGTAACGCGCCCGCCCGGGCTCGCCGGGGACGGCGACGAAACGGGGCAGCATCGGCGGAACCTTCAGACGCGCGAACTCCTGACGGCCCGTCTTGGCGTTGCGGATGCGGATCGCGAGGTTCAGTGACAGGCCCGAGATGTACGGGAAGGGGTGCGCCGGGTCGACGGCCAGCGGCATGAGCACCGGGAACACCTGCGACTGGAAGTAGTCGGAGAGCTCGTCGCGGTCGGCGGCGGTCAGATCGTCCCAGGAGATCACGTCGATGCCGGCGTCGGACAGGGCCGGCTGCACCATGTCGAGCCAGACGGCCGCTTGACGGAGCTGCAGCGCGTGGGCGGCATCCGAGATGTCGGCGAGCACGTCCTGAGGAGCGCGGCCCACGTTGGTCGGCACGGCGAGCCCCGTGACGATGCGTCGCTTGAGCCCCGCGACACGGACCATGAAGAACTCGTCGAGGTTGCTGGCGAAGATCGCGAGGAAGTTCGCGCGCTCCAGGACCGGCAGCGAGGGATCCTCCGCGAGCTCCAGCACGCGCTGGTTGAACGCGAGCCAGCTGAGCTCGCGGTCCATGTAGCGGTGCTCGGGAAGCTGCGCGTCGCCGTCTTCGACCATCTCGTCGAAGTCGTCGTCGTCCTCGTCGCCCAGCCCGGTGTCCAGAACGTCGGTGTCGATCATTACCTCATCATGTCAGGGCCAGGTGACCGCCGCGTTAACCGCGTGGTCGATCGTGCGCCCGCGACGAGATCAGGCCTGGGAGGCCTCGCGGGGCGAGGGGATCTGGTCGTCCTCGTAGACGTTGAACCGGTACCCGACGTTGCGGACGGTGCCGATGAGCTGCTCGAGGTCGCCGAGCTTGGCGCGCAGACGCCGCACGTGTACGTCGACCGTGCGCGTGCCGCCGAAGTAGTCGTAGCCCCACACCTCGCTCAGTAGCTGCTCGCGCGTGAAGACGCGCGAGGGGTGCGTCGCGAAGAAGTGGAGGAGCTGGAACTCCTTGTAGGTGAGATCCAGCGGCTTGCCGTGCACCTTCGCCGAGTAGGACGACTCGTCGATCGTGATGCCGGAGGTCTGGATGCGGCTGGACACCTGCGCCGCCGACTGCCGCCCCACCGCGAGCCGGATGCGCGCGTCGACCTCGGCGGGGCCTGCGCCGACGAGGATGACGTCGTCGATGCCCCAGTCGGTCGACACGGCCGTCAGTCCGCCCTCGGTGACGACGAGCACCAGGGGGGCGTCGAGCCCCGTCGTGTTGAGGATCTTGCACAGCGACTTGGCGCCCACCAGGTCGGTGCGCGCGTCGACGAAGATCACATCGGAGCTGGGCGCGTTCACGAGCTGGGCGGGCTCGGCCGGGATCTGCCGCACGCGATGGCTGAGCAGCTCGAGCGCGGGCAGGACGGGACTGCCGCCCGGGGCGGAACTCAAGACGAGCAGCTGAGCCAATGGGGTCCCTTCCGGTCCTGATGCCCGAACCGTGCCCCCATCTTAGAACCCGGGCGCGGCGGCGACGTGCGCACGTGCGGACGCGGTGAGTGCGCGGACGCGGCGCGTCGGTGACAATGGACCCATGACGCTTCCCGGATTGGCGCCCCGCGCCGGATACGGCGGCATCGTCGGGGTCTGGGTCGCCGGCGCCGTGATCGCGATCGCGATCGGCATCCTCGCCCCCGACGAGTGGCGCGCCGCATGGATGCCGGTCGGCATGGCCGCCTGCCTCATCCTCGCGTTCGTGGTGCAACTGGTGCAGGGGCACTCGCAGGGCTTCCTCCGCCGTGTGGCCGCGAGTGCGCTGGGCGCGTTCGTGGTGATGGGGCTGATCGGCCTCGGCCTCGGACTCTCCAGCATGTTCTCGTGAAGGTAGAGTGAGGGTATGGACCTCGTTGCGCTCGAACTCTTCTTCGTCGGGTTGCTCGCGCTCGCCTCGCTCGCGATCGTCTTCGTGTCGGGTGTCGTGATCAAGAACCTCTACCGCGGCCAGCGCTGACGACCATGTTGGACCTGCCGACCGACCTGCCGGCGGATCTCGTCCCGCTCTCGTGGCTCCTGGGCGTCTGGGAGGGCACCGGGGTCATCGACTACGAGGCCGACGACGTCTCGTTCGGCGGCGAGTTCGCCCATCGCGTGAGCTTCAGCCACGACGGCGGCGACTACGTGAACTACTCCGCGAGCGCCTGGCTCCTCGCCGACGACGGCGCGCGCACGCCGCTCGTGGCCGAGACCGGCTACTGGCGCCTCGCCCGGCCCGCCGACGGCGGCGACGCGGGGCCGGCGCTGCTGCCGGCATCCGTCGCGCGCGCGACGCCGCGCACCGCGGACGACGTCGAGCTGCTGCGCAACGCGGAGGGCGGATTCGACCTCGAGGTGGCGCTCGTCCACTCCGACGGGGTCAGCGAGCTGTACGTCGGACAGGTGCGCGGGCCGCGGATCGACATCGCGACGGATGCGGTGGTGCGTCCGGCCAGCGCCAAGGCGTACACCGCCGCGACCCGCATGTACGGCCTCGTCGACGGTCATCTGCTGTGGGCCTGGGACATCGCCGCGCTCGGCGGAGAGCTCGCCTCGCACGCCTCCGCGCGACTGGCGCGGGTCGAGTGATCGCGCCGTGACCGACGACACCGCATCCTCCAGCCCCTTCGCCCGCGTTCCCGGCGCGGTCGTCGACGAGCGCGGACTGGCGCACGTCGCCGCCCCCACCCGTGAACAGCGCGATCTGATCGCGGGTCGTGCGCTGGCGCCCCTCGATGACCGGGTCGTGCTCGCCGTCGACGGGGTCGACCGGCTCACCTGGCTGGACTCCATCACGTCTCAAGCCCTCGCCGCGCTCGCCCCCGGCGTGAGCACCGAGCTGCTGGTGCTCGATCCGCAGGGGCACGTGGAGCACGCCGCATCCGTCGTCGACGACGGTGAGCGGACCTGGCTCATCGTCGACCGCTCGCACGCCGACGCGCTGCTGACCTGGCTCACGCGCATGCGCTTCCGCCTACGCGTCGAGCTGCACGACCTGTCCGACCGGATGCGGGTCATCGGCGGCACCGGCGACGCCGTCGCGGCGCTTCCGGCGCTCGCGGTCTGGCGCGATCCCTGGCCCGAGGTCGGCGTCGGTGGGTGGGGCTACGCGCCCGCGACCCCGCATCCCGGCACCGCCTACGACTGGTCCGAGGCCGTCGTCACGGTCGACACCGCCGCCGACATCGCCGCCGCCGCGGCCTCCGGATCGCAGGCGGTGGCCGGGTGGATGGCCGTCGACGCGGTGCGCGTCGCCGCCTGGCGTCCGCGCGCCGACACCGAGGCCGACGGCCGCGCGCTGCCGCACGAGGCCGACTGGCTGCGCAGTGCCGTCCATCTGGACAAGGGTTGCTACCGCGGGCAGGAGACCGTCGCGAAGGTGCACAACCTGGGGCATCCGCCCCGGCGTCTGGTGTCGCTGCAGCTCGACGGGAGCGACGCGCGGCTTCCCGAACGGGGAGCGGAGGTGTTCTTCGGCGAGGATGCCGTGGGCGCCGTCACCTCGGTCGCGCGTCACCACGAGGAGGGGCCGATCGCGCTCGCGTACGTCAAGCGGACGACGCCGACGGATGCCGAGCTCACCGTCGCCGTCGACGGCGGTGTCGTCGCCGCCGCGCAGGAGGTCATCGTGCCGCCCGACGCGGGCCGCACGGCCGCCGTGCCCCGCATGCCGCGGCTGTCCCGGCGTCGCTGACCGCGGTGGCCGCCGTCCCCCCTCCCGAGCCGCCCGGGAAGCCCCGGCCCCCCGCGTCGCCGCCGACCGCGGCGATCGCCACCGGATGGCGCGCGCGCTGGCATCCCCGCGTCGGCGTGGACCGCGTCGTCGCATCGGCCCCCGCGATCGTCCAGATCGTCGTCGCGGCGACGGTCTCCTTCTCGTTCGCCCACTACGTGCTCGGCCACGCCGCGCCGCTGCTCGCAGCCACCGTCACCGTCTCGAGCCTGGGGCTGGTGCGCGACGCGCGCCCGCGCCGCGTGCTGGAGACGGTCATCGGCATGATCGTCGGCATCCTCGTCGCCGAGATCATCGTGCTGGTCGCCGGCATCGGCTGGTGGCAGCTGGGTCTCACCCTCGCGGCATCCCTCGTCATCGCCCGCTTCCTGTCGCCGCAGCCGGCCTTCGCCATCGCGGCGGCGATCCAGTCGGCGATCGTCATGGTGATCCCCGTGAGCGTGCCGTTCCTGCGGATGATCGACGGCGTGGTCGGCGGCGTCACGGCCCTGCTGGTCACGGCGCTGCTGCCGCGCAGTCCGCTGCGTGCCGTGACGCGGGAGGGAGCGGAGCTGTTCGCAGCGTTCGACGGTGCCCTCGCGACTCTCGTGCAGGCGCTGCGGCGCGGTGACCCCGGTCGGGCCGAGCGCGGGCTCAGGAAGGCGCGGGCGCTGCAGGGGCTCGTCGACCAGTGGCGCGCGGGCATCGAGTCGGGCTCGGAGATCGCACGCATCTCGCCGTTCCTGCGTGCGCAGCGCCCGGAGTTCGAGCGTCAGGAACGGGTGCGCGTGCACGTCGATCTCGCGACGCGCAACCTCCGGGTGATCGCGCGGCGCATCGTCTACCTGTGCGACGACCGCACCGCGCGGCCGATCGCCGCCGACCTGCTCAACGAGCTCGGCGCGGGTGCGCGGCTGATCGCCGACGCGCTCGGCGACATCTCGTACGAGCCGGCGGCGCGGGAGGCCGTCCGCGCGGTCGCGGGCCGCCTCGATCCCGGGGTGCTCGCGGACCGCAGCTCGGCCGTCGACCAGACCCTCATCGGGGCGATGCGCCCCCTCGCCGTCGACCTCATGACCGCGGCGGGCATGCCCGCGGACGAGGCGCGTGCCGCCATCCCGCGGGTCTGAGCGGGATCGCCGAGCGGTCGGTCAGGAGGCCGGGGCGACCAGCGTCCACGGCACGGTGACCTCGCCGAGGCGCCAGCGTGCGCGTCCGCCGACGGGCCAGCCGGCGCCGTGCAGCGCGAGCAGGGCGGTGCGCCACCGATGGACGGGACCGAACGACGCGGTCGCGACGGCGCGCGTCCACTCCTCGTCGAGCGCCCGCAGGAAGCCGTGCACGGGCTCGCCCGGGACGTTGTGGTGGATGAGGGCCTTCGGCAGCCGCTCGGCGGCGATCGCGGGGGCTTCGAGCGCGGACAGGCGCAGCGACAGCGTCAGGGTGCGCGGCACGGCATCGACGCCGATCTCGAGCCAGGTGCACACCCGCCCCTGCTCGTCGCACGTGCCTTCCACGAGGATGCCGTCGGGCTGCAGTCGTCGCGCCATGCGCGACCAGGCCGCCGGCACGTCGGTCTCGTCGTACTGCCGCAGCACGTTGAACGCCCGCAGCACGGCGGGACGCCGATCGTGCGGCGCGGGCACCTCGAACCCGCCGCGGGCGAACGCGACCCGCGCGTCGGGGGCGAACGGGGCGCGGCCCGCGCGCACGCCGTCGAGTTGGGCGCGCGCCCGTTCGACGCGGCCGGGATCGATCTCCAGTCCGAGCACGTCGACATCGGGACGCACGCGCCGCAGCCGCTGCTCGAGCTCCAGCACCGTCACGGCGCTCGCCCCGTAGCCCAGGTCGACGACGAACGGATCCGCGGCGCGGCGCAGCACCGGATGCCGCGCGATCCAGCGGTCGATGCGGCGCAGCCGGTTGGTGTTTGTCGTGCCTCGCGTGATCTGACCGACGACGCCGCGGGCGGGGGCTTTCTCCGGCGGCATCCCCCCATGATGCCAGCGCCCGCGCCGGTAGGATGACGAGCATGACCGCGCCGTACACGCTGATCCTCCTCCGCCACGGGCAGAGCGAGTGGAACAAGACCAACCAGTTCACCGGATGGGTGGACGTCCGCCTCACCGAGCAGGGTCGTGGCGAGGCCGCGCGCGGTGGTGAGCTGCTCAAGGAGTCCGGCATCCTGCCCGACGTGCTGCACACCTCGCTGCTGAGCCGGGCCATCCAGACCGCGAACATCGCCCTGGACACCGCCGACCGTCTGTGGATCCCCGTGAAGCGCTCGTGGCGCCTCAACGAGCGTCACTACGGCGACCTGCAGGGCAAGGACAAGGCGCAGACGCTCGAGGAGTTCGGCGAGGAGCAGTTCATGCTGTGGCGCCGCTCGTTCGACGTGCCGCCGCCGGAGCTCGCCGACGACTCGCCCTACAGCCAGGTCGGCGACCCGCGCTACGCCGGCATCGACGGCGACGTGCCGCGCACCGAGTCGCTGAAGATCGTCATCGACCGTCTGCTCCCGTACTGGGAGAACGAGATCGTCCCCGACCTGAAGGCCGGCAAGACCGTGCTCGTCACGGCACACGGCAACTCGCTGCGCGGCCTGGTCAAGCACCTCGACGGCATCAGCGACGCCGACATCGCCGAGCTCAACATCCCCACCGGCATCCCGCTGGTGTACCGCCTCGGCGAAGACCTCATGCCCGTCGCACCGGGGGAGTACCTCGACCCCGAGGCCGCGGCCGCCGGTGCCGCCGCCGTCGCGAGCCAGGGCAAGGGCTGAGCGCGGCGCGCGAGCGCAACGACGAAGAGGGGGGATGCCGACCGGCATCCCCCCTCTTCGTGTGCGCCCCGGCGGGGCGGAGCCTCACTCGACGTCGTCGAGCGCCTCGCCCTCGGCGATGATGACCGCGATGGTGTCGGTGTCCGGCGTCCAGTCGCCGGTCGCGAGGTAGGCGACCTTCTTGGCGACCGAGACGGCGTGATCGGCGAAACGCTCCAGGTAGCGGCTGGCCAGGGTCGCGTCGACGGTCGCGCCGGCCTCGCCCTGCCAGTTCTCGCTGAGCACCTTCTCGAACACGGAGAGGTGGTGGTCGTCGACCTTGTCGTCCAGCGTGCGCAGCGTCTCGACGAAGGAGAGGTCTTCGGTGCGCAGCAGCTCGGTGAGCGTCTGCGCGACCTCGACGTCGAGCTCGCCCATCTTGGTGAACGTGCCCTTGAGGCCCTTCGGGATCGCGCGCTCCGGGAAGCGCATCCGGGTGAGCTGGGCGATGTGCTCGGCGATGTCGCCCATGCGCTCGAGGGAGGCCGACACGCGCAGCGCCGCCACGACGATGCGCAGATCGCGGGCGACCGGCTGCTGGCGCGCGAGGATCTGGATGGCGAGCTCGTCGAGGGCGACCGCCTTCTCATCGATGACCTGATCGGCCTCGATGACCTCCTCCGCGAGAGCGACGTCGCTCGTGCCGAAGGCGCGCGTGGCCTTGTCGATGGCCTCCGTGACGAGTTCGGCGATCTCCACGAGACGCGACTGCACGTCCTCGAGCGACTGGTGGAAAACTTCGCGCATCAGGGTGCCTCTCTTCCGGCGGGCAGGCACGGTGCCTTCCGCTGACCCGGCGATCATCGCGGGCCAAGGTTAACGATCGGTGCCGCAGCGATGAACGTTGCGGCCGGGGTGTCGGGCGGTGATCCGCAACGTGAATCTGCGGTGTCCGTCCACCCTACGCTGGGAGGCATGGACTCCCTGCAGCCGGTGATCGCCCTGATCCTCGGCCTCGTTCTCGGCGGCGGTGTGGCGACGCTCGTGCTCATCGCGCTGCGTGCGCGCGACCGTGCGCGCGTGGCCGCGTCGACGTCGCTGCCCGACGGCACCGCCGCCGTCCTGCAGGGGATGGACGAAGTCGCGGTCGTCGTCGACACCTCCCTGCAGATCGTCGCGGTGTCCGCTCCGGCCGCGCTCTTCGGCATGCACGAGGACTTCGCCCTGCCGGACGACGACCTGCGCGCGCTCGCCCGGTCGGTACGGCGCAGCGAGATGCCCGAGACGCAGACGATGCGGCTGCGCCGCGGGGTCGAGCCGCGTCTGGTGTCGGCGCGGGCGAGCGTGATCACCCCGCGCCTGATCCTCATCGTCATCCGCGACATCACCGAGCGCGAGCGCGTCGAGGAGATGCGCCGCGACTTCGTGGCCAACACCAGTCACGAGCTGAAGACGCCGGTCGGCGCGGTCAGCCTGCTCGCGGAGGCCGTCGAGTCGGCCGCCGACGACCCGGACCAGGTGCGCCACTTCGCCGGCCGTCTGAGCGCGGAGGCGGCGCGGTTGAGCCAGCTGACCTCGCGGATCATGAACCTGTCGCGGCTGCAGTCCGCCGATGACCTCACCGAGCTGCGCGACGTCTCGGTCGACGAGGTGGTCGCCGCCGCCATCGAGTCGCAGTCCGTCGCCGCCGACTCCGCTGCGATCTCCGTCGCCCGCGGCGGTGCGCGTCACGCCTACGTGCGCGGCGACGTGCAGGTGCTCACCGAGGCGATCGCCAATCTCGTGGCCAACGCCATCGCGTACTCCCCGCAGGGCGGCCAGGTGGGTGTCGGCGTCAAGACCGACGGGGAGATCGTGGAGATCGCGGTCACCGACCGCGGCATCGGCATCCCCGAAGACGAGCAGGAGCGCGTCTTCGAGCGCTTCTACCGCGCCGATCAGGCCCGTTCCCGCCGCACGGGCGGCACGGGGCTGGGCCTGTCGATCGTGAAGCACGCCGTGCAGCGACACGGCGGCGAGGTCGAGGTCTGGTCGCGTCCCGGTCGGGGTTCGACCTTCACGGTCCGCCTTCCCGCGGTCGCTCCGCCCGACGACCTCCCGGTCAAGAAGAAACGCAAGAAGAAAGCCGCCCGCGACGTCTCGCGGGCGAAAGGAGACAAGAAGCGATGACCCGCGTCCTGATCGTCGAGGATGAGCCCGACCTGGCCGACCCGCTCGCCTACCTGCTGCGTCGGGAGGGCTTCGAGGTGGAGATCGCCGAGGACGGCCCCGCCGCCCTCGAGGCGTTCGCGGCGCGCGGGGCGGACATCATCCTGCTCGACCTCATGCTCCCCGGGATGCCGGGCACCGAGGTGTGCCGCGTGGTGCGGACGAGCTCGAAGGTGCCCATCATCATGCTGACCGCGAAGGACTCCGAGGTGGACATCGTCGTCGGCCTGGAGCTGGGGGCCGACGACTACGTCACCAAGCCGTACTCGTCACGCGAGCTGCTGGCGCGCATGCGCGCCGTCCTGCGCCGCAGCGAGGGGCCCGACCTCGGCCTGGACGACAGCATCGTCGACGGCGGCCGCGTCGTGCTCGACATCGACCGGCACACGGTGTCGGTCGACGGGGAGACGATCCCGATGCCCCTGAAGGAGTTCGAGCTGCTCGAGGTGCTGATGCGCAACGCCGGCCGGGTGCTCACCCGCGGCCAGCTCATCGACCGGGTGTGGGGCAGCGACTACTTCGGCGACACGAAGACGCTCGACGTGCACATCAAGCGGATCCGGTCCCGCATCGAGCGCAACCCGAGCGAGCCGGTCATGCTGCTGACGGTGCGCGGGCTGGGATACCGGTTCGAGGCCTGAGCGCCGCCGGGCGCCCGGCCGCGGCGATCAGCTCGCGGGGACGAAGTCGGCGAGGTAGGAGAGCGTGCCGTCGAGGACGGGCACGCGATCCTCGACCGCTTCACCGGTGCCGGACTGGAAGGACACCTTCACGTCGGTGCCCGGCTTCGAGGACAGTCCGGTGAACAGCAGCGGGTCGGCGCCGTCGAAGCCCAGGCTCACGGTGGAGCGGGCGGGCACGCGCACGCGCTGCGTGGTGCCGTCGACGCCGACGAGCAGGCTCTCGGCGCTGTCGGTGTCGTTGACGATCGCCGCGAGGAAGTTGGCTTCGGTGCCGTCCTCGTTCGCGACGAAGAGCGCGTTGCGCACCTTCAGCGGCTCCGAGTGGGCGATGTTGACGCCCTCCGCGGGGGAGTAGGTGATGGTGGTGGCCTGCGGCGAGATCATGCTGCAGCCGGCCGTGGAGAGGACCACAACGGCGGCGAGGGCGACGGACGCGAGACGGCGCGTGTTCACGGATCCTCCTGGACGAGTCGGTGTGTCCTCATTCTATGCCGGGAGCCGGCGCCGCCCCCGCCGCCCGGCGGCTCGGCCTCGAACCGGCGAACCTTAGCGTATGTCGCCTGTGGTATTCTGGACTTTGCCGAAAGGACATAACTGCATGCTTTTTGAGGTTGGCGAGACGGTCGTCTATCCGCACCACGGGGCCGCGACGATCATCGAGGTCAAGGACCGGATCATCAAGGGCGAGACCAAGAAGTACCTGAAGCTGAACGTGACGCAGGGAGACCTCATCATCGAGGTCCCTGCCGACAACGTCGACCTGGTCGGCGTTCGTGACGTGATCGGCAAGGACGGTCTCGAGCGGGTGTTCGACGTGCTGCGCGCGCCGTTCACCGAGGAGCCCACCAACTGGTCCCGCCGGTACAAGGCGAACCTCGAGAAGCTCGCCTCCGGCGATGTGATCAAGGTGAGCGAAGTGGTGCGCGACCTGTGGCGCCGCGATCAGGACCGCGGCCTCTCGGCGGGTGAGAAGCGCATGCTCGCCAAGGCACGTCAGATCCTCGTCTCGGAGATCGCTCTCGCGCTGAAGGCCGACGAGGACCACGCCTCGGGCGTGCTCGACGAGGTCCTCGCGAGCTGACCGCCGCGCGGGCTCGCCCGCGCGGACGCGGCTCGGTAGGGTCGCGATGTGAGTTCCGAACTTCTCCCCGTCCCGCACGTCGCCGTCATCGTCGTCGCCGCGGGCTCCGGCCAGCGTCTCGGCGTCGGTGTGCCGAAGGCCTTCGTCGGACTCGATGAGCACACCGTGCTGCGTCATGCCCTCGACGGCGTCTTCGCGGCGTCGGCCGCTCAGGTGATCGTGGTCGCACCCGCCGACCGTGTCGGCGATGCGCTCACGGACGCACTCGCCGCGGCCGGCCCCCGCCGTGACCTGGTCTCGGTGGTGGCCGGCGGCCCGACGCGGCAGGCCTCGGTGGCGGCCGGTCTGCACGCCGTGTGGCCCGACGTCGAGCGGGTGCTCGTGCACGACGCAGCCCGCGCGCTCACGCCGCCGGAGGTCTTCTCCCGCGTGATCGACGCGCTCGAGCACGGGAAGGACGCCGTCCTGCCGGTGCTGCCGATGGTCGACACCGTCAAACGGGTCGCGGGCGAGGCCGTGCGCGAAGCCGTCGACCGGTCCGACCTCGCGACCGCGCAGACCCCGCAGGGCTTCTCGCGCACCGTCATCGATGCGGCCTACGCCGCGGCATCCGCCGATCACACCGACGACGCCGCGCTCGTCCAGAGCGCCGGCACCGCCGTCTGGACCGTGGCCGGCGACGAACGGGGCTTCAAGATCACGACGCCGGCAGACCTCGACCGTGCTCGCGCACTCCTCGGCGCCCGTCCTGCCGGAACCGTGGCAGCGGCGCTGCCCCGCGTCGGGATCGGCACCGACGTGCACGCCGTCGGCGGCGAGGGCGAGCTCTGGCTGGCGGGACTCGCCTGGCCGGGCGAGCCCGGACTGCAGGGTCATTCCGACGGGGATGCCGTGGCCCACGCGATCGTCGACGCCGTGCTCGCCGCCGCCGGCCTGGGCGACATCGGCACCCACTTCGGCACCGACCAGCCGGAGTACGCGGGTGCCCACGCTGGGGTCTTCCTCGCACGGACCCGCGCGCTCGTCGCCGAGGCGGGCTACGCGGTGGGTAACGTCTCGGTGCAGGTGCAAGCGCGCCGGCCGCGCTTGTCCGCACGTCGGGCGGAGGCGGAGAGCGTGCTGTCGGCGGCGCTCGGCGCCCCCGTCACGGTGTCGGCGACGACGACCGACGGCCTGGGATTCACGGGCACGGGCGAGGGCGTCGCGGCGTTCGCCGTCGCGGTCGTCGTCCCCCGCTGAGCGGTGGTCGGGCGCGACTCCCGCGGTGCTAGAGCTCCCGCGTCATGAACGTCGAGAACGGGTCGGGCACGTAGTCGTCGAACGGGCCGCACACGACGAAGCCCTCGCTGGCGTAGAGGTGCCGCGCCGCGGCGAACTCCTCGGTCGTGCCCGTCTCCAGCCACAGGCTCGACATCCCCGCGGCCGCCGCCTCGGCCATGATGCGGCGAAGGAGCGCGCGACCGACCCCGCGGCCCAGGGAACGCTCGGCGGTGCGCATCGACTTCAGCTCCCCGCGGTGCGCGTCGCGCCGCTTCAGTGCGCCGATCCCGGCGATCTCGCCGGCGATCCACGCCGACCAGAACGAGACGGACGGATCGCGCAGCGCGTCGATGTCGAGCGCGTGGACGCTGCAGGCGGGCGACGCGGCGTGCATCCCGCTGAGGTGGGCCGCGACCAGAGCGCGCGTGGCCTGCCCGGTGAGGTCGTCGGGGCGGATGAGGATGTCGTCGGAGGCGTTCATCGTCCGCCAGTGTCCCACGCCGCCGTCCGTCGGCGCCCGCGCCGGTAGGCTGGAGCGGTGACGGTCCGGCTCTACGACACCCAGGTGCAGGCGTTGCGCGACTTCGCCCCGCAGGATCCGGCGAACGTCACCATGTACGTCTGCGGTCCGACGGTGCAGTCGGGTCCCGGCATCCATCATCTGCGCGCCGCTCTCGCGTTCGATCTGCTGCGGCGCTGGCTGGGGCGACGGTTCGGCCGGGTCACCTTCGTGCGCAACGTCACCGACATCGACGACAAGGTGCTGCAGAACGCGACGGACGACGAGCCGTGGTGGGCCCTCGCCTACCGCATGGAGCGCGAGTTCGGCCAGGCGTATTCCGCCATCGGCATCCTGGCGCCGACCTACGAGCCGCGGGCGACCGGGTCGATCCCGCAGATGCAGGAGCTCATCGAGACCCTCATCGCGCGCGGGCACGCCTACGCCGCCGCCGGCGACGTCTACTTCGACGTGCGATCGTGGCCGTCCTACGGGGCGCTCACGCATCAGAGCATCGACGCGATGGAGCCCGCCGCCGACGCGGATGCGCGCGGCAAGCGCGACCCGCGCGACTTCGCGCTCTGGAAGGGCGCCAAGCAGGGCGAGCCGGCGGACGCCGTCTGGCACAGTCCCTGGGGGCCCGGTCGTCCCGGCTGGCACATCGAATGCTCCGCGATGAGCAGGCGCTACCTCGGCGCATCGTTCGACATCCACGGCGGCGGCATCGACCTGCGCTTCCCGCACCACGAGAACGAGCTCGCCCAGTCCACGGCGGCCGGCGACGCGTTCGCCCGCTACTGGGTGCACAACGGGCTCGTCACCGTCGGCGACCAGAAGATGTCGAAGTCGCTCGGAAACCATCTGCTGGCGGCCGATGTCCTCGCCGAACGCGATCCGCTCGTCGTCCGCTACGCGCTGGGCGCCGCCCACTACCGCTCCACGCTCGATCTCACCTCCGCGTCGTTCGATGACGCCGAGGCGGCCCTCGATCGGATCCGTACCTTCCAGCAGCGCGCGACCCGCGTGCTCGGGACCCCGACCCCGCTCGTCATCGCCGACCTGCCGGAGGCCTTCGCCGCCGCGATGGACGACGACCTCGGCGTTCCGCAGGCGCTGGCCGTCGTGCACGAGACCGTGCGGGCGGGCAATGCGGCCCTGGACGCCGGCGATCGGAATGCCGCCGCGCGCGCGCTCGTCGAGGTCGGGCGGATGACCGGCGTGCTCGGCATGAACCCCGCGGACCCGCGCTGGCGCGGCGACACCGACGACGCACAGGGCCGTGCGCTCGACAGCCTGCTGCAGGCGATGATCACCCAGCGCGCCGAGGCGCGCGCGAACAAGGACTGGGCGAGCGCCGACCGCCTTCGCGATGCGATCGCGGCGGCCGGCGTCGTCCTCGAAGACGGTCCCGACGGGACCCATTGGAGTCTGAACGATGGCTAAGCCGGGCAACCCCTCCGCGGGCAAGGGCAAGAAGAAGGGCCCGCTCAAGGGCACGGGCGGTCACGGGCGCAAGGCGCTCGAGGGCAAGGGGCCGACTCCCAAGGCCGAGGACCGCAGCTGGCACGTCGCCGGCAAGCGCAAGGCCGCGGCCGAGCGCTACGCGGCCGCGGGCGGCAAGGGACGGCCGGGACAGAAGCCGGGTCCCTCACGCGCCCCGAAGGCGAAGGCGGGCGACGACACCGAGAACGTCACCGGGCGCAACTCCGTGCTGGAGGCGCTGCGGGCGCGCATCCCGGCCACCGCCTTCTACATCGCGCAGCGCGTCGAGATGGACGACCGCGTCAAGGAGATGCTGTCGATCGCGACCCAGCGCGGCATCCCGGTCATGGAGGTCACGCGGCCCGAGCTGGACCGCATGGCCGGCTTCGACGGCGTGCACCAGGGCGTCGCCCTCAAGGTGCCGCCGTACGAGTACGCGCACCCGCAGGACCTTCTCGAGCAGGTGATCGCCACGGGCCAGACCCCGCTGCTGGTTGCGCTCGACGGCGTGACCGACCCGCGCAACCTCGGCGCGATCATCCGCTCCACGGCGGCCTTCGGCGGCCAGGGCCTGATCATCCCGCAGCGTCGTTCCGCGGGCGTCAACTCGGCGGCGTGGAAGACGAGCGCCGGAGCCGCCGCCCGCGTTCCGGTCGCCATGGCACCGAACCTCACGACGACCCTGAAGGAGTTCAAGAAGCAGGGCGTGTTCGTCCTCGGTCTCGACGGCGGCGGAGACGTCGCCCTGCCGCAGCTCGAGCTCGCCGACCGCCCCGTCGTCATCGTCGTCGGCTCCGAAGGCAAGGGTCTGTCCCGCCTGGTGACGGAGACCTGCGATCAGATCGTCTCGATCCCGATCTCTTCGGCCACCGAGTCGCTCAACGCCGGCATCGCGGCATCCGTCGCGCTCTACCAGGTCGCCACCATCCGCGCCGCGTCCGAGTGACGCGGAGTCGAACGAAAGGATCGCTCCACATGGCCATCATCGCTGTTCTGGGAGGCACCGGCTTCGCCGGCCGTCACATCGTCTCGGAGGCCGTCGACCGCGGGCACACCGTCCTGTCGGTGTCGCGCTCCGTCGCGGCCGACCGCGTTCCGGGCGCCACCTACATCGAGGGCACCCTGCTGGACATCCCCGGCCTCGTCGCGCAGCTGGAAGGCGTCGACGTCGTGGTCAGCACGGTCGCTCCGCGCGGTGCGATGGAGGGACTCGTGCGCCCCAACCTCGAGGCCCTCAACACGGTGCTGCCGGAGAGCGTGCGGCTGGGCGTCGTCGGCGGCGCGGGCGGAAGCCTCGTGGCACCGGGCGGTCAGCGCGTGATCGACCTGGGCTTCCCCGAGGAGTTCAAGGCCGAGGCCCTGGAGATGATCGGCGTGCTGGAGGACCTGCAGGCCGAGCAGACCGGCCGCGACTGGTTCTTCATCCACCCGGCCGGCGGCTTCGGCGCGTTCAACCCGGGTGAGCGGACCGGACGCTACCGCGACGGCGGCGATGTCCTCGTCACGGATGCCGAGGGGGAGTCGTTCATCTCCGGAGCCGACCTCGCCGTCGCCATCCTCGACGAGATCGAGAACCCGAAGCACGTCCGCGAGCGCTTCACCGTCGGCTACTGACGGGCGCCGGCGTTTCGACTCGGCGCTGCGCGCCTCGCTCAACGGACGGGGTTCGACGAAACGCCGCGTCAGACGAGATCGCGCCAGTCGACGTCGTCATCCTCGTCGTCGTCGATCGTGCCGATCGCGGCGGTGATCACCGGAATGGCCATCGTCTCCGTCGGCGGACCCATGACGGTGGCCTCGTCGCGGCGGTGACGCAGCACGTCGTCGATGTAGGACGAGACGACCTCCGCGATGGGAACCGACTGTCCGCGCGCCTGCGACATGTACCAGCGGTGCTCGAGCACCTGATGGAACACCTCGGCCGGCTCGAGCTTCGCCCGCAGATCCCACGGGATCGCCTTGATGACGGGCTCGAAGACGCGGGTCAGCCACTCGTGCGCGACCATCTCCTCGTCCGAGCCCAGCCGCGACACGCGTGCGCGGAACTCGTCCATGTCGTTCAGGAGCCGCCGTGCCTGGTTCTCCTCGACGTCCAACCCGGTCAGGCGCAGAAGGCGCCGCTGATGGTGCCCCGCGTCGACCACCTTGGGCTGGATCGACACACTCGTGCCGTCGGACGTGGTGCGGATCGACATCTCGCCGATGTCGAAGCCGAGGTCGTTCAGGCGCTTCACGCGCTCGGTGATGTGCCAGGCCTCGCCGGCCGCGAAGCTCTCCTTGTCGGTCAGGGCCGCCCACAGCGAGTGATACGACGACATGATGCCGTCGGCGATGGCCACGGCATCCACCCCTCCCTCGAGCCGTCCGCCGGCTTCGAGGTCCATGATCTCGCCGGCGATGTTCGTGCGCGCGACATCGAGGTCGTGCTCGCGCTGGCCGCGCGTGAGGCCGCCCTCGTGCAGCTCGCCGGTCTCGGCGTCGACGAGGTAGGCGGCGAAGGCCCCGGCATCCCGGCGGAACAGGGTGTTGGAGAGCGAGACGTCTCCCCAGAAGAAGCCGATCGTGTGCAGGCGCACGAGCAGAGCCGCGAGGGCGTCGACGAGACGCCCGGCCGTGTCGGGGCGCAGCACCTGGGTGAACAGCGCGCGGTAGGGGAGGGAGAACTTGAGGTGGGCCGTCACCAGGGCCGCCGGCAGCGGCTCGCCCTTCGGCGTACGGCGGCCGTCGATGACCGCGACGCGTTCGACGCAGGGGACGTCGAGGCGGCCGAGTGAGCCGAGCATGTCGTACTCACGACGGGCCATCTCTCCCGTGGTCTCCTTGACGGCCACCACACGTCCGGACAGGTCGGCGAAGCGGACGAGGTGGCGGGACAGGCCCTTCGGGAGCGAGACGATCGTGTCTTTGCCCCACTCGTCGAGAGGAGTGGACCAGGGCAGGGCGAGCAGGCCCGCGTCGACGCTGCTCGCAGTGATCGTGAGGGAGTGGACCACGCCGGTCTTCGCTTTCGTCGGGGGATACGACGCGGCGCGGGGGCCGGTTCGCTGAACCGGAGCCACCCGCGCCGCGTCGTCGTCGGATCAGGCCGAGGCGATGGCCTTCTTGGTGAGGCGCTCGCCGGACTCGATGTCGAACGCGTGCACGTGGTGCGGCACGGGGGCGAGGACGACCGTCTCGCCGGCGTTCGGGTGGCTGCGACCGTCGACGCGCGCGACGATGTCGGTGCGCTTGCCGGCGATGTCGGTGTGGCCGTAGAGGTAGCCGTCCGCGCCGAGCTCCTCGACGAGATCCACCGTGACCGACAGGCCGAGGCCGTCGGCGGGGTTCACGATAATGTCCTCGGGGCGGATGCCGGCCGTGACCTGCGTCGCGCTCGTCGGGCGGTCGATGTCGGCGTCGACGACGGCGGTGCCGAACTGGATGCCGCCGGCGCTCGCGAGGTCGACCGGGAACAGGTTCATCGCGGGCGAGCCGATGAAGCCGGCGACGAACACGTTGTTCGGCTTCTCGTAGAGGTCGCGCGGCGTGCCGACCTGCTGCAGGAGGCCGTCCTTGAGCACGGCGATGCGGTCACCCATCGTGAGGGCCTCGGTCTGGTCGTGCGTGACGTAGACCGTGGTGACGCCGAGCCGGCGCTGCAGCGACGCGATCTGCGTGCGCGTCTGCACGCGCAGCTTGGCGTCGAGGTTCGACAGCGGCTCGTCCATGAGGAAGACCTGGGGCTGGCGGACGATGGCGCGACCCATCGCGACGCGCTGACGCTGACCACCCGAGAGCGCCTTCGGCTTGCGCGTCAGGTACTCCTCGAGGTCGAGCAGCTTGGCGGCCTCGAGCACGCGCTGGGCGCGCTCTTCCTTGCCGACGCCGGCGATCTTCAGGGCGAAGCCCATGTTCTCGGCGACCGTCATGTGCGGGTACAGCGCGTAGTTCTGGAAGACCATCGCGATGTCGCGGTCCTTCGGCGGGATGTCGGTGACATCGCGGTCGCCGATGAGGATGCGGCCCGAGTTGACCTCTTCGAGGCCGGCCAGCATGCGCAGCGAGGTGGACTTACCGCAACCGGAGGGGCCGACCAGGACCAGGAACTCGCCGTCGGCGACCTCGAGGTTCAGCTTGTCGACCGCGGGGCGGGTGCCGCCGGGGTAGAGGCGGGTTGCGTTGTCAAAGGTGACGGACGCCATGTTTTCTTCTCCTTCACCGGCAGGTACGTGCCGGACGATCCGTAGTGATGGAATGAGCGGGGGCTTGACCCGCACGCCCTTCGGTGGACGCGCTCTCAGTATCGCACGTTCTCGCGGGCGAGGAGGAGGCTCCGTCTGGGCATTTCCCAGGCTGGCTGACTAGCATCGAGGCATCGCCCAGCCCCGTCCGCGACGATCGCGACGTGTGGCGGCACGCACCCCGAGCTGCTTCTCTCAGAAGGTCCCATGTCCCACGACGACACTCCGAACGAGCCCACGCCTGCCGGCCGCCGCGATGCGGTCCGCGAGAAGGCGCAGCTCGTGCACGCCAAGCAGTCGCGTGTCCGACTCGTCCAGCGGTTCGCGCTGGCGGTCGGAGTCGCGGCCGCGGTGGTCGTCGTCGCGGTGGCCGTGTCGTGGGCGATCCGGTCCAACGACGACCGTCCGCAGCTCCAGCCCGCCGATGCGACCGCAGACGGCTTCGCGGTCACGTCCGTCTCGGTGACATCCTCGGGTGACGAGATCGACGGCGCCACCCCCGAGCCCACCGCTGCGGCCGAGCCGGGCGCGACGCCGGCACCGAGTGCCTCGGCATCCGTCGTCAACATCCACGTCTACGTCGACTACCTCGCGCCCGCCGCGCGCCAGTGGCAGCTCGCGAACGCCCAGCAGCTGTCGTCGTGGGTCTCGGACGGTGCCGCGACGCTGACCTACCACCCGGTGTCGATGCTCACCGCGAAGTCGAACGGGACCAAGTACTCGCTGCGCGCCGCGAGCGCCGCCGCGTGCGTCGCAACCCTCGACCCCTCGAAGTTCTTCAGCTTCAACAATGAGCTGCTCACCCGCCAGCCCGCCGTCGACTCGGACGGGTTCTCCAACAAGGAGCTCGCCGACATCGCGCAGGCCAACGGGTCGGACGACCCCAAGAAGCTGCGTGAGTGCATCGAGACGGAGTCGTACTCGGCGTGGGTGAAGGGCGCGACGGAGCGTGCGATCAGCAGCATCCCGGGCACCGACGGTCTCACGCTGACGGGCACGCCGATGGTCGTCGTCAACGGCCAGCAGTACGTCGGCGACATGTCGGACGCCGCCGAGTTC
Source organism: Microbacterium hominis NBRC 15708 (assembly GCF_001592125.1). Taxonomy (GTDB): domain Bacteria; phylum Actinomycetota; class Actinomycetes; order Actinomycetales; family Microbacteriaceae; genus Microbacterium; species Microbacterium hominis. The sequence continues at coordinate 32,553 of NZ_BCWI01000012.1, forward strand.
TCCCAGTTCGTCCTCACGAGCGCGAGCGGGTCGTACTACAAGTCGCAGACCGCGACTCCGACGCCCTCCCTCACGCCGACGAAGGCGCCGTAAGCGGCCCGGACCGCTGGCTAGACTGGAGCGGCCCCGCCGGCTTGGCGCAATTGGTAGCGCACCGTACTTGTAATTGCGCACCCGGCTCGATCAGGGGTTTTTGCGGGGTATCAGGTTTCCCGTGATGCCTTGCGCCGACTGATCAGGCGCCCTCAGGCGCTATCTGTCTAGTTCGTGGATTCTGCGGGGTTTATGCGGGGTTGCGCAGCTATGGGCTGCCCGCGATGTACTCAGTCGTCGAGTCTGGTAGACAGCCACATGTGGAGGAGCTTGCGAGCTTGGGCAGGTAGTTGGATGGTGATCTCTTGCTCCACCTCGCCGGTGTGACCAAGCCCGAGCGTGATCGACGGATGCCGCGACCTTTCCCGATGCATCGCCAGGTGCAGGACGCTGGGGTCCGCGTCGCGACCAATGCGAATGGATCGGTCTTCATCAATCGTGAACGACTCGCCAGCGCTCAACTCCAAGCCGTGATCCATGCAGGCCGCGAACTCTGAGAAATCATCCGGCGGCCCGAGGTTAACGACCTCGACCGCATCGCGTGGGCACCCTCGTACTGCACAGCCGATGCCGTCCGTCATGTGGCTCAATGTAGCCCGCCGTGGGCTCGAGCTGCGCGCGGGCGCGCGGTCGATCGTCGGGACTGATGCCAAGATCCGGGCGACGGCGGTTGCAGCGCCTTGAGAACGTCGTCGACGTTGAACCGGTATAGACGACCAATCCGGAAGGACGGGATGTCGCCGGCGCGGGCCTTGCTGTAGACGGTTTCGCGGCTGACGCCCAGAATCGAGGCCATCCGCGCGGCGTCGACGAGTACCTCTGATGGCTCGTGAGACATGTCTCGATCGTCGTGCCGACGCAGGCTATGACGGGTAGGGCGCGCCATGGGCCTCAGGCGAGTTCGCGTTCGATCGGTCGAGAGACCGCTCTACGCACGCGTTCGGTCGTGATTCCGAGTTCTCGGCCGATTGCGGTGACCCCGATTCCACATGCATACAACGCATCGACTCGCGCAAGCTCGTCGCGGCTCAGCGTTGACGGTGTGGCAGGCGTGGTCACGTCGTGCTTGGTAAGCATGTCGGCGATGTACTGGGGATCGGCTCGGAGTGCTCGCGTGAATCGGCCGAGCCAGCCGTCGATGTCCTCGCCATGCGTGTCGGCTATGTAGTCCTGGAGCGCCAGCGACGGTTCCCACTTGACCGCACCGTTGCCGAGCGGCGCCGGGTCGTCTTCGTAGTGTCGACGCACGATCCATGCCGCCCTCTCACGTGCACGCAGTAGCACAGGAGCCGCATTCTCGATCTCTAGTAGCTGAGAGATCCGAGACACCGGCAGTCTGTCGTATGCACGAAGGGCGAGCACGGCTTTGCCTCGGCGCGACATGTGAATCGACCAATCGTCGACGATGGAGTCGAGCACGGCGAAAGTGTGCGCCTGGACGCTGATCGCTCGCGCGAGAGATGAGCGGGTCAGGGAACCGTCTGGCGACGTTGCCTCTTCGATCGAATACAACGGTTGGATGCGGTTCTGCTCGGCAGTCGACCTGGCGACGTCGAGAGCGCGCTGTTCGAGGTAGGCCCACACGATCCCGAGGTTTGCAAGGGGGCCACCCTCACGCACGTAGTCGAACCGGGCGGCGATGTCTTCCCATTTGTCCGCGATGCTGAGCACCTCGATCATGAGTTCTTGAGCCATGTCGTCGGCGTCGACGGCCGGATTCTTCTCAGCCCTCCATCCGTGCCGCTTGTGCATATAGGCAGGTAGGTTCCGATGGGCGTAGTGAGCGCAAAGCTCATCGGCTTCCGAGACAGTGGGCGTCATCGTATCCACCGGACCTCTCTGATCAGGCGATGCAGCGCGTCTGCGCTGTCGGGGATCTTCGCGACCGCGGCGTCGTACGACGCGCCGGCGAGCGTGCGAGCCTCGTTCACGGCATCCTCGGCGGAGATCCGTCGGGTGTTGACGGTGTCGGCGGCATCGATCGACATGGCCTCAGTGGACCGTGCGTGAACGGTCATCTCGCCGTCTTCGGTGCGCCACTCGACGGACACGATTTCGGCGCTGAGGATGCCGGAGCGCAAGTACGCCTCAAGTCGCGCACCTGGTGTGACGTCGAGAATCGTCCGCGCGATGATCGTGATGTCGTGGCCGCGGCGGAAGGTGCGCGACGCGATCGACTCGGCGAGGTTCGCGGATGGCTCGGCGCCAGCGAGCGAGATGACGCGACCACGCGAACGGGTGCCGCCGGCGGCGTAGTGCTGCCACAGGGTGAAGCTGTCTGCCTCGCCTTCTACGGCGACGGTGTCGGCCCAGTCGCCGTCGCGGGAAACCGTCTCACTGAATCCGACGATCACGGGTTCGACGCCGTCGGGGAGGTCTTCGTCGTATGACGCCCAGCGGTGGACGCTCGGCGCGCCGTCCGCTGCGGGCATGCGATCGCGGTCAGCGACGAGCCACTCGATGCCCCATGCATCGAGAAGACGGCATCCGGTCGCCGATAGCTGGTTCTCGACGAGCTGGAGGAACGATGTTCCTTGAGCCGGGTCGACTTCGTAGCCGGTTTCGAGGAGTGTCGAGAAGGTCTTGACCGAGAGCGCCGCGTCGGCGGTCGCGTCAGCGGCTCGTGCGCTGCCTGAACCGAATGTCAGGCCGAGGACGACGTCGACGAGCTCTCCGACGTCCCGCGCAGCGACGATCTGTCTGCTGATCTCGTGACCGCCGACGAAGAAGCGTGTCTCCTCGATCACCTCGCGGTCATCGATCATCGTTTCGCCGCCGGCGACGGTGACGGTTGCGACGTCGAGCGATCGGCTCGCAGTGCGCACGAACATCGTCGCCCACTCGTCGGCCGAGCCGGAGAGCCGCGGGAGATAGGCGAGGACTCGACCTTCAAGGTCAAGTTGCCGCATTCGCCACCGGACTTGTCCGCCCTCGGCGGGGTCGACGGTGCGCGGGTCCAGGAGGCCCCACTCCCGTTCGGATAGTCCGCCGAGGGTGAGCGTCGCCGCCGTGTAGGGCACGCGATCCATGTCGACCGACGGGACGATGCTCGTGACGTGCAGCGGCCGCCAGACGTCCCCGTCACGCAGCTCCGCCTCGTACTCGTAGGTGACGGAAGTCATTCGATCACCTCGCGCCACGGCAGCGCGAGAACCCATGACCCGACCTCTTGCGTCACCGGCAGCGTGCCAGGGCTCACGGCGAAGACGGCGGGCAGCACGACCGGGCCGGGGTCTGTCACGCGGAAGTGCGCCGCGGCCGTGAAGAACGCTCGCGCGGCGTAGGCGGTGGCGGCATCCGTGAACCGAAGGTGCATCGTCCCGTTGGGGGCGCGCGGCGGGCGGAATGTGAACAGCGTCGTCGACGACTCGAGGAGCTGGTGTTCGAGGGTTCGGGACTCCACCGTGTCCGACCACGGTGCGTCGACTCGCGCAACCGTGAGCTGGTCGTCGGGGGAGTCGCCGGGGAGTCGAGTGAAGATGGTCACTGAATCACCCGCCCGAGAGTCGGGTGAACGACCACCGAGACGCCCTCAGCCGCGCGCCGGTTGATCGCGTCCATCTTCCGGTTGAAGTCGCTCATGTCCACGTCGACACGAACGGACTTGGAGGAGGGGATCGCGTAGATCCGGCGCTCGATCGCGTCGGCGTCCTCCGTGGCTTGACCGGTCTCCACGTCGATGTAGAGCTGCTTGCCGTCGGGCAGCGTGATGATCGTGTCCCCAAACTCGTCGACCTTCTCCGTCGCGCCCTCCGTTGACCGGTAGATGTCGGCCATCATCTGCGAGATGTAGCCGGCGGTCTCCCGCCCGACTTTCATGGAGCCGGTGAGTTCGTCGAAGGCACGGCGCCCGTCCATGAGTGCGTTGTTCGCTTCCGACTGGCCGGTCGTTGCTTGCTCGATGTTCTGGGCGTAGTTGTCGGCACCAGCCGCGTTGTCTTCGAGCGCCTTGGTCTGAGCGTCGAGCGCATCGTTGACGGCCGAGATTGCGCTGTCCGAGCCGGCCATCGCCGCGACTGCGGTCGACAGCTCGACGCCCCAGTTCTTCGCATTGGTCTCCGCCTCCTTGTACTTCTCCGGATCGCCGAAGATGTCCTGCCCACGGGCGACGATCTGGGAGGCGTTGAGGATCGTGGTGCCGGCTTCCTGGTAAGCCTTGGCCCACTCTGCCGCCGACTCCGCGAGGCGCTCCTGCCGCTCCTCTGCGTCCTGCAGACCGGCCGTCACGAGGCCCAGTCCGGCGGCGCCGGCGGCGAGCGCGAGCGCGCCGATGAGGCCGCCCGGGCCCAGTCCTGCGACCGTCGCGGCGAGACCGCCGAATGTGTCCTGCCCGACCTGGCCGAGATCCGACATGTCGCCCCGGAACGACGAGACCGCCTCGCCGAGGTTCGATCCGATCTCCTGTTGCAGTTCCTGGGCGCCGCCGCGGATATGCTCCATGCCACGGCGGCCGCCGTCGCCGACATCGTTGAGGCTGTCCTCGAGTCTTTCGCTTTGGCGTTGGGCGTCGCGGAGTGCGTCTTCGAGTGTGCCGACGCTGCGAGATCCGTCGCGCCCCGCGTCGGTGGCAGCGCGCTCCATGTCCTTGAACGCGTCTTCGGCTTTCTCAAGCGGCTTGATGATGCCGCTGCGGACGCCTTCGTCGAACCCGCGGGTGTCTGCGGCGATGCCGATCTCGTGGACGGAGGCCATCATCGTCCTTTCAGTTCGAGGTGGTCGAGGGCGGTGCGGGCGGCGGTCTGAATCCAGAGGGACGCGAACCGCGCAGTCGAGTCGGTGGCGGCGGGGGTGAAGACGTTGCCTCCGCGGCGGGGTGCGCCGAACACGGAGCCCATGCGGCGGGGGTACTTCTTGCCGCGGCGGGAGCGTTGGATGATCCGTTTGGCGGGGTTGCCGCCGTACTCCGCACCCTTCGCGACGACGGAGACCGGGGTCCCGTCGGAGAGCTTCCCGACGGAGCCGGAGCGGAGGAACAGGTTCCGGGCGGTGACGCCGACGCGGGCACTGTTGACGAGTGCTCGCTGTTGCAGTCGGGTCGCTGACCGGTCCCGGACCTCTTCGAACCAGATCGGTTCGGCCGCCTTCTTCGTCTGGATGCCGATCTCCTTGCGGACGTCGGCGGGTAACTCGCGGGCGGCGAGGAGCATGTCGCGCAGCGGCGAGTCGACCAGGAGGCTGATGCGGCCGCTGCTCGCCATGGTCAGGCTCCGAAGTCGGGCTGCCCGTTGACGCCGAGGTTGAGGGTGGCCTTGTTGATGCCGCCCGCCGCGCCTCCGATCTGTGACGGCTGGAACACGACCTCGACGGTCACGACTTCCGCGCCGGTCTGCGGGGTGAACTCGATCGTCTTCGTCTGGCCGGCCCACTCGATGCTCTTCTGCGAGAGGGAACCCTCGGAGGCCCAGTCCTGGGCGAACGACATCTGACACACCCAGGTCGGGATTCCGACGACGGACTGGACGCCGCCGCCGATGTCGGTGTGCTGCGCGGTCGGGGTGGTGGGCACGAGCGCGAACGAGTCGACGCCCTTGGTGTAGTTGTCCGCGCCGATCTTGATCGTGCCGGACTTGTTGTAGGTGGCGACGTTGGGCGCGTCGGTCATGGTCACTCCTCGATGGTTGAGAGCAGGGTCAGGGGGAACCGCCAGGCGATCGCCCCGTTGCTGAGGCGTTCTTTCTTCGCGGTGTCCCAGTAGATGTCGTCGCACTGCTGCAGAGCGTGTGCGAGGGTGACGAGGTCGGCGTCCGCCCCGTCCTCATCGCCGGCCCCGGCGGAGGCGACGACCAGGTCGAACTTCGGGGCGACGGTGAAGCGGTCCAGCGCGGCGCCGTTGACCGACGAGCTGACCTCGGTGAACTCGAAGTAGAGCACCGTTACGACCGTGTCGACGGCCTGGGAGAGGTTGTCGATGATCCGCCACGTCGCTGGCAGGAGCGGCTTTAGCCGGTCGCGCAGTTCGGTGCGGATGGTGGCGGGGTCAGAAAACATCGGCGACTCCCGAGGTCGGGCGGATGACCCGCTGAATGTCCTTCGACAGCGGACGCGGTGAGAACGCGAACCCGTCGGGCCCGTCCTCACCCTTGCCCGCGAGCCAGAGGTTCTTCGCCTGCATGAGCTGCGCGTACACGTACCGGGTCGGCACGCCGGGGGTGCTGGCCTCGAAGTCGAGGAGCGTGATCACCTGAGCGATCGTCGCGGCCTCGACCCCGAGGTTGTGCAGCAGATCCGTGACCTGCACGACGGGTTCATCGTCCGCTGCGAACGCGAGGACCTGCTCGCGCGCGACGTCCAGGAGCATCCCGGCGAGAGTCTCGTTCTGGATCGGGAGCTCAGGGAACGCGTCGTGCGCGGCCTCGAGGTCGGCGGAGCTGAACCATTCGGACATGGTCAGGCGGCGGTGCCGATGAAGACGGTCGACTCGGGGCGGACGATGAACGTCTCCAGGAAACCGACGATGGACCGGTCGAGACCGAACTTCGCGACCTCGACGGCGTCGATCTGGATCGGGGTCTCGCCGAGCTCCTTGAACTCGACGGCTGCCTTCGCCCCGGCGGCGACCTGGGGGTCGGTGGCCTTCGTGCCGGGGAAGGCGGACTGCGGCGCCTTCTTCACGATCACCTTGCCGTCGACGTTCGCCTCGCCGGTGCCAGCGGTGACCTGCAGCGAGATGAACTCGGGCAGCAGATCCTTGGGCGTGTAGATGAGCTGCTTCCACAGCACCGGGTTGACGATCGCCCAGGCCGGGTCATCGTCCGCGTCGCTGATCGCTTCGATCGCCTGGATCAGCTGCACCACGCCGGGGTAATACGCGGAGTTGGCGGGCGTGCCGGCGGGCAGCGCCTCGGGGGCGACGCGCGCGGAGAGCGCTGCGCCGTCGCGGTTCATGGCCACGCGGATGAGGGTGTCGCGGGCGTCGACGTCGGTGACCTTCGCGTAGCTGTTCGCGACGCCCTCCCAGAACTGCTGCATGACATCCGCACCACCGGAGAGGTAGTTCCACTCCTGCGCGATGTCGGCGGCGTAGCCGTAGCTGTCGCGCGTGGAGCTGCGCTTGTCGCTCGTCGCGGAGCCGGTCGGCAGTTCCGTCTTCTCGCCCGTGGTGCGCTTCTTGACCAGGCCATCGGTGTCGTTGAGGCGGTAGCCCTCGCGACCGTTGATGTCGATCGGGCCATAGACATGCGTGGCGAGGTCGATGAACTTGCGGACGTACCGCTTGCCCTGCCACAGCTTGCCGACCCACGCCGCCGGCGTCGCCCCGTTCGCGAGGCCGCCGCCCGTGGTGATGTCGGCGAGCGCCATGAGGGCGTTCTCCGTATCCGCCGAGCGCGCGTTCTTCATGGCATGGAAGGCCGAGAAGAACGCGTTCATGTCGACGTCGGCGGGAGCCGGCGCGGGGGCTGCGGCGCCGCTGAACAGCGCGGGCGCCGCGGGGATCTGGCGCTCCGCGGGAGCGGCGGCTGCGGTCATGGTCTCCTCCTTGGAGTTGGTGAGGTTGGTGTCTGCCGAGGGCTCGGCGTCGGTGATCTTCTCGACGGTGGACTTGCTGGAGTACTCCTCGATGCGCCGCCAGCGGACGCCCTCGGAGTCGGTGAATTCCGACACCGTGCGCGAGCTGTTGTCGCGGTCGGGTGCGGAGTACTCGTCGCTGGCCGGCACATCGGTGGTGAACTCGACGTTCTGACCGGGAGCGAGGGAGAACAGGGCGGCGGACTCGAACGCACCCTCGGCGCAGACGGCCGCGCCGGTTAGGCGGGAGCGGACGGCGTTGATGCCGTTGCGCACGAGGGAGCCAAGCTCGGCGGACAGTTTGCGCTTGCCGGTGCCGTCACCGTAGGAGGCGAGGAACGCGTCGCCCTCGTCGGTGTTGGCGATCGCGAACCGGCCTACGACGCCGGCGTCGCTCACGGTGAACTTCACGCCGCGGCCGAGGGGGTTGAACCGGTCGTGTTCGTCGTTGAGTGTGACGATCGACGGGTCGCGGGGGAGCGCGACGGCGGATGCGCTGAACATGACCGGCTCGGTGCCGGAGAGGTTCGGGCGGGACAGCTCGCCGAAGGGGAGCAGCAGACCCTCGATCTCGCGGGTGCCGGCGACGCGGGAGAACAGGCCGGCCTCGCTCACGCGAACACCGCCTTGTTGGCCCACATCAGCGCTTCCTCGAGCGAGGTCAGCGCGAGCGACTTGTACCTGCCGTCGGGGAGCTGGTGGATCTGCTCGGCCGCGGCGGTGATCGCGCCGGCGTTCTGACGGACGATCGCGACCTGATCGGCGGTCGGAGCGTCGGCGGTGACAGCCGTGACGAAGCGGGAGGCCAGCTCCGCGGGCAGCGACGTCGACTCGACGTCGGGCGTCTCGACGACGTCGGGAGCGGTGGGTTCGGTGGTGGTGGCGCGTGCCATGTCAGTTCTCCTCGGTGGTGGGCGTGCTGGTGTCCCCGGCTTCGGGGTCGATGGACGTGGGAGCAGGCACGGAGAAGTGCGACAGGTCGGCGCGGACCTCCGCGTTGGGACCGACGACGTCGTCGCCGGAGAGGGCGGCGGCGATCGCGTACGCGTACTCGGCGGACCCGTACGTCCACATCTCCGACTGCCGGTCCTGCTCGTTCGAGTAGGAGAGGTCGCTGCCTTCCTTGCCGCCCTCGACGAACGACGCCGGCACGCCGCCGTGCATCGCGAGTTCGAGGCGCAGGGAGTTCTTCGCGTCCTCGAACAGGTCGAGCTGCCCGGACACGCCGCGCTCCCTGACCTCGATGTAGCTCGGCGTGACGGACACCGAGTGCTTCGCACGGGTCTCGACGTACTGGGTCGCGAGGTTTTCCTTCGCCTTTCGCTTCATCCCGTCGAACGTCGAGTCTGTGATGTGCAGCTCCGTCGCCGCGGGCGGCGCGTCGAGGCGGGTCTGTCGCGCCTTCTCGAGCTTGCGGGCCTGACGGATCGAGTCGATGCCGTCGGCCATGACACCATTCGCGCCGAGCGGGACGACGACAACGCGCATCCGGTACTCGACGGGGATCGACTCGTGCAGGGTCACACGCTGCGTGAGGAGGTCCATCGAGTACAGGTGGCGCGGTACGGTCACCCAGTCGTACACGTCGCCGTCCGTAGCGAGGCGACAAGCGAGGATGCCGATACCTTCCCAAAACAGCTCTTCGACGAGCTTCTTGAGAGCGATGTGGCGGGACATGCCGGGGTAGCTGCAGGAAGACACCCAGTACGGTTGTGCCGCGACCTTCGAGTCGTTCTCGAACTTCTCGAATCGCAGAGGCGACACGAGCGACTGATGCCCCTTAAGTGCTCGCTTCAACTCGGGGACTCGGGAGGCGGTTTCGCGGGTGACGAGTTCCTCGGGGAGATGTCCGAGAATGTCCCCGACGATCGCCTGTTGCAGACTGTCACCGGAACCTGGCGCGGCGAGCGCGGGCGCGCCACTGGCGGAAGTGGGGGACGGTTCCCCCAGAAGCCACGACCAGAAACCCGCCATGCCTTCCACGGTGGTGGGTGCCGCGGTGTCAACCGTTACCACCCCGGCGCGTGCTATACGCCGACCAGCTCCGGGACGCCGGTGGCCCGCCTCTCATCGTCGAGCGCGTAGAGCGCACGGGACGCGGCCTCGATCGGGGTGATGTCGTCGTCGGGCCGGGTCTTCTCGTCCGGCCTGCCGAATGCCCACGCACCTGTCTGCCCGAACGCCCTCCTCACGACGATCTCTGCGGCTGCGTCGAGCGGTTCCTGCCCGTGATATGTGACGATGTCACCGGCGTTCAGGTATCGCATGAACTGCACCGCCGAGCGCGGGATCTCCATACGGCCCAGGGGACGAGTTCGCAGCGGCGGGCGCCCGAGCATGAGCGGGGTGACTTCGACATTCTCGAGCGGACGACCCGGATCGAAGATCACCCGCCGGTTAAGCTTCCGCGCTTTGAGGAGCACCTTCTTGCCGAACCCGTCGACGCCCTCCTGATGGTGCAGTAGTGCGACGTGTCGGCGCCCCTTTTTCCCGTGCCAGGCTGCGGCGAGGGACGCCCACTTGCCGTCTGGGTGGATCGCGATCGCGAGAGCCACGACCGACGGTAGCGACTTCGGGAATGGCTTGTCAGTGCGCGTCTTCGTCCACAGCGGTTGTTTGATCAGCGCCGTCGCGGACCCCTCCTCGCCCGGCAGCGACAGGTACTCTCGCTGGAACGCTTTCGACGACATCGCGTGGAAGTTGTCGAGCACGTCCGACAGCGGCGTGGTGTAACCGATCCCGGGATGGTTCAGCTCGATCAGCTCACGCACGCGGGCGTGAGGGTGCTCGTCATCCGGCTCCCACGCCTCAAGCTCCGCGGGGTCCGTGTCTTCCGGGATGCCGTGGCGGAGCACGCCGGCGCCGTCCATGGTCAGCAGCTTCCACAGCAGGTTTCCTGCCTGGTAGTCGGGTGCCGTGCCCGACCCGATCATCTGTGGCTGGTATCGGCCATCCAGCGTCGGGGGGATCGAGGTCATCATGTCCTCTGTCATCTCCGGCGTCGCGTCCTGCGCCTCGTCGATCCATGCCATGTCGTACGCGCCCGAAGTGAACGCATCGTTTCCCGGCGCGTAGGCGTTGAAGTAAGACCCATTTGGCCATCGAATGTGCGGCGTCCCATTGCCCACGTTGGTCACGAACGGCCGAGACTTCGGGTCGGGATACACGCGATCGATGTGCGTGATGATGTCCTTCCGGAACCGCTCGGCGGTCTTCGTGCCGCCGTCCTTTTTCGCCAGCGTCCACCCCACGAGGTAGTCGTCCCGGAGCGTGCAACGCCCCAACGCGACGGCCTGAATCGCTGTGGTCTTCGTCGTCCGTCGCGGCTCCATGATGCCGTTGAACTTCCGGCCGGCGTTGAGCATGTCGGCGATCACAAGCTGAATCGGGGACGGCCCCGGATGGCCGTCTCCGCCTCGCCGGCGCACGTCCATGCGCAGCAGCCGCGCGCCCTCGAGGAACTCGGCCCGGGTCTGCTCGGTGGTGACGAGTTTGGTGACGTGCGTCGCATCCGGGATGCGCGAACGCCACTCGAGCCAGTTTGCCTCGCCGAGCAGGTCCGCGATCGTCGGTGCGGCGGACGTCGCGGGCGTGACGATGTCGGTTCGCTCGCCCCGTCGGCGGGCCTGGTCGTAATGCCGCCGGCAGAGCCCTCGCGCTCGCGCCGGCTCGCCGCAGCCGCAGACACGTTGCGCGCTGCTCGCCCGCGCCGTCACGCGGCACCGCGGGGCTGATCGGCAGGGAGAGGGGCGCGTGTTGAGCCGTAGGCGGGGAGCCGAACGGCTTGCTCTGAAAGAACCGGCCCGGCGCCGTGCATGTGGGGCGCATGGTTTGCTTCGCGGTGGTTCGAGTTGTCGTTTGGGTTGGGGCGAGGGCGGATCGTCGGGTGCCCGGCGTTGGTCTTCCGGCTGGGCTCCTGGGGGCCGTGTTGGGGTCGCTGTTCGGGTAGTGGTGTCATGCCCATGGTGGTGTGACGAGTCCTGTCGTTCGGGCGCGTCTGCGCTGGTTGGTGATGCGGGCGCCGATCTTGCCGCCGTGGCTGCGGTTGCCGTGTCGGCATTCGGGTGCGGCGTTGTCGATGCCGTTGCCGGCGTTGAGCTGTATGTGTCCGACGTCGTAGGGGGTGTCGGTGGGGATGATGTGGCCGTGGCGCCAGCATGTGACGTCTTCGCCTCGGGCCCATGCTTGGCGGACTTGGGCGCGGATGATGCGGCAGGTTCGGCGCCATTCGGGGTCGCGGTGCTTCGCGGTCATGCGTCTGTCCTGGTGCGTGCGAGTGACTTGGTGACACCGGCGTTGGAGATCCCGACGGCGTGGGCGATCTGTCGGATGCTGCGGCCGGCGGTGCGGAGTGCGCGGATGCGTGCGTCGCGGTCGTGGTTGGGTGTGGGGCCGTGGTGGGCGCGGATGATGGTGATGTCGGGGTTGCCGTGTCCGCGTGCGTGGGTGCGGGCTTCGAGTTGAGCGGTGGTGTGGTCGGAGCACCAGGCGCCGCTGTCGCAGGTTGAGCATCCCCAGACGGCGGAGCCCGTGTCGTGTGGTTGTTCTACCCAGACGGTCATGCGGCGCGCACCTGGTGGGTGTGGAGGCCGCGGTCGTGGATGCGCTTGAGGAGCACGGCGCGTGGGTCGCGTGCGTCGTCGAAGGCGTCGGTCGTGGCTGCGCTGATGGTGAGGTATCCGTCCCAGGGGTCGCCGGTCGTGTGGGTGTATGCGATCGCTAGTAGTTCGTCGATGGTGAACGGGAGTCGTCGGCTGCCGATGATCGTGGCGAGGGCTCGGCGCGCGTTGGGTTCGTTCTTGTGGTCCCCGCCTGCCCCCCTGTGGGGGGTTGGGGGGTTGTTCTTGTTCCTGTTCTTGTTCGTGGCAGGGGTCCCTGCCGGTCTCCCTGCCATGTCCCCTGCCAGTTCCCCTGCCACATCGGGCGAGTTATCCACAGGCGTCGATGTGGCAGGGTTCCCTGCCGTGTCGTCGGTGTTGTCCACCGGCTCACTCGGAGACTCTGTGGCAGGGATGCCTGCCAGTAGGTGCCAGGCGGTCGACCGGCCGCTGTGGGCGGTGCGTTCGATGAGTCCTGAGGATTCGAGCACGGTGAGAGCGTCACGGACGGTTCGTCTTCCCGAGCCGGCGGGCAGGCCGATGTCGTCGGCGATCGTCTGCGCGGACGGCCACGCGACGCGCGTGGAGACGTCGGCGTACGTCGCGAGCGCGATGAGGACGCGCGCGGCGCGGTCTTCACCGATCCTGATCCGTGGGTGCGGTGCGACCTGTGCGCCGAGAGCCCAGCGGATGAGCTCGAGCTGATTCTCGACGAGTGACACCTCAGCCCTCGAGGTCGATGAGCCGCTCGTCGACCGTGCGACGGCGGCGGATCGTGCGGGCTTCCTGGGCGCGTGCTTCGACGAGCGCGGTCAGTCGGTCGAGGACCGCGCATGCGTCCGCGAGCGGCAGATGCCCGGCGAGGGCGACGGTCAGGTCCGCGGCTTCATGGCTTCGGAGGGGGACCGGCAACGATCCCGGCAAGCTGAGGTCGACGGTCGAGGTGTGGGTGAACGTGGTGGACTCGACGAGGATCGTCCCGCCCGCGAACCGCGCGTTGATGACAGCGGTCATGCGCTCGGCTCGCCCTCGGTGCGCTCGACGAGCGAGAGGGCACGGTGTGTCGCGGCCGCGAGGGCACGCAGGTAGCGCAGGTCGACGTCGACCTCGACGGCATCGGGTGACGAGCCCCACGCGAACCGGACATCGACTCCGAGGTCGCTACCGTCCGCGGCGAACGCGTGCATGATCGAGACTCGGATGCCCTCGACCTCGTGGTCTTCGATGACGGTCGTGACCTCGTCGACGGGCCCGCCGTAGATGGTGGTCGGGTCGGTGGGGGACTGCATACTGTTCATGAGTGTTGTCCTTCGTTGGATGCTCGGCCGTCTGTCTGCTGCAACAGTCGGGCGGCTTCTTCGTTGAGTTGGCCGTGGAGTGCGCCGTCTGCGGCGCGCGTGAGTCGGAGAAGCCCGGTGAGGGCTCGCGCTGTCGGCCGGTCGAGCCAGACCCGTTCGGACGTTGCACCTCGGTAGACGAGGGCGGCGACCGGGGCGGACGTGTCGAGGTTCCGCGAGGCGGCGCGCGCCGTCGGATCGTTCATGCCTCTTCGCCGCCCGCGTCAAGCGAGTCCAGCCATGCGATGACATCAGCCCGGCGATAGAGCACGCGGCCACCAGCCCGGCGGAAGCGTGGACCCTTCCCCTCTCCGGCCCACCTGGCGAGTGTCGGCATCGAGATCCGCGTGTATGCGCTCACCTCCTGGCGCGTCGCGATCTCCGGAAGGTGCTCGCGAGGGGTACTCGGCGGAGCTGCGGGGGATGGTCTGGGCATCGTATCTCCAATGAATGACAATGTGGGTATGCATGAAGTGCCTACCATCAGGATGATTCAGCAGATACGAGTTGTTGTCAAGATGTGGATGCAGATATGGTCAGTGCATGACAAACCCTCTTCCGCTCAAGGACTGGGAGCGCGAATACGCTCTCCGCATTCGCGGCTCGGTGAACGAACTCAGGAGGCGTCGGGGATGGTCGATCGCCCGCCTCGGCGACGAGTTGCGAAAGCTTGGATGGTCGCTGAGCTTGGACACGCTCAACGGCATGCTCAGCTCGACTAAGCGCAGTTCGTTCACGGTCGGGGAGGTCATGACTCTCGCTGCTGCGCTGAACGTCGCGCCCACCTATCTGATGCTTGGCCTGCCCTCGACGGAAGACTTGCCTGCGAGTGAGGTGATTCCGAGCCCCGACGTGGCGACCGTCTGGGGATGGGTCTCGGGACGCGGATTCAGGGGGGCACTTGAGCCCGCCTACTTCGGCCCGCTCGACAAATACGCCGAAGCACTGACATACGCGAGGTGGCATAACGCGCTCTGGATCGAGTCCGACGGCGCGTTCGGCCAGACCGCGCTGCAGCAAGATCTCGTCGAGATCGCCAATTCGCGTGCTCGGTGGTCCGACTACGTTGCTGCGGGGTACGACGTTCCCGATGTGCCGGAGCTGCCAGCGGTGCTCGTTGACGCGATCGCCGCTTTAGAGAACGTCGCCCCGGGGCGATCAGTGGAGCATGTGACACTCGGGCCCTTTGCAGGCCTTAGCGACGAGCATTGGCTGCAGGCGGCTCGTGACTACATCGAGGCGTACCGCCGGAGCGAGTTCGAACGCTCGCGCCTGCTTGAGCTTGGTGGAAACGATGCCCCGGCCGCGAACTCCGCTGAGTAGCTACGGTCGGATCTCGACGGTCGAGGTCGAGCCCGGGAAGTGGCGTGCGCGCGCACGCTACCGGTTCGAGTCGGGCCGGCTGAAGCAGGTCGAGCGGTTCGCGCCGTCGCGGCCGAAGGCCGAAGCGGCGCTGCGGCGCGCTCTCACGGAGATCCAGGAGTCGACGACGGTGGAGGTGAAGCGGGAGACGCGCGTGCGGGATCTCGGTGAGCGGTTCCTCGTCGAGAAGGCGGGGCGTGCGCCGCGGACGGTCGAGGATTACACGTACATCGTCCGCCAGGTCATCATTCCGAGGATTGGCGACCTCGCGGTGTCTGAGGCGACGGCGGACCGCCTGCAGCGCGTCCTGGACGACGTCGCGGTCGACCGTGGTCCCGGGCAGGCGAAGAAGACGCGTGCGGTGCTGTCGGGCATGATGGGCGTCGCCGCCCGTTCTGATGCCGTGAAGTCGAACCCGGTGCGGGAGCTCGCGCGCGTGGAGGCGAAGGCGAAAGGGTCGACGGCAATCCCGGTCGACGAGCTGCCGACGCTGCTCGCGAAGGTCCGCGCCGACGAGCGGCTGCAGCAGATGGACATGGTCGACCTGATCGAGTTCCTCGCCGGCACCGGCGTGCGGATCTCGGAGGCACTCGGGCTCGACTGGGCCGACGTGGAGATCGTCGCGCCGGCCGGCATCCCGACGCTCGGCGCGATAGTGACCGTGCGGAAGTCGAAGACAACGGCGGGGGAGCGGCGCATCACCGTGCCCGCGGCCGTCGCCGCCGCTCTGGTGCGCCGGGAGCGTCGAGACGGCCCGGTGTTCCCGACCCCCTTCCTCAAGCGCAGAGATCGTCGCAACACGGCGAACGAGTGGCAGGCGGCGCGGGAGCGACTCGAGCTGGGCGAGTACACCTTCCACTCGTTCCGGAAGACCGTGGCGACCGCTCTCGATCAGGCCGGCCTCTCCGCCCGCGCGATCGCCGAGTATCTCGGCCACGCGAACCCGTCGTTGACGATGAACGTCTACATGAGCAAGACGGTGGGCGGCACGGCCGCGGCGAGCGCTCTAGACTCTGTGATGGCTCCGCGAGCGATCGGGGAGCCGAAATGAATGTGCGGGGTTTATGCGGGGTGACGTACCCTCGTATTCCGTAGACACCCCGATTTGGCCCGGGTTTCCGGGCCTCGCCGGCTTGGCGCAATTGGTAGCGCACCGTACTTGTAATACGGGGGTTGCAGGTTCAAGTCCTGTAGCCGGCACCGTTCTCTGACACCCTGACCAGCTGACTCTTCCGCCCACCTCGCGGGTGGGTGTGGTTGGCGGGTTCGGCGGCTTCGGCATCCTCCTGATCGCCATTCTCGCCGGTTTCAATCCTTCATACGGTCCCCTTTACACCGTTTGGTTCGAATGGATCGCCCCCGTGCTCATTCTGTTCGGCGCTGTTACCTTGGGGAGAGAATCGGGCGCTCACGACAATGATGGGGATCCAGATGCGTGATCGGCGTTACCCCCCGATCCGGCGCCATCCCGTTTTCGACCTCTGACCGAGTGCCAGCATCTGCTTTCCAGGAACGCCTGTCACGAACTTCGGTTCGGGGCAGAATGTCGGTTGATCAGAAGACCGCCGCGATAATTCGGGGGTTGTAGGCTCACATCCTGCGGCCTGCACTTTTGTAAGCCCTGACCGGCTGACTCCTTCGCCCAACCGTGCTCGAGATGTAGGGTCTGGGGTATGGATGCCGCCTCGTTCATCATGGGCGCCTCCGTGGCGTCAATCGTCTGGATCTCGATCGGGGTCTTCATGACTCGGCGCGGCGGCGACTCCGGGGATGTCTGAGCGTCAACGGCCGATCTGGAAGTCCGGTCGGTGTCGGCGGATCACGCTCACGATGCTGGCGCCGAGTTGGTGGGGAGTACCAGAATGACCAACGCGGACCGTGGGTACTCGGTTCATCCCAACCCGGTGTGGCGGGAGCGTGCGAACTTCATCATCAACGCGCGGTTGCCCGAGGAGGGGCGATTCGAGCAGTTGTGGTGTCGGCGGCTCACCGAGTCGACGTTCGAGGTCTGCTGTATACCGTTCTTCCTCTACGACGTGGCGCTGGGGGACATCGTCGAGACAGAGTCCACCTCTGAGGGTCGCTTCGTGTTTCGCGGCGTGAGACAACGGTCGGGTCGCTTCGTTTTTCGTGTGCACTTCTTCGACTCGTCGCGGGACAGCCGTCGCGCGGTCGAGCAGTGGACGATCGGCGCGGGAGGGTTGATCGAATGGGCGACGCCGACATTGCTGGCGATCGACGCTGACAGCCCGGCTCGCGCTTCCCGGATTGGCGAGTGGCTGCAGGCCGAGAGTCGCGTGGGCCAGATGATCTACGAGACGGGGTGGCTGTGACCGCCAGGCTGCAGCGGAATTTGCCGCAGCATGATTTCATCGACCATCGATTCTGTTTCGAATGGATGGAAAAAATACAGTGGTGAGTGAAAGGCCGAGAGCCAGATTGCGCACTTCAGCGGCATCGCTGCAGCATTATTGGTGCTTCTCGGCGTGTTATGGGTGATGAATCCGACATATCGTGTGGCGGCAATTTCCAGAGCAGATGTCGTTGGCGACTGGGTCCTCGCATATCCCAGGAGGCAGAGTATTACGCTCACCTTCGGACCCGGCGGCCGATTTCATTCTGCAGATTGGCCCATCGAGCTCGGGTGTTACACCGCCGCGTCGGGTGTTCATATAGCCGACTTGGACTGGTCAGATCGCGCTCATTGGGAAGGTACATGGGGCGGGTATCCGAAGAGAGATGACGCGCTTGGGTTCGAGATAGACGTCTTCGCCGATAATCGATCCGGATGTCCTGTGTCGCCGGTGTTCTTTCTCGAAAGAGACGTTCTCGCTGGCCAGATGCACCTCGTCTACTATCCGTGGAGCTTGCAAGATGAGGACCAGAGGGTTCACTTCACGCGCTCAGATTGATGGCGCCGAGCGGCGGAGGCGTGTTGATGGCGCTGAGCGGCGGAGGCGTGGGTCTGTGTGGCAATATGTCGATAGGTAAGGAGCCTCATGTTCGATGAGTTCCGACGCGTGTTCGGCGCACGACGCGACGTGGTGTCGAGTGCAGGCCTGCCCTGGCGCGATGACGCACTGCTTACGGTGCCCGGATACTCGTCCTTCATGGACGAGTTCGCAGGGGCCTCGTTTCGTGGGGGTCTTTACCGTCTGCATGACGATGAGTCGGGCCCGGCCGCAGCACAGTGGATCTCAGAGATGTTCCCGACGACGGACATCCGCCCCTTCGCCTTCGATTGGCTCGGGCGTCAGTTCGGCTTCGACGCCGCGGCTGCGGAAGATGCACGTTTCCGATCGGTGCTTCTCGTCGAACCCGGGACGGGAGAGATCCTGACGATCCCCGCGACGTTCGACGATTTCCATGACTCAACGCTGCACGAATACGAAGACGCTGCGCTTGCGTCAGGCTTCTTCTTGGAGTGGGTGAATGAGTGCGGGCCTACGCTGCCGATCAGCCATGACTACTGCGTTGGGTACCGAGTCCCGTTGTTCCTCGGGGGGCGGATGCTGTGACAAACCTGGAGCTCACAGACATGGCGGTCTACTGGGGAGTCACGGGTCAGCTGTGGCTGGCGACGAGAGCGATGCAACCGGGGACTGGACTGGGGAGCGTGAGCATCGGTCGTGGCGACAGCTGAAGGGCAGAAGCAGCAGCTCGATGCTCGCGCCGTCATCCGAGAAGGAGCGGAGGATCTGTCTGCCCTGCAACGCCGTGAGGGCGCGGATCGCTATCCGGCATCGCCGAGAGACGGCTCTCGGGACGTGCGGCGTGGAGGCCCACAGTGAATCGAACACCCAGGCAGTACACGGCGCACCACGAGCCCATCTGGCGAGAGCGTGCCAACTTCATCGTCGTCGCGCCGTTGCCGGAGCAGGACCGATATGAGCAGCTGTGGTGCCGGCAGCTGACCGAATCGACATTCGAGGTCTGCTGCATACCGTTCTTCCTCTACGACGTCGCGCTCGGAGACGTCGTCGAAACCGAGACGACGTCGGAAGGAGCTTTCAGCGTCCGTCGCGTGACGGAGCATTCAGGGCGTTACGTCTTCCGCGTGCTCTTCTCTGACCTCTCAGCCGAGACGCAGGCCGAGGTCCAGGACCGTGTGATGGGTCTTGGAGGAGCGGTGGAGCGGGGGAACCCCAAGCTGATCGCGATCGACGCGGAGAATCAGAGGGTCGCTTCCCGAGTCGCCGACTATCTGCAAACCCAGGAGGCTGACGGCAGGCTCTTCTACGAGACGGGCAGAGTGTGACCGCGCCAGGAGGCCAGGAGGTAGTGCTGGAAGAGCTCGGCCGCCTTGGGTATCATTTCGACTCGCTGGCAAACCTGCGTCGGTCTGGGCTCCGGTACGTCAGCGCGATCCCCGTGCTTGTACAGGCGCTCGAAGGATCAGATGATGATCGTGTCGCGATGGAGATCGTCCGTGCGCTGAGCGTTCCGTGGGCGCGACCGACGGCGACGAGCGCACTCATTCGGTTTTTCCGTCGAGCTGACGTGCCGTCAAATATGGGTGTTCGTTGGGCCGCAGGTAACGCGCTGGAGACCTCCTGGGATGACGCAGCTTTCGATGAGTTGGTCGATCTGGCGACGAATGTGCGGTACGGGCGGGGACGAGAGATGGTTGTGCTCGGGTTCGCCAAGTCGAAGCGTCCGGAGGCGGATCAGGTCTTGTTGGGGTTGTTGGCGGATCGTGACGTCAATGGGCACGCCGTGTCGGCGCTCCGGAAGCGAAAGGTGCGGTTGCCCGCTTCGGTGCTCGGCGGACTTCTCCAGGATGACCGCACGTGGGTACGCAAAGAGGCGCAGAAGGTTCTCGAATAGGGTCGCGTCCGCCGGACCCTCGCTCATTGCACGAAGACGACTGGTTCACCCGCACCGCTGCGGACTTTCGGTCGGCGAATGGGTGGCGAACGGCACTGCCTGGAAGCGTATGCGACTGGCTTAAGGCCACTATTCGCGGCAAGTCAGCCCGTCAGAAGCCCGCTCCCGTGACCCGGGGTTGCAGATTCAAGTCCTGTAGTCAGCACCGTTCTGACACCCTGACCAGCTGACTTCCGCGGCACGACGGGGAAGGAGGGTGGTCGGTCCCAGAGCGAGCGCCTCGGTAGATGGTGGACACGTCGCTGCGGGTGGCGAAGGGGCCCACCCTACTCGACATCGTCGAACCATATCCCTCTCCGTGGCACTCGGTATCGATCACCGCTTTCGTCGTGCATGCGGATCTCTCCTGCATCCCAGGGTGCGTCGACCGGACGGATGCAATATCCGTCGAGAGCGGCGGATGCGGTGACTAACGCAGCAAGATGATGTGTGCTGCGGCGGCCAGCCATGCTGGGACTTCGCGGATGACAGTGCTCACGATGAAGACAGCGAGCAGTGGCAGCCCGACGAGGACAATCATCGAGAGACTCATGACGATCGCGGGAGTTGCTGAATGTGTCTGGGGTCGGCCGCTCATCTGCTCACGCTAGCCTGCTGTGTTCAACGGTCACAATGGTTGCTGTTCTCACGGATGGAGCTGTGGACACCTCCCAGTTCGGCACCTCCACCCACTCGTGTGACGGTGGCACCGTCGCACGAGTGCAGTTCATTGAGGACCCTGCGCGGTAGCAGGTCGTGGCCGTGATAGACGGGGGTCAGACGCGCGACGAGACGTCGAGAAGGGCTCAGCGTGGCCGGTCGCGCTCTTCGGCCTCGCCGCTGTCGGCCGCAACGACTCGTACGTGTGCGGCGGCTTCGGCCGTCAGCTCGCGCCGGTCGTCTCCGATCGTGACGACGAGGGCGCCGGCGGCGGGCGAGTGGTGGATGACGGTCAGGGTCGTACCAAGGACGATGCGTTTGTCGGTGAGGTAGCGCAGCACGTCGGCATGGCGGTCGGAGATGCGGATCACCGTGACGCGTTCTCCCGTCGCGACCTGCGTGAGAAGCCGCGAGTCCACGGTGGCGACGGATCCGTCGCGGGCCGGTATCGGGTCGCCGTGCGGATCGAACCTCGGGTGGCCGAGCACCTCGTCCATGCGATCCAGGACGAGGTCGGACACCGCGTGCTCGAGGCGGTTGGCCTCGTCGTGCACCTGGTCCCAGGTGAGCCCGAGCCGTTCGGTCAGGTAGGTCTCGATGATGCGGTGCCGACGTACGATCTCGACGGCGACCGTGCGACCCGCGTCGCTGAGGGCGATCGAGCCGTAGGGCTCGTAGGCGATGAGGCCGTCGCGGGCGAGCTTCTTCAGGTTCGCCGACACGGTCGACGCGGTGACGCCCAGGGCGGCGGCCATCTCCGTCGTGGATGCGGACGTTCCCGGCCACTCGTGGGCCTTCCAGATGAGGGTCAGATAGTCCTCGGCCATGCGGCTCACGACGGGTTTCGACATTCCCGTCATCCTAGGCAGTCGCGCGTTGCGGGGGGAGGGATGCCGCATCCGACGTGCGCGCCGACGGTCGACGGAACGGAGCCGAGAGCGTGACCAGGAGGTGTCGGCGGTGCACGAACAGCACCACGATCGCGGCGGACGCCTGGATCGCGCTCAGCACGTAGCGGCCGCCGGTGTCGGTCACGAAGAACTGCACCGCGAACAGCGCCGCCAAAGACAGGGCCGACCAGAGGTGGAAGCGCAGCGCGAGGATGATCGCGACGCCGAGGAGGGTCTGGGTCGCCGTCAGGACGAACTCTTCGACCTGGCGGGCATCGAGGGCGAGGGCGAGGTCTCCGCCGCCGAAGAAGTGGGCGATGGGGAGCGATCCGACCAGCAGGCTCCATTGGTTCACCTTCGACGCGATCAACGTGCCGATCGCGGCTGCCCCCATGCCGCGAAGAGCGAACATCACGGCGATGATGAACTCCGGCGCTTCCGAAGCGAGGGGAGCAAGCCACTGGACGAGGAAGTAGCTGTCGATTCCGAGCGTGCTGCCCGACGCGACGAGCGCCTCGGCGAACGGCTCGGCGCAGGCGAGGATGATCGCCGCCGACACGACGAACAATCCGACGACGCTGGCGCGCCGAGCTCGCCTCGGCAGATCGACGATGAGCGCGGCCGCGCCGACGAACTCCTCCTCGCCGTCGGACGGGACCTGCCCGGCGCGCCAGAGGTACGCGATGAACACGGCGATCAGGACGACGCCGAACCAGATCGGGATGGCGCCCAGGAGCGGAATCGCGAAAGCCGTGAGGGCGAGGAGTGCGAGGAAGCCGATGTCGAGGCGACTCTCCGACGGCAACGCGAGGAATCGCGGCGCCCGGGAGCCGGTCCTGCGCGCGGCCCGGCTCGCGACGACGATCCCGACGATGACCACGAGCGGCCACCCGAAGCCGAGCAGCAGCCGGTTCGATCCGGTCATGTTCGCGGCGGCGAACGGAAGGTAGGCGGCATCCGACCCGGAGCGGAACGCGTAGTAGAGGTCCACCGCGTATTCGGGCAGCACCGCGATGAGGGCGAGGATGGCGATGGCGAGCGCTCCGGAGATGTCCTTCTGCGCCGCTTCGGCGGCCCACGCGAGAAGGAATGCGGCGGCGACCACGGCAGAGCCGAAGATGAGCATGTCGAGCACGGGCACGGTGTGGATGCCGGTCATGCGCAAGCCGATGGCCGGGGCGGCGATCGCGAGGCATACCGTGATCCGCAGGATGAGGGCAGGGGGCATCATCGTCTTTCCGTCGGGGCGACCGAGGAAGGACCACGGCCGCGACAAAGGGCCGAAGGTCTCGTTCGCCTCGAGAGTCGAGGTGCTGCGCCGGACGGATCATCGTGATCGTCAGCATGTCGACGCAGACGCGCCCGCAGAGCCGGGCGGAACTACTCCCCTTCGCCCCTGAGCCTTCCCGTCGCGCCGCGGGTGTGTCCACGGGCACCTGAGAGTTGGACGCGTCACACACGTTCGCACGGGGTGCGGGTGTGACGCCCGCGCGGCGTCGGCGGGTGGTCGGCGGTGGGCCGCAGTCGATAGTGTGGGGGCGTCGACACCGCGCATCGCGGTGCGACGGCCCGGCCCAGAGGTGGCTCCCGTCGTGCGGGGGTTTCAGGTTCGAATCCTGTCGCCGGCACGTGTCTCAGCCGCAACCCACGCCCGCGACCGCATGGGCGACCTCGTCGCCCGAGCGGGTGGCGGACGTGCTCGCGCAGACGTCCGCGCGGTGGTGGCTCTCGGGCGGGGCGGCACTCGACCGCTGGCTCGGAGAGACCATTCGCCCGCGCACGAACCTCGACGCGAGCACGACGGCGCGCGAGCTCCCGGCCCTGATCGCCGCGCTTCCCGACGGCCACAGCGTGTGGGTGTCGGGCGACGAGGGCGAGTTCGTGCCGTGGGAGCGGATCGCCGCGGATGCGGACGTGCAGCGGGTGCTCGTGCACGATGACGCGCGGGGGCAGTGGCTGCTGCGACTCAACGTGGAGGACGGCTCGGACCGGGCGTGGCTGTACCGTCGCGACTCGCGCCTGCAGCTGCCGTGGGATGCGGCGGTCCTCGACCTGGACGGCATCCCCACGGGAGCTCCGGAGGTGCAGCTCGTGTGGAAGGCGCTGCGTCCGCGGCCGGAGGACGACCTCGACAAGGATGCCGTGCTGCCCCACCTGTCGGAGGAGAAACGGTCCTGGTGGCAGCGGGCCATCCTCACCATCCATCCCCACTCCACCTGGGCGATCCACGTGCGCAGTCCGCTGACCCCGGCCAAATCCAGCTGGAACCGGGGGCGGGCCGTCTAGTCCTCGAGCGGTCGCCGGTCGGGCTCTGCGGGGTGACCCGGCTCGTACTCGCCGGAGGTCACGGCGGTGAGCACGAGTGAGCGGAACCAGCGCTGCGCCGGCGTGAGGCTCGCCTCGCGCCGGCTGTAGAGGGCGACCGGGGAGCTCTGCGCAGGCCACGGCAACTCGGCGATCCGCAGCTCGGGGAACCAGCCGCAGAAGACCTCGGCGACGTGTCGGGGCAGCAGCACGACGAGGTCGGTGGCGGAGAGCACCGCCGGGACGGTGGCGTACTCGACGACGCTGAGCGCGACCTGGTCGATCAGGCCCTGCTCGGCCAGCGACTGCTCGGGGAAGATGTGCCCGCCGCGCGAGGAGACCTGCACGAAGCGTCGCCCGGCGAACATGTCCGCACCCGTCTCAGGGAGCGGGTGGGAGTGCGAGGAGAGGGCGACGTACTCGACGCTGCGCACCCGCGAGCGCCACAGCCGCGCGCTCACGAGGTGCGAGACGGAGATGGCGACATCGACGGTGCCCCGCACCAGCTCGTGCTCGACGTGGTCGGCGTCGACGCGCTCCACGCGCAGCCGCGGATGAGCGGCGGCCCGCTCGAGGCTCGCCATGATCGGCGGCAGGAACGTCTGCTCACCGATCGAGGTGAGCCCCAATGCCAGTTCTCCGCTGAAGGATGCCGGATCGAACACGTCGGCCTCGCTCACGGCCGCGTCGATCTGCGCCAGCGCCTCGTGCAGCGGCGCGAACAACGCGGTCGCACGCGCGGTGGGCACCATCGCGTTCGCCTCGCGTCGGAAGAGCACATCGCCGAAGCGCTCGCGCAGGCGGGCGAGCGTGTAGCTGACCGTCGGCTGCGTCACGTGCAGCCGGTCGGCGGTGGCCGTCAGACTGCGCAGCTCGTACAGCACGACGAACGTGCGCAACTGGTTCAGGTCGGGAAGCGACATCTATAGAGGATATCGATAGATGTCTTACGCAGAATCTATTGGACCGCAGTGACGGCGCTGACTACCGTCGCTGTAAGGCAACATCCGAACGGCGAGGTCCAGCGTTGATCATCGACATCCACGGCCACTACACGACGGCACCGGCACAGCTGGGCGCCTGGCGCGACCTGCAGATCGCCTTCGCGGCCGGCGAGGGGGCGGAGCCGGACCCGGCCGCGCTGCGGATCTCCGACGACGACATCCGCGAGACGATCGAGGCGAACCAGCTGCGGCTCATGGACGAGCGCGGCAGCGACGTCACGGTGTTCAGCCCGCGGGCGTCGTTCATGGCGCACCACATCGGCGACGCGACGGTGAGCGCCACGTGGGCGCGCATCTGCAACGACCTCTGCGCGCGCGTGAGCGCGCTCTTCCCCGACCGGTTCCTGATGGGGGCCATGCTGCCGCAGTCGCCCGGGGTCGACCCGGCGACGACGATCGACGAGCTCACCCGGGCCGTGGAAGAGCTCGGCGCGGTGACCGTCAACCTCAATCCCGATCCGTCGGGCGGGCGGTGGGACGCGCCGCCGCTCACCGACCGCTCCTGGTATCCGCTGTACGAGAAGCTCGTCGAGTTCGAGATCCCGGCGATGATCCACGTGTCCACGTCGTGCAAGCCCCAGTTCCACACGACCGGAGACCACTACCTCGGCGCCGACACGACGGCGTTCATGCAGCTGCTGAAGGGCGACCTCTTCCGCGACTTCCCCGACCTCACCTTCGTGATCCCGCACGGCGGCGGCGCCGTGCCCTATCACTGGGGCCGTTTCCGGGGCCTCGCCATGGCGCTGGGCAAGCCCGAGCTCGAGGAGCACCTCCTCGGCAACGTGCTCTTCGACACGTGCGTCTACCACCAGCCCGGCATCGACCTGCTCACCCGCGTCGTGCCGACCGAGAACATCCTCTTCGCGAGCGAGATGATCGGCGCCGTCCGCGACGTCGACCCGCGCACAGGCCACTACTTCGACGACACCCGGCGCTACGTGGATGCCACGCCCACCCTGACCGCGCCGCAGCGGGAGCAGGTCTTCGAGGGCAACGCGCGCCGCGTCTACCCCCGCATCGATCGGGCCCTCGCGGCCCGCGGTCTCTGAAAGGCACCCCATGCGTCTGAACGATCTCGGACTGGTCCGCACCGTCATCGACCGCCCCGATCCCGCCGACGTCGAGCGGCTCTCGCACTTCGGCGTCGCGACCGTCCACGAGGCGATGGGGCGGGTCGGGCTGCTGCGCCCCTACATCCGCCCCGTCTACACGGGCGCGACGCTGTGCGGTCCGGCGGTCACCGTGCTGCTGCAACCGGGCGACAACTGGATGTTCCACGTCGCGGCCGAGCAGGTGCGGCCCGGTGACGTCATCGCCGCCGGCTGCACCACCGAGAGCGAGGACGGATTCTTCGGCGAGCTGCTGGCGACCTCGCTCGCCGCCCGCGGCTGCGCCGGCCTGGTGATCGACGGCGGCGTGCGCGACGTCGCCGACCTCGAGCGGATGGACTTCCCGGTCTTCTCCCGCGCCATCAACGCCAAGGGCACCGTGAAGGCGACGCTGGGCTCCGTCAACGTCCCGGTGGTCGTCGCCAACGCCCTCGTCAATCCGGGCGACGTCATCGTCGCGGACGTCGACGGCGTCGTCGTCGTCCCGCGGGCGCTGGTCGGCGCGGTGGCCGACGCCGCGGCCGCCCGCGAGGCCAACGAGGAGAGCAAGCGGCAGCGGTTCCGCGACGGCGTCCTGGGGCTCGACCTGTACGGGATGCGCGAGCCGCTGGCCGCGGCCGGCCTGGAATACGTGGAGGACTGAGAGATGACGGCATCCGACGCGGCCGTGCGGCACGGACAGACCACCGGCGGGTTCGAGAAGACCCCCGGCTGGCTCGACTGGTTCGATGGTCCCCGCACCCCCGCCTTCGTGCTGCCCGCCGGTGCCGTCGACGCGCACTGCCACGTGTTCGGCCCCGGTGCGCAGTTCCCGTACGCGCCGCAGCGCAAGTACACCCCGTGCGACGCCTCGGCCGATCAGCTCTTCGCCCTGCGCGACCACCTCGGTTTCGCGCGCAACGTCATCGTCCAGGCCACGTGCCACGGTGCCGACAACCGTGCTCTCGTCGACGCGCTCGAGCGGGCCGCCGACCGGGCGCGCGGTGTCGCGACGGTGCGGGCCGACGTCGGCGACGACGAGCTCGCCGCGCTGCACGCCGCGGGCGTGCGCGGCGTGCGCTTCAACTTCGTCAAGCGGCTCGTCGACTCCGTTCCCACCGACGCGCTCTCGCGCATCGTCGAGAAGGTCGCGCCGTGGGGGTGGCATGTGGTGATCTACTTCGAAGCCCAGGACCTCCCGGACCTGTACGACTTCTTCAGCGCCATCCCGACGGACGTCGTCGTCGACCACATGGGCCGCCCCGATGTCACGAAGGACGTCGACGGCGAGGAGTTCGGGCTGTTCCTGCGCTTCCTGCGCGAGAACGCCAACGTGTGGACGAAGGTCAGCTGCCCGGAGCGGCTGAGCGTCACCGGCCCCCGTGCCCTCGACGGCGAGCAGCACGCCTACACCGATGTCGTCCCCTTCGCCCGTCGCGTCGTCGAGGAGTTCCCCGACCGCGTGCTGTGGGGCACCGACTGGCCCCATCCCAACCTGAAGGACCACATGCCCGACGACGGACTGCTGGTCGACTACATCCCGCAGATCGCGACCACCGCCGAGCTGCAGCGCAAGCTGCTCGTCGACAACCCGCTGCGGCTCTACTGGCCCGAACTCTCACGCGAAGGAGCATGACATGGCACTCGACAAGCCCTACCAGAAGATCCCCGGCACGATCATCTTCGACGCCGATCAGGCGCGCAAGGGTTATCACCTCAACCAGTTCTCCATGTCGCTGATGAAGCCCGAGAACCGCGAGCGCTACCTCGCCGACCGCGAGGCGTACCTCGACGAGTGGCCGCTGTCGCCCGCCCAGCGCCAGGCCGTGCTCGACCTCGACCTCAACGCGATGATGGCCGAGGGCGGCAACATCTACTTCCTCAGCAAGATCGGCGCCACGCACGGCATGAGCTTCCAGCAGATGGCCGGCTCGATGACCGGCATGAGCGAAGCCGCCTACCGCGACATGATGGTCGGCGGCGGCCGGCGCCCCGAGGGGGCGCGGCTGAAGGATCTCGACGGGTGGACGCCGCCGTCGACCGAGAAGGCCGAGACGATGCGCGAGGACGCGCCCGCGAGGTTCACCTCGGCCCTGTTCACCTCCCACGTCCCGGCGATCGGTGCGGCCATGGACCACGGCAAGACCGAGGAGCCGTACTGGAAGAAGGTGTTCGCCGGGTACGAGTGGACGCGGCGCTGGGCGAAGGAGAACACGCCCGACGTGATCATCCTGGTGTACAACGACCACGCCACCGCGTTCGACTCGAACATCATCCCGACCTTCGTGCTCGGCACCGGCGCCCACTATCCGGTGGCGGACGAGGGCTACGGCCCCCGGCCGGTGCCCGACGTGAAGGGCTATCCCGAGCTCGCCGCGCACATCGCCCAGTCGGTCATCCAGGACGATTTCGACCTCACCCTCGTCAACGAGATGGTCGTCGACCACGGCCTGACCGTCCCGCTGTCGCTCGTCTTCGGCGACGTCGACGAGTGGCCGTGCCGCGTCATCCCGCTGCCGGTCAACGTCGTCCAGTACCCGGTGCCGTCCGGGCGCCGGTGCTACGAGCTGGGCAAGGCCATCCGCCGCGCCCTGGACAAGTGGGACGGTGAGCCGCTGAACGTGCAGATCTGGGGCACCGGCGGCATGAGCCACCAGCTGCAGGGCCCGCGCGCAGGGCTGATCAACGAGGAATGGGACAACGCCTTCCTCGACCACCTCATCGCCGACCCGCTGGGTCTGACGGAGTGGTCGCACATGGAGTACGTCGACGAGGCGGGGTCGGAGGGCATCGAGCTCGTCGACTGGCTCATCGCGCGCGGCGCGATGGATGACCAGTTCGGCGGCGGTGCGCCGGACGTGCAGCACCGGTTCTACCACGTCCCGGCATCCAACACCGCCGTCGGCCACCTCGTCATCTCGAACCCGACGGCGCCCGCACCGGTACTGTCTCAGAGCGAGAGCCGTCCCGTCGAAGAGGTACCCGCGTGAGCACCCAGAAGATCCGTATCGCCGTCGTGGGTGCCGCCGGCGCCTTCGGGAGGAAGCACCTCGACGGCCTCATGAACATCCCCGACGCCGAGGTCACGGTCGTCAGCGGCACCGACCCCGGGGCGACCGAGGCGGTCGCGCGTCAGTACGACGTCGCCACGGCCGTGACCGGCCTGGACGCCGTGCTGGAGCGCGACGACGTCGACGCCGTCATCCTCGCCACCCCCACGGGTCTGCACGCGGCGCAGACGCAGGCGGTGCTGGCGGCCGGCAAGCACGTCCAGGTCGAGATCCCGCTCGCCGACTCGTTGGCCGATGCCGAGGAGACGCTCGCGGCGGCGCTCGCCTCGGACCGGGTGTCGATGGTGGGGCACACGCGGCGCTTCAACCCGTCGCACCAGTGGATCCACCAGCGGATCGCCGCCGGGGCGTACGACATCCAGCAGATGGACGTGCAGACCTACTTCTTCCGGCGCACGAACACCAACGCGAAGGGCGAGCCGCGCAGCTGGACCGACCACCTCCTGTGGCATCACGCGGCCCACACGGTGGATCTGTTCGGCTATCAGGCGGGCAGGATCGTGCAGGCCCACGCGATCCAGGGGCCGTTGCACCCGGAGCTCGGGATCGCGATGGACATGTCGATCCAGCTCAAGGCGGAATCCGGCGCGATCTGCACGCTGTCGCTGTCGTTCAACAACGACGGGCCGTTCGGCACCTTCTTCCGCTACATCGGCGACACCGGCACCTACGTCGCCCGCTATGACGATCTCGTCGACGGCAACGAGACGCCGATCGACGTCTCGCACGTCGCGGTGAGCATGAACGGCATCGAACTGCAGGACCGGGAGTTCATCGCGGCGATCGGGGAGGGGCGCGAGCCGAACTCGTCGCTGCGTCAGGTGTTCGACTGCTATCGCGTGCTGGGAATGCTCGAGGAGCAGCTCGCGTGACCCTCGCCCGCGTCGGTCTCGGCTGCATGCCGCTCAGCCACGCCTACGGGGTCGCGCCGCCCGTGGAGGACGGCGTCGCGTTCGTGCGGCACGCGCTGGATGCCGGGGCCGCCTTCCTCGACACCGCGACGCTCTACGGCGGCGGACGCAACGAGGAGCTCGTCGGTCGCGCCATCGCGGGACGTCGCGACGAGGTGCTGCTGGCGAGCAAGGGGGGCATGGCGATCGTCGACGGCGTGAAGCGGATCGACGGACGCCCCGAGACCCTCCGCGCCCAGGTGGATGCGTCGCTGCGCCGGCTCGGGGTCGATCACATCGACCTGTACTACCTGCATCGGTGGGACAAGTCGGTGCCGATCGGGGAGAGCGTGCACGCCCTCGCCGGCGCCGTCGCGAGCGGCAAGATCGGCGCCATCGGGCTGTCGGAGGTGTCGGTCGCGCGGTTGCGCGAAGCGCAGCAGGCGGCGCCCATCGCCGCGGTGCAGAACGAGTACTCGCTGTGGAGCCGCAACCCGGAGCTCGGGATGCTGCAGGCCACACAGGAGGACGGGATCGTCCTGGTGGCCTTCTCGCCGGTCGCTCGCGGCTTCCTCGCCGATGCGATCCGCGACCCCGACCTCCTGCCCGACGGCGACATCCGCCGCGCGATGCCCCGCTTCCAGGGGGAGAACTGGTCGGCCAACGCCGCGCTCCTGCCGGCGTGGCGGCGCCTCGCCGCCGAGAGCGGATACACGCCGGCCCAGCTCGCGCTGGCGTGGGTGCTCTCGCGCGGCCCGCACGTCGTGGCGATCCCGGGGACGACGCGTGCGGACCATCTGCGCGACAACCTCGATGCGGCCGACCTCCGCATCGCCCCCGACATCCTCGACCGTGCGAGCGCGCTGATCGACACCGCGACCGTCGCGGGGGCGCGGTACAACGACCGCGGCGCGGCAGAGGTGGATGCCGAGACGTTCGAGGATGCCGCGTGAAGGCGATCTCGTCGATGGCGACCCGGCAGGTGCTCGCCGACCTCGCCGCCGCGGCGGAGGCGGCCGGTCTGCCGGCCGTGGAGCTCGAGTCCGTCGGCGGAGTGGATGCCGGGCGCCGCGTCGCGGCGGGGGAGAGGGTCGACCTCGTGTTCCTGGCGGACGACGCGTTGCGCGCACTCGCGCGGGACGGCCATGTGCGCGCCGACACGGTGACGCCGCTGCTGCTGTCCCACGTGGCGGTGGCCGTCCGCGCACCCGAGGATGCCGTCGCCGTCGCGACTGGTCAGCCCGCCTTCGACGACCTCGCGGCGCTGCGTGACGCGCTGCGCGGGGCGCGGCGGATCGGCTACTCGACCGGTCCGAGCGGCGCGGCCCTCGTGGCGCTGATCGCCGAACTGGGACTCGACGACGAGCTGCGCGATCGCCTCGTCCAGGCGCCGCCCGGCATCCCCGTCGCCCGCCTGCTGCGCGAACGCCGCGTCGACCTCGGCTTCCAGCAGGCGAGCGAGCTCGTCGGCGAGCGAGGAGTGCGTCTGCTCGGCGCCCTGCCCGCCGCCGTCGCCATCGACACCGTGTTCTCCGGTGCGGTCGCCACCGCCGCGACCGCCCCCGAGGACGCCGCCGCGGTGCTCGCCGCCTTCGGCGATGACGCCGCCGCCGCCCTCATCGTGTCGCACGCCTTCGACGTCCCCGGCGGGCCCTGAGCGGCGCGCCTCACACCGCATGCACCGTCGCGGTCGCCCCGGTCGCGACGGCCCGCGCGACGGCATCCATCACCGCGAGGTTCCGGGCGCCCTCGCGCGCACTGACGAGAGGCTCCGTCCGGCGTGCGACGACCTCGCCGAAATGGCGCAGCTGCCGGACGTACGGGCTCGTGTCGCCGTCCTCGACGCCCCGATCGGCGGGCTGCGGGTGCATCCGGTTCGTCCAGCTGCGCTCGCCGTCGTGGCGCCACACCTCCAGGGTCGGCAGCGTCAGCGACGCCTCGACGCCGCCGACACGGTGCGAATCGACCGGATGGGCGGGGAAGCGCGGCGAATCGCCGGCCGTCAGATCCCAGCTCCACGGCCCCGCGACGGTGTCGGAGACGATGAGGGTGCCCAGTGCCCCCGAGTCGAACGCGAACGCGAGCGCACCGGTGTCCTCGACCTCCAGGCCGCGCGTCGCGGTGGAGGCGAGGGCCGTCACCGCGGTGATCTCGCCGACGAGGTAGCGGAGCAGATCGATCTCGTGGATCAGGTTGATCAGGAACGTTCCGCCGGTGCCGGCCGTGCGGTGCCAGGCGATGTCGAAGTAGTCGTCGGGCTTGGCGAGGAACGAGGTGACGCTCACGGCGACGAGGCGTCCCAGGGTTCCTGCCGAGATGATCTGCTTCGCCCTCGCGGCGACCGGATGATGGCGCCGGTGATGCCCGACGAGGACCGGCACGTCGGCGGCATCGGACGCCGCGACGAGGGTCAGGGCGTCGGCCAGGTCGACGGCGACCGGCTTCTCGACGAGGACGGGGATGCCCGCGGCGATGAAGTCCAGCGCCTGGGGAACGTGCAGCTCGTTCGGCGTGCCGATGATGGCGGCGTCGGGTCGTTCCGCTTCGATCAGCGTCCGATGGTCGCGGTGGTGCCGCGTCCCGTACCGCTCGGCGACGAGCCCGGCCGCGTCGAACGGGTCGGCGATGCCTGCGAGGTCGAACCCGGCGGTCGCGGCGATCGTGTCGGCGTGCGTGCGCCCGATCGCGCCTGCTCCCACGAGCGCGACCCTCATCGCCCGGCCCCCACGAGCGTGCGCGCGGCGCGCGCCGCGGCCGCGGCCGCAGGACCGGCGACGAAGGCGCGTGCGACGGCGGAGCCGAGCGTCGCGCCCCCTCCCGGATAGGTGCCCCGGAAGACGCCGGCGGAGACGTTGCCCGCGGCGAACAGCCCCTCGATCGGGGTTCCGCTCCACGAGAGCACGCGGCTGTCGCGATCGGTCAGAAGGCCTCCCGAGGTGCCGAGCGCCCCGGCCCGCACGGGGACGGCGGCGTACGGCGGTGTGGACAGGGGGGCCAGGCACGGGTTCGGGGTGTGCGTCGCGTCGCCGAGGAACCGGTCCTGGGCGGTCTCGCCCCGTCCGAACACCGTGTCCACGCCGGTGGCGGCATCCCGGTTGAAGCGGGCCACCGTCGTCTCCAGCCCGTCGGGATCGACGCCGATGGCGATGCCGAGCTCGCGCACCGACGGCGCGGTCACCGCCCAGTCCGGGGCCGCGCCCGTCGCCGACCCGGCGATCGGGTAACGCTGGGCGAACGCCGCGTCGAACACCAGCCACGCCGGGCTGTTGCGCGGCCGGCCGGTCACGGGATCGGTGTCGCCGAACATGCGGCACGTGTCGGCGTACGCGAGGGCCTCGTTGACGAAGCGCTCGCCGGCCGCGTTGACCGTGAGCGATCCCGGCAGCGTCATCTCGACGTTGCCCATCCGTCCCGACGGTGCGCCGTCGTAGACCTGCTCCGGAGGGGTGAGCACCGGCACGCCCCAGATCTCGGTCATGTCCGCGACTGCGGCGCCGAGCGCCAACCCCAGCTCGAGCCCGTCGCCCTCGTTCGACGGGGCACTGATCGGGGTGACGTCGAAGGGGAGGAAAGCGGCCCGCAGGTGCGCGTTCCACTCGAAGCCCCCGGTCGCGACCACGACCGCGCCGGCGGTGACGGTCGTCTCGGCGAAGGAGACCCGCCACCGGTCGCCCGCACGTTCCAGTCCGTCGGCGCGGACGCCGCGCACCACCCGGATGCCGCGGTCCAGCGCACTCGCGACGAGAGACCCGACGAGGGCTCCTCCCATCGTGCGCACGCCGCGGGCGGCGCGGTCGGCCAGCAGGGTCGGATCGGCGGCCCGACCGTCCAGGTCGTCGCGCTCGGCCATCGTCAGTAGCGGGAAGTAGGACGGCGGACGAAGCGCCTCCGCGAGCCCGGGGAAGGGCGCGGGGTCGAACGGCTCATTGTCCAGCGAGCGTCCGCCCGCGGCCGCTCCCGGCCATTCGCCGCGATAGTCGGGACGGGCCAGGGGAGCGAGACGGACGCGCGTCGCGGTGTCGAGATAGGCGATCGCCTCCCGGATCGTCTCCACGTACCACTCGATCGTCTCGGCATCCATGACGTGCGCGGAGGCGGCGGCGAGGTAGTCGCGCCCCGCGCGGGGGCTGTCGGCGAAGCCCGCCGCGGCCGCGATGTCGGTGGCGGGGGCCCAGATGACACCGCCGCCGGCGCACGTGGTGCCGCCCACGCGGTCGGCCTTCTCGGCGACGCAGACGACGGCGCCGGCATCCGCCGCCCGCAGGGCCGCGACCAGTCCGGCCGCCCCCGAGCCCAGCACGAGCACGTCGACGGCGGGCGGCAGCTGCTCGACTCCCGCGAGGACGCCGCTCACGCCGTGGCCTCCGTCTCCGGAGAGAGCAGGACGAGGATCTTGCCGGTGGGAATGGACGGGTCGGCCATCGTGCGGAACGCCTCCGGGAGGTCGCTGAAGGGGAAACGGTGGGTGAGGAGCGCCGCGGTGGCCGCGGGGTGGCGCGCGAGCATCGCGAGACCGTCCGGGATCAGGCCGCGGCTGTTGCGGCTGCCGTGCAGCTCGATCTCCTTGTCGGTGAGGTCTTTGACCGTGATGCGGGCGGGGCGGGGCGAGATCCCGACCTGCACGATGCGCCCGCCGGCCGCGATCAGGCGGACGGCGTTCTCCAGCGACGCGGGCACCCCCGTCGCTTCGATGACGACATCGGGTCCGGCGCCGTCGGTGAGGGCGGACAGCAGCGCTCGCTGCTCGTCGTCGGGGAATCCGTCGGCCACGCGGAGCGCGTGAGCCGCGCCGAACTCCCGCGCGAGGGCGACGCGCTCGGCGTCGGTGTCGGCCGCGATCACCGTCACGCCGCGTTCGGTCAGTCCGAGCGTCGCCAGCAGCCCGATCGGCCCGCATCCGAGGACGAGCGCCGTCTCGCCGGGCTGGGCTCCGGCGCGTGCGACGGCCTGCAGGGAGATCGACGCCGGTTCGCCGAGGGCCGCCGCATCCAGCGCGAGGTCGTCGGGCACCCGGTGCAGCCGGTCGACCGGGACGCTCACGACCTCGGCGAATCCGCCGTCCTCGTAGCATCCGCGCACCGACAGGTGCGGGCAGACGTGAGAGCGCCCGCGCCGGCAGGCGGGGCAGTCGCCGCACGCCACCAGCGGATCGATCGCGACGCGCTCGCCGCGGGAGAATGCGGCGGCGGGGTCGGTGTCGATCACGGTGCCCGACATCTCGTGCCCCTGCACGAGGGGCAGCTGCGTGGGGAAGTCGTCGTCGAAGATGTGCAGGTCGGTGCCGCACAGGCTCACGGCGTGGATGCGCACACGGGCGTGGCCGGCGCGCGGCTGCGGCTCGGCGATCTCGTCGAACGAGAGCGTTCCGCGGGCGACGGTGCGGGCGGTGCGCATCAGGAGACCGTGTTACGCGGATCGAAGAACACGTTCCACTCGGCGACGGTGCGCTGCGCGATGAGGCCCTCGGTGAAGAACGGGTCCTCGTCCAGGCGGGCGCTCAGCGTGACGCGGTCGGTGTCCTGGAGGATCAGCAGCGCGCTCGGGTCGGTATCGGCGAGCGGGCCGCTCATGTACAGGATGCCCGCACGGTGCAGTCCCTGCAGGAAGGCGAGGTGGGCCGGGCGGTGCGTGGCGCGGGCCTCCTCGCTGCCGGGCGCGTAGGCGTATGACACGGCGAACGTCGGCATGATGACTCCTTCGTCTGGGCTCACGGACTCCAGTATGTGACGAAGATAGTGTGAACAGAACGACTGAATCAGTCATTGTTTATGCTTGATCCCGTTCAAATGGGCGCGCTACCGTGGCGGGCATGTCACAGGTGACTTTCGACTTCCGAGACACGTCCGTCGTCATCACGGGAGGGGCGCGCGGGATCGGCGCCGGCATCGGAGCGCTGTTCGCGGCATCCGGTGCCGACGTGTCCGTGTGGGATCGCGAGCCCGCCGCCTTCGCCGGATCGTGGGAGCCCGCCGCGCTGCTGACGGCGGACGTCACGGACGAGCGGTCGTTGCGCGACGCGATGGACCAGACGCTGCGCCGCGTGGGCAAGGTCGACGTCGTGGTCTCCTCCGCGGGGATCACCGGCCCGGTCGGACCCCTCTGGGACTACGACGCGGACGCGTGGCGACGGGTGGTCGATCTCGACCTCACCGGCGCCTTCCTGACGGCCAAGACCGTCGTGCCGCACCTGCGCGAACGCGGCTACGGACGCGTCATCACGGTCGCCTCGATCGCCGGCAAAGAGGCGACCGCCTCGCTGTCGGCCTACACCGCCGCGAAGCACGGCGTCGTCGGCATGACCAAGGTGTTGGCGCGCGAGCTGATCGCCGACGGCGTGACCGTGAACGCCATTGCGCCCGTCATGGTGCGAACGGAGCTGTTCTCGCAGCTGACCGACGAGTTCATCGAGCGCACGCGCGCCCTCATCCCGATGGGGCGCTTCCTGACGGTGGAGGAGGTGGCGGCGACCGTCGCCTGGATCGCGAGCGATCAGTGCGGCTTCACGACCGGAGCCACCTTCGACCTCTCCGGCGGCCGCGCCGACTACTGAGTCGCGCCCGTCAGCGCGAGGAAGCGGGCCCGCATCCGCTCCGGATCCGCGTCCCGTCCCGTGATCAGCCGGAAGGTGTCGGCGGCCTGGCCGACCACCATCCGCCCGCCGTCGAGAACCGCGCACCCGAGGGCCTGCGCCGTCTCGATCAGCTCCGTGCGCAGCGGCCGGTAGATCGCGTCGGCGACCCAGAGGCCGGAGTGCAGCAGCGACGGGTCGACAGGGATGCCGGGGTGGCCCACCATGCCGATGGGGGTCGCGTTGACCAGTCCGTCGGCCGCTCCGATCGCCGCCGCGAGCTCGTCGGCGCCGATCGCCACGATCTCCGCTCCCGGGAAGGCCGGGCCCAGCGCCGTGCGCACCGCCCGGGCGCGTTCGACGACGGGGTCGAAGACCGACAGCACCCGCGTGCCGGCGTTCAGGAGGGCGAAGGCGATGGCCGAGCCCGCTCCGCCCGAGCCGAGGAGGACGACGCGGTCGAGCGCGGGGGAGTCCAGCCCGTCGCGCAGGCCCTGGGCGAAGCCCGAATGGTCGGTGTTCGCGCCGATCGCGCGGCCGTCGCGGAACACCACCGTGTTCACGGCGCCCAGCAGCTCGGCGTCGGGGGAGAGCTCGTCGAGCGCCGACAGGACGGTCTGCTTGCAGGGGTGGGTGATGTTCAGTGCGTCGTAGCCGAGTTCCTGCGCCTGCCGCACCAGTTCGGCGCCGTCGGCGGCCGTCCGGCCGAGGGCGTCGATGTCGATCGTGCGGTAGAGGTAGCGCACGCCGTGCGCGTCGGCCTCGCTCTCGTGCAGGGCGGGCGTCGACGACGACCCGATCCCCGAGCCGATGAGTCCGACGAGGTAGGAGCGTGTCATGGGGTTCCGTTTCTGGGGACGCGGATGCCGGGAGCCGCGCCGGTGACGGCGGCGGCGCCCGGCATCCTGGTGTTCAGCGGCGGCTGAAGCGGTCGTAGGGCGTCGTGCGCACCGACTGCGTGAGCGCCTCGCCGGTCTCGGTGCGGCGATCGATCTCCGCGAGCTGACGCCGGCTCAGACCGAGGTGCGCCGTGGGCGTCCGCGAGGTCTCGGGGGCGAACACGGTCGCGATTCCCGAGATCAGGACGATGCCGATCGTGAAGAACGCGACCGCGGGCCAGTTCTGCTCGTTGCCCTCGCCCGTCACGAAGCCCTGCGCGATCGCGGGCGTGAAGCCGGCCAGGACGAGCCCGAGCATCAGGCTGACCGCCATGCCGGTGTAGCGCACGCGCGCCGGGAACTGCTCCGGGAAGTAGGCCGGGTACACCGAGTTGGACAGGGTGTAGGCGATGCCGATGAGGAAGATGCTCAGCGCCCACACCAGCGGCATGTTCGCGGCGTCGACGGCGGCCAGCACGGCGTAGATCGTGATCGACTGCAGCACGAGGCCGACGAGGAAGACGGGCTTTCGTCCGATCCGGTCCGACAGTGCCCCGGCGATCGGGCCGAAGCAGACCGCGGCGAAGTTGGCGACGGTGATGATGATGAGCATGTTCGCCCGCGGGATGCCGGCGACGGTCGTGCCGTAGGCCAGGACGAACACGTTGAACATCGTGTTGACGACGGTGAACAGCGACATCAGCGTCACGCGCAGGACGGTGCCGCCGTTGTAGCGGAAGAGGGTGACCAGCGGGATCTTCGCGACCTCCTCGGTCTCCTTCACCTCTTCGAACACCTCCGGCTCGTCCAGCATGCGGCGCAGGACGATCGCGACGACGGTCACGGCGAGCGATGCCCAGAACGGCACACGCCAGCCCCAGCTGAGCAGCGCGTCCTCGGGGAGGGCCGCGATCGGGATGAACACGAGGCTCGAGATCACGATGCCGAACATGATGCCGGACATCGTCCAGCTCGTGAAGAAGCCGCGGTGACGGTCGGGGGCGTGCTCCAGCGTCAGTGCGCTCGAGCCCGGGGACTCACCGCCGGCCGACACGCCCTGGATCAGGCGCAGCGCGACGATGATGATCGGCGCGGCGACCCCGATCGCGTCCCACGTCGGCAGGCAGCCGACGAGGAAGGTCGCCACGCCCATGATGGACAGGCAGGCCAGCAGCGCCTTCTTGCGTCCCCACCGGTCTCCGACGTGTCCCCACAGCACGGCACCGAACGGGCGGGCGACGTAGGCGACGCCGACCGTGGCGAACGACAGCAGCGTCGCCACGCCGGGCTCGCCGGCGGGGAAGAACAGGTGCGGGAAGATCAACGCGGCGGCGGACGCGTAGATGAAGAAGTCGTAGTACTCCAGTGCGCTGCCGATGAATCCTGAGACGGCGGCGATGCGCGCGTTGTTCTTCTTCCGGGGAGGAGATGTCGTCGTTGACATGTGCTCTGCCTTCGTTCGAGGGCGCTGAGGCCAGACGCCGTTGTTCTGTGGGGTGCGGTCGCGTGTGCGATGCGCTCCCGACAGCGTGGCATCCCTATTGTGTCGCGTCCAGAACTAGGTTTGTCTGAAACAAAGAGGATTCTGCGCTTAATCTTCCGGTGTCGGCAGGATGCGCTCCGCGAGGTCGAGCACCGCCCGGAGCGCGGCGCTCTGGTCGTCCTTGAGCCAGGCGATGCCGTGCCGCATGTACTGCGGCTCGTCGAGCAGCTCCACCCACCGGGCCCCCTGCGGCATGATCGGCGCCAGATCCTCGGCGGTGATCGTCACGCCGATGCCCGCCGCGACGAGGGTCAGCATCATGTAGGGGTCCGCCACCTCCTGCACGATGTTCGGGCGGAAGCCCGCGGCGACGCAGCAGCGGATGAGCCCCTCGGCCATGGCGGACGAGCCGTCCGTCGGCATCGAGAGGAAGTCGTCCTCGGCCAGCTGACGCGCGTGGAGTGCCGGCTCATCGGCCAGGGGATGATCGATCGGCAGGGCCGCGCCCAGACGCGTGCGGGCGATCATGCGGGAGTCGATGCCCTCGGCGGCGACCGGCAGCCCGACGAACGCCAGGTCGAGGGTGCCGCTGCGCAGCTTGGCGAGCCCATCGCGGGTGCGGACGCGACTGACCAGCTGCAGGTCCACCTCCGGCAGCTCCCGCCGGGCCGCGCGCGCCAGCGCCGGCAGGGTCAAGTGGTTGAACGCGCCCGAGAACCCGATGCGCACGGTGCCGCGGATGGCGCCGGAGGCCGCGCGCGCGGCCTCGGTGGCCAGGGCGAGGTCCTGGATCACGCGGTAGGCCATCGGCAGCAGTGCCCGCCCGGCCGGCGTCAGCGCGACGCTGCGCGTGTTGCGCTCGAAGAGCTCGGTGCCGATGCTCGCCTCGAGTCGGCGGATGGTCTGACTCAGCGGCGACTGCGCGACGTGCAGGCGTTGGGCCGCGCGTCCGAAGTGCAGCTCCTCGGCGACGACGACGAAGGCTTCGAGCCAGCGGATCTCCACCTCGCGAGCATAACGGCTGCCGATGTCCATGTCGGAGCGCTCACACGGGCGTGGACAGGATCTCGAGGAAGAAGCCCAGCGTCGGGCGCGCGTCGAAGTAGGCGTAGCGGACGCCGCCGCCGCGCACCGAGTCCCCCTCCTGATGCACGGGCATGCCCGCCGCGGCCATCGCCGCGACGACGGCGTCGTGATCGTCCACCGCGAAGCGGATGTGGTGCAGTCCCGGGCCGTGCTCGTCGAGGAACTCCTGCCAGATGTCGGGGCCGCCGCGGGGCGCGAGGAACTCGATCTCGATGCCGAACAGGTCGTAGAAGAGCGCATCGACCTCCGTGTCCAGGCTCGACCCGCGATAGCGTGCACCGCGGTAGCGGGCAGTGGTGCGCAGCCGTGGCTCGATGCCGAACGCCGCGCGCATCCCCGCCGCGGCGGCATCGAGGTCGGCGACGACCACGCCGATCTGGTCGAGTGCGGTGGCGAGGGTCCGCAGGTTCGGGGCGGTCATGACCGTGCCTCCGTCGTCGCGATCCCCACGGCACCCTCCGCGGGGGAGGAAGGCGCGGCGGATGCCGCGTGGCGCGCGGCGATGTAGCCGAAGGTCATGCCCGCGCCCACCTGCCCGCCGGCGCCGGGATACTCGGCGGCCATCGGGGAGTCCGCGTCGTTTCCGGCCGCGTACAGCCCGGCGATCGGTCGGCCGTGCGCGTCGAGCACGCGGGCCTCCGTGTCGATCCGCAGTCCCCGCGCGGTGCCGAGCGGGGTCGGGACGAGGGGAAGGGCGTAGAAGGGCGCCCTGCGGATCGGTCCGAGGTTGACGTTGGGGCGGTGGCGCGCGTCGCCGTACTGATGGCCGAACGGGCTCGTGCCCTTTCCGAACTCCTCGTCGACGCCCGTGACGGCGGAGCGGTTGTTGACCCGGACGGTCTCGGCGAGCCCGTCCGGGTCGACGCCGATCCGTCGCGCGAGCTCGGCGATCGTTCCGGCGCGGTGGATGTAGCCGTCCGAGACATAGCGGCGCAGCGCGCGCCCGGGGGTGTGCGGGCGGATCATGCCGAGGCCGTACTCGCGCAGGGCGTGGGCATCGATGATCAGCCACGCCGGGATGGCCTCGTCGCGGGCCTGGGCGGCGTACATGGCGCGGACGAACCGGTGGTACGACACCGACTCGTCGACGAAGCGGCGTCCCGAGGCGGTCACCGCGACGATGCCGGGCTTGGCACGGTCCCAGATGTGCGGGAAGACGACGAGCGACCCGTCGCGGCGCCGGCCGATGGAGCTGGGGAACCAGAAGCCGTTGTCGCCGTGATCCGGTCCGAGCGCGGCGCCCGCGGCGAGGCCGAGGGCGAGCGTGTCGCCCGTGGCCCCCTCGGCGGCGCGGGTGAACTGGGGCGTCGGGGCGGGCAGATGCGCCTCCCGCCACGCGTGGGAGGCCGCGAACCCGCCGCCGGCGAGCACGACGCCGCGCCGCGCGAGCACGCGCCGCTCACGCCCGTCCGCCTCCACGATCGCGCCGACGACGCGGCCGTCCTCGATCAGCAGCTCCTTCGCGGTGCTGCTGAACGAGACTCGGCCGCCGCGCGCCGTGAGGGTGTGGAAGAGGTTCGCGACGAGGGCGTTGCCCATCGCCAGACGGGTGCCGCGGGGGTAGCGCAGGCGGTCGAAGAACCAGCGGATGCCGAGGGAGAGCGCCGTGGCGGCCGCCCGCGGCGACCAGCGGAACAGCTCCAGCAGGCGGTTCACCTCCGCCCGGCGCACCATGAGCGTGCCGCCGAACAGGGCGAACTCCGGCACGGGCGGCCGGACGCGCCGGAAGTCCTCGTAGCCCAGGCGGCGCCCGTCGAAGGTCTCCGGCTCCAGGGCGCGGCCGACACCGGCTCCGTCCTCCTCGGGGTGGTAGTCGACCACCGTGCGGGAATGCCAGAACCGCACTCCCAGGTCGTGGAACCAGTCGATCATCTCGGGGCCGCGGTCGAGGTAGGCCTCCCGGATCTCACGGGGCGCCTTGTCGCCGACCACCGCGTCGAGGTAGCGCGAGGCCTCCGCTCTCTCGTCCGCGAGCCCCTGTGCGCGCTGATGACGGTGACCGGGCACCCAGCAGGTGCCGGCGGAGTAGGCGGTCGTCCCCCCGAGGTACTCGGTCTTCTCGAGCACCAGCGTCTCCAGCCCGCTCGCGGCGGCGGTGACGGCGGCCGACAGGCCTGCCGCCCCGGTGCCGAGCACGAGAAGATCGACGACCGTGTCGCCGGGGCGCGCCGTCGCGGCGACCGCGCTCTCGGCATGCGGGGTGCGGGGGGTCGTGGCGGTCATGAGCGCTCTCCTTCGACGACGATGTGCCCGGCCGCCTCCGCGGCGGGCGAGGGACGGGTCCGATCGACGCGCTCCAGCAGGTCTCGGGTGCTCCGGGCGACCCGGCGGGCGTAGGCGAGCGGATGCAGGTGCGCCTGCAGGCGCGCGTGGGGGATCTCGACGCTCACAGGAGTGCCGGGCCGCACGGCCTCGAGGAGCTCCGCCAACGGCAGCCCGCCTTCGCCGACCAGCAGCCGCTGCGCGCGGGCTTCGCCTTGCAGTGCGGCCACCCGGTCGTCGCCGCACGGGGCGGTCGGCGGCGCGTCGCACAGTTGGAGCACCGGCACGAGCGACGCTTCGAGGCCGCGGATGTCGTCGAGCGACGATCCGCCCCGCCAGATGTGGAGCGGGTCGAGCATGAGGGCCGCGCCGGTCTCACGGGCGATCGCGGCGGCGTCGGCGACGCGGCCGACGGGTTGATAGGAGATCGGCTCCAGCAGCGGGCGGATGCCGTGGGCCGCGGCATCCTGAGTCAGTGCCGCGAGCGTGTCGATCAGCCGTGCGCGGTCGGGGTCGGCCCCGGTGACCGTCAGCGCCGACGCGCCGAGGGCCGCACCGGCTTCGAGGGCGGGGAGCCACTGCTCGCGTCCGACCCCGGCAGTGAGCGGCAGGAACTCGACGTCGCGGACGGTCAGTCCCGTGTGCTGGAGTCTCGCGAGCGTCTCGGCGAGCATCGGCGAGCCCGGTCGCATGTCGAACGCGCGTTCCTGGGTCGTGACGGCCCGGACGCGGATGCCGACGAAGCCGAAGCCGGCCGCGGCCGCGATGTCGACCAGCTCGGGCGGCGTGAGCGTCAGCAGCGTGAGGTGCGCCACCCCCATCTCGCGCATCACCGGACCACCGCCGTCTCGATGCGGG
This sequence comes from Microbacterium hominis NBRC 15708, assembly GCF_001592125.1. GTDB lineage: Bacteria > Actinomycetota > Actinomycetes > Actinomycetales > Microbacteriaceae > Microbacterium > Microbacterium hominis. Next base: position 75,360 of record NZ_BCWI01000012.1, read on the forward strand.
CGAGGTCGCGTCCGACGACGTAGCCGAAGGTCAGCGCGGGCCCGATGTTGACGCCGCCGGCGGGGTAGTGGCCGCCCATGACGTTGGCCTGGTCGGCGCCGACGGCGTAGAGCCCCGGGATGGGGCGGTCGTCGGCATCCACGACGCGCGCGCTCGCATCGGTGGCCAACCCCGCGAAGGTGCCGAACGAGCCGGGCAGTACGCGGACGGCGTAGAACGGCCCCTTCTCGAGGGGGGCGAGCGAGGGGTTCGGCGTGACGGAGGCGTCACCGCCGTAGCGGTTGAAGGCGGTGCGTCCCCGCCCGAACCGGGTGTCGACGCCGGCGCGGGCGTCGCGGTTGAACTCCGCGACGGTGCGTTCGAGTCCGTCCGGATCGATCCCGCATCGCGCGGCGAGCTCGCGCAGGGTCGGCGCCTTCACGAGGTAGCCGTTGCGCAGGTAGGGCAGCAGCGGCACGGGGCGCGGCCGGGCCATGCCGAGCGGGAACCGTCGCACGAAGGTCGCGTCGGCGATCTGCCACGACTGGACCGGTTCGCCCGCCGGCACGGCCGCGAACATTCCGGTCACGTAGTCGTAGTACCCGTTGGCCTCGTTGACGAACCTCTCGCCCGTGCTGATGACGCCGATGCTGCCGGGCTTGGCGCGGTCCATGATGTGCGGGAACACGCCGGTGCGCCCCGTCGTGCGATAGGTGATGAGCGACACGGGGCACCACGCGCCGGCGGCGGCGCCCTGCTGGAGGCGTCCGCCGACGCTCTCTCCGAGCGAGATGCCCGTGCCGTCGGCGGTCGCCGGTGCCAGGGTCCAGTGCTCCGTGCCCGTGGGGGTGCGGGGGAAGCGGTCGCGCCGACGTTCGACGTCGTTCGGGAAGCCTCCGGCGGCCAGCACGACGCCGGCGCGCGCGACGAAGGTGCGTTCTCCGTCCGGCGTCTGGGCGACGACCCCGGTGACACGGCCCTCGGCATCCGTCGTCAGCGCGCGGGCGGGGGAGCTGACGCGGATCTCGACTCCCGCGTCCTCCGCGGACTGCAGCAGTCTGCCCACCAGGGCGGTGCCGTTGACCAGCTGCATGCCGCGGCGGTGGAGCACGAGATCGACGAGGTGGAGCCCGACCCGCCACGTGCAGTGCCACAGACCCCGCAGGTCGCCGCGGGCCGCCGCGAGGAAGGCGCCGAGGTCCGGTCCGGCCATGATCCCCATCCCGAGGAAGGACGTCTCGTAGAGCTGACCGCGAAGGAGCGCCCGTACCGAGCGGCTGAGCCGGCGCGCGTTGATCGGTTTCGGGGCGGCGGAGCGGTTGCCGGTGCCGGCATGGGGCAGATCGCCGTAGATGTCGTGGATCTTCGAGCCGGGCACGAACTCGAGCGCGGTCCGGGTGTGGAAGAACTCGATCATCTCGGGGGCCGCCTCCAGGAAGGCCCGCACCCGGTCCTCCTGGTAGTCGTCACCGAGCACGGCACGCAGGTAGGCGCTGACGTCGTCCAGCGACTCATCGACGCCTTCGCGGGTGGCGAGCAGTGACCGCGGTGCCCACAGCCACCCGCCCGACCATGCCGTCGCGCCTCCGCAGACCTCCGCCGCCTCGAGCACGAGCACGGAGCTTCCGCCGTGAGCGGCGGTCACGGCGGCGGCGAGCCCACCTGCTCCCGCACCCACGACGACGACGTCGTACTCCGAGACGGGCGATGTCTGCATCAGGGGTCCTCCGTTGGCTCCGCGATGATCATGATCCCGAGGGACACAAACTGTGACGTTTGGTGTATATAATCAGGGATCGATCGTGTAGAAAAGAAGATATAGCGGTCGTGTGCGTCGTGCAACCCGCGTCCAGAGGTCGGCGCGCGGAGAGCGTTGTCGTTATGCACGGCGATGCGGCTGGCCTCCCGCGTCGGACGCCCCTAGATTCGATCTCGTGGACGAGCACGACCCGCGTACCGAACCCGACCCGATCACCGAAGCGATCTGCATCCTCGGCTACGACTGAGCAGCCGGGTCCCGCCGTCCTGCCCGGATAGGCTGAGGACTCGTGACACCTCCGACGACGCACCGGCTGCCCGCCGGCGTCGCCCTCGGGGGTGCCGTGCTCGTCGGTGTGCTGACGGCCATCCAGGCGCGCATCAACGGCCAGCTCGGTCTGCACATCGGCGACGGCTTCGTCGCCGCCGTCGTCTCTTTCGCCTCCGGCTTGGCCGTGCTCGTCGTGCTCTCCGCCGTCCTGCCGGCCGGCCGTCGCGGCGTCACGGCGCTCGTCCTCGGCATCCGTGCGCGCACGATCCCCTGGTGGATGCTGGGGGGCGGCCTGGCCGGAGCGCTCACCGTCGCCACGCAGGGGCTCGCCGTCGCGGTCATCGGCGTGTCGCTGTTCACCGTGGGCGTCGTCGCCGGGCAGACGCTCAACGGACTCGTCCTCGACCGCATCGGCTACGGCCCGGCCGGCGTCGTCGCCGTCACCATGCCGCGTGTCGCGGGCGGCATGCTCGCGCTCGTCGCCGTCGGCATCTCCCTGCAGGGCGGCGTGCTCGACCGCATCCCGTGGTGGATGCTGCTGCTGCCGTTCCTGGCGGGCGTCGGCATCGCGTGGCAGCAGGCGACCAACGGACGACTTCGTCAGCGCGTGGGCACGCCCCTGACGGCGACCTTCGTCAACTTCCTGGGCGGGACGATCGTGCTCGCGATCGCGGCGGCCGTCCACGTCGCGCTGGTGGGACCGCCCGCCGAGCTCCCCTCGGCCGGCTGGCTGTACCTCGGAGGCGTCGTCGGTGTCGCCTACATCTTCCTGTCGGCGGCTCTCGTCGCCCACACGGGTGTGCTGCTGCTGGGCCTGGGGGTGGTCGTCGGCCAGCTCGGCACCGCGTTCGCGATCGACGCGCTGTGGCCCGCCGATTCGGGCCCGGGCTGGGTCACGGAGCTGCTGATGGTGCTCGTGGCCGGGACGTCCGTCGTCATCGCCGCCGCGCCGTGGCGGCGCCGGCGGACTAGTCCTTCTTCTTCTTCTTGACCTTCTTCTTCGCCTTCGCCTTCGCCGCGGCGGCGTCCGCCTTCTCGCCGGAGACCGTCGCCGCCGGCATCCGCGTCAGGTGCGATCGAGGGTCGACCGAGGTCCGCCGTCCCGGGCGCGCGCCCTGCGGCTTGCCGCCGACGTAGAGCCACCCGAGCAGCTCCTCGTCCGTGCCGAGACCGTGCGCCTTCGCGACGGCCTTGGCGCGGGTGTAGCGACCCGTGCGCCAGATCACGCCCCAGCCCGCTTCGTCCAGCAGCAGGCTCAGCATGTGCGCGACGCCCGAGGCGACGGCCTCCTGCTCCCAGCGGGGCACCTTGTCGCTCTTGCGGTAGCTGGCGACGATCGCGAGCACGAGCGGTGCCCGCAACGGCTTCGTCGAGGGCTTGTCGTCGCCCTCGGCCGTCGCGATGGCCGCACCGAGGGCCAGCCGGTCATCGCCGCGCAGCTCGATCACCCGCCACGGGCGCAGAGACGAGTGGTCGGCGACCCGGCCGGCCGCCGACACCAGGGTGAGCAGCTCGGCACGGGTCGGGGCGGCATCCGTCACCTTCGACCATGACCGCCGCCCGCGCACCGCCGCGAGGGCGGGGTAGTCGGTGACCGCGTCGATCACGACGCGTCCGCCTCGCCCTGCGGCGTGAACGAGAGCGACAGCGAGTTCATGCAGTACCGGTCGCCGGTGGGCGTGCCGAAGCCGTCGGGGAAGACGTGGCCCAGGTGGGACCCGCAGTTCGCGCAGCGCACCTCCGTACGCACCATGCCGTGGCTGCGATCCTCGATGAGCTCCACGGCCTCCGGCCGCACCGACTCGTAGAAGCTCGGCCACCCGCAGTGCGAGTCGAACTTCGTGCCGCTCTGGAAGAGCTCGGCGCCGCACGCGGCGCACGTGTAGAGACCCGCGCGGCTCTCGTCGAGGAGCTCGCCGGTCCATGCGCGCTCCGTCCCCGCCTGACGGAGGACGGCGTACTGCTCGGGGGTCAGCTCCGAACGCCACTGCTCGTCGGTCTTGGTGACGTGGTAGGTCATATCTGGCTCCTTAGTCCACCTCCATTCAACCCGACGTCGCGGGGGCGTGCTCCGTCCCGGCGAGAATGGAGCCCGTGGATGCAGAGATCGCCGCGGTCGCGGAACGCTACGCGCGCTTCGCCCGCAAGGAGGCGCCCGGGCGCTCGGCCGTGTACGCCGACTGGGCGGCCGGCGTCGCCGCAGACCGGACGGTGCAGTCCGTCCTGGCGCGGATCGCCCCGATGCACCGTCAGCCGCCGCTCGTCTTCGCCGTCGCGCGCCTGCTGGGCTCCGGCGAGCCGCCCTACGCGGTGTGGCGGGAGTGGCTCCTGCGCCACGCCGACGAGGTCGTCGGGGAGTGCGCCCGCCGGTCGCTCCAGACGAACGAGCCGCTGCGGTGCGCCGCTCTGCTGCCCGCGCTCAGCCTCATCGAGGGGCCGATCGCCCTGCTCGAGATCGGTGCGAGCGCCGGACTCTGCCTCTACCCCGACCGCTACTCCTACCGTTACGCGACGCCGGACGGCGAGATCGCTCTCGATCCCGATGACGGCACGTCGGAGGTGGTCCTGCGCAGCGTGCTGCGCGGTCCGCTCGTACCGCCGCTGCGCTCTCCGACGATCGTCTGGCGCGCCGGGATCGACCTCGCACCGCTCGCGCCGACCGATCCCGCGACGGCCGCCTGGCTGACGGGTCTCGTCTGGCCGGGCGAGGAGGGCCGCGTCGAACGCGTCGCCGACGCGCTGCGCATCGCGGCGGCCGACCCGCCGCTGCTCCTCGCCGGCGACGGCTCCGCCCAGCTCGCCCGCGCCGTCGCCGCGGCGCCGCGGGAGGCGACACTCGTCATCCAGACCCCGGGGGTGCTGGCCCACATCCCGTGGGATGCCCGCCACGTCCTCATCGACGACGTGCGCGCTGCGGGACGGTGGATCACCCTCGACGCCCCGACGCTGCATCGCGGCTGGCAGGTGGGAGCGCACGCGCAGGAGCCGTCGTCGGACGGGTTCGCCCTCGCCCTCGACGGGCGCATCGTGGCGATGGCCGATCCGCTCGGCTCCTGGCTGGAGTGGCGCGAGGGGGAAACGTCCTCGCCGCGTTAGCGTGAAGTGTGCCCCTCGCCGACCGTGACCGCCTGCTCCTCGACTTCGAGTCGCGCTGGAGCGGTCACGATGCGGCCAAGGAGGAGGCGATCCGCGCGGAGCTCGGGCTCGCGCCGGCGCGCTACTACCAGCTCCTCGGCCGGGTCGTCGACCAGCCGGACGCGGCCGCCTACGATGCGATGCTCGTGCACCGGCTGCGCCGGTTGCGCGAGGCACGCGAACGCGAGCGCGCAGGCCGCGCCGCCGTTCCCGCGGTTCCCACGGGAACGGGCCGATAGCATTCTGTGGTGCCGAGAACCCCCGCTCACCAGGACCGCTTCGATGATCTGCCCCTCGACGGGGGCCGCATCGGTGCTCATCGCGCCGAGAACCCGCGGATGCGCGGGGGTGTGGTGATGCTGTGGTCGGCGATCGCGATCGTCGTCCTCGTCGCCGTGGGCATCTTCGGCACGCTGGTCGCGACCGGGCGCGTGACCCTGTTCCCGACGCCGAGCGCGACCCCGCCGCCGATCGCGACGGCCGAGCCCGTCGTCGACCCGTCGTTCAAGGTGACCGTGCTCAACGCCACCACGCAGTCGGGGCTCGCCGGCGCGCTCGCCCAGACCATCGTGGCCGCCGGTTGGGCCGCCGACGACGTCACGGCCGGCGATGCCGGCTCGACGGGGTTCCAGACCACCACCGTGTTCTATTCGGATCCCGCCGAGGAGGGCGCCGCCCGCGGCCTCGCGCAGGTCATCGGCGGTGCGACGGTCTCCCTCAGCGACGCCTATGCGGGGCTGGCCGGCGGCGACGGCAGCACGCTGCTGGTCGTCGTGATCGGCGCCGATCGCACGGATGCCGGCGCCACGCCGGCCGGCTGACACCGCGCGGACGCGACCTCCGCGGGGGAGTGTTTCACGCGTGTGAACACTTCGATGCGCGCGTGTCAACAGTTGCCGGATCGGCGTTTTCGCGCCGCGAGCGCTGGTTAGCATTGCGACGTCCCACCGCAGCATCAGGAGATTCGCATGGCCCAGGGTACCGTCAAGTGGTTCAACGCCGAGAAGGGTTTCGGCTTCATCACCGTCACCGATGGCCAGGACGTCTTCGTCCACTACTCCAACATCGACATGTCCGGATTCCGGGTGCTCGAGGAGGGGCAGACGGTCGAGTTCACCGTCGGTGCCGGCCAGAAGGGCCCGCAGGCCGAGTCGGTCCGCGTCGTCGCCTGACCCCGCGTCGACCCTCCTCCCGCGCGCCCTCGGCGGCGGTTCGGCGCGTGTCGCCGCGCCGGGCGTCGGCGGCTTGCACTCGTCATGCCAGAGTGCCAGAATGAGTTAGCACTCCATCCTCGCGAGTGCTAAAGACTCATCCTCACGTCCGGGAGGGACGACACACTTATGGCAAAGATCATCGCTTTCGACGAGGAGGCCCGCCGCGGCCTCGAGCGTGGCCTGAACATCCTGGCCGACGCCGTCAAGGTGACCCTGGGCCCCCGCGGTCGCAACGTCGTGCTCGAGAAGAAGTGGGGCGCCCCCACGATCACGAACGACGGCGTCTCGATCGCCAAGGAGATCGAGCTCGACGACCCGTACGAGAAGATCGGCGCGGAGCTCGTCAAGGAGGTCGCCAAGAAGACGGACGACGTCGCCGGTGACGGCACGACCACCGCGACCGTCCTCGCCCAGGCGCTCGTTCGCGAGGGCCTGCGCAACGTCGCCGCCGGGGCCGACCCCATCTCGCTCAAGAAGGGCATCGAGAAGGCCGTCAAGGCTCTCTCCGACGAGCTGCTCGCATCGGCGAAGGAGGTCGAGACCAAGGAGGAGATCGCCGCCACGGCATCCATCTCCGCCGCCGACCCCGAGATCGGCGCGCTGATCGCCGAGGCGATCGACAAGGTCGGCAAGGAGGGTGTCGTCACCGTCGAGGAGTCGAACACCTTCGGCACCGAGCTCGAGCTCACCGAGGGCATGCGCTTCGACAAGGGCTACATCAACCCTTACTTCGTCACCGACCCGGAGCGTCAGGAAGCGGTGTTCGAGGACCCGTACATCCTCATCGCGAACCAGAAGATCTCCAACATCAAGGACCTGCTGCCGATCGTCGACAAGGTGATCCAGGAGGGCAAGGAGCTCGTCATCATCGCGGAGGACGTCGAGGGTGAGGCCCTCGCGACCCTCGTGCTCAACAAGATCCGCGGCATCTTCAAGTCGGTCGCCGTCAAGGCTCCCGGCTTCGGCGACCGTCGCAAGGCCCAGCTGCAGGACATCGCGATCCTCACCGGCGGCCAGGTCATCACGGAGGAGGTCGGTCTCAAGCTCGAGAACGCCACCACCGACCTGCTCGGCAAGGCGCGCAAGGTCATCGTCACCAAGGACGAGACCACGATCGTCGAGGGTGCCGGCGAGTCCGCGCAGATCGAGGGTCGCGTGACCCAGATCAAGCGCGAGATCGAGAACACCGACAGCGACTACGACCGCGAGAAGCTGCAGGAGCGCCTCGCCAAGCTCGCCGGCGGCGTCGCCGTCATCAAGGCGGGTGCGGCCACCGAGGTGGAGCTCAAGGAGCGCAAGCACCGCATCGAGGACGCCGTCCGCAACGCGAAGGCGGCCGTCGAGGAGGGCATCGTCCCCGGTGGTGGCGTCGCGCTCATCCAGGCCGGCAAGCGTGCGTTCGAGAAGCTCGAGCTCACGGGCGACGAGGCCACCGGTGCGAACATCGTCAAGGTCGCCATCGAGGCCCCGCTGAAGCAGATCGCGCTGAACGCCGGTCTCGAGCCCGGTGTCGTCGCGAACAAGGTGTCGGAGCTGCCCGTCGGCCAGGGCCTGAACGCGGCCACCGGCGAGTACGTCGACATGTTCGCCGCCGGCATCATCGACCCGGCCAAGGTCACGCGCTCGGCGCTGCAGAACGCCGCGTCGATCGCGGGTCTGTTCCTCACCACCGAGGTCGTCGTCGCCGACAAGCCCGAGAAGGCTGCCGCGCCCGCCGGTGACCCCACGGGTGGCATGGACTTCTGAGTCCGACCCTCATCGGAAAGGCCCCTCCTCGGAGGGGCCTTTCTGTGTTCCCGGATGCCGTCAGCGGAACAGGCCCGCCGCCGCGACCTCGGTCTGCGCGTACTGCGCTCCCGCGTGACCGAGGGCGGTCCCGATGTCGGTGAGGGCGCTCTCCAGCTCGGTCTGCGCGCTGCGCCAGCGATCGACGAGACTCTGGAACGCGACGGCGGCGCCACCGGTCCAGGTGCCCTGGAGCTGGGTGAGCTGACCCAGCATCGCGGCGGTCTCGGCCTGGAGCCGGTCGGCGGTGCCGCGGATCGCACCGGTGGCGGCGAGGACGGCGTCCGCATCGACGCTGAAGGCGGTCATGGGATCTCCTTTCGACGGGGCCCCCACGCTACGCGGCGCGCGTGGCCGCGCGCGGGGCGGGCGCCGCTCCCGTGGACGGCGTCGGGCGCCAGCCGTGCGGGGAGGAGGCGGCGCCCTCAGGAGTCCGCGTGGAGGCGCGGCAGCGGCTGGGTCTCGATGAACAGGTGCTCGGCGGCATCCCGCGCCTGGGCCAGCGGGAAGGCCACCCGGAAGGTCGCGCCGCCGCCGGGCGTCTCGCTGACCACGATGGATCCGTGCAGCGCCTCGACGACGGAGGCGACGATCGAGAGCCCGAGGCCCGAGCCTCCCGTCTCGCGCGTGCGAGAGGTGTCGGCGCGCCAGAACCGCTGGAAGATCTTGTCGCGGAGCTGGGGCGGGATGCCGTCGCCGTGGTCGATGACCGAGATCCAGCCCATGCCCGCCGGCTCGTCGACGCCCACGGCCAGCTCCACCGGCGAGCCCTCCGGCGTGTAGCGGCGGGCATTGCCCAAGAGGTTCGCCACCACCTGGCGGATGCGGTTCTCGTCGCCGAGCACGATGGGCTCCCTCGCCGCCAGAACGGGAGGCCGTTCCGCCGGCGCGGGCGTGCCGGTCTCTTCGCCCGGGCGCGGGCGCCGACGCAGCAGCGCGCCGATCGCGGCCGTCGGCGGACGGCGCCGCGTCGGCGAGCTGCTCGTCGGGGGAGCGGATGCGGGGCGCAGCAGTCGCGGCGCGGGAGCGTCGTCCAGGAACGACACCGTCCGCTCCGGCGCGGTCGCCCGGGCATCGAGCACCGCGTCGCGCGCGATCGGGCGCAGGTCGACGGGGGCGACGACGATGTCGCGGCGCTCGTCGAGGCGGGCGAGGGCGAGGAGGTCCTCGACGAGGCCGCCCATCCGGATCGCCTCCTTCTCGATGCGCTCCATGGACTGCGCCGTCTGCTCGTCGCCCGAGATCGCGCCCATCCGGTACAGCTCCGCATAGCCGCGCACGGTCACGAGCGGGGTGCGCAGTTCGTGGCTGGCATCGCCGATGAAGCGTCGCATCTGCAGCACGGTCGCATCGCGCTGCCCGAGGGCGTGGTCGACCCGGTCGAGCATCGCATTGATGGCCGTCTTGAGCTTGCCCACCTCGGTGCCCGGGGCGATGTCGCCCATGCGCTGACCGAAGTCGCCGCGTGCGATCGACATGGCCGTCTGCTCGACCTGTCCGAGACTGCGGAACGCGAGCGTCACGAGCCACCGGGTCAGCAGGGCGCTCGCGAGGATCGTCAGGATAGCGAGGATGCTGTAGATGCCGACGAAGCTGGCCACGGTCTGGGTGACGGGAGTCAGCGGCAGCGCGAGCAGCTGCACGTTGTTCTCCCGCGCCCCCGGGATCTGCAGCACGTCCACGGCGGCGTGGTACACCGTCTCGCCGTCGGCGGAGAACAGCTCGAACGGTGCTGTGCCCTGCATGAGCGTCCGATCGAGACCGAAGGTCGCCGGGAACACCGGACCGTCGCTCTGGGCCGGCCCGCCGGTGGCCAGCAGGGTGCCGTCCGGGCCGTAGACGGCGATCGAGAACGAGGTGAGCGGCGGATAGTCGGCCGGCTCGAACTGCGCGACGCCCTCGACCACCTCGACGTTGAGCAGGCTGCTGGCCTGATCGAGCGTGACGGTCTGGCTGATCGACTGGTCGCGTTCGGCGATCTGGGCGTTGCGGAGGAAGACGGCCGTTCCGAAACCGGCCGCGAGCAGGCCCACGGTGAGCACCGCGACCGTGACGCCCGTCACCTTGGCGCGCAGGCTGATGCCGCGCCACCACGACGTCAGGCGATCGTTCTTCTTCGCGTGCGCCGCGTACACCCCGTCCACCGTCATGGGCGGGCGGTCAGGAGGACTTGCCGGCCTTCAGCATGTAGCCGAAGCCGCGCTTGGTCTGGATGAGCGGCTCCGACGAGTACGGGTCGATCTTGCGACGCAGGTAGGAGATGTAGCTCTCGACGATGCCGGCATCGCCGTTGAAGTCGTACTCCCACACGTGATCGAGGATCTGCGCCTTGCTGAGCACCCGGTTCGGGTTGAGCATCAGATAGCGCAGCAGCTTGAACTCGGTCGGCGACAGATCGATGGAGACGTCGCCGACGGTCACGTCGTGCGTGTCCTGGTCCATCGTGAGCTCACCGGCACGGATGGTGGACTCCTCGTCGGCCTGCATCGTACGGCGCAGGATGGCCTGCAGACGCGCGACGATCTCGTCCAGCGAGAACGGCTTGGTGACGTAGTCGTCGCCGCCGGCGTTGAGCCCTTCGATCTTGTCCTCGGTCTCGTCCTTCGCCGTCAGGAACAGGATCGGGGCGGTGTATCCCGCGCCCCGCAGACGCTTGGTGACGCTGAACCCGTTCATGTCGGGAAGCATGACGTCGAGGATGATGAGGTCGGGTTCCTCCTCGAGGACGGCCGAGATGGTCTGGGCGCCGTTGGCGACGGCGCGCACCTGATAGCCGGCGAACCTCAGGCTCGTGACCAGCAGGTCCCGGATGTTCGGTTCGTCGTCCACGACGAGGATGCGCGGTGCGGTCATAGGCCCATCCTGGCATCGCAACCCTTCCCTTTGCTGGATATCGGCGAAGATGGATGAATGACGACGCCCGCGCCGCAGGTCCCCGTCCCTCCGTCATCACCGCTGTTCGCACCGCCGATGCCGCCCGTCACGCCGCCGATCGCGCGTCCGGCCCGTGCTCTCCCGGGCGATGCCCTCGTCGGCGGCCTCGCCTTCCACCGGCTGATCTTCGCGCGGCGGCGCTCGGGCTGGTGGACGCCGCTGGTCACCGGCATCCTGGGCCTGGCGATCTACGTCGCCTTCCTCGTGTTCGCCATGGTCGTCGTCGGCATCGCGCTGTTCCGCGACCCGGAGCGGCTGGACAGCCTCGCGCGCCTGGGCCAGTCGGGCGGCGTCGACATGGGCGACCCGCTGATGGTCGCGATCCTGCTCGGCACGATCGCCCTGATGCTGCCGGCCTACATTCTGGCGTCGCTGATCGTGAACGGGCGGCGCCTCGGGCTCGTCTCGTCGGCCGCGGGCCGGCTGCGCTGGCGATGGATGCTGCTGTGCGGCGCTCTCGCCGTCGGCGTCTCGGCCGTGCTGACCGCGGTGGGGTTCCTGCTCCCCGGCGGCATGGAGGAGCCGGTCGCGGGCGGCCCGGCTCCGACCTGGCCGATCACCGCGGTGGTCGTGCTGCTGCTCGTGCCGGTGCAGGCGGCCGCGGAGGAGTACATCTTCCGCGGATATCTCATGCAGGCCATCGGGCGATGGCTGCGGCATCCGGCGTTCGCCATCCTGCTGCCCGTGCCGCTGTTCGTCCTCGGCCACGGCTACGACGTGCTCGGCCAGATCGGCGTGGGGCTGTTCGCGGTCGCCGCCGGCTGGCTCACGTGGCGCACCGGGGGCCTGGAGGCCGCGATCGCGCTGCACGTGGTGAACAACCTGACGGCGTTCCTGCTGTCGCTCGCGTCGGGATCGAGCCCGACGGAGAGCACGACCGGCATCGTCAGCTTCCTGTGGTCGTTCCTGCTGATCGGCGGCTACGTCGCGGTGGTCGAGTGGGTGCTGGTGCGTCGCCCGCTGCCGCGGACGCTGCTGCTGCCGCCGCCCGCTCCCGCGTGGTGAGCATCCCGCTCGTCGGGGCGTTTCGACTCGCTCCGCTCGCTCAACGACCGGGGGTGCGGTGCGGTTCCGGTCGTTGAGCGCGGAGCGCAGCGACGGGTCGAATCGCGGTGCGGTTCCGGTCGTTGAGCGAGGGGCGCAGCGACGGGTCGAATCGCGGTGCGGTTCCGGTCGTTGAGCGAGGGGCGCAGCGACGAGTCGAAGCGCGGCGGGGGGCTTCCGGGCGTTGAGCGAGGAGCGCAGCGACGAGTCGAAACGCGGTGCGGTTCCGGGCGTTGAGCGAGGAGCGCAGCGACGAGTCGAAGCGCGGCGGGGGGCGTCCGGTCGTTGAGCGAGGAGCGCAGCGACGAGTCGAAACGCGGTGCGCTACGCGGCGGCGATGCCCTCGGCATCCAGGATCGTGTAGCTGTACCCCTGCTCGGCGAGGAAGCGCTGCCGGTTCTGGGCGAAGTCCTGGTCGACGGTGTCGCGGGCGATGAGCGTGTAGAAGCTGGCGGTGTGCCCGTTCGACTTCGGACGCAACAGGCGGCCCAGACGCTGCGCCTCCTCCTGGCGCGAGCCGAAAGATCCCGACACCTGGATCGCGACCGACGCGTCGGGCAGATCGATCGAGAAGTTCGCGACCTTCGAGACGACCAACACGGGCACGCGGCCCTCCCGGAATGCGGCGAACAGTTCCTCGCGCTCGTCGACGGGCGTCGCGCCGGTGATCTTGGGGGCGTCCAACGCCTCGGCGAGCACGTCGATCTGGTCGAGGTACTGCCCGATCACCAGGATCTGCTCTCCGCTGTGGCGGGCCACGAGGTCCTTCACGACGCCGATCTTGGCGTGCGCGGTGGCGGCCAGGCGGTAGCGCTCGTCATCGGCGGATGCGGCGTATTCGAGGCGGTCGGAGGGCGGCAGGTCCACGCGGACCTCGTAGCAGACGGCGGGGGAGATGAAGCCCTGGGCCTCGATCTCCTTCCACGGCGCGTCGAAGCGCTTGGGGCCGATGAGGCTGAACACGTCGCCCTCGCGGCCGTCCTCGCGCACGAGCGTCGCCGTCAGGCCCAGGCGGCGGCGCGCCTGCAGATCGGCGGTGAGCTTGAACACGGGTGCGGGCAGCAGATGCACCTCGTCGTAGACGATGAGTCCCCAGTCGAGCGCGTCGAGTAGCGCGAGGTGGGCGTACTCGCCCTTCCGCTTCGCCGTCAGGATCTGGTAGGTCGCGATCGTGACCGGCTTGACCTCCTTGGTCTGGCCGGAGTACTCGCCGATCTCCTCGGGCGTCAGCGACGTGCGCTTGAGCAGTTCGTCGCGCCACTGGCGGGCGCTGACGGTGTTGGTCACGAGGATCAGGGTGGTGGTCTTCGTCTCGGCCATCGCGGCCGCGCCGACGAGGGTCTTGCCCGCGCCGCAGGGGAGCACGACGACGCCGGAGCCGCCCTCGCTGAAGATGTCGACCGCCTGGCGCTGATAGGGGCGGAGGGTCCAGCCGTCCTCGTGCAGGTCGATCTCGTGCGGCGTCCCGGGCGTGTAGCCCGCGTGGTCCTCGGCCGGCCAGCCGATCTTCAGCAGCTCCTGCTTGATGTGCCCCCGTGCCCACGCGTCGATGAGGTACGTGTCGGGGGACGGGCGACCGACCAGCAGCGGCTGGATGCGCTTGTTCTTGCCGACCTCGGCGAGCACCGCGGGGTCGGTGCCGCGCAGCACGAGCGCGCCCTCGGCATCCCGCTCGATGACGAGCCGTCCGTAGCGGTTCACGGTCTCGCGGATGTCGATCGACACCGAGGCGGGCACGGGGAAGCGCGACCAGCGATCGAGCGTCGCCAGCATGTCGTCGGCCGTGTGGCCGGCCGCGCGCGCGTTCCACAGCCCCAAGCGCGTGACGCGATAGGTGTGGATGTGCTCGGGTGCGCGCTCGAGCTCGGCGAAGATCGCGAGCTCGTGTCGCGCCGTCTCCGCCTGCGGGTGCGCGACTTCGAGCAGCACGGTACGGTCGCTTTGCACGATGAGGGGGCCGTCAGCCATAGCGTCCCAGTCTACCGGCGTCGGCGCGGGTGCCGGTCGGTCGTCCCGGCGGCGGATGCCGCGGGGTCGCTCAGGCCGTTCCGGCGGGGCGGATGCCGCTGATGCTCGAGACGGGGAGGGTGCGTTCCACGTCGACCGTGCGATCCAGTCCGCGCAGGCGCCCGCCGCCGAGACCGGTGGCCTCGATGATGAACTCGCGGTCGCTGCCGTCGGGCATGCGCACCGCGACCACGATGGTCGCGCGGGCGCGGACGGCCTGGTCGAGCTCACGGCCGAGCCACGCGGCGTCGGCGTCCTCCGACGGTGCGGCGCGCAGGCGGGAGAGCAGGACGGCGTAGGCCTCCTCCCGCGGGGCGGCGGCGGGAGGCGCCGATGCGAGGCGATGGCGGTCGAGGCGGCGTCGCCGTCCGCCGGCATCCACGGCCACCACCGGGTAGCGGGCGTCGGCGATCATCCAGAAGGCCGTGTCGGCTCCGCTGCGGGTCACGAGGTCGGCGCCCTCCGGCACGAGGCCCAGGGGACGCAGGGCCTGGTCGACGGCGAGCGTGCGCAGCAGGGCGTCGTCGTCGCTCGTGACGCGGGTGCGGCCCTCGCTGTCGGGGCCGACGCGGATCGTGCCGTGGGTGCGGGCCGTCCGCTCGATCTCGTAGGCCAGCGGCTGGGGGAGCCCGGTGAGGGACAGCTCCGTGAGGAACTCGCGCAGGGACTCGGCGCTCTCGCCCGAGGTGAGCGCGTCGGCGATCGTCTCCGGCGTGAACCGGTAGGTGGATGCCTGGGCGTGCGATTCGCGGCGGGCGACGGAGCGCAGCCGCATGTCCAGGTGGGGAGCGAGCGGTCCGGGAGCGATGGCCGTCAGGTCGTTCTGCAGGTAGACCCGATCGACCTCGCCCGGGAGCAGCCCCGCCAGGGCGTCGAGATCGAGCGCACCGGTCGTCGGGGTGTCGTCGCCCGCCGCGGCGAAGACGTCGCGCGCCCAGCTCGTCGGGCGGCCGGCATCGTCGAGGAGCGCCCATCGCCCGAGCAGCGCGCGCAGCGCGGCGGCACGCTCGGACCACGCCGAGTCGAACGGGTACGCCGCCGCCCAGGCGTAGGGCGGCAGCCAGCCGCCGCCGCGCCGGCGCACACCGCGCGGGAGCGCGTCCAGCAGCGCCGCCGCGACCTCCGCCCAGCGCGAGAGGGTGTCGCTGTGCAGCCACTGCGCTCCGCGCGGGGTCACCAGCCACGTCTTGTCCTGCCCGGACAGCAGCCCCGTGCGTTCGGCGATCACGACCAGCTCGTCGGCCGCGACGGCGTCGTCGACGATGCCGGCCTCGATCAGGCGGCGCCGGTCGGCGGCGCCGAGCGTGCCGGCGCCGATCCGCCCGAAGGGATGGGCGAGCGCGGCGTGGAGGATGTCGGCGAGCGAGCCGAGCGAGGCGAAGGCCCGCTCCGCGGCGCCGGCATCGTCCGACCCCTCGGCGGCGGGCGGGGCGACGGCGCCGGATGCCGTGGCGACGCCGCGCCGGCGGATCGTCTCCAGAGCGGTGCGCACCGCCGTGTACGGGGTCCCGTCCGCGTCGATCAGGGCGCGCTCGTGGAGCGTGTCGCGCACGGGGCCGGGCGGGACCGGCCCGTCGCCGGAGAGCGCGTCCACCTCGTCGCCGGTCAGCGCGACGAGCGCGCGGTCGAGGGAGGCGGGGTCCAGGAGAGCCTCGGCCGCGTCGAAGGCGTCGTTCCATCCGACGGTGGGGGCGATGTGCCGGGCGGCGAGCAGGCTCGCCAGCGCGTCGTCGCCGCGCTGCACCAGGTGCTGTGCGAGTGCGCGCGCGTCGGAGGCGGTCACGTCAGCGGCCCTTGCCGACCCGGGCCTTCCGGATGAAGGTCATGATGAGCACCGCCATCAGCAGCGCGAAGGCGACGATGGGCGCGATGTAGACGAGGGTGCCGACGAGCGGCCACAGTCCCTGGCCGAAGTCATCGTGCTTCATGCCGGTCGCCGAGCCGATCATGATCGCGACGAAGCAGACGACCGACAGCAGCAGCAGACCCAGGGACATGAACGCGAGGACGCGGTCGATCCGCCGGACCGGGAGATCGTCGGCGGCGCCGGGAGTGCGAGAGGACGAAGAGGGCATCGGGATCACCCTACTGCGTCCCCGCCGCAGTCGTGGTGGTGCCGTAGGCTGGAGACAGGGGCAGAACGCCCCCATGTCACCGCGTCCGCATGTTCGGGCGCCGATGAGCGAGGTCAGTGCGATGCCCACCGGCAAGGTCAGGTTCTACGACGACGAGAAGGGGTTCGGCTTCATCACCACCGATGACGGCCAGGACGTCTTCCTGCACGCCACGGCCCTCCCCGCGGGCACCGAGGGACTCAAGGCCGGCACGCGCCTGGACTTCGGTGTGGCCGACGGCAAGCGCGGGCTGCAGGCCCTCGCGGTCCGGGTGCTCGACGCGCCCGTGAGCCTCGCCAAGCGCAACCGGATGAAGCCGGACGACATGGCCGTCGTGGTCGAAGACCTCGTCAAGCTGCTCGACAAGGTCGGCGGCGATCTCCGCCACGGCCACTACCCCAATGCGGGTCAGGGCAAGAAGGTCGCGGCGATCCTGCGCAAGGTGGCCGATGAACTCGACGCCTGAGTCCGTCGACTCCGGCGCGGCCGAGCCGGAGGGCTCGGCTCCCGTCGTCGCCGACGAGCGTCTGCTCGCGGCTCACGACCTGGCGCTCGCCGCGCTGTCGGAGATCACCCCCGCCGCCACGGTGGGCGCCCCCGCGGGCTACACCGTCGAGGACGGCGGCGTCGTGTCGTTGCGGTTCGGCAACACGATGGAGGGCTACCCGGGCTGGTACTGGACGGTGAGCCTCGCCGTGGTCGAGGACGCCGAGCCCACCGTGCTGGAGGCTGAGCTGCTGCCGGGCGCGGGCGCGCTGCTGGCTCCCGAATGGGTGCCGTGGGCGGTGCGACTGGCCGAGTACCAGGCCGCACAGGCGGCGCTGGCCGCCGAGCGCGGTGCCGACGCCGAGGACGACGCGGAGGACGAGGACGGCGTGTCCGATGACGACCTCGACGAGCTGGACGACGAGCTCGACGACGTCGACGATCTGGATGCCGCGGACTTCGACGACGACGGGTCGCCGATCCTCCACGCGGGAGACGTCGACGGCGTCGACATCGACGTGCTCGATGACGGCGACGACGACGAGGACGACGACGAGGGCTGAGGCCGCTCCGGCCCGCCCTCGCCGCAGACGCTCACCCCACGGGTGACACGCCGCCCCGGCGGGACTCAGCCGTGCGTGTGCGCGATCGTGTAGTCGATCGCCTTGATCAGCTGACGCACGTCGTCGGGCTCGATCGAGACGAAGGTGGCGATCCGCAGCTGGTTGCGGCCGAGCTTGCGGTACGGCTCGGTGTCGACGATGCCGTTGGCGCGCAGGCTCGCGGCGATGGCCGCGGCATCCACGGTCTCGTCGAAGTCGATCGTGACGACGACCGGCGAGCGGTCGGCGGGGTCGGCGACGAACGGCGTCGCCACGGGCGAGGCCTCGGCCCACGCGTACAGCGCGCTCGACGACTCGGCGGTGCGCGCGGCGGCCCAGCCCAGTCCGCCGTTGCCGTTGATCCACTCGAGCTGCTTGTCGAGCAGGATCAGCGTCGCCACGGCGGGCGTGTTGAGCGTCTGGTTCAGTCGCGAGTTGTCCAGGGCGTTCTTCAGGCTCAGGAACTCGGGGATGTAGCGACCGGATGCCGCCACGCGCTCGATCCGCTCGATCGCCGCGGGGGAGACGGCGGCGAACCAGAGCCCGCCGTCGGAGCCGAGGTTCTTCTGCGGCGCGAAGTAGTAGACGTCGGTCTGCGAGACCGCGAAGTTGATGCCGCCCGCGGCGCTCGTGGCGTCGATCACCGTGAGCGCGCCGTCATCGCCCGCGACGCGAGCGATCGGCGCCGCGACGCCGGTGGAGGTCTCGTTGTGGGGCCACGCGTATACGTCCACGCCCTCGACGGCCTCGGCGACCGTGCGGGTGCCGGCATCCGCCTTGCGGACGTCGGGCGCCTCGAGCCACGGCGCCGCCGCGGCCGCGGCGAACTTCCCGCCGAACTCGCCGAAGACGAGGTTCTGCGCGCGGCGTTCGATCAGGCCGAACGCGGCGGCGTCCCAGAAGGCGGTGGAGCCGCCGTTGCCGACGATGATCTCGTAGCCGTCGGGCAGACGCAGCAGGTCGCTGAGTCCCATCCGCACCTGGCCGACCAGGCTCTTGATCGGAGCCTGGCGGTGCGAGGTGCCCATGAGCACCGAGCCGGGACCGGCCAGGGCAGCCAGCTGCTCCGGGCGGATCTTGGACGGTCCGCAACCGAAGCGACCGTCGGCGGGCAGGATCTCGCGGGGCAGCGTGACGTGGGCCATGCTCCCGATTCTAGGGTGAGCGCGGGGGCGGCCCCGCCGGGACGCCGTGAGAAACGGATAGGCTGGCAGTACACCCACGAACGCGCACCGAGGCCTGCCACATGACCGATCTGATCGACACCACCGAGATGTACCTGCGTACGATCCTCGAGCTCGAGGAGGAGGGCATCGTCCCCCTGCGTGCGCGCATCTCCGAGCGCCTCGGGCACTCCGGGCCCACGGTGTCGCAGACGGTGGGACGCATGGAGCGCGACGGCCTCGTGGTCGTCTCCGACGACCGCTCGCTCGAGCTGACCATCACCGGCCGGCAGAAGGCGGTGGACGTGATGCGCAAGCACCGCCTCGCCGAGCGCCTGCTGAGCGATGTGATCGGCCTGGACTGGGCCTACGTCCACGAAGAGGCCTGCCGCTGGGAGCACGTGATGAGCGAGCTGGTCGAGCGCCGGCTCATCGAGCTGCTCGGTCACCCCACCGAATCGCCCTACGGGAACCCGATCCCCGGGCTGGACCAGCTGGGCGACGTGCCGGCGCGCACCTTCCACGACGGGGTCGTCGGCCTGGTGCGGCTGCTCAACGAGACCGGCGGGCCCGTCAGCGGGACCGTGCGCCGACTCGCGGAGCCGGTGCAGGTCGACCCCGAGCTGCTCGACCAGCTGCGCGACGCGGGCGTGGTGCCGGGCGGGGTCGGAGAGTTCCGTTTCAGCGAGGGCTACGTGCTCGTCCAGATGGCCGGCAAGCCCGACGGACTCGAGCTGCCGGTCGAGGTCGCCTCGCACATCTTCCTCGTCGACGCGGTCCCGCAAGCCTGAGCATCGCCAGGGAAGGGCCTGCGTACGAAGAACTCTGCGTGACTTATTCGTTACCTTCCGCTAGCCTCGAAAAGTCCACGTGGCGAGAAGCCCGCCACGGACCTCCGCACGGATTGCCTCATCGGTTCGTCGTTCGCGCGGTGAAGCCCGTACATCTGTGCCCTGACACCGAGTGCCGACGAACCAGCATCCTGCCTCCGGGGAGGACTGCAGAGGCGCCGGAGGACAATTGGCTGATCAGTTCGACCCGTCGCAGGAGAAACCCGAGTCCGAAGCGACGACACCCACTCTCCGGAGCCGCGCGCGCCGTTTCACGCTCGCCCGCTCCGCATCCACCTCTCCCGCCGTCCGCGCAGACGCCGCCGCGACCCCCGCACCGGCACGACGTGCACGCCGCACGGGTCACCCCGTGCGCAGCTTCGTGACGGTCGCCGCCGTCGGCGGCCTCATCGCCACCGTCGCCATCGTGCCCGCGTTCGCCGCCACGAGCTCCGGCTCGGCGGAAGCCGTCACGCTGCAGCAGGTGGCCGCCGAGAACGCGCAGTCGCTCGTCATCGCCTCCGAGGCCACGCCCACGGCCCTCGCGCGCGACAGCTACTCGGCCACCACGCCGGAGGAGATCCAGACCAAGAAGGACGAGGATGCCGCGAAAGCCGCGGCCGCTGCGCGGATCGCGGCGGCATCCACGGCGTCCGCCGTCTACTCCGGATCGCTCGCCGAGACCATCGCGCCCGCCGGCTCCGTCGTGCGCCCGCTGCCGTTCTTCAACAACTTCGGCGAGCCCTACGCGGGGCACAAGGGCACCGACTACATGGTCGACCGCTACACACCGATCTACGCGATCGCGGACGGCGTCGTGGTCGAATCGACCGAAGATGGCCCCGGCTGGGGCGTCTACGTGAAGATCGCCCACAACATCGGCGGCAACACCGTCACGTCGCTGTACGCGCACATGTCCTACGGCACCCGCCGTGTCGTCGTCGGCGACACCGTGCGGGCCGGCCAGATCATCGGCCAGGTCGGCGACACCGGTCGTGCCTACGGCACGCACCTGCACCTGGAGATCTACGTGAACGGGTCGTGGACCAACGCCGAGGACTTCCTCGTCGCGAACGTCCGCTGATCGCGCATGAACGGATGCCGCGTGTCGCGGCCCGGTGACCGGGCCCGACACGCGGCATCCGTTCATCTGCCATTCGCCCGCGTCGTCGCTGCGTGCATTAGCCTGATCCCGACGCTCGCACAGCCGAGGGGGAGCCGCATGGACACAGGACCTCGCATTCGAACCGTGAATGCGCTCGGCCGCTATGTCCTTCGGCATCGTGTGCACGACTGCCGCGACATTCGTCGCGGGTTCAAGGCGCTGTCTTCATGACAGCGCCTTTTTTCGTGCCTGCGCCGCCCCGTCCGTGCCGCGTCGACAACGGAGAGCCGTCGAAGCCATCGACGGCCGTTCGAGAGGAACGCGCATGCGCACACTGGTGCTGAACGCCGGATACGAACCCCTGGCCGTCGTCTCGTTCAAGAGAGCCCTCGTGCTCGTGATGAACGAGAAGGCGACCGTCATCGAGCGCATCGACGGAAATCCCGTGTGGGGGATCCGTGGCTCGTGCGACCGTCCGGCGGTGATCGTGCTCACACGGTACGTGCGCGTGCCGGGGGCCCGTCGCGTGCCGGTGACCCGACGCGGCGTGCTGCGTCGGGACGCCCACCGCTGCGCGTACTGCGGCAAGAGCGCGACCACGATCGATCACGTCCTGCCGCGCTCGCGCGGGGGCGCCGACTCGTGGGAGAACCTCGTGGCCGCGTGCCTGCGCTGCAACAACATGAAGGGCGACCGCACCCCGCAGGAGATGGGCTGGGAGCTGCGCTGGCCGCCCCAGCCGCCCCGCGGCCCGCAGTGGACGGTGCGCGGCACCGAGCGCTCCGAGCCGGCCTGGGAGCCGTATCTGTCGCTGGCCGCCTGACCCCGGTCAGCCGGGCAGGGCCTCCGACCTCCACCCGTCGCCCACGCGCGTGTAGGCGAGGCGGCGGCTCGCCGCGGCCGGGTTCGACACCCAGAACACGAGGCGATGGGGCGTCACGGCGTAACCCGCCCAGGTCTCGGGCGGCGTGAAGGCGGGGTGCTCGGCGCCGCCGTGGGCGGCGAGGAACGCGCTCCACTGTGCGCGCCGCTCGGCGAGCGGCAGAGGCGCATACGCGGCGGTGTTCTGCCAGGCGAGCTGCTGGAGGTAGGGCGATCGACGCCGGTAGGCCTCGTCCGACTCCTCACGCGGCGACCGCGTCGCGGTGCCCTGCACGACCAGCTGGCGGGTGAAGCCCGGCCACAGGAGGGTGAGGGCGACGCCGGGGGAGGCCGCCAGCTCGGCGGCCTTGCGGCTGTCGGCATCGGTGTGGAAGAAGAACCGTTCGCCGTCGAAGTCGCTGAGCATGGTCGTGCGCGCGTCGGGGATGCCGTCCAGCCCGATGGTCGACACCGTCATCAGCAGGCGGTCCTCGCCCGGCGCGGGCAGCCAGTCGGCGGCGAGGGCGAGGGGATCGCTCCACGCGACATCCGACTGCACCGGGTCGCTGTCGTGGGCGATCACGACGGGAGCGGGAGGGATGCCGGGGGCGTACGACGCGGTCATCCGAACACGAACCCGTCGATCTCGGCGAGGGCCTCGCAGACGAAGTCCACGCCCCGGTCGTACAGCTCCTTGCCGTGCGCCGCGTTGGCGCCCGTCGCGTCGCCGATCACGCCCTCGGGGCCGAAGTCGTCGCTCGTCCACCCGAACATGACCGGCTTGCGGTTGAAGCCGATGTGGGTGAGGCCGGCGATGTGCTCCGGGACGTTCCGGGCGGGCATGTCGGGGGCGACGAGGTGGGGGGCCAGGTGCATGACCAGCGACGTCTCGGAGAAGCCGCCGTGGATGCCCTGTCCCTTCTCGTCGGGGCGGCCGTCGATGCCGTCGCCGGCCCCTCCGGCGGTCGCGGGCATCGAGAAGGTGCGCAGACCGAAGCGTCGACGCAGCTCGCGGTTGGCCCAGCCGAGCAGCATGACGTTGCCGCCGTGGCCGTTGACGAACACGACCGTCTTGGCCGGCGTCATCGCGATCGAGCGGCCGATGTCGACGAGCTGGTCGAGCACGGTCGTGCCCTCGAGCCAGATGGTGCCGGGCGCCCAGTGGTGCTCGTCGGACTTGGCGTAGCTGATCGTCGGCAGCACCCAGGCGTCGATCCCCGCGGACGCGACGCGCGCGACGGCCGCCGTCGCGATGGTCTCGGCGACCAGCGCGTCGGTGCGCAGCGGCAGGTGCGGACCATGATGCTCGATCGCGCCGATGGGCACCACGGCGATCGAGCGCTCGGTCAGCAGCGCCGTGAGCGCGGGGCCGGACAGGTCCGCCCAGTGGCGAGACGTCGGGGTGAAGGGGAACTCGCCGGTCATCGGATCGCCCCCTTCACGGGTCCGCCGTAGGCGGGATCGAGCTTGCCGGGGTTGAGCAGCCCCCGCGGGTCGGTCGTCCGGGCGAGCTGCACCGTCTCGGAGAGGCGGAAGTCGACGTTCCACTGGTGGGGGCTGTGCACGCCGACTCCGAGCGCGGTCAGGGCCGCGATGCCGTCGGCGACCTGCTCCGGGCTCTCGTAGACCCCCGCGAGCATGCCGATGGGACGCGTCGCGGTCGCCTCGATGTGCAGGTGCGCGCCCGGGTAGACCGCCATGACCTCGTCGTGACGGTCGATGAGGGCGTCTCCGCCGACCTCGACGTGGAAGTACACGCCGGGCTCGGACTTCTGCAGCCACTCGATCGGATGGTTGTAGCTCAGCACCGAGATGGCCGCCGACACCTGGGGGCCCTCCCGCACCTCTTCGATGCGCCCGCCCGCCGCGGTGATGAGGGCGGTCGCCTCGTCGACGAGGGATGCGTCGATGATCGTCCGCAGCGAGCTGCGCCCCTCGGGGAACGCGGGGTCGGGCGGCAGCTGGGCGGACACGTGCGGGTCGTCCGCGGAGACGAGCCGGGGGAAGGGGCGGAGGGCGGCGAGTCGCTGCAGCACCGACATCGAGCCGGTGAAGTCGTCGAACGACGCGTACAGGCCCCGCCAGTCGTTCATCGGCTCCAGACGCACCGTCGCCCGCGCGATGATGCCGGCCGTGCCGTAGTTGTGCACGAACCCGAGGGCATCGTCACCCTCCACGTGCACCAGTTCACCGCCGGATGCCGGGGTCACGACGTCCAGGGCGAGCACGAAGCCCTCGTGGTTGCTGCCGTGCGCGATCGAGCCGGTGCCGCCCGAGCCACCCGAGATGAACCCGCCCACCGTCGAGTGCACGGTCGAGGGGTACATCCACAGCTGCTGGCCGTGCTGGCGGGCCGCCTGCTCGAGCGCGGCCATGGGCGCACCGGCCTCGGCCGTGATCCACCCGTCGCCCACCTCGACGATGCCGCGGGCGCGCGAGGTGTCCAGCACCAGGCCGCCGGACATCGGGATCGCCTGACCGTAGTTCCCGGTGCCCTTGCCTCGAGGCGTCACGGGGGCGCCGTGCGCGACGGCGACGCGCACGACGTCGGCGATCTGCTGCGCGTCGGCGGGGAACGCGACGAGGTCGGCGACGCCGAGGGGCAGCTGTTCGGCGATGATCGGCGACATCCGGGCGCCGTCGACCGAGGCCTTCTCCCGCTGCCGGGGGTCGCTGGAGACGCCCCGGATGCCGAGGACGGCCGCCAGGTCCGCCTCGAGGGCCGCGTAGTCGGGGGAGGCCGCGGCAACGAGAGCCGCGGGTTCGAGCATGTCGGTGGGTGTCGCGCCGGTCATCTCGGTTTCCTTTCGTGTGTCATAGTCTTCACTCATGTCCGATGCCGCCTCGTCGCGCCGCCGTGCCGCCGACGCGCCCCTGGCCGACGACGGCCCGGCCTCGGCGGCCCGCGCGCTCGGTGCGCGGATCCGCGCGCTCCGCCAGCGCCGCGGGATGACGCTCACTCAGGTGGCGGCGCAGGCCGAGCTGTCGCACTCGTTCCTCAGCCAGGTCGAGCGCGGGCTCGAGCGGATGAGCATGACCTCGCTGTTCCGGGTCGCCCAGGCGCTCGGCACGACCCAGCAGGCCCTGCTCACGGACGACGCCGACGCGGCGGTGCGCACCCAGGGGGAGTTCCACGTCTTCCGCGCGAGCGAGGCGACGCCGCTGGATGCCGGGGGCAGCCCTCTGCGCGTGCTCGCGCGCGACCACCCGCGCTTCGTGCCGATGGTCATGTCGGGGACGTTCTCGGAGGACCTGTGGTGGGTCCACGACGAAGAAGAGTTCGTCTACGTGCTCGAGGGTCGCCTCGTCGTCGTGCTGGAGGATCAGGAGTTCGCCCTCGAGGTCGGCGACGCCGTGTATTACCACGGCGGCATACGCCACCGGTGGCGTACCGAACCGGGCGAGTCGACGCGCGTGCTGACCGTCAAAGAAGGCAGCGCCGGAGCGCACTGACCCGCTCACGTCCCGCCTCCGAGCTCTCGGGCCACCGTGGCGAGGTCGGCGGCGTAGGAGACCTCCTCGCCCAGACGGGCACCGCCGGCGATGACGACGCCGCCGACGAGACCGGTGTCGAGGAGTGCGCGGCCGTATTCGACGGCCAGGCGGATCCCCTCGGTGCGCACGTCCCGCGCCGCGAAGAGACGGTCGATGAAGCCCCGCGGCAGCTTCGCGGCGTGGAAGGAGGCGAGCAGTCCCGCCCCGTCGCGGTCGATCACCAGGGGAACGCCCGGGAGCACCGGAGCGGTGGCGCCCGCCGTGCGGCACTGCGTGACGAAGTCGGCTACCTCCTCGGCATCCCCGGCGTACTGCGTGAGGCACAGCCGACCGCCCGCGCGCTGCTTCTGCGCCACCCGGGCGCCGCGCTCGGCGACGGGCGGTGCCGCGGGGGACTCCGCGAACGAGGTGAGCAGGCCGAGGGCTCGTGCGCGGGGCAGCATCGTCGTGGATTCGAGATCGAAGACGGGTCGCGCGTCGGCCCGGTCGCCCGTCTGCGTGTGGTCGCCGGTGACGCAGTGCACCCCGGCCACCCCCAGTGCGCGCAGCGACAGCAGCTCGCGCTCGAGCGCGGTGCGATTGCGGTCGCGTGCGTTGAAGCCCATCCACAGCCGCAGGCCCGTCGCCGCGATGAGCGCGGCCCGGTACGACGGCGGGAACTGCACGCGCGAGCGTCCGGCATCGCCGGAGAGCACGGCATCCACGCTGCCGGACAGGGCGTC
This sequence comes from Microbacterium hominis NBRC 15708, assembly GCF_001592125.1. Classification (GTDB taxonomy): domain Bacteria; phylum Actinomycetota; class Actinomycetes; order Actinomycetales; family Microbacteriaceae; genus Microbacterium; species Microbacterium hominis. The sequence goes on from NZ_BCWI01000012.1 coordinate 100,865, forward strand.
GGCGGTGGGGCGGACGGCGTCGGAGCGCAGCGCGCGCACCGGGAACCCCGTGAACACCAGCGGTCGACGCTGAGCGATCTCGGCTACCTCGCGCCCCGCGGCCGTCGTCACCGCGTCGACCGGGTCGCGGTCGACGGGAGCGTCGCCGTTCCCGTCCCAGCGCACGGGAAGGTCGCGCCGGAGGAAGACGCAGGGCGTCGGATCGACCTCGCAGGTGCCGTCGGGGTTCACGCCCCCGCAGGGGCCGTAGGCCATCGACTTCGGGCACCCCGCGACGCGCGGCGCCGTGCCCGCGGCGAGGCTCATGCCGCGGCCCCCGTCGCCGTCGCGTCGGAGGAAGGGGCGCGGCCCGCGCGCAGGAGCGTCGCGGTGCGCACGATCGCGTCGACCGCGGCCAGGCCGGTCGGGTCGGCCTCGTCGACGACGGCCGACAGGTGCACGCCCACCACTCCCGGCACCGTGAGGGCCTCCCGTGCCGCCGCGACGGCGGCGTGCACGCCCGCGTCGTCGACGGCCGCGGCCGCGGTGACCGCCGTCACGAGCCCCGATGGCAGGCGGACCCCGGGCAGCGCCGCGAGCCGCAGGGCCGCCGATCGCGACGTGATCACGGGCACCGAGGCGACGAGGGGGATGGCTGCGCCGGTCGCGGCCAGCGCTCCGGCGAAGCGGACGAGATCGGACAGGTCCCCGCAGAGGTTCAGGATCGCCAGCTCCGCGCCCGCGCGCGCCTTCAGCGCGAGCCGGACGGGCCGGTAGTCGATCGGCGGTGCGGCGGGCTGCTCGGCCACCGCCACGAACAGGCCCGCGCGGCGGGCGAGGGCAGCCACGCGCGTCGAGTCGAGGTCGAACACCGGCTGGGCGTGCGGGAGCGCGGTCGATGCCGGGTGGTCGCCGGTCACGGCCAGCACGCCCGCGACGCCGAGATCGGCGAGGGCCGCGAGCTCGCCCTCGATCGCGACACGGTTGCGGTCGCGACAGGTGATGCCCGCGATCACGGTGGCGCCGGCGCCGCCGAGCACCAGCGCCTTGTGGGTCGGGCTGAGCGACGCGCGGAGGCCGGGCGGCTCGCCCGCGATCACCGCCGTCAATCCGGCCAGGCGCGCGCCCGCCTCGGCGAGCACGCCGGCATCCGCCGAGCGCACGGGAAGATCGGCGGTGACGAGCAGCCCCTCCGAGACGCGCGTCGCGAAGGCGGCCGCCGCCGTCCGGCGCGGGGAGAGGGGCAGCGCGTCGCCGCTGGGCTCGGCGCTCTCGGGGGCTGCGACGTCGGCGGCGGAGACGTCGAGCGTATGCAGGAGGTCGGGGTCGGCGGCGAACGAGCAGCGGATGCCGGGGACCTCGCAACCGCCGTCGGCGCCGACGCCGCCGCACGGTCCGTAGACCATGCGTTTGGGGCATCGTCGCGACGCATCGCGCAGGCGCAGCTGGACGGTCACGGTGCCTCCTCTCGCGGGTCGCCCGCGTTCGGCGATCCAGGAATCGATGTTGGTCTCGCCAACAATGTCACTGTAGAAGCGCGCCGTTTCGCGGGTGTTACGGTCGCGTATGCGTCGATGTCGCCCCCCGATCGGTGCGGCCGCCCGCCCCTAGAGTGGGCGCATGTCCGCCCCCGATCTCGCATCCGCACGCCTCGACGACTGGCTGGCGGCGCTCGCCGCCCCCGTCCCCGAACCCGGCGGCGGAGCCGCTGCGGGCGTCGTGATCGCGACGGGGGCCGCGCTCGTCGCCATGACCGCCGGCTACGCCGTCGCCCCGCACCGGGACGCGGTGCTCGCGGACGCGACGCGGGCGCGCCGCGACGCGCTGGTCGCCGCGGAGCACGACGGGCGGATGTCGGCGGCGCTGGTCGCCGCCTTCCGCCGTCCCGCCGGTGACGCGGAGCGCCCGGCGGCGATCATCGCCACGACGGTGGCCGCCGCCGAGGCGAGCGCCGCACTGGTCGACGTCGCGGCATCCCTGGGGTCGGCCCTCACGTGGCTCGAAGAGAACGGCGAGCCGCGCGTGGCGCCCGACGTCGCCGTCGCGGCGCGGATGCTCGCGTGCGGCATCCGTGCGACGGCCGTCAACATCCGCTGCGACACGACGAGCGCCCGCGATGCCGGGGCGGAGGTCGAGACGCTCGCGCCGCTGCACGCCGCCCTTGCGGAGGCGCTCGCCGTCGCGCAGCGCTTCGACACGCTCGCCGACCGCGTCACCGCGACACTCTGACGCCCCGACCGACGCGAACGCCCTGCCCCGACGATCGTGGGGCAGGGCGTTCGCGTGCGGACGGTGTCAGTCCATCTTGATCGAGGTGTCGATGAACTCGTTGGTGTAGAGCGCCGACGGGTCGATCGCCGACGCGGCCGCCTGCGTGATGCTGCCGGCCGTGACGAGGAAGGGCGTGAAGTCCTTCACGATCGAGGCCATGCGGTCGGGGTCGAACTGCCCGAAGACGCCGGACGCCTCGTCGTTGGCGACCAGGCCCAGCTCCTTCTGCTGCGCCACCGAGAACTCCGCGACGCCCTCCGAGTAGGTCCAGCCGGTGTCGTACTTCTCGACGAGGTCGAGGATGACCGCGTTGCCGTGCTCCGGCGCGTTCAGGAAGTCGATCTGCGACTGCTGCATGATCGGGACGAGCTTCTTCAGGCAGTCGGCCTTGTCGGTGACATCGGCCTTGCGTACCGCGAGGGGCTCGGGATAGATGTTGTACCCCAGCTCGGACAGCAGCTGGTAGCCGACGTCCTTGCCCCACTGCGAGATCTCGTTCTTGTAGATGTAGGGCTCGGCCGTCGCGAAGCCCTGCTGCAGGATCTTCGGGTCGGACACGAAGCGCTGCGGGGTGCCTTCGTAGCTCGTGTCGATCTGCGACGAGGTGATGATGCCCTGCGACAGCAGCAGGTTGGGGATCACGTCGCCCGACGTGACGATCGGGTCGCCGGCGGCGGCGGCCTCCTTGATCGTCTTGGCGCCGTCGTGGCTGGCGGGGTCCCACATGAGGATCTGCGGGCTGAAGGTCAGCTGCGACGTGACCGCGACGGTCGGCTGGTCGGCGTCGGCGACGATCGCGGCATCCGTGTTGACGGCGCCGATGAGGATGTCGGTGTCGAGGTACATGAGCGCGGGCACCGGCTGGAAGTTGACCGCCGGGCCGCCCGAGCGCACCTCGATCTTCACGCCCGTGTCGGTGCCGTTGACCACGAGCGGGCCGGTCACGGTCTTCTTGTCGGTGTCGACCGTGTACCCGTCTCCCACCAGGTTGTACATGGCGCCGTGCTCCGACTCCGGCTGCCAGTCCTGCTGCATGACGACGGTCGCGGGGCAGACGCTCGCGAGGTCGAGGGGGCCGCCCTTCTCGGCCGCGGTCGCGGCCGAGGTCGTGGCCGGAGCCGCCGCCTCGGTGCTGGAACATCCCGCGACGGCGAACACCGTGACGGCGAGGGTGCCGACGGCGACGCTGCGCGCCATCAGACGACGGGAGAGAAAGGTGGGCTGTGACACGGTGTCCTCCTGGACGGGCTTCGGGTGCGGTGCGGACAGACGGGTGGTGCGATTCGTGGTGCGGGTGAGGAGAAGCGGTGCGGGCGGCGGGGCGCGATCAGCGGGTCGCGACGCCGAAGAGGCGTCCGACGACCAGCCGATCGAGCGCGGCGAAGATCGAGAAGACGATCACGCCGAACAGTGCCGTGAAGATGATCGCGAGGAACAGCGGCTCCATATTCAGGCGCAGCGTGTAGGTGCGCAGCAGTCCGCCGATGCCCTGGCTGCCCTGCTGGAAGAAGAAGTCGCCGACGATCGCGCCGATCACGGCCAGACCGGCCGACTGGCGCAGCCCCGTGAAGATCGACGGGATCGCCGCGGGGAGCATGAGCTTCGTCATCCGCTGCCACTTGCTGGCCTTCTGCAGGGTGAACAGGTCGTGCGCCGCGGGCGTCGCCGACTGCAGGCCGAAGAGGGTGTTCGAGATCATCGGGAACACCGCGATGATGACGCAGACGACGATGCGCGCCGGCAGGCCGTAGCCCATCCAGATGCCGATGAGAGGGGTGAGCGCGAGGATCGGGATCGTCTGGAGGATCACCGCGTACGGGTACAGGATCTTCTCGGCGAGGGTCCACTGGGACATCACGATGGCCCAGCCCATGCCGATCACGACCGCGATCGCGAGACCGACCAGCGCGACGGAGATCGTCTGACCGAGCGCGGCGATCATGGGTGCGATCACCTTGTCGTTGCCGACCGTCTCGGCCAGCACCTGGTGCGGCGGCGGCAGCAGGAACCGGCGGCTCTCGCTCAGCAGCAGGTACGACACCGCGTACCAGATGGCGATGATCCCGAGCAGTGCGGCGACGATCGGGAACGCGCGCGACCAGGCGCCGCGCACGACGCCCGCCGCGCCGCGAGGCCGTCGGCGCGCCGCCATCACGGCGGTCGTCGTCTCGGCGGATGCCGCGGCATCCGCGGCCGCTTTCGACGGGCTCACCGGGCCGGCCGACGTGTCGGCGTGCGCCGTCGGCGCCTTCAGGGCGAGGTTCTGGCTCACGAGTGTGCCTCCAGTGCGTGCGAGAGGTGGCCGACGATGCGCCCGAACTCGGGTTCGTAACGCAGCTCGGGCGAGCGGGGGTAGGACCAGGGCAGTTCGATGTCGTCGACGATGCGGCCGGGCCGTCCGCTCATCACGAGCACGCGGCTCGACAGGTAGACGGCCTCGGAGATGGAGTGGGTGATGAACATCGCCGCGAACCCCTTGAGCTGGAACAGCCGCTGCAGCTCGGTCTGCATCTTCAGGCGCGTGATCTCGTCGAGGGCGCCGAACGGCTCGTCGAACAGGGCCAGCTGGGGCTCGGCGACGAGGGCGCGGGCGATCGAGACCCGCATGCGCATGCCGCCCGACAGCGCCCGCGGATGCTGGTCCTCGAAGCCCGACAGGCCGACGAGGTCGAGCACCTCCGCGGCGCGACGCCGACGCTCGGCCTTGGCGACGCCGGCGAGCTCCCCGACGAGCTCGACGTTGCGCTGCGCGCTGCGCCACTCCAGCAGGGTCGCCTCCTGGAAGACGAAGCTCGTGGTGTCGGCGCGGACGTCGATCTCGCCCTCCGTGGCGGCGTCGAGCCCGGCCGCGAGGCGCAGCAGCGTCGACTTGCCGCAGCCGGAGGGACCGACCACCGACACGAACTCGCCCGGGCGCACATCGATCGACACGTCCTCCAGGGCGCGGGTGCCCGTGTCGAAGACCTTGGCGACGTCGCGGAAGGCGAGCGTGGGTGTGGAGGTCGGCCGGGCGGTGTCGGCGGTGCCGGCGTGCGAACGCGGATCGGCGGGTGCGGTGACGGTGGTCATAGGAGGGCTCCCTCGGAGGTCGGGGCGGACGGCGGGGCCGGCAACGGGCGGAGATCGAGCACGCTGCCGACGACGCGGCGGCGCACCGCGATGACGCGGCCGTCGCGGATGACGATGCGATCCGGTGCGCGCTCCGCGAGCGCCTCGGCGGTGTGCGCGGCGCGCACGAGCACGATGTCGGCGACGTCGCCGACCCGTCCGCGGGCGGGCGGCAGTCCGAAGGCGGCGCGTCCTCCGTTGGAGCTGACGTGCCAGGCCTCGGCGGGCGTGAGGTGACCGGCGACGACGAGCTCGGAGGCGACGTCGACCATGTCGGCGTTGCCGAGCGGGTTGAACGGGTCCTGCACGTTGTCGCCGCCGGCCGCCAGCGTGATGCCGGCCTCCAGGATCTCGCGCAGCGGGGGGATGCCGCGCGGCGTGCCGACCGGATGCTGCCACCCCTGGAGGTAGAGGTTGGTCAGCGGGTTGGTGACGATGGAGACACCGGCCTCCGCGACGGCGGCGAGGGTGCGGGCGCGGGTCGCGGCATCCTGCGTGGACAGGCTGACGCAGTGGCCGGCGGAGCGGATGAGCCCGGCGGGCCAGTGGCGCGTGCGGGCGGCGAGCTCGGCCAGGCCGGTCGAGGCGGGATCGAGCGTCTCGTCGGTGTGCAGGTCGAGGCCCAGGCCGAACTCCTCGGCGAACGCGGCGGCGCGCTCGAGGTCCGCCGCGGGGTCGTCGGCGAGGTGGGGGAAGCCGCCGACCAGGTCGACCCCGAGGGCGACGGCGGCGCGTCCCAGATCGTCCGGGCCGTCGGAGGGCCCGGGGCTCGCGACGACCTGCAGGTCGACGAGCCCGGCGAACTCGGCGCGCAGCTCCACGAGCGCACGGACGCCGCGCAGCGGGTCGTCGCCGAGGTGGTAGTTCGTGTGGGAGCGCACGGCGGTGACGCCGGCGTGCAGCGCGGCGACCAGGTGGCGGCGCGCGCCGGCCGTGATCGCCTCGTACGTGTGGCTCTCGCCGTGGTCGACCCAGCACGCGATGGCGTCCTCGAGTGAGCCCTCGGGCTGGCCGAACGCGCTCCACGTGTAGCCCTTGTCGAGGTGGGCGTGCAGGTCGGCGAGGGGCGGCAGGGCGACCCAGCCGGTGGCGTCGATCGTCTCGCCGTCGGCATCTGCAGCCCCCGCGTCGACGACACGACCGTCCGCGAAGGCGAGGGCGTCACCGACCTCTCCGGCCGGCGAGAGTCCGGTGACGGCGCCGATGCGCTGGCCCGGCTCGAGGAGTTCGGCATCCATAGGGGCTTCTCCTCACGTGGCGATGACGGCGGGCGGTGGCGGTGACGGCGGGCGGTGCGGTGTTGTTGGTATGACCAACATCGGGTGAGAATCAGTAAACGCCCGACGTGTTTCCTGGCAGGCCTGTCGGGATTGCAGCCGTGTTAAATCCGCGCGAAGAGTGCGGCCGGTCGCCGCCCGCGGGCGGGACGGCCCCGCGCGAATGGGAAGAGTGGGATCCATGAGCTACTTCAGTGACGTCGAGCGCGACCTCGTGGTCGCCGCCCGCACCGTGCTCGCCGACGGCGTCGTGGCACTCGACCTCGTGGCCCACAACGGCCGCGACCTTCCCGTCTGGGCGCCCGGGTCGCACGTGGACCTCATCCTCGCCGACGGCCGTCAGCCCGGGACGGAGCGCATCGAGCGCCAGTACTCGCTCTGCGGCGACGCCGCGGACCGGTCGACGTGGCGGGTCGCGGTGCTCCGGGAGGACGACGGGCGCGGAGGGTCGGTGCGCGTGCACGACGACGTGCAGGTGGGCCAACGGCTGCGGGTGCGCGGACCGCGCAACCACTTCTCGTACGACATGGTGCCCGAAGCGGTGCACCGCTTCGTCGCCGGCGGTATCGGCATCACCCCGATCCTCGCGATGGTGCGCGCCGCGGCCGCCGCGGGGGCCGCGTGGACGCTCGACTATGCCGGGCGGTCGCTGTCGACCATGGCCTTCGTCGACGACGTGCGCGCGCTCGACGACGGCACGGGCCGCGTGCGGCTGCATCCCTCCGACGAGGGCTCCCGCCTCGACGTCGCCGCACTCGTGGCCGCCGCCGCCGACGGCGGTCCCGTCTACGCCTGCGGTCCGGCGCGACTGATCGCGGCCCTCGAGGAGGGCTTCGGGGCGGCGGGGCGCGCCGAGGCGCTGCACGTCGAGCGGTTCGAGGCGATCGCGTACGGCGAGCCGGTCTGGTCGGAGCCGTTCGAGGTCGAGCTCGCGATGACCGGCGACGTCGTCACGGTGCTGCCCGGCCAGTCGGTCCTGGAGGCGATCGAGGAGCAGAGCCCGACCGCGATGGTGCTCTCCAGCTGTCGCCGCGGCACGTGCGGCACCTGCGAGGTGCCGGTGCTGGAGGGAGAGGTGGAGCACCGCGACTCGGTGCTGACCCCGCTCGAGCGGGAGCAGGGCGCCGTCATGATGGCCTGCGTCTCGCGTGCGGCCTGTCCCCGGATCGTGCTCGACGTCTGAGCGGGTGCCGCGGGGGCTTGGGCTGGGGTTGGGGCTTGGGTTGCGGTTGGGCTGGGGCTTGGGTTGCGGTTGGGTGGTGGTGACGATCGTCGGACTTTCCCGGCGTGAGCCCCGAACCGAGGGATGGTGCGGTGTCACCACCGGGTTTCTCCGGCGTACGTCACGTCGCGCTCGCCGCGCTTCTGTGCGGGCCGGACGGCCGCGCCGACGGTGGGGGCATCGGGGGAGCTCGGGCAAGCGGAGCCGATCCTGTGACGAACGTCGGAGGTTGTGCCCTGCGCGCGGCGGAAGGGGGCCGCGGTGGGCCGATCCCCGCGGAAACTCCGACGGTGGTCACGGCCCCGGGGCTCCGGGCGCCGGGGCGCCGACGCCGGCCGGGGCGCCGACGCCGGCCGGCGCCAGGGCTCCGGTGCGGCGGCGCCGGCGTCAGCGGCCGACGCGGGCGCGGAGCGCGGCGGTGAGCGCGGTCTCGTCGCCGCTGACCAGCCGGTAGTCGCGGACGACCACGCGCCCGCCGACCACGACGTGCCGCGGCCGGCGCCCCGGGTGGGCCCACAGCAGTCCGGCGACCGGATCGGCCACGCCCGCGTCCGCGACGCCGGAGACGTCCCAGACGCACGCATCGCCCGCGGCCCCCGGGGTCAGGATGCCGAGCTCCGCGCGACCGAGACCCGCGGCGCCGCCCGACGTGGCCATCGTCAGGACGTCACGCGCCGGGAGCGTCGGCCCGACGAGGCCCGACACCTGCATCGCGAGGCGGGCGTCGGCGAGGAGGTGCCCGGCGTCGTTCGACCCGCCGCCCGAGGTGCCCAGCCCCACGGCGATGCCGTGCGCCCGCAGGCGGGCCACGGGGGCGACGCCCCAGCCCATCGGCACGTCGCAGCCCGGTGCGTGCGTGGCGGTGACGCCGGCGGCCGCGAGGCGTGAGATCTCGGCATCCGTCACGTCGCACAGGTGCGCGATCGTCACGTCCGGCTCGAGCCAGCCCCACTCCTCGAGCAGGTCGAGGGGCCGCCGGCCGTACCGGGTGAGCGCGATCTCGGTGTCGACCTGCTCGTTCGCCTGGGTGCGCCGGCGCAGACCGTGGCGCCGCGCCACGTCGCCGAGCGCGCGGAAGGTCTCCGCGGAGTCGGAGTGCACGCCCGCCGGGCCCACCGCGAGCTGCAGCATGCCGTCGGCGCTCGTGCCGCCCGGGACGTCGGCGGCGGAGGGGAGGAGGTCGCGGACGATCGCCTCCGCGCTCGCCGCCGCGGCGGCGGGGGCGTCGCGGGCCGATCCGCGGACGAACACGAGGCGCGCGCCGAGTTCTGCGGCCGCTCCGGCGATGGCGTGCGCGATCGCGACGGTGTCGTCGACCGGAGTGGGGGAGGCCGCGGGGTCGGGCCAGTTGAGCTGGTGATCGGCGACGGTGGTCACTCCGCACAGGAGCGACTCGGCCAGCCCCACGCCGGCCGTCGCGCGGACGAGGGAGGCGTCGATGCCCGCGGCGGCATACGCGGCGGCCATCGCGGGCAGCCACTCCCGCATGGGCACTCCCCGGGTGCCCGGCAGGGTGCGGAAGCCCGACTGGAGCAGGTGGTGGTGCGCGTTGACGAGACCGGGGGTGACGAGGCCGCCCTCGGCGTCGAGGGTGTCGTGCGCGGATGCGGCGGGCTCCGCGGTCGGGACGCCGACGCGGCCGTCCGCGCCGATCACGAGGTCGCCGGTGCGGTCGAGGTCGGGCTCGTCGAAGCGCTCCACGATGAGGGAGGCGCCCGTGATGGTCAGCGTACGGGTCATGGCGTCCGTCCTATCAGTCGCATGTTTCGCGCAGATGAGCCGTCCGGCGCGGCCGGTCGAGGGATGCGGCGCGCAATGTCCGAACCCGTTCTTATCTTCGACGCAGAGGCATTGAAGTACTAGAACACATGTTCTAATCTGTCGAAGTGAGGCCGATCGTGGGGAACGTCGCTGCCGCGGACGTCGCGGGCACCGTGAGCACCCTGCGCGCGCAGATGGAGCGCATGCAGGGGCGTCGCCTCGACACGCCCGTGCTCCCGGTGCCGCCGGCGCTGGCGTCGCTGCTGCCCGGCGGAGGCCTGCGCACGGGGGGAGCCTACGCGCTCGGGCGGTCGATGTCGCTGCTGTTCGCTCTGCTGGCCGAACCCTCGCAGACCGGCTCGTGGTGCGCCGTCGTGGGCATGCCGCACGTCGGTGTGGAAGCGGCGCGCGCCGCCGGCGTGGACCTGTCGCGGCTCGTCCTGGTGCCCGATCCGGGCGAGCGCTGGCTCGCGGTGACCTCGACGCTCGCCGATGTGCTGTCGGTCGTGGCGGTGCGGCCGCCGGCCCGGGCGAAGGATGCCGACGTCGCCCGGCTCGCCGCGCGCATGCGTGAACGCGATGCCGTGCTGCTCGTGCAGGGCCCCTGGCCGCAGACCGAGGCGATGATCGACGTCTCCGATCCGTCGTGGTCGGGCCTCGGCGAGGGCCACGGCATCCTGTCGGGACGAGAGCTCACCGTCACGGTGACCAGCCGGCGCGCGCCCGTGCCGCGATCGAACCGGCTCCTGCTTCCCGACGAGCAGGGCCGCCTCGGCGGGGGGGAAGGCGCCGGCCGCTCGCGCGTGCCCGCGCCCGTGCCGATGAGACGGGCGGTGTGAGATGGATGCCGATGTCCGGGGCGGCCCGCCCCCTCCGCGCAGTCTGGTCGTGTGGGTGCCCGACTGGCCGATCGTCGCGCTCACCCGCGACGGCGACGACCCGCTGGACGCCGACGGGCCCATCGCCGTGTTCGAGAAGGGGATGGTCGTCGCCTGCTCGGCGGCGGCGCGCGCCGAGGGCGTCCGGCGACGGATGCGTCGCCGTGATGCGCAGGCCCGCTGCCCGCAGCTGACGGTGGTGGATGCCGACGCCGTGCGCGATCATCGGGCGTTCGGGCCTGTGATCGCGGCGATCGAGGAGGCCGCACCGAACGTGCAGGTGATCCAGCCCGGACTGTGCGCCCTGCACGCGCGCGGGCCGGCGCGCTATTTCGGCGGTGAGGCCGCGGCGGCGACGGTGCTCGCGGGCGCCGTGGCGAGCCTCGGCGTCGATGACGTGCGGGTGGGCATCGCCGACGGCACCTTCACCGCCCAGCAGGCGGCCCGCGGCGGCACGCGCCGGGAGGATCCGGTGCGGATCGTGCCGGCCGGTTCGGCCGCGGCCTTCCTCTCGCCGCTGCCGGTGGGGGTGCTCGACGAAGAGCTGGCCTCGCTGTTCGGCCGGCTCGGGGTGCAGACGCTGGGCGAGGTCGCGGCCCTCGGCGCCGACCGGCTCGTCGAGCGGTTCGGCGCGCGCGGTCAGCGGCTGCACGCGCTGGCCGCCGGCCGCGACCCGCGCCCCGTGACGGCGCGCACGCCGCCGCCCGAGCTGCACCGCGAGGTCGCGTTCGAGCCCCCGGTCGAGACCGCGGACCAGGTCGCGTTCGCCCTGCGGATGCCGGCTGCGGAGTTCGTCTCCCGGCTCGGGGAGCAGGGGCTCGTCTGCACCGAGCTGCGTGTCGTGCTCACCGGCGACCGCGGGGAGCGCAGCGAGCGGGTGTGGCTGCATCCCGGGGCTTTCGACGCCGCCGCGGTGGTCGACCGGGTGCGCTGGCAGCTCGCCGAGCAGGGCGCGGCGACGGGCGCCGGGGGCACGAGCGGTGCCGGGGGCACCGGGGGCGCCGGGGGCACGAGCGGCGCCAGCGGCGCCGGGGGCGGCGGGACGGGACGGGCGCTTCGCAGCGCGGTCGTGCGGGTGCGCATCGAGCCCGAGGCGGTGGATGCCGCCGCCCACCACACCGCGCGGCTGTTCGGGTCGGGTCCCGAGGAGCGCGTGCATCGCGCGCTCTCGCGCGTGCAGGCGATGCTCGGACACCAGGGCGTGCTCACTCCCGCGGTCGGCGGCGGTCGGTGGCTCGCGGAACGACAGCGGCTCGTGCCCTGGGGGAACGTCGTCGCCGATCTGCGCACGGGCGAGCGTCCCTGGCCGGGGAGCCTTCCCGATCCGCTGCCGACGACGGTGTTCGCCGAGGGGATGCCGGTCGCGGTGCTGGATGCCGACGGCGACATGATCGCCGTGGATGCCCGCGGGGAGCCGACCGCCGTCCCCGCGGCGATCGAGCTCGGCGGGCGGCGCCGCGGCATCCGCACCTGGGCGGGACCGTGGCCGGTGATCGAACGCGCGTGGGATCCCGAGCGGGCGCGGCGGGCGCACCGCTTCCAGGTGGTCGACGTCGCGGAGGGCGCCTGGCTGCTGGTGTGCGAGGAAGGCGTTTGGCAGATCGAGGGGAGGTACGACTGATGGGGTTCAACAATCCGTCGGTCCGCTGGTCGGAGATGGCCCGCCTGCTCGGTGCGCCGGCGATCGGCGGCGACCCTGCACCGGACGGCGGCGACGGCCCCGCCTTCTCCCGCAAGCGCGGTGCCTACGAGCGGCCGCCGATCGAGCGGCCCACGGATGCCGTGCCGTACGCCGAGCTGCACGCGCACTCGTCGTTCTCGTTCCTCGACGGGGCGTCCTCGCCCGCCGAGCTCGCCGAGGAGGCGGAGCGGCTGGGCCTGCACGCCCTCGCGATCACCGACCACGACGGCTTCTACGGGATCGTGCGTTTCGCGGAGGCCGCCGAGCAGCTTCAGGTGAAGACCGTGTTCGGGGCGGAGCTCTCGCTCGGGGCAAGCGGCGGCGCGGGGGAAGGGGCGGGGCGTGCGACGGGCCTGCTCGCCGGTCCGAGTGCCGCGCGGGCCGGGTCGCCCGACCCCGCCGGCTCGCACCTGCTCGTGCTCGCCCGCGGCGAGGAGGGCTACCACCGGCTGGCGGCGGCTCTCACCCACGCACAGCTCGCCGGCGGGGAGAAAGGGCGGCCCTGGTACGACCTCGACGAGCTCGCCGCGCGCGCCGACGGGCACTGGACGATCCTCACCGGATGCCGCAAGGGCGCGGTGCGTCAGGCGCTCGCCGCCGGGGGAGCCGATGCCGCGGCCGCCGCGCTCGACCGGCTCGTCGCGCTGTTCGGCGCCGACGCGGTGAACGTCGAGCTGATCGACCACGGCGCCCCCACCGACACCCGCGACAACGACGTGCTCGCCGCGCTCGCCGCCGCGCGCTCGCTCCCGGTGCTGGCGAGCAACAACGTGCATTACGCGGTGCCCGACCGCGTGCACCTGGCGGCCGCCGTCGCGGCGGTGCGCGCCAATCGCGGCCTCGACGAGCTCGACGGCTGGCTGCCGTCGCACGCGAGCGCGCATCTGCGTTCGGGCGCCGAGATGACGCGGCGGTTCCGCCGCTACCCGGGCGCGGTCGCCCGCACGGTCACGCTCGCCGACGAGCTCGCCTTCCCCTTGCGCCGCGCCAAGCCGGCCCTGCCGAAGATGGCCGTCCCCGACGGGCACACGCCGATGTCGTGGCTGCGCACCCTCGTGTGGGAGGCCGTGCCGCGCAAGTATCCCGACCTCACCGAGAAGAACCGCGCGCGCATCGAACGCGAGCTCGACGTCATCGCGCAGAAGGACTTCCCGGGCTACTTCCTCATCGTCCACGGCATCGTCGCCGAGGCCCGTCGCCGCGGCATCCTGTGCCAGGGACGGGGCTCGGCCGCCAACAGCGCCGTCTGCTACCTGCTGGACATCACGGCGATCGACTCGATCTACTACGACCTGCCGTTCGAGCGGTTCCTGTCCGCGATGCGCGAGGAGGAGCCCGACATCGACGTCGACTTCGACGCCGACCGGCGCGAGGAGATCATCCAGTGGGTGTTCGGCGAGTACGGGCGCGAGCGGGCGGCGCAGGTCGCGAACGTCATCCAGTACCGTCCGAAGAACGCGGTGCGCGACATGGCGAAGGCGCTCGGACACTCGCCCGGTCAGCAGGACGCCTGGTCGAAGCAGGTCGAGCGGTGGGACGGCGCCGTCGCGGGCTCGCACGACATCCCCGATCGCGTGCTCGAGTACGCCGCCGAGCTGTTGAAGGCGCCGCGACATCTCGGCATCCACTCGGGGGGCATGGTGCTCACCGAGCGTCCCGTGGGCGAGGTGGTGCCGATCGAGCACGCGCGGATGGAGAACCGCACCGTCATCCAGTGGGACAAGGACGACGCCGCGTGGATGGGGCTCGTGAAGTTCGACCTGTTGGGGCTCGGCATGCTCGCCGCGCTGCAGCACTGCTTCGATCTCATCGCCGACGCGACGGGGGAGCGGTGGACGCTCGACACCCTCCCCAAGGAGGAGGCCGCGGTCTACGACATGCTGTGCCGCGCCGACTCGATCGGGGTGTTCCAGGTGGAGTCCCGCGCGCAGATGGGGCTGCTGCCGCGGCTGCAGCCGCGGCGGTTCTACGACCTGGTGATCGAGATCGCCCTGATCCGGCCGGGTCCGATCCAGGGCGGCGCGGTGCACCCGTACGTGCGCCGCAAGCTGGGGCTGGAGGAGCCGACGTACGCCCACGAGAAGCTCCGACCGGTGCTGGAGCGGACCCTCGGTGTGCCGGTGTTCCAGGAGCAGCTCATGCAGATGGGGATGGCCGTCGGCGACCTCACCGGAGAGGATGCCGATGTGCTGCGCCGTGCCATGGGCTCCAAGCGCGGCATCGAGCGGATCGAGTCGGTGCGGCAGAAGCTGTACGACGGGATGGCGCGGCACGGGCTGGTCGGACAGGTCGCCGACGACATCTACGCGAAGATCCAGGCGTTCGCGAACTTCGGCTTCGCGGAGAGCCACTCGCTGTCGTTCGCGCTGCTCGTCTACGCGTCGTCGTGGCTCAAGCTGCACTACCCGGGCGCGTTCCTCGCCGCGCTGCTGCGTGCGCAGCCCATGGGCTTCTACTCTCCGGCGACCCTCACCGCCGACGCCCGCCGGCACGGTGTCGTCGTGCGTCGCCCCGATCTGCACGCCTCCGGGGTGGATGCCGGTCTCGAACCCCTCGACGAACCCCCTTCCCCGGTCGTCGACCCGGTCGTTGAGCGAGAGAGCGCAGCCCCTTCCCCGGTCGTTGAGCGAGAGAGCGCCGCGTCCCCTCCGGTCGTTGAGCGAGAGAGCGCAGCGAACGAGTCGAAACGCGTCCCCACCGGCATCCCCGCCTGCACCGACCGCCACCAGCCGCCGGTGCCGCCGTTCGATGCCGCCGCGCCCGACGCGTCGGCCGCCCATCGCCGGGACGGCCGTTTCGCCGTCCGGCTGGGGCTGGCCGCGGTCACGGGGGTGGGAAAGCCCCTCGCGCAGCGCATCGTGTCGACGCGCGAGAGCGACGGCCCCTTCCGCGACCTCCGCGACCTCGTGCGGCGAACGGGTGCCACGGCCGCCCAGGTGGAGGCGCTGGCGACGGCGGGGGCGTTCGAGAGCATGGGCATCACGCGGCGCCAGGGGCTCTGGCTGGCCGGCGATGCGGCCCAGGATCTGCCCGAGTTCCTTCCCGACTCTCTTGTCGCCGTGCAGCCCCCGCTGTTCGGCGACCAGTCCACCTACGACGTGCTCGCCGCCGACCTCTGGGCCACGGGCATCTCCACCGACGACCATCCCCTCACGCATTACCGGGCGCCGCTGGATGCGCGCGGGGTGCTCACCTCTCGCGAGCTGCGCACGCACGAGGTCGGGCGGCGGGTCGAGGTCGCGGGACTGGTGACGCACCGGCAGCGGCCCGCGACGGCATCCGGGATCACCTTCATCAACCTCGAGGACGAGCACGGCCTCGTCAACGTCATCTGCTCGAAGGGCGTCTGGGACCGCTATCGTCGGGTGCTGCGGGATGCGCCGGCGCTCATCGCGCGCGGCATCCTCGAGCGTTCACCCGAGGGCGTCACGAACCTCGTCGCCGACGCGTTCGAAGACCTGCGCGTCGGCGTGCGCCACCGCTCCCGCGACTTCCGCTGACCCCCACACCCACCCCCACCCCCACCGAGCCGCTATCCTCCGGCCGAGCCGCCATGCTTTGGACTGCCCGCGACATAGCGGCTCGGCCACAGCATGGCGGCTCGCCGGAACGCGGCGCGCGGGGTCAGGGGAGGGGAGCGTGCTGCTCGGTCTTCGCGAGCTGGGCGGCCAGGTCCTCGGGGGCGAGGGCGGCCTCGCGGAACTCCGTCGTCAACGGCAGGCGCAGATGCAGGTCGGTGCACAGGCACAGCTCGACCGTGCCGTGCTCGAGGGTGAAGTCGAGCACGTGGCCGCCGCGGGTGCGTCCGTCGTCGATGAAGTGCGCGTGGCATCCGGGCACGCCGATGCCCTGCTCGTACAGAGGCGTGCGGAAGGCGACGATCGTGCCGTCGACGTCGTCGAACTCGAGCACGGCGTCGTCGTCGGTCGCTTCCGTCATGGGGCGGTACGGCTTCTGCTGCCGGGTGACCGTCCGCGCCGTCACGCGGTGGAACCGCCCGGTGATGCGCAGCGCGTACATGTAGTTGGCCGAGGCGGTGATCGCATCGATCGCGGCCGAGGCCTCCGCGCGCGTGGCCCCGTCGGGCAGCGAGCGGGTGATCGTGGGGACGAAGTCGGTCACCACCGCATACGGCGTGGCGGAGTCGGCGGATGCCGCGGCCGCCGTGCCGTCGCCGCGCAGCCGGTACGCGACACCGTCGACGACGACCATCTCTCCGTCGAGGGCGTTGAACGTGCCGATGCCGAAGTCGCCGTGGCCGAGCAGCTCGCCGACGGTCATGTCGTCTTCGTAGATGCCGTCCAGCAGCGCGGCCATCAGGCTCGTCTGGAACAGGGTGTGGCGTTCAGCGCTCATGCGCGGTCCTTTCGGGACGAGAGGCGAAGAGGAGGGGGAGGTCACAGCAGCACGTCGGCGAGGAGGTCGCCGCCGAGACGGCGGAGGTTGTCGCGGTAGTCGACGGGCACGTCGATGACGGACGGCCCGGGCTCGGCGAGGGCCGCGACGATCGTCGGGACGAGATCCTCGACCCGGGTCACGCGATGTCCGTGCGCCCCGAACGACTCGGCGAAGGCCACGACGTCGTAGGCGCCGAGCTCCACGGCCGCGGTGCGCCCGTACTTCTCGACCTGCTGGAACGCCACCATGTCGTACGCCGAGTCGTTGAAGACGATGTGCGTGAAGCTCGCCCCGACCCGCACCGCGGTCTCCAGCTCGACGGCGGAGTAGAGGAAGCCGCCGTCGCCCGAGACGGAGAGCACCGGGTCGCCCGCGTCGGCGAGACTCGCCGCGATCGCCCACGGGAGTGCCACCCCCAGCGTCTGCTGCCCGTTCGAGAACATCAACGAGCGCGGCCGGTAGGTGCGGAAGTGGCGCGCCATGTACAGGTAGTTCGATCCCACGTCGCAGAGCACGGTGGCCTCGTCGGGCAGGGCGGCGCGGATGCCGGCGACCACCGCGACCGGATCGAGACCGAACGCGTCGTCGTGGTGCGGGTCGCCGAGGTCGGTGTTCTCCGCCAGCCGCGTGCGTTCGCGTTCGACGATGACCGCCGTCGCCGCATCGCGCTGCGGGATGCCGCCGCGCGTGTGCAGCGCGCGCGTCAGATCGGTGAGCGTGGTGGCCAGGTCGCCGAGGAGCTCGACGTCCGGCCGGTAGTCGTTGTCGATGTCAGCCGCGACGGTGTCCACGTGCACGATCCGGCGTTCCTTGCCGAGGTTCCACTCGGCGGGCACGAACTCCACCGGGTCGTAGCCGAGCGTCAGCACGAGATCGGCGTGGTGCAGAAGGACGTCGCCCGGCTGGTTGCGGGCGAAGCCCACGCGGCCCAGGTAGTGGTCCTCGAGGTCGCGCGAGATGATCCCTGCGGCCTGGAACGTCTCGACCACCGGCAGGCCCGTCGCGCGCAGCAGCGCGTGCAGCGCGTCGACCGTGCGCGGGTCGCCGCTGCGCGCCCCCGCCAGCACGACCGGGAACCGCGCCTCGCGCAGCAGCGCCGCGGCCCGGTCGACGGAGTCGGCGGCCGCCCCGCCCACCGCCGCCGGCACGATCGGCTCGGTGAAGCCGACGGCGGTCGTCGCGGTCGACACGTCGTAGGGGAGCACGACGGCCGCCGCGCCGCGCGGCTCCCGCGTGGCGGCGCGGAACGCGTTGACGATCGCTTCGGCGACGTTGTCGGCCGCGGTGACCTCGGCGGCCGAGACGGTCACCGTCTGCAGCATGCCGACGGCATCCATCGCCTGATGGGCCCGCTTGAGGTGCTGCGACCGTGAGACGGCGCCGCAGATCGCGACGACGGGGTCGCCCTCGGTCGTCGCCGTCAGCAGTCCCGTCGCGAGGTTCGCCGTGCCGGGCCCGCTCGTGACGAGGACGACGCCCGGGATGCCGGTGAGACGCCCCACCGCGGCGGCCATGAAGACGGCGTTCTGCTCGGTGCGGCAGGTGATCAGCTGCGGTGCGCCGGCGACGCCCTGTACGGCGGCGAGGGCGTCGAAGACGGGGTCGATCTTGGCGCCCGGGACGCCGAACACCCAGCGCACGCCGTGGGCGCGCAGCACCTCGACGACACGGTCGGCGGCACGGGTCCCGACGGGCGGGGCGGTGACGGCGGCGGTGGCAGCCGCTGGGGACGGGGCGAGGACCGGCGCGATGCTCATGACTCCATGCTCCGCCCGGCGAGCGGTGCGAGGAAGACGGCGTTCGCGATGCGACTCATCTGCTGCGCAGATGATTTCGGGCTGCACGGAGGGAGGATGATCGAGATATGGATGTGCGTCACCTCTCCGTGTTCGTCGCGGTCGCGCAGGAGTTGAGCTTCACGCGCGCCGCCGATCGCCTGCTGCTGGCGCAGTCGGCGGTCTCGACGACCGTGCGCGATCTCGAACGCGAACTGGGGGTCGAGCTGTTCGACCGTTCGCATCGGCAGATCCGCCTGACGGGTGCGGGTGAGGAGCTGCTGACCCGCGCGCAGCAGGTCCTCGAGCAGGTGCGCGAGCTCGGGGAAGCCGTCGCGGCGGCGGCCACAGAACTGCGCGGCGCCGTCACCATGGGGCTCATGACGGGGGTCGACCTCGTCGACGTGCCGGGGCTGCTGGGTCGCTATCACGAGCGGCATCCGGCCGTCGCGGTGCAGCTGCGGGCGACCGGGCTCGGCTCGACGGGCCTGGTGGCGCAGCTGGAGAGGGGCGAGATCGACGTGGCGCTCCTCTCCGTCGTTGACGGGCTTCCCGCGACACTGCGGGGCGAGGTCGTCGCCTCGTCGCCGTACGTGCTCGTCGTGCCCGACGGCCACCCCGCGGCAGACCGCGACCGCGTCGCTCTCGGCGAGCTGGAGGGGGAGAGCTTCATCGACCTCCCGCCCGGCTACGGGTCGCGACGCATCGTCGACGACGCGTTCGCCCACGCCGGAGTGTCGCGGCGTGTGCTCATCGAGGTCGCCGATCTCTCGACGGCGGCCACCTACGTGCCACAGGGTCTCGGTCTGGCCATCGTGCCGGAGTTCGCGGCGGCCGCGGCATCCGCGAGGGCGTCGGTGGCGCACCGCGGTCGGATGCCGGTGCGCACCGTGCCGCTGGACGGCGCCGTACCCGCGTTCGCCGTCTCGCTCGCGTGGGCGCGGCGACGTCCGCTCAGCTCCGCCGCGCAGGCGCTCGTCGAGCTCCTGCGCAGCGAGCTGCTCCCCGCGTGAGGCCGCCACGCGCGGGTGGCGGGGGTGAGGCGTTTCGACTCGGGCCTGGGGCCCTCGCTCAACGACCGGGCGGCGGTGACGTGCGGGTGGCGGGGGTGGGGCGTTTCGACTCGGGCCTGGGGCCCTC